>CAWCAK010000005.1:0-288094 GCA_963793455.1 uncultured Bacteroidota bacterium
CGCTTGTTGAAATGGTAAAGGACAATTTATTCAGAGAGGACCTCCTTTACAGGATCAACACAGTCCAGATTGAGATCCCTCCCCTTCGAGAGCGCGGAGATGATATTATCCACCTGGCTCAACATTTTCTCTTAAAGTATGCCGGAAAGTATAACAAGCCTCATTCCAGGTTCACTTCGGGAGCCCTGCAGAAACTGAGCATGCATTCATGGCCGGGAAATGTGAGGGAATTGGAACATGCTGTTGAAAGGGCGGTAATCTTATCCGAGGGAAACGTGCTGGTCGAAGAAGATTTTGTTTTTAGTCCAAAGTCAGGCTTTCAGGAGGAGTCCCTGACAAGCATCGAGGACATAGAGAAATACTACATTATCAAATCCCTTGAAAAAAACCGGGGAAAACTCACTAAAGTGGCCGAAGATTTGAATTTATCGCGTCAGACCATTTACAGAAAAATCAAAAAGTATGGTTTATAAAAGACTATATTTTCAAGTAATCATCCGGGTTGCCGTGCTCTTGTCGACATGTATCGTATTGGCAAGGATTCTGTTTTCACCCGAGTATGTCCATGCAAGTATTGTTGTTTCCGGATTACTGATCGTTGAGACGCTGGAATTAATCAGGTATCTGAACCGGACCAACAGGCATCTGGCCCAATTCTTTTCATCACTTTCCGACAGGGCATCTTCACTTAAATTTGACGGATTTGAATCAGGCGGTTCATTCAGGGATTTGGGTCTCCGGCTTGAAAAAATCAGCAGCTTATTTCAGAAAGAGCGGCGGGAGAAAGAGGCTCAGCATAACTATCTAAATTATCTGATTGAACAAATAGGTATTGGTATTATTACATACCGGGATGATGGAAGAGTAGATCTGATTAATCCTGCAGCAAAGGCAATCTTTGCAGATAAAAATATACCGGAATTAGCAAGCCTGAACAAATATAATCCTGAGTTTGAAAAGTTAATCAAAGAGCTGGAAATCAATGAAAAATCACTCATCCGGATCATTGTACAGAATGAATTATTTTACCTGACCGTGCAAAAATCCCTCTTTAAAATAGAAGATAAATTCTATGGCTTGATTAGTTTCCAGGATATTAACTCTGAACTTGACAAAAAGGAACTGGATTCCTGGCAGAAGATAATCCGGGTATTAACACATGAGATTATGAGTAGCATTTCTCCTGTAACCTCATTATCTGAGCACTTACTGAATAAGATACATGATCCCAACAAGCCGGGAATTGTGCAAGAACCTGACGCGATACTGATGGAGGATCTTGCAGAAGGACTGGAGATTATTAAAACACGCGGGGAGGGACTCATGGAGTTTGTCAGGCATTATCATTCCCTTACCCATCTCCCGATACCCGTGTTGGAAGAGGTTCAGCTGAACCCATTCCTTGACAGGATCCTGAATCTCATTGAACCTGAGTGTACAAACAATGATATCTCCATTAAACTGGATGTCGGGGGGAGTTTTCAGATATCCATTGATCCTCAGCTGATTGAACAGGTATTACTCAATTTGATCAGAAATTCCATTCAGGCATTGGAAGAGATTAGTACCGGAAAAAGCATCTCGATCACATCGGGCAGCGATGTTACAGGTGTACAGATATCAGTCAGGGATAATGGATGTGGAATTGATATAGATAATATGGACAACATTTTCATCCCCTTCTACACCACCCGTACAAAAGGATCCGGAATAGGATTGAGTTTTGCCAAACAAATCATGCGCTTACATAATGGACAGATCTCAGTTAAGTCTGATATTGGTAAAGGTGCGGAATTCATATTAAGGTTCCCGGGTTATTCGAAATGAACACAATCTTGAATTACGCGAGCGCATTCCCCGCAGCTCTGCTGCGCGGGTTAGCGAGCACAAATACAATTAACAATTAATCGATGATTCCTCGCAGCTTGCTGCGAGGAGAGTCAATCTATCAATAACAATCTTAACGATATTCTGACTATGAAAAAGCGGTGCCAGTCTTGGTGCCAGTCTTTATTTCTTTTTTATTACAAGATATTATATGGTAACTTGAAGAAAATGTGTGAATTAATAATAAGATTAAGTAAGACATAGAGGTATTTTAATAGTCTTTAATATTTTTAAAATGAAAATTCTAAGATCTTTTCAAATTGCTTTGTTGTCAATTTTTATATTTAATAATGTATTGGCTCAAACCACAAAAATAAGTCCTTGCATACCATGTGAAGAACTTAAAAACCTCAGTTTACCTGATGTTAAAATTACATCTGCGGCACTAACTCAAGACCCTGTGCCCCATTGTAAGGTTTCAGGAATAATAGGAACAGAGATAAAATTTGAACTATTACTTCCAAATCATTGGAATTCTCGTTTTATTATGAGTGGCGGAAGTGGTTTCGCTGGTTCAGTTATGAATTATTTCAGTTCCAGTATTAATAAAGGTTATGCAATGGTAACTACAGATACAGGCCATGAAGGCCATAACCTTAAAGCGGATTGGGCTTTGTATAACATGGAAAGACAGATTAACTTTGGGCATCTTGCAGTACACCGCGTAGCTGTTACCTCAAAAGAGATAATAGGGCAATATTATGGTTCTGAAATTACATACAGCTATTTCCGAGGTGGTTCTAGAGGTGGAGGACAAGGAATGATGGAGGCACAGAGATACCCCGAAGATTTTGATGGAATTGTAGCTGGTGCGCCGGGATTTATTTGGCCGGCTCTTGGTGCAAAAATAATTCAGATTTGTCAGGCAGTATTTCCTGATCCTGACAAACTGGATGACCCGATCGTTACGCTGGCAAACATTGAATTATTAAATTCACTTATTTTGCTACAATGTGATGAACTGGATGGAATAAAGGATTCAATATTAAACGATCCAAGAGAATGCAAATTTGATTTTGATCAGCTTCCCAGATGTGCGAATGATCATCCCTCCGATGACTGTTTTAAATCACAACAGATTGAAGCCATCAAAATTATATACTCAGATCTGATAGTTAATGATAAACTTATTTATCCGGGATACGCATTCGGTTGTGAAAATGAAGTACTTGGGTGGCAAAATTGGATTACCGGGCCTACAACTCATCCTTTAGCATTGGATTATCCCTCAATACAATATGCTTTGGGAACAGAAATTTTCAAGTATCTGATTTTCCAGGATTCAACCTGGGACTATAGCACATATAATTTCACTGACTTCTCACAAACCACTAAATATGCATCTGCTTATCTCGATGCTACATCAACTGATTATAGTAAATTCAAGAATCATGGAGGTAAAATGATTATTTACCATGGTTGGAATGATTGGGCCCTGTCCCCTTTCGTTACCATAAATCACTACGAACAAGTAAAAAAGGAGGATGCTGACCTTAAAAATTATATTCGTTTATTCTTAATTCCAGGAATGTTACATTCTTCAGGAGGCCCAGGGCCTGATCAAGCTGATTGGATTGAAGTAATCAGTAATTGGGTAGAAAAAGATTTAGCACCTGAAAGAGTAGTTATGTCAAAACTTAAAAATAATAAAGTTATCCTAACCAGACCTGTATTTCCGTATCCGGAAATATCAGTATATGATAGAAAAGGAGATCCCAGAAGTGAAAGCAGTTTTAGATCAAGTATAAGCAAATAGTTTTTTCAAAACACTTCATGAGAAGAATTAGCATTTTAATAATAATCTACAGTCTTTCATTCTCATGTAATTACTTTATTAAATAATCAGTAACTTAATAGATTAACCACAATCTATATCAAGTTATGACTACCAGGGAGCATAAAACTTACAAAAGTCTTATTATCAGCATGTTAGATAAATTGCCCAATATTAACCAGTGGAGGAAAGATTTCTTGATTGAAACCTTCATCCTGTTTTTATCAATTCGTGGCCGTATCAACTTTTTGCAATTAGCAAGGTACGGTAAACACAAAGAACAAAGATACCGACAGCAATTTGAAAAGCAATTTGATTTCTTGACATTTAATAAGGAACTCACACTTACTCACGGAAGCGGGCGATATGCCATTGCCTTTGATCCGAGTTATATCAGCAAATCCGGCAAGAAAACACCCGGGGTAGGCTGGTATTGGTCCGGTTGTGCCAATCAGGCCAAATGGGGTCTGGAAATTGGTGGCCTTGCCGCCATTGATATTGACAACCATACCGCTTTTCATCTGGAAGCTGTACAAACAATCAATCCCGATGAACAAACCCTTACGGATTGGTATGCGGGGGTGATATCCGACAGAAAGGACATCCTCTCAGGTATATCCAAATACCTGGTAGCGGATGCCTGGTTTTCCAAAAAACCATTTGCAGACCAGATCGTTTCCTTAGAGATGCATCTGATCAGCAGGCTCAGGGACGATGCTGACCTGAAGTATCTCTACAAGGGACCACATACCGGTAAAAAAGGTAGACCACGTAAATACTCAGGCAAGATCATCATTAACGACATCGATAAAGAATACTTCCTTTTCATATCCAGTAATGAAGAGGAAACGGTATATGCCGCAGAGGTTTATTCCAAAGCACTAAAGCGGAATATCATGCTGGTCCATGTTACATACCCAAAAGCCAACGGAAAGGATGCCTGCAAGCTTTATTTCAGCACCGATGTGTCAATGGATCCCTCAGATATACTGCTTTATTACCATAGTCGCTTCCAGATTGAATTTCTCTACCGAGATGGAAAACAACACACCGGGTTGAATGACTCTCAGGCAAGAAGTGTAAACAAATTGCACTTCCAGTTCAATGCCTCACTCACTTCCATTAACATTGCCAAAGCAATTCATTGGTTGAATATACCCAAGGAAGAAAGAGGATCATTCTCCATGTCAGATATTAAAACAATGAATCACAACACCTTACTGTTGAAAAGATTTATTGACGTGTTCGGTATCCGCCCATACTCTATCAAAAATCAGAACTATGTCAAAGAACTTATATTATACGGCACAATGGCCGCTTAAAAGTTTAACAATTCTGTCAAAAAGACGGACAGGTTTTCGGGGAAGACAGGATTGATTTCTAATGTCTTTTCGCTAGATTTGGTGCCCAGCAAATCATTCTTAATGTGTTTTTGATGCAAAAAGGTAAATGGATATATCCGGGAATGCTGTCCGCTCTGCTTTTCCTGAACTCATGTTCCAAGCCGTTGGAATGGCCAGGGTCTCCTTTGTATAATTTCCAACAGGGAGCATCGAATACAGCTCAACCGACAGACCTTGAAAGCGCCCAGGAGGCGATTGTGGGGCATTATGCACATTATGATGTGGTGGCATATGAAGACACGACCACCCGAACCACCATGCGGACTTTGATCATTTCTTACGGGTTTACTGATTTTTATTTAGAAGACGGGAAGCTCATGCAGTCTGACCGATTTGTGCATGCTGAACAGAAACTAAGTAAAAAGAACGCTAGATCAGTATTCAGTGACGAAGCCGTCCAGGCCATTAAACCCAGGGTTCAGGAAGTTGAATTGTCCAGGAAAAATGGACAATGGCATATATACCGGCCGGCGACACCAAGCCTCCTGGGAATTAATGGAGATCCTTTGAAAACCCTGTCGAACGATCCCAACGATTCCAATTTCACAGATCCTGATCAGGACGGTCATCCCGGAGTTACTGTTCAGATCAGTGTGGGAAGATTTTTCAAAGGTGAGATCTATATAACACGAAGAGAAATATTCAGCAACTACCTGACACTGAACAATAACGGAACCTTGAGCGGATACATTGTCGACAGATCGGAGCAATTCGTCGTTGGAGCTTCAAAAAAAATACTCAATCAGGAATCCAATTCAATTCAGCATCCTGATCCGGGGATGAGTCCTGTTTTATTGGTTAGGGTCGATCCAGGTATAGATACTCTTGAAGAATTAATGCAGATAAGAGATGAGATTTTCCCTGAAGAACCTGAATTCTTTACGGGGAAATAGAACGTATATATTAAACCTATAATCCCATCGATTAATGAGAGAAATGGAATTAAACGCTGAAAGTATAAAGGAATTATGGTCGAAAACCTACAATACTCAAGGAAAGCCGGACTGGTCGCATATCCTTCCCTATTATGACGATGATATCTATTTCAGGGATTCCATTCAGCAACTTCAGGGCATGGAAGAGTTTAAAGCCATGACAGAGCGGCTTACAGATCGTTCAGACGATTTATCCATGAATATCCTCAGAACCTCCCAGCAGGATATGGACATCTTTATTGAATGGGAAATGACCCTTACGTTTAAAAAAAGACCCAGTTCCGTATTATACGGTTCCAGCCGTGTAACTTTAAATGACGCAGGAAAGATCATTGAACAAAGGGACTATTATGATCTCTGGGGAGATATATTTGACAATATTCCAAGATTTGGCAAGGCCTACCGAAGGTTTATGAAAAGGAAATTTGGCTGATACAGCAAGAAGAACACGATGCTTCCTAAATATTTCAAAGAGTATAAGTGGTCGAACATTGCGGCCATGATCAAGAACAACCGTCGGGATCCGAAGATCTGTACCGATCATGTCAGGAACATGCTTGTGGTAATTAGTGGGGCCACAGCAGGGATCGGGTACGTGACAGCCAGGAAATTTGCTGCAAATGGAGCCAGGCTCCTGTGCATCAATCGAAACGAGGAGAAAAGCTTAGCCCTGAAAGCCGAGATTGAAAATGAATTCGGGGTCAGCTGTGATTATATAACTGCTAACCTGGGTAATTTAAGCGATGTACGGATAGCCGCTCAACGGCTCCAGGAGATAGATGATCCCATTGACCTTCTGATCCATAATGCGGGTGTGCACCTTACCAAAAGGGAACTGACTGATGAAGGATTCGATAAAGTATTTTTGGTAAACCACCTTTCTTCATTTCTGATCAATATCCTCCTGAGTGAGAAGCTGAAATCCCAGGAAAGAGCGAGGATCATCCTGGTCAATTCCGAAGGCCATCGGTTTGCTGCCTGGGGATTGCAACTGGATGACTTGAACTGGGAGAAACGAAGGTATTCCGGATTAAAAAGCTATGGTTCGGCCAAGCTGGCGCAACTCCAATCCATACTTGTATTTGAGGAGTTTTTCAGGCATTCGGGAGTGACCATCAATGCCATGCACCCAGGTGCGGTAAGATCGGAGACCGGACAGGAAAACGGTGCTTTTTATCGCTGGGTGAAAAGAAATATTTTTGATAAGACCCTGCGTCCCACAGAAATAGCTGCAGAGTCGATCTACTACCTTGGGGTTTCAAAAGAAATAGAAGGTATAAGCGGAAAGTTCTTTAACCTGACCACAGAGGAAGAGCCCGCACCCCCCGCATTGGACAAAGAAGCTGCTTATGAAATATGGGCAAAAAGTGTGGAAATGACGGAAGTACAGGATATATTCCAGAAATGATGAACCTGTATGGCTGAAAAGAAATATCATACAGTAGTCGTAGGAGGAGGGATGGCCGGACTGACCAGTGCGGCCTATCTCGCAAAGGAGGGTCGGAGCGTTCTGCTGATCGAAAAGAACCGTGAGTGCGGAGGTTTGGTGAATTCTTTTACGCGTGATGGATTTCGATTTGAAGCCGGTGTTAGGGCTCTTGAAAATGCAGGGATCATTTTCCCCATGTTAAAGGAACTGGGTATTGAGCTTGATGTTGTTAAAAGCCCTGTATCTGTGGGTATAGAAAGTGAGATCCTGCATATCGAAGACATCAACAGTTTAACCGAATACAGCAACCTGCTCAAGAAAATCTATCCGGAAAATGAAGCCGAAATAGATGAGGTCATGAAGATTATCCGGAAGGTCATGAAAAACATGGATGTGCTCTATGGTATAGAGAATCCCAATTTTAAAGACCTGAAGCGAGACAGGGCGTATTTATTTAAAGAGCTTCTTCCCTGGTTGCCAAAATTTTTGCTTACCATAGGAAGGATCAACCGGATGAACATGCCGGTAGAACCCTACCTCGAAAAGATTATTAAAAACCCATCCCTGAGAGACATTGTCTCCCAGCATTTTTTTAAGAATACCCCCACGTTTTTTGCCTTGAGCTACTTCACCCTCTACCTTGATTATTTTTATCCTAAAGGAGGAGTGGGAAAGCTGGCTGAGGCCATAGAAAAAAGGTTTCTTGGATTGGGGGGCGAAATAGCGCGCGAAACGATTATTGAAAGGGTATTGGCCTGCGAACACCGGGTAACGGACCAGCACAATGTAAGCTATACCTATGAGAATCTTGTCTGGGCAGCTGACCTGAAAACTTTTTACCGGATCACCGATACAGAGGGTCTATCCGCTAAGATCCGGTCGAAATTCCAAATTGCAAAAAGCCGTTTACTGGAAAAACGTGGAGGGGATTCGGTATTTACGCTTTTCGTTGAAGTAGATGAACCCATAGAAAGTTTTAAAAAAATTGCGAACGGACACTTCTTTTATTCTCCTTCGAAACAAGGATTGGGAGAAACCCACTGGAACGGGCTCGACAGGATTTTAAAAGCACCCGGGGAACTGGATAAGCCCCAAATATTGAGCTGGCTCGATAAATTTCTTGCCCTGAATACCTACGAGATTTCTATTCCGGCCCTTAAAGATCCTGATCTCGCACCTGAAGGCAAGACAGGCCTGATTATCAGCATACTTGCTGAATATGATCTGTTTAAGATAGTCGCAAAAGGGGACTGGTATAAGGAGTTTATTATGGAAATGGAAAATCGCATCATCAAGGTACTTGCCGATTCGGTCTTTCCCATACTTAAGGATAAGGTAATGGCCCGTTTTTCATTTTCACCCCTGAGCTACGAGAACAGGGTTGGTAGTTCAGAAGGGGCGATTACCGGGTGGTCTTTCCAGGAACCCATCCCGGTCATCCATAAAATCCAGGCTGCAAATCGGGCAGTCGTAACACCCATACCTTCCATTTATCAGGCAGGACAATGGACCTATAGTCCGGCCGGGGTACCCATGTCCATTCTTACCGGCAAACTGGCTGCACGCAGGATCTTAAAAGCATAACAGTGGCATTCCCCTTTGTCGGGGATGTTTCACTACAAAAAGAGATAAAGTAATATTGCAATGATTACAGAAACAGCAATTCCAATAAAGAGCTGTTTAACGATGGTCCTGGCAGAGAAAGTTTTAAATTTCCCAGAGTCTGCTAGTTCGTTATACTTGCTGATCAAATCATTACGGTCCTTTACAGAAGTATAGCAACCCGGGCTGTCAGCAATATAGTGCTGGGCGAAAGGAAAACAGACTACCGTACTGATTTCTGGTTCTGCTAATCCCGGGAAAAGTGTGTTTTCGATAATACGAATATCTTCTGGTGGAATATCCAGGGCTTCATCAACTTCAGCCGGATCAAATATCACGGCAAAAGGATGATCATCACCATGTGCAAGATCCTTACTGTAAGAAATGGATGTATTCCCCATGAGCCAAAGCCTTTGATCCAGCTCGCGCATCTTTCCATTTTTTATGCTGCCAGTCAACTTTAGCTTTCTGTTAGTCTTGTTTTCCTGAATATCCAGAAAGACTTCTCCCTTTGAACTCGTTGTGAAAAACGCCTTTTTGCAATTTGGATCAGCAATACCCTTTGAAGGCTCAGCAATTAAGGTATTGCTTAAAATATCAATGAAAATAAAAGACAATAGTCCGGTTTTTTTGTCTGCTGCAATGAGGTAAGACTCTTGCCTGGTGCCCCAAAAAGAACTTGCACGTGTACCTAAATTACCAATTCCCATGTAGTAATCTGGCGTGTCATCGGCAAAAAATTTAGTCTTTGCAAGCTCATAACGATCTGTGAGCATTGATTTTGCCCATTCAATATCCCTGAGCTTGAAAAACAGAAACAGACTATATGGTTCAATCACAAAACCTATATAGGGAGTATTTTTTGAAGCTCTTAAGAGCAATCTCTTCATAATACGCGAAGGCAACAATCCTTTGAGTTTTTGGAAAAAGAGCAGATTGCTGACGGCCATAGGATTGATCATGCTCTCTACACCCTTGATGAACTTTTCCTCATTCTGTATTTCCATATGTCTGACTTCAAATAATAGTGGAAAGAGTAATACATAAATCTAAAAGAAAAATTTCATTTTATACAATGATACTAAGAGATTGTCCATTCTAATGCATCGGCCGCCAAACGGACAGCCAATCCATATGATCAACAGTTGGCCCAAAGACTCTCTTCAATCTGCTCTGCAACGGTTTGGTAAAATTCGTTTGCTTCCGTTAGGAGTAGGTACTTTCGCGGTCTATGTAACTGCATATCCCGTTGCGAAACCGTTTATCGAGGTAATTTGTTGCTATTTTATGACAATTAATTTCTTTCTGTATACTCTATTGTTCTGGGTAACATGAACAGTATATATTCCTTCCTTCAACCTGTTTATTGAAATTTCTTCATTATCAGATGCCTCCTGGGATAATACCATTGCCCCGCTGGTATTATATATATTCACCAAAACCGGATTGTAGTTATCTTCAAGCATTAATTTTATGACAGAACTTGCAGGATTTGGAAAAATCCCTATCCCGGGAAGATTTTCTTTCTCATAAATGACGGATGCATTGTCTTTAAGCCTGTATTCATAAACGCTGGTCCCCTGGTAGTTGCCATCAGCACAAGTTGCTAGAAGCTCGATATTTCCATCATTATTAAAATCTCCTGCAGCAGACTTAAAGTCTGAATAATAATATCCATTTACCGGCACACCTATTTGCCCATATCCGGTCAGGTTATAACCCTCAAGAATTCCCGTTTCAAGGGAATTACCTCCAAAGAGGATTACTGCATATTTTTGAAGATTTATGATGTCTGTCGGAGGATACTGATAGAAATTTCCCAGAAACAACTCATTGCAGTCATCACCATTTACATCAGGGATTGTGCTTAACTCGGCATGGAATTTAATAATATTTCCATCCTGATTGACACCGAACATCCTGTGAGGCAGCTTTATTTTGACATCTGCAAAATAATCCATTTCGGTTCCGCCATAATAGATGTATAACATCTCATATCCATCCGGGTCAGGTTCTCCGGAAGGAATATACCTCCAAGGTATCGCAGCGATATCACTTATACCATCCCCGTTGTAGTCTCCTACCGTTACATTAATTCCATAAACATCAAGATATCCGCCAGGCAACTCCTCATAGAGCAATAAATCAGGTGTGCTGTATGAATTGATTGTTTCAGACAGGCCATCCCCGAAATAAACGAAAATACCAAACAGGGATGAGTGGTCAATATCAAATGGCAATAAACCTAAAACAAAATCATCTATCCCATCATTATTTAAATCTCCGGCAGATTCCGCTCTCCCGGAAACATAGGAACCATCAGTTGCAATCGGAATTGACCTTGGAAGTGTTTCAGCATTTTCGGGGTTCTCATTGCCATAAATAATGGTGAAATTGTTATGATCAGATGAGATCGACATCACCAGGTCATCATAATTGTCTTTATTGATATCACCAATACCATCTAGTGATAAATAGAACCACTGATCCGGTGAAGTCATCCACAGAGCTGAATTGATCATATAATCAGGATCCAGGTTGGGAGAAGATGATCCGAAATAAAAATATATATTACTGGAATCATATGTTGGGAATGAGCTCACCACACTGATTATGTCATTATACCCGTCGCCATTGTAATCTGCAGAAACTATTTTTTCAATTTTTTCTGCACCGGGATTGTCCACCCCCCATGAAATAGGCGTTGATTCAGGATCACCTGGAAACAGCCATACTGAATCACCAAGGCTGAAGTATATGAAATCCTCGTTGCCATCCCCGTTAAAATCCCCGACATTCTGGGTGCTGAAAATTGGTTTCGCAGATGGTTTTGAAACTGCGAGGAACATTTGAGTTTGAGTTAATATGGAACTGGCATTCGAAGAAAAAAGTATATATCCTGATTCTGAACTGTTTGCTGTCAGTGCAGATAAATCATCAAAGCCATCAGCATTGAAATCTCCAACTATATTAGCAGAATGATCTATTAACAGCCCAAAAATTACGCTCTGATTCTCATCTGTGAAGCCAATGTTATTATTCTCTTTCATAAAGTCTTCGCGCCCATCTCCGTTCAGGTCTCCAATGTTCTTAAACTTATTATAATAATCTAATTCACACAGATCACCCCCAAATTCCAAAACATCACCGTTTCTATAAAGATAGCTTACACGTTCATTGTTGCTTCCGAAAACCCATTCATAGTTTCCGTCGCCGGTAACGTCCATTGATCCACAGTTTTTCAAGTACCATCCTGCAGTTGTTGGTGGATGTGTTTGATATGTTGCATAGGTAAATGATTCCTCCAGGACCACACTACCTGTGCTAATATTGAAAACCTCGAAGACCATATTCTGATCATCATTGCTATCCCCGTTTGTCAGGTCTCCCTCTTCAACGCACATGCTCAATATTCTGGATGGAATACTTCCAAAATGACCAACAATGGTCCTGTCCTTATAGCCTCCCTGACGGTAATTGATATTAAATTGGCCATAGCTCAATAAATTATCAAATAAGGCACCATAGATTACAGTAGCATTTGAAGAAGTTATCTCAAGAGCAATGTCACCGTATCCATCACCATCAAAATCAGAAAACCCGTTTATTTCAGTTGGAACAGTTGAATATCCAAGCGCAGCAGGATCAAATACTTTACTGCCGTTGGTAAAGCTGGTTTTTGAATTTCCATATAACAGGCGAAAAACACCATCTGTAATAATCAACAGATCATCTTTGTTATCCCCGTTAATATCACCAACCGGGTATACCTGGTAGTAAAGGGTGATCGTACTTAGAGCATTTAAATCACTCCCACCGAAAACAATATAACTTTTAAAAATCCTGTCATTTTCATCAGGGGTTCTCTCATCTGCAAAGAATCCCGCGTTAAAATAGCCGTCGTCAAAACCATCTCCATTCAGGTCACCGACAAAGGATAAATTAGCCAAAGGAAAATTTTGTTGAGGGTTATCAAATGGCACACTATTATAGATATTACTCGGGGAGTGAACAGTAAAATTTTCCTCCTGAAATATTGTGCCTTCTATTGAACCTCCCTGGCCAAAAGATCCAATATTAAAAGCAGCATAAACCATGAATAATACATATTTTCTCATGTTCGGTATCTGATCGGTTTGACTTTTACCAATATATGCAAATTTCGAACAGGAGCCTGTTAAAAAATTATCTACTTTCAGGGACAGCACAGATAATGCCATTGATATGAGCGATTGGCTGGTGAATAAGAAAGGGGTACTAATTTTGCCCTCAATCATCACTGAACCGGCCGTTGGTTATGGTGCCCTTGCTGCAGCTGTTTTTTTCCATTCGTCCTATTCAGAAAAGAGCGGGCCCCCTTCGATGACCGGGGAATCAAAGTTTTTCCTGGGATGGATTTTGCTGTAATTCCGGACGACTTTGCTTTCTATATTGTTTTCGGAACATCATGGTTCCGATAAAATCAACCTAAAATCCTGATTGCCCCAATCTTTTGTTTGCAATGAAGTTGAAGTACCTTTGAAGGATGAGCTTACGCAAACTCAAAAAAGCGTTTCTTATTTTCCTGTCTGTGATAGTGGCGCTTATTCTTCTCGCGGTTGTCTTTATCAATTCACCTTTCGCTCATCGCTTCGTTACGGGAAGAGTCAATAGCATTTTTGTAAACGCGCATCTTCCTCTTTCCATTCACTCGATTGAGAAAGTATGGCCAAATTCTGCTGTAATTGATGGCGTATATATATTTGGGATAGAGGGGGATACGATCATTCACGCTGAGAAGGTAAGGGCTGCTATCAAACCCCTGGCCCTGCTTAAAAGGAGAGTAATCATACCTTCAGCATATCTAAGCAATTCCAGTGTCAGGTTTTCAAGACGGAATGAAAACGAGAAAATCAACATCGCAGATACCTTTACAAAGAACCGGAACAGGAAAGAAAAGAATGGGAAAAAATCCTGGGAAGTCTCTGTAGGAAGTGCCCGTATTTCAGGATTAAAATTCCAGATGTCTGACTCCGTTGCCGGGATTTTCATTGACCAGGAAGTTGGAAGCCTGAACCTGGAAACCAATCTTATGTCGATCATTGACAAAGCAATACTTGTTCAAACCCTGGATATTGAAGGAGCAAGCGGCAGTATTAAAACCAGCCCGAAACAAGCAGGTAAAAAAAACGGGAAATCAGGGACATGGAATTTCGGACTGGCAAACCTGTCACTTAAGGATATCAACTTCCTGTTTGATCATCCGGAACAACGATTAGCGCTTAACCTTTCCCTTGAAGATGCCATCGTAAGGACGGGGAAATCCGATATTAAAAACAGGACTTTTGATTTTAGCAAAGTCTCCCTTTCCGGAGCCAGCACACTCCTGCAAATGGATAATATATCAGGCGAATCTAAGGAAAAAAGTCCTGGTGAATCAGGCCTGTTCCCATGGGATATTACTTGCAAAAATCTTGATCTTGAAAATGTCTTTTTCGAATTTGGTGACTATAATGATGGAATAGCAAGCCTGTCAGAACCGGCTTTCAGCATGAACAGGCTTGATATGAAACTGTCTGATATTGAGCTTAACAGCCATGCCGCCGGGCTTGTGATGAAGAGAATGAGTTTTGATTTAAATAACGGCTTCTCAGTAACTAAAACAAAAGGGGAGCTGGATTCCAAGGCAGGAACAACACTCCTTAACCTTTACCTTGAAACCGGGAACAGCCTGGTTAATATCGAGGGTAAGGCAGATGATAATTTTTTTGATCTGGTGGCAGGACCGGAAAGTATTGGAGCGGCCTTTTTATCCATAAGTAACAGCCAGCTTTCCCTGAAGGACCTTGAATATTTCAAACCCGGGCTCATGGATCAGTCAGTATTACAGGCACTGGCAGAGAAGCCTTTCTCAATAGACGGGAACATAAGCCTCAGGGAATCGGTCATCATGCTATCTGCTTTTTCAATATCCCAGGCATCCAATTTCCGCTTTACCGTTGAAGGGAAAATCAATGACACTGTGCAGTTTGGAATAACTGACGTGAATACCCTGTGGTTGACGGAGATCCTTGACGGATTTGGCTTCAATAAATATATACCTGGTTTTTCCTACCTCGCGTTTAAGGGAACCCTGTCAGATTCATTAAGGTCACCTGATTTCACGCTGGAGATGAAAAGTGATCTTGGCGACATTGATTTATCAGGCTCTTTCGATTTCGAGCAGGACAGTTTTAAGCTGGCTTCTCAATTTGACCGGTTCAAACTTGACCGGATTCTTAATAGTGCTGAGCTGGAATCATTCAGCGGATCCGGTGAAATCGCCGGCAGTGGAATTAACCGCAAAGCCATTACTGCAGATGCTGTTCTGTCGGTTGATTCTCTCAGGTTTAAAGGATATGATTATACCAAAGGAAAGATTACGTGTAACATCAGGCCGTCAATATATGATGTTAGATTTATTGTAGATGATCCTGCATTCAGACTGGATCTGACTGCCGGTATAAACACCACAGATTCATCACTGGCCATAAATACAACAGGTGCCTTCATGGCAAAGACAAATAATCTGAACCTGCTTAATGATACGCTTGATGTTGAGGGAAGCCTGATTGCAAATCTTATAAAAGTGACAAGCTCTCTTGAAGCCGATTTAACAATTTCGGACCTGGCGCTTACAAATCCACGGGAAAAGATAGTTGCAAGCCTGCTGAAAACTTCTCTCAGGTCGGATACTTTACTGACAAGCCTGTCAGGTAAATCTGGTTTTTATGCCCTGGATGTCCAGGTAGAAAAACCGGCTGATTCTTTGAAGACAATAATTCCAGCTTACAAAAATTATATCGTGTCGTTCCTGGATTCGCTGACAATGAACCGGACCATACAGAATTCACATTTGCCCGGGATGCATGCTAAGATAAACATGAAATATCATGAAGCATTTGATCTTATCCTGAAGGGATTTCACTTTGAGAATATTGACCTGGAAATCATCAACAGCCCTTCAAAAGAGAAGCTTCAAATGACAATTCTCAGCAGGGATATCAAATACAAAATGTTTGAATTGGGGATTCTTAATACCCGGATCACAGATTCCACCGGGGTGATCAATCTGCAGCTTGCAGCAGATAGCAATAAAATTTTTTCTCATCCGGGAAACAGACTGCTTATTAGCGGGCGATCTGCAGACTGGCAGGGTAAAACAAAGCTCTCGATAATGGATGAGATGGATGAGCTGGTGTATGATCTGGAAATCAGTTTAGAAGCAGACAGCGCTAATTTCTATGTGAAGGTCCCTTCAAGGCAACTGACATTGAACGGGGTGCAATGGCAGATGGATTCCGAAGAACTTCTGTCCTATAATTATACCAGGAAAAGGATCTCCCCAACCCTGAAAATGCACACGGAAAACTCTTCCCTTCAACTCTTTGCTGAAGGTAATGAATTCAATCATTTAATAAGATGTGATCTTCGAAATTTAAGGGTTGGATCTCTCTTACCTGAAAACATCATCAGGTGGAATCCGGGTGGACAAATTTCAGGTTCATTACATTACAATTCCTATGGGGAGAACAGCAACGAGATCAACACCGATCTGATATTCAGTGATTTGAGATGGTCGGATCTGAATTTCAACAACCTTACTTTAAAAAGTAAATACAAGTCTGAAAAACCGAAAGTCTGGACGCTTGACACTCATTCCCTGCTTGATTCAGCTGAAATCGTTCTTAAAGGCGAAAAAACGGATAGAGGAAGCCTGGCCCTTCATGCTGAATTACAAAAATTTCCTATAAAGACTGCACAGCCGTTTGTGAAAGAATATCTCACTGACCTGGATGGATTTGTTTCAGGGGATCTCAATATTTCATCACATGAGGAAATCGAAGATATCGATGGAGAGATCATAATAAGCGAGGGAAATTTAAGGGTGAACGCCCTTAATTCGGCATATAAAATTCCAGAGGGAAAGATACGTTTTGATGGGAAAAAAATGCTACTGGATAATTTTACTATTTTAGATTCCACTGATAATAAGCTATTTGTGAACGGATCCTTCGATTTCAGCAATCCCGAAATTATTTACACCGACCTGGATATCCTATCATCTGATCTCCAGGTGATGAACCGGAAAAAAAAGGACAACTCAAATTTTTTCGGGCAGGTTTTTATAAATTCCCAGATCTCTGTCAAAGGTCCCCTGCCAAATCCTGATCTGAAAGGAAAAATCCTTCTTACCGGGGAGACAGAAGTATTTTATAGAATGAAGGAAGATCTGAGCTTTTCGGGGCGCGAAAACGTGATCACCTTTGTTTCTGAGACACCAGTGAATGATCAAAAGGATTTTTCCCTGAACGAAAAACAGGCCAGGATCCGTAATTCAACCGTGGAAACCCTCGTGGAAATAGATCCCCATACCAGGATTCATTTCAACTTAACCCAACAAATGTACGTGATCGATATAATGATCCAGGGCGGGGGAGCACTCAACTACGGTTTGCTTGGAAACAACCAGATGAATCTTTCAGGGAAATACGATATTGGAGAAGGAACAGCAGATGTTAAAATGACCGGTTGGCCAAATAAACAGTTCCGGATTGCATCAGGAGGTTATATATCGTGGGATGGAAATATTGAAGATCCGATCTTGAAGTTAGAGGCATTAAACAGGGTTAACTGTAGCTATACAAATCCGGTTGACGGGCAAATCAGGAACGTGGATTTTAACGTGATCCTGAAGCTCGCCGACCGTCTTTCGACCCTGGACATGACTTTTACCATTAATACTCCTGATCAGTACCTGATGAGTATTATCAACACGCTCAGCCCCGAGGAACAGATGAGGCAGGCAATCACTATCCTGTTGTTCGAAAGGATTGATCTTCCCGGAATTTCAACTTCTACCGATTATGTAACCCAGCAGGTAAACCAGATCCTGGCGTCCCAGTTAAATGAACTTACAAAAACAGCGATAAAAGGTGTCGATATCTCTTTTGGAATTGATACATATACATCTGCTTCCTCCTCAGGGGGAGAGCAAACAAATACAAGTCTATCCTATGATGTTCAGAAAGCGGTCCTCAACGACAGGGGGAAAATCGAAATCTCAGGGCGGATTAATGATTATTCAAATCAGCAGAGTAGTTCAAATATATCCCTGAACAATTTTTCATTTGAATACCAACTTGATTCTTCAGCCACCAAATTTGTAAAAGTATATAATGAACATTCTTACGAGGATGTATTTGATGGAGAGGTTATTAAGACAGGCGTGGGCTTTATATACAGGAAAAGTTATCCCACACTTGGAGATCTCTGGAGGAGGAGCGACAGGAAGAAAAAATCCAAAAAAACGGGTAAGTGAAAACCTGGTCACATATAGCTGTTATTTGGCTGCTCGGAATTTTATCCGGTTGTTCCAACACCCGTTTCCTGGCAGATGACCAGGTGCTATATACAGGCCGTAAAAAGGTTGAAATACAATCACAAAAGGGCCAGAATAGCCTGCCCGTTAAAAACTATGTTGAATCCATTACCAACCATAAGGTTAACAACGCGGTTTTTAACCATCGTGTTCTCCCTCCCATAGGATTATGGGTTCATAATCATATGGAGCCCGACAAGGAGAAAAAATTTCAATCCTGGCTTTATAAAACACTGGCATCTGAACCGATACTGCTGTCGGACGTAAATCCCGATTTACGGGCAGCAAAGGTTGAAAACGATCTTTTTAATCAAGGGTATTTTCATACAAAAGTATGGGCAGAGGTTGATACCAGCTCCAGGAATCAAAAATAAAGCTAAAGTATCCTATTTTGTAGAACTCTCTCCCCCGGTATTTTATAACGAGATCGTTGCCGATACGCTGAAAGATCATATCGATACGCTTATCAGTACGGATAAATTCATGTCTGAGATCAGGCCCGGCGACCAATTTAACCTGGATAAAATTAAGGCTTCGCGCACGGGGCTTTCACGAAGAATCCAGGACAAGGGTTATTTTTATTTTTCTCCCGATTTCATTGATATTAAAGTTGATACAACAGTGGAGGCGTACAGGGCGAACCTGTTGATCGGTAAGGAAAAACACCTTCCAAGCACAGTTACGTCCGTTTACAATATCAATAATATCCTTATTAAAAACCTGTCAGTAACAGATACCGCAGTTCATGAATCCGATACAACATATTATGAAGGGATTAAAATAATTTCGTCCGGGGATAAAATCAGGGATGATGTACTGGTCAACGCGCTGAACTTCAGGAAAGGAGACACTTATTCATACAGTACCTATCAGAGTACCTTAACCCATCTTAATAACGTGGGGGTCTTTAAATATATCAACCTCTCATTTAAGCAGAATAATACAGATAGTCTCTCGCCTTTGCTGGATGTACAGATTGACCTGGTAAAGGCCGATAATATCATGCTGGATTTCGAGACAAATCTTGTTTCAAAATCCACCGATTTTATAGGACCCCAGGTCGCTGTTGGTATTTCCCACCTGAATACCTTCCATGGAGCTGAGCGGCTGAGGGTGGGCCTAACAGGCGGGATTGAATGGCAATGGGGAACAAAAACCGAATCCCAGTTAGGAACGGTTTCATACCAGTTTGGAATTACTTCCGGTTTGACCTTCCCAAGGATTTCAATACCCTTTATTGCTCACAAGAACAACGAATTAATGATGGAGAGCACGTCTGTAAATGCTGATGTGAATATTCTGAACCGCGTAGCATATTATCAAATGCTCTCGTTTGCAACAAACCTGCAATATCAATGGAGTAAAACCAGGAACGTACAGCATTCATTCTCCCCGGTTTACATGAACTCTGTTAACCTGCTGGCTACAACAGCTGAATTTGATTCCGTGGTAGATGATAACATCTATATCAGGAAGAGTTTCGAAGAACAATTCATCATCGGCCCCAGGTATGAGTTCAGTTATAATAACACATTGACAACCAAACCCAATAACTTCCTGTTAAAGATTGGAATTTTTACCTCGGGGAATGTTCTCGATCTTATTGTCGGGGCAGGAAAAGATGAATCTGAAAGACCCTACTATTTCCTGAATAATATCTATTCCCAGTTTGTGAAATTCACTTCCGATTTCAGATATTACAGGAATGGGTACAACAATTCATTGGCCATCAGGCTATATGCCGGGATAGGAATACCTTATGGTAATTCCACCTCACTGCCCTATGTCGAGCAGTTTTTTAGCGGAGGCGCATACAGTTTGAGGGGGTACACCGCCCGCTACCTGGGCCCGGGGTCCTATCATGAAGATAATACCGGATACATAGACCAGTCCGGAGATATAAAACTGGAAAGCAACATTGAATACAGGTTCGATATATCGAAGTTACTGAAAGGAGCACTTTTCGTTGATATCGGGAACATATGGCTTGTCAATGAGGATCCCTCGAGGCCCGGTGCAGACTTTAACATCAGCACCTTCTATAATCAGCTTGCTATCAGCACAGGTTTTGGCTTCAGGTTTGATTTCAATTTCTTTGTTCTTCGCACTGATTTCGGTGTTCCCCTGCGAAATCCCTATCCTGTTGATGACAAATATTGGACCCTGGGAACCGGCAACAGATATGCCGGCACACTTTTTCACCTGGCCATCGGTTATCCATTCTAGTTAAATCTGTACCTGAATTGAAGAAATTTGACTGATAGTCCCGAAAAGCCGGGCCAATCAAAATAGCCAGGACGGTTGTTAGAAATTCCGGACCTTACTCCAGGTAGATCTGCTTCAACTGAGCCCTTTTATACCCGTTCAGGTCGAGAGCCTCTTCAATGAAGCTATCCACGCTGCCATATTTTTCTCCAATGGCCTCGAAGATACTCCCGAGGTATTCCTCCTTTACCTCCATGAGTATTGAGCCGATTTCCCTGTCAATACCGTGCTGCCGAAACAACTCGGCGTATTTCGTGTGGCTATCTGTCCTGTAGAAATTGGACAATTCATACTCTCTTCCGTTGGTTTCCTTGTCAACGTCCAGGATGTAAAGGAATAGTGCTGCGGCGATCCCGGTACGGTCCTTTCCGGCCGTACAATGAAACACAAGTGGTAATGAGTCCGGTTCCAATAGCTTATGAAAGAAAGCCCTGTACTGTTCCGGCCATTCAAGGGGAAGCAGGGTATAGTATCCGACAATCATCCTGGTTGCCTGTTCAGGAGACAATGATCGCAGGGTGTCGATCCACACGGAATCATTTCCCTGATCCATTCCGACAGGCAGGTGCATGTAATCTATGGTCCATTCTCCTGGCAAGGAATCAGGTTCAGCCTGTATCTCACCGGTGGAACGAAAGTCTACAACTGTACGGATTTGAAGGTCTCTTAACGTTTGTAGATCACCCGGGCTCAGGCCAGATAGTTTGTCTGACCGAAAAATCCTGCCCCGCTTGACCATCTTTCCTTCTGCTGTTCTGATGCCGCCAAGGTCCCTGAAATTTGCAGGCCCATCCATGGCAATAAGTATGGACTTGTTGTCCTCATTCCACCATGATGAATCTGCCGTATGTTTGAAAGTCATCCTGAATGCTGATTAAAACCGTATTAAGCACACCCATACAGGTTGCTGTAGCTTTGCAGAGTAAACATAAAGAAAAACATATAAATCAAACCATCATGAAAAAGTAGCATTAATCACAAATCTGCCTGGATCGGAGTATAGAAATTTGAATTAATCGGAATATGAAGTATTTCCGTATCTGGCGGGCCTGGTTCAGCGGGCTTTAATTTTCCCCAATCACGGTGATTTGAACCGATGGCCATGCATTGGTCCCATCCAGGTACTCCAGATCGGAATAGGGTTGAATGCTGCCATCACCCGCAGTTGCCCTGGCAAATATGTTCCTGTTTCCCGCCTTTTGGGGAACAACATAAACCTCCCAGAATACCCAGACAAAGTCCTGGTCCAACTCTTGAACTATCTCGGCAGGTATCCAGGTTTTTGCTCCATCCATAGTCACCTCAACTGAAGAAATCCTTCTGGGGCCATATGCAACTCCACCTACCCTTATGGAGTCGCCCAGTGCAAATTTTTCTCCTTTCCCGGGAAAGAAGATCTTACTGTCGATGTTCATAGCTGAATCGGTGTCCCAACCATATTGAGCCCAATAATCCTCAGGTCCGGATCCCAATAGTTCAATTTTTACCACCCATCCAGGTTGCCTGACGCCATAATATCCCGGGAATAGTATTCGAAGCGGGAAACCATATTTAGGTGGAATGGGCTGGCCATTCATAAATAGTGCGCCAAGAATGTCTGAGTTTCGGATCTCTTCAAGGCTGTTATAGGTAAAATAACCATCCGCACATGTATATCTTACTGTGGACGCCATTTCCTGAATACCCAGACTGTCCAGCAGGTCATACAACCGGAATCCTTTCCATGTGGCAGTGGCCAGCAGATTCCCGTTTGACGGATTCTCAATGCATTCGATGGTCAGTGTCTTTTCAACCATCTGCAGATTTCTCAAATCATCCAGAGAGAACGTTGCTGAATTGAGGATTGCACCGGATATTTCCAGCTGATACGTTCCAGAATCTATGACAGATATGGGTTTAAAACTCAAATCGAAATAATCCTCAATAGGTGTGATATAGGGTGGAAATTCATTAGTGTGCACTGTATCGGTTATGGGATCAGGAGGATCAGGGGCCGGTTGTTCCAACATATTCGATTCACAGCTGCTCATATACAGAATAAGCCCAGGAACAACTATCCGACAAGCAGGCACTATCAATGTTTCGCTAAAGGTCATCTCCACTTATTAAAAACCGGCGCACCGGGTTGTGCGATCGCTCCATACATTGACAAATTGCGGGACTTATTGTTTGGATCCCCATATAATCTATGAGAAAGCGTAAAAAATACACTTGTATCTCGGAAACATGGTATAAAATGCATATTTTTAAGGAAACGTAATTTCTCTCACCAATCCCAATGGCAGTGAAGTCTTTACCAAACCTTATCATTTACCTGATCCTTACCGCTGCTTTCATGTGTTCATGCAGTTCAGGAGGAGGCAATCCGGAATCCCTTGAAGGAACTAACCCGGAACACAGCAGACCAAACATTGTACTGATCCTGGTTGATGACATGGGATATTCAGACCTGGGATGCTATGGGGGTGAAATTCTTACACCCCATATTGATGCCCTGGCGCAGGATGGGTTGCGTTTTTCACTTTGGTTTTTAACAGGTCCAAAAATCACAGGATATGATCCGTAAAGTTCTTTACCTGCTGGGTGCAGTGATATTCTCGCAGGGAATGTATGCGCAATCAGTAAGCGAACTTATCGACAGTTATTCCGGCAGATCGGAATGGAACAGTTCTTCAGGTGAATTGACATTTGCTACCGCGGGAATTGTAACCTTTGAGAATAAAGGCACCCCCCAACAGCATTTCTGGAATGTGCCCAGGGAGGTAAAAACCATCGTCATCGAGGCGGATGTACGGGTAGTCTGTGCATTTCATACACAGGCTGATTGCACCATTAAAGGAAAGCACAGGATGACCTCCATGGTCTATGGAACCGACATCCGGAGGTGGGCACAGACCAATGGTGTAAAGGCGTTCCGGCACAGCCAGTTCCAGAATTTCGGGGGTACCCTGACCATTCAGAACCTGACCTCCCTGAATCCCTTTGGCTTTCATGTAAGGGGCGAAGGAAACCTGATCATGGTCTCTGACTGTGACTTTATTGACAACCGGGGAGGAAGCGGAAACCACAGCGATGGCATTGAAGGTGGTGATGGATCGGTCATTGAGAACTGCTATTTTGAAACAGGCGATGACATTATTAAAGTGTACCATAGCATGACTGTCAGGAATTGCACCATCAATATGGTTCAGAATGCAGTACCCATACAATTAGGCTGGGGCAACACCGGTGATGATACCGGTGATTTCTACAACCTGACCATAACGGGCAACAGCGGAAGAGGGAATGATGACAATGCCGTCATCGTTGGCCGGAAAGGCACCTATACCAAAACCATTAATATTTACGGATGCAGTATCGAGAATCCCAATGCCAGCTGGATAAGTCTGCGTGAAAACGACATGGTGGTGAATGGAGAGGTTACCGATGCCGGTATTGAAATTGGTAAATACCGGGCCAAATACCATACCGGAACCTGTAATATGGTAATCTGTGGTACCAGAGAAGAAAAAAGTGCGTATACATGTGGCAAGTGAAATTGATCAGCATGATGAAAAGGATACTTCTCCTGTTAACAACCGGGCTGTTTCTCGCTGTAAATGGTAACGGCCAGAACCTGATCTTTAACTACGAATTTGAGGAGGGGAGGGGGCTCACTGGACGGCTGGACCACCGCATCCGGCACCGCACTTCAAGACCGTGACGGGGACCATTATGCATACCTCGCAGGGGAGAATGGTGTGTTGCTCCAGGAGGTTGAGGGCATTACCCCGGGCAAAGTATACCAGTGTGATATCTATTTCAACTACCTTTTTGTAAAGCAGACCACGGGTTATGGGTATGCCCTGGAATTTGACACCCCGCTGACGCTGCCCGAGTTTACCAAAGGAGCTACCAATCTGAAAAGTTTCTGTACTACCTATTCGGGAGAATGGATGAACCTGCCTGATGAATATACGGGCAATGGTATCGTAAAGTCGTTTCTGGTGAACAATCCACTGGAAGCCACATCGGTGTATATCTGCCTGGGAACAAAAGGAGCGCTGGCGAAGTATGAAGTGGATTCTGTGAAGCTTGCCGAAGTGGAAGCCACTGAAGTACTGTTCCGGGTGACCGACAAACAGACCTTATCTCCTGTACCAGGGGCTGAAATCTTTGTGGATGGATCGGACAATCCATTTATAGCAGATACCGGGGGTACCCGTATGATAGACCTGGTACCCGGAGAACACCAGGTGGAGGTGGTAGCCGATTGGTATGCTCCTTTCACCAACTCCATTGTGGTGCCGGATACTTCCCTTGAGGTGGAAGTATTACTTGATTCGGTACAAAAAGTAAAAGATGTGGAAACGCGTATATCCAAATACGGGGACAATGCCACTCCCTACCCTCTCTTTGGCCATTTATGGACCGAAGGCCTGGACTATTCCGATGACATGGTCGATACCCTTGTGGCTACGCTCGATTATATCATCGGGGGAAGCGGTGTCATAAATTCCAAAGCGGTATCAGATAGACTGCATGACGCCGATCCCCGTTTCCAGGTCATCAAGTACCAGGGAGGCTGGAAGACTGGCCGAAGTGCCGCAGAACAAATAAAGATGGACCTGCCATACTACCGCTGTGGCAACCTGGTCAGCCAGATTTCTGAGGAGGATACCATCCTGGTGGTCAAGGCACCATCCGATAACAAGGGGCTCGGATTGCTGGCCAGCGAGGAAGGAAATTTCATCACATGGCTCCGTATCGGGGATGAGCTCATGAAGATCATATCGGTAAGCAGCACTTCCGGTTATCCGATCACAGTGGAGGTAGAGCGGGGATTGGACCAGTCTGCCATTACTTCCCATGGTCTGAACGCAGCCATCACTGCGCCCCTGTATTCAGTTCCTCCCGTGCCAGGAGGCAATAACAGCGGGCTCTCCTATTTTGCAACCATCTATCAGGTTCGTGAGCCGGGTCTTGAAAGCAATGCCATTGGGTATGCCACCAACGATCACATCGATGGCATATGGATCGATATCCTGGTGGGCTGGTTAAACGCGAAGAACATGACAGGGGGGAATTACACGCTTTGGGACCATGTCAACAACAACGTGTTAACCGACGGGGAGAATATCAAGCGTACCAAGGATGCCATCCAGCGGATTTTTACCGGTTGTTATTCCCGCCTGGGATATTACCCGGTTATTTACGGCAATAATGTGCTTTACAGTCATGATTTTAACAGCAGTAGCAGGGGGTATATGATGGTTGATTCCGAACTCCACAAAAAGGTAATTGATGGATTCTGCCATGAGAACAGCTGGGGTCACATGTCAGACAATAGCGGGAATATCGACAATGACGGGGAACCCATCCATACGGATGATAAATACATCACCGTAGGGGAGAATGGTCACTTCCTGGAATGGATCATCGGGGACAGGTGGATCAGCAACTCAAAAGCCATCACGCTTCTGGCTCAAAACAACCTGCCCAACCAGCCCATGACCATCAATGCAGGATTTAAGAATCAATGGTTTGCGGCAGACCTCACTGACCAGGTACGGTATGATTTTAATAAATACTGCTATGCTTCCTATTTACTTGCAGTACATATGGATGAGGACAGCCTTATATCCTGCAGGATGGGTATCTCTCCCATGGTTCAGAAGGGCAATGAGGTGACACGTACAATTTCAACCCTATTTCTACCATGACCTGGGAATTCCGGTTGAGACACACAACTACACGAAATTTGAGAATTACCAGGTCGGATCCCACAGGCTCTTCGCAAGAATGTTCAGTAAGGGACTGGTACTGGTCAATCCTTTCGGGGATGATATGAGGGAAGCTGTTGCGATTTCAGAGATTACAGGAAACAGTTACATCTATTTCGATGCAGAAAGCGGGTCTGACAGCCTTGAGGTCGATGAGGTACAGCTCACCTCCCGCCAGGCTTTGCTGTTGTTTAAAGGGGGATTAAAGGATACCAGTGCTACGGCAATTTCTCCCCTTTCACCCGGCTCCTTTGCACTTTATCCGTCTCCTTCGAAAGAAATTGTTCATATTGAATTTCCCGACCATTCCTTATCAGGGAATCATCCTGTAGAGCTCATTGATATCACAGGTGGTCGAAGCATTGTATCCGCTGAGTTTACACATGGGAAAACTACCCTGGATATCAGTAGCATGTCACCAGGGTTCTACTTTGTGCATCTATGTGCGCAATATAGACCGGGCAAGCTGATCATCCTGAAGTAAGCTGCACCAATTGGGTATAACGGGGAAATCCTGTAAATTACGGCATGATTTGATCATATGGACAAGCCACCGGAGATTATCTCCTATTATACCATGAGACGGGCCATCGGAATCCTGGGGATCACCCTCCCGCTGATCCTGCTGGCCGGGTCATCCCTGTTCGGGGGCTGCAAGGAGGAACAGGTGTCCATCAGTGCCTATTATCACACCAACATGAGGAACATCTTCGTGGGATTCAATTGTGCGGTTGCCCTCTTCCTGTTCGCCTACAGGGGGCACGACCAGATGGATAACCTGGCCGGGTACCTGGGCTGCATTTTTGTCCTGGGGGTTGCCTTCCTGCCCTGTACCATCAGCGCTCCCGACCTGCCCTGCCTGGTCCCTGCTTCGCCGCAGAATCCACTGGTGGGGAAGCTGCATAACCTTTGCGCCCTGATGTATTTCATTGTCCTGATCGTCTACTCCCTGTTCCTTTTTCCCAAAACGCACATGGATATGGTGACCGGTGAGAAGATGTTCATGGGGCGACAGAAGAGGAAGCGGAACGTGGTGTACTATGCCTGCGGCAGCATCATGGTGGTTGCACTGCTCCTGATCGTTGTCCACATGTGGTTCCTGGATGATCTTTACCCCGGCCTGGAACGCCTGAATCCGGTCTTCTGGCTGGAATCCATCGTACTGCTTTCATTCGGGCTCTCCTGGCTGACCAAGGGTCAGCTGTTCTTCAGGGACGAGAATTATAAGAAGGGGCCGTAGCATCTTAATTTCCCATCCAGATCCTTGAGGAGGATATCCTGATCATTCTAACAATAAGGTTCTTGTATTAAAATGTGGGCCGTTCAGAGTGCGGAGCAGCTGTCCTGCTCTTCAGGATTCATAGACCCCGTGTATGGTGTTCCCGAATCATCAAATGAAAGGTTGACAGTGCCTTTGGTTTTGAAATCGTCCTGCCGGACAAAGCTGTCTCCAAAGCCGAAAACCTTTCGTCCCGTTACCCGGATTCCGGCAACAGCCTCTCAGATCAGCTGAAGAGTGTTGCACGGTTGATTGCAGGGGGACTGCAGACCCAGGTTTACGTGGTAAGCCTTGGTGGCTGGGATACCTATTCATATCAAACAGTTGATGGTACTCCGGAAGAGGGGCGGCACAATGACCTGTTGTCGAAACTCTCCGATGCCCTGTATGCTTTTCAGGATGACCTCAGGCTCCTGGGTGTTGAGGATGATGTGATCGGATTGGTCTTCTCTGAGTTTGGAAGGAGGATCAAGTCCAATGCAAGTTTCGGGACTGATCATGGTACAGCATGGCCGGCCATGCTGTTTGGATCCCACATCAATCCGACCATCCTGGGATCCAACCCGGCGATCCCTGCCCAGGTGGAAAAAAAGGACAACCTGTTCAGCAGATCCCTCCTGGAAGGCAAACAGGAGATCCCACTTGATCTTTCAACCCTTGACCCCGGAACATATTATCTGGTTTATATCAACGGTATTCACAGGGAAACCATACCATTTCTCAAGCTGTAGCATCATTCTCGTACCAGTCAGTAATAGAGGAACCTGATCCTGATTGGCACGTTCAGGGTCACTGCTTGCTGATGAGTATGCTTTCGGTGCCGCACCGGAGGATATAGATGCCGGCGGGAAGCCTGGAAACACGAACCGATGGTGCAAAAGGTTGCCGGTGCACCACCTGTCCCGAAGCTGCAATGATTACAATATCACCCGGAACCGCTTCAACCGTTGTGATGTGCAGCACATCCCTGCACGGATTGGGATACACACCGAATACCCTTTCCTCCGGAATTCCCGTGTCACCTGAAAGTGGCCAGCCATTGTATGCGTTGAAGGTGGGGGACATGGGATGAAAGTCTCCCGTTCCGTTGGGCCACCGGCCGAAACTGATATCCGGCTCCTGCATCGGGAAGGTGACCTGGTCGATCCTGTTTCCGAGGGAATCGGAAAGAATAAGCTCTTCCCCGCTGGCGGAGATCTTAAAACCGGCATGCAGGGGCCCCTGCTCTTCATCGTCATCGGCCCAGACCACCAGGTATCCTCCCGGCTCCACTTTCACATCGGGGAAGGTCCATTTGGCCGGTTCGGATAACTCGTCGGTGAGATGGAAGCCCTCCAGGGAGATGGCCTCCCCTGACAGGTTGTGGATCTCTACCCAGTCATCGAATTCGCCATGATTGTCCGCCTGTGCCTGATCGTTGGAAGCCAGAAACTCGTTGATGACCAGGCCATCCACATCGGAGATGCCTGCCTCGACCTGGTAGACGAACACGTCGTATTCAGCACCTTCCGGTATGTAAGACACAGTAAGGGAGTCATCCAGGGCTGTTGCTTCCAGGTAGTACCTCACAAAGGTACCTGCAGGAAAGGAAGGGATAAAACCGGTGAAGATGCCATCCCCGGCTGATGCATCCGGGGTGGTTCCGTCATCGTTCATGGAATTGAAGGTGAAATTTCCTTTCAGTCCTGAACCGTAATAGAGCCGGATACGTTCGATACCTGCAGGATGGGTTGCTGATGCGGTTACAATAACTTCCTCACCCTCAACAACATGTTCCACCCTGTCGAAATCCGGAGATTCAGTGGTGAAAGCAGGATTGGTAAGAATAAATGAGCTACGTTGCGATACAAAGGATTTCAGAGCGTTCACAAGCCTGTCGTGACGCTGGATGGTGAAATCGATCTTCGTGTCCGTCAGAAGATGCGGGCGGATCAGGGCGTTGTACCGGTCAATAAGGGCATGGGCAGTTACCGGATCAAAGGCATGGTCCAGGATGGTTTTAGCATGAGCGATGTATCTTTGCCTGAGTTCCGGAACTGACAACAGCGGTTCAGCAGGGGATAATTGGGATCCGTTTCATTCAGGAAGGGCGACCAGGTGGCATTGCGCAAGTTCATGGCTGAGTTCCCATCAAACTCAAGAGGTATCATGCGCCCCGTTTCGGGTTCCAGGTAAAGGTAATAATCCATTTTCCCCTTGTGCACATAGCTGTCATCATCCGAAAACAGGATCTCCTGGGCAAGGAACCACAGGGTGCCATCCAGGTCCATGTAAGGGGAGAGGCTGTCTGTAAGCGATTCCAGGGGTTGGTTATTCAGGATGTCACACACCCTGACCAGGTAGCTCCAGGGATCCTCCATTTCCGAGTTCTTGAGTGTATAATATTGCTGATAGGCTTCTGCTTCAGGCCCAAGGTAGTTGAGTGCGGCCGTTCCATCCCCCCAGTTGGGCCCAGGTGGTGGATCCTCCAGCAGATCCGAAACCTGGATAGCGTTTACGGAATCCGGAGGGGGAACATCCGCCCGCCAGCGGATGCCATCATTGCTCAGGAACCACTCCTTGATGTAATCCCCGTTCAGTTGCTCCATGTTCACGTAAAGCCCCCAATCTTCATCATTCAGGAAAAGCCTGATAAAATTCCCTTTCAGTGTGGGCACGTGGTTCCGGGATAGCCTGGCATACAGGACCTCCTTCATGAAGGAGAAATCCTGAAAAGCGTTGTTGAAATTGAAGGTATTGTATCCCTCCAGGTCCTGCCCTTCGAGGACCTCGTCCAGTTTCACGTCGAAAGAGAGCTTCTCCGATCCATCCTTCACGGCTTTGTTATAGGAGGTCTGGCCCTTGAAACCCACGGCCACGCTGTCAAAGACCTCTCCCAGGTATGTCATCGTTGCATAAACATACTGTGATGTTCCGAAGTTGTCATGCATGATTTGCCAGAAATCAGGATCGTGGAATTCCAGGTACACATTCCTGATGGTATCTTCATCATAAAAGCCCTGGCTTTCATTTCCACCAAGTGTTAAACGTGTTTGGTCTTCGCTGAATCTCATCTGCTCGGGCAGGGATTGAGCCGGTAAAAAAAACGGCTGCATGCTAACAGAGATCATCAGGAACATATATAACAGGGTTCCCGGCAGGGTCCTGCCGATCATGATACCCCCTTTCACTGTATCTGGCATTGTCTTAGTTTCTGTTGCTTGAAATAATGGCAAGTTATACTGCTTTGACTCCATACACGAAAGGAAGTTTAAAATATCCACTAAATCGTATTGAATGATTAACTTGGAAGGATGATGGCTGGCAGAATCCAGACCGGGTATATGAAGACACCGTTCGGTGAGCTGATCCTCGGTTCTTTTAATGCAAAACTGTGCCTTTGTGACTGGCGCTACCGGAAAATGAGGGCGACGGTTGACAAGAGAATCAAAGCCGCTTTGCAGGCAAACTATGCAGAGGAGGATTCAGCTATTGTTGAGGAGACAAAATCCCAGCTCGGGCAATACTTTAACAGGGAGAGGACCCGGTTTGACCTTCCCCTGCTGATGGTTGGTACGGATTTCCAGAAAAGGGTTTGGCAGTCACTTCTGGAGATCCCCTATGGGAAGAGTGACACCTATGCCGGTCTTTCCGGAAGACTGGGAAATGAAAAAGCCATCCGGGCAGTGGCCGCAGCCAACGGAGCCAATGCCCTGGCCATCATTGTTCCGTGCCATCGGATCCTGGGCAGCGATGGGCGGATGACGGGTTATGCCGGCGGCCTGGAAACCAAAAAGAGATTGCTAAAACTTGAGAAAGCATTGCCCCAAGGGGAGCTGTTTTAACTCAGTACATCAGCCTTTATCTACTGCTGTGTAGACTCCCAATTGTTAAACACGTTAAAAGTGATTTCTTCATTTGATTGATATACAGATGTATAGCTTTTATTGTTTAATGTTGATTGTTAAATATTAAACAAAATACACCCAGTTCTGTTTAATGAATGAAACAAAACATTAAACAAAAAGTCATGAAAGCACAAATTCAAGAATCAAAATTCAGAAAGTCGATCGTTATGATCACTAAATCAATGTTCGCAATAGTACTTGTATTCATTACCACTTCAATGTTTGCTCAATCCACCGTGGTAGACGTAGTTGTAAACAGTAATGACCACAACACCCTTGAAGCAGCGGTTATTGCTGCTGAACTGGCAGATGACCTTTCGGGCGATGGTCCGTTTGCATTATTTGCTCCCACTGATGCTGCTTTTGCAGCCCTTCCCGAAGGAACCGTTGAGTCATTGCTCCAGGATCCTACCGGTGATTTGGCGCAAATTCTTCTTTACCATGTAGTAGGCTCCCAGGTCATGTCTACTGATTTGGTCAGTGGCAAGACAGTTTCCACACTGAACGGTAATAGCTTCACCATCACCTTTAAAGATGGCAGCTATTATGTTGATAACGCTAAAATCTCCGTTGCTGATATTAAAGCTGACAATGGTGTGGTGCATGTGATCGATGCGGTTATTATTCCATCACCGGTGGCTGCGAATGAGGTGGGCGGATGTTCCAGTAAATAGTAGCAAAAACTCAAATGATCGCCTATTCAAAGGCGATCTCGATACAGGGAAATATCTGTTAATCATCAATACCGGTAACAGTCAAGTTGGAAATAGGGTTAGGGTTGTGAGATAGTGGTCAATTACCGGTATCTTGGAAGGCTGTCCGCTGATGCGGATGGCCTTTTTTTCATAGTTGATCGTAGCTTGAATAAAGTATTTGAATTAAATTGTTATGTGAGAAATAATTCCAAAACTTTGAGATGGTCAGAATTACATTAATACTATTCGCTATGATGAGCTTTTTGGCTTGCAAACCAGCACAACAATTATCTACTGTAAAAGATGTGGATCTCAATAGATACACAGGTCTTTGGTACGAGATTGCAAGGCTGCCCAACAGTTTTGAAAAGGGGCTGGAGTGTACAACTGCTACCTACACGTTTAAAAAGAATGGTAAGATTGAGGTATTAAACAAAGGTTATTTAATCAAGGAGGCAGGGAAGTCAAAAACGGCCAGAGGAACAGCCTGGGTGCCAAATGTTGAATTTCCCGGAAGATTGAAAGTGACCTTTTTCTGGCCATTTGCAGGGGACTATTATATGATATCCCTGGATGAGGCATACAAATATGTGCTGGTTGGAGACCCGTCCAGGAAATATTTATGGGTGCTATCAAGAGATAAGGATCTGGACAATACCGTCTATGCTGAGCTTTTGAATATTGCCAGAACCAACGGATTTGACACGGACAATATTATCAAGGTGAACCAGGATTGCCATCAATGAGAAAGGGAAGATGGCAACAGTTTTAATCACCGGAGGAACGGGTCTTATTGGCGAACATCTTTGTAAGAGACTACAGGACAAAGGATATGAGATTGCCATTCTGAGTAGGGCCGGAAGTAAAAAGGAATCAATACATACCTACGCCTGGGACGTCAACAAATATAAAATTGACAAAGAAGCCATTGATGCTGCGGATTATATTATACATCTGGCAGGGGCAAGTATCGGGGAAAAAAGATGGACCACTCAGAGAAAGCAACAAATTACCGATAGCAGGATCAGGTCAGGTCAATTGATTTTCGATGAAATAGAAAAACAGAATAAGCTTCCAAAGGCTTTCATATCGGCATCAGCAATAGGCTATTATGGTACCAGAACCTCCGATAAAATATGTAGTGAAACAGACCCGCCCGGAGATGATTTCCTGGGTCAGGTCTGCAAAGAATGGGAACAGATTGCGGACAGATTTACGGATTCAGCAATTAGAACGGTCAAAATAAGGACAGGTGTTGTTCTGACAAAAAGGGGAGGGGCATTATCAAAAATGGTGGTTCCCATTAAAGCGGGGATTGGTGCTGCCATTGGTCACGGGAATCAATACCTTCCCTGGATACACATCGATGATCTGTGCAACATTTACATCAAAGCTATTGAAGATACTCATATGGAAGGGGCTTTCAATGCTGTCGCACCTGAACACATTACCAACAAGGCATTTACCCAATCATTGGCTCACACTCTGAATAAAACCCTTTGGTTTCCAAATATTCCTCCTTTTGTCATGAAAGTACTGTTTGGCGAAATGTCTGAAATCCTTTTACAGGGGAGCAGGGTTTCGGCTAAAAAAATCCAGGGTGCAGGATATAAGTTTATGTTTCCCAGTGTTAAGGGTGCATTAAAACAGTTGATGTATTAATCAGTTGGTATATTTATTCGAAAAAATGGGACTTTCTAAAATATTGCATCCCGAATTGTTCCAGGGACACATGAAAAAGAAACATTACTTCGAGGGATGGTTCTTAAAACACTGTTCATTAGATCAGGGTAATGTAGTTTCTGTTATACCTGGAATTGCTCTCAATACACATGATCCCCATGCTTTCATTCAAATCATTGATGGTATATCAGGCCAATCGCACTACATACCCTACCCTGTGGAAACCTTTCAGTGGGCTCGCAGGAATTTTTTTATTCAGGTTGGACATTCACACTTTTCTTTGGAGGGAATTGATCTGAATATTGAAAGTGAATCAATTGAGCTGAAGGGAAAGGTGGATTATATAAATCCTGTCAGGTATCCCGGTACAATATTATCTCCCGGTATCATGGGATGGTATTCTTATGTGCCATTTATGGAATGTTATCATGGCATTGTATCAGCCAATCATTATTTAGAGGGAAAACTGATCTTCAACCAAAGGGAAATTGATTTTACTGGGGGGAAAGGATATATTGAAAAAGACTGGGGGAGATCATTTCCGGAAGCCTGGATATGGCTGCAATGCAATCATTTCTCAACCAAAGATGCCTCATTATTTATTTCCGTCGCCAAAATCCCCTGGCTTGGCAAGTTTTTCATGGGTTTTATAGCCTTTTTGTACCTGGATGGAAAGTACCATCTATTTAGCACCTATAACCACTCCCGCATTTCTCAGGCATCTTTCAACGGAGAGGAACTTTCCCTGGAATTTAAGCATCAATCATACACCCTCAGGACCTTTATTAAAAAAAATAGTTCAGGGGAGTTGAAGGCCCCTGTAACAGGCAATATGTCCCGCAGAATTAAGGAGAGCAATGATTCTGTGGTTGAGGTAGTATTTTCGGAAAATAGCAAGACTGTCAAATTCCAGGAAACCGGTCAGAGAGCAGGCCTTGAAATCACAGAAGAGATCTTTGATTATCTCTGAGCCTCCCATTTCTTCATGAAGGAGGGGTACAATTCGTCCCTCACATAGGTGAATCCGGGTTCAATTTGCAGAAGTTTATCGTAGGTGATTTTAGCCATTTTTAAATTTTCAGTTTTTTCATAGCTCTGCCCCAAAATCATCAATACATTTATATACAACCAGTTATGATGAAGGCTTTCCGGCTCTTTTTCCATGAATAGAATCGCTTTGTTATAAGCTTCCAGGGCTTTCGACTTCGATCCTCCAAACGCTTTTGGCATATAAAACAGCGCATTCCCCTTTTCGATCCAACCCTGGGGACTGTTTGTACCGGTTTCAATGGCACGATCGATATTTCTCATGCTTTCCGGTCCCAGGAATGGGGCCTTTAATGGGCTCATTCCAATTTTATAACCGTAAAAAGCCCCTTTGTATGCATACCAATCGGATTCTTCCGGATATTTTGCCATAAGTTCATCGATGAGTTCATCAGCCTCCTGGATATATTTTTTGGCTTTTTTATCCAACCCCTCCCCGATTGCCCAACCGGTGTATCCGTAATAATAATTGATCAGCTCACCCAACTGAGCCTTCGACAGGGTGGCCTTCCTGCTACTCAGTTCCACAATTACAAGGTCCCAATCGTTCATATGATCGGTAATAAATGCCTGGTATACCCTCTCCTTGAAGTTCTGCTGAGCCTGTACCGTGGCAAAACCGGAAACAGATAGCCAAACGATGATTATATATTTAACACATTTCTGTCTTTCCATATCAACTTGCGGTTAATGCGATGAAAGATGGCATTTACAATAATAACAAGGAAGATCATTTGTTGCGGAGCCAGATACAATAAGTTTTGAAAAAGGGATTGTCGGCTTGCCAGTGAAATGTTGATGCGCATGAACAGGATCATCACGATATATGCAATCCAACCCCAGAAAGGCAAATAGAGGAAGACCATCACAGGTGCTATCGTAATCAGCAGGGCATACAGAATCGTTACTGCGATACTGTTCCCGAAGAAGAGGAAAATGTTCTTTGAAAAACCCGCTATGGCCTCTCCCAGGTTGTTGTACATCCGGCAGGAGATATTCTCTTTGCCCAGGAGGGTGTCCACCATTTCCCCCTTTCTTTTCAAAAAACGAATAATGGACACATCTTCCACCTTGTCTTTCCTGAACCGCTGGTGAAACAGGAATTTTTTATAAATCACTGCAGGGAACAACATGAACTGGCCATTGGCGGCAGCCAGGGAGGGCCTGCTGCTTTTCCGGATCAATGGCATAGGGAGCAGCGACAGGAGGATCCAGTTCATCAGGGGGACGGAAATCTTCTCCCCAAATCCCTTCATCACCTGAACCGGGAAGATGGAGAGCAGGGCCAGATCCTTCTTGATCATCCAGAACAGCGCTTGCTCCACCAGGGCACCCTTCACCCTGACATCGGCATCCAGAAAAAGATAATACTCCCCCCCTGCACTGTTGGACAGTTGATGGCATGCATGATTTTTACCGGTGTAGCCCTCAGGCAAGGGTGTACCCGGTAGTAACCTGACCCGTGGCTCCCTTTTCTGAAATGCCTGAACAACCTGCTTTGTACCGTCGGTCGATTCATCATCATATACAACGATTTCAAGGTTTCCATAGGATAAGCCCGACAGGTCTGAAAGGATATTCCCAATGTTACGTTCCTCGTTACGCGCAGGAATTAAAACGGATACCAGGGGTTTATGATCGGGCGACCCTCCGGTAAGGTAATGTTTGGAAAGCACGTTCACCAGGGATATCATGAAATTGATCCCTGCAACCACCAGGATGAGCCATGCTATATAGATCACGCTTCCTGCTGTTTTGCGATACAGTTGGTAAAAAAGTTATTGTAGGCAGTCTCAATGGTTTCACTGCTTGGTTGATCTCCAAGGTTGGGCTGCTGGTAATGGATAAAGAGGCTGGGCCGGGCCTCTGAAAAATATTCAATCATATTGGCAATAAACAGGACACGTGCATTTCCATCACTCCTTTTCAGGATCGTCTCAACCCCCTTTTCGAAATGGAACGGGAAGCGGTATTTGGTTTCTATGCGTCCCTGTGGAAATATTAAAACCATATTGTCTTTATCCTTCAACAGGGTAGCGGCATGGTTGATGCTTTCGATCATTTCCCTGCGGATTTTTACTGATTGAAAATCCACCACTTTTATTGAGGAACATCCGCTTTTTCAATTGCTCCTCCATCATCATGTAGTAGAACTTCTTATGGAGTCTTTTCAGATTCAGATATTGAACCAGGAAACCGTCCCAAAAACTGAAGTGGTTAGCAATTACCAGGAGTGAGGCCTCTTTCTCCGCTAATTCTCCCTGGATATGGATCGATTTGAAATGGCTGATATATCCGCATCTGCAGGTACCAGCTGATGACATACACATATCTCTTGATGTATCTGGCCTTGATCATATAGCTATTTCATAAAGTGGAGATTGCAATTGCACTAAAAAAGAGGATCTGGATAAAGAACAGATAGCGCGCAGGTTTATTGTTCATTCCGGGAACAAGCCATTGAAAAAGAAGGTGTAAGACCATGGCGACTATAAACCACATCAGGAAATTCCGGATACCGGGATACGGGGCATCCCACGACCACATACCCATGATTGGGGCCACATATTCAAGGATTAGATCGTATGCAACCATCAACAGGGAGCCGGCAAAGACCCTGTGAATTTTGCGGGTAAAATAGTGATTTGCAATTGCTGCCGAACAATAGATCAGGATCAGCCAGTTGAGCCCGATCAGAATGGGGGTATGCAGGATCATGGGTCCCAGTGCCGGGCCATACTTGTAGCTGCCAAACAGGACTCCCGTATTGACTCCAATGATCTCGATTATAAGGGAAGCGGCGAAAACTGCCACAAAGGCGATACCCAGTTTCACCGAAAATCTCTTTTGATAAACCAGGACTGCACTGAAGGAGAAAATCAGCGACCATGGTGTTAGTTTGCTAAAAAGAGGCTTTGTTTCACCCATCAGAAAAAGCAGGATACCAACGGAAAAATAGAGGATCAGTATTCCGATGAGGATTTGAGGTTTCTGACGCAGGTTTTCTAGTTTCATCTTTGAGATGTTAAACAATCGAAACGGGTTTGATCTCATGGTCCGCTATGGCAGCACTGGCCAGGCAGAGGGGAATCCCTCCACCCGGGTGTACGCTGCCACCTACATAATAAAGGTTGTTTAGGGATTTATGTTTAAAAGAGTGTCGAAGAAATGCTGAATACCTGGAATTTGAATGATTGCTGTAGAGGGCTCCTTTCCAACTCATACTTCTTTTTTCAATGGTTTGTGGTGACTCGACCTGTTCAAATTCAATAAGATCCTCCATCCGGATCTTCAGTAATCGGTCAATTTTTTTGATGATGTTCTGACGGGATTCGGCAATGATCCGGTCCCAATCCTGGCCGGTATCGGGAGGGACATTAATCATTACAAACCAATTTTCACACTGTTCCGGGGCATCTGATGGGACAAGCCTGGAACTGATGTAGATGTATATGGTAGGATCAGAAGAGACGGACCTCTTCTCAAAAATATGTTCAAATTCGGCCCTGTAGTTTTCTGAAAAGAGGATGTTGTGCAGTCCCAGCGAGGGATGTTCCCCCCGATCCCCCAAAAGAAGATGAGGGCTGAGGATGAAAGGTTCTTCTCATCAATCCTTATGGATTTTGAAACGGGCAACAGATTGTTATAGAGATAATTGACATCCACATCAGAAACGATCAGATCAAAGGCAATCCCTTCATTCTGAACCATCACTCCTGTGGCCTTTTTCCCCTCAACCATGACTTTTTGGACTTTTTTCGAAAACTCAAACTGCACACCACTATCCTTTGCCAGCAACTCCAGGCTGGTGGCCAGGGAACGCATCCCTTCGGAAGGGAAAAAGGCGCCCAGGTTATGCTCCAGATGGGAGATCACATTGAGGGTTGCCGGGGCAAGAAATGGATTTGAACCGTTATAGGTGGCGTATCTGTCGAACAACTGGACCACACGGTGATCATTGAATCTTTTTGCAATGCGAAGATGCATGGTGGTAAAGGCATCCACCTTGTGAAACAGCAGGATGCCTTTTACAATCCGCCCATGGAAATAATTGCGGATTTTGTGGAGGGAATTGAAAAGAAAAATATCTGCCGTCAGGTTATACTGGTCCCGGCATTTTCTGAGATGATTCAATACCCTTCGGGATGATTCGCCGGTTTGTTCTTCAACCTCAGAAGCGAATTGGCCGGGATCACTGAATGCCCTTATTTTTAATCCGTCCTCATAAAAATAATTGCATATAACCTCGAGCCTGGAGTATTGGAAATAGTCCTCCCTCTTTTTTCCTGCCAGCTCAAACAATTCATCGGTAAGTTCAGGAAGTGTGAACAGGGATGGCCCCGTATCGAACCGGTACCCTCCGGCCTTGACTTCCGCAATTTTGCCCCCCGAGTGATCATTTTTTTCATAAACAGTGACTTTATAACCCTTCAGGGCCAGGCGCGTGGCTATGGCCAATCCTCCTACTCCTGAACCGATGACTGCAGCTTTCATGCAGAAACATGTTTTTTGCCCGAGGCGCGGTTTCGGAAAGTTTCTGTCAGGAAGAGTGTAAGAAGAACCAGATTCATACCATAGAAAATATCTTCAACCGGAATGGTCCCCAAACGAATGCCCAGGTTTTCATGATCGTTATACCAAACTACCGGCGCTTCAATAAAACTGCCGGTGAGGATCCCGTTGACAAGACCGAATGGAATCAGGACGACCAGGTAACTCAAATAGAATCCCCGGAGAATCTCAGGCTTCTTAAGCAATACCATTCCAATTAACATGGCTGCTGCAATGAAATTCAGTGCAGTATAAGCCTTCCTGATGTGGATGATTGCTGTAATAAGAAGTACTGACATCAGGATGAGTGAGACGATCCTTACCCGGGTGGTACTCAGACGAAAATTGGGGAAATAAGAATCAATTACATGGATCGTAAATATGCTCGCATAGGGTACTGAGATAAAAAACAGGTACTCCTCCAGAGGCAGGCCCAGCAGGATGATGCGAGAATGGTACCGTTCATTAAATCCCCATACACCCTGACTTGTAAAAATAGCATCCCATGTGATAAAAAGCGCCATGGTGATAACCGTGGCCGGGACCAGATACTTCCAGGAGGTAAAGAAGTGTACCCTTTTGTCGAAGCTAAGGGCAAAAGGGATGGAGAAGGTGAGTATATTGATCAGGAGGTATAAAGACATCTATGGATTCTTTAATTCCATCTTATAATGCTTTGACATACAATGCAGGCACGAACATCAGTCGTAACGTTTGAGTAATCCCGCCCTATACCTCAGATAGGACTTAAATAGCAGCCACAATTTCAAATTGTTATTTACCCTGATCCTGGATTGCATGATCATCTCTGGTTTTTTATGCCGGATGATCTGAAGCAATTTCTTATAGTATACATAGGCCACATATACTGCCAGTCTTGAAGCGTCGGGCAATTGTCGGATCCCCTGGAATGCCTCATCAAAATCCCCCACGATTTCTTTCACGATCAAATTTTTGCTCTCCATGTTAAGGTGTTGACAATCAACACCGGGGAAGTAGCTGCGCTCCAGAATTTCCATGTCATTCTTCAAATCCCGCAGGAAGTTCACCTTCTGAAAAGCAGAGCCCAAATTCATGGCCGTCCCTTTGAGCTTTTCGTACAGCTCCTGATCTCCCTCCACAAACACTTTCAGGCACATCAATCCCACCACATCGGCCGAACCATATATGTATTCCCTGTACTCCTCTGAGGTTTTATACTCCTTTTTCTCCAGGTCAAGACGCATGCTTTTCAGGAATGCATCGATCAATGTCCGATCAATGCTATAGTTGTGAACGGTGTGCTGGAATGCGTTCAGGTATGGATTGGTGCTGATACCCGCTTCCAGGGCCTCATTTAAATTCCGTTCAAAATTGTCAAGCAATTTTTCCTGCGGATAGTCATGAAAGGTATCCACGATTTCATCAGCTACCCTGACAAAACTGTAGATGGCATAGATGGCCTTCCGCTGCCGGGGAGGAAGCATACGTGCTGAGAAAGAAAACGAAGTACTGTAAGCCTTTGTAAGTGTCTTACTGGAATCGTAGGATATTTGATCAAACAGGGCTTTCATGGTTTTCCGGCAAGATCATGCATGATCATTTTAGAAACAACATGACCGGAGATCAAACTGGGGGGTACACCGGGTCCCGGTACGGTCAACTGGCCAGTAAAGTATAGCCCCTTCACTTTTCTACTCTTCATTTTGGGCCTTAAGAAGGCGGTTTGCCTGAGGATATTCGCCAGTCCGTAAGCATTGCCTTTATAGGAGTTATAGTCGTCGATAAAATCATTGACACAGTATGATTTTTTTACGATAATGTGATCACGGATGCTCTGGTCTGTCAGCTTTTCGAAGCGATCCATAATGATATTGTAGTACTTCTCCCTGATTTCTTCACGATCCTCCAACCCCGGGGCAAGGGGTACCAGAAAAATCAGGGCCTCTTTTCCTTCAGGCGCAACCGAAGGGTCTGTGACACTTGGAATACTGACATAGAATAGAGGGGCTTCTGGCCATTGAGGCTTGTCGTAAATAGAGACAGCGTGTTTATCAAACGGGGTATCAAAAAACAGGGTATGATGATTCACGTTTTTTAATTTCCGATCAACACCTAAAAAAAACATCAATGCAGATGGCGCAAAGGTTTTTTTGTCCCAGTATTTTTCAGAATAACCTCGTTTCGATTGCTCCATAAGCATCTCCGTATGGTGATAGTCAGCTCCGCTAACCACCAGATCTGACCTGATCAGCTGGCCACCTACCTTAACTCCGGCCACCTGTTTCCCCTCCAAAATAATTTCCTCAACCGGTGCTTCATTGTGCATTGTTACGCCCAGCTCCAGGGCCAATTTTTTGAAACCTTCTATCACCGAATACATGCCTCCGGCAGGATGCCATGTTCCCAGTCCAAAATCGGCGTAATTCATGAAACTGTAAAATGCGGGAATATCCGAGGGTTTGGCCCCCAGGAAAAGAACGGGAAATTCGATGATCTTCCTTAACCGGGGGTCTTTAAAACGGGTGGCGGCCAGATGACTGATGCTGGTAAGGAATAGCCCCAGTTTTAAAATGGTCTTTCGGGAGACCAGTTCGAAGGGAGACTTACCCGGCCTGTAGACGATATCTTTGATGGCCACATCGTAATTGTATGCCGCACCTGTAAGAAGCTTTTCCAGTTGTTTGCCAGCCCCGGCTTCCGTGGCCTCAAACACCTTGATGATCTCCCCCGGGGCTCCGGGTATGGTAATGGAATCATGTTGGGAAAAAAACACCTTGTAGGCTGGATCGAGTTTTTCCAGCTGATAAAAGTCGGAGGGAGTTTTACCAAAATCACTGAAAAATTTCTCAAACACATCGGGCATCCAGTACCAGGTTGGCCCCATGTCAAATGTAAATCCAGCCTCTTTATATTGCCTGGCCCGCCCTCCCATGGTAGCATTTTTTTCAAACACCTCCACATGGAATCCTTCCTTGGCAAGGTAACAAGCAGCTGAGAGAGAAGAAATTCCTCCACCAATGACCGATACCCTTTTCATATTTTGAAGTTAGTAATTCTTTTGATAAACAACAGATTAACAACATTCCCCTGAAAATGTTAAGCAATGTGCAATAAAGATTAAACATTACTTGCTGTTTCCAACATTATATCCTTATGTCGGTCCTGAAACAATGGACGATGAAGCCTTCAACCGGATTGGAAGAAGAATGGGAATACTAAAATATTGAGGATTTGAAGGTATGCAGGGCCACCCTTCACTCATTTATGGATTGTTCTCCGATAACGTAAAGGCCATATCATAACCTTTGACGATAAAGGCGGGCATGCCTTCGGATTCACCTCCTTTGAAGGCTTTCAACTGGAGGCTGGAACTTTCCTTGATTTTGACCCTTACCTCCATCTCCTCCTCATTGATCTCGAACTTGGGATATTTCACATCGGCTTCGAACCTGTATGAAAGGTTCTTATCAATAGCAACCGCGGCTTTTACATACTTGCCGTTCATGCGGATCTCTTTAAGTCCGCTCCCGGTGTTGGATATGGTGAATTTATCCGAGTAGCCCTCTTTCAATGCAAGTGAGGTGGAGAGGGTTCCGATCTTATATGTTCCATATTTGCTGACGGTGATATTGAGGGTGTTGAGGGAGCCAAACTCCATTTTATCGCTGTAACCGGAAGTTATATTCATCCCCCGGGCCGCACCAAATTCATATTTCCCGTATTTTGATTTGAGTTCAATATCCTCAGTGCTTGTAATGGTCATTGTGGTGGTGTAACCATCCACCTTCAGGTGGCCAACCTTTTCTGCCTGCAGGTCGGAATATTTGTTCACGAAATGGATATCACCTGTATTGCCGAAATGGAATTTATCACTGTAGGAGTGGATCTCCAGTTTTCCTGCATCTCCGGTTCTGAATTTGGAATATTTGGATTCAATCTCCAGCTGGCCCATAGTACCGGTTTCAAAATCGGTGTTATAGAGATTGGCCCTGATCTCCTTTGTTTCTGTGAACTCAAGAGTACTATACTTGGCTTCCACATGAAGGGGACCACCCAGTACCTTCCCATATAATTTGTCATTATAGAGGTTCAGGCTGGCTCGGCCGTGCAGCTCTTCAAGCTCAATGCCTGAATACTTCGAATTCAGGGTCAGGTTGCTTCCAACAGGAATCCATAGCTCACTTTTCATTTCAAATCTTGAATAGCGCACTTTTTCGCCCCCCTTTAACACCATGGTGCTCTTCATGCCCCTGGTGATCCTGCTATTCCAGAAACGGTTGTTGATCTCTACGTTCCCCGGTGAATGTTCGACTTCCAGTTTATCCAGGTAATTTTCAAGTCTGGAGGCATCCTCTTCCGATTTCAGGGTGGCATTGATGGTCATGTCATACACCATTTCATGCTTATCCCAGGTATGAATGACCAGGTCACAGTCATAGTTGTTGATGACCATTTTCACATTTTCTGTTACCTGGTATTTGTGGTGAAAGGTTTTTTGCAGCTGTTTATCCTGTCCGTAAGCGGGTAAACAGGTTGACAGTATGAGGAGTACTGTAAGGCTGCTAAAGAAATAGGTATTGTTCCGTTTCATGGTTTTTGTTTTTGTTGTTTTCAAGAATGATCAGTTCGAGCAGGTAGATCTTCTTTTCATAGGTGTCGAAGATGGTGTTGATCACCTGTTCATTATAGCCCAGCTCTTCCAGGTCTTTCAGGGTCTGTTCATAGATGGTATCCAGCCTCTGAATCTCCTCGAACAGTTCAGCAATGATCATATTGTCAATGGCCTCCTTTGTTCCTGCTTCTTCCAATTTCAAAGCCACCATGGTTTTATACTCGTTCTCCCTGTCTCCAAGGTCTTTGTCAATACTGGCCAGGGTTGCTGGAACGGAGCTTCTGCCTTCGGTGATCAGGTCTGTAAGGACATATCCCACACAGAGGATCACTGCTGCCACGGCTGCCATGTTCCGGATCCGCTGCCAGTTCCTTTTCTTCATTTCCGGGATGTCTGGTGACTGCAGATCCTTCCTGATCCCCTCCCAGATGACCTGGTCATCAGGATTTTCCACATCCAGCTCCAACCTTCTTCTTTCCAGGTATTTTTCCATTTCAGTTGGCATAGATCTTTCCTTTCAATTCTTTTCGCAGCAGGGTGAGCGCCCTGCTGTACTGTGTTTTACTGGTTGATTCAGAGATGTCCAGCAGCGCTGCAATCTCCCTGTGTCTATACCCCTCCAGGGCATGAAGTACCAGTACGGTCCGTCCTTTGACGGGTAATTTCCGGATGGCTTCGTGGACCAGTGCAGGATCTGTATTCTCCGGCAGATCACCTTCAGGATTGGTATTGTCCTCCAGCCGGAATTCATCCATATCCTCGAAACGGATCCTCTTTTTTCGCTGCTGGCTGATGCAGTTATTGATGACAATTCTTTTGAGCCACCCTGCAAATGCATCCCGGTTCTCCAGCTCATTCAGCCGCCGGAAGGCAGTACTGAATGATTCCTGCAGGATGTCCTCTGCATCCATCTTGTTATCAAGGATCCGTATGGCAATATTGTACATGGCTTTCGAATACTGTTTGTAGAGCTGGAACTGCGCCTTGATATCCCCCTGGAGGCATTTTTCAATGATCCGGCTATTGATATTAATCGTCGTTTCCATGCAAGTTCAACTTAAGGACGCCACAATTCCGAAATGGTTGGAATGGAAAGTTATTATAATTACAGGTTGAATTCCCCGTATACTTTGAATATCTTGACCCGGTTATCGGGTAGAATGAGATTGGGAACTTACATAACTGCAATACTTACCGGTGTGTTGTGTTCTGTGGCGACACTCAGCATTTCCGCCCAGGACCCTGCCAGGATGAACATCCTGTTCATCGCTGTGGATGACCTGAAACCCATCCTGGGTTGCTACGGGGATACCCTGGTGGTGACCCCCAACATAGATTCACTTGCGAAAAGGGGCACCCTGTTCAGCAACAACCACTGCCAGCAGGCGGTGTGTGCCCCTTCCCGGGTGAGCCTGATGACCTCCAGGTATCCCGACCAGACCAGGGTATGGGACCTGCAGACCCAGATGCGGGAGATGGACCCGGGGATCGTGAGCCTGCCCCAGTACCTGAGGAGGTTCGGATACCGGACAGCAGCCACCGGGAAAGTTTTTGATCCCCGGAGCGTGGATGGTGACCATGATGCACCTTCCTGGTCAATTCCCTTCGCGCCTCCCTGGAACATACGGTATTATGACGAAGAGACCGGAAAGCCTGCGGCCTATTATTATGCCAGCCCTGAGGCCAAGGATACCATCGCCATCCTTCAGGCTGAGGCACAACAGCTGGGGGTGGATGAGATGACCTATATCAAAGCGCGGTATTTCCCTGCCTTTGAAAACACGGATGTTCCCTATGATGCCTACACCGATGGGGCCATTGCCAATGTGGGGATCGAATTGCTGGACCAGGTGGCGGCCGGGGGATCGCCCTTTTTCCTGGCCATTGGCTTCCACCGTCCCCACCTGCCCTTTAACGCCCCGAAGGAGTTCTGGGACCTGTACGACAGGAGTGATTTCAGCCAGGCGCCATTCCGCGAAAGAGCAGCCGGAAGCCCGGACCTTGCCTACCACAACAGCAGTGAGTTAAGGAGCTATACTGGCATTCCGGAGAGCGGTTCTGTTCCGGATGAAACCCAGGTCACCCTGATTCACGGGTACTATGCAGCCACCAGTTACATCGACCACCTGATCGGTATGCTGCTGAACCGGCTTGATGAACTGGAACTGGCAGGAAAAACGGCCATTGTATTATGGGGAGACCATGGCTGGCACCTGGGCGACCATGACCTGTGGTGCAAGCATTCCAATTTCGAGCAGGCCACCAGGTCGCCCCTGATCATCTCCTTTCCGGATCAGCCGAATCCCGGGGCCAGCACCACCTCACCCACCGAATTCACAGATATTGTTCCCACCCTGTGTGAGATCGCAGAGGTTGAATTACCGGTTTTTTTCGAGGGAAAAAGCCTGATCCCGCTTTTTACCGACACCCTGGCTCAAGTAAGGGAGGGTGCCTTGAGCCAGTATCCCAGGAACGGAAAAATGGGGTATTCTCTCCGGACAGACCGGTACCGTTATACCAGGTGGGTGGATCCTGATGGATCCTTTCAGGCTTCCGAACTATATGATTATGAAGAGGATCCGCTGGAAACGGTAAACCGGTCAGGTGCCGCCGGCTATGAAATAGTAACGGGTCGCCTGGACAGCATTGTGCAGGAGAGGATCCGGATCCCATCCACCCAGGAAAGAATCCTGTTCAATATTTCTGGCATGAGCAAGCAGGGAGATACGGCCAGTCTGGCCGGTGCCGTGGTCCGGTTTGCGGGTGCCTCCTACCGGACCGATTCCCGGGGCGGATTGCTTTTTACCCACATCGACGGTGATTACAGCTATGAAGTGACAGCGCCGGGATATGATCCAGTGTCCGGGTTTGTACATATTGACAATGATACGGTGATCAGGGTATACATGGGTGATCCGGATCTGGAGGCCTCCATCAGGGTTTTAAACCATTACACCGGAAGGGGGGTGGTAAATGTACAGGTTGGATTAAACGGATTATTTAAGGAGACCAGTGGTGAGGGATGGGCCAGCTTTACAGTGAGAAAAGGAACCCATACCCTGGCTGTTGAACATGAGTCTTACGAAAACAGGTCTGACACCCTGCAGATCAATGGTGATACCTCTTTTGTTTACAGGCTTGAGCCTTCCCATGCCGGGGTCAAATTCTGGGTGAAAGAAGGTGGGGCCCCGGTGGTCGGTGCCATGGTAATTCTGGATACCACGGGCATCGCAACGAATGCCCTGGGCATGTCCACCTTTGAGAACGTCCCCACAAAGGTCACTTACCCCTACTCTGTAGAAAAGAGCGGGTACATACCCATCAAGGGTGAGGTGTACCCGGTAACCGACACCACTTTGGTATTCCAGATGGAGCGGGAGCCCTCCGGAATTTTGGACAATTACGGTAGGCGGGTTGAGCTCTTCCCCAATCCGGTATCCGGAGTTCTGCATATTGAAACACCGGGCAACGGGTCTGTACAGCTGTTGCTTTTTTCCTCTTCCGGGCAATTGGTATACCGCGCTCACGGAAAAGGATCCCGGCAAACAGTAGATATTTCTCCGCTGGGGAAGGGCATCTATTACCTGACGGTCTGCACCGGTGATTTCACCATTACCGAAAAGCTCACAAAACTGTGATTTCCGGCAGATACTTGAAACAGTGAAACGGGGGTTTACCTGAAAGAAAAGATCTCAGAAAAATTGTAACTTGAGATTGAAGCCTGGTATTCAGATTTCAAATCAATTGAAATTTCATGAAAAGACTATTTCTAACCCTTATGATCACCATTCCGGTACTTGGTGTCAATGCCCAGGAACAGCGCGATTTCAAGAATCAGCAGGATACTGTACTTGCAGAACTGCGGGCTGTAAAACCCTGGTACCAATTCGGAAATGATAAGATCACTGTAATCCCCATGGCTGTTCTGGCCCTGGATGTCACCTATTTTAACCAGGATGAGACCAGCTATGACCAGGTTGGGGACCAGGATGCCCGGTATGAACCCGGACAGATCCGTGCTGTCAGGTTCGGGGTGCTGGGGACCTTCAATTTTAAAAGACCCTGGAGGTATATTGTTGCAGGTGCCTACAGGGCCTTTGACCAGGGGTTCAATGCGGACAGTGCCACCGATTTTATGCTGTATGACCTCAGGCTGGATATACCCACGAAGATAGGAACATTCTCCGTTGGCAAGATGAAGGAGTATTCCTCCATGCAACGTGTCTCCAGCATGCTCTACCTGGGGGGAATGGAGAGGGCCATGCACCTGGATGGGATGCTTCCCTCCCGCAACAACGGGATCATGTATTCGAATAATTTCTTCAAACAGAGGATCTATTTCTCCATGGCCGCCTTCAAGCAGATATCACTGGCGAAAAAGATCAGCTGGAAGGAGTCCAGTACTGTAGGGCTGGGCCGCCTACCGGTTCAGGAATTTTCTTTTCACCAGTGAATTAACGCGCCTGAAGATTCGCAATGATGGCATGGGAGATCCCCTGATTGATGGCTATTTTGTACAGGCCGATTATATCATTACCGGCGAGCGTCGCAAATATATACCCAGGGCTGGCGCATTTTCACCAACGGCCCCGCGGAAGAATGTACAGCAGGGAGGGCCCGGCCTGTTTGAACTCACCGTCCGCTATTCTACCCTGAATACGAATTCCCTGCCAGGGAACTTTAACGGGGAGGACCTGAGGGGAGGAGATATGAACAGGATCGGGGCCTTCCTGACATGGTATCCCACGGTGCTTGCAAAATTGCAGTTTGGGTATGGATATGTTACACTTGATAATTTCGACCTGGTTGATGGCTCTTCCAGGACCGGGCATACACATATTTTCCAGTTCCGGTTCGCCGTTCTGATCGGTTAGAAACAACGGCCCAATCAATTGCCTGCAACCACGGTCCTATTCACCCACCAAGATATGTACGGTAACATGTGGGTTGAATGTTATTCAGAATTCAACTAACTTATAGTGCAATAATATCCAATCATCCATGAATATTTTCCGAGCATCTCGTTCAGCTTTAATACTGGGTTGTATGGCAGTTGTACTACTGGCCGGTTGTGCACCTCAGAAGACACAGAAGACTTCCCCTTATTCTTTCTCCACCATATCTTTCGGGAAATCGGGAGGTGTGACAAACATGCCGGACTCATATATCCTTACGGATCAGGGTGTGGTCTCCCGGATCGGGAGAGGAGAACCGGAAGAGATCAACCAGGTCAAAAAATCTGTTCTGAAAAAGGTTGATAAACAGCTCGATGAAATGGATTTTAAATCCGTTGAACTCAATGAAACCGGGAATATGACCTGGTTCATCGAGGTGGTTTCTGCTGATGGCACCCATATGGTCACTTGGAGGGAGTCATCCGATGCAACGGAGGTAAGGGCATTGTATCAAAACCTGGTAAGAACATTGTAAAACAGAGATCATGAAAAGAAACACCGTTTCTGTTCTGGCACTACTTGTATCAGTAGTATGCTTCGGACAACCATCCAAAGGATTCAAGCAGATCCATAAAGAGGAATCAGGATCCACAAGACCAGATCTTGTTTTTAAAACCATCTCAGGGCACCAGGCACTCAAGGCTACCATTCCTCAGGAAAAATTCCAGATTGCACCATTGTTCACTGAACCGGCATTGCTGGCTGACTCTGCCATCAAAAGGGTGGTCAGGTCTGAGAGAACGCGTTTGCCGGTATACATTGAAATGGAGAGGAAAAGGCCCGGTCATGCCGGTGAGCAATCCTTCAGGGATGAGTTCCATGAATTCTTCGAAAAAGCAGGATCTTCCTTGCAGGTAAGGGATCCACAGGAAGAACTGGCCATTACAGGGATCATGACCGATAAACTGGGCATGACCCATGTGCGGGCAAAACAACAATTCAGGGGTGTTGAGGTCTATGGTGGTGAAGCGATCCTCCATTTTTCCGATACACGCACCATCTTCACCGGTCAGCTTTTCCCGGTGGAGGAGGAGATCGGGGTGATCCCGGGGATCTCTGCAGGGCAGGCTTTGGAGATTGTCACTGACGATCTGAAAAAGAATACACTATGGAGGGAGATATCTCCCGGGCATAAAAAGGTTCTGAAGTATAAGGACCCGGTCCCCAACCTTGTCATATACCATGATACGGATCAAGGCCCCTTGCTCTGTTACGAAACTGACCTGCTGGCCAACCTTGTGGAACGGTGGATCTATTTTGTGGATGCCAACAACGGGACCATCATTCATACATTCAACACCACCCAGTCGGACGGTCCGGTAACAGCCACTGCCATTGACCTGAACGGAATTGAAAGGACCATTAACACCTATTTGGAGGAGGACGTTTACTACATGATAAATACGGCTGAATCGATGTTCAATGACACCACTTTTGAAGGCGCCATCTGGACACTGGATGCCAATAATACCTCCTCCGATGACCTTGATTACTCAAACATCACCTCGATGGATAATACCTGGGACCATCCTTCGGGTGTTTCCGCACATTTTAATACCACAGCCACATACAGGTACCTGGAAAACACATTCGGCAGAAACTCCCTGAATGACCAGGGAGGGGACATCGTATCATTTGTGAATGTGACCAACGAGGATGGCACCTCCATGGAAAATGCCTACTGGACAGGTTATGCTGCTTTTTACGGGAACGGCGGGGAGGTTTTCCAGCCCCTGGCCGGTGCGCTGGATGTAACGGCCCATGAACTGGGCCACGGGGTGGTATCCAATACGGCCAACCTTGAGTATTACGGGCAGTCGGGAGCGGTCAACGAAACCTATGCAGACTTTTTCGGGGCCATGGTGGACCGGGAGGACTGGCTGATCGGTGAGGATGTGACCAGTGAAGATTACTTTCCGTCCGGAGCATTGAGGGATATGTCAAATCCGCATAACATGGGTGAAAGCATTGAAGATTACCAGTGGCAGCCCATGCATGTGGATGAGATGTATATCGGCGAAGAGGACAACGGTGGGGTCCATATTAACAGCGGTATCGGGAATTATGCCTATTACCTGTATGCTACAGCCATCACCCGGGAGAAGGCAGAACAGGTCTTCTACCGGGCCCTGACTACCTACCTGACCAAAAAGTCACAGTTCGTCGATTTCCGCCTGGCTGTTGTACAGTCGGCCGTAGACCTCTACGGGGAGGGATCCACTGAGGTGACAGAGGCGGAAAAAGCATTTGACGCTGTTGGCATTTTCGAGGAAGAGCAGGTTGATTACCAGCAGCACTTACCTGTGAACGATGGCGATGAGTATCTCCTGACCATCGATACGGATACCGTGAACGAGAATACCCTGTACAGGTCTTCGGTAGTTGGGGATGACTTCTATGCGCTTTCCACCACCCTCTTTAACAACAAGCCGAGTGTCATGGATAACGGAGCAGAGGCCCTTTTCATTTCGGATGACCATATGATCAGGGCCATCAATACTGATCCGGATAATCCCAACGAGCGCATCATTTCCCAGGAGGCATTCTGGTACAGCGTTGCCATATCAAAGGATGGCAACCGGGTGGCCTGTACCTCCATTGAGATCGACACAGCTATTTATGTATATGACTACATTTCCCAGGAATGGGCAAAGTTCATCCTGTACAATCCAACCACCAGTCACGAAGGAACTGATGCCGGCGGGGTACTCTTTGCCGATGCCATTCAGTTTGACCATTCCGGTGAATATGTGATCTATGACGCTTACAATGAGCTGGCAACAACAGCAGGTGGTGAGAATATCGATTACTGGGATATCGGTTTTATCCGTGTATGGGACAACCTGGACAATACATGGGGAGACGGGACGGTTGAAAAGCTGTATGGCTCCCTTCCAGCTGATGCAAGTATAGGGAACCCGGTATTCTCCAATAATTCGCCCCACATCATAGCTTTTGACTACTGGGATTCGTATGATGGTTATTTCGGAGTGGTCGGTGCCAACCTGCTCACCGGTGAAGAGGATGGTATCGTAGGGAACTGGAGGCTTGGCTATCCCTCGTTTTCCAGGCTGGATGATAAGATCGCTTATACCACGTACGATGTTGAGGATAATGACCTGGTGGCTGAAATTGCCCTGGCGCCCAACAAGATCTCCCCGGCCGGTGATCCTGCCGGACTCGTGGGGTATGCCAAATGGCCTGTCTATTATGCCACCGGCACAAGGTCGCTGGAACTGGCCCCGGTATCCAATTTCACCTGTGACCACAAGACGGGTGATATCCCGTTAAGTGTCCGGTTCATTGACCTGTCGGTGAATATGCCAACCGGTTGGGAGTGGACCTTCGAGGGAGGAGATCCTTCCACCTCCATGGAGCAGAATCCTGTTGTGGTGTACAACACCGTGGGAGCCTACCAGGTTACCCTGACCACCACCAATAATGCGGGTAATAACACCCTGACAAAGTCCGAATACATCACTGTGGTGGATGCCACCGGGATGGATGATGCTTCAGCCGGCCGGATCAGGCTTTATCCCAATCCTGTTACCGATGTCCTGCATATTGAATGTAACCAGTCCTTCGGATACAGGATATTCAGCCTGACAGGCCGGCTTATGGTGAGCGGAAATGACAGGACCGAGGTGGATATGGGATCTTTCGAGCCGGGGATCTACGTGATGGTCATAGAGACCGGGGACAGGATTATTGTATCAGAAGGTAATAAGAGAATAGATACTGTTCAGGAGTATAAGTATTTATATCGCTTAAGGAACGGGTTTGAAAGGATGAGAGATGTGTCCTCTTCGGAGAGCTGGTAGGAATTTTTTTTGTAGTCTTTATTGGCAGTGAGGAAACGGGACACCTCTGATTCATATGCGTCCGTGAAGGACAGGTCCAGTTCAGAGTATAAACGTTTCAGCTCTTTCAAAGGGTCCTTTTCAAGGTCTTCAAACCGGACCTCTGTGAATCGATTGTCCGCAAGTTTTTTGCTTTCAGCAGCAACGAAATCCCAGAAGGAACCCAGTGTGCGGGAAGCATCCTTAATGGTGGGAGGTTTCCACCCCCTCTTCATCTTGTTATCCCTGGCCATGATATTCCAGGTCCTGAGTGCGGATGGGACAACATCCAGCGGATTGCGGTAAATGTGGACAAACCTGGCTCCAGGGAACATTTCAGCCAGCAGGGGGATGCGCATGGTATGGTAAGGATTTTTCGATACGATCTGTTTTCCCGTCAGCAGGGTCAGCTTCTTAAAGAGGGTTTGCAGGTTCTTTTTCCAGCGATCGAGTTTTTTGCCTTCTGGGATGAACTGGTCGTAATCCTCCAGAAAGAACTTTCCACCCGAGGGGAACATCATTCTTTCGAGGGGACTTTCAGATCCCATCTTCACCAGCGCGAATTCATCCTCCTGGGGTTCAAACGGGGCCATTTTCACATTGTCCATCGGCCTTGTCTTTGGTGTGGTTGCCCTGATGATCGGGACATAATATTTTGTGCTGAACAGGAAGTGGTCAGGAATAATGGCATGGATCAGGTTCGGTGCGGCGAACTGCTGATCAAGGTTGAACAGTTGATGCAGGTAAGTGGTACCGGTGCGCCAGTGCCCGATGATGAATACCGGGGGTTTGATTATTTCTGTCTCCCTGATCTTTCGCCCGTAATTCTTCTTTTCTGCCAACGAAAGTACAGAAGAGAACAGCGCGTTCTGGAACATGACCAGGAACCTGAGGATGTAGATGGGAAACAGGGTGATCCCATGCCTGAAGAGCAGCCGCATCAGAACAGGAAGCCTCATCCCAACCAGTATGGTGAAAACATTCATATCAGGAACCGGGACTGATTCCTACATGTTGTGTATGGACAAATTCAGCAATGGTGTTGACCGTATTCACCACAAGGCGGGCGTGGTTCTGATCCTGGATCTTGACGTTGAACTTTTTCTGGATGGCTACCACCACCTCAAGCACATCGATGGAATCGATGGTAATGGCATTCTCCCCGCTCAATAAAGAAACATCATCTGCGATCTCCCCCGGCTGCATATCTTCAATATGAAGTGCATCCAGGATTAACCTCTTGGTTTCAAGCTTTATGTCCTCCAAATTCAGATCCGGCATGTATTGTTCTCTTTCACTTTGAGTCGAGGGCTCGTTTCAGATCGGTAAAAAAACGCTGCTCATGGTCAGCATTTTTCCGAATCATATCACTCATTTCCTTCAATTTATCATCTCCAAGCTCTCTTGACTTGGCGATCCGCGAAGCGAACAGTGACAAATTTCTCCAATCATCCCCGATCTCCATCATCCTCTTCGCGTACTCAATAAAGACCGGTTTCTCCAGAATGGTTGCAGCTTCACGGAGAAAAGATGCGTAAATATACCGAAATCCTGCTCCACCTGTACCCTGATCCTCAAGTATTGTTGTCACGACGAAGATATTATGGGCCAGGTGCTCGATGTCATTGGCATAATCAGGCCATTTGGTAATCTTATCGGCAAAGCGCCGGATCCCTTTCACTCCCAGGAATGGAAGGGGGATCCTGAGCATGTTATTGATGGTATTATTCAATCCTTTCAGGATACCACTTTTGATGGGTACTTCCCCGGGAACAGTGACAGGGTAAAACATCAATCCCCTGGGAGCCATGCTTCCTTTTGCAAACCTGCCTTTACGCAGTGAATCCTTATGGAGTTTGGCAATGGTGGGATGGTAGCAATCACTGATCAGGTAGTGATCATCCTCCTTGCCAACTGCCACGATATAGTGGACATTGATATGTACCCTGTGCCAGGGTGGGAAAAATTCCATGTAGAAAAAATCCACCTGCAGTCCAACAGGCTGGCCTGCTTCCAGCAACCGGTCCAGCTCCTGCTCGGCCTTTTCCGGATCGGAAAACCGTTGTTTCCTGAATTTCACACCGGTTCTCCTGGTGAAATTATCCAGGATCTTGCCGGGCCTGATGCGGGAGAAGATGGTGGGAAACTCCCGTATGGGGATTTTCATGTATCCGAAGAAGATCCCGCTGGCGATGCCAAAGACCAGGGGTTCCGAGATTTTCAATCCGTGATGGTTCACCAGATTTGTTACTGTGCCGGACTCGCAGTGTGCGGCCATAGAGTGTTTGTAGGGTATCGCGCTCAAGATGCTGTCTTTTCTGGATTCGTAATAACCACCAGTGGATTGGCAGTCTTTTCCTGTGAGATGGTCAGTGGCCTTGCTTTTGCTGCCTCCCTGTTGTGACCAAGGTTCCATGTTGCGTCCTGCTTGGTGCTGATGACCTGGAAGAAATTGGCCACGGGTACGTTGAATACATCTGCATACTGTTGTAACTCTTTCACAGTGGCCTTCAAGAAATGCTTGTATTCCAGGTGCTTTCTGACTTTTCGTTTGGGGATTCCTGCCCTTGATGCCAGTTCCGAAAGGGTAAGTTCCTCCAGGGATTTGTACCGTGCGACGGGACTGATCTCTCTTTTCAGCAGTTTCTCACACCACTGTTTCTCGAAACTTCCCCAGATATTGTACAATTCATCCAGGTAATTACCGGCTAAAAAGGATCCGGTCCGCACGGGCCCGAAAGATTCATCATCCTTCTCGGCGTACAGGATAACCTCATGGTCTTTAAAGTCAGTCAGGATCTCCTTCTCTTTCATCTATGAATGGTTGCTTATGGCCCGAAAAGATAGAATTAATGTTATAATAAAAAAAGCCAGCAATGAGATAAATTGCTTGAAGACCATACCCAGTCCTGCATTGCGGGCGAATATACTGTAAAATGCATCTGCACCCCACCTGAGCGGGGAGATGAAACTGACCTTGCTGATCAGGTCAGGCATCATGTAGCTGGGGACAAACACCCCACCAATAACGGCAAGGACTACCACCAGCACCGATCCGATGGGGCCGGCCTGCTGGAAGGTGGAAGAAAAAGTCCCGATGACCAGCCCGAATCCAATGGCAGCAAGCCCCGATGCAATGGCAATGGCTCCCAGGGCAAACAGGTCCACATTCAGCGAGAGGGGTGGCAATTCACAGATCAGGGGGATCAGGTATCTCCCGATGGCTACCATCAGGATGAATTGGGACAGGCATACCACCAGGTAGACGGTGATTTTTCCCATGAACAGTGTAAACCAGGAAACGGGAAGGGTCATGAGCCGGTTTTTGGTACCTTCCTGCTTTTCATGAATGATACTGGCAGCCAGCGGGATAACAATGAAAAACATGGCAAAAAGGATAAATGCCGGGACATTGTTCCTGACAATGTTGTATTCGATCACATGCTCCCTTCCACCCGCTATTCCCACCTCTACATCCACAAGATCATCCATGCCGGAAAGGTGACCGGGCATACGGATAACTGTTGAATCGCCGGATGGGTCGTCAATCCCTGAGCGGATGGCCATGATGACCTCCTCCCTGCCCGGAAAATCGGGCAACTCCCGCTCGAAATCAAAAGAGGCCAGGTCAGATTTAAAACCTTCAAACTGATCTGAAATGTCAGCCTGGATAGCTTCAGTGAATGTTTCCAGGTAAAGGTTCAGGGCGGTGGACTCCACGATCATATTCAGGGAAAAGTCCATGATGTCCTTGTACATTTTCATGATGGCCGGATCGAACAGCAGCCTGATGCCGGTGAGCAGTTCACCTCCCGGGGCCGCACATGTATCTGTGGCATGTTTCCATGCAAGGATCTCAAGATGTTCAGTGGCGCTGTCGGGTACAAAGATCAGAACCTGGTTGCGTCCGTTATATACCTCTTTTTCAGCATCTTCCAGTGTTTCACTCATCACCAGTTGGATGTTCGGGAGTGCATCCAGTTCCTGCTGAATGCTGTCACCCAGGGCAGCATGGTCTGAATTGACCATGATCACCCTGGTCCTTGAATCCATACCAATCATCACTTTTTCCTGGGTAAGGGTAATGACAATGAGCAACATGGCAGGCATCAGGTAGAGCAGGCCAAGCCCGGGGAGATCACGAATGATCTGGGTCGCTTCTTTGGTGACTATGGCGAAGTATTTCCTCATGATCAATCCCTCAGGTCCCTTCCTGTCAGTTTGATGAACAATTGCCCCAGGTCCTGGCATCCGGGTGTTGATTCAATCAGCTCCCCGGGTTCTCCTTCCATGAGGATGGTCCCATGGTCGATGATGCTGATCCTGTTGCACAGCGCTTCTGCCTCCATCATGTAATGGGTGGTGTAGATCAGTGTGGCACCGGCTTTGTTAAGGTCCCGCAGTGTATCAAATATCAGTTCCCGCAACTGGGGATCCACGCCCAGGGTAGGTTCATCAAGCAGGATCAGGCTTGGTTTATGAATGATCCCTACAATCAGGTTGACCCTCCGCTTAATACCGCCGGAGCATTTCCTGATGGGCTTGTTCTTATGCTCCTCAAGGTTGAATAAGTGGATATTTTCAAGGGTCCTGTTTTTCAGTTCTTTTCCCGATAAGCCATGCAGGTGTCCGAAATACTGGATATTCTCAAGAACGGTCAGTGAGGGGTAGAGGGCGATCTCCTGGGGAATAAGGCCGATCTCTCTTTTGAACCGGGCTGATCTGGAATTAATGGGTCGACCAAACACTTCCACCACTCCCGCATTGTGGCCAGTAATTCCGCAAATAATTGATATAAAGGTTGATTTCCCTGCTGCATTGGGTCCCAGTAAACCAAAAAACTCACCGGACCTGACTTCCAGGTTGATCCCTTTCAAAGCTTCCGATTCAGAGCCTTTGTATCGTTTCTTCAGTCCACGGGCTTTGATAATAGGTTCCTGGGGCATGTTCTTCAGGGCTGGAAATGAAGATCAAAAATAGTCAAATAATGACTACCTTCCCGGATTATTTTTTGTAATTCATCAGGGCTTATGAATGGTGATAAGGAATTCCCGGTCTATCCACCTCTTTTCATTGTCAGGGCCACAGAGAAATTCCGGAATTTCTGTCTGCGCCTGAACAGGAGGTTTACACATCCAAATGTGGTATTGTGGGAAATGGCACATAATATGTGGGTTTCTGCAGGGATTGGCGTTGTGGCCCAACTGGGTATTGCCGATCTGCTGAAGGGAGGGCCCATGAGCATATCCACACTGGCCGAGAAGACAGAGACCCACCCGGAATCTCTCTACAGGCTCATGCGCATGCTCTCCTCCCAGGGGTTGTTCAGGGAGATGAAGGATGGCCGGTTTACGGTGACCCCATTTTCAAAACCACTGCAGGAGGATCAGATCAGGTACCTGATCTCAAACCACCTGAGTCCCGGACATTTTCAACTCTTCGGGGGCATGATGACCACCATAAAGACCGGGGAGAATGTCCATGGAGCCTCCTCAGGGAGCCAGTTGTTTGACAAGATGGAGGCTGATGAGGCGAGAAATGAAAGGTTTACAAAAGCGATGACCAGCACCTCCAGGATGCTGGTTTCCGCTGTGCTCTCAGTTTTTTCATTCCGGAAATTCAGGAAGATCATTGATGTGGGTGGGGGCCAGGGTTTCCTGCTTGCTGCGATCCTGAGCAAATATCCGCAATCCGAAGGTGTTGTTTTCGATCTTCCCGGCACCATTTCAAGGGCGCAGAAAACCATTGAAGATTTTCACGTTCAGGACCGGATGGAGGCTGTTGCCGGTGATTTTTTTAAAAGTGTGCCCGGTGGAGGTGACCTCTACCTGATGAAAAGCATTCTTCATGACTGGAATGATGACGATTCCGGGAGGATTCTGGCAAAGGTCCATGAAGCAATGAAACCGGGTGCACGGCTTTTGATCATAGAACCGGTCATAGAACCGGGGAACAAGCCAGCATTTGGAAAAATGACCGATATCCTGATGATGATTTCCGTTGGGGGGAAGGAGCGCTCCCGGAAGGAGTGGGAAACACTCTTGCATCAATCAGGTTTCAGGATCAGGAAGATACGCCGCACAGTTTCACCAACAAACCTCATCGAAGCAGAGAAGGCCTGATGTTAATTTCCCTTGAACGGTTCTTGTCATTTGTTATATTTGTGACCTTAAAACCAAACTGTCATGTGGAAAACTGTCCTTGCCCTGCTGGTCACCATCGTAGTCATCCCGTTTATTGCCTTCAGGTTTGACGATCCGTTAACTGCTTTACAAACCAGCACGTTAACCACTCTTATAGCCATCTACCTGGTGGCAGCCCTGCTCTGTTTCATTGTCAGTTCCATTGCCGGCAATTACAGCCAGGTGGACAAACTGTGGAGCACCATCCCGCTTGTATATGCCTGGGTGGTGGCGTGGCAATCGGGCTTTGAACCACGCCTGGTTTTAATGGCTATCCTGGTCACAGCCTGGGGTCTCAGGCTGACCTACAATTTCTCACGAAGGGGCGGATATTCCATCCGTTTCTGGACCGGTGAAGAGGATTACAGGTGGGCTGTTCTCAGGGCCAAACCTGAATTCGCAGCAAAGTGGAGGTGGGTAGTTTTCAACTTTATTTTTATCTCCTTTTACCAGATGGGCCTGATCCTGCTGATGACCCTCCCGGCAGTCAGGAGCATGGGGGGAGGTCAGCTGACACTGGCTGACTGGATTCTTGCAGCAGTATTGATAGGTTTCATTATCATTGAAACAGTGGCTGACCAGCAACAGTGGAATTACCACAAACAGAAACAGCTGCTCAGGAGAAAAGGAGCAGATTTGCCGGACACCTATGAGAAGGGGTTTGTACATAAGGGCCTGTGGGGGCTGGTCCGCCATCCCAACTATGCCTCGGAGCAGGCCATCTGGATTGTCTTCTATTTCTTCAGCGTGGCTGCCACCGGGCAGTGGATCAACTGGTCGGTGATGGGTGCCATCCTGCTGGTCCTGCTCTTCTGGGGCAGCAGCAATTTCAGTGAATCGGTCTCATCGGGAAAGTACCCGGCATATGCTGCATATTTGAAGCGGGTGCCCAGGTTTATTCCGTTCACCAGGAGTGGCGGGTCCGGTGAAAAATCACCTGAAGTCCGGGCTGAAGGATAGCAGCAGGTTATTGACCCGGAAGGTGATCAGCGATCAACCGCCTGGCAAATCAGGCTCTGTTTTGTTTTGAACTTCAGGGTTCGTATATTTAAGTAGTTACAATCCAATGGCCGTAATTTAAGTAGCTACACCCCATGATGCTCAATCGGATCATTCAATTAAGTATTAAGAACAAGTTGATCGTCCTGTTGCTGACACTTTTTGTTGCCGGCTTCGGGGTGTTTTCAATCCTCAGGATCCCGCTTGGCGCCGTCCCTGATATTACAAACAACCAGGTACAGGTAATCACCACCTCCACCAACCTGTCGACCCAGGATGTGGAGCAGTTTATCACCTATCCTGTGGAACTTGAGATGTCTAACCTGCCGGGTGTTAACGAGATCAGGTCCATCTCAAAATTCGGACTTTCTGTGGTCACCATTGTATTTGAGGATAAGATGGGGACCTATCTGCCCAGACAACTGATTGCAGAAAAAATAAAAACCGCATCAGCAAATATCCCGGAGGGATTCGGAACACCTGAAATGGGCCCAATAACAACGGGGTTGGGTGAAATATACCAGTATATTCTGGACACCAGGCCGGGGTATGAGGATAAGTATTCCATCATGGAACTTCGCACCATTCAGGACTGGGTTGTGAAGCGGCAACTTTCGGGGATTCCCGGGGTGGTGGAGGTCAATACATGGGGTGGATTTTTGAAACAGTATGAAGTGGCCATCAATCCGGACCGGATCAAAGGGCTCGGAATTACTTTGCCGGAAGTATTTGAGGCCATTCAGGAGAATAACAGTGTTGCCGGAGGGGCTTACATTGAGAAGCAGAATCAGAGTTACTTTATCAGGGGGGACGGACTCGTTACTTCACTGGAGGACCTGGAGAATGTGGTGGTAGCCAGTTCAGGTGGTATTCCGGTCCTGGTAAAGGATATAGCCCGGGTTCAGTTTGGAAGCGCCAACCGGTTCGGCGCCATTACGGCCAACGGTCAGGGTGAAAAAGTGCTTGGTCAGATCATGATGCTCAAGGATGCCAATTCCAACAGGGTGATTAAGGCGGTGAAAAAGCGTGTGGAGGAAGTACAGGAGACACTGCCCGAGGGAATCTTTATCAATCCCATCATTGAAAGAAGTGAATTGATACAGAAAACTTCTCTGACCGTCTTTGAAAACCTGCTTTTTGGCTGCCTCATTGTTTTTGTCATCGTGGTGCTTCTTCTGGGCAATCTCCGTTCGGGACTGGTCATTGCATCCATTATACCGCTCTCTCTTCTGTTTACCATATCATTGATGCATATTTTCGGAATTGATGCCAACCTGATGAGCCTGGGAGCCCTGGATTTCGGGATCATTATTGACGGTGCAGTGATCATTGTGGAATTTATTGCCATCCGGATGACCGTAAACCAGGGGGAACTGGAAGGAAAAACCGGGGATGCAAAGCAAACCATCATGGACCGGATCACCTTCGATGGTGCATCCAAGATGATGAACTCGGCCATTTTCGGGCAGGTGATTATATTGATCGTATTCATACCGGTGTTGTCATTGAGTGGCGTAGAGGGTAAAATGTTCAGGCCCATGGCGCTCTCATTCAGTTTTGCGCTGCTTGGAGCCATGTTTTTCGGATTGACCTGGTTGCCAGTTGCTTCTTCCCTGTTCCTGCGTCCGGAAAAGGAAAAGCAGTTTGCACTGACCCGTTTCATCATGAAATTGTTTTACCGTTCCTATGATCCTGTAATCCGTTGGTCATATGATCATAAAGGTATGATCTTTGGACTTGCGATCGCCTCATTGGTATTGACCGGTTTGATCTTTTCAAGGATGGGAGGGGAGTTTGTACCCACCCTGGATGAGGGTGATTTTGTGATACAGCCAGTCCTGAAAACAGGGACCTCCCTGTCAAAAACAGTGGAGATGACCACCCGGATGGAAAATATCCTGATTGACAGTTTTCCGGAAGTGGATCAGATTGTCTGCCGGATCGGCGCAGCAGAAGTGCCAACCGATCCCATGTCCATGGAGGAGATCGATATGATCATAAAACTTAATCCGAAAGACACCTGGGTCTCGGCGAGCAGCAAAGAGGAATTGGCCAACAGGTTCAAAGAAGCATTGTCGATCATTCCCGGAATTGATTATGAATTTACCCAGCCCATTGAAATGCGTTTCAACGAACTGATCACCGGGGTGAGGGCCGATCTGGCCATCAAGATCTTTGGAGAAGACCTGGACATATTAGCGTCCAAGGCTCAGGAGGTGAAAAGACTGATAGCCGGAGTCCCGGGTGCTGCAGATATTATCATTGAAAAAACCATTGGGCTGCCCCAGATGAGTGTTCAATACAAACGCAGTAAGGTGGCCTATTACGGGCTTTCCATTGAAGACCTGAATAAATCCCTGACCATGGCATTCGGAGGTGCAGCAGCAGGTGTGGTCTTCGAAGGCGAGAAGAGGTTTGACCTGGTGGTCCGCCTGCTCCCGGAATTCCGCAGGGATATTGATCATATCAGGAACCTTCCGGTGGCTATTCCTAACGGAAAGCAGGTGCCATTGTCGGAACTGGCTAGTATTGAATATTCAACTGGTCCTGCCAAAATATCCCGGGATAATACCCGCAGAAGGGTGGTGGTAAGTGTCAATGTGCGCAACCGGGACCTGGAATCGGTTGTGACCGATATTGAGGGGATCCTCGACAGGAACCTGGAATTACCGGCAGGGTATGTTATCGATTACGGGGGACAGTTTGAGAACCTGCGAAATGCTACAAAAAGGTTAAAACTGGCAGTTCCGGTGGCACTATTGCTGATCTTTATTTTTCTCCATTTTGCCTTCAGTTCATTTAAAGAAGCTGCATTGATCTTTACAGCTGTTCCGCTATCAGTTGTGGGCGGTGTATTCCTGCTCTGGATCAGGGGAATGCCCTTTAGTATCTCAGCCGGTATTGGTTTTATTGCACTGTTTGGTGTGGCTGTGTTAAATGGTATTGTGCTGATTGAACACCTGAAAGATCTTAAAAAACAAGGGATTACCGATATGCGGGAAAGGGTCCTGAAAGGGACCCGGGAACGGTTGCGACCCGTGCTGCTGACAGCCGGTGCCGCTGCTTTGGGCTTTCTTCCCATGGCGGTTTCAAACTCTGCAGGGGCTGAAGTCCAGAGGCCGCTGGCCACGGTGGTGATCGGGGGACTGGTGACTTCCACCATGCTGACCATGCTGGCACTTCCATTGCTGTATGCTGTGCTGGATGAAATAACAGGCATCAGGTTATGGCCTCCCGGAGTCAGGAGAAACAAAGCTTTGCTTGCCATCATGTTGCTGGTGGTTCCGGCCCTGGGATTTTCACAGCATGAAGTGATCCCTTCTGAACACAAGGCAAGGGAACTGACACTTCCCGCCCTCCTTGAGATCGCTTACCGGAATAACAGTGAATTGGAGGCATACAGGTTGATAACCGAAGAGCACAGGGCCCTGATCAAAACAGCTTACCAGATTGATAAGACCAGTCTCTATTATAGTTACGATGAAAACAACATTGCCTCCAATGACTACCCCATAGGTGTCCTGGGGGTTGAACAACGGTTTGATTTCCCCACTGTTTACTTTGCCCGGAAAAAGGCCAACGAAATGGCTTATAACATGTCATTGAATACGTGGGAAGTGAAGAAAAAGCAACTTTCAAGGAAAGTATCAAAGGCCTATTATCAAGTAATGTATGCGCAGGACAGGTTGAGGTTGTACCAGAAGATAGATAGCCTGTTTGAACGTTATTCTACTGCTGCGGGGGCCAGTTTTACCCAGGGAGCAACCACCCGGCTTGAATTGCTGAATGCAGAGTCGAAGTATCATCAGGTTCATCTACAGATGATCAGTATGCAGCATGAAATCGATATTGCATATCAGGGACTAAGGGCCCTGATCCAGTCTGACAGCCTGTTCATCGTACCGGATGACCCCATGAACATACTTGTTGTTCAGCGTGACAGCCTTGCCTCTGATCCCGGGTTGCGGTACTGGCAAAACAGGGGACTACAACTGAATTCCGAATTGAAAGCTGATAAAAACCTGTTCCTGCCAGACATTACCCTGGGTTATTTCAACGGGACGAACCGTTATGAGGGAGCACAGTTTTATCAGGGTTTTGAGGTGGGATTGGGGATCCCGCTGTTCTTCGGGGAGCAACGCGCAAAAGTAAAGGCCAGGCAGTATGCCCTGGAAGCAACTGTCCGGCTGGAGGACAATTATATCCGGACCTATGAAAACCGGTCATATCTTCTCATGGCCAGCCTGGAAAAATTCAGGGGGGCTATCAGCTACTACCATCAGGCAGGAAAACAACTGGCTCATGAACTGGTCCGCTCATCACAGATGAGTTATGAAGCAGGTGAGATCGATTATTTCAGATTCGCTCAAAGTGTGGACCAGGCTGTAGAAATTGAATTAAACCATTTGAAAACCCTCTTTGATTACAATGAACTGGTCCTGGATATCAACTACCTGACGGTATCAGATCAGGATGATTTAATGGAATGAAACCGCACTTTTATATCAGATGAAACACTATTTGCTAATCATAGCCACAACTGCTCTTATCTTTACCGGCGCATGTCATCATGGAGGAGCCGGTGATGACCAAAAGGAGCTCACAGATACCGGGACCGTTCAACAGGGAGAGATAGTCATCACACGGGAGCAGTTTAATGCTTCAGGCATGAAGACTGGAGTTCCCCCAGTTATGTTATTCAGCAACGAGATTTATGCCAGGGGGACCATCCTTCCCTCTGTTTCAGGCAGTGCGGTCATCAGCACCCTGGTTCCGGGCCGTGTAAAAAAGATACACCACACTGTGGGCGACCGGGTGGAAATGGGGGAGCCTTTGTTTGCTCTGGAGAGTTATGAAATCATCCTTCTTCAACAGGAGTATGCTGAAGTATTCCATCAGCTGAAACAGCTGTCTGACAATTATCACCGGCAAAAGAGCCTCTCGGACGAAAAGATCGTTGCCCTGAAGGATTTTTTAAGAACGGAAAGTGAGTATAAAACCATGCTGGCTAAGGCAAACGGACTGAAAGCCAGGCTGAGAATGATCCATATAGACCCGTCCACTGTTCAAAACGGTACCATTGTTCCCTATTTTACGGTCCGGGCACCCATAGGAGGCATTGTTACCAGGCTGGAGCTGGTCATAGGGCAGTTTGTGGAACCGCAGGTTACCGTGATGGAGATTGTGGATCCACAAAGGTTGCAACTCAACCTCAATGTTTTTGAAAAGGACCTGACTGAACTGGCTGTCGGGCAATCGGTCGAATTTTACACTCCCGACCGGGAAGAATTGATACACCATGCGACGGTCAGTCATACAGGAAAAGCCATTGACCCGGAGACCAAGACAGTGGATTGCATTGCCCAACTGGATCCTGATGAAAAGGGGATCTTCGTGAACAACCTCTATATGGAGGCGAGAATAATCACCTGCCAGCGGGAGGCCCGTGCTGTTTCAGAGCAAGCCCTGATGAGAGAACCTGAAAGAGATTTTATCTGGATCATGGTCGGTGAGACAGAAGAGCAGATTACCTTCAGGAAGGTCCCGGTTCTGACCGGAGTTACCCGGCAGGGATTCACAGAAATCCTGGATGATGACCTGGCCGACGTGTTGCTGGAAGGTGCCTATAATCTGTGGTCAGAAGATTAATCAGGGTCTTTTCAGATCACTTCCGCCTTACGAAAATAAAGTCTCCCCCTTCGTCCCCAGCGTTCTTTACTTCGCCGAACTGCGGCACGTTGTCACTGTTGTTGAGCACCGCCGGTTTCAAATTGTAAAAAAGCTGTTCGGAAGGGAGGTAGACCTCCTGGTTCTCATCCAGCCTTTCCATCAGGTACTTCAGGAAAACGCTCTCGTCGGGCACCTCCTTGAGGGTCCCGCTGGTCATGGCCTTCCGGCTGTTCATGCTGTGAAGCCTTTCCACGGCCCGGGTGCTTTTGGGGAAGGCCGCCCTGGTCTGGAAGATGGAGCCTGAAAAACAGGCGTCGGCGATCAACAGGGTGTGCTTGGAATTGATGCTTGACATGTAACCCGTAAGTGAGCTGTTTCTCAGCCAGTTGGCTGTGCTTTCATGGTTGGCATCGGAGGGGAGCCAGTATCCTTTGTGGGTGTTTTCATCCCAGTGCCCGTGGCCGGCATAGAAGATCAGCAGGTTGTCGTCCGGGCTCACGGTCCGCTCCAGGTGATCCAGGGCATCGATGATCTCGGCCCGTTTGGGATTTTTCAGGAACATGATATCACCGGGTTCAAAGGTATAGGATCTGGAGAGGATCCCATGGAGGCTGGTGGCATCTGTAAGGGGTGCCTCCAGATCGTTGATCATGGGATCTTCATATTCGTTGATTGCTATGATCAGGGCATAATACTTCCCTGTGAAGTCAGCCGGGGAGGGTGCGGCGAATCCGAATCCGGACGGACTCGAAACGTTTGTTGCGGCTGGTTCAGGCTCAGGGGTGGATGTGGCGGTAGCAGTGGCTGATACTGCAGCCCCAAGCCCGGAAAGTCTATATACCTTCACCTGCTCCTCTGCCAGGGCCATCCATTCGCCCTGGTCCGATAGGGTGATGGAGGTGACCTCTTGCCCGATCTGCTCGCTTTTCACCACTTCACCGGTACGCATATCCCTGAAATTGAGCTTTTTCATAGAGAGCGTAGAGTTATCTACGATATAATACTTTCCGTCGGGTGTGACCGACAGGGCCTCAATCTTATTGGCATGGTCCTCGAAGATATTGTCCAGCATTCCGGATTGCCAGTCATAGAGCGCCGTATTGTACTTAAAGATCATGCTCTTCCCGCCCTTGGCCAGGCGGGTCTCCTGGTATGCAAGGAGGATTTTCCGGAAGTCGGGGCTGATGTCCGCTGTCTGGATGGTGATCCCCGATCCGTTGATGGTATGTGGACTCACGTCGATCTTGCGGACGGCCATTTTGCTGCCCGTATCCCAGAAGATCAGCTGGTTATCCAGTCCCACCGAAACCAGCTGGTCCCCTGCACGGTTGAAGGAGGACCAGATCACCCCCTTCTCATGACCATTCCGCAGGGTCCCCGTGAGGGTCCCCTTGGGAAATTGTACCAGGTAGATCTCATTTTTCGATCCGGCGACCGCCAGGGTTTTCTCATCGGGACTGATTGCCAGGTGGTTCAGTCTGGCTTTAGATAAGCTTACCTCCTTCAGCTTTTCACCGGAATAGAGGTCCCAGATAATCAGCAGTTTGTTATCCCCTGCGGAGACCACATACCTGCTTCTGGAGTCGATCCAGACAGCATTGACCCGTGATCCGTGCTCCAGCTGACGAAGCTCCCGTTTGGCACCCAGGTCCCAGATCACCACCAATCCCTTTTCCGTTCCGCAGGCCAGGAACCGGTTGTCGGCCGAGAAGTGCATATCCGTAACCTTTCCGGTTACCGGTACACTGTGGTCACTGTAAACCAGCAGTTGGCCAAATACTCCCTGATGGGATGCCAGCATCAGGAGAACAGGTATGATGAAGCCTTTCATCGCCGGACTGATGTTTTAGAGCTTGAATGTAAGGCCGGTCAGGAACGTGATGGTCAGGGAGACCGGGGAAGAGAAACCAAGCCCGAAGGTAAGGCTTGAGTCCCATGCAATCTTGTCCGTGAAGAAGAACTTGTATCCGCCGCCAATTTCCAGGGATGTGTAACTGAAAAAATTGTCCCCGTCGAACTTGGATTGGCCCAGAACCCCCTTTGCATAGGGGAAATTGGTACGGTCAGTAAAAAAATTGTACGTGGTAAAGAGCTGCAGGCTGAGGCTGGCATCAATCTCTGTTCCTTCGGTTACTTCAAACGTTTCCGGATCGAATTCCATACTTGGGTATCCCGTGATAGTTACACCGGGACCTGCACCAACCAGCAGCTTTTCTGTGATATAGTAACCTCCGGACACGTAGAATGTACCCATGGTGAATCCCTTCGATCCCATGATCATGCCGAAGAATGAGAGTTCCATATCTCCTTTTTCCAGGCCTTCGAATTCCTGGGCCTGCATGGCACCAAATAGAAATACGAGCATGGCTATGAGTGCAAATTGTTTCATTTTAATTAAAATAATTGGGTGAATGAAGTCCAAGTTAGCGAATTCTCAATTTTATCGCAATAAAGAGAGGCAAAAGCTGAATTTCAGGAAATATTTAATATTTAGTTGATATAACTTAATAATAAGTTTGGAAAACTAATAAATAAGTTATAGGTTTGTAGGGTGCAAATTAAAAAGATGATCAAATGGGTACCCTGACCAAAGCGGAAGAGAGGATTATGCAAATACTGTGGGATCTCGAAAGAGGTTTTATCAAGGATATCCAGGAGCAGTTTCCCGATCCGAAGCCCCCCTACAATACCATCTCGACCATTGTGAGGGTGCTGGTGAAAAAGGAGGTCGTCTCCTATAAGACCTACGGCGGATCCTACCAGTATTTCCCTTTGATCTCCCGGGAGGAGTACCGGGGGGAACAGATGGGCCGCCTCATGAAAAATTATTTCGGGAATTCGCTCAAGGAGGTGGTGAATTTCTTTTCTGAGAAGAGGGACCTTGATGTGGATGAACTGGATGAAGCCCTGCAGATGCTGGAAGAACTTAAAAAGAAGAAAGAGGACTAAATCACTAAGGATCCATGGTACGGTTTATGATATACCTGTTCGAGACGGGAATCTGCCTGTCGCTGCTTTACCTGGCGTACTGGCTGTTCCTCAGCAGGGAGACCTATTTTAATTTCAACCGGATCTTCCTGGTGGGCAGCATTGCACTGGCATTGCTTGTCCCCTCACTTCACCCGGATATCATGATTGCCGGGGGAGGTTCCATGGAACAAACGGTCATGGGTATTTCAAGATTCCAGGATGGGTATGAGGAGATGATACGGATGATCAATGCGGATTTCGGAACGGAACCCGGGGTACGGCATTCGGTGGGGGGAAGGGACCATGGAGATCAGATCCTGGCAGAGGGAGGCGTTATTCCCTCCAGGGCAGAACACGGGGTACAATCCGGCACAAACATTTCATGGTCACGGATTTTGTTAATGCTATATATATGTGGGGTGGGATACTTTTTAGCCAGGTTTTTGTACCTGGTCATCCGGCTCTTTCTGCTGGCAAAACGAAACAGGGTTATCCGGCAGGATGGATTCAGGATGGTCGAGATTGAAGAGCAGATCTCCCCCTTCTCCTTTTTCCGCTTTCTGTATATTAATCATGGATCTCTCGATGATTCAGAGATCCATCATGTGCTTGAGCATGAAAAGGCACACATCAGGCAAAAGCACTCGATGGATCATCTTTTTGCACATGGACTTGCCGTCTTTCAGTGGTTCAATCCTTTTGCATGGCAATTGCGTAATGCATTGAAGACCACGCATGAATACATTGCCGACCGGCAGGTCATCGACACAGGTGTCGGCAAAACCGATTACCAGTCATTACTGCTCAGACAGGTGATCGGGTATCACTCTACTGAGCTGGTCAATAATTTCAATTTAAAACCCATAAAAAAACGAATAGCCATGATAAATAAAACAAAATCGGGTCTGCCGGCGAGGTTTAAAGCCGCCCTGGTGGCCCCTTTTGCCATATTGGTATTTTTCCTTTTTGCAGATTTTACACTGGAAGGATCTGATGGAACCCTTATTGGGCCGGACAATGAACTTTCGGGATTATGGATAAAAAAGGGGGAAGATGCTTTCAGCAGGACCATCAGTATTCATAACAACAGGTTCTCCTATGCAGAAGGGAATGAGATCCATGAATATTTCATGAGGACAGAAAAAGGAGCTTTGATCCTCTCAGAGAATGAGGGAACCGGCGGTATCAGGATGCAGTATGAAAGCAACGGAGATGAACTGATTCTCTGGTGGAACGATACCCGGAAGAGCCGGTACAAGAGATCACTTGCAGACAATTCGCTGGATCACTACCTGGAAGGACAGGAGATGAAAATGAATGTTGATCTTCCCTATATCTCCAGGTACAGGCTGATGGATGAATCCCTGGTCTTCCGGATATGTTACGGTAAGGATCCCCGCGGGGGCAATGCCCTGACTTTTAATGGAAGACCTTTCACGCTGGTAAACCTGGAAGAGCTCATTGAGCAGGAGAAAAACAAGCTCAGCAAACTGGATCAGCGCTCACTCACTGCCCTGTTCCTGGTTGACAGGAGCATTCCCATGATCCTGGTGGACCAGGTACGGCAGGAGCTCCGGAAGATCGGGTCCCTTCATATTGCCGAAGGGGGATATCCCCACGGGGATCTGCAGTTATCACCCCTGCTCTATCATGCAGTGGCCCTGCCCAGGCTGTTGCCCCCTCTGGATGCCAGGGAACTGGACAAAAAAGAGGTGGAAAAACAGGGGGGCAGGATCCACAGCATCGACCTGGCAGCCAGGAATACAACACCGCGGGATGTGGATGAGGGATTGCAGCAATTCATCCGGAATAGTCCGGATGGGAAATATGTGATCTCACTGGAGTATGACGGGGCTATCCCCTACGGACAGTATGTGGAAACCGTGGACATGATCTTCAATGTGGTTTACAAATTCCGCAATGAGCTGGCCCGTGAAAAATTCGGATTGACGTATGAGAAGCTGGGTGCGGATCTTCAGAGAGAGATGCGAAAGGCTTATCCCATGGCCCTTTCAGAAAAATGTAAATAGTACCGGAACTGAACGAGACCGGTTTAAACGGGGTGCCATGCATCCCGTTTTTTGTTTTACATTTATAATACGTCTAAAAGATGAACCAGCGATTCTACCATAGCTTCCTGCTGCTCTTAACGGGTTTACCTCTCCTGCCTGCCCAGGAGCCCGTAGTGGTGGCTGATACCCAGAATATTGTTTTCGAACTGGGGGAGGTACGCGTGGTAGGACAAGGGAGCCACCCTTTCACCCTGACCGTGGAGGATGAAACCCTTCAGCGTCTCCATAAAAGGGATGTGGCCAGCGCCCTGGCCAGGCTGCCTGGTCTTAACCTGGCCCAGTTGGGCCAGAAAAATGAATTCATGGTCAACGTGAGGGGTTTTGACCTCCGCCAGGTGCCGGTCTATTTGGATGGGGTGCCGGTCTATGTGTCCTATGACGGATATGCCGACCTTTCCAGGTTCCTGGTTTCGGACCTGTCACGGATTACGGTTACCCGCGGTGAAACCTCACTGCTCACAGGGCCAAATGCCATGGGAGGCGCCATCAACCTGGTGAGCAGGAAACCGGTATCCGGTTTTGAGTTTGATGCAGCTTCAGGTTTTACATTTGACCGCAGGGGATATGGAGGACTGCAATCGGAGATCAACCTGGGCAGCAGGAAGGAAAAATTCTATTTCCAGATGGGCGTATCGCTGGTTAGCCTGAAATCCTTTGTGAAATCCGCAAGGGCCGATTCCATCGCATCCGATTCCGGCCTGGTACAGCACAACTCGCAACAGGAGGATGTGAATGCTTCCCTGAAATTTGGAATTACCCCCAATGCGACTGACAGCTATGTGGTGAGCTACTTCTTCCAGGACGGATCGAAAGGAGTGCCTCCCTATGGGGGTGAGGATCCCGGCCAGCGTGCCAGGTACTGGCAGTTCCCGGTGATCAGGAAGATGGGGATCCACCTGAATACAAAGACATCCCTTGGAAAAAGAGGCTATCTGCAGACAAGGTGGTTCTATGACGATTACTTCAACGACCTGAAAAGTTATGACGATTCTACTTACAGCACACAGCTGAACACGTCATCCTTTACCAGCATTTACGATGATGAAACCATGGGGGGAACGGTCATCTTTTCCATAAAACCCTGGGAGAAACATGAGCTGAAGGCCGCCCTGCATGCCATCTATGACCACCACCGTGAAAACAATATACATCCTGTGGAAGAACAGGTTCGCCATTTCATTGACCTGACCACCTCACTGGCCCTGGAGGACGATTACAGGATCACCGAAAAACTCAGGGCCAGGATCGGGGCAGGGTTCCACCTGAAAAACAACCTGCAGGCTGATGATTACAGTGCCCCCGCCGATTCGGTATTCTCTTTTCCCGGTCACCGGGACCGGTCGTTCAATGTGCTGACAGGATTGAGGTTTGATCCCAGGGAGGACCACAGGCTAAACGCCAACCTTTCCAGGAAGAGCCGGTTTCCCACCATGAAGGACAGGTACTCTTACCGGCTGGGCAAATCCATTCCAAACCCGGACCTGCTGTCGGAAAGCTCCTGGAACCTGGATGTGGGTTATGCGTATGTCCCCGGCAGCACCCTCCGGTTCAGCACCTCCCTGTTCTTCAGCCGGCTCCAGAACACCATCCAGGCGGTATACGGGGTAGATCCGGATAATTCGGCAGTCTACCAGCATCAGAATACGGGAAATGCCAGGTATTACGGGTTGGAGACAGGATTCGACTGGAATCCCATGGAGGAGATCGGTTTCGGGATACAGTACACCTTCACCGAACGCGAGAACCTGAGTCATCCGGAGATTCACTTTACCGATGTACCCAAACACATGGCCAACGGTTATCTTCGCTACACCCTGTTCCAGATGCTGGAAGTTCAGTTCAGCGGCATGTACAACTCCTCCCGTATAAGCACATCCAGCGGATTGTACAGTGCAGATCCATTCTTCACCATGGATTTCAGTGTTGTCTTCAGGTTGCAGTCAATTGCCATGGAGGCGGCCATAGAAAACATGCTGGATGCAGACTTCAGCTACATGGAGGGTTACCCTGCACCCGGAAGGCGGTTCATGCTTGGATTCAGGACAACCATCAAATAGCGAAGGCTACAGGTAGATCTTCAGCAATTCAGCCTCTGTCAGCAACCAGTCCTTCCGGTATTCAAGCAGCAACTGTTCATTGCGGAAATAGAAGTCAGTGGCATAAAAGTATTCCGAAAGGGAGATTTCGCCACTCTCAAGGGCTGCTGTCAACACCGTTATTCCATTGGAGGAGTCCAGGGCTTCTTCAAGGGTCTTCACCCTGGAGGCCAGGCTCTCAAGATGGTTTATTTTCTGCTTAACCTCCCTCTGTTGCCGGGTTGAGAACCGGTCAGCATCGGTTTCGGCAAAGATCATCTCCGATTTTGCCTTCTTCACGCTGTTGGATTTTTCCCACAGGGGGACTGTAATACCCAGGTGAACACCTTTGAATTTCTGGTCGAGGACTGTTTCAGAGTAATAACCTGCTGAAAGTTTTGGAAGATGACGGCTCACTGCCAGGCTCTTCTCTTCCTCCTTCAGTTGAAGGTGCTGCCTGTGGAGCCTGTTCCCGGGACTCTGGTGATAGGCCTGCAGCAGGGAATCGGGGATGATGGTTACAGGCCGGGGAAACAGGGTATCTTTTATCTCTCCCACCGAATCACCTGAAATCTCATTCAGTGCCAGCTGGTTATTTCTGATCTCCGACAGCAACTGTTCAAATTCGCTATCGAGGGAGGCAAACTGCAGGTTTGACTGGCTGTAGGCCAGCTGGCCCGCTTCGCCGGCCTCCACCATCAGCCTGAAATGGTCATTGATGATCCTGGCCTGCTGCATCCTTTTCTCAAGGAGTAATTTCTGCCCGTTGAGGTGGATCCGTTCAATCCAAAGTTTCCTGGCCGAGAGCAATACCTCCTGCCTGACCATGATGTATTCCAGTTCTGCCCTGGAGATGCGGATCTTCTTCACGCGGGAACTGTGGATGTATGCGGTGGGGAATTCAACCTCCTGGCTTATCCTGAAATCCACCCTGTTCCCGATCTCTTCCGGCTTTCCAAAGAGGTACCCGAACTCCACCTGTGGATCGGGGGGTGCATTTCCTGTTCCGGCCTCAAGCATGGCCACCTGGCAGGATTCCCGGGCTGTCCTGAGTGCCCGGCTGTTCTCAAGCACCTTTTGGAACAGGCTGTCGGTCGTGGTATATCTGTCACTGTGTTCAACAAACACAGCTCCATCTGGCTCTGACGGCATGCTTTTGCAGATGATGGTACCAAAGCATAGCATTATGGCATACAGGGTTCGTGTTTTCATGATCTTCTCTTTTCAACGATGTAATAGACTGAAGGAATGACTACCAGGTTAAGCAGGGTGGAGGTTACCAGTCCCCCGAGGATCACAATAGCCATGGGGCTCTGGATCTCATTGCCCGGTTTATCTCCTGCCAGGGCAAGGGGGATCAATGCCAGTGCCGAGGCCAGCACTGTCATCAGGATAGGATTCAGCCTGTCGGCCGATCCGTGGATGACTGTTTCCGCCAACCCCAAACCTTCCTTCCTGAGCTGGCTGTACCTTGATACAAGCAGTATACCATTGCGTGTGGCAATACCAAAGAGGGTGATAAAGCCGATGATGGAGGGAATACTTACCACGCGGGATGAAAGGTAGATGGCCACCACCCCCCCGATCAGGGCAAGGGGAAGGTTCAGCAGGATCACCCCCGCCAGCTTTCCGCTTTTGAACTCCTGGAACAGGATCACGAAGATCACCAGGATGGCCAGGAGGGAGGTGATAAACAGGGTTAGAGAAGCATGCTGTGCACTTTTAAACTGGCCTCCATATTCAATCCTGTAACCCTCGGGCAATGTTACATGGTTTTCTATGGTTTCCCGGATCTCGTTCACCACACCTCCCAGGTCACGGCCGGCTGTATTTGCTGAGATCACCAGCTTTCGCTGTACATTCTCCCTGTTGATGGTATTGGGACCGGTGGTGGATATCACTTCGGCCACATAGCTTAAAGGGATCTTCTTTCCGTCGTATGTATCAATCAGGATACCCCGGATGGCTTCGATACTGTTCCTGTAAGGTGCATCAAATCTTACCACCACATCAATGTTGAGGTTATCATCGTATACTTCGGCATATTTCTTACCTGCCAGAGCCGTTTCAACAAATGCTGTGAGATCGTTCTGCGGGATCCCGTACCGGGCCAGCATTTCACGCCGGGGCCTGATCTGGATCTGGGGGATCTCCACCAGCTGTTCCACATTCAGATCTACCAGGCCCGGAATTTCCGAGATCTCCTGGCGGATATCGTTGGCGGTACTGTACATGTTGGATAAATCGGTCCCGAACAGTTTAATGGCAATGCTGGCACGGGTTCCTGAAAGCATGTGGTCGATCCGGTGACCCAGCGGCTGACCAATGTTCAGGTTGATCCCCCGGACCGTGGCCAGTCTTTCCCTTACCTCCTGCATAAAATCCTCATGGTCCCGGCCGGCCAGTTGATAAGGGACATCGATCTCGGCCGAATTGGAACCACCATGACTGTGCTCGTTCAGTTCGGCCCTGCCAGTCCGTCGGCTCACATATTGAACTTCCGGGATCTGCAGCAGTTCATGATCGATCTGTCCAATCAGCTGGTTTCCCTGGTCCAGCGATATGCCGGGGTAAGTAGTGGTGGTAATGGTCAGTGTACCTTCATTGAATTCGGGAAGAAAGGTGTTGCCTAACCGGAAAAACATGATCAGGGCCACTACAAATAGGACAAAAGAGCCTGTAATCACCGGGTAACGGTATTTTAGTACAGTTTGCAGGGCTTGCTCATACCACACATTCAATCTCTGTACAAGCCTGTTCCCGCCCCTGTCATCCCGCCTGAGCAACTTTTCGGAGGTCAGCATGTAACTGGCCAGCACGGGTGTCAGGGTGAGTGCTACCACCAGGGATGCCACCAGTGAAACCACAAAGGTGATCCCCAGTGGCTTCAGCATACGTCCCTCCATACCTGCCAGGAAGAACAGTGGAACGAATGCCACAATAATGATCAGGGTAGCCTGGACAATGGATGCCCGGATCTCAACCGAAGCCCTGTATATAACCTTCAGGACTGGCTCCTGCTCCTCTTTCGGTTTCCTGTGGTTCTGTTTCAACCGTTTCAGGACGTTTTCCACATCAATAATGGCATCATCCACCAGGGCCCCGATGGCAATGGCCATTCCCCCCAGGGACATGGTATTGACCGTAAGTCCCAGGATCTTCAATGTGATCAGTGACAGCAGCAGGGAGAGGGGAATGGCGATGAGTGAAATGACCGTTGTCCTGACATTCAGCAGGAAAAGAAAAAGAATAATGGTTACAAAGATCCCGCCTTCCAGCAAAACCCTGAGCACATTGCTCACGGCGGTATTGATAAAATCGGCCTGCCTGAAAATGGAGGAATTTACCTCCAGGCCGGCTGGAAGCGAGGGAGAGAGTTCGGCCAGTGCTGCATCCACCTCTTTGGTAAGTTCCAGCGTATTGATCCCGGGTTGTTTCAGCACAGTCAGGATCACCGCCGGATTGGTATCCAGGAAAGCATCGCCGATCATATCGGGGTGTCCGATCCGTACGGTGGCCACATCCTCAATTTTAACCGGTTTCCCCTGCCTGACCTTCACCACCGAGTTCCCGATCTCTTTGGGATCCCGGGAACGTCCCGTTGCCCTGATGATATACTCCTTTCCATTCTGATTGATGAATCCACCGGATGCATTGCTGTTGGTGTTTTCTGCGGCTTTGGTGAGTTCGTTCAGTGAAACATCGTGGTAATCCATTTTGTATGGATCGGCCAGGATCTGGTACTCTGTGGGGTGCCCACCCATCACCACCACCTGGGCAACACCGGAAACCGAGAGCAGCCTTTGGCGAAGCTGTTTATCGGCAAATGTCCTCAGATCGGACAGCGACAGGGAGTCGGAAGTAAGGGCAATGAGCATGATCTCTCCCATCACGGATGTCTGGGGGGCCAAAACAGGGGTTTCAATCCCCTCGGGAAGGAGTGCAGCAATGGTGGGAAGCTTTTCACTGACCACCTGCCTGGCCTTATAGACGTCGGTATTCCAGTTGAATTCCACCCATACAATGGAGAAACCGTAGGATGAGCTGGAACGAACCCGCCGTATGCCTGTAGCCCCGTTCAGGGAGGATTCTATGGGGAATGTGACCAGTGTTTCCACCTCCTCGGCTGCCATCCCGTGGGCATCGGTCAGCACCACCACTGTGGGAGCGGTGAGATCGGGAAAAACATCAATCTCCATCTCTCTTAATGTAAACAACCCTCCTGTCAGTAACATCAGGGAGAGGAAGATGATCAGCATCCTGTTGTTGAGGGAATATTGTATGATTCGGTTCAGCATGATCCGGGATTTTAATGTGAATGACCATGACCGGTAATCCCTGCAACCTCAGTTGCTGCTTTCACCAGGACCACCCCTTTGGTTACAATCCGGTCTCCCGGTTCCAGCCCTTTGATGACCTCAACCTGCCTTCCATCGTGTGCTCCCGTGGTAACAGCCTGTTTCGTATAGCTTTCACCGGTAACCTGGAGATATACATAGTGATTTCCCTGTTCTTCTGAGATGGCACCCAGGGGAATAGTGATCCTGTCCGGTACCGGTGTGGTCTTGAGATAGATTTCTGCAAAGGCACCTTCAAGCAGCCGCCCGTCGTTCTGCAATTCAAAATAGACGGGCAGGTAATGGTCATTCTCGGCTACAGAGTGACCTGTTGCCAGGTGCTGGCCGCTAAAATCCGATATGGGGAAGGCTTCCTCCCAGTAGGCTGTCCGGAAATTGGCGGTAACGATGTCACGGGCAATATCATGGTACTGTTGGGGCAGATCGGCACGCAGTAGAAGGATCTGGTCTGAGGAAATGGTTACCAGGCTGTGACCGGTTTCAACATATTCCCCTTCTGAAACATCCAGGATATGAATGGATCCGGATACCGGGGCGAACACCTTCAGTCCCTCTTCAGTGGTGCTGCTTGCCAGGTTATAGTAGCGTAGACTGTCAGCAGTATAGATGGATCTTGAACCGGTGAGTTGCCGGTCCGAAATGGCACCCTGAGTATGAAGCTTCCTGTGACGGGTGTATTCACTCCGGCTCTTTTCCAGGCTGTTGAAAGCCTGTTGCAGCTGAAGCTCCATACTGTTCCCGGGGAGGGATTTTCCCGATATGGTAAACAGGTGCTGGCCTTTCTGCACGCTTGAACCCTGGACGAGGTTCTTATGGGCAAAGGAGATGATCCCTCCCATACCGGCACTCACCCGTTTGATCTTCCCCGGAGGGGCGATCAGCTCTCCGCTTGTCAGGATCACCGCAGAAAAGGAGCTTTTTTCCACCCTGGAAACCATGAATTCGCTTTTCCAGGCCTGCTCCTTGAGGAAGGTGATGTCTCCGGTTTCTGCCTCTTCATGGTCGTGGGAATCAGCAGTTGCGGAATGAAGATCCGGGTGGTCTGCGAACACACGGACGTGATCCGTGAGGGATTCCTGTTCTTCCCCTGTTTGAAGGGTGACCTGCATCTCAAATGCTCCTTCCCTGGCCGGTTGAAAGGGGAGGACAAAGATCCCGGGCTTTCGCGGCTGGTTGGAGGTTACAGAAACACCATCGATCAGGATGGTCACGGTTCCCGTTGTACATGGTGAATAGGTATCCAGGTTGGTAACATGGACCAGGAATTCAGATTCATGCCCTGCTTCCAGGGTTTCATGTTTAATGAAGAATTCTTTACTTGGGCTGAACAGGGTGTAGTATGATCCCTGTGTATCATTCTGGTGGTCAGTATTTTCCGGCTGTCCGGGTGCGCTTGTTTCGTTTCTGCACCCACATGCAACCAGTACCAGCAACGCGATAAAAGCTCTATTCATGATATGATGTGATAAATGAATGAAATGAGGCACACCAGGGGTATGCCTGAAAACGACGGATGGGTTATCCAGGGGGGTATTAAACCAGTGATGGGGGAGCCCGCAATGAACGGGAACCCAGCGAGGGTGTTTGTGAAATGGGTAGTTTCAGGCAGGCCTGGCCCATCGGATTATTGCTGGTCCAGGTTTCCGGGACCACTGCCGGCGATGCCGTGATGAAATCAGCATGTATCCTGACCGGCACAGGAATCCAGGAGGTGCTGCATTTGACAAAATCAACATTATTGAATGCATGGCAGTGCTCCGGCCCCTCCTCCCCGTCATGGTCGTCATGCTGGTCAACAGGACACCCATCGGTATGCAGGAGAATTTCAGCATGGTGATGGTGCGGCACCAGGTTGTGACCGATCAGTAAGGAAAAACTGACCAGGAGCAGGATAGATATTTGCCTTTTAGCTGCCATCGGATAGTGGCTGCAAAAATAGCAAAATTATGTTACTTCTGCACAGGGCCCTGTTCCTGTGATGACCGGAGACTTGCCAAGTTCTTTCATGCATAATCCATATCTTGGGACAATTTTTAAAATTCACCATCATGGATGGCAAACCGGTACCCGGGCAAGGCGGGAACAACAACTATGTAAATACAGCCATCGACCTGATCCTGAAGGTTGGTACGCTGCTTCTGGTGATCTTTCTCTGTTTCAAGATCCTGAAACCCTTCCTGAGCATCCTGTTATGGGGGCTGATCATTGCCATTATCCTTTTTCCCATATTTAAAAAACTACGTGAATGGCTGGGAAAGCGCAACAAGATCACCTCGCTGCTGATCATGGTTGTGGCCCTTTCCCTGCTGGTGCTGCCCAGCATCTGGCTGGTGAACCAGCTGGTGGACGGGATCAGGTTACTGGCAGAGCACTTCCAGGGGGGTACCCTCAAGATCCCGGTTCCATCGGAATCGGTGGCTGATTGGCCGCTTATCGGCGGGTGGCTTTACGAAAAATGGTTGGATCTGTCCCGGAACCTGGGGGAGTCCCTGAAGGGATTCCTGCCCCAGATTGCCGCCTGGGGTGAACGGTTGGTGGGAGCACTGGCCAATACGGGTCTTGGGATCCTGCAGTTTGCCGTATCAATCATCATTGCCGGTATCTTCCTCATGTTCTTTGAAAAGGGAGAGGTCTCAGGAAAGAAGATATTCAGGAAAATCGTGGGTGAGCGGGGTGAGGAGTTTCTTCAAATCTCCCTGGTGACCATTCGCAACGTGGCCTCCGGAGTGCTGGGTGTGGCGGTGATCCAGACCTCCCTGATGGGAGTGGGGCTCATCCTTGCCGATATTCCCCTGGCAGCTGTCTGGATCGTGGTGATCCTGGTCATGACCATTGCCCAGATCCCCGTACTGCTCTTCAATATCTTCATGATCATCTACCTGTTTGCATTCAGGGATCCCCTGCCGGCTGTACTCTGGTCACTCTACTTTGTGGTCATGGGCCTGATCGACAATTTTCTCAAACCCCTGATCATGGGGAAAGGTGCCGATGTTCCCATGCTGGTGATCTTCCTGGGAGCCATCGGGGGATTCATGGCATTCGGATTCATTGGGCTGTTTCTGGGGGCCATCCTGCTGTCCCTGGCCTATAAACTATACCTGACCTGGGTCTCCATGGAGGAATAGCCGGCAATCGGATAGCACGCAACGCTTTGTCTGCGTTAGCATTGTCCATGTCACATGTTTGCACCAGGGCTTCATAATTCTTAATTTGCGATTCTGGAATGATGATTTCAGATGAAAACCAGAGAACTGTTATTTGTTATCCTGTATTATGTATAGCCAACATGCGTAAATAGAGATCCATTACATGATGACCAAAACCTGAAACCGGTATGTTTTACGTTGGCTGCAGTAACCCTGATGCTACTTGCCGGGGAGATCAATGCCCAGGAAATCACAAGTTTAATCTGATCGATGCATACAAAGATACGGTGATCGGTCGGCTGGAGCAGCACGATACCATCAACCTGCTGGAAACCGGGAAATCCCTCAACATTCGGGCCATCACATCCGGCACCATTGGGAGTGTCCGTTTCTGGCTCAACGGGGAACAACGCAATAACAGAAGGAGTGGCACCCTACGCCATGGACGGGGACAATAACGGGGATTACAATATATGGAATCCCGCCACTGGGCGATTATACTGGTAAAGGCCACTCCCTATTCGGGAACCGGAGGAACCGGTACAGCCGGGACATCCCTGGAGGTGGATTTTCATGTACCGAAATATATGACTCCATTACTCCCCCCGTAGATACAGGGACCGGTGAGGTTTCCATTACAGGGGAGTTGAAGAAATGGCACAGGATCACCCTCTCTTTTGACGGTCCGGCCTACCGGGAAAAAGACAATAATCCCAATCCTTTCCTGGATTTCAGCCTGACGGTGACATTTCACCAACGGTTCCAGGTCCTATGAAATACCCGGATATTTTGCTGCCGACGGGAATGCGGGAGAGACCAGTGCCGATTCGGGCAATGTATGGAGGGTTCATTTCTCCCCGGATACCACCGGTGAATGGACCTGGGAGGCCGGATTCCTGCTGGGAAGGAACATGGCGGTGAGCGACACGGCCCTGACCTGATGGCCATTGCGCCCATGAATGGTTTAACCGGCACCTTCATGGTGGAGGAATCGGATAAGACCGGCAGGGACAACCGTGGCCGAGGCCGGCTAAATTATGTGGGCGAGCATTACCTGCAGTTCGCGGAGACTGGGCCAGTATTTTCTGAAAGGCGGTGCCGATTCGCCGGAGAATTTCCTCTCCTACCAGGGATTTGACGGGGAATTCAAATGCGATGGCAGCAATGATGACCTGGTTAAGACCTGGTCGGGTCATACGGGAGACTGGCATACGGGGGACCCTGTCTGGAAAGGATGACCGGGGCAAGGGGATCATAGGTGCGGTAAATTACCTGGCATCGGAAGGGATGAATGTATTCTCCTTCCTGACCATGAATATAGATGGGGATGACAGGAATGTTTACCCATATACGGGCTATTCCGATTTTACCCATTTTGACTGCTCAAAACTTGACCAGTGGGAGGTCCTGTTCAGCCATGCCGATTCACTGGGGATGTATCTCCATTTCAAAACCCAGGAGAGTGAAAACGACAAGATGCTCGACGGAGGTAATGTGGGGACTATGAGAAAGCTCTACTACAGGGAGCTGATGGCCCGTTTCGGACACCACCTGGCACTGAACTGGAACCTGGGGGAGGAGAATTCCCAGATCGGACCTCCAGAAAAAGGAGATGGCAGCCTATTTCTACGAAAATGATCCCTACCGCCACAATGTGGTGATCCACACCTACCCGGCACAGGTCGACGAAGTCTATTCCAAGCTTGTGGGGAACCAGTCACTGCTTACCGGTGCTTCGGTCCAGACCATGTGGGACAATGTACATGATGTGACCCTCACCTGGGTGGAGAATTCAGCGGCCACAGGGCGTAAATGGGTGGTGGCCAATGATGAACAGGGTACCTTCAAATATAGGAGTACCCGGTGGATGGATTTACTGGTTCACCTGATCAGTACGGTATCCGCAGGGAGGTGTTATGGGGGAACCTTATGGCCGGCGGTGCCGGGGTGGAATACTATTTCGGAGATGAACAGCCCCATTCGGACCTGACCTGCCAGGATTTCCGGAGCAGGGACGCCACCTGGGATGATGTCAGGCATGCTTTGACCTTTTTCAATGAGTACGTGGAATTCTGGAAAATGAAGTCCATGGACTACCTGGTTTCGGCGGGGAGCTGGTGCTTCGCCGCAGAGGGAGAGGCCTATGTGATCTACATTCTCGCGGGGTATACTGGTGATATTCTGTTAAACAATACCGCCACCTACCAGGTAGCCTGGTTTGATCCCAGGAACGGGGGGGATCTTCAGCCGGGCAGCCAGGTGTCTGTCACAGGCCGTGGTGTCAGGTCACTGGGAACACCCCCTGACCTATCCTTCCGAGGACTGGGTGGTGCTGGTGCGCGTGTACTGGGTGAAAACAGGCCCCCGGAGGCCGTGATCATGGCCGACAACCTTAGTGGCGATCTGCCCCTTACAGTTTTATTTGATGGCAGCGCCTCCACTGATGATGGAGAGATCATCTCCTGGTTCTGGGATTTTGGTGACGGGGATACCCTGAGTGGAGCGGTGGTGGAACATATATATAAGGTGGAGGGTGTCTTCCCGGTGAGCCTTGTGGTCACCGACGACCAGGGAGCCACAGATGTGGCGTATGATACCATCACTGTGACCACCGAGATTCTCAGTCCATGCGGAGCGTACCTGGAGATCTTTTCCAGGGACTTTCCTTACCAGGAATCAGGATTCTACCTGGACGATCTTACAGGAGAGGAGCTGCTGGCCATACGACCTTCAACCTCCCCTGTATCGGCCACAGTGAATAAACCCTTCCCGGGCGAATCGTGCTATTACGATGTGGTCTTCCACGGGATTGGTGAATCGGATGGCGGGTCCGTCTTCAGAATAATGGTGAACGGCAGGCTTGTGGGTGAGTATACCCTTCCCCTGAGTACAATGGACTGGGAGGCGGGGGATGCCTATAACCTCACCATTGAGGAGGTTTCCATTTTCAACGGGGATACCATCAGGGTGGAGGGGACCACTGCCTCGGCAGATGGAACCGGATGGAGCCGTGCCCGCTGGCTGAAGGTTGAGTTCATCCCGAGGGATTTTATTCCTGATTTTTTCGAAGTGGATGGGCTGGCCGTCATTGAGGCAGAATCTTTTCCCCTGGGGGAGCAGTGGGTGGAAGCCACCTCAAGGACAGGGTACACGGGTGAAGGGTATATGTACTGGAAAGGATCGGAACACTTTAACAGCGCCAGTTACGGAAGGATGGGAGTTACGGTTCATATCTCCAATCCCGGAACCTACTGTTTTGACTGGCGTGTGGGTATCGCCAGCGGCACTTCGTCAACTGAGCACAATGATACCTGGTTGAAAGTTACAGGGGATGATTTCTATGGATACAAATCCAGCGAGGCTTCATACGTGCATCCGAAGCCGGTCTGCCAGCAGGCGGGTACTTATGATTGCCCGGAGGGTTCCAGTGTGGATGGCTATTTCAAGATTTATGGAGGAACGCTCACAGGGTGGATCTGGAAGGCGGTAACCAATGACAACAACGACCATAGAATCTTTGCCACCTTCGACCGGAAGGGGGTCTACCGCATCAGCATAGCAGCCCGTTCCTCATACCACTGCATCGACAGGATGGTTCTTTATAAGGTAGGTAGTGTGACCGAAAGTACCGCCCGTTCCCTCTCCAACGAAGAGACTATCAACCCGGTTTTTATAGTTCCACCTGATACTTCAACCATTGGGATGGACCCTGAACTGGCCGGGTTCTGGTTTTACCCGAACCCGGCTTACAATTCGGTATTCTTTGAGGGACTGGACCAGGTGAAGACCATCAGGATTATGAGTATGACTGGTAAGGTTTTGGTTACCAGGAACGTGAGTAGGGAAAAAGAGGAGGTCGAGGTGGCCGGGTTTGAAAAGGGCCTCTACCTGGTTGTTTTGGAATCCCGTTCGGGACAGCAGGTTACGAGGAAATTGATCAGGAACTGAGGCTGACCAGAAGCCAGGACAATGATCCCATCAGGAAAAGGGAACACAGTAGCAGATAAATGATGATATGAACCCCTAAATACACGGAATAAATGTAGGATTAATTTTCCAAATGAACATATGTTCACTATCTTTGTGAACATATGTTCATAACAATCCATGTCACCACGTAGTAAACAGTACCGGAAAGTCATTTCACCTCCCCTGTTGAAGGGCTTCAAACCCATCGGGGTTTCCTTCAGTGATGTAGCTGTGGTAAGCCTGCTTTACGAGGAGTATGAGGCCTTACGTCTGGCTGATTATTCCGGGCTGAAGCAGGAGGAAGCGGCAAAGCTTATGAACGTAAGCCGTCCCACCTTCACACGGATCTACAGCTCTTGCCTGCAGAAACTAGCGTTGGCCTTTACTGAGGGCCGCTCCATCGTGGTCGAGGGAGGCGATGTGGAGTTTGATAAACAATGGTACCGTTGTAATGATTGCACCATTGTTTTCCATCACCCGGACGAGGATCATCCTCACTGTATATCCTGTAAGTCGGAGAATATTGAGCACATCAATCAGAGTATTCGGGACTGGAAGGAAGAGCAGAATTCCGGAAAGCAGGAGGCTGTTCTGCATGAATTTTGTGTGTGTTCCAAATGTGGGTACAAAATTTCGCATGTACCGGGGGTTCCCTGCTTTTCCAATACCTGTCCCCATTGTTCCATACCGTTGATCAGAAACCGTGATTAAGCACAGTACAGATATCCAAGTGCGTTATGCCGAAACCGACCAGATGGGTTATGTCCATCACAGTCAGTACGCCCTTTACCTGGAGCAGGCCCGTATGGAACTGCTCCAAAGCATCGGGCTTAGGTGTGAGGACATGGAGAAGGAAGGGATTATCATGCCGGTGGTAAGCATGGAGCAGCGCTTTTCCACCCCCCTGCGATTCGGGGATGCCTTCAGGGTGGAGTGCAGGATCAAGCCTCCATGGTTTCCCAAGCTTGAATTCCGTTACCGCATTTATAATCCGGAGGGACATCTTATTTCCAAGGCAAAGACCAATCTGGTGTTTGCAGACAGGAATAGCGGGAAGCTGATTCCCGAGCCCGGTCCCTGGCTGGAACACTTCAACGCCCGGATAACAGAAAAAACACCTCATGAATAATCCTTTAATATCTACAATAACCAATAATCAATAAGTAAAATGAAAAATACAGATGTATTAGTAATCGGTGGAAGTGCAGCAGGATTCAGTGCAGCCCTGGCATCAAAATCCCATTATCCGGACAAAAAAGTGACCCTTGTACGGAAGGAAGAAAAGGTGGCTATCCCATGCGGGATTCCTTATATTTTCGGAACCCTTGAAAAAACTGAAATGGATATACTGCCAGATGCCGGATTGATCAAGGTCGGGGTGGATATCATGGTGGACGAAGTCACATCGGTGGATGGGGAGAAAAAAAGCTGCCAGCTCAAGGATGGAACAGAGATCACCTATGAAAAGCTGATCCTTGCCACAGGTTCAAAACCCTTGGTACCGGACTGGCTGAAAGGGGCTCACCTGGAAAATGTGTTCACAGTTCCCAAGGACCTGGTCTACCTGGATGCCATGAAAAAGAAGCTGGAAGCACTGGAGAACATTGTAGTAATAGGTGCTGGTTTTATTGGTATCGAGATGTCAGACGAGTTGAAAAAAACAGGGAAAAATGTGACCCTCGTGGAACTGTGCCCCCATGTCCTTCCGCTGGCGTTCGATTCAGATCTGGCTGAGGAGGCTGAGAATATCCTGAAAGACCGTGAGATCAACATTCTGACGGGTCACAGCGTGAAGGAGATTATCGGTGAAGAGAAGGTAGAAGCGGTCAGGGTTGAGAAAGGGGATGTGGTGGATATCCTGAAGACCGATGCAGTGATCCTCTCCGTGGGTTATGAGCCAAATATAGAACTGGCCAAGAACCTGGATGTGGCATTTAACCGTGATGGTTTCATCAAAGTGGATGAGTATATGCGTACCGACCAACAGGACGTGTTTGCCGTAGGAGATTGTGCCGAGAAGAGGGACTTTTTCACCCGGAAGCGGTCCAAAGCCATGCTGGCTTCTATTGCATGTGCCGAGGCCAGGGTGGCAGGGATGAACCTGTACAAGCTCTCTACCCTGAAAACCATCGGGGGGACCATCGCTATTTTCTCCACCGCCCTGAACGAGACCGGATTCGGTGCTGCAGGTCTGACCGAGACACAGGCGAAACAGGAAGGATTCGATATCATTACCGGGACCTTTTCAGGCGTGGACAGGCACCCGGGAGTGCTTAACCATCCCCATAAGCAGATCGTGAAACTGATAGCTGGGCGTGAGAATGGGGTCATTCTCGGTGGAGAGGTTGTTGGCGGTTCAAGTGCAGGCGAGCTGATCAATATCATTGGATTCATTATTCAGAACAAGATGAATGTGAATACACTGATGACCTCCCAGATCGGTACGCACCCCATGCTGACCGCCTCTCCGGCAGCATACCCGCTGATCAAGGCAGCAGAGGTCATTGCCGAAAAATTCTGGCACAACTAATAAGTACCCCATGAAGCTGGTGGTGTTGTCAGAAGTAAAGGCCATGGACGGATTTGGTTCCGAACATGGCCTTTCATTCCTTATTGAAGTGGACCAGGAAAAGGTCCTGTTCGATACCGGGGCATCGGACCTCTACCTGAAAAATGCACAAAAACTAGGCATTGATCCGAACAGGGTGGATACCATTGTTCTCAGTCATGGTCATTGGGACCACGGGGACGGCCTGCAATTTACTGAAGGCCTGCCGCTGGTCTGCCACCCTGGTTGTTTTGTAACCCGGTTCCGGAAAAGCGGATTTGGAAACATTGGTCTTGCCCTGTCACAGCAAGAGATCGAAAGCAGGTTTGAACTGAAGACATCCGCGGAACCGGTCCGTCTTACAGAACACCTCTGGTTCCTGGGTGAGATCCCCAGGGTAAATGATTTTGAAGCAAGGTCCACCCGGTATGTCCTGGAGGGCGGCCAGGAGGATTTTTTGACCGATGATTCCGGGTTGGTCTGCATTACTGACAGGGGACTGGTGGTTATCTCCGGGTGTGCCCACTCGGGGATCTGCAACATGGTGGAACATGCCCGGCAACTGACCGGCATCAACCGGGTGGAAGGGGTGATTGGAGGTTTTCATTTAAGGGCGGTCAACGACCAGGCCCGGAAAACCATTGAATACCTGAAATACACAGAAGTCAGGCGCATCTATCCCTCCCACTGTACCATGGATCCTGCCCTGAGCCAGTTCTATGATGAATTCGGCTTCAATGAGGTGTTGGCAGGGAGCACCATTGATTTCTAGGAACCTGTTTCCCAGCGGATCAACCATTTGTTTTTCAGGGGGGGAATGCTGATATTGTTCGTATGAATGACAGGAGCTTCTCCCCGGTGGGTACTCCGGACCGGATCCTATCCATCGATATCCTGCGTGGCGTGGCAGTTCTGGGGATCCTGATCATGAACATCCAGAGCTTCTCCATGCATTCGGTAGCTTACATCAATCCAACAGCATACGGGGATTTTACAGGGATCAACAGGTGGGTCTGGATCATCAGTCACCTGGTGGCCAGTGAGAAATTCATGGGTATTTTTTCAATGTTATTCGGGGCTGGTGTCCTGATATTTACCGGAAATGCAGCCAGCAAGGGTAAGAATTTCACCCTGCTTCATTTTCGCCGCATGGGCTGGCTCCTGTTCTTCGGACTGGGGCATGCGTACCTGTTCTGGTATGGCGATATTCTGGTGACCTATGGCCTTTGCGGAATGTTGGTTTTCCTGTTCAGAAAACTCAAACCGGGAACACTCCTGTGGATTGCCGCCGGATTATTCCTGGTACCATTGGTGTTCAATACCTTTGCGGGCATGACAATGCCTTACTGGACTGAAGATGCGTACCAGGAGATGGTGCATACATGGAGGCCTGGCCCTGAGGAGATCCAGATTCAGATGGTTGCCATGGGAAGCGGGTGGCTGGGACAAATGAAGACCAGGATCGCGGCGGCCATCGGATTGCAGACCACCTACTTTTTCATTGAGACCTTCTGGCGGGTGATGTCCATGATGCTTCTGGGCATGGCACTGTATAAATGGAAAATTCTCTCTGCTGAACGCCCGCGAAGCTTTTATGTGGGAATGGCCCTGATGGGACTTGCGACAGGATACCTGCTATCAGGCCTGGGGGTCTGGTTGAATTTCAGAAAAGGTTGGTCCCTGGAATATTCCATGTTCCTGGGGGGCCATTTCAATTATGTGGGAAGTGTAGGTGTGGCCCTGGGTTATACGGGAGTGGTGATGCTGATCTGCAGGTCAGCCGGGTTTTCAAAGTTTAAGCAGGTCTTCTCCTCTGTGGGACGGCTGGCCTTTACCAACTACATATTGCAGTCCATTATCTGCACATTCATCTTTTACGGGCACGGATTCGGACTCTACGGAACAGTGGAACGGAAATACCAGGTGTTGGTTGTGCTGGGTGTATGGATCATCCTGCTGATCATCTCCCCGCTGTGGCTGAAAAGATTCCGGTTCGGTCCTCTCGAATGGCTGTGGAGATCTCTTACCTACTGGTGCTGGCAACCATTCAAGATTCGCTCATGAAGGTTGTAAATGATATCATATTACTGTATTTTGGAAGATCAAACAAAAAAACCAACTCCCATGAAAAAAACCCTGTTCCTGATTGGACTGACTGTCTGGATATTGCCCGGATGTACTTCAACAGCTCCTGAAACCACAGAAAGCAATGATTTCACTTTTGCTTTCCTGACTGATATCCACCTGCAACCGGAACTCAGTGCGGTGGAAGGATTCCAGGAGGCCATTGACACGATCAACCTGATCAATCCCGATTTTGTGCTTACCGGGGGCGACCTGGTGATGGATGCCCTGGACCAGACCTATGGCCGGTCCGATTCCCTCTACAACCTGTATGAAAAGGTGGCCGGAGGTTTCAGTATGCCGGTGTATAATACGGTGGGGAACCACGAAGTGTATGGATGGCACAGGGAGGAGGCCGGTATTGAGGAACACCCGGAGTTCGGGAAAGGGATGTTTAAAAAGAGGCTGGGAGAGCGGTATTATTCCTTTGACCACAAGGGGTGGCATTTCATGGTGCTGGACGGGATCTACAGAAGTGAAAGCGGGAGTTATATCGGAAGGATCGATGAGGAACAGGTGAAGTGGATCAAGGAGGACCTTGGGAAGACCGGGAAGGAGACCCCCATTGTAGTGAGCACACATATTCCGTTCATCACATCACAGACACAACTTACAAAAGGATCCCGAGAGGCCAGCCCGGCCTACCTGATCATCGATAACGCCAGGGATGTGCTGATGCATTTCTGGGGATACAACCTGAAACTGGTCCTCCAGGGACACCTGCATTACCTGGAAGACATTTATGTGAACGACCAGATCCACTTTATCACCGGTGGAGCCGTATGTGGAAAATGGTGGAACAACCCGCCCGAGGATCCGCTCCAGGAGGGATTCCTCCTGATCCATGCCGGCGATGACGGAATTGGATGGGATTATGTGGATTATGGCTGGACGCCACCCCATCAAAAAAAGAAGGCATCCTAAAGGATATTTTTCTTACATTTAACTTGTTATTGGTTTCCGCATCCCGGCTTTGCCGGGGGAATGAAAAGGGAATGCCGTTAGAATCGGCAACAGTTCCCGCTGCTGTGAATCCAGGCCCGTTCAGGGCCATATGGTTTTTGGAAATAACCACTGTTCTGAATCCGCATCCTGCGGGTTGAATGGGAAGGATCCAGAAACCAGGACGAGTCAGAAGACCTGCCAGTGACACCCTTGTTTTGCAGCCCGCGGTGAACGGGAAGCTGATCAACAATCTGTCATTGGTCCCGCTCAACAATCACCGGCTGCAACCAGCAAGGTTTATACAGCCTGGAAGGATGATTGTATTAACTGGTCATGTGATACGAAGGATTTGTTTGCTGGTGGCATATTGTGCCATGGCCTCATCCCTCTATTCCCAGGGCATCAGGGATTCTGTATTCAGGATTGAAGATGTGGAGATCAGGGCAGAGAGGATCTTCCTGAAGGAGGAGGCTGGTTCAAAGCAGACAGATTTGGACACAGCCATTCTTGCCGAAAAGGCAAACCTCTCGTTGTCGGACCTGTTGTCGGAAAACACCTCAGTGTTTATCAAAAACCACGGAAGGGGTGCCCTGGCCACTGCCTCATTCAGGGGTACGGCAGCATCCCATACCCAGGTGAACTGGAACGGGCTCAACATCAATAGTCCCATGGCAGGCATGGTCGATTTCTCCCTGATACCTGTCTATATTATCGACGACCTGAACCTGAAACACGGAGCTTCATCACTATCTGAACAAGGCGGAGGCCTGGGAGGGTCCATCAGTATACAGAATTCGGCAGGGTGGAATGAGGGACCGGGTTTCCAATACATCCAGGGAGTGGGGAGCTATGCAACTTTTGATGAGTTCCTGCAGGTGGGCTTCGGGAAGAACCGGATCAGGAGCAAAACCCGGATCTATCACAATTATTCAAAGAACGACTTTACATTCATCAACCGGGGGGTCGGTAACCTGGACCCGGTAACAGGGGATGTAATCAATCCAAAAGACACCAATGACAATGCAGCCTACAAGAGGTGTGGAATGTTGCAGGAGCTTTACTTCCGCCCCTCTGCGGATCATGTGATTTCGGTGAAATACTGGGGACAACAGGCCAACCGGACCATCCCACGTCCCACCAGTTACGAAGGCTCTGACAATTCCAACCTGAATAACCAGCAGGACACCGATCACAGGGTGGTTGGGGACTGGAATTATTATGGAAGATTCGGAAGGTTCATGCTCCGGTCAGGGTATTCGGGCAAACACCTGGTCTTCGATCAAAGGAACAGGGTGCCTGGTCTTGGACTGGTCCCATCCATCTATTCTGTAAGTCAGCAGAATAGTTTTGTTAATACGCTCTCCTATGCACATGAATTGGGCCCTGAGTTCTCATTTGAAGGCAAGCTGGATGTGAACCATCATGATGTGAGCTCCACCGATACCATCAGCAGGGCCGGGTACAGCCAGAACCGCGATGAAATATCCCTGTTTACTTCAATCCATAAAAGCTTTGCCGACCGGTTGAACCTGAAAGTGATGCTCAGGCAGGATTGGGTTGATGGGGAGCGGATCCCGTTTATCCCCTTCTTCGGGGCAGATTTCAGGCTGATCAAAGGCAGGGACCTGGTTTTGAGGGGAAGCATTGCCCGGAATTACCACAAACCTTCCCTCAACGACCTTTACTGGCAACCGGGGGGGAATCCCGACCTGCTGCCCGAGAAGGGTTTCAGCGTGGAGGGGGGACTGGAATACCAGCAGGTGTTTGCACAACACTCATTGAAGAGCGGTATTACGGTATACAGGTCGGATATGGAGAACTGGATCATCTGGATTCCCTCCTACAGGGGCTACTGGGAGCCAACAAATATCAATGAGGTGATATCATCGGGGGTGGAGATTGATTTTCAGCTTCAGGGAAAATGGAGAACGGTCAGGTACAGAATATCAGCCAATTATGCCTATACCAGTTCGGTCAACATGGGAGATGGATTGATTTGGAGTGATGCCTCATATGGCAAACAACTGCCTTACATCCCATTACATTCCGGTAATTTCATGGTGAACACCGGGTGGCGGAATTTTTTCATTACCTACCAGTACAATGCATACAGCGAAAGGTATACAACATCGAGCAACGACCTAACCACCCGTGGCCGGCTTTATCCCTATTTCATGAACGACCTTTCAGTCGGAGGTGCGTTCAGGATCAGGGCTACACGGCTGTCTGCAGAACTGAAGATATACAACCTTTTCAACGAATCATACCACTCCGTCCTCTACCGTCCCATGCCCGGCAGGAATTTCCTTCTGGTTTTTAAAATCAATGTTTAACCAGAGATAATGATGAACCGTATTCTTATAGCATCTGTCGTTCTTTTTCTTGGATTACATGGATGTATTGACGAGGATCTTCCGGATCCGAATCAGCAGCCAGGGAGTCCCGACCGGGGGTTTTTTATTATCAATGAAGGCAATTTCATGTACGACAATGCCTCGCTTTCCTACTATGATATTGAATCGAAGGAGATCCGCAATGACATTTTTTTCAATAGCAACGCCCTGCCCCTGGGAGATGTGGCGGTTTCTATGACCATCAGGGACAGCCTTGGATACGTGGTGGTCAACAACAGCGGAAGAATCTATGTGGTCAATACCTCCTCCTTCGAATATGTGGGGAAGATCACCGGGCTCACCTCACCCCGCCATATTCATTTTGTAAATGATACCAAAGCCTATGTAACCGATCTCTATGCCCCTTCCATTACAGTGGTGAATCCGATAACATTCGAGGTTGCCGGATCCATTGATGTGAACAACGGATCGGGGGATTTCCTCCAGCACACAACGGAACAGATGGTGCAGCATGACAAATATGTCTATACCAATTGCTGGAGCTTCGACAACAAGATCCTGGTCATTGATTCGGAGACCGACCAGCTGGTGGATTCCATCGAAGTGTTGAAACAACCCAATTCCATGGTCCTGGACAAGCATAATAACCTGTGGGTGCTCACTGACGGCGGATGGCCCGAGAGCCCTTACGGCTACGAGGAACCAGGGCTCCTGAAGATCGATGCCGGATCCAGGACCGCACAGGTTGCCCACCGTTTTGAGGCGGGTGAGTACCCGGGAAAACTGAAGATCAACGGGACAGGGGATACCCTCTATTACCTGAACAGGAACGTTTACCGCTTATCCATACTGACCGGAAGCCAACCTGAATTGTTCATCGCCAGTCCCTACGAGGGTACACCCGTACGGGGGATTTTACGGACTGGAGGTGGATCCGGCCACCTCGGAAGTATATGTATCCGATGCCCTTGATTTCGTGCAACATGGAGCGGTTTACCGGTACGCTCCAACCGGTCTGCCGGTGGACACTTTCCATGTTGGGATCGTCCCCGGAACGTTCTGTTTTAAGCCGGAATAGCTTTCGGCTTTGTCCGGAAGACCACCTGGCCATCCTTTGCATCCATGACCACATGCATGGAGGGTGCTACCCTGCCTTCCAGCATGGCAATGGACAGGGAGTCCAGGATCTTCTTCTGTATCAGTCTTTTCAGCGGTCTGGCCCCGAATTGAAGGTCATATCCTTCCTGCTGTAGGTAGCCGACCAGCTCATCGGTCACTTCGAAGCTGATGTCCTGCCGTTCAAGTACTCTTTCCAGCAGTGTAAGCTGGATCTGAATGATTCCCTTTAGGTGCTCCCTGGTCAGGGGACGGAACATCACCAGCTCATCAATACGGTTCAGGAATTCTGGCCGCATGCTTGTTTTTAAGAGCTGGAATACCTGGTTCCGTGACTTTTCAAAAGCGGCCTCCAGTTCCGGTCCTGTCAGTTGGACTGATCCTTCGCCGGAGAAATTCTCATGGATGATTTCGGATCCCATATTGGATGTCATGATGATGATGGTGTTTTTGAAATTGGCCACCCGCCCCTTATTATCGGTCAGCCGCCCGTCTTCCAGAACCTGGAGGAGTATATTGAATACATCGGGATGTGCCTTCTCGATCTCATCCAGCAGGATCACCGAGTAAGGTTTCCGGCGGACAGCCTCGGTGAGCTGTCCCCCTTCATCGTATCCCACATAGCCGGGGGGAGCCCCCACCAGCCTGGAGATGGCATGGCGTTCCTGGTACTCGCTCATATCGATCCGGGTCATCAGAGCCTCGTCGTTAAAAAGGTATTCGGCCAGCGCCCTTGCCAGTTCTGTTTTTCCCACACCTGTGGTTCCCAGGAAAAGGAAAGAGCCCACAGGCCTGTTTTCGTCTGAAAGTCCCGTGCGGCTCCGCCTGATGGCAGAAGAGACCGCATAGATGGCATCATCCTGTCCAACCACCCTCCTGTGGAGTTCCTCCTCAATATGCAACAGCTTCTCCTTGTCGCTCTCCATCATCCGGTTCACAGGTATCCCGGTCCAACGGGAGACCACTTCTGCAATATCCTCCGCAGTGATCTCTTCCCTGACAAGCCGTTTACCCTCTTTCTCATAGGTTTGGAGTTTTGCCACGGCCCCGTTGAGCGCTTCCGTTGCGGCTGGCAGTTGTCCATAGCGGATCTCTGCCACTGCGGCCAGGTCGCTCTCCCGTTCAGCTTTCTCGGCCCTGTATCTGAGCTCCTCGATCTGTTGCTTGACAGCCTGGATCTTTTCCACCACACCCTTCTCATCCACCCATGTGGCCATCAGTTGCTTATGTTCATCCTCAAGGTCGGCAATCTGCCTGGAAAGTTGTTCTACCCTGCCCTTGTCTTTCTCGCGCTTGAAGGCTTCCCTTTCGATCTCCAGTTGCTGGATCTTTCGTTCAAGCGTGTCGATCGATTCGGGTTTGGAGTTCATCTCCAGCCTGAGGTGGGAGGCCGACTCGTCCATCAGGTCAATGGCCTTGTCCGGCAGGAACCGGTCGGTGATGTACCGGGTAGAAAGCTGGACGGCTGCGATAATCGCTTCATCCCTGATGCGGATCTTATGGTATGTTTCGTATTTTTCCTTGATGCCCCTCAGGATGGAAATGGCATCCTCCACCCCGGGTTCATCGATGAACACCTTCTGGAAACGGCGTTCCAGGGCTTTGTCTTTTTCGAAGTATTTCTGGAACTCGTTCAGGGTGGTTGCACCGATGGCCCTCAGGTCCCCCCTGGCAAGGGCAGGCTTCAGGATATTGGCAGCGTCCATGGCGCCTTCCCCACCTCCGCCAGCTCCCACCAGGGTGTGGATCTCATCAATAAAGAGGACAATTGCACCCTCCGAGGAGACCACCTCCCTGACCACGGCTTTCAGCCTCTCTTCAAATTCTCCCTTGTATTTTGCCCCTGCAACCAGGGATCCCATATCCAGTGAATAAATCTGCTTGGAAAGCAGGTCGTCGGGGACATCCCCGTTCACGATCCTCAATGCGATCCCTTCTGCTATGGCCGTTTTCCCAACCCCGGGCTCTCCCACCAGGATGGGATTGTTCTTGGTCCGCCTGGTGAGGATCTGCAGCACCCTGCGGATCTCTTCATCCCGGCCTATGACCGGATCCAGGTTCCCCGACTCGGCACGCTCGTTCAGGTGGATGGCATATTTATCAAGTGCACGGTAGGAATCTTCGGCAGATTTGGTTTGTACCCTGGAGCCTTTTCGAAGCTCTTTGATGGCCACCACCAGCTCTTTTTCATTCAACCCAACATCTTTCAGCATTTTACTGACCTCACCCTTGGAGCGTATCAGCCCCAGGAGCAAGTGCTCCAGGGCAATATACTCATCACCCAGTTCTTTCACAGCCGATTGGGCGCGGTTTAATGCTTCACCGGCTTCCCGGGAGAGATAGCGCTCACCCCCCGAGACTTTCGGGTATGCTTCGATCATCCGCTCCACAGCTGATTCCACGTGCCCGGCATTGACCGAAAGTTTCTTGAATACAAAGGGCAAGACGTGTTCATCTACCAGAAAGATCCCCTTGAGCAGGTGGCTGCACTCGATTTCCGGGTGACCATGTTCCATGGCGATCTGCTGTGCCCTCTGGACGGCTTCCTGAGCCTTTATTGTCAATTTTTCAAAATCCATGTTCGCTTCATTTTCATTGTTTCGCCAGAAACTGGACAAATGGTGGACCAGAATTTTCATTTTTTTTTAAAGTACAGGCTAAGAGATTTATTATGAATAAGATGAAGCCTGTGCTACAGCTAAATAATTTTGGGAAAAACCGAAAGGTGACAAAACGGCAGTTATTTTCACAGATAAACACGACAAAATGACAGTCAATATTCTGTTTTAAAAAAGAGTGCAGGGTTAAATATGGTGGCTGGTGTGTATTTGCCCAGCAGTGGCTATTTTATGATTTCAAATATTATCGTAATTTGCTATTATCAAATCATTGAATTTGTACCCATGACCATACACCAGTACCAGAAGAAATGCTCAAAAGAGTATTTGGATGACATTAAGTTTCCTAAAGAGACTACCTATCTTTACGGCAATCCTGTCCAGACAGTGATTCCCATTGAAACGGCCATAGGGAAGATCATGGTGATCGGGCCCCAGCCGGCAGCCAAGGTTTACTTTGTTAATGATATTCCGGATGTCCCGTTGTACGATGCTACCGCCCCCTTTTCGATCGAGCCCTACTTCGATGGATCCAGGGTAAGAAGTTCGTTTACCGGGCAGGAACTGTCCGATGTGATCCTGGAAACCCTGGAAATTCCCAGGGAGCATTGCTGGCTGACCAGCCTGGTGAAGGTGTTCCTGTTTGATGACGATCATGTAAAAAAGTACCACCGGCTGGGAAAGGAGATCAAGGAGAACCGGTCCAGGTACATGGAATATGCCAACAAGAGCCTGAAATGGCTCAGGCAGGAGATTGAGATTGCCAATCCAAAAGCCATCCTGCTGCTGGGTGAGCAGGTCATATCCAGCCTGCTGCTGGTATCCGAGGAAGAGGCCAGGACCTACATGACCGGGAAGGTGATTGAAAAGAAGATTATCTGGAAGAACAGTAATTTCATATGCCTGCCGCCCCAGGGCGTGATCCTGGACAGGTCGGCCAGGAACCCGTGGCCCAGGAAGTTTGCCATACAGATCGGCCCTACAGCCATGAAGGAGATGGAGAGGCTGTGGTCACAGCCCAGTATCTGATGACGATCATTTCCCGCTTTGAGGGATCTGGTGCTGTCCCATGTAAAACCTGATCCTTTCCGCGTGATCCACATCATCACCGTTCAACTTTCTGAATACACCTGTGATCCTTGAATCTGGTGCGTGCTTCATGAACGCATTATAATGGATTTCTCCGGCTGAATTCTCAATCTTGTAAGCCAGCCGGAATGCCCCGGCCCTGTCAGGCTGATCTTCGAAATCCCTCATGGCCTTACGGATCATCAGGTTTGTTTTTTTTATCTCTTCAAGGTTCCCGGGGAGGAGCCCAGAAGGAACAGTCACCTCGATAGCATCCATCTGTTTCACAGTCTTGAGCAGGGCAGCATGGTTCTCCTCCTCAATGGCTATTTCCCACCAGAATTCCGAATCCTCAGGGAACAACCTGTAAAACAGCAGATAAAGCTCTCCAACGATCAGTTCCAGTTGAATGGCTTCATCGATCAGGTCTTTAAAAGCATTTTTCATGGTATGCAGTTGAGGGTTCGGTTGTGAATATAGCCAAAAGTCAGGTATAAAGGAAGCCCAATCCCAGCCCCAAATGCCACCGGGATAATGATCGTATATTCCATTGTCAGAATAACAACCCGGCGGGGATTGAGTTGACCGGAAATTGCGCCCAATTGATTTAATTCATAACTTATCCTGTTCATAACCAACCCAGCACCTATCATGTCACAGATCAACGAGGAGCTAATCAGGCAGGTTTTCGACGAGATGGTGAAATACAGGCCCGCCCTTTCCAGGTATACCATGGTTGATGAGGACGAAGAGGAAGAGGTGGATTACCGGATCCTGGGGGACCAGATCATCAAGAATTTTCCCTGGCCTGTGGGGATTGAACTCAGGAGGCTATTCTCGGCAGGAATGCGGGAACTGAACCGCATGAGGCTGGACCAGATCTTCAAGACCATCGAGCGCACCATGCAGTTTATCTCATTTGTGATGCTTTCTCAGCTTTGGCACGATATGCTGCAGAAGAAAGTCCCCGTCCCTGAAAATGTGGCCAGGGAGCTGGGTGAACGACTACTGGTCCTGAGCATGGGGAATTTTACCTGGCTCATCAGGGCTGTTGGAAAGTTGTACCAGGAGTCGGGACAGGAGTGGTTCATGCCCGAAATGGGGGAACAGATGGACAAGAAACTTTTCGGGGCGCTGGATTTCTGGGTTCCCGAAAGGAATGAGATAGGCCACTACCAGATCAACCTGACCCAGGAGGAGATCGAAAAAAGGTGCGTGGAATACGAGGAGAAACTCACATTCATCCTGATGAGACTTGCCTTCCTGGCCAAGTATCGACTGGTATCGGTCAGGGAGATCAGGGTGCAGAAACCCAAGTACAAGGATGCCAAATTTCAGCATGTGGTGGACCTGCTCAACAGCTCCGATTCTGATTTTGCAGCCAAGGAGATCGAGGAGGCGGAGTTCTCCGAGAGCCATTCTGTCCTGCTGATGCGATCGGTCAAATCCATGGACGAATACCTGAACCTCTCCCCCCTGGTCATCGACACCCACTCCGAGGTCCTCGACACCAAGGAAAAATTCGGGATCAAGAAGGACATCTTCATGTATACCAAGTTCAGGGGCGACCACCTCATGTACCTGGGCACCGAGGTCACCGAAAAATGCGACCTGCGCGCCCTGGGCAACTACGGTCAGCTGGTGGATGAGTTCAAGGAACTGATTTCCACCATTTCACCATCCGGGGCAACGGTTGAAGCGGATTAAAACGCCATCAGCACCCATCATGAACTCCCCCTTCAAATTCCTCGACTCCTATACCCGCGAAGACCGGGCGGTCTTCTTCGGACGGGACCGTGAGATCGAAGAGTTGTACCAGAAGGTATTCGGGGGTAAGATTCTCCTGTTGTACGGTATTTCCGGCACCGGGAAGACCTCATTGATCAATTGCGGCCTGGGGAATAAGTTCGAGGAGAGCGACTGGCTTCCCGTCAATATCCGCAGGGGAAAGGATATCAATGAGAGCCTGGCTTCGGAGTTGCTGAAGGAATCCATCACCCCGCTGAAAGATGGCGCCGCCATCAAAAAGATCATCCAGTCAGTTTACCTGGACCATTTCAAACCTGTATACCTGATCTTCGACCAATTCGAGGAGCTGTTCATTTTCGGTGACCGGCAGGAGAGGGAGGAATTCATCAAGACTATCAGCGAGATCGTTCAGTCAGACCTGCAGTGCAAGTGCCTCTTTTCCATCCGGGAGGAGTACCTGGCGGGGATTACTGAATTTGAGAGCCAGATCCCTGAATTTCATGGCCAACAGGATGCGGGTGGAACGAATGACCCGTAAAAATGCCACCGAGGTGATCGAAGGGCCCTGCAGGGTCAACGGGATCAGTGTAGACGAGGGATTTGCCGAAGCCCTGTTGCAGAAACTGAATCCGGACAGCAACGAGATCGAGCTGACCTACCTGCAGGTTTTCCTGGACAGGATATTCAAATTATCCGGAGGGAAGGATGAATTCACCCATGAGCAGATCAGAAAGGCCGGGGATGTAAGTGATCTGCTGGGAAGTTTCCTGGAGGAGCAGATCGGTGAACTGGATGATCCGGATACGGGACTGGTGGTGCTGAAGGCGTTTGTCTCCATGCAGGGAACCAAAAAGCAGATCGGGCAGGAGGAGATCGCGTGATTTTGCCCGCACCCTTGGAAAACCGGTGGAACAGGAACAGCTGACCGACCTGCTCCAGCGGTTTGTGAACCTGCGGGTACTGAAGGACAAAGATGAGCATGACCAGTATGAACTGCGTCATGACAGCCTGGCAATAAAGATCTACGAGAAGATCACCCTGGTCGAGAAAGAGTTGCTGGAGATCAAGGATTTTCTGGACAGTGCCTTCAGCAATTTTGAACGCAGGGGGATTTTCCTGAGTGAAGCCGACCTGAAGTACATTGGTCCCTACGAGGACAAATTGTTCCTGAGCAGGAAACTTCAGCAGTTCATAGCTGATAGCAAGAATGAAATCGCAAAGGCATCCAGGAGGAGACGCAGGATGATCGCCGCAGCGGCGATAGTACTGATTGTGATCCTGACCTTTTTCACCGGCTGGGCCATGCGGGAAAGGGGTAAGGCGGTGGACCAGACCAGGATTGCCGAGGAGCAAAGTACGGAAGCCCTGTCTGCAAGGGACCAGGCCTTGCAGGCCGAGGAAGAGGCAAACCAGGGCCAGAAGTGAAGCGGAACAATCAAAGGAAGAAGCTGAAGATGCAAAGGATGAGGCGCTTGTTCAGAAAGACCTGGCCGATTCTGCCCTGGTGGTTGCTGAATACCAGCGAAACCAGTCCGAACAGCAACGCCTGAGGGCAGAAAGTCTTTTTCAGGAGGCTAACGAGCAACGGCAAATTGCACAGGTTGCCCAACAGAGCGCAGAGAAATCAGCTGAAGAGGTTAAAGAGACCAGCAGGAATGCCATGTTACAGCTATACCTGTTTAATGCGCAGGAGTTTGCCAGTAAATCCCTGCTTACAGAAGAGAATGATACACTGGCCGGTATACTGGCCCTGACCGCATTTGACCTGGTTCATTACGGGTACAGGCACTACGCCGGTAGTCCGGACGACATCCTATACGATATAAGACTTTATGAAGCTGTTCAGAAGGCATGTATGCAGCTGGACAATGAGGTATTGTACAAAGGACGTCACTGGACTATGAAATTAGAAAATGATCTATTACTCATCGGTGATGCGAAAAACCAATTGCTTTTGTCCGGATACGGGGAACCGGGACCGGAGATGTTCCCTTTGATTGAGGGAAGGAGCAGAAAAGACCTCAGTCAGAAGATCGATGTCAACAAGGGCAAGACAACCACAGATCAGAAGAGCGATCCTTTTATCCGGATCATCTCTGTCGATCATTCCCGCCAGCGAATTATTTTCGGCAATTCGGCAGGAGAAGTAAACATGTCCGATATTGAGCGATCGGGGCCAGGAACCTTTACCGGCACCAGGGTACAATTTTGTCGTTAATTCATTCAACCGCACATCAGATGGTCATTTCCTCAGCAGGGGATCAAACCATCATTGTCTACAACCTGGAAGATGAGCATATTGAATATGAATTTACATTATCATTTAGTGCAAGAGATTTGACCTTGTTTAACGAAAGTGAGGTTCTCTTTCATGACAAGGACAGGACCTTTTATAAATTTGATATCCTTTCTCCTGATGATACCCCGGAGATCCTTTATAAACTGGATGAGCCGGCAGAGGCTTTCGCCGTATGCAACCGTAAAAACCGAATTGCCATCGCTGGTTCCGGGACTTTGTGGCTGATGGAATATGATGCAGAAAATTCAAGCAATCAACCGAAGAATGGAAGCTCCTCTTCCACATGTGGGGATGATCTCACAAATGGAATTCAGCCCCAATGGTGAATGGCTTGCCATTGGAGGATTTGATGGTATCATCAGCCTGTGGGATCTCTCTTCCTCCCGGCTCTGGAGCGGGGCCGCCTGGAACAAATCACCTATTCATCAGGAATGAGAATCGTCCGAGCTCCAGTTTGATAGCGATGGCAACTATTTAATATATAGTGACCTGAAAAAAGTGGCGTTGTATCCGGTGGACTTTGATAATACCCTCAGCAAGCTTTCCCTAAAGCTAAAGGGAAAAACACTTTCTGATGCTGAATGGGCGAACCTATGTGAAAGGCGATTTAAGCAGACCCGATATAGAATAATTCGTATAGAAAAGTGATGAAAACCATCAAATATCCGGCAGTCCTGGCAATTGTATTTGCATTGATGTTGAGTTTGGTGCATGTTCAGCTCTCTTCCCAGCCTCAGAGTTGTACGGAGCGGTATAACATGGCTCTCAAATATTTTGAAATGGGCAGGATTGATTCAACTTACCAGATCCTGATTCCCTGCCTTATGGATAGCAGGGAATTAAAATCTGTGTCAAGAAAGGAGCGGGGAGACATCTATAAACTGGCTGCAGATGCAGCATATTACCTCGGACTTTTTGATGAAGCCGAACGCTATTCACGGGAATTCCGCACCATACAGCCGGCATATAAACCCTCAGAGGAAGATTTGATGGAATTCCAGGAGCATATTCAGAGTACCAGGCTCTACCCCAAGACTTATGTGGGACTGAAAATTGCATATTCGATGACAGGGCCGGAAGTGATCAACAGACTTACACCTTATGTGTATGAGGGTGACGAATTCTATTTGCAGGAAGGAGTGTATAGTTATGACCTGAGCCTTATGATCGGGCTGCAGATAAAAAGATACATCCACCCAAGGGTAGCCATCGGGACAGAATTGATCTATGGAGACCTTACCTCATTCTCTGCTCCTGATTCATACAATCCAATCAAGGGTAGTTCATCTTTTATGAGTCTGGATATCAATGCTATAGAGTGGCCAGTATTCCTCTCATTTAACCTGATCAATTCCAAAGTGATCCTTGCATATGCGGAGCTTGGATTCTCTCTCACAGTTCCGGTCAATCCATGGTTTCCCGATCGTACGGATTACGAAAAACGAGAATCGGAATCATTTGGGAAATACTACTACCTGCATGATTATGACGATGCATTTTCTCATGCATATTTCTTTGAGTCCCCCCTGGAATATAACCTCGTGACCGGATTTGGCATGGCAGTCAATATGGGAGTACTGAATTTCGGATTAAGCTTCAGGTATTTCCCGAAGATTTTCCGGTCAAACCCATTTGAGGATATTTCCTCTTTTGAGGATATCCCCGCAAACGACGATCTCTACTATTGCGATGATATCTTCCTGATCAGGTTGAATGGACACTTCCAGATATCCCTGGTTTTAGGGCTCAATCTGAATTACAGGGCCTATTGATTTTCTTCAATGGTAACATCCACCATCCGGATCTCGCCGGTGGACAGGATCCCCATTGATATGGTGGTTTCGGCCGGAAAAGTGTCAATCTGATCTCTGTCCACATCAATCACAATGGTTTGTGAACTGTATGCGCTCAATACTCCATTCCAGGGTTCACAAGAAAATAACCACATGTCATAACCCAGTTCCCAGTACAGGGTTTTATGATCCTCATTGGTAATAACCAGTGATTCGCGGGTCTGGCCACTTTGAAAATGCAGTGACAAAGGGCTTACCGAGAATTGTGCGTCGGCCGAATCCAGGAGTATATCAACATGGATGGTTTTCAAACCTTGGGGCGTGACGAGTGTCACATCCTGGTTATACCCCGGAAATTTTGTGGTGTAGAATCGATACAATGAGGAATCAGTTAAAAACGATCCAACCGGCAGATTCCGGATCAGGCATGTCCCGTTCTCATCGGTTATGGAATTATTTTCCCACTCAATGTATTGCCAGTAAGAAGTTTCGTCATAATAGGTATAGTAGTCGTCGGTTTCTGCATGTATTACAGCTTCCGGAACCGGTTCACCGGTTGATCGATCGCAGACGGTTATTTGAACATTCCCATTGTATACGATCTTCACATCCTTGTAGGGATCACAACCATTCAGGATCAGAATAATAAGGAATACCAGAAGCGTAATTGGATTCCCTATTTGCTGAGTATTCAACATGATAAGAATGCTAAGGCAATACAAATTACAAAATTCTCCGGATTGTGCTGATTTCTAATAATTGACTACATTTATTTGCAAGTAGGATTTACCAATTATTACCTCTTGTGGAAAACACAGAGCAGATCCAGCTGATCGATTCGCTGAACCAGGAGTCATGGGAGTTGCGGTATGTGGACCGGGAGGAGTCAGGAGCAAGTGCGGAAAAGGCGCTCAGGCTTTCGAAGGAGCACGATTATTTCCGGGGCCAGGCCTATGCATGCCTGAACCTGGCGGTGGGTCATTTCCTGAAATCGGAGAACAGGGATGCACTGGAGCTCTTTTCAGATGCCATGGGCTTTTTCAGCGGGCATCCGGCCGAGCAGGGATATGCGTCGGTCCTCACCTACATTGGCTATATCTATGAGAGCTTCGGTGATTATGAAACGGCCCTGGATTATTGCCAGAGGGCCTATACTGCGGCTGCAGAGCACGGTTACCAGGAGGGTCTGGGAGAGGTGCAGGGTGTGCTGGGGCTTATCTACAGCCGGTTGTCGGATTATGACCGTGCGTTGAAGGCCTACAAGGAGAGTTTGCGGATCAGGGAAGAGATGGGGGACCGGATGGCAGCGGCCTCATCCCTGAACCGGATCGCCAGGATCCATACCCTGAAAAAGCAGTATGATAAAGCACTGGAATACTATAACCAGAGCCTGAAAATACGGGAAGAGATTGATCAGAAGGGTGTCCTGGTATGGACCTACCTGGGCCTGGCCAGCACCTATGAAGAGATGAGCGATTTTGAGGATGCAAAGCTCTTCTACAATAAGATCCTGGAAGACGGGGAGCAGTGTCTGGATGACCGCTGCAGGCTGCAGGCCACCCTGGGGCTGGGCCGGACCCTTTACAAAATGAAGCTGGGTGAAGAGGCACTCTCCTGTTTTTTACGGTCACTGGAACTATCTGACAAACTGGGTGCAAAGCCGCTCCAGGTGGAGTCGCATTATGCACTGGCCGATTATTATGAATCCTCCGGGGAGTTTGAGAAGGCGCTCCATCACTACAAGAATTACCGGAGGATCAGGGAGATTGTCCTGGATGATGAGACACGGAACCGGCTCAACAACCAGCAGATTGCTTTTGCCGTTGAGAAGAGCGAGAAGGAGAAAGAGATCTTCCAGCTCAGGAATGTGGAGCTGAAATCGGCCTATGATGAGATCCACCACAAGAACAAGGAGATCACCGACAGCATCAACTATGCCAGCCGGATCCAGGGGGCCCTGCTACCCCAGAACGAGAACCTGAGCAAGGTGTTCCCGGACCATTTTATCCTTTTCCTGCCCAGGGATGTGGTGAGCGGGGATTTTTACTGGGCAGCCGATATCGGGAAGAAAATGGTCTTTGCAGCGGTTGACTGTACCGGGCACGGGGTACCGGGAGCCCTGATGAGCATGCTGGGGATCTCCTTCCTGAATGAACTGGTGGTGGAACGCAGGCAGACCCACCCGGGGACAATCCTGGACAACCTCAGGGGGGAGGTGATCAAGGCGCTGAAACAGTCCGGCAGGGAAGATGAACAAAAGGATGGGATGGACATCGCCCTGTGCACCTTTGACATGGAGTCAAAAATGCTCGAATTTGCAGGGGCCTACAATCCCCTTTACCTGGTCAGGGAGGGGAAACTGGAAGAGCACAAGGCAGACAGGATGCCCATCAGCTATTACCACGGGGTGAGCAATCCTTTCCGGACAACCTCCATACAGCTGCAAAAAGGGGATGCCCTTTACCTGTTCTCAGATGGTTTTGCAGACCAATTCGGGGGACCTCTCAGGAAGAAATTCAAATACAAGCCCCTGAAAGAGATGCTGGAACAGATCCACGGCCAATCCATGGACCGGCAGGAAGCGATCCTGAAAGAACGATTCCTTGACTGGAAAGAGGATGTTGACCAGATCGACGATGTGGTTCTGCTGGGGATCAGGATCTGATCACAGATCCTGCCAGGTTAAATCCCGCTGAAATCCACATTGTCAAATACCAGGGAAGGCAACCTCCATGATGAACCGGTGTATACATCACTGCCCACGGCCGACAGCTCTTTCCAAAGCTGTTTGAAATTCCCCGTAATGTTCATCTCTGAAACCGGCTGGGTCAGTTGGCCGTTCTCCACCAGGAATCCTTCGATCCCGTAAGAGAAATCCCCTGTGACACCATTGCTGTTGCCCCCGTTGAATCCGGTTACCAGGATGCCGCGACTGATATCAGACAGCAGTCCCTGCAGCTCCTTCTCCCCTGGTTTGAATACCAGGTTGGTGGTGTCGCCCGAAGTGGGCTCCATCTCCAGTTTCTTCCCATAGTAGGTATCGATGTAGTAGCTTTTCAACACACCCTCATCAATGATGGTCCTTTTCCTGGTGGCCAGTCCTTCCGAGTCAAAATAGCGCGAGCCACGGCCGGAAACAATAAAAGGATCATCCACCACTGTGAACAGTCCGGACCCGATCTTCTCACCTTCCATCCCGATCAGGAAGGAGTTCTTTTGCTGTATGGACCTGCCGTTGAGGGCTGAGATCAGGGGTCCAAGTGAATGGCCGGCCAGCCTGTTCTCAACGATCATGGGCATTTTTCCGGATTTAATCTTTTCCTGTCCCAGCTTATCCAGGGCACGTTTGAGGGCTTTTTCACCAATGCCCTTTTTGATCAGCTCCCTGTGGAAGATGGAGGTCTCGTACCAGTACGATTGGGGCCGGGCATCCCCGCTTTTCACTGAGACCGATCCAACCAGGGAATAATAGGAGTTTTCGGTATCTCCCTCAAACCCGTTGCTGGTCACCATCACACTGCCAGCCATACCGTCCCTGTAAGAAGCAGTGACCGATATGATGCGTTCATCTTTTCCCAGGACCTCCTTTTCCACTGCAAATGCCTGGTCGATCTTATCCTGGGGATCCACCGATTTAAATGACCCGTCCATGGTCTTCAGATCCTCTCCTCCACCGGTGTAATACAATGCAGGTTCCGGAAGGGTGCGTAATTCATCCTCTGCCAGGTACCTGGTGCCGGCAATGGCCTCCCCGATAAACCTCCCCAGCTCCTCCTTGTTGGTGATCCTGTTTGTGGAGATACTGGAATACCTTTTATCCACGTAAAGGCCAATGGTCATGTTGTTGCGGTTGGCTTCCTCCAGCTTATCGATCTTCTCATCCCTGACTTCGATGCTGCTGCTGTTGTTCTCATTGATGGATACACTGGCCTGCTGGGCACCGCTGTTAAGCGCGTGCTCCATGGCCCATTTTGCGATGCTGTATTTTTCCTCTTTGGTCATGATTCAATGTTTTCCGGATTATGCACTTGTTCCTCCAACGGTCAGTTTTTTCACCAGGACAGTGGGAAGGCCCATGGTCACTGGAACCGACTGTCCTCCTTTGCCACACATCCATGTACCGTTGTCGGTTTTGTAATCCCCGGCAGCCATGGTGATATCAGCCAGTGCCTGGGGCCCGTTCCCGATGATGTTGATATCCTTGATGGGCTGGGTCAGTTTCCCCTTTTCGATCAGGTATCCCGATTTCACGAAGAACGTGAAATCCCCGGCCCCGATGTTCACCTGCCCGTTGCTGAAGTTATCCACATACACCCCGTAATCCACATTGGAGATGATGGTTTCCTTCGTATGGGGCCCCGGGTCCATGTAGGTAATCCGCATCCGGGGGAGGGGCACGTGCCGGAATGATTCCCTGCGCCCGTTACCGGTAGGCTCCACTCCGTAGAATTTGGCACTGATGCGGTCATGGATGTAACTCTGCAGTACACCATCTTTCACCAGGTAGACCTTTTTCACATCATTCCCCTCATCATCGATGTTGATGGAGCCCCGGTTGTTTTCGATGGTCCCATCCTCGATGATGCTGATAAAATCTTTGGCCACACTTTTGCCCATCTTGTCACTGAAGATGGAGGTCTCCTTGCGGTTGAAATCGGCTTCGAAGGCATGCCCCATGGCCTCGTGCAGCAGGATCCCCGATCCGCCGGCACCCAGCACCACAGGCATCTCTCCCGCTTTTGGTTTGGTGGCCCCGAAAAGGATGTTGGTATTATCCACAGCCTCCCGGGCGATCTCCGCGATAAGCTCTTCACCCAGCCATTCGAATCCCTTGCGGTAGGAACGCGAACTACTGCCGTTCTCGATCTGACCCTCCTTCTCCATGACACAGCGCAGCCTGAAACTGGCCAGCGGGCGGTAGTCATAGGTGAACAATCCTTCCGAATTGTAGAACATTACGTAGGCTGTTTCATCCGACAGGGAGGCACTGACCTTGGTGACCTTTTCGTCCAGCTCAAAGACCTTATCATTGATCTTCTGCACATAGGGAATCTTATCCTCCACGGAAACGTTTTCCCATTTCTGGGCGATCCGGTAGTAGTTGGCAGGCACCTTTTCCAGCAGTGTTTCCTGGTTGAAAGTCCCCGGATTGCTGGCAATGTTGGCTGCTGTTTTTGCCACCTTCAGCATATCCTGCAGACTGACGGTCTCGGTGTAGGCAAACCCGGTCTGGTCCCCTTTCAGCACCCTGACTCCCATGCCGTAATCTACGTTGGAATAGGCCCTGTTCACCTTACCGTCTTCCAGCGAAAGCCTGTTGGAGATCTTGTGTTCGAAGAACAGGTCGGCATAATCCCCTCCCTTGGACATGGCTTCTGCTATGACTTTCTGTAGCATGCCGGGAGTCACTTCAAAATGGTCTAAATAGCTTTTCACGTCCGGTGAGAGTTGAAGGTTTGTACATGATTTCAACAGGGGCGGCAACACCATGGTCCCAGCTGCGGCAGCACCTCCTGTTTTGATAAAATGTCGTCTGGAAAGTGTCATCAGTTGCGGTTTTATTGAGTGGGTCCAATGTACCAATTTTCAACCGAACAGGAAACATGCTGCACAGCCGGAGGGGGTCTCTTAACATTTTTTATGCTATTTTAGTTGTTCAACCAGGAACGCCAACCAAAACGACCACGATGAAAGCACTGCAATTGATGACCTGCCTGTTTTGTATGGCCCTTTTCACGGGCTGCAGCCAGGATGAATGGATACCACTGTTTGACGGGGAGACCCTGGACGGATGGAAAGCTTCAGAAAACACAGGATCCTGGAAAATTGAGGAGGGGGCTATCGTGACGGCGGGTCCCCGGTCCCACCTTTTTTACACCGGTGAGGTGATGGAACACGATTTCCGGAATTTCGAATTCTCCGTGGATGTGAAATCCACTCCCGGTGCCAATTCGGGGATCTATATCCACACCGGATTCCAGGAAGAAGGTTGGCCGGCCAAAGGCTACGAATGCCAGGTGATCAATTCAAATCCTCCTGCCGATCCGGGGGCTTACGTGGAACATAAGATGACGGGAAGCATTTATGCCATCAGGAATGTCTGGAAAGCGCCCGTCCCGGATCTCCAGTGGTTTAACTACCGGATCGTGGTCCAGGGGAAAACAATCCGGACCTACATCAATGACATGCTTGCTGCCGAATATACCGAACCTGACCAGGTGTACAGGCCGGAAGGCCTCAGTGGCCGCCTGCTGGGTTCCGGGACTTTCGCTTTCCAGTGCCACGATCCTGGAAGTGTGGTATATTACAAAAACATCAAAGTAAAACCTTTGCCCGATGGATTGCCCTCCCCTGGTACACCCCCGGAAGACCTGGAATTTGAAAAACAGATCATCGACCTTGCCGCACGGAATTTTCCGCTTATCGACCTGCATATGCACCTGAAAGGCGGTCTGACCGAGGAGCAGGCCCTGGCCCGGGCACGCCAGTACGGTTATACATACGGATTAGCGGTGAATTGCGGGATTGAAGATGGGATTCGAGACCGATGAGGCATTAAAGGACTACCTGGACAGCCATACCCCCTCCCCGTTCACCTGGCATGCCATGCAGGCTGAAGGCAGGGAGTGGCTGGAACTGTTCAGCCAGGAGAGCAGGTCCAGGTTTGATTACGTGTTTACCGATGCCATGACCTGGACCAACGACAATGGGAAACGCATGCGGCTCTGGATCAAGGAGGAGACCGAGGTGGGGGATCCGCAGGATTTCATGGACCAGCTGGTGGACCGGATCGTGGGGATCGTCACCACCGAGCCCATCGACATCTATGTGAATCCCACCTACCTGCCCGATGAGATTGCTGAGCGGTATGATGAACTGTGGACAGAGGAACGAATGGATAAGGTGGTAGCAGCACTGGTGGATAGTGGGGTGGCCCTGGAGATCAACAACGGTCGCCGGATACCGGGTCCTGCGTTCTTGAAAAGGGCCAAGTCGGCCGGTGTGAAATTCACCTTTGGTACCAATAACACGGGACCGAATGACCTGGGCAGGATGGATTATGCCATTGAAATGATCGGAGAGCTGGGCCTAACTTCCACTGATATGTGGATCCCGGGAAAATAGGTGCCTGGAGCTCTATTTTTTTAGGGTTCCTTTAACATGGTTTTTTACTATTTTACAGTAACTTACCTGCAAAGCAAACGATTATGGGAATGTTGAATTGGAACCGCCGGAAGTTTATAGGGGCCCTTTCACTGGGTACCGCCCACCTGATGTTTGAGAATCCGCTCTACGGGATGACGGGACGGTTTACCTCACCGGATCCGATCCAGTCAGTGGCCCTGGGCAAATCGGGACTGAATCCATCGCTGATCGGCGTGGGGACCGGAGTACACGGCGGGAGCCGCAGCTCATACCTGACGCGCCAGGATGCCTCCAAAAGCATTGCCATGCTGCGGCATGCCTACGACAGGGGAATCAGGATGTTTGATTGTGCCGATACCTATGGCACACACCCTCTGATGGCCGAGGCCCTGAAAGGGATGGACCGTGAAAAACTGGTGCTGACATCGAAAATATGGACCAGGAAAGGGACGATCCCCGAACCGGAACGGCCCGATGCAAACATTGTGGTGGACCGGTTCCGGAAAGAGTTGAACACCGATTACATCGACCTGGTACAGATCCATTGCATGGTCGATCCTGCCTGGACCGATCATGAACGCAGGCAGATGGATAGCCTGGAAGACCTGAAAGCAAAAGGGATCATTCGTGCCCATGGCACATCGGTCCATTCGCTGGATGCCATGAAGGCTGCGGTTGCCGATCCCTGGGTGGATGTCCTGCATGCCCGGATCAATCCCTATGGAATTGCCATGGATAAGCCCGATCCCGCAGAGGTGGTTGAGGTGATCCATCAGTTGCATGCATCCGGGAGGGGCGTCATCGGGATGAAACTGGTGGGCAACGGGAAGCTTCGCAATGAAAGCGAGAAGATGGATCACGCCATCCGTTTTGTGCTCGGGCTCGGAAGCGTGGATATGGTCATTATTGGCTTTGAGAACAAGGACCAGATCGACAATTACCTGGGAAGGGTAGAATCGGCGCTGAAAGAGCAAATATGATCAATGCCCTGAACTGATACAATCCCGATGCCCCGGAAAAGGTTTGCACTCCTCATCTTTCTGTTGCTTGTTTCATTTGGGACTGCAGCACAAAATGCCCGTTTCACTCCCCGTTTCTACCTGGGATTTGAACAGATTCTGGATAACCGTGAATATTTCACGGACTACGGGGTGCACCAGACCATTTTCGGTGCCCGGATCAACCCGGGGGTGGCCTTTCTGTTTGATTCTGTACACGCTGTCCACGTGGGAATCAACTACATGTATGAATACGGGGGCACATTCCGGGGTGTAAAGCCCCAGATCGATCTCTATTACAGCTATAGCGGAGACCATCTGCAGGTTAAATTCGGTTCCTTCCCCCGCAGGGAGGTGATGGAGTACCCGTTGTTGCTGCTTACCGATTCAATTCAGTATTACCGGCCCAATGTGGAAGGAGCCTCCATCGGGTATACCTGGAACTGGGGTCCGGTCCTTGGATTGGTTCATGGATGGGTGGACTGGATGGGCCGGGAGGATATGGACACCAGGGAAGCGATCCATGCAGGCTTTGATGCCACCCTTCGCTGGAAAATGTTTTACGTTACCTCCATAACCACCCGTTATCACCTGGCCCGCACTACCGATCCGGCAGATATGAACCAGATCCGGGATGATGGATCCATCCTGGGCCTTGCAGGGATCGATCTTTCAAAAATCCTCTTTTTCGACCGGTTTGATCTCTCCTCGGGGATGGCCACCACCTACAGGAGACAGAGGCCCTCCAGCAACGAGTGGTTCAAAGGATGGTATTCGAAACTGGATATGCGCTACCGGTTCATGGGATTCAAAGGGACCTATTACTTCGGTGACGGGTCGCCGCTGGCACTGGGTGATCCCCTTTATGCCTATGGTAATTACGGAAGAATCGACCTCTATGTGGATCCCTTTAAGAATCCGCGCATCTCTTCGAAATTTGCCTGGTGTTTTCACATCCTTCCCTGGGAGGGGCTTTTTCATTCCCAGCAGGTCCTGGTCCAGGTGAACCTCTGAGCCCTAAGGTTTACGCTTCAACAGGTCGGTTGCTGTATTGTAGCCGTTGATAAAGGCACCTGAAAATCCTCCCCCCAGTTTTCCCCATGCTGAAGCGATATGGATGTTCTCCGGCAGGGCCGACAGGTAATCCACCGGCTTGTCCGGATTCTGGGCGAATCCGTATACAGCCCCCCCTGGATTGAGGGTAAACCGTTTGACACTTAATGAGGTGGCTACCTCGACGTATTCAACGGCATCCCTGAATCCGGGAATGAATTGTTCGCAACGGTCGGTGATCGTATCGGCTACATCCGCCTTCATCCGGTTGTACTCCTCCCGGCTCAGGTTCTCCCAGTCGGATGGATAATCCACAGCGCATACCGCTCCCACACTTTTACCTTCAGGGGCCAATCTGTGAATCCACCTGGCTGTAATCCACCAGGGTGAAACTCCGGGTACTGAAATCACTGTGGTTGTTGGGAAGGATATGGGCCTGTGTTCTCACTGAAGGATCAAAAATAAAGTAGGCATAATGGTTGCTTCCAACCTCCTTCAACGGCTTGTTGAAGCCATAGTACACAGTCAGCAGGGAAGCTCCTATTTTGTTGTCTGAGATGCTCCTGGCCAATTGTTTGCCGTCATCATCCGAGAGCAGGTTCTCAGCCAGGTTCGGAATGGCAGCGTTTACGATGATATCGGCGGCCTGGTCGGAATAGGTTCCCCGCTCCTTGCCTTTTGTATCAGAATAGGTTACACCCACCGGCTTCTTCCCTTTGTAATCGATGCCTGTGACCAGGCAGTTGAGCTTCACTTCCCCGCCATGGTTGCTGATGATCTCCATCAGGGCATTGGAGAGCTGCTGCGATCCTCCCTGGATATAGTTGGACCGTCCCCCGTAATTGCTGTTCTGGGCCGACAGGTAGTAAAACCAGGACAGTGTATAGGGATCATCGTGGTAATAGCCCAGGTTGCCCAGCAGAACCAGTTTCAGGTCTTCATCGCCGATGATCTCATCCAGGAACTGGCCTATACTTTTTTCCGGCTTGTTCCGGTTCAGCACCATGACCCTTTTGGCATTGGCCATGTGCCAGAAATAGGCATCGATGCCCTCTGCTTCTCCCGGGAAAGCATCCTTCAGGACCACTTTGGCCTCTTCAACCTGGTGCGGGATGACAATGTCCTGGCGCCCGTTGATAAACCTGTAGAATTCCGGCAGCTCCAGGAATTTAACCCGTTCCAGGATCCCCAGATCCTCGAACATGGTGATCTTCTTGTCCCTGGGATAGAGGCCTTCCATCTCGTGCAGCCCCACTTCCATGGTGAAATCTTTCCTTTTAAATGTGGTGGCGCATCCCCCCGGCCTGTCATGCTGTTCCAGCAACAACACCTTTTTACCTTCCCTGGCCAGCTTGGCCCCGGCAGTAAGGCCTCCCAGACCGCCTCCTATAATGATAAAATCGTATGTCATGTGATTATGTTTTGGATTCTTTATTCTTCTCCACCGGGATGGGATATCTTTTAAAGTGCTTTGTTCCGGTCGAACAGGTACCTGTATGTAATGTAATGCTTGACTGATTTGCAGCCCACTCCAATGAAGATCTTTCTCATTTTAGGATTGAAATCGCCCACCCAGGAAAACTCGATTTCGGTGTAATGGGATTTTCGTTCGAATACCTTTACCAGCTTCAGGATAATCGCAGCTTCCACTCCCAGTCCCTGGAAGGCAGGGATCACACCCATCAAAACCCCCCTGGCCCGGGTCATGGTTTTTCTTTTTTTCAGGTAGAGGAATTTCAGCATGGCCGGCAGGGTCAGTCTGCCGTTGAGGTGCTTCAGGATCTGGTTTACATCGGGGTACATCAGGTAAATGGCAATGGGTTTGCCCTTGTTGTATGCGATCCAGACAAACTCCTCGTCAATGATCGCCTTTGCCTTTTGAATGGTTTTCTTGATGTAAGAAACCTCCAGGGGTTCGAAATTCTCCTTGAAGGAGGCCCATGCTTCATTGAATACAGTGACAAAATCCTTTATAAACTGGTCGGCATGCTTCCATTCAAAATGCCTGAACTCGTAATCCGGTTTCCTGGCAATCCACTCGGCGATTTTCTGGAACCGGGGTGGCAGGGGTTTGGTGATATCCAGGTGAAATCCTTCCTGCTTGAAATAGGTTTGGAATCCGTATGTTTCAAAAAGCTCCTGGTAATAGGGGTGGTTGTAGGCAATTTCATAGGAAGGGTGGGTAAAGCCATCCACCAGTAGGCCCCAGTATTTATCGGTTTCCCCGAAATTGATGGGTCCATCCATGGCCTCCATCCCCCGCTCCTTCAGCCACTTCTTGCAGGTATCGAACAGCAGGTTGGCAGCCTCCTGGTCGTGGATGCATTCAAAAAATCCCACTCCACCGGTGGGCTGGTCGTGATTCCCGGCGGTGTTGTGGTCGATAAATGCAGCCACCCTGCCAATCAGATCTCCCTGGTCATCAGAGAGGATCCAGCGGGTGGCTTCACCATGCTTGGAAGTAGACATTTTTTTCCGGATCGAAAATGGATTCGATCTCTTTGTCCAGTGGGCATACCCAGGTGTCATCATCCCTGTAGAGCGATCTTGGGAACATCCAGGAATGCCTTGCGGATCGTTGTCAGATACCTCTTTTATCACCATATCAGGAGAATCGGGTCGTTCAGGATCAGACTTGTTTCTTATAGATGGAATCCAGCAGGTCCGAATATCGGTCAGCCAACCACTTTTCGTTTCAGTTTCAGGCTGCCAGAAAGTTCTCCTGTGGCGGGGGACCATTCGTCGGCGACCAGCCGGATGCGGTTGATCCTTTCCCACTCCTGGAGGCCCTTGTTGATCTTTGAGATCTCTTCATTGAATACCTCAGTTACCTCAGGCAGACTGATCAACTCCTGGTTGGTCTTCCCGTTGACCAGATTTTTGGAAGCACGCCACTCCTTCAGGTATTTGAAGTCGGGTACCAGCAGGGCGCTGGCGAATTTCTGGTGTTCGCCCACCACCATCACCTGGTCAATAAAGGCCGATTCTTTGAGTCTGTTTTCGATGAGCTGGGGTGCCACAAATTTTCCATTGGATAGCTTGAAGATCTCCTTCTTCCGGTCGGTAATCATCAGGAACTTCCCATTCACCAGGTGACCCACATCCCCGGTATGGAACCATCCCTCTTCATCGAATACACTTTTGGTCTGTGCCTCATCCTTGTAATAGCCCATCATCACACAATCGCCCTTGCAGAGGACTTCTCCGTCATCGGCGATCTTCAGTTCCACCCCATCGATCACCGATCCAACCGTATCCCAGCATGCACCTGCCCTTTTCAGTGCGGTTGATGGTAATGATGGGTGAGGTTTCGGTGAGCCCGTACATGTTGATGATCTTCAGTCCACTGGCCCAGAAAACGCTTTCCAGCCTGGGCTGAAGGCTGGCACCTCCGCAGCCCACCAGTCCGGGCATGTCCGCCCAGGGCCTCCCTCCACTTGCTGAAGATCAGCTTGTCGGCGATCTTCAGTTTCCTGTAGTAGAACCAGCCCTTTTCGCCATGGGGTTTATACTTCAGACCCAGCTCCACAGCCCAGAAAAAGATCTTTTTCTTCATGCCCGTGAGGCTCCGCCCTTTGGCGATCACATTGTCATAGATCTTTTCCAGGATCCTGGGAACCGCATCAAACCCGGTGGCTTTGATCTCCTTCAGGTTGATGGCGATGGTGCCCATGTTCTCGGCATAGTAGATGCAGGCACCGGAATACTGGGTCTGGTAATTGCCCAGCCGTCCACCCACATGGCATACCGGGATGATGCTCAGGTACCGGTCTTCCTGGTTGAGCTGGAACACTTCGGACGCCGCAAGGAAGTTACTCACCAGGTTCTTATGGGAAAGCATGACCCCTTTGGACCTGCCGGTGGTTCCGGAAGTATAGATGATGGAGACCAGGTCTTCCGCTACGATCCCTTTCTTGATGGATTCCAGGTTGTTCCTGGTTGCTTCATCCGCTTTTTTCCCCATTTCCAGCACCTCCGGACCAGTGATCAGCACCTTCAACATCATCAAATGTGTAAAAGTGCTTGATGGCTTTGATCTTCCCGGCTTCCGGGTGGATCAAGTCAACAGTTTCTTGTCGGATACAATGACCATTTTAGCATCGGAATGCTCCAGGATATAGCCGTACTCCTCCGCATTCATGGAGGTGAATAGGCGGGACATGCACCACACCGGCCAGTGCCATTCCCATATCCACGAAATTCCACTGGGGGCGGTTGTTGGTGACAGTGACGATCTTATCACCCTTTTTAAAACCCAGCTCCAGGAGTCCGCAGGCAAATTGATGGGCAATTTCATGGTACTGTTCGGAGGTGTAAAAAGTCCACTTTCCGTCAATTTTCTCGGAAAGTACATTGTGTCCTGGGGAATTGCGTAATAAAGCGTTCCAGCAGGTCGAAATTACGTGTAGGGATCATGTGCAAGGTTTTGGGTATCCTGCAAGATAAGGAATCTATTTGAATCCCGCGAAGAGCTTCAATCCTGTATTGATCAGAAATAACTGGACCCGTCCCAGCAGTGGGTGCACAACTTCTCCTTGGGCAGGCCGATGGCCTCCACCAGGTCGCCAAGGTCCTGGTAAATCAGGGAGTCGATGCCCAGGTTCTTTGCGATCTGCTCTACCATTGCCCTGTATTTATCAGAGGAAGGATCAGCATATTCTTCCAGGTCCCTTTCTTCCCCCTCCAGCTGCTTGATGGCTTTCCTGGTTGCAAGCTCGAGGGTGGAACGTGACTGGGAAAAGTTAAGATAGTGGCAGGGAAAGGTAAGCGGGGGACAGGCAATGCGCATGTGGACCTCCTTTGCCCCGGCCATGCGGAGATCAATGGTGTTGTCCTTCAGCTGGGTTCCCCTCACGATGGAGTCATCGCAGAACACCATCCGCTTTCCTTCAATCACCCCTTTGTTGGGGATCAGTTTCATTTTGGCCACCAGATCACGCATCTCCTGGTGCTGGGGCATGAAGCTCCTGGGCCAGGTGGGGGTATATTTTGAATAGGCCCTTTTATAGGGAAGCCCGTTGGCGTTCCCGTAACCAATGGCATGGCCCACCCCCGAATCGGGGATGCCGCATACAAAATCAGCCTCCACGGTATCCCTTTTGGCCAGGGCGGCACCGCACCGGTACCTGACCTCATCCACGTTAATGCCTTCATAGTAGGAAGGGGGATACCCGTAATAGACCCACAGGAAGGCACAGATCTGCATCGGTCTCTTCTGCTGGTTTCAGGATGTTATACCCGTCGGCAGTGATCTCAACAATCTCCCCGGGTCCCAGGTAGTAGTCGGTTTCATATCCCGTATTGGGGAAAGCGCAGGTTTCAGAAGCCACCGCATAAGAGTCCTCCTTTCTGCCAATGATGATGGTGGTCCGGCCCAGCTTGTCCCTGGCTGCGATCATGCTGTCGGGCGTAAGGATCAGCATACTGCAGGAACCCTTCACCTGTGCATACACACTTCCGGATACCGGAAACAAAGTCATCCTCCTCGCAGATCAGGTTGGCGACCAGCTCGGTTGGATTCACATTCCCCTCGAAATTCTCGGTAAAATGATTCCTTTTCTTCAGAAATGACTGTTCCAGCTCATCGATGTTCACCATGCGGCTGACGGTGGCAACGGCGAACCTCCCCATGTGGGAATTGAAAAGGATGGGTTGGGGATCGGTGTCGCTGATGATCCCCATGCCACTGTTCCCCCTGAAGTGTGCCAGGTCTTCCTCGAATTTGTTGCGGAAATACCCGTTCTCCAGGCTGTGGATCGCCCTTCTGAAACCCTCTTCCCTGTTGTAGAAGACCATACCTGCCCGTTTGGTCCCCAGGTGTGAATGGTAGTCGGTTCCATAGTAAACATCATACACGCAATCCTGCCTGGAAATTGCCCCGAAAAAGCCGCTCATTGGATGTGGTAGTATTTGTGATTAGTGTTTCTAAAACTATGGATAATTGTGTTTGGAATGAATGCGAATTAGGCTTGTCAGGGTTGCTATTTTACCCTGATGCAAACCAGCTTCCTGTCGTTCCGGAGGTAGATACGGTCCCCCGAAAAAGCCGGATGTGCCCAGGTGACCCCATTCCTGGGATGGGGGGAGATCTTTACCGGATCGATCACCCTGGCCCTTCCCAGGTCCTGGTACCCTTCTGGGGTGAACTTCCCCAGCAGGAGCTCCCCCGTCTCATTGAATCCCCATACCTTCTCACCCTGCATGACCAGGTGCACATTGGCCCACCTGTCGCGGGGAACAAGAGAAAGGTCTTCCCAGATGCGGTCCCCGGTCAGCAGCTCCAGGCAGCGGGTTTCCCCGTAGGCGTCAATCCCGTATATGTACCCGTCCCGGATCACCGGGGTGGAGATGCAGCAGTGCAGTGCGTCGGTTGCTCTTTCGCTGGACCCGTGCCGGTGGTAAAGCAGGTCTGCCGTAACGGTATCCTGTCCCAGCTTCAGAAGGTATGATCCATCAAAGAATCCGCTCAGAAACAGGTAGGGGGGCTCATAGACCGGATCGGCCACATTCATGATCATTTTCAGGGGAGTGAAAGGTACAGACCAGTAGATGGATCCGTTCTCCGGGTTCAGCCCTGTGATACTTTCACCGGTCCAGCACACCAGTACCTCTTTCCCCGCCTGCTTGATGAGTACCGGCGCTACATAGGATGGCTCATCATCCAGTGCCCGCCAGACCTCTTTCCCTGTATCTTTATGGAATGCCACCATGCATGCACTGTTGGTACCGCCCACCTGGACAACAAGGAGGTCTTCCACAATCGTGGGATTGGAGGCCATTCCCCAGGTGGGGATCCGGCTTTCATATTGTTCCACCCCATTGACCTTCCAAAGCACTGTTCCCGAGGTTACATCGAAACAGTGGAGGTGGGCCATGGTCCCCCAGGCATAGGCTTTTCCCTGGTGGATGAGGACCGATGCCCTGGGACCGGTGGGATACCCCACGCTGTATGTGACCGGGTAGGAATAGCTCCAGGCCAGCTCCCCGGTATGGGCATCCAGGCACAGTATGCGTTCCTTTCCCTCCACCAGGTCCATCACGAAGACCAGATCCCCGGAGATGGTCGGACCACAGTAACCGCTTTCCACCGGCACTTCCCATACTTTTTCGATCCGGCCGGGGGACAATGACTCCACACGGGGACCGTTGTACCAGTTTCCCGAACGGTCGGGTCCCCGCCACTGGGGCCAGTCATTCAGTGCTATATCACCCTGGGCTTGCAGGATGTTCAGTGCAGGAATTATGGGGAGCAGGAGGGCCAGGCCCAGGATGGCAATGCGTCTCATTGATAGTACTATAGGAGCAGGTGCTGTTTTTCCGGCTTTCTCCAGCCGGCCTGTGATTCATACTTCACGATAAAAATCTTCAGGTCGGCCTGTGATTCATATTCCACAAAATAGACCTTTTTATCCGCCTGGGACTCATATTTCACGAAATACCACAGGCCGTCCTCACTGGCCTGGGATTCATACTCCACGAAAAAAACCTTCAGGTCGCACTGGGATTCATAGTCCACCACGAATACTTTGATATCACTCTGTGATTCATATTTTACCTTGAAAACTTTCTGGGCCCGGAGGGCCATGGGCATGAACAGGAGCAGGGTGATGGCGGTTATTGCATGTTTCATGATCTCAGGCCTGTTGGTGCAATGGTACATCCTCAAAAACCGGTCCAGACCGCAGATCATTCCTCCCGGGTAACCACAAAGCGGATGTTCCCGGTGGTTTTGGGATCGATGAAGAAGTTGCCCTCCTCCGCGCTGCGGATCAATTTCCCGTTCATCTCCAGGTTCTCGAAGGTGATGTCATACACCCTATGTTTCTCATCGTGTCCCTTGATGATGTTCCTCATCTTCTGCTGGCCGTACACGGTGATGTTCCGGAAGATGATATCGCAAACCGATCCTGACTCCGGGTCCCACTTTACCCAGCGGTTGGGCATGGTTACAATGCGGAAGATCTGCCAGTCGCAGTTTTCAATGCGGATGTCCTCGTAAAGGTACCTGGAGTTGATCCCGCCGGTTCCTTTGATGGCGCAGAACACCGATTCATTCTCATTGTCGTAGTAGGATTCCACATGGATGATGTCGATATCTTTGGCATAAAAGTTCCGGGCGCTGCCACCACCCCAGCCGATCTGGAAAGGCGAACCGTTCTCCATCTGCCAGATCACGCAGTGCCTGGCCATGGAATTATCGTTGTAGAGGCGGATGGCATCGTCGTTTACCTTGGTAAAGCAATATTCCACCAGTCCGTTATCCCCCAGGTTGATCCCGTCGGTGCTGAACCACCATCCCATTACCTTCACCCAGCGGGCCACATGGTTCATACCGGTTGTAACGATGTTGTGACTGGGGGCATGAACCACCGTAATGCCATCGATGATCAGGTTGTTGGAGTTCCGCAGGTTGACCAGGAAACCGGATGACCTTACCGGGAATTCCTCTCCCGAGAGAATACCCCTTCCAAGGATCTTCACATTTTCTGCCCCGTCGGCCACCAGCCTTCCTTTCACATAGGCACCCCCTTCGATGTAGATGGTCTGGTCAGAATGCACCCGGTAATTATCCCCTAAGGAATGCACCCCGGGGCCGAACCAGGTCACGTTGGGATCGTTGCGGTCGGGAATGCTGGTTTCAGGAGGATCAGCAAAGATCAGCATGGGGTGGTCGATGACCACGCCCTTCTGAAAATCCACCGAGAACTGGCCAGGCTCCTCCAGGTCAAATTCCACATGGTTCTCAGATTTCCTGACCTCGATTCCTTTGGAAGTAGGGAGAACAGCGCAATAATCCACTTTCCCCTGCAGTTTTTTCACCCTTACGGTCACCTTTCCTTCGAAGGAGAAGCTGGCCCAGGAGGTGGTCTTCACCCGGTTGGTGTACTGCAGGGCATTCATCATGTAAGTAAAACACCCGGTCACCTTCCCGTTGTGGATCACCTCCACTGCATACTGGTTGGAGGGCATGATGAACTCATTCTCCGGGGTGATGTTCTCCGAAGGCGGGTAGGTCACCACCTGGGATAACCCGGGAACAGAAACGGCCGCAACAGCCAGCATGAAAATGATCGTTTTCCTGATATTCATAGCAGATGTTTTTTCAATTATAACTCCACTTTCTGGTGGACCTGCTTGTTGGCCGGTAGTACCATCTCGCCATCACGGTTAAATTCAAGCGGCTCGATCACCAGGTAGGGTTCCGAGTATTTTTCCGAGCTGTGGTATGCCATATACAGCTTTTCGCCCGGCCCTTTGAAAATATGGTGGTGGAAAATCACCTGTGTGGGTGGTGCAAATGGCGTATCCCCCGGCCAGGGCATTTTCACATCCATATCGGCCTCGTCCTCCTCCCAGACCATCAGCGGCGGCTTGTGCAGGGCCCAGGGGCCCAGGGGGGATTCGGAGGTAAAATAGCGAACCCTGATGGTGTACCCGCTATAGAAGGAGGAGGAGACCAGGTAGAACTTCTTCTTATGCTTGTAGATGCAGGGTGCGTCAAGAAAACGGTAGTCCCTCCCCATTTGTTCCGGGCCCAGGAACAAAACAGGTTGGGTGGCAAACCTTCCATAATCCATATCCATTTCGGCCATATAGAAATGCCCGTCCAGGTCCCAGTAAGCATATACCTTTCCCTCCTCCTCCAGGAGGGTGGTATTGGCCCCGTAGGAGAGTGGGGCATCAGGATTCATGATCCTGTAGGGTCCCCGCAGGCTATCGGCCACAGCCATGCAAAAACCAAGCCGGCCATAGGGATCGTTCTTATCGTTGAAGGCATTAAAAATCAGGTAATACTTTCCGTTGATCCTGTGGATTTCAGGCTGACCGAATCCATCCTTGTACCAGGCATCCTCATCGATGGATGTGCGGTTGATCAGGTAGGTATCCTCCCGCCAGTGGATCATGTTTTCGGAAGTATAGAGAATGATGCCACGTTTGCCCCATTCATTGTTGGGGATTTCGGTGGCCACCAGGTAGTAGATGCCTTCTTCCTGCCAGATATGAAAATCAGAGGCCCCATAGGAGTTCAGTCCCGTCTTCCACAGGGGATTGTTCCACTCAAGTACCTTCGGTTTCACCGGCTTTTTCTTTGCAACAGCCGGCATATACTCTTTGGTCACTTTAAATAGGATATCAGCAGTGGTGCCGGGTTCCAGTTCGAACCTTCCCTGCCTGGCATCCCGGATCAGTTCACCGTTTATGCTCAGGTTCTCAATGATCACATCCGAAACCGTACTGGCCTTATCATACCCCTGGAACAGGTTGATCCGTTTCATGGGCACCCCGCCCGGCGTGGTAACCGAAATATTTTTGAACATAAGGCCGGAGATCTTTCCCAGGGTCCTGGAACGGGCGAATTGGTTGGGCCGGATCTGGATGCTGAAAAGCCTGAAATCGCAATTCTCGATGCGGATATCTTCGAAAAGGTAGTTGCTCATGTGTCCGCCGCCCCCGTGGATCGCCGCAAACACAGCGGTATTGGTGTTGTCCCAGAAATGGTCACAATGTATCACATCGCAGTCCTTTACAATAAAGTCCCGGTTGTCTGAATTCATGTTCCAGCTGATCTGGAACGGGGCACCGTTCTCCATCTGCCAGATGGTGGTGCGGTAGACCTTTGTGTTGGAGTGGTAGAGCTTGATGGCATCATCATTGCACTTCAGAAAGCAATCCTCCACCAGGCTGTTCTCACCCACGGCGATTCCATCGGTATTGAACCACCAGCCCAGCCCTTTAATGTTTTTCACATGGGTCCCGGTTCCGCTGGTGGTAACATAAAATCCGGGTGAATCAACGATGGTAATGTCCCTCACCGTGATATTGGAACAGTTACCGCGAAAGAGGATGTGCCTGCCTCCCGTGTGCCCGAACATCCGCCCGTTGAGGATCCCCTTCCCCCGGATGGTCACATCTGATACATCCGTGGCTTTAATAAATGCATTGACAACGGCCCCGCCTGCCAGGTAAATGGTTTGTCCAGACCGGGGGACAATATCCTCTTCGGGGGTATGGTTGCCTGGGCCGAACCAGATCACATCAGGATCTGTGGGATCGGGGATGTCTGTTTCCGGTTCATCGGCGAAAAGCAGCAGCGGATGGGTGATATCCCCGTCAAACTCAACAGCCACCTTTCGTGGTTTGTCCATGGTGAACACTGCTGTGTTTCCCTCTTTGGATGCCGGGATGCCGTAGGATGAGGGCAATACTTTGCACATGCTGAATGCTCCTTCCAGTTTTGTGACCCGGATGATGGCCTTTCCGGTAAAGGAGAAGATCGAATAGGCCGTTGTATGGCTCTGGTTGAACCTGGGTAGCTGTGCATGGGAAACATACACAAATGGCTGGTGGACCTTCCCGTCCTGCATCACCTCCACCATGTATTGTGCCGAGGATTCGGTCCCTTCCGGGGATGGGTAGGTGACTACTTCAGAAAAAACCGGAATGGTACACATGCCGGTTAGAATCAATGCCAGGATGGTCTTTTTCATGTGAAACAGATTATAGATGGTGGTTGTTTGCGGAACCTGGTTTTGCAGGCAGGTTGGATCTTCTCTTTTTGCGGAAGGAGGAGGGAACCAGGTTGAAACCCCTGATCCCGAACCTGCGTGCCAGCAATTCGAGCCCCACCAGCGAGATGATGCCCCCGGGAAGGATCACAAGGGTGGCAAATACGGAAAACCTGCCCATATCCTTGAGCTGTTCAATGGCGGCTTTCACCTCCTCCTCAGTGGGGGGGTCGGTCCGGCCGCTCAGGTCCAGTTTGGCTTCCAGCATTTTGAAAAACGAACGGGCCATCTGTTCAGTCTCTTCTGCTTCCTGGCCCACTACCTGGATCCCTTCATTGATCAGGTCACCGGTCTTTGCGGCATATTTTTTTGCAAACCGGTGGCCCCTTGTATCTTTCACCGGGAAGTCCCATGCAGCCTCCTTGAGCTCCTTTAGTTTATTGATGATAGATTGCTTTTGCATCCTCCGGGTTATTGACAGGTAACTGGCAAACGTTGTCCATGCAAACAAAGATATGCGTTTTATCCTTTTGGTAACGGTCCCTGAACAGGGGCAGGTCATTTTCAGTGTCAGTTCCTGTAAGAATGGCATTTGGAAGGTACTCCCTGCCAAGTTCCAGAAGGATCTTTTCAGCATCCGGTCCCACCACTGCAATTTCATAGAAGGGATGCTGCTGTTTTAACAACAGGTTTCCCCACCCGGCAAATCCGTTGGGGTATTGGATGATCCTGCCTTTCATCCGATCCAGCATGGAAGCTGACTGTTCCAGGTACTCTCTTTTAACCAGGTGGTGTCCGAGCCGGAACAGGTTCAGGGCCATGACCGAATTTGAGGAGGGGATCACATTGTCCTGGACCTCTATGTGGTGCGTGATCAAAACCTCTGTGTCCCTGGAGTTGTAGTGGAACATCCCGGAACCGGGGTCAAAGAATTTTTCATAAGTGGCACCGGTCAGGTCTTTTGCCAGCTCCAGCCAGTGGCTCTCCATGCTTACTTCATAAAGGTTCAGGCAGGCCTCAATAAAGAGGGCATAATCGGTATGGAAGCCCGGGATAGACCTCCGGTCCTCCTTATAGTTCCTGTACAACACCTTCTCTTTGCTCCACAGCTTCTGCCTGATTGTGTTTCCGCACCTGGCGGCCATTTCGAGGATCCCGGGATCACCGGTTGCCCTGTATGCATTCACCAGTCCGGAGATCATCATGGCGTTCCAGGAGGTCAGGGATTTGTCATCCAGCTCCGGCCTGACCCTCCCCGCACGGGCTTCCAGGAGGATCTTATGCCATTTGCTGATCCGTTCACGGAGGCTACCAGGGCTCATCCCCTGTTCCCTGGCAAAGGAATCCACGTCTGAGGTACGGAAAAGAATGTATTTGTTATGCTCCCAGATCCCGGTGGAGTTGATGTTATAATAGTCAGCAAAAAGGTCGAAATCACCCTCCAGGATATCTTCCAGCTCCTCCCGGCTCCAACCATAATATTTTCCCTCCTCACCATCACTGTCAGCATCCAGTGCACTGTAGAACAATCCCTCACTGCTGACCATTTCCCGTTGGAGGAATCCGATGGTTTGACGGATCACATCCAGGAAGGATTCCCTGCCAAACACCTGGTATGCATGTGCGTAAAGTCCCAGCAGCTGTGCATTGTCATAGAGCATTTTCTCAAAGTGCGGAACCTTCCAGATGGGGTCCACCGAATACCTGGCAAATCCCCCTCCCGCCTGGTCGTAAATACCCCCGCGGGCCATGCTGGTCAGTGTGGATTCCACAAACCGTAGTATCTCCCGGTCATCAGCTGATGACCGTAATGAAGCAGGAATTCAAGGTTTACCGGCATGGGGAATTTGGGGGCTCCGCGGAAACCTCCGTGTTCATGATCGAACTGGCGGGACCAGGTACCCACAGCTTCACGGATCTCCTGTTCACCTATGGATTCTGTATCTTCAACCGGAGGGAGCAGTGAATTGGAGGTGATCCCTTCAGCCAGCTTCACGGCATACTGCTCCGTTTCTTCAGGATGTTCCGTGTAATAGTCATTAATCTGTTTCAGGGCATTGATCCACTGTTCTTTCGGGAAATAGGTGCCGCCCCAGATGGGCCGTCCGTCCGGTAATGCGATGCAATTCAGTGGCCAGCCCCCCTGCTGGTTCATCAGGTGTACGGCGGTCATGAATATATGATCGATATCGGGCCGCTCTTCCCTGTCCACCTTGACGCTCACGAAATGCTCATTCATCAGGCGAGCCACTGCACTGTCTTCAAAGCTTTCGTGCTCCATCACATGGCACCAGTGGCAGGAGGAGTACCCGATACTTACAATCATCAGCTTATTTTCATCACGGGCCTTCTGCAAAGCCTCTTCACCCCACGGGTACCAGTTTACGGGATTGTGGGCATGCTGGAGCAGGTAGGGGCTGGTCTCGTATATCAGCGCATTGGTATGTTGTTCTGCCATGGTGGTTCTGTTTTGGGATATGCAGGAACCGAGCATCACAATGGCGGTGCCTGCGGTGATAAATATGGATTTTCGAAACATAGATCTTCCTTACCGGTGGTATCAGGAAAACAGTTTTGAAGATGTATTGTTGTAGTAATAATTCGATTAAATTTGTGCGCCCGGAAGGGTCAACATAATATCAAGAGACAATGAGCCATAAAAAAGCAATGCTGATGATCCTCGATGGATGGGGGATCGGCAAAGGAGATAAATCAGATGTGATAAGCCAGGTTCCCACGCCCACCATGGACCGGCTGGCGGAACAATACCCTTCCTCCAGGTTATTTGCTTCCGGGGAGGATGTGGGATTGCCCGACGGACAGATGGGGAATTCAGAGGTGGGACACCTCAATATCGGTGCCGGGAGGATTGTCTACCAGGACCTGGTCAAGATCAATATAGCTGTCAGGGACAACACCATTGTGGAGAATGAAGCCCTGGTGGAAGCATTCTCATATGCCCGCGACAACAAAAAGCAGGTCCATTTCATGGGATTGATTTCAGACGGAGGGGTTCACTCACTGGATAAACACCTGTATAAGCTGTGCGATATGACAGGCGACTACGGGATCGGGGATGTGTTCATCCATGGTTTCGGGGACGGAAGGGATACGGATCCCCGGAGCGGGAAAGGTTATATGGAGGACCTGGTAAGGCACCTGTCAGGATCCAACGGCAAGGTAGCTTCATTTATTGGCCGGTATTATGCCATGGACAGGGACAAGCGCTGGGAGCGGGTCAAGCAGGCCTATGACCTCCTGGTTGACGGAAAGGGAAGGCCCACAACAGACATCGTGGCTGCTATCGGGGAATCTTATGGTGATGGGGTCACAGACGAGTTCGTGAAACCCATCGTGGTGGTGGATGGGTCCGGCCAGCCGGTTGGGAGCCTCAAAGAGGGCGATGTGGTGGTCTTTTTCAATTTCAGGAACGACCGTGCCCGGGAACTGACCATTGCGCTGACCCAGCAGGATATGCCGGAACAGGGGATGAAGACCCTTCCCCTGCATTACTGCACCATGACCCCTTATGATGCCACATTCAGGGGACTCCATGTGATCTATGACAAGGAGAATGTGAACAACACCATGGGGGAGGTTGTGGCTGCCGCGGGATTATCGCAGCTGAGAATTGCAGAAACGGAGAAGTATGCGCATGTGACCTTCTTTTTCTCAGGTGGAAGGGAAGCTGTTTTCGAGCGTGAGAACAGGATCCTTATTGCCTCTCCCAAGGTGGCCACCTATGACCTGCAGCCTGAGATGAGCGCCTTTGAAGTGAAAGATGCAGTCATCAGGGCCATTGAAGAGGAGCAGCCGGATTTCATTTGCCTCAACTTTGCCAATGGTGACATGGTGGGTCATACCGGGGTCTATGCCTCTATCGAAAAGGCTGTGCGGACCGTGGATGAATGTGTGGGGGAAGTGGTGGAGGCCGCCCGGGCCAACGGGTACGATGTACTCATCATTGCCGATCATGGGAATGCCGATAACGCTGTCAATGCCGATGGTTCTCCCAACACTGCCCACTCATTGAATCCCGTTCCCTGTATCCTGGTTTCATCCGATTACACCAGTATCGGGGAAGGCATACTGGCCGACGTAGCTCCCACACTGTTGCATATCATGGGCGTTGACCGTCCTGAAGAGATGACAGGGAAGGTACTGGTTTAAAGCATTGACCGGGTTTTCAGGGCACCTACCGTGATGTCGATGATCTCTTCAATTTTAAGGGTCATGCAGTTCAGTTTAATGTCGAACCGGGTGTAGTCGGTGCCCTTTCCATGGAAATAGTCCCTGAAATGAGACCTCTTCTTATCGATGTTCTGGGCATAATTCCGGGCCTGTTCGATGGTATAATCGTGCTTTTCAGATACCCTCAGGGCCCTCCATTCCAAGGGTGCTTCAAGGAATATATGCAGCGATTTTGGGATGTCCCGGGTGATGGCCACACCTCCCCTGCCAACGATCACCGCGTTGCCTTGATTGGCAAAATTCCGGATCACCCTGGCAATGGTGGTCCTGATCTTCAGGTCCGATTTATAGTAATCCTTTGATTGGGCGAGCAACAGGTCCTCCAGCACACCGCGGCTCTTATAGTCGAAAACGTGCTGTATCTGGCTGGAGTCCACCTCCAGTTCCCTGGCCGATTCCAGAAGGATCTCCTTGCTGATCCACCGCCATGGGTGCTCCTTTGATTTTCCTTTCTTGAGGGTATTGAGGCGCTCGGTCAGGGAAGCCGCAACCTTCTTTGCCGGGCAGCCTACCTCCCTGGAAATGGTGACAACAGGTCCGGGATAGATGTTCTTTGCCGGTTCTTCCTTGTACCAGTCGGCCAGGTATTTTGAAAGATCGATGCTCATGGTTGGGATGGCGGATGTGTTGATGCTCAATTTACCATAATTACAGCTTAATGTCAAATAATCCACGACCGCATGCTCTATAACAACACGCCATTCAAGTGAGAATTTCATACATTTATAGGTGTTGATCCTATATTAACCTATGTTCGTTTTTTAAGTTAACCTAAAAAACCCTGAGTTATGAATAAGATTACTGTGATTGGAGCAGGGAATGTTGGTGCCACCTGCGCCAATGTGATTGCCCACAAAGATCTGACCAATGAACTGGTACTCGTGGATGTGAAGGAAGGTCTTGCCGAAGGGAAAGCCCTTGATATCTGGCAGACCTCTTCCATCAACCATTTCAACACCCGCGTGACCGGATCCACCAATGATTACTTGAAGACCAAAGGATCGGGGATCATTGTGATCACTTCCGGGATTCCCCGGAAGCCGGGTATGTCCCGTGACGACCTGATCAAGACCAATGCCGGCATCGTCAAAGAGGTGACCGAGAAGGCCATCAAGTATTCACCCGATGCCATCGTCATCGTGGTTTCCAATCCCCTGGATGTGATGACCTATGCAGCCTTTCTTGCAGCCAACAAAGATCCCCATAAAGTATTCGGGATGGCAGGAATCCTCGACACCGGGCGCTATAAAGCATTCCTGGCCAATGCACTGGATGTTTCACCCTATGACATCCATGCCATGCTGCTGGGTGGACATGGAGATACCATGGTTCCGCTTCCCAGATATACATCCGTAAGCGGGATCCCGGTGACAGAACTGCTGGGACCGGAGGAGATCGAGAAGATCGTGGAGAGGACCCGTAAAGGGGGCGGTGAACTGGTGAGCCTCATGGGGACCTCTGCCTGGTATGCTCCCGGAGCTGCTGTATCACAAATGGTTGAGGCCATTGTGGATAACCAGAACCGGGTCTTTCCTGTATGTGCCTATCTGAATGGTGAATACGGACAAAAGAACATCTACCTGGGCGTACCTGTGAAACTTGGGAAGCACGGGGTGGAAGAGATCATAGAAATCAGCCTGAATACAGAGGAAAAGAAGTTGCTCAAATCCTCTGCAGATAGCGTGAAGCAGGTGATGAAAGTGCTTGAAAACCTGAAGTTGTTCGAAGGATAGCCTGTAACACTCAGATTTACAAGCGGTTAAAACAAAGAAATTACGCAGCTGGACCATGGTCCGGTTGTGTAATTTTTTTTGCCTTCACTCAGAAGTGCGGAAAATAAGTGCTATATTTGCGGCCTATTCCAAAAAAATAACCAAGTTACTATTAATAAACAAGTTAAAAATGCAGAATAAAGGTGCTATCAGGTTCTTTACGATTGTACTGGCCATAGTTAGTGTATACCAGCTCCTGTTCACTGTTTTTTCACAGAAGGTTGAAAAAGATGCCAGGAAGTATGCCAACGGTGATATCAGGCTTGAACGTTCGTATCTGGACTCCATGAAGGGCGAAGTCGTGTACAATGTCCTCTTTAAGAAATATACCTACCAGGACTGTATGGAAAGGGAGATCAACCTTGGCCTTGACCTGAAAGGTGGAATGAATGTGATCCTGGAAATTGCGGTGGAAGATATCATCCGGTCCATTGCCGCCCCGCAATATCTTACCGATCCGGTGTTTACGGAAACAATGTCCCTGGCCAAGGAGAAGAAAAGGAACAGCCAGAGTGATTTTGTCGACCTGTTCGCCGAGGCATTCGAGGAGCTTAATCCCGGAGGCCAGATTGCACAGTTCTTCATGACCCCGGAAACCAGGGGAGATATTGATTTCAGCACTTCCAACGAGGAAGTGGTTGACTTCCTGAAAATCAGGGCCGAGGGAGCCATTGACAATTCCTACAATGTACTGAGGAACCGGATCGACCGGTTCGGTGTGGTGCAGATGAACATTCAGAAGCTGGAACGCCAGGGAAGGATCCTGGTGGAGCTTCCCGGAGTGAAGGAACCTGAAAGGGTGACCAAATTGCTGACCGGAACCGCCAACCTGGAGTTCTGGACCACCTACTCTGCTCCAGAGGTCTGGAACTACCTGGAAGTGGCCAATACAACACTGGCCAATATCATCAGCACAGAAGAAATTATTGAAGAACCATCTGCAGGGGAGGGCCAGGAAGAATCTGCAGAGACTGCGGAACAGGCTGGAGAAGGAGAATCGGAGTCCCTTTTGGATATTCCCCAGGAGGAGCTTGCTGCTGGATACGGCGGGACTTGACCTGCTGAGCGACCTGGATTCAACCTCCCTTCTGAGTGACCAGGAAGCACAGTTTTACAAAGAGAATCCCCTGATTGCAGTGCTCACTCCCTACCTGGATAACCAGCGGCAATTTATCCCCGGATCCACCGTGGGAGTGGTGCTGCTGAAGGATACGGCCAAGGTGAACGAATACCTGTCCATTCCCCAGATCAGGCAGCTTTTCCCTTCGGACATGATCTTTGCCTGGCATTTCCAGCCCGATGGTGATGACCAGCAGTTCGTCAGGCTACACGCCCTGAAAGCCACCCGCAACGGACAGCCGGCCCTTGAAGGCAGGTTTGTGACCGATGCCAGGGTGGGGACTGATCCCTATACCGGGGAGTTCAATGTGAGCATGAACATGAATTCGGAAGGGGCCAAGAAGTGGGCCAACCTGACCCGTGAAAATGTGGGTGAAGCCCTGGCCATCGTACTGGATGGGCTGGTCTATTCTGCCCCCACGGTAAGTGAAGAGATCAAAGGGGGGAGCTCCTCCATTTCCGGGAATTTCTCCCAATCCGATGCAGACGACCTGGCCAATATCCTGAAGTCAGGTAAGATGCCGGCCCGTGCACGCATCGAATCCAGCGAGGTGATTGGTCCCTCACTGGGTGCCAAATCGGTGAAGGATGGTCTCAACTCATTCCTGATCGCCTTCGTGGTTGTTCTGGCTTACATGATCTTTTATTACAGCCGCAGGGCAGGTATGGTAGCTGATATTGCGCTGCTGGCAAATATGTTTTTCCTGATCGGCGTTCTGGCTTCACTGCAGGCGGTGCTGACCCTGCCGGGTATTGCGGGGATCGTGCTGACCATCGGTATGTCGGTGGATGCCAATGTGCTTATATATGAAAGGATACGGGAAGAACTTGCAGCCGGGAAGAACCTGAAGACCGCTGTCAAGGACGGCTACAGGAATGCCTATTCGGCCATTTTCGATGCCCAGATCACCACATTCCTTACGGGCCTGATACTCTTCTTTTTCGGTACCGGTCCCATTAAGGGTTTTGCCACCACGCTGGTCATCGGGATCCTGACCTCGCTGTTCAGTGCCATCATCCTCACCAGGCTGGTGTATGAAAGGATGCTGGCCAAGGGACGGAATATTACCTTTGATACAAAAATCACCAGGAATGCATTCAGGAATGCAAAGATCGACTTCATTGGAAAACGGAAGATCTTCTATGTCATCTCCGGCCTGATCATCCTTGGAGGTGCAGCCTCCCTGTCCACCCGTGGCCTGAATCTGGGCGTGGACTTTTCAGGAGGGCACAACTACGTGATCTCCTTCAAACAGGAGGTGGAGACCGAAGATATCAAAGAAAACCTGTCAAACGCCTTCGGAATTGAACCTACGGTAATCACATACGGGAACAAGAGTACGGTCAGGGTTACTACCAAGTACCTCGTTGATGATGACCGTCCGGAGACGGATTCCATCATCAAGGCACAGATGTTTGAAGGCCTGCAGCCCTTCCTGGACAGTGATGTGACACTGGATGATTTTCTGAACGGACAGGAATACATTATCAGTGCACACAAGGTGGGTCCGACCATCGCGGATGACATCACGCGGACAGCGGTCATTGTGATCATTGCTTCGCTGCTGATCATCTTCCTGTACATTCTTGCCCGGTTCCGCAACTGGCAGTTCGGGCTGGGTGCCCTGGCGGCCCTGGTCCATGACGTGATGATAGTCATCGGGCTCTTCTCGCTCCTGCACGGGGTCATGCCCTTTTCGCTTGAGCTGGACCAGTCCTTTATAGCGGCCATCCTGACCGTTGTGGGTTACTCCATTAACGATACGGTGGTTGTGTTTGACCGGATCAGGGAGTTCGTGGGACTGCAGAAGAAACGTGATCGGAAGGAGATCTTCAACTCGGCACTGAACAGCACGCTGAGCCGTACCTTCAGTACCTCCCTGAGTACCTTCTTTGTGTTGCTGGCCATCTTTATTTTCGGCGGCGACGTGATCAGGGGCTTTACATTTGCACTCCTGCTGGGTGTGGTTGTGGGTACCTATTCATCCCTTTTCATTGCCACACCGGTGGTGTATGATACCATCAAGAAAGATGAAAACATCCGTGTGCTGAAGGGGACAGTAAGGAAATAGGTTATTCCCGGATATTATAAAGGGGTGTGGGGCGTTACTTTGAGGACGAAACCCACACCCCTTTTTGTTTCCAGTTCCACGGTGGGTTCCGCCTGCAGGTATTTCCTGAGCCTTGAAATGAACACATCCATGCTACGTCCAAGGAAATAGTCGTTCTGTCCCCAGAGTTCCTCCAGGATCTGTTCACGGGTAAGCACCTTGTTCTGGTTAGATATCAGGTACCTGAGCAGCTCCGATTCCCTGGGGGACAGGTTGTACCGGTTCCCGTTATCCTCGATCAGCAGTTCACTGAAACTGACCCGCAGTTTTCCAAGTCTCACCGGACCGGTCTCCTCTTTCCCGGTACGCTTGAGGATGTTATGGATCCGCAGGACCAGTTCTTCTGCTTCAAAAGGTTTTGTAATGTAATCATCGGCACCGATCTTAAGGCCCCTTAACCGGTCCTCTTTCTGGTTTTTGGCCGTGAGAAAAATAATGGGCATGTGGGGATCAAGGGCGCGGATCTCACCGGCCATGGTAAATCCGTCCAAAACCGGCATCATTACATCCAGGATACAGATATCGGTATGGTGCTTCCGGAACATTTCCAGTCCGTGTTTGCCATGGTTGGCAGTATATACGGTGAAGCCCGACAGTTCCAGGTACTGGGCAAGAACCTTCTGAAGATCGATATCGTCTTCAACCAGCAGGATGTTCATGATTGACAGGTATTTTAATGATAAATTGTGCTCCCTTTCCCGGGGTGCTCCGGGCGCTGATGGACCCATGGTGCGCTTCCACAATCTGTTTCACGTAGTAGAGGCCCAGGCCCAGCCCTTTGATTACCCGCTCCCTGGATTCCCGGCCGCGGTAGAATTTTTCAAATATATGTTTCAGCTCCTCCTTCCTGATACCCGGTCCGTTGTCCGAAACGGTGATCACCATGGAACCGCTGTGCTCCACCAGGTTCACCCCGATATGACAGTCACTGTGCCCGTATTTCACCGCGTTGGACAGGAGGTTGTTGATGGCAGTGGACATGTGCACTTCGTCCATGTGGACCGACCCGGACGGGAAATCCACTTTCAGTGCCACTTCCGTGCATTTACCATCCTGCATCTGAAGGAAGGCCGCTGTCAGTTCCCTGATCCATGTTTCAGTCCGGACCGGTTGTTTCTTCAATTTCACCTGGTCCCGCTCCCAGATGTTGATGTCCAGGATCCGGTCGATCAGTTCAGCCAGGTGTTTGTTCTGTTTCCTGATCATGGAGGAGAGTTCCTCCACCTTCTTGTCCTGCCTGATCATCACCGGATTGCCCAGTGTGCTGGAGGCCACCGAGATGGTGGAAAGGGGCGTTTTGAGCTCATGGGTCATGTTGTTGATGAAGTCGGTCTTCATCTCCGACAACCTTTTCTGTCGCAGCATATTCCTCAGGGTCATATAGAAGACAGTGAAGACCAGGACCAGTGTGAATATGGAGAGGGCCAGGACCAGCCGCATTTCATTGAGAACCAGTTTTGTCCTGTTCTTCAGGCTGATGTGGGTCTCATAGGAGATGCGGAAAAAGTTCCGTTCGTGGACGTGGGAACCCACCAGGATCGATCCGTCAGGTACCCGGCTCACCACCAGGCTGTCGGGGTATACCCGCTGTCCAAAATCCGCGTCCATCAGGATCAGCTCCTTCAGGTGCAGGAGGAGGGTAAAGTTTGGATCCTCCCCTGCTTTTACAATCTGGTCCCTGGCGTATTCCAGTGGCGCTTTATACCCTGAAATGATCCCGTAAAAGGTGGGTGCAACGGGCTGCAATACCGAATCGGGATGAGGGAACAGGTATTCCAGCGCCAGGTTGTCCAGGAGGAACAGGACCGAATCAAAGGCAAAATCGAATCCCCGGTTGTCGAAATCCACAAGGGCTTCCCTGGCCAGGCGTTCATACCTGGCATCTATCTGTTTCTGCTTGGTCCAGTAGGTATCGGTAACGAACATGAACTGCACTGTGATGAGCACAAACAGGGCCAGTGCGGACAATCCTATGAGCAAGCGGCTTTTCATCCCGACCGGTTTGACAGCTAAGATAATACCTTTCAGCGGCCGTTAACCAACCATTAACAATGCATTAACCAATTTGTACGCTTTACCGCCCTAAATTTGTACTGACAGTAAAAGAATCATTAAAAATCGAACCATATGAAAACGATCAGACGAATAGGTTACCTGATGGCACTTTTCCTGGTTATAGGTTCAGGGCATGTGCTCAGGGCCCAGGATTCAGGAAGCGACCAGAAGCAGGAGCAACAGGCCCGCGAGGAGCTGGAAAGGCAGGAAAGGGAGCAGGAAATGAGGGAGGATGAACGGATTGCCAGGCAGAAGATGTTGCAATTGCAACAGGAAAAGATGAGGGAGATGGAACTGCAGCACAAGGAGCAGGCTGAGATCATGAGGGTCAGGGCCAGGGAGATGGCCGGTGCCAGGGATGTTTATATAAGCAGTGGAGAAAACGCGCCATATTCGTTTTTCAGGGACTACCGGGAGAACCAGACCCAGCTGACCCTGCGCAACAGCTTCAGGGACGGCACGGACAGTTCCAAGGGCGAATTCGAAGTGGAACAGGGCACCCGCCATTTCAGGTGCATGATCAACGGCAGGGTGACTTCAGGAGCGATCCGCATCAAGGTAACCTACCCTGATGGTAAGGTGTTCAAAGATATGACCATCAACTCCTCCGCCGAGATCAGCTTCAGCCAGTCCCTGAGCATCAGTGAAGAAAACAATAAGAAATACATCGGTTCCTGGACCTACAGTATATCCGCCGAGAAGGCAGAGGGGAACTACATGCTGCAGATCTCCACAAACTGAGCTCCGCAGGGTATCCTGGTTTTCCAATAACAGGTACGTCCGGAAAGGCTGTCCCAGAAGGGATGGCCTTTCTTAAGATATATGCGCAACTATTGCTATATTTGCGAAAATCGAAGCAAAGATGCTGGGGACATTTCTATTTATCAGCGGGCAGGAGATCATATTTGCTTTGCTCATTGCATTGCTGCTGTTCGGATCCAAGGAGATCCCGAAACTGGCCAGGACATTCGGCAAGGGAATGAAGGAGTTCAAAAGGGCCACCGATGATATCAAGCAGGAGTTTGAGAAAAGCACACCGGATGTGGTGGAGGATTTCAAGGAGATCAAGAACAACCTCACCAAGGATGCCAGTGACATTACGAGGAACCTGACCAAGGATGCGGATGATATTGTAAAGGGCGTGAAGAAGAACATGGACCTGGATTAGCACCCGTCCCCACCCATGATACACATTTACCTGTACCTGTCTTTCGGATTGCTGCTTCTCTTTATTAGTGGGAAGTTCCTGGTTGACAGCAGTGTAGCCCTTGCACACCGGCTGAAGATCCCCACCATGATTATCGGGTTGACCGTGGTGGCATTCGGCACCTCTGCACCGGAACTGCTGGTTAGCCTGCAGGCCGCCTTTAAAGGTTTACCGGAGATCGCCATTGGCAACGTGGTGGGGAGCAACATCTCCAACATCCTCCTGGTCCTGGCTATTACAGCCATCATCTATCCCATCCCGGTGCCTGCCAAATCGGTGAGGCAGGACTGGCCCATACTGATGGGTGTCTCCCTGTTGCTGTTCGCTTTTTCCCTCAACGGAATGCTCACCAGGATTGAAGGATTTGTGCTTGTGGGGCTGCTTGTTGCCTATATCGGTTTTGTGGTGATCCAGGCACGGCGGGGCAAGGAAGCCCGGCGGGCTGTAAAAGCAGAATCAGGGAACAGTGAGAAACCGGCCATGAAAACCTGGGTGGCCATCGTCATGTTCCTGGTCTCCTGTGCAGGACTGGCTTTCGGCGCCGACCTGCTGGTGAAGAATGCAGCCATCATCGCCGAGAACCTGGGGATCTCACAGCGTATCATCTCCATTACCATGGTGGCCGTGGGGACCAGCATTCCCGAGGTGGCCACCAGTGTTATTGCAGCACTGAAGAAAGAAACAGATATCTCGGTGGGGAACATCATAGGTTCCAACATGATGAACATCCTGTCGGTCCTGGGATTGACCGGTATTGTGAGTCCTATCGGGGTGGACAGGGCCATTGCCCGGTTCGATATACCATGGATGCTGGGGGTTACTGTGGTGCTCCTGCTGCTCATGTTGCCTGCTGCAAGGTCAAAAATTACCCGGTGGGAGGGCGTGTTGATGATTGTGCTCTATCTTCTTTATATTTACCTGATATTTTAGCCCGGCATGATTACCACTGAACAAATCACCAAGTCCTTCGGGAACCTGCAGGTATTGAAAGGCATCGACCTTGAGATCGCTGCCGGGGAGGTGGTATCCATCGTAGGTCCATCCGGAGCAGGGAAGACCACCCTGCTGCAGATCATCGGAACACTGGGCATACAGGACAGCGGTACTGTTACCATCAACGGGATCCTGACCAATGAACTGGTGAACAACCAGCTGGCCCGGTTCCGGAACAGGCATATCGGCTTTGTTTTCCAGTTCCACCAGCTGTTGCCCGAATTCAATGCACATGAAAACGTATGTATCCCCGGCTATATAGCCCACCGGCCCAGGAAAGAGGTGGAGCAAAAGGCAAAGGAGCTGCTTGATTTCCTGGGTTTGTCCGAAAGGCTCGACCATAAGCCAGCAGAACTTTCGGGGGGGAGCAGCAGCGGGTGGCAGTTGCCCGTGCACTGGTCAACGATCCCGAGGTGATCCTGGCCGACGAACCGTCGGGGAACCTGGATACGGAGAACAAGCAGGAGCTGCATAAACTGTTCATCCGCCTCAGGGATCATTTTCAGAAGACCCTGGTGATCGTGACCCATGACAGGGAGCTGGCGGGGATGGCCGACCGGATCATCACCATGAAGGATGGGCGGATCGAATAACCGGATCAGCCCCGAGACGCTTAAAGCGTTCCTTGATGAGAAAGCCGGCTACTATAACTCCCGGGAATTTATCGACTCAGATCCCATACAGGTACCCCATCAATTTATTGACCCCGCCGATATAGAGATCTCAGCCTTCCTTACCGCAACCCTGTCATGGGGAAGAAGGACCACCATCATCACCAGTGCCCGCAGGCTGGTCTCCTGGATGCCGGGAGGGCCGTATGCGTTTATTAGCGGTGCAAAGGAAGGGGATTTTGCCCGGTTCCTGCCATTCGTTCACAGGACTTTCAACGGGATCGATTGTGTCTATTTCCTGGAAGCACTGGGCAGGATCTACCGGGAATCCGGCGGACTCAGGGGCGTTTTTGAAGGAGGCTTTGAAACTTACGGGGACCTGCCCCGGGCCATTATTCATTTCAGGAAACTGTTTCTCCGGAATGGCAATCCGGGCAGGACCTCCAGGCATGTTCCGGACCTGGAGCGGGGATCGGCCGCCAAGAGGATCAATATGTTCCTCAGGTGGATGGTCCGCAGGGACAGTGCCGGTGTAGATTTCGGGATTTGGGACCGGATTCCCATGGCTGCCCTCTATGTGCCGCTTGATTTGCATTCGGGAACAACTGCAAGAAAGCTCGGGCTGCTTCAAAGGAAACAGAATGACTGGGCGGCAGTGGAAGAGTTGACGTCAAGGTTGAGGGAACTGGATCCCGCCGATCCGGTCCGGTATGATTTTGCGCTATTCGGACTCGGGGCTATTGAGAAATTCTGACCTCCTCTTCTTCAAACCGGATACCGTATTCCTCCAGTTCTTCAAGGACCGGATTAAAGATATCCGGGTGGATAGGCAGCTGGACGCCGGTTTCCCGGTATGTTCCTTCCAGGATCCTGCGGGCCACCATGGCCAGTGGCAGGCCCACGGTCATGGACATGGCCGTATGCCTGGTATCCTGACCGATGTAAACCAGGTTGGCATAGCGTTTCCTGTGGACACCCTCCAGTATGAAATCGAACTGGTGCTGCATGACGATCATATCTTTGTCGCCCGGATCCAGTTTCCATTTCTCCTCCAGAATCTTCTGCAGGATGCGGGCAGGGGAGAGGCCGGGAATACCGATCTTCTTATCCTCGAAGATCCCCAGCCATCTGAGCCGTTCCATCATTTCCGAATCCTCACTGAATTCCAGGTAGCGGGCCAGCTTGGTCTCCACGGGGATCCTGGTCTCGTAGGCCATAAAACTGTTGATGAACTCCCGGTGGGTCATGTTCTCCGTGTCTTCCATTACGTAGGAATCATCGGTGGCGCCCAGCTGGACGAAAATGTCCCATGCCTCACAGAACCCGGGCCGGCGGATGGTCCCACGGAACATGGTCTCCAGGTGATGCAGGCCATAGGTTTCCCGGTAGGTAAGGGAATCCCTGTTGCCATAGACCTCAAATTCCCCCAGCGGGGGGACGGTGATGGTTTCGATGCGCCTGAAAACCTTGTGGTGGGGAAAATATTTGAATTTGCCATTGTGCAGGAACCGTGCACCGGCACCCCCGGCCAGCACCACATTACGCGGATTCCAGGTGAATTTGTACTGCCAGGGATTGTTCTCAAATCCCGGTGCCACCAGTCCCCCGGTACTCGATTCAAATGCCCTGAGCTCACCCCCTTCTTCCCTGATCCTGTCGATCATCTGCATGGCCGACATGTGGTCAATGCCCGGGTCCACCCCGCATTCGTTCATCAGGATGATCCCCCTCTCCCTGGCTGCATTGTCAAGTGATTTGATGGCAGGAGAGAGGTAGGATGCGGTGACCATGTTCCTGCCCTTCTCCACGCATGATTCGGCCACCAGGTGGTGCATCCTGGCTGGCAGCAGGCTGATCACGATGTCTGCCTGCCCGATCTCCTTCCCGCGCTGTTCATCATCATATACGTCAAACCTGAAAGCTTCAGCGGAAGGGTGGTCTCCCGTCCGGGATGCTGCATTTTCAGGATTGATGTCACCAACCCGGACTTTCCACTTGCGTTCTGCATGATCCAGGAAATATTTGACCAGGGAGGTTGAAGAGAGTCCGGCACCGAGGACCAGTATGGTTTTCATCGATCGAATTTTGAGGACTAAATATACAAAACCCCGTTGGCACTCCGGGGGGCAAGTTCAGTACTCTAAAACATATGGAGCACTATTTCCCCAACTGTGCCTTCAGGACTTTGGCGATGTACTTCCCGATAATGTCGAATTCGATATTCACCACACTCCCCACCCTGAACTGGTGGAAGTTGGTTACCTGGTAAGTGAAGGGGATGATGGCCACCTGGAAAGTGGTATCCCTTGAGTTGACCACCGTAAGGCTTACCCCGTTCACAGAGACAGAGCCCTTCTCCACGGTGATGTGCTCTTCGCTGGTGGGTTCGTATTTGAAAGTGTAGTACCAGCTCCCTTCGGCTTCTTCCACTGCTGTGCAGGTGGCTGTCAGGTCCACGTGCCCCTGCACCATGTGGCCGTCGAGCCGTGCATCAAGCTTCGTGCTTCTTTCCAGGTTCACCTTGTCCCCGGTTTTCAGCAATCCCAGGTTCGATTTCAGGAGGGTCTCCCTGATGGCGGTTACCGTATAGGTGTTTTCCCGGATATCCACCACTGTGAGGCACACCCCGTTGTGGGAGATGCTCTGGTCGATCTTCAGTTCACTGGTAAAGGAACAACGCATGGTGATGTGCAGGTTGTCCTGTTCCTTTTCCAGCCTTACCACCTCGGCTGCCTCTTCTACAATACCGCTAAACATAGCAGATCAAAATGTTTATGAGAGGCCGAAGGCCTTTTTAAAAGTCTCCACAAAATCCAGTTTCTCCCAGGTAAAGAGCTCCACTTCCACAGTTTTGTCCTCCCAGTACTGGGAAGAGAAGGTCTTTGTCACTGTCACAGGGGTACGGCCCATGTGTCCATAGGAAGCGGTATCTTCATAAATGGGATTGCGCAGTTTCAACTGCTTCTCAATGGCTGCAGGCCTCAGGTCGTAAAGCGCTGTGATCTTCGACGCGATCTCACCATCGGTCATGTCCACTTTCGACTTCCCGAAGGTATTCACAAAGACACCGATGGGTTCCACCACACCGATGGCATAGGAGAGCTGTACCAGGATTTCGTCGGAGATACCGGCAGCCACAATGTTTTTGGCAATGTGCCTGGCAGCGTAGGCTGCCGAACGGTCCACTTTGGACGGATCCTTGCCGGAGAAAGCGCCACCACCATGGGCTCCTTTACCGCCATAGGTATCCACAATGATCTTCCTGCCCGTAAGCCCGGTATCGCCGTGGGGCCCTCCGATCACAAATTTCCCGGTGGGATTCACATGGAGGATGATGTCGTCATCGAAAAGGTTCTGCAGCCTTTCGGGCAGCTGGCCTGCCACCCGGGGGATCAGGATCTGCTGCACATCGGTCCGGATCTGCTCCAGCATCCTGGCATCATCGCTGTCGAACTCATCATGCTGGGTGGAAAGTACAATGGTATGTACCCTGAGCGGTGTGTCATCATCGTCATATTCGATGGTCACCTGTGATTTGGAGTCAGGCCTCAGGTAGGTCATCTGCCTGCCTTCCCTGCGGATGGCAGCCAGTTCTATCAATAGCCTGTGGCTCAGCTCCAGGGGCAGGGGCATGTAGTCATCGGTTTCATTGGTGGCATACCCGAACATCATTCCCTGATCACCGGCACCCTGCTCCATGGGATCTTCGCGGTCAACACCCCGGTTGATATCCTGTGATTGTTCATGGATGACGGTCACCACCCCGCAGGAGTTGTATTCAAACTGGTAATCGCTTTTGGTATACCCGATCTTTTTAATGGTATCCCGCGCTACTTTCTGGACATCGATGTATGTATTTGTGCGAACTTCTCCGGCAAGGACCACCTGACCGGTGGTTACCAGTGTTTCACACGCAACTTTTGAGTTGGGTCGTATGCAAGGAATGCATCCAGCAGGGCATCGGAGATCTGGTCGGCGACCTTATCGGGATGACCTTCTGATACGGATTCGGAAGTAAATAGATAAGCCATGGTTATACGGATTCAATGTTTAACAATATTCGGGAGGGAAGGAGTGACCGATCGGAAATCTCCTGGTTTAGCATTTTTTATTGTGGTTGCAATCAGTCAAATCTCTCCACCGAGATCGCACAAAGGAAAGAAAATAAAGGCATGTGACAAAAAAAAGCAACGTTAAAAACGCTGCTTTTCTAATAGATTTTGCTGAAGATGGCTAGTTGCACCCGGGAATGTTCCCCATCTTCTTTTCAGCCGCGGCCAGGAAGGGATCCTCAACCACCTTCTTGAGGGCTTCGCAAGCCTTGTCATATTCAACCGTATTCTGGTATGCATGGCCCAGCTCAAGGTAAATGGCTGACATCCAAAGCGGGTCTGTTTCAAGCTCGATGGCCTTCAATGCACTTTCAATGGCGGCATCATATTCGATCTTCTTGTTGTTGACCAGTGCCAGGTAGTAATACGCCCTGGGATTATCAGGATTGGCATTCAGTGCATTTTCACAGGCTTCCACCACGTAGGTATAATCGGCTTCCTCGGGATCCACCGCATCGTATTCCTCCTTGATGAAATTGTTATAGTAGGTGTTGATGGCATCATTGATCTTGCTGATGGTCTTTTCGTCATTCTTGGCCAGGGCACCCTCCTTTGCTACACTGAACTCCTCCAGCATGGGATCAATCTCATCCTGGTCCAGATAGATCATCCCCTTGGCCAGGTGTGCCTGGTAGATGTTTTCATTCATGGCCAGCGCTTTATCGAAGTAGGCGATGGCTTCATTATATGATTTGTTCTTGAAGTTACGCTGCCCCTCCATCATATAGGATTGCATCAGGTACCTTTTGGCCTTGGCTGCGGATTCCTCATTGTTGTTGAATTCAGCGGCTTTCTCCATGGTACTCTCCAGGAAGGGGATGGCATTGTCATACTGTTTTCTTTTCAGGAACAGCATGGCCTGCTTATAGTAGCTTGCAGGAATGAGTTGCTGTGCATTGGCCTTCATTTCACTTGCAGAATCCCCGACGGTTTCAGCCAGCAAAAGTACCTGGTTGAAATGTTCCAGGGAAACTTCATACTCCTGGTTGTTGACCTTCGCAACACCTTCATTGAATTCATTGATCACATCTGTGAGGGTTTGGGCAGACAATGAACCTGCCACCAGAATTCCTCCTAAAATGGCTATCACTCTTAATTTCATACGGTAATCATTTGGTTAACAAATTGAATCGGTAAATATATAAATAATGTAAACAAATACAATGCCATAATGTTTTCACTGCATCTGACAATCAATCAAGTAATTAACCCCGGGTGATTTCCCTGAAAACCTCCTCCAGGCTCTTCTCTTTCAGGGAGAGGCTTAAAATGGTAAGATGTTGATTAACAGCAAAGTTGAAGATTTCTCCCCGGATATCCCTGTTTTCATTGGTCTCCAGCAGGAATTGGTTCTCCGTGAGGGATTTCACATTCCGGATAAAGGGGAGCGCTTCCACAGTGCCGGATCGGAAGGTGTTGCAAGTTCCACATGGATGGTCTGGACCTTATCCGGTCCCTTTTCTCTCAGGGAGGATGCAGATCATCTGCAACGATCTTTCCCTGGTTAATGATCACCACCCTGTCACAGATGGCTTCCACCTCCTGGAGGATATGGGTGGAAAGAAGAATGGTCTTCTCTTTCCCGATGGATGAGATCAGGTTCCGGATCTCTGCCAGCTGGTTGGGGTCAAGTCCGGATGTGGGCTCATCCAGGATCAGGATCTCCGGGTCATGGATCAGGGCCTGGGCAAGCCCCACCCGTTGCCGGAATCCTTTGGAGAGGTGAACGATCTTCTTTCCGGATTCAGGCGAAAGCCCGGTCATCCCGAGCACCTCTTCAATCCTGTTGCGCTTTTTCGCCCCGCTGATTCCGTAGAGGCCGGCCACATAGCCCAGGTATTCCCGGACAAACATGTCCATATAGAGCGGATTATTTTCGGGAAGGTAACCGATGATCTTCCGGATGGCTTTCTGATTTTCAGGGGCGGGCATCTCCCTGATCATCACGCTGCCCCGGTCGGGAGACACGGTTCCGATAATGATCTTCATGGTGGTGGATTTCCCGGCGCCGTTGGGACCAATGAAGCCTACAATCTCACCCGAACCAACGGTGAAAGATACCTGGTTTACCGCAAGCTGCTCACCGTACCTCTTTGAAACCTCATTTACCTGGATGGACATGGAATAGCTTCAAATTCGAAAACCCAATACCCAATACCCAATACCCAATCCCCAATATCCTACCCATACATAAACTGGCTCACCTTGGCGAAGTTGGATTTGGGATTCACGCACATCACCGGTATCTTCTCGTTGTTGGAAAGAAGGTATTGTTCCTTGGCACCAAAAATATAATCCATCTTGGTGAGGTGTTTGGTAGTGGTGATCAGGATCAGATCGGCTTTGATCTTTTTTGAGAATGCCAGGATCTCTTTCTGAAAATTGCTTGCTTTCTTGGCACTGTGGATCTCATAATCGATGTTGTTCTGGATCAGGAAACGGATGGCAAAATTCAGGTTAACGTTGACTTTCTTCTGCAGGGCCTTGTCCGACACCGGTGCTTTGTAGAGGTGGATCTTCGAGTTCAGGTATTTACCAAGGAAAATGGCCCACTGCAGCTTTTCCTTATTCTCCGATTTGAAGTCAATGGGGAAGACAATATCGGTATACCGGTCCTTTTCGGGAGGATCGTCCTGTACCACGATAAAGGGAACTGACGATCCGGCAATGACCCTCAGGGCCCAGCTGCCGAAAAGTTTCTGTCCGCCTTTCATCCCGTGGGTACCCATCACTACAAAATCGACATGGTTATCCTCCTCGGAAGCATAATCGGCAATCTCTTTGAAGATTTTGCCATGGTTCACAAAAAAGTCCACGTCCACTCCATGGTCTTTTTTAATCTCTTCAACCGTATGCTCCAGCTTCTTCCTGGCTCCTTCTACCTCTGACGATTCCTTCACAATGTGAAACAACACAATGTTGTATTTCACTATATGTGACATCTTTATGGCATGTTTCAGCGCATTATAAGAGACGGAAGAAAAATCCCATGTGACCATGATGGATTTCTTCACTTCATCCATGGTGTAAGTTTTTGATTCTCTGGCAAAATTAATCGATTCTTTTTAGAATATAAAGTTAACGATGGGAAATTGATAAAATTGTATTTTTGTAGCTTGCTAAACGAAAGAGACATGAAGAGATCCACTGTAAAAGAATTGCTGAACACTACAGAAACCAACAGGGATGTGTTGTTGAAAGGATGGGTCAGAACAAGGCGCGGGAACAACCAGGTGGCTTTTATTGCTGTCAATGACGGGACTATCATCCATAGTATTCAGGTGGTGGCCGACCTGGGATCCTTTCCGGAGGAGACCATGAAAAGGGTCACCACCGGGTCAAGTATCAGTGTGACCGGGAAGCTGGTGGAATCTATGGGAAAGGGGCAGCAGGTGGAGATACAGGCCAATGAGATCACCATTCTCGGGGATTCAGATCCGGAGGTATATCCCCTCCAGAAGAAGGGACATTCCTTTGAATTCCTGAGGGAGATTGCGCACCTCCGGTTCAGGACCAATACCTTCGGGGCCGTCTTCCGGATCAGGCATGCCCTGGCCTTCGCCATTCATAAATATTACAATGACAAGGGTTTCTTTTACCTGCATACCCCCATCATTACGGCATCCGATGCAGAAGGGGCAGGGGCCATGTTCAAGGTGACTACCCTGGATCTGGACGGAGCTCCCAAAAATGAGGAGGGGGAGATTGATTTTACACAGGACTTTTTCGGGCGGCCCACCAACCTGACCGTATCGGGTCAGCTGGAAGGCGAACTTGGGGCCCTGGCACTTTCTTCCATCTATACTTTCGGTCCCACATTCAGGGCAGAGAATTCCAATACTCCCAGGCATGTGGCCGAATTCTGGATGATCGAACCTGAAATGGCTTTCTATGACATCAACGACAACATGGACCTGGCAGAGGATTTCCTCAAATACCTGATCCGCTATACCCTGGACCATTGCAAGGATGACCTGGAATTTCTCAATAAGATGGTGGACAAGGGCCTCCTGGAAAGGCTCAGGTTTGTACTTGATCATCCTTTTGAAAGAAAAACCTATACCGAAGCCGTGGATATCCTGATGAAGTCGGATAAGAAGTTTGAATTCCCTGTAGACTGGGGATCGGACCTGCAGGCTGAGCATGAGCGTTACCTGGTGGAGCAGCATTTCAAGCGTCCGGTGATCCTGACCGATTACCCGAGGGATATCAAGGCATTCTACATGAAGCAGAATGATGATGGCAAAACGGTCAGGGCCATGGATGTGTTGTTTCCCCTGATCGGTGAGATCATCGGGGGATCACAGAGGGAAGAGGAGCTGGAAAAGCTGCAAAACAGGATGGAGGAAATGAATATTCCCGAGGATGAATTGTGGTGGTATCTGGAAACTCGTAAATTTGGGACGGTGGAGCACAGTGGATTCGGCCTTGGCTTTGATCGGCTGATCATGTTCATCACCGGCATGAGCAACATCAGGGATGTGATCCCGTTTCCCCGTACACCGAAGAGTGCAGAATTTTAATCACGAAAGATGCTTAAACAAAGCTTCAGCAAAAACTGTTTACAAAAGCTGTCCCCGCAACAGATCCAGATGATCAAGTTGCTGGAGATTCCTGCCATACAGCTGGAGCAACGCATCAAAAAGGAACTGGAGGAGAATCCGGTCCTGGAGGAGGGGAACGAGGATCCCTTCGACGACCAGGATGATCAGGAAGGAGGAACCAGACAGCGGAACAACAGGAAGAGTTTTCCCTGGAGGATTACATGCAGGATGATGAGATCCCCAGTTACAGGTTGAATACCCAGAACTATTCGCCCGATACCAAGCGGGAAGAGATCCCTTTTACCATGGGAAGTTCATTCAGGGAGCAACTGAAGAGCCAGCTGGGATTGCGGAAGCTGAGTGAAGAACAGGAAGTGCTTGCCGAATATGTCCTGGGGAATATCGATGATGACGGTTACCTCCGGAGGGAACTGGAAGCCATTGCTGATGACCTGGCCTTTTCGGTTGGACTGGAAACTTCCTATGAAGCGCTGCATGAGGTGCTGATGATCATTCAGGAGTTTGATCCTGCCGGGGTGGGAGCCAGGAGCCTGCAGGAATGCCTGTTGCTCCAGATTGCCAGGAAGGATACTGGAAGATCCCGTTACCGGACTGGCTCCCAGCGATTCTGAAGAATCATTTCGATGAGTTTACCAACAAACATTATGACAAGATCATCCAGCGGCTGACTATCAGCGAGGAAGAACTGAAAGAGGCCCTGGAGGAGATCCTCAGGCTGAATCCCAAACCCGGCGGGGCCATGGGAGATTCGCAGGGTAAGTCCTTTCACCACATCGTACCCGATTTTATCCTGGAGGAGAACGAAGGAGAGCTCCATCTCTACCTCAATTCAAACAATGTACCCGAACTGCGTGTCAGCCGGACCTATTCGGACATGTTTGAAAGTTACAGTGCCAACAAGGCATCTGCCAGCAGGGATGAAAAGGATGCCATCACTTTTGTGAAGCAGAAACTGGACTCGGCCAAGTGGTTTATCGATGCCATCCGGCAGCGGCAGAATACCATGCTGCTTACCATGAATGCCATCCTGGAGTACCAGAAGAGAATATTTCTATGAAGGGGACGAAACCCGGATGCGCCCCATGATCCTGAAGGATATTGCCGATATGACCAGACTTGATATCTCCACCATCTCCAGGGTGGTGAACAGCAAATATATCCAGACCCATTTCGGCATCTATCCGCTGAAGTATTTTTTCTCCGAAGGGATGCAGACCGATAGTGGTGAGGAGGTTTCCACCAGGGAGATTAAGAAGATCCTGCAGGACTGCATTGACAGTGAAGACAAACGAAAACCCCTCACCGATGACAGGCTTTCGGTCATCCTCAACGAGAAAGGGATACCAGATTGCCAGGAGGACAGTGGCCAAATACCGGGAGCAGCTGGGACTTCCTGTGGCCAGGCTGAGAAAGGAGTTGTAACCTGAGCGAGATGAAGACAGCTGCCCGATTGGTATCTCCTACCTGTTCCATCCCCTGATCATGCCCACACTGGGCCTGTTGCTGATCATGAATTCGGGGACCTATCTTTCCCTGCTTGATCCGGCTGCCAAACGTGCCATCCTGTTCGTCATGGCACTGGGAACCCTGGTCTTTCCCCTGATGATGATCCCGGTCCTCTATTACCGGAATCTGATTTCCAACCTGCAGGATGCTTCCAGGGAAGAGCGGCTGATTCCCTCATCTGGTCATCCTGATCCTTTATGTGATCACCTTTGTCTATTTTGTCAGGCTCCCCCTGAGCAGGATGATCCATGCCTATGTACTCTCAGTATCGGTCCTGCTGTTCTACTGGTCCTGGTGATCAGCCTGAAATTTAAAATATGTTTACATATGACTGCCCTGGGGGGATGACTGGTCTGATCGTGGCACTGATCCTGCTTTATGAAACCCCCTGCAGGGAATGCTTGATACTGGCTTTGCTTGCCTCCGGGGCTGACAGGAAGTCCAGGTTGCTCAGGGGTACAGCGGCCTGCTGAAATTTATGCGGGATACCTGTTAGGATTCGGGGTAGTGCTTGCTACTCTTCTGATTTACTGAGATCCTCATCCTGGCATTGTCGTTCTCATCCAGCATGATATTCAGCTTCATGAGCACATCATTGTAGACCTGGTCCAGCAGCATAGGCTGCCGGCTGTATTCAAACATGGTGGTATCAAACATTTGCTTGCTGATCCTGGTGTTTTTCCAGGATGGGGCCCAGTAGGTCGATGGAATCTACCTCCTCGTACCGGCGGTAGAATTTACGGTCATTGGTGATCCCGTCCACCAGGTGAATATCCACAAGCACATCCACCAGTTTCTCCTGTGGTATAAAAGCCTTCCCGGAAATCTTTTTTTTCTGGGTGCAACCGGAAGGGATGGTCAGGATTACGACAGGAAGAACAGGATTCGGAGAGGCATAGTACCTATTTGATATCATTAAAACGGTATCCGATCATGATTTCGTGTGTTCCTGCATTGTATTTCCGCAGCGAGGTGATGCCGATGTCATAAGCATAGCCGAAGAAGAGCATCTCCTCATAACTGTAACCCAGCAGGATGGCGATGGCTTCATGATAACGGTATGAAACAGCCCCCCAAAGCATCTTCCTCCACTCCGTTCTGGCTGTGATATCGAAACCAAATTCCCTGGGAGCGGCTCCCTTGATAATAACAGAGGGTTCAATCATCCAGTCTCTGTCGATCATAACTTGTAGGCCCCTGTCAGGGTGAGATGTGTCTTGAGCCTGTTGAGCCCGTCTTTATTGTCGAAGATCTGCACGTTGTTGTTTAGTAGCTGGGCCACAGAAAGCCCCACATAAAACTCCTCTGCATAGAGGTAAGCTCCCACGCCGGCATCGGGCATGTAAGAGGTACTTGTCATGTTCAGGATGCTCGGATCGTCAACAATTTTGGGATTCAGCTGGGTACCGTCGATGCGGTATTGTAACAGGGTAGCGGACAATCCCAGGGAGAGCCTGATATCGCCTGTGACTTTAAAATTGTAAGCATAGGCCCCGGTAATCCCCGTTCTGCTGGTGGGGCCGGTTACATCGTTGTGGATGTATCCGCCGTAACCCATATTCCATTTGGCGTGGGGGCCATAAAAGGAAATGGAGTTGGTCATAGGTGGATCGGCAGCCAGTCCCACCCACTGGAACCGGTGGTTGGTCCGGATCTGGTAATGGTTATGAACACCAGCAATGGCAGGATTGATCACAAAATCATTGAACATGTATTGTGTATACTGTGGCATCTGCTGGCCGGACAAACCCAGTGATCCTGCAGTGATGATCAGCAACGATATGGTTACGGCTCTTTTCATGCTACCTGATGATCGTTACGTTTCCGGTAATGGGTTCAGCTCCGCTGTAGGGTATGATCACATAGTAATAGGTGCCCAGGGGAGCATCTTTTCCATGGGCCGTTCCATCCCACCGGCTGGCATCATCATATCCCCTGGTGGAGAACAGCAGGGCACCCCACCTGTTATACACTTCCACCACCATTTCAGGGAACCTTACTGCATTTTCAATGTCAAAAAAGTCATTGATCCCGTCCCCGTTGGGGGAGAATACGTTGTAGGCTTCCAGGTTCTCGATGACCTCGATCAATACGGAATCCGATTCTTCACACCCATATTCACTGGTCCCGTATACCGTGTACATGGTCGTTTCCTGTGGTGAGGCCACAGGATTGTAAATGATATTGTTATCAAGACCCGTGGCCGGTTCCCACCGGTAAGCGCTGAATGGTCCGCCGGTTGCCTCCAGTTGCAGGAATGTCCCTTTTACAATGAAGGTATCTTCGGTCACATCAATGCCCGTGAGCGGGTAGACAGAGATCACTACGGTATCCTTGTTGTAGCATCCGGAGAGGCTGGCCTCCTCTGTGATGGTCAGTACATAGGTGGTGGATTCTGTGACCTCCTGTGCCACCGGATTGGCAATGCCGGAATCGGACAGGAATTCTGATGGCGACCATGATGGGATATGTCCACCCTGTCCATCCAGCTGGACCGATGTTCCGTGGCAGATGGTGGTATCCTCCCCGGCATTGGCAGTGACGGTCCTCTTACTGTTCACCTCGATGGTATCGGTGCGGGTGCAGTTGGATGTATCGGTTGTTATCACGATGTATGTTCCTGCAACCAGACTGTCACGGTCCTCTTCGGTGCTGCCATCGGACCAGAGGTAGGTCATGGAACCGGAGCCGCCTGTTACCGTGATATTAATGGAACCGGTTGCACTGAAGGCGTTGCACTCGGCGGCCTTGATACTCCTGACCAGGATGATCTCGCCGGGTTCGGATATGAATATGAACCCGGTAAACACCTTACCGGACTCATCCATGGCCATCAGGTAATAGGTGGTATTTCCGGGCAGGTTGTCGAAAAAGGGATCGGCCTGGAAGGTGACACCACTGTCGATGGAGTATTCAACGGCACCCTCTGCATCCAGCGGGGTAAAGGTAATGGTCCCGTCATCATCCCCGTAGCAGGTTACATGGGTTGATTCCACATCCACGTTTAGTGGTAATACATCCAGGATCGTTACCATTCTTTCAAAGGTGCACTCATTGGCATCCATGACAATGACATGGTATGTACCTGCCTCAAGACCGGTATACACTGTATCGGAAGAGAAGGTGCCCGTCGGTCCGTGGATGGTGTACAGGTATGGAGAAGTTCCTCCGGTGGCCCCGGATATGGTAATGCTTCCAAGGTTACCGAAGGTCGCATCTGTGCTGTCAATTGTGGCGAATACCGGTGCCGGTTCATTGATGGTGGCTGGTTCCTGGTGCATGCACAGGAGTGAATCCCTCAAGTAGACGGTGTATGCCCCTGCTGTCAGGTTCACGAAAATGCCCGAATCCTGGAAACCGACCCCATCCAGGGAGTATTCCAGCGGACCGGTCCCTCCGCTTCCTGATGCATCGATCACACCTGTTGAATCACCCGAACAACCGGCAATATCAGTGGTGGCTACATCCAGTACGAATGCGGGGGGCTCAGTCACGGAGATGGCCCCGGCATAGATGAGGCACAGGTTGGCATCCCTGGCATATACCTCGTAGATCCCGGCATCGAGGCTTGTGAATACGGAATCGGTCTCCCAGGTAGCCTGGTTATCCACGGAGTACTCATAGGGCGGAACGCCCCCGGAAACATAGATGCTGATGGTCCCGTTCACGCTGCCGTTGCACCTGATGTCCTCATCCAGGATGGAATCGAGCAGGAATGCAGGCGGATCGACAATGGTCCGCGGGGAAGAATCCACGGGGCCGCACCCTTTGGAATCATCCACGGTCACCGTATAGGTATTTGGGATCAGGTCACCGAACACGCCGGTGGGTTCAGATACCGCACCCGGATTCAGGGTATAGGTGAGTGGAGGTGTTCCGCCTGAGGCGGTGATCTCGATGATCCCGTCCCCTTCTCCCGTGCAGGTGACCTGGGTGACCACCTCGGAGGTAATGACAATAGGCGCAGGCTCGTTGATGGTGATCACACTATCCAAAGTACAGTCATTCCCATCCTTCAGGGTCACCGTATGGTTCCCGGCTGTGAGCCCGCTGAAGGTCCCGCCGCCCTGGAATCCCCCACCGTCCAGCGCATAGGATATACCACCCGATCCACCCGACCCGGTAACAGTTACTTCACCCGTACCGTCCCCGGCACACCCGGTAATATGGGTCAGGACCACATTGTCCACAACGATCTCAGGAGGTGTGAGGATGACTACCATGGTATCGCGGGAGCAGCCGTTCTCGTCCACCATGGTCACTTTGTGGATACCCCCAGGCAGGTTTTGGAAATCACCCACCGGACTTGTCAGGGTATCATTGAGTATATAAGAAATACTCCCGTTGCCACCGGTTCCTGCAATGATGATGCGGCCTTCCCTGGCATCATAGCAGCTGGTGATCTCTTCCTGGGCGTATGAATCGATTCTCAGCATGGAGGGCTGGGTAATCACGTTCAGGTTTCCTGAAGCGGTGCAACCGCTGGCATCCTTCACAACAGTCTGGTAATTACCTGCCGGGAGGCCGGTAAAGAGATTGGAGGGGAAGAAGTCGATGCCCCCGTTGATGGAGTATTCATAGGGCTGGACGCCCCCTTTAACCTCATCAATGGAGATCTGTGCGGACGAGTCGCCGAAGCAAAGGTTCTGTCCGGATTTGATCTCAGTGATGATCTGGATCTCCTCCGGCTCATGGATGGTGATGGTGTCGCTCACCACGCACCTGTTGCCATCCCTGGTATAGATGGTATAATGACCGGGCCCCAGTCCGCCGAATAGACTGGAAGGCTGGTAGAAGACATCCAGGTCGGCCACCTTGGAGTATTCATACGGGATCGTTCCTCCTGAAGCTGTGACGGTGATGGTCCCGTTGCCGTCTCCGTAGCAGTTGATATCTGTCTTGACCAGGGATGCGGATAGCGTCGGAGATTCTGTGATGGTTACCAGGTCGGGATAGGAAACGGGACACCCGTTCACATCACTGATGTCCAGGGAATAGGTCCCGGCCGGAAGGCCGGTTGGATCCTCATCGGTGGAAACGGTTGACCCCCCGCTGTTGGTCCAGACGAACACATAGGGCGTTGTACCACCTGTTACATCGATCTCAACGGACCCGGTGGCATCCCCGTTGCACAGTACATCAACATGGGACACATAGGTGGCTGTAATACCCACAGGTTCAATGATGGTTTCCACATCCGCGAAACCCACAACACACCCGTTCCCGTCTGTGATGGTCACATTGTATGTCCCCGGTCCCAGCCCGGTAATATCCTCGGTGGTTTCACTGTACCCTCCCGGTCCGGACCAGTCAAACGTAAGGGGTTGTGTGCCGCCGGTAACCGTGATATCAATGGCTCCGTCAGTAAAACCGCCGCAGGAGATATCCGTCTTCCCTGATGTAAGCAGGAGTTCGGGCGCTTCCTGGATGGTCACAATATCCGGGAACGGAATGCTGCAGCCATTGTCATCGGTCACCGTTACACTGTATGCCCCCGGCTCGAGTCCCGAAACATCTTCGGTGGTTTCATTAAAGCCACCGGGACCGGTCCAGGCGAAGGTATAGGGAGGAACACCTCCTGTTACGGTCAGGTCGGCCGAACCGTTACCGGCATCGAAGCAGCCGATATCCACCCCGGTGGCGGTGGCTGTGATTGCTGGAGGTTCAGTGAGCACCTGAGGAGCCATCACTTCGTTACAGCCCAGGTCATCAGTGACTGTCAACTGGTAGGATCCTGCCACCAGCAGGGAGATGTCCTCAGTGGTCTCGGAAAATCCCGAAGGACCGGTCCAGGCATACGTATAATTTGGGGTGCCCCCTGAAACAAAAGCATTAATAGCCCCGTTGGAGCCGCTGTTGCAGGAAATATGGGTGAGGCTGTATGTGGCTGTGATAGCTGTATTGGTACCGACCGTGGCCACATCAATAAATTCTTTGGAGCATCCCCGGGAATCGGAGAGGATCAGGCTGTAGTTTCCCGCCTCCAGGTTGGAGATAATCGCGGTATTGCCGGTATACCCGTTGGGCCCGGTCCATGCATAGGTATACCCGGGTGTTCCTCCCCCCGGGATAACCTCAATGGAACCGGTGGATTGCCCGTTACACTCCACGGGGGTGATTTTATCCACCGTTACAGAGAGCTCTGCAGGTTCATCGATGGTCACCAGGTCGTCGCTGAAGTAGTTGCAACCATTATTGTCCAGGATGGCCAGGTCATAGGTGTCCGGAACCAGGTCGCCGGGATCCTCTACGGAGGAGGTAAAACCGGTGATATCCCCGGTCCAGGTGAAGGTGAAGACCGGTGAGCCTCCTGTGACTGTAATGTCGGCGGTTCCGTCGGTTCCCCCAAAACAGGTAACCTCGCTGAAATCCTCCAGGGTAACCACGATGGGATCAGGCTGGACAATGGTAACCAGTCCGGGGAACAGCTGGCTGCAAAGGTTTTTATCAGTAATGGTCAGGTCGTAATCATCGGCAGGCATCAGAGACGGATCCCTGTCGGTGGATGAGTATCCCGATGAAACGCCTGACCAGGCATATGTATAAGGAGCGTTTCCTCCCGAGGGTGTAATGGTGGCTGAACCATCCAGAAATCCCGAACAGGACACATCAGTGATCCCGTCCACAGTGACGGCAAAGGGATCCGGTTCACCAATGGTGGCAAAAGAGAAAAAGGTCATCGAACACCCGTTGCCATCGTCAAGTATAAAATCATAGGTGTCTGCAACCAGGTTTTCCGGGTTCTGGTCTGTGGAGATCAGGCCGCTGAGCTGGCCTTCCCAGTAAAATGTATACCCCCCGGCACCTCCCCCCGGGGTCATCTCGGCTTTTCCATCGGTGTCCCCGATACAGGTTACATCCGTGGTACTGGTCAGCAGTGCTGATAGTTCGTTGGGTTGGGTGACAGTGATGGGACCGACATTGGATGAGCACATGTTGGCATCGAACACGGTCACGAAATAGTCACCAGCTTCCAGGCCGGAGATATCCTCACTGAAAGATGTATACCCGTTGGGCCCTGTCCACGCGTAGGTATACCCGGTTCCTGAACCAGAAGGTGTTCCGAGATCGGGCGTAATGCTGATGGATCCCGTGTTATCCCCGTTGCAGAGCACATGGGTCACAGGGGCAACGTCAATGGTGATATCATCAGGATTACTGATGGAGAGGACCGGAGTCACATCTGTGGAAGGGCATCCGTCTTTATCACTGACCGTAACCGTATAATCTCCTCCTGCCAGGCCGGTGAACTTCCCGTCCTCATTTCTCCCGGTACCATCCCCCCCCAGGTCAAAATAGAAGTTTCCCCCTTCACCAGTGGCTTCTACGGTAATGGTCCCGTTGTTGGCATCATGGCAGGTGATATCGGTCGATTTGTAAGAAGTGATGGTTACAGGTATGGGTCCGCCGACAGCGGCATTCTCATTGTCAAAACCGATCACCACAGGATCCCCGTCCTCTACAATAATCAGGTACAGCAATGATTTAATGAGTCCGTTAAATGTATGACTGGTATTGCTGGTGATCCCGCTGCTGGCCACAAACGTGGCACCACGGAAGAGGGTGAAATTATGTTTTCCGGTCCCGCCGCTGATATAGATTGTCATGCTCCCGTCGGAACCTCCTCCACAGTTTACCGGTGTGGTAGCAATGCTATCAATGGTAACTTGTGCCTGCAGGGAAAATGCTGATGAAATGATAACAAGGATCACAAAGAGTGTATTCCTGAATGCCTTCATTGTATGCGTATCAGCTGTTATCTTCAATACAGTATTGCCCCGCATTTGGTTGCAAAGAGGGACATAATTTATTCTCAGACGTTTATAAAAATAGAGGTTCTCCGCTTAGAAGGCATACAAAGTTTTAAACAATTCCCTCTCTTTCCATGCTTTTCAGGTATTTACGCGAGATTTGCCTCACAGGGTACCTGGCTGCAATCCATCCTATCAGAAGGACTGTCAGCCAGATAAGCAAGATATCCACCGGTTCGATCTTCACCGGATATGCATCGATGACGAATGAACCACTGCCCTTCAGCTTGATCAGGCCAAAGTGCTGCTGGATCCAGCTGATTCCGGTCCCCAGCACAATTCCCAGGATGCTTCCGGTGACTGAGATCAGCCATCCTTCCACAAGAAAAATCCTCTCAATCAGCCGGTTCCGGGCTCCCATATTGCGAAGGGTGACAATATCCCTCTTTTTGTCGATGATCAGCATGCTGAGGGAACCGATGATATTGAATGATGCTATGATGAGTATAAAGGTAAGGATCAGAAAGATGGCCCATTTCTCCGATTTCATGACCCGGTAGAACAGGTCATTCTGCTGCTGCCGGTTTTTCACGTGGAAGCCATCACCCAGAATGGAAGTGATCTCTTCCTGTACCTCACCGGCCGGGAACTGCGGGTCCAGCTTTACTTCCAGGAAAGTGACCTCATTATCGTAGGAGAGGAGCTTCCGGGTAAATTCGATAGGTACAATGATATATTTGGAGTCAAAATCCTGTTCAATGGCGAAAATCCCGGAAGGGAAGATAAAATCCCGCCGGATGGATTCCTCTGGTTGTGCCATGTTGAACCTGGATTTCCGGTCGATGGAATAGACATACATGGGATTGATGAAATTCAGGCCGATCCTGAGGCTGTAAGCCACGCCCTGCCCCACCACTGCGTAGAACCGGTTCTTCTCTTTCAGTTTCATGGTTCCCTCATAGATCATGGAGTCAAGCCCTGTTACCGCCTGGAAGGAATCATCCACTCCCTTGATGGTGGCAATATGCTGCTTCTCATCATACAGCAACAATACATTCTCTTCCAGCACCTGGGAAACAGCTTCCACGCCTTCCAGTTCAAGGATCCTGCCGGTAGCTTCCGGATCCGGAATGAAGGTTTTTCCCTCCACGGCTGAGATCTTGATGTCGGGATCAAATGTGCTGAACAGGGATTTGACCACCGAGTCAAACCCGTTGAATACCGAAAGAACAATGACCAGGGCCATGGTTCCCACGGTGACACCCACCACCGAGATGCCGGAGATGATATTGATGGCATTCTGGGATTTCTTCCCCAGCAGGTACCTCCTGGCTATATAGAAAGAGAGGTTCACTTTTTACTTTTCACGATCAGCCCCGTACCGGTGGGGTGGTTCCCCCTCACATCGGCCAGGTTCAGGAAGAAGCAGACAGGATAGATCACCAGGTAGTAGAATGGAAGCAGAAGCAGGAACAGTTTGCTCACATTGGCCAGCTGAATGGGGTATTTCATGGAGAGTTTCCAGGAAGCCTTGCCCGGTTTCCCATAGGAATAGCGTACATCCACCTCACTGAAACCTGCGGTTGTGAGTTTCTCACGGATCTCTTCCACCCCGTATCCATCCCTTACATGTTCATCGATGAATGATTCATCATGTTCATGGTGTACATCGGAGCCCCCCTGGTCGGAGGGTGTGGAGATCAGCAGGATCCCTCCCGGCTTTAAAGACTGGCAAATGTTCTTCATCACCCCGCGGTCATCCTCGATGTGTTCCATCACATCGATGCATAACACCAGGTCGAAAACCTCCTTCTGGTTCATGCCTGTCAGGTCGGCATATTCAAAAGTCACCTGCTCCTGCTTCCCGATGGAGGTGAAGAACCGGTTGCAATCATCCACCTGCTCCTGCTTGATGTCCAGCCCGGTGATTTTTGCGCCTGTGAATCTCCTGGAAAGGTAATAGACATACTGACCGAAACCGGATCCGGCATCCGCGATCCTGCCGGGCTTAAAACCTTCCCGATCCAGATTTTTTAATTCACGCCGGATATGCCATGACCGTAACAGCAACAGGTCCAGCAACCTGTAAAAGAGTATCCGTAAAAAAGGGGTCCTGTTGAATATACCGCCAAGGCTACGTTTGATGGGATCATACTTCATTGTCAATCATTTAAGAGGTTCTCGATCCGGTTGATGTAATCGAGGGAGTCGTCCAGGTAAAACACAAATTCGGGAATGTGCTTCAGCTGATGCCGGAGGCGTTTGCCCAATTCACTTCTGACCAGGCCTGCTTTTTCGCTGATGGCTTTCAGGCTCTCCTCCAGTGAGTCGTTGGGGAAGATACTCAGGTATGCTTTTGCAACACCCAGGTCAGGACTGATACGGACCACGGTAACGGTAACCATCTTGCCCCCGGTGATCTGTGATCCGTTTCGCTGGAAATAATCCCCGAGCTCCTTTTGTAACAGCCTGGATACTTTATGCTGGCGGGTGGTTGTCATGGGTCCAAAAGTACGTTTTTTCAATAACATTTTATAGTTTTGCACGAAGCTAACAAACAGCAACAGCACCTATGGATACAGTATTGAGCGGGATCAGATCGACGGGGAACCTTCACCTGGGGAACTATTTCGGGGCAGTGAAGAATTTTGTGAAGATGCAGCACGAGAACCGCTGCTTCTTTTTCGTAGCCGATTATCACTCCCTGACCACCCATCCCAAGCCGGAGAACCTGCATGACAATATTCGCAAGGTGATTTCTGAATACATGGCTGCAGGCCTTGACCCGGAGATAGCCACGCTCTATATCCAGAGCGATGTACCGGAGATCCCGGAGCTATACCTGCTGCTGAATATGAACGCTTACATCGGCGAGCTGGAACGCACGACCACCTTCAAGGAGAAGGTCCGGAAACAACCCGAGAATGTGAATGCCGGCCTGCTCACCTACCCGGTGCTCATGTGTGCAGATATCATCATCCATCACTCCGACAAGGTGCCGGTGGGAAAGGACCAGGAACAGAACCTGGAGATGGCACGCAAGTTTGCCCGGCGTTTCAACAACATGTACGGGGTGGAATACTTCACATTGCCTGAACCATACAACTTTGGTGAGGAGCTGATCAAGGTCCCCGGGCTGGACGGTACCGGAAAAATGGGGAAAAGTGAAGGGAACGGCCTCTACCTGGCCGATCCGCCGGAGGTGATCCGGAAGAAGGTAATGCGGGCTGTTACGGATGCCGGTCCCCAGGAAACCAATGCCCCCATGGCAGAACCGGTGGCCAACCTGTTCTACCTGCTGGAGCTGCTTTCCACACCCGATACGGTGGAGCACTTCAGGAACGCCTACAATGACTGCACCATCCGGTACGGGGACCTGAAAAAGCAGCTGGCAGAGGACATCATCACCTTCACCACCCCCATCCGTGAACGCATCAACGAGATCTACAACGACGATGATTACCTGCGGAAAGTGGTGAAGATGGGTGCCGAAAAAGCCCGTGAAAGCGCCTCTAAGACCGTCCGCGAGGTCCGCGAGATCATCGGTTACCGCCCTTTTTAAAAAATAAAAGCCCGCCTGTGTGAGACGGACCTGGCCCCGAGATTGTCAGGGAATATGATGGATGAACTGTCACCAGGTATACCGCAAAATCCGTGCCAAAATGTATTAAAGGGACCAGTCGATGGAAGGGATGCCCTGCTCCTCGAGAAAAGCGTTGGTCCTTGAGAAGTGGCGGCATCCGAAAAACCCATTGTATGCAGAGAAGGGTGAAGGGTGTGCCGCTTTCAGCACCAGGTGTTTCATTCCATCCACCAGTGATTCCTTGGCCTGGGCATACCTTCCCCACAACAGGAATACCACCTCTTTTTTCTCCCGGGATATCTTCTCAATAACCGCGTTGGTGAAGTGCTCCCAGCCCTGGTTCTGGTGTGAACCTGCCTGTCCGGCGCGGACCGTGAGGGTGGCGTTCAGCAGCAGGACACCCTGGTTGGCCCAGCTCACAAGGCTGCCATGGGCCGGGACAGGAATTCCCAGGTCATCACGGAGCTCTTTGAAGATGTTTACCAGGGAGGGTGGCTGGGGAATCCCCGGCGGCACTGAAAAACAGAGCCCGTGGGCCTGTCCCTTGCCGTGGTAGGGATCCTGGCCGAGGATCACAGCCTTTACTTTGTCGAATGGGGTATGATGGAAGGCGTTGAAAATCTGTTTGCCCGGCGGGTAGATGGTGTGGGCCCTGCGTTCCTGCACCAGGAATTCCTTCAGTTCTCCGAAATAGGGTGCCTGAAATTCATCCCAGAGGATCTTTTTCCAACCCTCTTCAATGACCGGATTGACTGCTTGCATAGGAGAAGAAAGATAATAAAAGAGCAACTAAAGGGCAAACCTGGCTGTGAAGACAAAGTTCCTTCCGGGAGCACTTACTCCCGATGCATAGGGTTTGTAGAACTGGTCGAAAAGGTTTTCGACGGCAACCATCAGTTCAAAATACCGGGTCACATCAAAACCGGCCTGCAGGTTGACCGTCCACCAGGAAGGAAATCCGAATTCCATGGCTTCTCCGTCATTGTCTTCGCCGTAAGGGGAGAAATCTTCTGTATGCTTCCAGCCGTTGTACATGAACCAGGTATCCAGAAAGAAACGGTCGCGGCGGTAGGTAATGGAGCTCCGACCAAAGATGGGAGGAATATGCCCCAGGGGAACACCATCGGAGATATTGTACCCGTGGGTGTAGTTGATGGTGCCTTTCAGGGTGAAATTTTTGTTCAGGTTGGAGGTGAACCGCATGGAAATACCGTAAATGGATGCTTCACCTGCATTGTAGTTGGTGGTGATTTGGTAGAAATCCCCGTCGTACATCAGAGAATCTTCTCCGATGAGCTGGAAATTTGTCCTGACAATGGCATCTTTCAGGTAGGTGAACCAGCCCACAAGCTCAATTTTCATGTACCCTTCCACCACCCTGCTGATGCCGACCTCGGCATTGTAGGAGTATTCGGGGGAGAGCTCTTCATTGGGAACCGTGATATAATCATCCTTGGCCCTCACTTTCCCGTAATCATCCACATTGGGATTCCTGAATCCGGTGGAGAGGATGGCATTGATCTGCCAGTAGTCGCTGGGCGTGTAGATCATTCCGAGGCTCCCGGTCAGCGCCCCGGCCACAATCCGGATGGTATCAAAGGGAAGTTGTTCCCCGGTAAACTCCGAAAAAAGCCCCGCCTGGCTGTACCTGAGCCCACCGTTCAGCAGGATCTTTTTACCAAGGATCCATTTATGGCTTGCATAGACTGATGCTGTCCATGTCCTGCTACCCCCGTCGGGGTACCTGGTCTGCGTCTCCTGTGTGCTCCCATTCAGAATATCCTCGTACCATGCATGAGATTCCACCAGGTTGTGGTTGAATTCCAGGCCGTAGTTCAACCTGTGTTTTGATCCCCAGATCTTCAGCAGATCGGTGTTCAGGCTGAACACATGAACGTCTTCCTGCTGGGTGAGCAGATCGGCGGCCCCGAATTTCCTGGAGTAGCGGTCTTCGTCGATCTTCTGGTAGGCAACAATGGTGGTCATGTTCGTGAAAACCCGGTTGTTCTTCTTCAGCACGTTCTTCAGGGAAACAAGGAGCCTGTTTTGCGGACCGTAGTAGTAAGAGGCATATTTCAGCTGATCGCCGCTGTAGTCATTGAGTTTGTCGAGCCGGTCGATATCAGAAGAGGTGGAGTACTGCATATTCACAATCCAGTCCACATACTGGGATGGGGTATATCGGAATTTCTGCAGGAGGTCCAGCTGGCTGTACCCGGTGTTCTTTTGTACCATAGGATTCTCATTGACCATCATGGTATCGGTTCCGTTTACCCGCTCCACATAATGCATCACCTTGCCCCAGTCCCCCAGGGTGGGATCGCGCCGGGAACCCATCCTGATATCCCCCAGGTTCTTGTAGGTAACACTGGTAAGGGAACCCCATTTCTTCTGTCCCACAGAAAAGTCCAGGTGCCCGGTGATTCCCCTGTTGGCAGAGGAGTACCGGGAATAGGCATGTGTGCTGAAAAGGGTCTTTTGCTCCCCGGCAAGCTCCGGGTCCCTGGTATAGTAGTGGATCACCCCGCCCAGGGCATCACTTCCGTAAATGATGGAAGTGGGACCGAAGATCACCTCGGTCCGTTCGAGAATGGAATGGTCAATGGTAATTGAATTCTGAAGGTGGCCGCTCCGGTAGATGGCGTTGTTGAGGCGGACGCCATCCACCACCAGCAGGATCTTGTTGGCTTCAAATCCCCGCAGGATGGGACTGCCCCCTCCTCCCTGGGTACGCTGTACCATGATATTGCCGGTGCCCTCCAGGATCCCGGCCGCTGTCAGGCCTGTACTCTCTTTAAGTATTCCCTCTTCCAGAACATCCACCATATAGGGAATGGTCAGTTTGTTTTCCCGGGATTTGGATGCAGAGATCACATATTCATCAATCAGGATGTTTTTCCTATGAAGCTCCACTGTTCTTTTTCTTGCCAGTTGCTGCTTACTGAAAGTGGCGGTAATGAAAGAAGGATGCTGGAAAACGATGGAATCTGTTGACGGAAAGATGGAGAGATCGAACCTTCCAAGTGTATCGGTGATGTCTGCATGGTCCCTGGTACTGTTGAATACGGCCACATTTTCAACGGGAGACCGGTCGGTGGCGTTCAGAACCCTTATTTGTTGTGCCCTGAGGGTGAAGAACAGAAACAACACACTTATTGTGAAGAATATACGGTATTCCATGGTTGGGGAAAGTATGCAAAAATACACAAAAATTGTACCAACAATTGCATTGGGAATGTCAAAGGGGGTGTCAATCATACCGGATATGCTGTTGTGTTGGTAATTTTCCCTTCAACCTGCCTGTGAAATTCATATTTTTGGATTAAACCAGCCAGGAATGTTAAGAAGGATCATATACGGGGGACTTTTTGCAGTAGTATGTGCAGGACTGGTGCTGATCATCTTTCTCCAGCGGTTTGATAAGATCACACCCATTGAGGCTTTGCAGGCTGTGCCCGCTGATGCCATCCTGTTCGCGGAGGATGTGGACTATGAATACATGTCTGAAACATTCCTTCCTGGCAGCAGGATATGGATCGACTTTGTGAATACTACGGGGAGAACGGAGCTGGACTCCTTGATCAACCGGGTGATAGTCCGCGTCAACAGCAATGAATCCTTCAGGGAGCTGCTGTTAAAAGAGGGATGAGCATCTCCCTTCACCTCCAGGGCAAGGAACAGGTGTTGCCACTGTTCTATATTCCATACACCGGTTTTCACAACGACCATGAGTTCGAACAGATCATGCTCTCCCTGATGGATAGAAAAACCCTGGTCAACGAACGGAAATATGAAGCGGAATCGCTGTTCGATGTTTCGGGAAATACCGGCCTTCTGCCCGGGACATTTACTTTTTCCTGTATTGACGGCCTCTGCCTGATCAGTCCGTCCAGCCTCCTGGTGGAAGGATCGGTCAGGACCATCCATGCTGAGGCGGAACATGCAGAAGATCAGGGATTGCAGCTGATCAGGGAAACTGCCGGCAGGTATGTACATGCCAATATCTATGTCAATTATTCCAGGATTCATAAGCTGTTGTATCCATTTGATCAACCAGCAAAGCTGGCAAAAGCTACAGCTACTGTCTGAGCTGGCCACATGGGGGGAGCTGGACCTGGATATCAAGGAGGACGCCATCATGCTGAATGGGATGACCCTGGCAGAGGATGAGTCACCTCTGTTTCTGGGGGCCTTTTCAAACCAGTCCCCCGTGAAAATGGAGCTGCATGAAATGATGCCCTCGGGTACCTCCTATTTTCTTCACATGGGGATCAGCAGCCCTTCAGGATTTCAGGAACAAATGGAACGTTACCTCTCCGGTGCCGGTAAGTGGGATGGAATCGCAGCGGAACTGGAAAGGCTGGACCGGTTGTATGGGATCGATCCACTGGACGACCTGGTGAATTTGATGGACGATGAACTGGCCTGGTTTGCACTGGAAGGGGAGACCACCTGATCCGGAGGACGAGGTCCTTCTTATTGAAACAAGGAGCCACAGTGAAACCGAGGAGGTGGTCCTGAGGTGGATTGAACAATACCTGCAGGTAAACACCTTTGATATGCAATCCTACCGGCATGTTTACCAGCTTGACAACCAGACCAGCTTTTCCATATACCGGATGCCGGAAACCTGGTTTGAGGGCATGATGCCGGGCCGCCTGTTCAACAGTTACTTCACCATCTATGAAAATTGCCTGATCTTTGGTCCCTCGGTGGAGGTGATTTCAAGGGTGATCTATCAGAACATCCTGCATAAGACATTTGTGAGCGATCCTGTATTTAAAGAGATATCGGATTACCTGTCTAACCGGAGTAACCTTACCCTCTATTTCCGGCCGTTTGCCTTCCTGGAATACAAGAGTTTGCTGTTAAATGAACGGACGACCGGGCAACTTGAAACCATGGAACTGTTTCTCAGGAGGATTCCGGGAGTCGTGGTTCAGTACAGTTCCGAAGACCGGCTGCTCTATCACAGCATCAGTTGTAAATATACCTCTCAGATCAAAGAGAAGGCGATGACGGTGTGGGAGAGCCTTATGGATTCCTCGGTGGTGATCAAACCGGCCCTGGTGATCAACCACAATACCCAGGAAAAGGAGATCTTCTTACAGGATGCTTCCCATAAGATCTACCTGGTCAACAGCACCGGCAGGATATTATGGGAGCAGAAGCTTGAAGGTTCCATCATGGGTTCTGTTCGCCAGGTGGATTTTTATAAGAACGGAAAACTACAGCTTCTCTTTAATACGGCAGAAAAGCTTCACCTGGTCGACAGAAACGGCAATTATGTGGAACGTTATCCCATCGTGCTCCGGTCAGAGGCCTCCGCTCCCCTGTCATTGTTTGATTATGACAACAGCAGGGATTACCGGATCTTCCTGGCCTCTGTTGACAGGAAGATCTATGTCTATGATATTGAAGGCAATGTGGTAACAGGATGGAAGTTCGGAAAAACAGAATCAACTGTTACGGGAGCACCGCAGCACTTCAGGATCTCCGATAAGGACTTCATTGTCTTCTCGGACCGGAACCGGCCTTATTTTCTTGACCGCAGGGGCAGGGAGCGGATTAAACCCAAAGAGAGGGTGGTGTTCTCTCCCGGAAATCCCTTTACACTGGACATGAACATCCGGGAAGAGAAACCCAGGTGGATCTCCACCGATACTGCTGGAAATGTAATGTGTATATACATGGATGGTACGGTATCGACCCTTCTTGAACAAAAGCTTTCTTCCGGGCATTTCTTCCAGATGCAGGATATGGATATGGATGGGATTCCCGAATATGTGATTGCAGATGGCAATGAACTGACCATCCTGCACCAGGATGGAAAAAGGTTCCTCAGCTACCGGGTAAGGGACCGGATCAGTGAACGCCCCGATATTTACAAATTCTCTGCTTCCGATATGAAGATCGGACTCACAGACCGGTCCAGGAACCGGATCTACCTGGTCAATGCTGACGGATCGCTGTATGAAGGCTTTCCGCTGGAAGGCTCCACCCGGTTCAGTATCGGATATTTCGCAGGTTCCGACAGCAGGTTCAACCTGATTGTGGGCAGTGCAAACAACTTCTTATACAACTATTCAATAGAGTAGGCCATGAAACGACATACCTTCTACGGAATTATTATCCTCCTGGCCGCCGGGTTCTTGCTGACCACGTGTCACAAGGAGTACTTTGACATGGACCGGCTGTCGGATGAGATCGAACTCAACACGGTTGTGGTGGCGCCGTTGATCTATGGGACCCTGACCATGTCGGATATCATGGAACTGTTCGATACGGTGGAATACATCGATACATTCCCAAGTGGCCTGATCTATATATCCTATTCCGATACGGTGATTTCTCTCCAGGCGGATACCACCATTGAGTTTGAAGACCTTGAAACGATTGAGTTCTACCTGGATACTGATACTGATATCCCGGTGATGCTCCCGGTCCCCATCGGAGATACTTTTTTTATAAGTACCCGTTTCAAGGCGGTTGATTTTGTGCTGGCAGGGGATAACCGGTTGGATTCTATTCTTCTCCAGGGAGGGGAACTGGTCCTGAACCTGACCAGCTCCTTCCGGCATACCGGCACACTTACCATCAGCAGCAAGGAGATCCTGGATAACCGCGGAAGTCCTTTTTCGGAGATCCTGGACATTGAGGATGCTTCCGGAAATTTTGAGACCACGCAGTTGGTGGATCTGGACCGTTATCTCATTGATCCTATATTCAGGAACGATTCAAATATCGTCTACCTGGAATTTGACCTGGCCCTGATCAACTCGGGTAATCCAATCAGTCCGGGCGAGGAATGTGTGGTCCGCGCCAATTTTAATGACATGGGATTCTATGAGATATATGGTTTCCTTGATCCCAAGGACCTTTCAAGTACCAGCGGTGCAGTTGAGATCCCTCTATGGAATGACAATCCCGAACTGCGTTCCATCACTTTTGCCGATCCCAGGATCGGGATCACCATGGCCAGTTCGGTAGGGATCCCCTTTTCCATCGATTTTGACAGTGTAACCGCCACCGGGGAGGATGGTACGCAGGTGACCCTGACCATGTATGAGGGCAACACCCTGGATTTTCTTGCACCCCGGATGGACCAGATCGGTGAGACGGAGATTTCTGACATCCACATCGATAACACCAACAGCAACATACAGGAGTTCCTGGCCGTAGCCCCCTCAAGTATCTCATACAGTATTCAGGGCCGGACGGATACCACCGGGGGAATTACCACCCATTTTATCCTGGATACCAGCAAAGTGAACCTGGCCCTGGAATTTCTTCTGCCCCTCGATTTCAAGTCCACCGGATTTGCCCTGTCAGATACCCTGGAATTTGAGATGGCCGAAGATGGGATCGACACCAGCATGATCGACAGCGTGGAGGTGGCCATCACCACCACCAATGAACTGCCCATAGAACTGGCGCTCCAGGTATACATGCTCAACCAGGACTATGTTGTGATCGACCAGGTATTCGACGGGGTGGTACCGATCCTGGGAGCATCAAGAGTGTACGAAGACGGAACCCTCGAGGAAGCAAAAGAGGAGATCAACCGGGTGAAGTTCCCGTCCTCCAAGCTGGGGAAGATCGGGGAGACATCCTATCTGATGGTAGAAGCGCAGTTGCTCACCTCAAAACGAGAGGATGAGCCTCAAGAACCCTTCGTGAAGCTCTATTCCCATTACACCCTGAAATTCAATATTTCCATAAAAGCCCAGTTGAAAATCAATACCAGGGAATTATGAAAGCGCTGAAAAGAATCATCCCTGTCCTATTCCTGTTGGCCGGACTATCCACTGCAGTTCAGGCACAGCTCAATAACACCATCTATTTCATGCATGGTTTAACACAAACAAACAGGATTAATCCGGCACATCAGCCACAATGTACCTGGTACTTTGGAACGAACTACCGTGTGGAGTTGTCTTCAAGTTCTCTTGCCTACGGGGATGTGATCTATCCCCATCCGGATCCGTTGAACGATTCACTGATTACTTTCCTGCATCCTGACGGGGACAAGGATGCATTCCTCGACCAACTCAAGCCGGTCAATTTTGTGGCTACCGACCTGGGAATCTCTTTGGCACATGCTGGATTCAGGACAAACGTTGGTTTTTTCACCCTTGATCTGTCTACACGATGGGACGGGAATATCTATTACCCCGGTGACCTGGCCCGACTGGTGATCAATGGTGCTGAGGACAATAATACCTACTTGTTGGATGGTATCGGGACAGACCTTTCACAGTTTACTGAGATTTCTCTGGGATGGACAAAAACTATTACGGACAAATTAGATATCGGTATTAGGGCAAAGGGATTGTTCGGGATGGCCAATCTTTCCACATTAAGTTCCGATCTTTCCGTCTATACCTCGGAGGAGGTATGGATTATCCAGTCGGACATGAAATTCAATGCCTCCATTCCAATGGCCACTGTGACATATATTGATGGGGAAGTAATACCGGAGATTGAGCTAAATGATGATTTTGAGAATTTGAAGACGTCTGATGTACTTGGGTACATGTTTAACAGTCAGAACTTTGGATTGGGCCTGGATGTGGGATTAAATTACCGGCCCATCGAGAAATTGCAGGTGAGTCTGAGCTTGATTGACCTAGGCTATATCAAGTGGAAGGATGAGACACATGAGGTAAATTACCGTACCACTTATGATTATGTGGGTTTTGAAGTAAATCCGCTTGATTTTTCAGAGGATTACACATTCAATGACTATTTGGATAGCACCCTTACACAGATGGGGGACAGCCTGGCGGGATTCCTCGAGTTTAAGGAGGTGGGGCCTTATTCCAGAAGGCTGAATACAAAACTGTATGTAGGTGCATCTTACCATCTCTTACCCTATCTCAGTTTTGGAATCCTGACGCGGACCGATTTTCTGAACAGGAAAGTGGCAGAGCAGGTCACTGCTTCTGTTAACTATACAACCGGACGGCTCTTTAACTTTTCTTTGAGTTATTCATATGTGAATGCCTACTATAAGAACTTCGGTTTTGGGATGTCATTGAATTTTGGTCCCATAAACATGTACTTGGTGTCGGATAATGCCCTGAATACTCTATTATGGCCTGAAGAATCCCGGTCGATCAACTTATGGTTTGGAGGGAGTTTTGCCCTAGGTTATAAAAAGTACATGAAAGGCCCGGAGGCAGACAGGCCGCTGGTCTACTGATCTGTCCCGGGATCCCTGTTTCCTTTGATCTGCCTGGCCATGTTGGTGGCAAAGACAAAGTTATTGAAGGTTTCATTGTCCGTCTGAAGCACCTCCTGTCCCGTCCCTTCCCAGCACTTGCGGCCTTCGTGGATGAAAACCACGTTGTCGCCTATTTCAAGGACTGAATTCATGTCGTGGGAATTGACGATGGTGGTCATGTTGAAATCGACCGTGAGCTCCTTGATCAGGTTGTCGATAATGATCCCGGTTTCCGGGTCCAGGCCCGAATTGGGTTCATCACAAAGGAGGTAACGCGGATTCAGGGCGATGGCCCTGGCGATGGCCACCCGTTTCCGCATGCCCCCGCTCAGTTCAGCCGGGTAAAGCCGGTTTGAGCCACTGACCCTGACACGGTCAAGACAGAAGTTGACCCTTTCGAGTTTGGCACCCTTCGATTGAGAAGTTAGCATGTCCAGGGGGAACATCACATTCTCTTCCACGGTCAGGGAATCAAAAAGCGCCGATCCCTGGAACAGCACACCCATCTCTTTCCTGATCTTCTGCCTGTCCCTGCTCCCCTCCAGCCCCAATTTCTTGTCATCATACCAGATCTCACCCTTTTCCACCTTCACCAATCCCACGATGGATTTCAGCAGGACGGTCTTTCCTGAACCGCTTCTTCCGATGATCATATTGCATTTTCCCTTTTCGAATTTTGCACTCACATCATTGAGTACCAGGTTGCCGTCATAACGCTTATACAGGTTCTTGGCTTCGATCATTGCAGGATGATTCTGGTGAGTACGAGGTTTGCAAGCAGGATCAGCACGCTGCTCCGGACCACGGCCCTGGTGCTGGACCTGCCCACCTCAATGGCACCTCCGCTGACATAATAACCAAGGTAAGATGAAACAGAGGTAATGATAAAGGCATAGAAGGCTGTCTTGGTCATGGCATAGCTGATATAGTTGGGGCGAAAGGCGTACTGGATCCCGTAAATGTATTCGGAAGGAGGGATCACATCGCCAAGAAGGCATGAAATGTATCCCCCGGCAATTCCTACAATCATGCTTAGCAGACAAAGGACGGGAAAGAAAAACACAGCTGCTACCACCTTGGGAAGGATCAGGAAGGATGCGGAATTGATCCCCATGACCTCCAGGGCATCGATCTGTTCTGTTACCCGCATCATTCCCAGCTCGGATGCAATGCTGGATCCCACCTTCCCGGCCAGGATCAGGGCCACCATGGTGGAGGAGAACTCCAGCAACAGGGAGTCCCTCACGGTGACGCCCACCAGGTAACTGGGCAAAAGCGGATTCTCAATATTGAAATTGGTCTGAATGGTGATCACCGCCCCGACGAACAGGGAGATAATAACCACAATGGAAAAGGAGTTGATCCCTACCTTCTCAATCTCCCTCATGGTCTGACGGTAGAGTACCGGGAATTTCTCAGGCCGGCTGAAGGTCCTCTTCATGAGGAGAAAATAGGATCCTATCTGGGAAAGCAGCTGCATGGTTACTTTACAAAAAATAAAAGTACCATTTATTGTATAAAACATCTCCGGGGAACAGGGAGTTAATTAAAAACAGACTATATTTATTAGATAAGTAACCTTTTACCGGAAAATATATGAGCAGCAATAACTATTGTGTGATAATGGCCGGTGGTATCGGGAGCCGATTCTGGCCCCTGAGTAAAACCCAGCGTCCCAAACAATTTCTTGATATACTCGGAGTGGGGAGAACCCTGCTTCAGCAGACCTATGACCGATTCATCCAGCTTGTTCCCGCAGAACAGATCCTGATTGTAAGCAACCTTGAGTACAAGGAGATCATCATGGAGCAGTTGCCTGACCTTCCGGAGGAAAACATTCTGCTTGAACCCCTTCGCAGGAATACGGCCCCCTGTATTGATTATGCCAATTTCCGGATATACCAGAAGGATCCTGATGCCAATATTGTAGTTGCTCCGTCCGACCACCTTATTGTCAAGGAGGAGGAGTTTTTACGTAAGGTAAACCAGGGACTGGAATTTGTAGAGGCCAACAATGCGCTTCTGACCATGGGGATTGTTCCAAGCCGCCCCGAAACCGGTTACGGATATATCCAGAGTATCCAGAAGAAGGTGAAGGGTTATGAATCCATCAACCTCCACAAGGTAAAAACCTTTACAGAGAAGCCTGACCTTACACTGGCCAGGGTCTTTCTCGACAGCGGGGATTTCTACTGGAACGCCGGGATCTTTTTCTGGTCCCTGAAAAGTATCATGCATGCCTTTGAATCCTTTCTTCCCGAAATCCACAACCTGTTCAAAGAGGGGGAGAATGACTATGGAACCCCCCGGGAGGCTGCTTTCGTGGAGAAGACCTACAGCAACTGCAGGAATATCAGCATTGACTATGGTGTGATGGAGAAGGCGGAGAATGTATATGTCCTGGTATCGGACTTTGGCTGGTCGGACCTGGGCACGTGGGGATCCCTTTATGAACAGCTGAGCAAGGATGAACAGCAGAATTCGGTGACAGGGAAGCATGTATTCATGTATGATTCATCGGGAAATATCGTGAATGTGCAGGATGACAAGCTGGTGGTCCTGCAGGGACTGAAAGACTACATCGTGGTTCAGAACGAAGGCGTCATCCTGGTTTGCAGGAGGGAGGATGAACAGAAGATCAAACAGTTCGTCAACGAGATCAAGACCGAGATCGGTGAGGATATGATGTAGTTCGGGGATATTCTCTCCTCGCTTAACCTCTGGGAAGCCTGTCAATCTGAGGATAAAAAAAACCGCATCGGTTGGATGCGGTCTTTTTTTATGGTGGCTGGTCGTTTGCTAATATTCCCAGAGGTCATGCTCCATGAGGAACAGGTCATTTTTGATCTTTTCTGCCTCCAGGAGGATGTCCTGCCCGGTTTTGTACTGGACCAGTTGCCTGTTTCCGTAGACGTTTGATTCAGCAATGATCGAACTGGCAAACCGGCGCTGGAAGAAGAGGTCATCGAATGAGATGGTCTGCGCATCGTTGTTCGGATTGTAGATGGCATTGGTGGCAAAGAGGTTCCTGCACTGCGGGAAATGGACAATGAACGGAATCAGTTTCCTGGGTTCGGGTCTTCTTGCTCCTGTCTGGGGATCAAATAATTCAAACCAGACCGGGGCAAGGGCCACAATGCGGACATTCATGGTGGAGTGCTTCTTGTCAAAGAACCACTGTTCCTGCAGCATGATCTGGTAAATATACTCCTCCTTATAATCTGCAACCAGGTCACCATTGGCATTCAATACGGAATCACCACCGGCATTCTCGAAGATGGTTTCAGGTGTAGCGAGCTTGCTGAACGGATCTTTCCATCCCACATTGAGAATATACTCATAGGGTGTGATTTCTCCGGCTTCTATCCCGGCCAACAACAGCCCGAACAAACTGTAGCGGTCTCCACCGGACATCTTACCCTCCAGGGGATACCTCAACGGGAAGTTCATCCGTTGCCTGAGGTCGATAACCCGCCAGATATCCCTGGCCCACATCACATCGGCTTCCCGCACATAGGGGTACGGAACAGGCCTCTTTTCAGGGATGATGGTCTCTTTCTTGTAGATATCCGTTGATGGTGCATATTGCGTATTCATGCTCTGCATACTCCCGGGGGTCATGGAAGTATTCACGTTCTGGGGATATGCCATAAGCACACATCCCGTCACAATTGCTGCTCCTAATACAAACCTTCGAATCTTCATGCTATCTGACTGTTATGTTTATCGGATTAAGTGGCCGTACTTTACCATCCGGGCCGATGGCCTTAATATTCTCTATGAAGAACCTTTGGCCAACCCTCATATTCCGGAAAAGGGCCAACTGCTCAGAAGTAAATTTATCGTTTTTAGACTCGTTGCTACCTGTAATCCCACTGGCATCAGTGGAAACAACGGAGAATTCGGTCACTTCAAAATCAACCTCGAAGAGGAAGTTCTCAGCTTCTGCTTCAACGGTTTGTAACCTGGACAATTGCCCGATGGTCAGGTTGGCCTGGCCGGCTCTTGAGCCTGTTATTTTTGCAACGGGAGTGGGAAGGTCCTCTATCCGGAAATCACTCCGGGTCATTAAATTGGAAGCCCCGTTCTCCTCTGAATAGACGCTGATGGTGGCCAGGTCTCCTGTTGAACCCGGCTTGACAATATATTGACCGGGTCCTGTCCTCTTGATGAGGTGGGGACTGGTGATCCGGGCATCTACCGAACTTTCAGGCACACCACCGGCAGAGATGGCAACCGGGTTTGGAATCCCCCGGTAGAAGACATTCATGGCTGTGGCTGAAACGGTAGCATTGGCCTTGGCCACTTCGTAAGTTTCATCGAACCTTTCGCTGTATACTACCCCTTCGTGTTCAAGGGTGATGGTGCCGCCCCACTGCCTGATTCCCAGCGTGTTGGATGTTGATGTGAAGATACCCTTCCCTTGTTCCACCTCCAGCATGGTTCCATTGTCCAGGGCAACTTCCGGCATTTTGGTGGAGTCATAGGCTGCAAGGAACACCTTGGCCCTGTACTCCTGACCCGGGAAGACAAGGCTTTTGTCCGGGATCACCACCGCTTCCAGGGTGTTTACCGGAATGGAGCCGGCGTCCACCTGTCCCAGCAGGTAATTGAGCATCTCGGCCTCTGTGTTCCGCACATCTGCCTGCATTTTAGACAGCAGTGTGATCACTGCTGCCAGCGGAAGGTCTTCAAAATAGCCCGATTGCCAGGTCATGGAAGCCTTCTCCTGCTCAGCCTTTTTTCCTGTTTTGTGCGAAATCTTTTCCGGGGGTTTGGTACTCAGGTTGTTCTCAATGGCCTCCACGGTGGATGAGTATTTCGCAGTGTCATCAATGATGGAGACATGTATTCCCGGGTTTCATCAAACATCCGTTTCAGCTCCTTGTACCTTCTCCCTCCCTCTTCGGTGATCATCACTTCAGCACCGGTCTCCAGGTTGTCCTTTACCTGCACTTCGTGCCAGTCAATGTGCCCGTCATGAATGGCATCCTCATCTTTGTTGCTGATGATATCAATCTTGCACTCCTGAATAATGTCGTACAGTTCATCGGTACGGATTCTTTACTTCATTGGCCCTGTCCATCCATTCCCCCACTTTCTCTTCATTGTCCGCGTTCAGGAAGGCAAACCTGCTGTAGGCGTCAGCGTTCTTTGCTGCGTATGCTTCGGTGGTGATCTGAAGCCCGTTATCCACCAGCACAAAAGCATCAAGAACCTCCTTCGATACATTCAAGGCAAGCATGGCGGTCAGCACGAGGTACATCATGCCGATCATCTTTTGTCTCGGTGTTTCTTTACCGTGTCCCATAGATCAGGATTAAAGGATTATTACTTTTTTCTGATGCTCATGGCTGAGAGCATGTTGCCGTATACATTGTTCAGCTCAGAAAGGCTTTCGCTGAGTTTCACGATTTCATTCTTGTATTTCTGGGTCTCTTCCACAGAAGCCTGAAGGTTGCTGATCATTTCATTCAGGCCTTTGTATACCCCTGAAGTTCCTTCAAGGTGGCTCTGGCTTCCTTTCACCTGGTCGGAATAGGTGGCATTCAGTTCGGACAGGTTCCTGGTAAGGGTATCAAGCTGACTGTTGAACTGTTTCTGGCTTGCGGAGATCTGGGAATGTTCCTGCTTGACCTCTCCTGACATCGCTTCATAGGTGGCTGTAAGGTTGGCACTGGATGAAGCAAATTTCTCTGCGATATCCTTGCCCTTCTGGTCGATCATGGAGGCTGTATTTTTGTAGGAATCAGCCAGCGTATTCACCGATTCGTTCAGCGCGCCGGTGTTGGTCCCGTAAGCTGTGGCCACAGTGTCCATATTCTGGGCAGCGTTGCCCATTTTATCAAAATACTCCTTGGTGGCCAGGGAGGCGGAGGTAATATCCCCAATGGTTTCCGTGGTGGAGGAGATGGTGTTCAGGTGTTTCCCCAGGCTTCGCACATCCTCGGCATTGATCTGGGATTGTTCAAACAGTTCATCGAATTTCTGCAGACCCACATTCCTGTCAGCAATGGCCTGTTCCTTGTATTCATCAATTTCATCCGGGTCGGACATTCCTGCCAGTTCAGGGTATACCAGGGTCCAGTCCAGCTCTTCATGGAGCGGTTCGAACGCTGAGAAGAAGAAGATAATTGCTTCGATGATCAGACCGGCGGACAGTGCAATACCCGACCCCGGCCAGTGCATGATTTTGAAAAGTGCTCCGATAATTACAACAGAAGCCCCGAAGCCATACAGTTTGGCCGTAAAACTTTTCCAGCCTGAACTTTGAACTAATTCTGTTATTCCCATTATATCAAATATTTAATTAATTTCACCTAAATATGAACGTACACAACGGAATCCAATAAAGGACCTGGCAGAATCCTGGTATTCAAAATCACGGGTGCTGACCTGGAGGTAACGGGCAATATCTTTCCAGGAACCACCCCTGATCACTTTCCGCTTCATAACCGGTGGATCATCAGGTTTTGCATTGTAACTGTAATAGGGATTCATATCATGTGAAAACACATAGGCTGACGGATCGTAGGCAGTAATGGTCCATTCAGCCACATTTCCGGCCATATCATACAATCCGTATTCATTGGGATTGCTGTTGTAGTGTGCAACCCTGGACGGGTACATGGAACCGTCATCCGTATAATTGCCCCTCAGGGGCTTGAAGTTGGCCACGAAACAACCATGCATGTTCCTGAGGTAAACACCGCCCCAGGGATACATGTTGTGCTTCAGTCCTCCGCGGGCGGCGTACTCCCATTCAGCCTCAATGGGCAACCTGTAATTCTGGACAACGGGCTGTCCTCCGCTGACCAGGGCCCAGTTCAGGTAGTGGGTCCTCCAGATACAGAATGCATTGGCCTGTTTCCAGGTGATCCCCACCACGGGATAGTTGTCGTAGGAAGGAGACCTGAAATACATGTTGGTCATAGGCTCGTTATAGGAATAGGTGAAATCGGCGATCCATACCAGGGTGTCTGGATAGACAAGTACCCAGTCCTTGTTGACGAAAGAGGACCTGCTTGTCACGTCTTCAGGTTCACCGGTGGGCCTGATCACAGACCCGTTATAAATGACTTCAGGATTGGCTGTGCCTCCGGCATAATTGAGACTGAACCTGTTGGACGCCTTGGATGCCTGCACCAGGTCCACCCAGTAGTAGTTAAAAATAAGCTTGGTGACGTTGATCTCAGGCTGAATGTAGGTGAGCCGGTCGGCTCCCTGGTAATAGATCCCCAGGTCATCGATGATCTGCTTGATATTGCCCTCCTTGTCCTTTTTAGCATCAAGGGGGGTGCTCCAGTCGATGATCGGCTCACCGTCCCTGTCTTCATAGGGCTGACCCTCTGCATCTTTCAGAATGAACTCTTCGACACTTTGGATGGCAAGTTCTTTGCGGATGATGGAATCGCGGACCCAGTCCACGTATTGCCTGTATTCATTATTGGTGATCTCAGTCTCATCCATCCAGAAGGCATCTACGGCCACTGTCCGGGACATGGCATTCTGGGTCCAGGAAACATCCATATCGCTGGGTCCCATGGCGAAGGATCCGTTGGGAATGGGTCTCATGCCGTGTGGAATAGGTTCAGCATAGGCCTTCCTACCTTGAACTCCAATGAGTTCTCCAGTGTTGTAGGTGCCGCAACTCACAATGATTGTTGCGAGGACAATCAATACAAAGATTCGTTTCATAGTACAACGCGTGTTATATGCAAAAACCAGCTTTTTACGAATTAGTTAAATTATAAAAAACTATTTAAATATAGGGTTTTTTTATAAAAATCTTATACTCTTATACTTTTGCGGACTCTTGTCAATACTGAGATCGAAGCAATACCTGACGGTCACTTCATGTGATCCGCTGTTGTAATTCAACAGGGGTGAAAGTTCGAAATCGTACGAATATCCGATACGTAATCCATTTATTAGTTCAATTCCAAACATGGCGGTCAGCGCCCCGCCCACTGAATAAGAAACTCCTCCCCAGAACTTTTTATTGTATCTCAAGTTGGTATTCAGGTAGAGGTGGTGGGACCTGGCGTCCGATTGCACCATCAGTGAAGGAATGATCTCAAACATGGGATTGGTGAGCTGGATATTGTATCCGGCCATCAGGTAATAGTGCCTGATCAGTTTGGTGGTTGCCTCCACATCCTCACGGTATGTGAAGGTGGTCTGGTTCAGGTGTGTTGTGGAGACTCCAACATACATTTTATCTGTATTGTAATAGACCCCCAGTCCCATATCAAAACCAAAAACACTTCCTCCGCTGCTGGGGATGGAAGGATCGGAATCGGGGGATATCACATCTGCCCCGTTCCAGGTGGGAGTCAAAGATTGGTTGGCCACACCCGCATTGATCCCTATACCCAGTTTGCCGGAACCGACTTCCATCCGGAAAGCGTAAGAGGCGCTGAACAGGAAGTCGTTGTTAAAGGCCAGGTTGTCGTTCATCAGGTTGATTCCCACGCCGTGGGTTCTTCCAAAAAGATTGAAGGGCATATGGGCTGTGAAAGTGGTGGTGACCGGTGCGTCAGGGAGGCCGGTCCACTGGTTCCTGAAAGCAGCAGCCAGGCAGATCTTATTGCTGCTTCCCACAGCACCCGGATTGTAGACAGGAGCCAGGAACATATTCTGACTGAATTTGGGATCTTGCTGTGCCAGCAGACCCGTTACAAAAAATCCAGACATACATATGATTACCAGTCTCTTCATTGGGTATTGAATGCTCCTGTAGGCTTTATTTTAAAGTGCTCCCGGAGCACAGCTAAAATAAACAAAATTAGTTATACCAAACAAATAACGTTAATTATTCCGAATCATTACCCAGCCTGTGTAAATACCGCCACCAACGGTCCGGTATTTCCTGGTTACAGGCTTGTTGGTAATCTTCATACGAACACGACACAAAAAAGTTATGTTTGGTAGCAGGATTTTCTACCGGGATCTCCATCCACCACCTTTCCGAAACTGTACTTTTATGAAATACAATGTCATGCCCTGCTGCGTTGAGGTTGACAATGAATTTCCGGATGTGTTCAGGTGTATCCACGGGATTTTCCCGGATGCGGTGCGCAAGGCCTTCAAGGAAATACCATGCCGCCTGGGCGGTCAGGTGGGCGGTCTGACCACTGTTATCCCTGGAAGGCACCACCTCAAAGAAGCCCACTATGTCCACCTGTTCACTCAGGCCGGCGTACCTGGTGATCTGGCACAGCTCGTCTCCGAAAAAGCCGTTGGGCGAAGGGATGGATGCCGCAGGTGCATCGGAATGCCTTACAGCGCCCATGTCAATGCTGATGAACCTTGAATCGCGGACCAGGGGTTCGGTTTGCTGCAGGTTATTCCGTGCCACACCCAACCGGATGCTTTCCAGGCAGGACTTTTCCAGCTGGTCAAACTGGGCACCGGTAGTAAAACAGAGCTGGTGTCCGAGGTTTGCAAAGTTGATCTGTTTCCCGGTTCCCGGTTCAAGAAGCAGGTTCAGGTAATTTCTGGAGTGGAGGGGCCCCGGGGTGCCTGAAAAGTCTAACATGGCATCGATGGTCAGCACATGCTGGATTCCATCCTCCTTTTCAAGGGCAAGGAACACCCCCTGGCCCAGGTCCTGCGATCCTCCCAGGATCAGGGAGATGATCCCACGTTCATTCAGTTCAAGCAAGACATCCCTGATGGCGTAATAGGTGTCATTTACCGGACCGCCGGTCTTGATGTTTCCCAGGTCATAGATCTTCAGTTCCTTGCTGTTCCTGGCCAGCCTGTACAGATGGTTCCTGACCGCCTCGGGGGCTTCCCTGGTGCCACTGATGAAGCCATTGCTGTCTTCAGGAATCCCGATGATGGCCACCTGGTATTTATCCAGTTCCCGTATGGGCTGATCAGGGGTATGGACCGTAATATGGTGACTGAATGTTTCCCCGTTTTCCAGGTACTCAAATTCAGGTCTTTCCAGGCTGACAGGATCGAAGTATCCGTTGAGGTCCATGGGAAATGGTTATTGGGTATTAGTAATTGGTTATTAGACAATGCAATCTAGGTAATAATTTCCTGTTTTCCCCTAATCCCTAACCCCTTGCTAGTTTCATTTCTTTTTTGAGCCGGCTTTTTTGATGATCTCCCTGCAATCCTCCAGGCTCAGTTCTTCAGGCTTTTTCCCTTTGGGGATCCGGTAATTCTTCTTCTGGAATGTGATGTAGGGTCCGTACCTTCCGTTTAGGATCTGAAGTCCGGGTTCCTCGTCAAATTGCTTGATATTCCTGTTCTCGTCCTGTGTCCGTTTCTCCCTGATGATCTCAATGGCCCGCTTTTCCTGTATGGCATAAGGATCATCGGTTTTTGCCAGGCTGTAGAATTTGGATTTGTGCCGTACATAGGGGCCATATTTGCCGACACCGATGACCAGTTCATCCTCCTCGAACACACCGATGTTCCTTGGAAGCCTGAACAGGTCCAGGGCCTCTTCAAGGGTAATGGTCTCAAGGCTCTGGCCTTTGAGAAGGCTGGCAAAACGGGGTTTTTCCTCGTCGGTGGCCTGCCCTATCTGGGCAATGGGCCCGAAACGGCCGATTTTCACGCTCACCGGCTTGCCCGACTCGGGATCTTCACCCAGCACCTTCTCCCCTTTCGACCTTTCTGCGGTCTGTGTGGCCGAATCCACCCTGGAATGGAACGGGTGATAGAACCTTTCAATCATGCTGGGCCAGTTAAGCTTACCCACGGCAATCTCATCGAACTCCTTCTCCACGGAAGCCGTAAAATTGAAACTCATGATATTCTCGAAATTCTGTTCCAGGAAGTCGTTGACAACGGTCCCGATATCGGTAGGAGAGAGTTTACCCTTCTCAAAACCAAATTTTTCTTTGACCACCTGGCTGCTGATGTCATCGCCTTTCAGAACGATCTGAAGCACCTCCCGCTGGCCTCCCTTCCGGTCTTCCTTCACCACGTATTCACGTTGCTGGATGGTGGAGATGGTGGGGGCATAGGTGGAGGGACGCCCGATCCCCAGTTCCTCCATCTTTTTTACAAGGCTGGCTTCTGTATACCTGGCAGGTTGCTGTGTGTACCGTTCAGCAGCCTCAATGGTTTCCCGATTCAGTTTTTCATTGACTTCCAGGGGTGGCAACAGTCCTTTGGTCTCCTCTTCCTGATCATCATCAGTGGATTCCATATATACTTTAAGAAATCCGTCGAACTTCAGGACTTCACCGGTGGCGACGAACCTTTCGGGTGCTCCTGAAATGCTGATGTTCATTGTGGTTTTTTCAAGCCGGGCTTCACTCATCTGCGAGGCAATGGTCCGCTTCCAGATAAGCTCATACAACCGTTGCTCTGCCCGGTTACCCTCGATTGTGGCACGGTCCAGGTAAGTGGGGCGAATGGCTTCGTGGGCCTCCTGCGCCCCCTTGGTTTTGGTACTGAAATTTCTCGATTTCAGGTAGGCTTCCCCGAAGGTGTCCCGGATCTTTCCCGCTGCACTCCCGATAGCCAGCTTTGAGAGGTTCACCGAATCGGTCCTCATGTAGGTTATCTTCCCCGATTCATACAGCCGCTGGGCCACAGACATGGTCTGGTTCACCGAGAATCCCAGTTTACGGCTGGCTTCCTGCTGCAGGGTAGAGGTGGTAAAGGGGGGGGCAGGTGATTTTTTGACCGGTTTTGTCTCAACGCCCTCCACTGTAAAGTCACTGTTCCGGCAGATGGTAAGGAATGCTTCTGCCTCTTCCTGAGTATTGAACCGCTTTGACAGGTCGGCCTTTAACCGGGCTGTCTCTTTACTGGCTGATGAGAATGTTCCAGTGATCCTGAAATAGTTCTTCGGGGAGAAGTTCTGGATCTCCCGTTCCTTCTCGACGATCAGTTTTACAGCCACAGATTGCACCCTGCCGGCAGACAGGGAGGGTTTTACTTTTTTCCACAACAATGGTGAAAGCTCAAAACCCACCAGGCGGTCAAGAACCCTGCGGGCCTGCTGGGCGTTGACCAGGTTTGTATCGATGAAACGGGGCTGATCAAGGGCATTTAGAATGGCATCCTTGGTGATTTCATGAAATACGATCCGGCGGGTTTTCTCCTCCTCCAGTCCCAGTTCCTCGAAAAGATGCCAGGCAATGGCTTCCCCCTCGCGGTCTTCATCAGTGGCCAGCCAAACCATGCCGGAGTCTTTAACCAGCTCCTTCAGTTCCTTGACCACCTTCTTTTTGTCAGCCGGGACGATGTATTTAGGAGTGAACGCTTTTTCGATATCAATACCCAGGTTCTTCTTGGCAAGATCACGAATATGCCCGAAGCTGGATTTGACAATATAGGTGCTCCCCAGGAACCTTTCAATGGTTTTAGCCTTTGCAGGGGACTCAACGATTACCAGATTCTCTATCATATTTTAAATGCCTTCACGTTATTAAATCGACCACAAAATAAATCAAATGAGTATCCACCGTCAAAATTATTGAGACAAATAATTACTATTTTTGACGCAAATAAAGCTGTTCATGGCCCAGAAATCCGCCAAAACTACGAAATATTTAATCATTCTCTGGTCGTTATACACCTTACCTCTGTTATTGTTCACGGTCATCATGGTTTTAATCGGCCACGGGAAGATGGGATTAATGCCTGAATTTGCGGAACTTGAGAACCCCCAGACCAAACTGGCTTCGGAGCTGATCACCGAGGATGGTGAATTGCTGGGCAAGTATTTTGTCGAGAACCGGACCTTTGTGGAATATGATGAGCTGGCCTCTCATCTGGTGGATGCACTGGTGGCCACCGAGGATGTAAGGTATTACAGGCATTCGGGGATCGATATGCGTTCCCTGGCAAGGGTGCTGGTCTATTCCGTGGTGCTGGGTAAAAATGAAGGGGGAGGAAGCACCATCTCCCAGCAGTTGGCCAAGAACCTCTTTCCGCGCGATACCACCATAAGGCGTTCCAAGATCGGGAAAACTGGCCACCTGGCCATCAACAAATTCAAGGAGTGGAACACCGGTGTCAGGCTGGAGCGCAGCTATACCAAAAAGGAGATCATCACCATGTATCTCAATACGGTGCCCTTTGGAGGGGAATCCATCGTGGGGATCCAGTCGGCGGCCCGGACCTTTTTCAATACCAATCCCGATTCCCTGACCATTGAACAGGGGGCCACCCTGGTTGGCATGCTGAAGGCACCCACAGCCTTCAATCCCAGGATCAATCCTGACCGCTCCTTCCAACGGAGGAATACAGTGATCAGCCAGATGGTGAAATATGGTTACCTGGATGAGGAGGTTGCCGATTCGGTGAAACAGATCCCGGTAACCGTGGATTACAACCTGGCCAGTCATATGACGGGGCATGCCAGGCATTTCCGGACATTCCTGTCTGGATTTATGAACAGAAGCAAACCGGAAATGCCGGAAAAGGGAGCCGGGACACTGGCGTGGGAGAGATACCGCAGGGATTCCCTCAGGTGGGCCAATGACAGGCTTTATGGCTGGATCAACAAGAACACGAAACCCGACGGAACACAGTACGACCTGTACGAGGATGGCCTGAAGATCTATACTACGCTCAACTACAAAATGCAGCAATATGCCGAGGAGGCAGTGGACCTGCAGCTGAAGGAGGTCCTGCAGCCTGCATTCTTTTATGAAAAGCAGGGAAGGACCAACGCGCCTTTCGAGGATATCACCTCGGATGAGATCCGGGCCTCACTGCACAAGTCTGTCAGGTGGACCGACAGGTACAGGTTCCTTCGCTCCAGGGGTGTTGCGTGGGATTCGATTCTCCAGGTATTCGATGTACCGGTTCCCATGAGGGTCTTTTCCTGGAACGGCCTTGTTGATACGGTGATGACCCCCATGGATTCGATCCGCTACATGAAACATTTCCTGAGGGCAGGATTCATGGCCATGGACCCGGCCAGCGGGCAGGTAAAGGCCTTCGTGGGGGGCCATAATTACCGCTATTTCCAGTACGAGCATGTGTACCAGGGACGCCGGCAGGTGGGTTCCACCATCAAGCCATTCCTCTACCTGCTGGCCATGCAGGAGAACTACTCCCCCTGTGAAATGATCCCGCTTGTACCCATTACTTTTCACAATATCATAGATAACAAGGATACAACTTATACACCAACGGCTCCACCCCCGAACCGGTTTGCCGGCAAGAAGGTTTCCCTGAAGTGGGGACTGGCCAATTCCCACAACTGGGTATCAGCCTGGCTCTTCAAAAACTTCAATCCCGGAAATGTGATCAGCCTGATGAGGAAAATGGGGGTGACTTCCTATATCGATCCGGTCCCCAGCATGATCTACGGTCCGGCAGATATATCCCTTGAGGAGATGGTGGGTGCTTTCAATACCTTTTCCAACAGCGGTATCTACGTGAGCCCCAATTATGTAACCCGCATTGAGGACCGTTATGGCAATGTGATCTCCACGTTCCACCCCAACGAGAATGAAGCCATATCGGATGAGACAGCCTACCTGATGCTGACGCTGCTCAGGAACGTGGTGGATATGACCGGCTATTACAGGCACGTATTTTATTCGGGGACAGCCAACCGGTTGAGGTGGAGGTATGAATTTGAAGGAGAACTGGCCGGGAAGACCGGTACCACCCAGAACCAGAGTGACGGGTGGTATATCGGGCTGGCACCCAAACTGACTGCCGCCGCCTGGGTAGGGGGCGAAGACCGGTCCATCCATTTCGACCAGCTTGGGATGGGGGCAGGGGGCAACATGTCGCTGCCCATCTATGCCGAGTTCCTGAAGCGGGTGTATGCCGACTCCACCCTGGGGATCACCCAGGAGGATGATTTTATCAAACCGCTGGATTTCTTCGTTGACCTCGATTGTCCCGATATTATGGAATCCGGCAGGACAAGCGGATTTGACGATTTCTAGGGGCAGCGGTACAGCTTTCCACTACTTTTTCCCGTGGCGGTGAACAATGACTTTGTTCCCCTCCATGTGGATCTCCCATGAAGGATCCATGATCTCCCGGGCTTTCCTGTAATAGAGCATGGTCCGGATACTGGTTCCACGCTGCTCATTGCCCTTTTTGAATTCACCACTGAATTCATAACTGGTTGAATAGGAGTGGTTTTCGTGGTACAGTCGGATGATCTCCACCACGGTGGCAATGACACGGTATATTTCACCCCGGTTGGTTTCACTGTATTCATCCTCAAACTCCTCGTTAAGAACACTGAAGTTCACAATCTGCTCAAGGTAGTTGTTTTTTTTCCTGGCAAAGAGAACCTGGTACCTCAGCCCGCTGTCGGTTTTGAAGAAATACTCCGCCCCGGACCTGATCTCCGGGATCTCCACCGGGTAATGGGCCACATCCGGATTGTATTCTTCCCTGAACAGGCTCATCCGAAAAGGTGTTTGGGGATCTCCTGTACCCTGGAGACCTCCACGATCTCAAGGTCGAATCTTGATGCGTCGATCCGTTTCCGGTTGAAGGCGGGCATCAGGATCCGTTTCATGCCGAATTTATCAGCCTCACCCAGCCGTTGTTCGATCCTGTGGACCGGCCTGATCTCGCCTGACAGGCCCACTTCACCGGCAAAGCAGGTGTGCTGGTCCACGGGGATGTCCACCGTGGAAGAGAGGATGGCAGCCACCACTGCCAGGTCGATGGCAGGATCATCCACACGGAGGCCACCCGCGATGTTGATAAAGACATCTTTACTGGCCAGCTTGAAACTGGCCCTCTTTTCAAGGACAGCCAGCAGCATGCTCAGCCGGCGGGTATCGAATCCGGTGGAAGTTCGCTGGGGAGTACCGTACACGGCTGAGCTCACCAGGGCCTGGACCTCGATAAGAAGCGGCCTGACCCCTTCCACGTGGGCAGATACTGCCGAACCACTCAGGTCGGGGGGATGCTGGTTGATGAGTAATTCGGACGGATTGCTGATCTCCCGCAGGCCCTCCCCGGTCATCTCGAAAACCCCGATTTCGGAGGTGGACCCGAACCGGTTCTTGCTTGAACGGAGGATCCGGTAAATGTGGTGGGAGTCGCCTTCGAACTGGAGAACCGTATCCACGATATGCTCCAGCACCTTGGGTCCGGCAATGCTCCCATCCTTGGTGATGTGGCCGATGAGGATCACAGGCATGTGTATCTCTTTGGCCACCCGGAGAAGTTGCGCCGCACAATCCCTCACCTGTGATATGGTCCCGGGTGCCGATTCCAGTTCTTCAGAGTAAAGGGTCTGAATGGAATCGATGATCAGCAGCTCCGGGCGGACCTGTTTCACCTGGTCAAGGATCACCTGCAGGCTTGTTTCGGCCAGCACCTGGCATTGTTCTCCCGTTCCCCCGAGACGGTCTGCCCTCATTTTCAGCTGCTGGGGACTTTCTTCCCCGGAGATATAGAGGGTATTCTTATTGATCTTCAGGGCTACCTGCAGTGCCAGGGTGGATTTCCCGATCCCCGGTTCTCCACCGATCAGGATCATCGATCCGGGGACGATCCCCCCTCCCAGTACCCGGTTGAACTCTGCATTCATCAGGCTGATCCGGTTCACCTGTTCCGATTGCAGGTGATCAAGGGATTCGGGCACAACCCGGGCCCTCACCTCCCTGTTGAGGGAGGAGCGTGACGGACTTTTTGGGATCCGTTGTTCCACAAAGGTGTTCCATTCACCACATGCATTACACCTGCCCAGCCATTTGGGAGATTCAGCACCGCAGTTCTGGCACAGGTATACCGTATTTGATTTTGCCATATCCTCGGGGACTGGCATAAAGTTAATCAATCGGACGGACTCAGGATGATTTTTCGATGATCGAAGTGGTGCTGTAACCTTCTAGAAGGGGAATGGTGGCCACTTTTCCACCCCGGGAGGTGATCTCATTGTATCCCACAATCTCTTCCGCTTTGTAATCCCCGCCTTTGACCAGCAGGTCTGGCCTGACCCTGTTGATCAGCTCCAGCGGGGTATCTTCATCGAACAGGATGATAAAGTCCACCATGCCCAGGGCTCCGAGCACCTCTGCCCTGGCCTTCTGGTCATTCACCGGTCTTCCCTGGCCTTTGAGCCTGGACACCGATTGATCGCTGTTCAGCCCCACCACCAGTAGATCGCCCATTTCCCTGGCCTTTGACAGGTAGTAGACATGACCCCTGTGAAGCAGGTCAAAACAGCCGTTGGTGAACACGATCCGGTGCTGGCTGCGAAAAGTGTCATTGAAGCGCTTTTCGGCCTCTTCAACGGAGATCAGTTTTTGGGTGATGGCTTCGTAGGTCAGCATGTCAGTCGGAGGTTTCAGACCCTGTTTTTTGCTTTGCGGGAGACCATCAGGAGCACGTAAGAGGTCGCTCCCAGGATGATGGTGAAGAGGGAATTGGATTCATGGGCCAGGATGGCGTAGGCCCCCCCCTGCTCCAGTGTTAACCCGTATACAAATACCAGGCCCCTTGAAGTGATCCAGTGAAAAGCCCCGAATCCGGCAGTTACCGGAGCCGACATGCCCAGGCCCCCGATCACCAGAAGGAATACACCATCCACGAAAGTGAGTGACGAGGTATCCTCCAGGGCAAAAACCACCATCCAGGTCATCAGGATATAGAGGAACCAGATCAGGAAAGAGAGGATGATAAATTCCCATTTGCGTTTCATTTTATAGATGGTCTTCAGTCCGTCCAGGATTCCCAACAGGAATCTGCCCACCTTGCGGACCAGGCTGAACCTGCCCAGCTGCTTGCGGAATAGATAGAGGAGCAGGATGACCAGTGCCAGGATCCCGAATACCATCAGCCAGAAGAGGAACATTCCCCCGAAAGTTGCAGTTACCTTTTCCCTCATGGGCGCAAAGACCTGTTCCCCGAAGAAGGTGCCGAATTTCTCCATCCAGCTGAAAAGCAGGAAAAGCATGATCAGCAACAGCATGACCACATCGGTTACACGTTCAATGATTACGGTCCCTATCAGGGAATCCACCGGGATCTTCTCACGTTTCCCCAGGGTCACACAACGGGTGACCTCACCGAGCCTGGGAAGGGCAAAATTGGAAAGGTACCCCACCATCAGGGAGTGGTATGTATTTTTGAAAGAGGGTTTGAATCCCAGTGGGTCAATGAGCAGGACCCACCTGCGGGCACGGGCGAAAAAACTGAGGAATGCAAAGAGGAGCGATAGGCCGATCCACGAAAAATTGGCTGTCCGGAGGGTTTTCCCAAGCTCATCAAAAGCAATGCCCCTGAAGGCAAAATAGAGCAACAGGATTCCAAGTGCCAGGAATCCGGCGACTTTCAGGATTTGGAAAAGGGATTTTTTCAATAGGGGATCAGGTTATCTTGTTGGTTTCGGTGTCGGGGAACACAATTACCGGTTTGAAGGATCTGGCGGTTTCAAATTCCATGGAGGCATAGGAGATGATGATGATGATGTCTCCCACAGCCACTCTCCGGGCTGCCGGTCCGTTCATGCAGATCTGTCCGCTCCCTCTTTCACCGGTGATCACATAAGTATCAAGCCTCTCCCCATTGTTGATATTGACGATCTGTACCTTCTCATTTTCAATGAGGTTGGCTGCATCCATCAGGTCCTCATCAATGGTGATGCTTCCGATGTAATTGAGATCAGATTCGGTAATCGTTACCCTGTGCAGTTTCGATTTGACTACTTCAATATTCATCTTGGTCGCGTTCTTTATACAAAGTTAATCAAAATTCATATTATCTATGAGCCTTATCCCACCTAATAAAACAGCGATACAACCCACTTTGTTCACCTTTTCACTCCATGATTCAACGAATCTAAGGGCTTTATCTTCAACAATTTCAAAATACTCAAGTGTGAATTCAGGATGTTGTTCGAACTGCCGGGCCACCCATGATTTCAATTCTCCCGGGGAATATGATCCGCGCAGATCACCTGCCTTGCCCAGGATCCGGAATATGGTTGGTGCGGCTTGCCGTTCCCGGGGAGTGAGCCGGGTATTCCTTGAGCTCATGGCCAGCCCGTCTGGTTCCCTTACGATGGGACACGCTATAATTTTCAGTTCCGGCTGAAACTGCCGGGCCAGGTGCCGGACAATGACCAGTTGCTGAAAATCCTTCTGACCGAAGTAGGCACGGTGGGGTCTGACCGCCTCAAACAGCTTGCTGACGATCTGGGCCACCCCGTTGAAGTGCCCCGGCCTGTGGGCCCCCTCCATCAAATGGTCCAGTCCCCCCAGGTCGAAGGTCCGCAGGTCCGGTTCAGGGTACATCTCTTCAACGGAAGGAAGAAAGACCACATCCACCTGGCGGGCTTGCAGCAATTCAAGGTCCCGGTCCAGGGTCCTGGGATATTTCTCCAGGTCGGAGGGATCGTCGAACTGGGTCGGGTTTACGAAGATGGAGACTACGGTGATGTTGTTCTCATTGACAGATCTTTCAACCAGGGAGAGGTGTCCCTGGTGCAAAGCTCCCATGGTGGGTACAAACCCTATCCTGAATTCTTTCTTACGCAGGTTTTCCAGGTGCCGGTGAAGGTCGCTTTTGGTCCTGTGGAGCATCATCGGGATTGCGTGGGCCCAAAGATAGATAAAATGAAATCATTTTTTTTTAGTAAATTTGCATGATTTTCAAAAGCTGGATTACACGATGGAAAGTAAAAAGGTATTATTTGTTTCTCAGGAGATTACGCCTTATCTGCCGGAAACCGAGCTTTCCTTAATCAGCCGGACATTGCCCCAGGCAATCCAGGAGACCGGTAAAGAGATCAGAACGTTCATGCCTAAATACGGGAATATCAATGAGCGCCGGAACCAGTTGCACGAAGTGATCCGGCTTTCCGGTATGAACCTGATCATCGATGATACCGACCATCCGCTGATCATCAAGGTGGCATCTATCCAGGCCGCAAGAATGCAGGTCTATTTTATCGATAATGAGGACTATTTCCACAGGAAACATACCGTGGTGGATTCAAAAGGCTCCTTCTTCAAGGACAATGACGAGAGGATGATCTTTTTTGCACGCGGGGTACTGGAAACTGTGCGCAAGCTGCGGTGGTCCCCTGATCTGGTGCATTGCCACGGTTGGTTCACATCCCTGGTTCCGCTGTATATTAAGAAGGCTTACCGTGAAGATCCCCTGTTTGCCGATTCAAAGGTGGTCTTCTCCTTCTATGACAATGGCTTTGATCGTTCCCTTGATACCTCGTTTGCAAAGAAGATCCTGGTTGACGGGGTTTCCCCTGATCATGTTTCCCGGGTGAATGATCCTGCCTATGAAAACCTCGTCGGAATGGCTTCCACCTACTCCGACGGTCTGATCCAGGGTAGTCCCGCGCTTCCGGCATCTGTACTCCAGGTATTGAAAAAAAGCGGCAAGCCATTGCTGGATTATGTGGAGAATGAAAAATATGTGGAAGAATTCTCCGTTTTCTATGACAGTATCCTCAACGATTAATCAGTTACATTTGAGATGAAGATAAAGGATTTGTGGGTTATTGGGATCATTCTGATCACAGTAGGATTGTTGTCATCCTGTGAGATGTGGGAGAAGGAGATGGGTGAGGACCTGCTGCCCCCGGGTGACAACGTATACCTCTTATTTGACACCATTTTTGATATCCATGCCTACCCGGTAACAGGCAAGCCGCCCATTACTTCAGAGAGAACTTACCTGAGCACCACCCTTTACCTGCTGGGCAACACCTATGACAGCCTGGTGGGGTCCTCGGAGGCCAGCCTGGTCACCCAGTTCAACACCACCTCCACATTCGTGAATGCTCCCGATACACACATCGATTCGATGATCCTGCATCTGATTATTGATGATTATATCGGGAATACTGACCGGCAGATGGAAATTTCGGTGTACGAGATGAAGGAACGGATCTACATGGATTCGGTGTATTATTCGGATTATAATATGACTGACAGGTATGAACCCGATAAGCCGCTGGCTGTACAGAGGATATTTCCGGAACAGGGTGATACGGTGGAGATCCTGTTCGACACAACATCTGTTGCCTTCCTGGAGTTGAGGGATAAGTTTTATGAAGTTCAGACAGACACGGCCCTGTTCAGAAGTGACAGCCTGTTCAAGGACTTCTTCAACGGATTCTACATTACCGCCACCTCTTTGACTGACGAGGGGGCCATAGCCAAGGTCGGCCTGTCCAATGTTGTATCACGCCTTACCATGAGGTATCACAACGACAGCACGGAGATCGATTCCACGGAACAGATGGATTATACCTGGGCCACATTTTCCATCGATGAGTATTATGCCCAGAAGATCAATATATTTAAGCATGCGGTGGATCCGGAATCCTACCTCTATTCGGTGATTGACCAGGAAAGTCTCCGGCCAGAGTTCTGTTTCGTGCAGGGAATGGCCGGGGTCAATACCAGGCTCTCTTTCGAAAACCTTGAAAACTGGATAGGGGAGGAGAAGGTGGCCATTAACTCGGCCACCCTGATCTTCGATGCGGTGCCTCCCTTAAGAAGCGGCATTGAAGTGGAAGAGCTGGCATATCATCTCATGATTTATACCGAACTTGATGATGGGCACCTTGAGGTCCCGTACGACTACAGGGCACTGGCCTCCACAGATGAAGACCTTTTCGGGGGGATCGTCAAGCCGGAGGCAACCAGCATGTTCGACACCGATACCCTGTACACCTACCGGTTTAACATGGGGCTCCATTTCCAGAGTATGATTGACGGGTCAAATTCCGATACTACCTTCAGGCTGCGGCCCTTCAGGCTGCAGGTTTATGATGCAACAATTAATCCGGATTTTTCCATGCTTTGGGGTAACCCTGATGTTGACAATTCACGTATAAGGTTAGAAGTGGTTTACCTTAAATTATAGACCCCATGTGTGGAATTGTTGGTTATATCGGGAGCAGGGATGCCTACCCGGTTCTTATCAAAGGCCTGAAAAGGCTGGAATACCGTGGATATGATTCTGCAGGAGTAGCCCTGCTCAACGGCAAAACATCCATTTACAAGAAGAAAGGCAAGGTTTCTGAACTGGAAGACCATGTGAGGGGGAAGGAAACCAGCAGTACCATCGGGATCGGTCATACCCGCTGGGCTACCCACGGTGAACCCAGCGATCTCAATGCCCATCCACATCATTCCGAAAACGGGCTTTTCACCATCATTCATAACGGGATCATTGAGAATTACTCAGTGCTGAAGCAGGGCCTGATTGACCAGGGAATGACTTTTTACAGTGAAACAGATACCGAAGTGCTGGCCAACCTGATCGAGTATATCTATACCTCACAGAAAGTTACCGTAGAAGTGGCTGTTTCCCTGGCTTTGCAGAAGGTGATCGGGGCCTACGGGCTGGTAGTGATTTCCAGCGAGGAACCCAACATGATGATCGCTGCAAGAAGGAGCAGCCCCCTGGTGATCGGACTGGGAACCAACGAATATTTTATTGCTTCCGACGCCACACCCATCGTGGAGTATACCGACAGGGTCATATACCTGAACAATGATGATATTGCCCTCATAAAGAAGGATGAGCTGGTACTGAAGAACCTGGTCAGCGATGTGGCCAAAATCAATATCCAGACCCTTGACCTGGGGATCTCGGAGATCGAAAAACAGGGATTTGATCATTTCATGCTTAAGGAGATCTTTGAACAGCCCCGTTCCATCCAGGATACCTTCAGGGGAAGGATCAGTCCGGATCTCAATGAAATCAAACTGGGAGGATTGCATGATGTAAAGGAAAGGCTTGTGGAGGCCAAACGGATTATTGTCATTGCCTGCGGGACCTCATGGCATGCCGGACTGGTGGGTGAATACCTGCTTGAGGACATGGCCCGGATCCCGGTAGAAGTGGAATATGCTTCGGAGTTCAGGTACCGGAATCCAATGATCGGTCCTGATGATGTGGTCCTGGCTATCAGCCAGAGTGGTGAGACCGCTGATACACTGGCAGCCATCCAGCTGGCCAAAGATGCAGGAGCACTTGTGCTGGGAATATGCAATGTGGCCGGATCCAGCATTTCCAGGGAGACCGATGCAGGGGTGTATACCCACGCCGGTACCGAGATAGGGGTTGCTTCCACGAAAGCTTTTACGGCCCAGGTAACCGTCCTGACCATGATGGCTATTATGATCGGAAGGGAGAAGGGCCTCCTGACAGATGAACGGTTTGCAGAATTGATCAGCGAACTGAATAATGTACCCGGGAAAATCGAAAAGATCCTGGAACAGAATGATGAATTCAAGCGGATCGCCGAAATCTATAAGGATGCCACCAATGCGCTCTACCTTGGAAGGGGGGTTTCTTTCCCCGTGGCCCTTGAAGGTGCCCTGAAGCTGAAGGAGATTTCCTATATCCATGCAGAAGGATACCCTGCTGCCGAGATGAAACACGGGCCCATTGCCCTGATCGATGAGAATATGCCGGTGGTGTTTATTGCCACCCGGGACAGCTCCTACGAGAAGATCGTCAGCAATATCCAGGAGGTGAAGGCCAGGCATGGGATTGTCATTGCCATCGTGACCGAAGGTGATGAGACCATCCGTAAGATGGCCGATCATGTGATCGAGATACCGGAGACCGATGAGGTACTGGTTTCCATTCCTTCGGTGGTACCGCTCCAGCTGATTGCCTACCACATCGCGGTCATGCGCGGATGCAATGTGGACCAGCCCAGGAACCTGGCCAAGTCGGTCACGGTGGAATGAAACCGGGATCGCTGTGTCAGCGGTTCCCGTACTGGTCCAGGTAATAGGACTGGTAAGCCCCCGAAGTAACCCTTTCCATCCATTGCTGGTTCTCCAAATACCAGTCCACCGTTTGTTCCAGGCCCTTCTCGAAGGTTACAGAAGGTTTCCACCCCAGCTCTTCCCGGATCCGTGTGCTGTCGATAGCGTACCGCAGGTCGTGCCCTGCGCGGTCCTTCACAAAAGTGATCAGACGCTCCGAGGTCCCTTCACCGCGGTCCAGCTTCCGGTCCATAATGCGGCATAACAGCCTGATCAGGTCGATGTTTTTCCATTCATTGATTCCACCAATATTATAGGTTGCCCCCTGTCTGCCTTTGTGAAAGATCAGGTCGATGGCACCGGCATGGTCCTTGACAAAAAGCCAGTCCCTCACATTTTCCCCCTTTCCGTAAATGGGAATGGATTTCATGTGAATGATGTTGTGAATGGCCAGTGGGATCAGCTTCTCAGGAAACTGGTTCGGACCGTAATTGTTGGAGCAGTTGGAGAGCACCACCGGCAACCCGTAGGTATGGTGGTATGCCCTGACCAGGTGGTCAGAGCTTGCCTTGGATGCAGAATAGGGACTTCGCGGATCATACGGGGTCTGCTCAGTGAATAATCCCTCGCTTCCAAGGCTTCCGTAAACCTCGTCTGTGGAGATGTGGTAAAACCGTTTGTCCGGGTTCCCTTCCCAGGCTTTCCGGCAGGCATTGAGCAGGTTGACCGTTCCCACGATGTTGGTCTGGATGAAATCCATGGGATCGGTGATGGAACGGTCCACATGCGACTCTGCAGCCAGGTGGATCACCCCGTCGACCTGGTAACTTCCCATCAGTTCCCCAAGCAACGCAGGATTGGTAATATTGCCTTTGATAAACTTGTAATTAGAATGATTCTCAATGTCTTCCAGGTTCTCCAGGTTTCCTGCGTAGGTAAGGTCATCCAGGTTGAGGACCTGGTATTCCGGGTGGTCGAGAACCAGCTTTCTTACCACGTGGGATCCGATGAACCCGGCACCTCCTGTAACCAGAATGGTGGTCATGACGATGCTGTTTTACCCCGGATGTATCTTTTCCCAGTTCCAGGCTGACAGCAGGGTCTCTTCAATGCCTATCCCGGCGGTCCAGCCCAGTTCTTCGTTGGCAAAGCGCGTATCGGCAAAGACCTGTTCCACATCTCCTTCCCGGCGTTCCACCACCTTGTAATTTACCTTTTCACCGGTGACCTGTTCGAAAGCACGGATGACTTCAAATACGGATAGTCCTTTACCGGTCCCCAGGTTAAATACCTCGAAAGGTGTTTTCTCCCGGTGGTCCAGCAGCCTTTGGATGGCCACCACGTGTGCCTTGGCCAGGTCGACTACATTGATATAGTCCCTGATGGCAGATCCATCGGGTGTATCATAGTCATCACCGAAAACCTGTAGTGAATCGCGTAGCCCGAAAATCGTCTGTGTAATGAAAGGGACCAGGTTGGCCGGTACGCCGATGGGCAGCTCGCCGATCAGGGCTGAAGGATGTGCGCCGATGGGATTGAAATACCTGAGCGATACCACCCGGATCGCCGGATCGGAGTTTACCACATCCCTGAGTATCTCCTCCGATACCTGTTTGGTGTTTCCGTAAGGGGAACTTGCTTTTTTGATGGGTGCCTCCTCGGTGACAGGGAGTGTATCCGGTTCACCATATACGGTACAGGAAGAGGAGAAGACCATATTGGGGACCTCATAACGTTGCATGGCCTCCAGCAGGTGAACCAGCGAGAGCAGGTTGTTCTCATAATAGGCCAGGGGTTTTTCAACGCTTTCCCCCACTGCTTTATAGGCTGCAAAATGGATCACCGCTTCCAGGTCAGGGTATTTTTCAAAAACCGCGAAAGTGGATGAACGGTCCCTCAGGTCAACCTCCTCAAAACGGGGCGCTTTCCCGGTAATCCCGGTGATCCCTTCAATGACTTCCCTTTTGGAGTTTTCCAGGTTATCAATGATCACCACATCCATCCCGGCGTTCATTAATTCCACCGTGGTGTGTGATCCGATGTACCCTGTACCTCCTGTTACCAGTATGGTTGGCATGGTTTGTATAATTAAAGGCTCCAGTAAACAAACGAGGACATCCTGTCCCTGTATATACCTTTCAGGTCAGCAAAGACTGCTCCCTCATGGGTGATGGACCTGAAATAATCTTCATCCAGGCTGGCATATTCATCGTGGTTGACGGCTACCACGATACCGTGATAGGGACCCTGGATGGATCCTGCCAGCTCAAATTCATACTCCTCCCTGATCTCGTCCGGGGAGGCGTGTGGATCTACCACATCCACAGTCACCCCGAATTCCTTCAGTTCAGTGATCACATCCGCTACCTTTGAATTCCTGATGTCACTTACATTCTCCTTGAAGGTGGCACCCATCACCAGAACACGGCACTCCTTCAGGTTGGAGAAATTGGATGAGAGTTTCAGGGTCACCTGCCGCGCCACATAGGCGCCCATACTGTCATTGATCCCCCGGCCGGAATTGATGATCTGGGCGTGATGGCCGAATTTCAGGGATTTGTAGGTTAGGTAATAGGGATCCACACCGATGCAGTGCCCCCCTACCAGGCCGGGATAGAAATTAAGGAAGTTCCACTTGGTACCCGCTGCTTCCAGGACCTCGTATGTATTGATCCCGATTTTATCGAAGATCATGGAAAGCTCATTCATGAAGGCGATGTTGATATCCCTCTGGGCATTCTCAATGATCTTGGCCGCTTCAGCCACTTTGATGGAGGAGGCCCTGTACACACCTGCCTGGATGACCAGTTCATAGGTTTTGGCGATCTCTTCGGCCGACTCCTCGTCACATCCCGATGAAACCTTGGTGATCTGGGTAAGGGTATGCTCCCGGTCACCCGGATTGATGCGTTCAGGGGAGAAGCCCACTTTGAACTGCTTCATATATTTCAGGCCTGATACCGAGCATAAAAGGGGAATGCAGTCCTCTTCAGTACAGCCGGGGTAAACAGTGGATTCATAGACCACATAGTCTCCCTCACCGAGAACCTTTCCCACCGTTTCGGTGGCTGACAGAAGCGGGCTCAGGTCAGGCTTCTTATGGACATCAATGGGTGTGGGTACAGCCACAATGTAAAAGGAGGCCTGTTTCAGGTCCTCAATATCAGAGGTGTAAAGGATATCACATCCTTCAAAGTTTTCAGATGACAACTCGTTGCTGGGATCGATCCCCTTTTTCATCATCTCCACCCGGTCGGACTTAATATCAAACCCGATCACAGATATTTTCCTGGCAAATTCCAGGGCAATGGGCAAACCTACATAACCCAGGCCGATGACGGCCAGCTTCTTCTTCCCGCTCAGCAGGTCATCATACATCATTTCATCAGGTTTTAATAATGGGATGATAATCCCCCTTTAATCCAACGGGCACGCTGTTCCGGATGTTGTATACGGTCTGGATGGCACTGCGGCCGGCCTCCAGGCCAAACCCATTCCCCTCCAGGATTTTTTCGTAGGAGATGGTGTGCAGGTCGGTGAATCCCCCGCTGAATTCAATCTCCTTGCCATCCATGGTGATGGACCGGTAGGTCCTCTGACCGTTCTTTTTGATCCCTTTTGGAATGTCGTTATAATCGATGCTCAGGAACCACCTCACCCGGGCCTTTTCAAGCTCCAGGTATCCTGCCGCTTTATGGGGGGTCAGCAGGTGTACCACATTTTGTTTTACCTCCCCGAAGATCCATGTGAGCATATCGAAAAAGTGAACCCCGATGTTGGTGGCGATCCCGCCTGATTTCTCCACATCCCCCTTCCAGGAGTAGTGGTACCAGTTCCCGCGGCTGGTAATGTAGGACAGATCCACTTCATAAACCTTGTCTGCCGGTCCGTTGGCCACACATTCCCGGAGTTCCAGGATTGAGGGATGGAGCCTGAGCTGAAGGATGTTCCACACCTTTTTCCCGGTCTCCTGCTCGTAATCCCTGAGCGCATCGATGTTCCAGGGATTCAGCACAAGGGGTTTCTCACAGATGGCATCCGCACCGTTACGCAGGGCAAACCGGATATGTGAGTCGTGCAGGTAATTAGGGGAGCAGATACTTACATAATGTACCCGGGTTCCCTGCCGGTTGAGCTTGGCGATATGCCGGTCGAAACGCTCGAATTCGATGAAAAAATCTGCCTCCGGGAAATAGGAGTCAAGGAAACCCACGCTGTCGAACCTGTCCAGGGAAGCTACCAGTGTATTGCCGGTTTCACGTATGGCCCTCACATGCCTTACCGCAATGTATCCTGCCACGCCTATCAGTGCGAAATTCTTGCCTGTATCGTCCATCTCAGTCCCCTGTTTTTCTTACCCTGTTATTTTCCAGTATGTACTTCTCTTTGCTCTCAGGACAGGTGGCCATGCCATCCCTGTCAAAATCCAGGCGGTGTCCGTATTCACTCATCCATCCCATCTGTTTCCCGGGATTGCCCACGACCAGGGCGTATGGCGGAACTTCGCGGGTGACCACCGCACCTGCACCGATAAAGGCAAAATTACCAATATTATTTCCACAAACAATGGTGGCGTTTGCCCCGATGGTGGCTCCCTTTCCCACGATGGTCTGCATATACTCATCCCTTCTCCGGATGGCACTCCGGGGATTGATCACATTGGTGAATACCATGGAGGGCCCCAGGAATACATCATCCTGGCAGGTAACACCCGTGTAGATGGAAACATTGTTCTGGACCTTCACGTTCCTGCCCAGCACCACATCGGGGGAGACCACCACATTCTGCCCCAGGTTACAGTTTTCACCGATGACACAGCCAGTCATGATGTGGCTGAAGTGCCAGATTTTTGAGCCGGCGCCAATCCGGACCCCCTGGTCAATAACGGCTGTTTCGTGCGCGAAATAGTCTTGCATGGGTCATGAATTAAAAAATGCCAGGATCTGATCGCAAATATACACCAGCTGTTCCTCTTCCATCTCGGTATGCATGGGAAGGGAAAGGACCTGTTCGGAAAGCTTCTCAGAAACAGGAAGGTCTCCCGGTTTGTATCCCAGTTCCCTGTAAGCGTGCTGCAGGTGAAGGGGAACCGGGTAATAGACGGCTGAGGGCACTTTTCTTTCCCCGAGCCACTGCTTCAGGTTCTCCCTCGATCCGGCAGGGACCCGGATGGTGTACTGGTGGAAGATATGGGTTGAGAAGGGAGACCTGACCGGGATCTGCAGCTCACCGATGCCCGACAGGGCAGTGTCATAAAATGCCGCAGCTTCCTGCCTGGCTGCATGGTACCGGTCCAGGTGCCTGAGTTTCACCCTGAGAATGGCTGCCTGGAGGGTATCCAGGCGTGAATTCACCCCCACGTGGTCATAATAGTACCTGGTTTGGCCCATGCCGTGATTCACCAGGGAGCGAAGCTGGCTGGCAAAGCTTTCATCCCGGGTGAACAGGGCGCCCCCGTCTCCAAAGGCCCCCAGGTTCTTGGAGGGAAAAAAGGAGGTGGTTCCCATGTGCCCGATGGTGCCGGCTTTCCGGGTAGTGCCGTCGGCACTGTTATGATCGGCCCCGATGGCCTGGGCATTGTCCTCGATGACATAGATCCCGTAACTCCGTGCCAGTTCCATCATCCGGTCCATATGGGCGCTCTGTCCGAAAAGATGTACCGGCACAATGGCCTGTGTACGGTCCGTCACTGCCTGTTCCAGCAGGTCCGGGTCCAGGTTGAAGGTATCTTCCCTCACATCCACCAGTACGGGTTTGAGCCCGAGAAGCCGGATCACTTCTACCGTTGAAATGAATGTAAAAGGCGTGGTGATTACCTCATCACCGGGTTTCAGTCCGAGGGCCATCATGGCCACCTGCAGTGCATCGGTTCCGTTCCCGCAGGCAATGACATGGGGAACCCCCATATAGGCAGCCAGTTCATCCTCGAACAGGCGCACATCTTCACCCCTGATAAAGGCGGATGAATCAATGACTTTCTGAATGGCCTGGTTGATGTCGTTCCCTATTTTAAGGTACTGACCGTGAAGGTCAACCATTCGGATCTCGTTCATGCGTACAGGATCGTTTTATACTTACAAAAACAGTCTACGAATATAATAAAAAAAGCGGGTTGATAACTTGGTTTTGAAAACCTGGGTGGTCTGATTACTTTTACCTCACAATTCTCTCTATGGCAACCATTGGCAACATCATCAGACAACTTCTGGAAGAGCGAAAAAAGGTGATTCTCCCGGGTTTCGGGAACCTGGAAATCCAGGAGTCCGGCGGGAGTTTTCCCACCTCCGGGAAAAGGATTGATCCACCCGGTCTGAAGGTTCTTTTTGACAGCAGTTTCAGCAAGGATGACGGACTGCTGGCTTCGGCCATGGCCGAAGGGGAACAGATCAGCCAGGAGGAAGCCGGTCAGCAGGTGCTTGAGCTGGTGGATGCCATCAAATTCGCCCTTGATAAGGGAGAACCCTATTCCCTGGAGGATGCCGGGAGTTTCAGGAGGGATGATGATGGAAAGGTCCGTTTTCAGCCGGAACCCGGATGGGTACTTGAGCCGGACCAGTATGGGCTTGAATCCATGGAGTTGCTGGAGCTGGAGGATCTGCCGGATGAGGAGGCCGGAACACAGGAAACCGTTGAAGAGACCGTAGCGGCGGAGGACCATCCTGCAGGGGATGCTGAGAAACAGGCTGATCCTGAGGAAGCTAAGGAGCCATCACCGCCCTCGCCACCCCCTCCACCTCCGACATCCAGGCCTTCCCCGCCGGTCCATGAACCCTGGAAACAGGAGAAAGAGAAACCGCGCCGGCGCATATCAAACAGCTGGAGAATTATCTGGATAGTGGCCGGTGTGCTGATCGTGGTCCTGGTGGTCCTGATCCTGGTTCCCACCGAACGGTTTGATATTCTTGGATCGAGGGGGGAAACAGAACAGCCGGTCACCGGGGAAGGAGAGACCGTTGATCCCGGTGCCGGGGAACCGGCAGGAGAAACCGTTGAGGCACCTGTTACAGGCAATGAAGAAGAGGCCGGGGGAGAGGAACAACCGGTAGTGGAACAGGAGGTCCCACAACCCGTGGAAGAGTTTGTCGTGGCAGATAACTTCTTCATTATTGCCGGAAGTTTCAAGCACCTTGGAAATGCCAGCGAGCTGCAGGACAAATTGAAAGCCATGGGATACCAGGCCGAAGTGATGGTTACTGAAAACAGGATGTACCGCGTAAGTGTGGCCTCCTATGCGACCAGGGCTGAGGCAGAAAGGGGACTGGCACAGATCAGATCAGTCCAGGCACTGAAAGCCTGCTGGCTGCTCTCCAATTAAGTTGATCTCGGAGCCATTCGCTGCATCGGCAGTGGGTTCCACGAAGTGAAGGGAGCTGTCCGGATTTTCTGAGAGCAGGATCATCCCCTGTGATTCGATCCCCTTCAGATTCCGGGGTGCCAGGTTGGCCAGTACACACACCTTCTTCCCGGGAGTGATTCCGCATCGTAGTATTCCGCGATCCCCGAAACGATGGTCCGCTGTTCGAATCCCAATCCACCAGTAACGGATCAGCTTTTTGGTCTTGGGTACCTTCTCCGCTTCAGGATGGTACCCACCCTCAGATCCATCCGGGTGAAATCCTCAAAGGCGATCTCCTCTCCTGTTTTCGTCATCGGGACACCTGGTTGGCCTGTTTTTCTTTGCTTACCGCTTAGGATTCCGCCTATCATCCCCTGTTCCAGGCATTTCAGGTCTGTCGGTCTCATCAGGGCTGCCACGCCTGACACATGCTATTGTGCACGCGATGTGGATCGATACGAGGGCTTGAAGGCGAGAGTGACCCGGAGAGCGGAAGGGCAATCGGTGGGAGAAGATCCTGAAGATATATGTAATATCCGTTTATTATACCTTAAAGGTAACTTAGTACTTATTACTTATACCTGCAGGTACATGTAATATCCAAAATGGCACTTTTAAAGTGCACTAACTGGATATTACTTGTACTTTATACCTGTGGCAATCTTCACAAAGAATCATTCGTTAAAACAGCGGGACACCGGATCATCGCAGGATCAGGTATCTACATTGAAGATTGTCAGTGGTTTAAGAAATCACAGTGACAAAAGTGATGAAAACAGGAGTTTGTCGTGGCAGATAACTTCTTCATTATTGCCGGAAGTTTCAAGCACCTTGGAAATGCCAGCGAGCTGCAGGACAAATTGAAAGCCATGGGATACCAGGCCGAAGTGATGGTTACTGAAAACAGGATGTACCGCGTAAGTGTGGCCTCCTATGCGACCAGGGCTGAGGCAGAAAGGGGACTGGCACAGATCAGATCAGTCCAGGCACTGAACGCCTGCTGGCTGCTTTCCAATTAGTTGATCTCGGAGCCATTCGCTGCATCGGCAGTGGGTTCCACGAAGTGAAGGGAGCCGTCCGGATTTTCTGAGAGCAGGATCATCCCCTGTGATTCGATCCCCTTCAGATTCCGGGGTGCCAGGTTGGCCAGTACACACACCCTTCTTCCCGGGAGTGATTCCGCATCGTAGTATTCCGCGATCCCCGAAACGATGGTCCGCTGTTCGAATCCCACATCCACCAGTAACCGGATCAGCTTTTTGGTCTTGGGCACCTTCTCCGCTTCCAGGACGGTACCCACCCTCAGATCCATCCGGGTGAAATCCTCAAAGGCGATCTCCTCTTTCTGGGGATTCACGGCCGGGACATCCTGGTTCTCCTCCTTTGTCTTCATCAGTTTGTCCAGCTGCGCCTGGACCTGGTCATCCTCGATCTTTTCGAACAGCAGCGAAGCCTTTTCAATGGCATGGCCCGGCTTCAGCAGCGCTTCCGACCCGATTAGATCCCAGGAAGTTTCCCTGAAATTGATAAAACCCCTCAGCTTCTCCATGGAGAAGGGCAGGAAGGGATCCAGCAGCAGGGTCAGGTTCGCGGTAATCTGCAGGGAAATATTCAAAATGGTTTTTACCCTTTCCGGATCGGTCTTGATCACCTTCCAGGGTTCGGTGTCGGCCAGGTATTTGTTGCCCAGCCGGGCCAGGTCCATGGCTGTTTTGACAGCTTCCCGGAACCTGAACTGTTCCAGGCTCTGCTGGGTGCTCTTCCCGATTTTCCCGATCTCATCCAGTACCGTTTTATCCGATTCAAGCAGTCCGGTGATTTCCGGGACCTTGCCATCAAAGTACTTATGGGTAAGTACAATGGCACGGTTCACAAAGTTTCCCAGGATGGCTACCAGTTCGTTGTTGTTCCGGTTCTGGAAATCTTTCCAGGTGAAGTCGTTGTCCTTGTTCTCAGGGGCATTGGCACAGAGAACATAGCGCAACACATCCTGCTTGCCCGGGAAGTCCTCCAGGTATTCGTGCAGCCAGACAGCCCAGTTCCTGGAGGTTGAGATCTTGTCGTTCTCCAGGTTCAGGAATTCATTGGCCGGGACATTGTCGGGCAGGATATAACTCCCTTCTGCCTTCAGCATGGCGGGAAAGATGATGCAGTGGAACACAATGTTGTCCTTCCCGATGAAATGGACCATCCGGGTCTCCTCATCCTTCCAGTACTTCTCCCAGTCACCGGTCAGTTCTTTGGTGGCGGAGATGTAGCCGATGGGGGCATCAAACCAGACATAAAGTACTTTGCCGTCGGCTCCTTCCACCGGAACCGGTACACCCCAGTCCAGGTCACGGCTCACCGCCCTGGGATGCAGTCCCTGGTCAAGCCAGGATTTGCACTGTCCGTACACATTGGGCTTCCATTCTTTATGTTCTTCCAGGATCCACTGCTGCAACCACTTTTCATACTGGTCCAGGGGCAGGTACCAGTGCCTGGTCTCTTTCCGGACCGGTTTGCTGCCGCTGATGGTCGATACAGGGTCTACCAGGTCGGAGGGGCTCAGTGAGGTTCCGCACTGCTCGCACTGGTCGCCGTAGGCAGAGGCATTGCCGCAATGGGGGCAGGTCCCGGTGATGTACCTGTCGGCCAGGAACGCATTAGCCTCCTCGTCGTAATACTGTTCGGTGGTCTTTTCGATGAAATCCCCCTTTTCATACAACTTTTTGAAAAATTCCGATGCAGTTTCGTAATGGACCTGGTTCGAGGTGCGGGAGTAGATGTCAAATGCGATCCCGAAATCTTCAAATGCCTTTTTATTGATGGCATGGTAGCGGTCCACCACCTCCTGGGGAGTGATCCCCTCATTGCGGGCTTTCAGGGTGATGGGTACCCCGTGTTCGTCAGATCCGCATATGGAGATTACATCCCTGCCCTGCCTGCGCAGGTACCTGGTATATATATCGGATGGCACATACACCCCGGCCAGGTGGCCCAGGTGAAGGGGCCCGTTGGCATAGGGAAGGGCGGAGGTGACCAGGTGTTCTCTTGAAGTTTTCTTGCTGCCATTGTCGGTTTGTTTGGAAGATCGCACAAAGATAGTGATAAAAGGCTGATTCGGTCACCCTGGACACATCAATGGACAGACATCCATGATGATGAATCAGTGTGACAAAGGCCGAAGAGCCGAAAACCTGGCAGCCCGGTACCTGCGGGCCAGGGGCTACCGGATCTGGAAAACCAACTGGCGTTGGGGGAAACGGGAACTGGACCTGGTAACCCTCTACCGGGGCGAGCTGGTGGTGGTAGAGGTGAAGGCCCGTGACGGGAATGGGGTGAATGATCCCCGGGAGGTGGTGGATGCATCGAAGCAGAGGAACATCGTCCTGGCCACCGATGCTTTTATTCGCCTCTATGACTGCCGCCGTCCTACACGGTTCGATGTGATCGGGGTGGCCTACGGTGCCGGCGGGGTTGAGATCGAACACATCGAAAATGCTTTTGTCCCGGGGGTGGAATAGGATCCTGATCCTCTAGCTGACCCAGTGTATATTCCGGGTCTCTCTCCTGACCGCCCGGCGGTATTTGTATTTCGGATAGCCGAGCATTAATGAGATAACCGCATCGTGGCCTTCCGGGATCCGGAAGATCCGTCGGATCTTCCCCTCTTTGTTCAGTGCGGCAGGGACCAGCCCGTTCATACTGGCCCCCAGTCCCATTGCATGGGTTGCCAGCATGGCATAGGTGGCATAGATCATGGCATTGCGGGTATGTTCCTCCGCATCAACGGGTGCATGAAAAATCATCAGGGCCGGAGCATTCCTGGTGATCCGGTCCCCATATTCCAGTTTATAGTTCCCCGAAGCCGAGATGGGATAGAGGTGGTTCCTGATGGTATTGAAGGTTTCTGCGGATTTTTTCCTTTTGATCATCCGGGAGGCGATGGGGTGGTCGATCCATTTGATGATATTATCCAGGAATTCCTCTATATGGGGAAGGGCAGATTCGATGGTCTCCCGGTTGTTGACCACCGTGATGTGCATTTTCCCCGGTTCACAGCCATAGGGAGCATAGGAAAGCGGGTCCAGGATACGGCCGATGACCTCATCCGGAACCGGTTTGTCCTTAAAATGCCTGATAGAACGGCGGTTGGCCAGGAAATCAGTGAAACTGCCGGGGTCCACGTTGTGATCCGGCAGTTCTATAAGCTCCTTTCCGTAGTCGAGGCCTTCCACATGGATGGCCCCCGTGGAGCAGATGGCCATGCACTGCCCGCAATGCTGGCAGATCACCTCCCTGCCGGGGATAAAATACACTTCTCCGTTCTCATTCATGTCCAGGATATTGCATGGGCAGACTTCCATGCAAAGCTTGCATTTTTTACACTTTGACTGATCTATGCTGTTTTTCATATCCATGCTGGGTTTATTACCTTTAAAGGTAACAAATTGGTTTATGATGCACCAGCTGAATGAAGTATCGGAAACGGCCCTTATAACCATCAGGTCCAGGGTCCTGGAATCGGAAAAAGAGAACCCGGTCCTGCTGGATCCGGTGGGTAAAAACCTTTTTGACAGCCTGCTTGGAGTTGTGCCAGGTGATGTCCGGCGACGAATCCTGGACAGGAAGCTCTCTACCGTGTTGACCAGGCACATTGCCCTAAGAGCCAGGAAATACGACCGGTTGTGCAGGGAATTCCTCTCAGATTATCAGGATGGACTGATCGTCAGCCTGGGTTGCGGATTCGATACCCGGTTCTGGAGGCTGGGGGTGGGCCACAGGCAATACCTGGAGCTGGATCTGCCGGCTGTCATCAATCTGAAGAAGGATCTCCTGGGTGAAAAGATCGTCTACCGAACCATCGGAGGATCCGTGCTGGACCGGGAGTGGATCGAAGCGGTAAAGGGTATCCAGTCAGAGAAGTTACTTTTCATTGCCGAAGGATTATTCATGTATCTCCCTCAGGAACAGGCTATTCAGACGTTAACGAACATTGCGGCATCATTCTCAGCATCCAGGCTGGCCGTTGAGGTGGTCGCGGAGAAATATACCAGGGGATTTCGCCGGAAAATGGTTGAACAGAAGATGCGAAAAGGGGCAGGATCCACCGCCGGGGACTATTACCAATTCGGGATCCGAAGGGCAGACGACCTTGAAACCTACCACCCCGGTTTCAAAGTAACCGGGGAGTGGTCCTTTTTCGAGGATCCTGATATCAAACCTACATTCCTGAAACTGTTCAGGTACAGCAGGGCACTCTCAAAGACCCAGTATACAGTAATCGCGGATATCCGTTGAACCATGCTGGCTGACGCTGAAATTTCATAAATAGCATTCAAGATAGTGAGTATGCCCTGTCAAGTCAATCCCGGTGAACCTAAAGGCCGTGAAACCGTGAGGACAATTTCGGTTTTAAGCGAATAAATCGCGACATTTGAAAGAATGGTAAATCCCCGAAATTATGATGAAAAAATCCAAATTGTTTCTTTCCATTTGCACAATGATCATGCTGATGATGGCCTGTTCAACTGCTCCGAACGACGGTGCTGAGACAGATGCTGTATTGGACAATGACGAAAGAATGGCCTGGTGGCGGGAGGCGAAATTCGGCCTGTTCATCCACTGGGGGGTCTATGCAGTTCCGGCAGGGAAATACGGAGAGGATAAGAACCATGGAGAATGGATCATGCACCATGCAAAGATCCCCTCTGCCGAATATAAGGAATATGCCCGACAGTTTAATCCGGTAAAATATGATCCCGGGGCCTGGGTAAAGGTTGCCCGGGAGGCAGGGATGCGGTATATCGTTATCACTTCCAAACACCATGATGGATTCGCATTGTACCCGTCGGATGTAACAGACTGGGATGTGGCGGATGCAACACCTTATGGGAAAGATCTGCTGGGTCCACTGGTTGAAGAAACAAAGAAGGCCGGGTTGAAAATGGGATTTTACTATTCCCAGGCCCAGGACTGGAATCATCCGGGAGGTGCAAAATCACGGTTTGAGGAGGGAGATGGATGGGACGAGGCCCATAAGGGTGATTTTGATGCATACCTGGAGAACATTGCACTTCCCCAGGCCAAAGAGATCCTGTCCCGCTATCCCCTTGACGTACTCTGGTGGGATACGCCAACATGGATGAATGAGGAGCGGACCAGGCCCTTTGTGGAGGCATTGGAACTCAGACCGGGGATCATTACCAATAACAGGCTGGGCATAGACGGGGATACCAAAACACCGGAGCAGTTTGTGCCGGTGACCGGACATGAAGGGGACTGGGAAACCTGTATGACCATGAACCGGCATTGGGGATATAATGCGTATGATACTGACTGGAAATCCTCCGAAGAACTTATCCACAAATTGATAGAGATCTGTTCCAAAGGGGGAAACTTCCTGTTGAATGTGGGGCCCACCGCCGAGGGGGAATTTCCTGGACCCTGTATTGAGCGGCTAAAAGATATGGGAACCTGGCTAAAAGTAAACGGGGAGTCCATTTATGGCACCACCGCCGGCCCGTTCAGCTACCTCTCATGGGGTGCAGCTACCCGTAAAGGTGACCTGTTGTATCTGCATGTGACTGATTGGCCGGAAAACGGGAAACTCCGTGTTCCCATAACAAGCAAGGTGGTTGGTGCAACGCTCCTGGTTCATCCTGATGAGACGCTTCCAGTCACAACAGAACGGGATCGGATTGTGATTGATCTTCCACCAGAGGCCCCTGATCCGGTAGCCTCAGTAGTGATACTGGAACTTGGTGAGGAACCCGTGGCCATGCCGCTCGCCTCTCAGGGGAAGAGGATTACAGCTTCCAGTGAACATCCCGCTCATGTGGCTTCCCAGGCAGTGGATGGCTCCGGCCATCACATCTGGGAATCTGCTGACAGCACAGGAGAAAGTTACCTGGAATTTGACCTGGGAGAGCCCACATGGATCCAGGCTGTTGGGATTGGATGAGCCTGACCGGTGGCCCCGTTACAGACAGAACATCCGCATGGAGGTTTTATCCGGGAATGGCTGGGAGCCGCTGTTTTCATCAGAGACCCGCGGACATGGTTTTGTGAGGAAGTTCAAATCCATTGAGGTTACCCGGGTGAGGCTGTATGTTGAGCGTACCGAAGGTCCACCGGCCATTGCAGAATGGCAGCTCTATGCACCTGAATAGAGTGACTTATAGCATACCGGATATGGGTGTGTTGCCAGCTTTAAGGGCTGCCTTTGATCCTGAGGCTGAGTCGGGGGATTTTTTTGGTCACTCACGGGTTTTCGAAATGCATGGATACCCGGTTAAGGTAAAATCGAACAAACGGTCGCACAAGAATGAAGCGGCCCGCCAGTTGTGGGATTTGCCTGAGAAATTGAACGGAGTTATCTATTCATTCAATTGTGAATATATTTGATATTACCAGGAGCCATACGCGACCTCTCAGAAGAAAACAGGGGCATCAGCCTGAAGTGTGACCCGGAGAGGGCCATTGAGTTGCGGTCCGTATTATCTGGTTATTTTATACTGCAACTAAGAATACCGATCTCGATTTATGCAAAAATGAAGTTAAAGTACATTATAACATAGTTTGTTTTGCTATTCATGTGGTATTATGTATATTTGAAGTACAATTACAAAAAAGCATGAAATGTATATTCCTCGGGAAATAGAAAATGAGATATTAAGAGGAGCATCCGGTTTTCCAGTTCTTACCATTACAGGCCCCCGGCAATCTGGGAAAACAACTATGATAAAGCGCCTTTTCCCTGAAAAGACATATATATCTCTTGAAAATCCGGATAACTATGAGATTGCAAAGACCGATCCCCGTGGCTTCTTAAACAAGTATTCAGATGGTGTGATTCTTGATGAAATTCAACGAGTGCCAGAATTGCTTTCCTATATCCAGGGTATCGTAGATGAGCAAAATACTCCCGGCATGTTCATCCTTTCAGGAAGTCAACAATTCAACTTATTGAGTGGGATTACGCAGTCCTTAGCCGGTAGGACAGCTCTTTATAAATTGTTTCCCTTTAGTATTTCCGAATTGGGTCCTCGCATTGAACCGGACATAAACATGATTCTTTATAAAGGGTTTTACCCACGAATCTGGGACATGGATTTATCTCCGAGCAAGGTCTATACCGATTATTTTGAAACCTACATTGAGCGGGACCTGAGGCAGATCGTTAATATAAAGGATCTGGATAAATTCAGAAGATTCGTCAGGCTGTGTGCCGGCAGGGTGGGCCAACTGTTTGTTGCCAGTCACCTGGCACACGAAATCGGAGTATCGGTTCATACAATAACCGCGTGGCTATCTATTCTGGAGACTTCCTATATTATATTTCAATTGCCTCCATTCCATGCAAATATCAATAAGAGGTTAATAAAGTCGCAGAAGCTGTATTTCTATGATGTGGGTCTGGCAAGTAATCTGCTGAGAATCCAAGAACCTGATCAGCTTGATTACCACCCCTTACGAGGAGCTTTGTTTGAGAATCTGGTTATTGCGGATATCGTAAAATCGAGAAGACATAAGGGACTAATGGATAATTTCTTCTTTTACCGTGATAGTAATCAGAATGAAGTGGATCTCATAATTGATGATCTGCAAACGCTTGCTGCGGTAGAGATCAAATCTTCCGAAACATTCAGCTCAAGCCTGTTGAAAGGCTTGAACCATATCAGAAAGGTACTTCCCGAGAAAGTACGGAAGTCAATTTTGTGTTATGCAGGTCAGCAGGAACTACCCTTTAAGGAGCATCAGCTCGTTCACTATAGCAAGATATCAGGATTACTGAATGCTGCGAAATGAAAGCAATGTGAAATGAACATCGAAGAAATCCGCGAATACTGCATTGCCAAACCCGGCGTCACCGAAAGCCTACCATTCAGCGACACTGCCCTGGTATTTAAGGCGGTAAAGATTTTTGCCATCCTGGACCTTTCTGAAGATAACAGGGGAATCAGCCTGAAAAGTGATCCGTAGCTGGCCAATGAACTGCGGGAGCAGCACCCGGAGGTGACTCCTGCCGGGCACTTCAATAAGGTAATATATCAGTTGTTCTATACCGTATTCTGATTAAACAAAGAATCGAAACAGGCTGCGAGGCTCAATTAGTTTCTTTTCTAAGACTTAGGATAGATTAGGTTTAGATTAGGAAAATATGTTTTGAATTTCGCGATATCCCTTGTTATTAAATCGAAGGTAGATACTGTTGCATGAGCTCCTATGTAAAAATCAGGGAGTGTTGAATGCTTAGTACCCTTGCTTTTTCTGTAATTGAGAAAAACCTTACCTGCTAGAAACAGGGCTTCCCGCGGTATTTCAAGGACCTTGATCCCGGCTTGTTCTATAGCAGCTTCAACTTCTTCTATTCGATGAAATCCAATTGACACCTCTGTATATATAATGGAATTGATATACAAGGTATTGGTTTGTGAGTATTGTCCCAGAATCTTTTCCGACCATTCAGCCCAGTCGGCGTCGTCTGTAAACAAATCGAGCAAGACACATGAATCAACAAGAATGCCGTTCATTCTATTTTCTTGTAAGATTCATGATTTCTTTAGTTGACATCTTTGCAGTTGCGATACCACGTAGCTTGGCAAATTTCTTTGTTGGTTTATCCTTCGAGGTCTTAACTATATAAAATCTTCCATTTTCCTCCTGAAAATCTATATCTGTCTCCGGAGAAATACCTAAGACCTCTCTAACTTTACGAGGAATTGTCACCTGTCCTTTAGTTGTTACTCGCATTTCACACCCCCTTTTTAATAAGTAATACAAATGTAGTATTACTTTACGGAATGTACAAAATGCTTTTTATTCTGCATACATTTAGATATGCATATTGATGTGCTGCTTTGAGGAATATCAGCGTGAATGTTTGCTATTTCCGCATTAATGTATCTTGTGGATTCATTTCAGTAGCCATGAACATCGAAGAGATCCGTAAATATTGCATTTCAAAACCGGGCGTCACCGAGGGCTTTCCCTTCAATGATACAGCACTGGTTTTTAAGGTAATAAAGATATTTGCCATACTCGACCTCTCAGAAGAAAACAGGGGCATCAGCCTGAAGTGTGACCCGGAGAGGGCCATTGAGCTGCGGTCTCGTTACGAGGAGGTGCAACCTGGTTACCACCTGAACAAACAGCAGTGGAATACAATAAATACGTCCGGCAGGATCTCACGCGAACTGATGCTGGAACTCATCGATCACTCCTATGAGTTGATCGTGGCCAGCCTGAAAAAGGCCGACCGGGAGGGTCTGGAAGATATAGGAAATCAGTCCTAAATCCACTAGTTCACTGTATCAGCGAGTACTTCGATCAGTTTACTGCAGCCTCCGTTTTTTACAAATTCCGTGTGTTCATCAACCGTTTCGAATTTCCGCCCACAGATCTTATCACACTGAATTTCATAACCGGTCTCTTCATAGAACACTTTTAAGGTAGGGTCCGTGGTAGGATCATAGTTGGCAGGTTTCCCGGTTTGTTTCCTGTTGTGTATTAATGCATTCATCCAGACAGCTGCAGCCAGTGCCCCGCAACCATTGCCGCTTAAACCAAGGCCTCCTGCAAAACCGGCAACCATGATCATCTGCTCCTCACTGGCTCCCATTTTCCGGACCACTTCAGAGGCACAGCTAAGGGAGTGTTGGGGCATATCTGGTTGGTCCGGTGACAATCCCTCCTTTGCAGCCTGGAGAGCTTCGGGTGCCCATTTCCCGGCAAGTCTGAAGCAGTTCACAAATTTGCCACTGAGCATGTATTTTCGGAAGCTCTTTTTATCCTGGAAATCACAGCTGGTAATCTCTTCGCATTCGATGCTGCTGGTCCTGTTTACAAAGGATTTCATGATGTGCTGGGTGGCCAGTATTGCGACAGTGGTGGCCAGCCCCGGTTCCTTATTCCTGTGTTGCGCTTCCGTACCAACTGCCATAGATGCCCCCCAGAGCATTCCGCACTGGTATCCCTGCTGCAGGATCCCTCCGGCTAATGGATCAATAGCTTTTTCCTCATCATCCTTGGGATGACCGAATTCCCGGTCCAGAATATAGAAGAAAGTGCGTGAGCATGTTCCTTTCTTCATGAAGGTTCTCTTGGCCTTTAGTTTGACTGTTTCTGATTTTATTATTTCCATGCTATTAAACTACGAATAATCGACCATTCATGATGAAAATCGGGAAAATCTATCTGCGACAGGGCATTCCCACTGGATTCACATGCCGGAAGTATCCCGTTCTTTTCCCATAAGACCCCAGTATTTCAGGAAGAACAGATCCTTGCTGTTCCAGTATCCGTGTTTGATTCTCATGGCTTCGCCGAAATGTTCCAATTCCCTGGCAGCCACCTGTTTTCCTGGTTCATCCTTTTGATTATAGGCCACCATATAGGTTTTCGATTTTTCTACCATTTCAAGGCCGTCACGCAGGAAATCAATACGCCGGCGACTGGTATTCGTTTTCGCCAGTTCACCGGCACGGTCAAGGATGCTCATGGCTCCTTCCATGATTTCCGGAGTATAGATATAGGGCTGGGTTATCCAGTGCCCGCGCAGGGGATGAAGGGCTTCTCCAAAATGTGTCCTGCAAATGGTTTCATAAAGACCGCTGGAATCCTGGGACAGTTTTCCACCGGCAGGAATGTTATACGCTACCTTCAGGTGGTATTTTTCCCAGTAATCAAGGTACTCCCTGATAGCCGGGGCTGCCTTTCCAAAAGCATCACAATACTCTTCAATGATCTCCGGTGTGTGCAAATCGGGGCGGGCCACGAGTCTGCCCAGCAGGTAATAATATGGCCCCTGTGTGGCCCAGTATTCATGGAAACAATCCATGTTGATCAGGATCATCCCGTTCTCCCTGGCCTGTTCCACATATTTCCCCATGGTGGTCAGTGGTAAATGGGGCCCCGATGCTCCCATGTATAACCAGTTGGGACGAAGGCCAATTTCCTGGATGCCCGCTTCCTGCCACGCTTTCCAGAAGGAAAAGTCAAAGCCATGGACCATCTCCCCGATGATTCCTTCAGCCACCTTTAACTTCTTCGGCGGATTCCGGTAAGCCGAGTAGAGGTAGATCCCTATTTTTACATCGGGATTCAATGATCTCATCTTGTGGATCAGCTGGTTCCAGAACCATACATACCTGTCGGTCAGGAAAACATGATCGGGCCGGTTCCACACTTCTTCCCTGGTATATGCCACATCCCCGTATTTCCGGTCCAGCTCCATACACTGATCGCAACTGCAGAAACCATTCCCGTCGTTGGGGGTGACATCCCAGAAATCAGGTTTCCCGGCTTCTACCCAGCGGTGAATAATTTCATCGGTGACACCGGGATTACTGATGCACAATTTGTAAAAGGTTTTCCGGTTGTAAACATATCCCGGGTTGCCCTCCGGGTCCCTGGCCAGGTACTCCGGGTGGGTATCCCTGAATTCGCTGTACCAGTCCCCGTTATCCGTAGTGGCCCTGAAAGAGTGCTGAAAGTGGTAGTCCTTCCGTTCCCCGGCAAAGGTGTGGTAGTTCAGCCACAGGAGGTTTTCAGGATTACCCTCGATCACGTTGAAACACCGCCTGACGTAAGGTGTCTGGAAGCGCAGGTCCAGTTCCGGCAGGATGATGGATCTCTTTTCGGGAATGTGCGTTCCAAGGTCACCCGGCCACAACCACCTGACACCCACATACCTGTCCAGCAGGTAGCCAAGGGCCCACTGGGTAACCCTGCTGTTTTCCGATTCAAGTTCAGACCAGATATTCTTTGGTCTTTCACTATGAACAATGTCCCTTGCCAGTATGATCAGGGTATTCCCACTTGTGGTAATCTGAAACTCTTCCGGCTTCAGGTCAGATCCGCTGAATCCCAGCCCGGCAGTTAATTTTGAAGGTCCTATCACAATCCTGCTGGAGTTCAGGGGCAGGGTTCCTGCTTCCTTTTCATTGATCACCGGTAATTCCGCGCCGGTGGATTTGTAGATGGTCCTGACGAAATCAGTCACCGCAATTTCCTGCAGTGGATTCATTTGATCGGGAACGATCACACTGGCAACCGCCCTGTGGTTTCTGACTATAGCAAAACCCTCCCCTTCTCCATGCGAGCAATTCTGAAAAGTGAGCAAGAAAAAGGATACAACAATGGAGTATACCGGCATAATTTTCTTGGCCCGGTTGGGAATAAGGATTTTAGTTTGAAGCATCATAATGATTTGACCTAAATTCTATTTTCGATGAGTCAATGTATGGAATCCTATTGATTGATACAATTAATTGTATTCGGACCAGGTAGTTAGGAGCAGATCAGATCTCTTTAAAATACCTGATCTTAATTTCATCCTGACCTTTGCTCTGCAAACAAGAATAATTCCAGGGTGAAGAAACCAGGATTTCATGAAAAGGATTTTCCTGTTGCGTGTCTGAACGGAGGAGGTGAATGGTATGGCCACATGGCCTGACAACCCGTTGGATCTCCTCCAACTCCTCTTGCAGATTCCACCCTATGGCATTGGAAGTGATCAAAATATCCAGGGAGTGATCGGGCAGCGGGACTGAGTCAAGTGTTCCATCCATCACATAGAGATTTTTCACCTTTTCACTGGTTGCCTTCTCTTTCATAAAAGATCGCAAACTGGTGACCGGTTCCACAGCAAACACAGTTTTAGCCAGGGGTGCCACCATAAAAGCAATCCTGCCCGAACCGGCTCCCACATCAGCAATCACTTTGTTATCAAGAGAGGTAATGGAGCTAATCTCATCCAGGTCCCATTTAATGGGTGCCTGTGTATTAAATAGTTCCGGGAATTTATTATAGATGATCAGATCGGCAATCTCCCAGAGAGCTTCCTGGCATTGCTCACTCATAAGGTTCTCTTCGATGACAAGCGAAATTCTCCTTAAGGATCTTTTCAATGAAAGAACCGATAGGCGGGTATTTGGAAACCAGGAATCTCTGAACTACCGGATAAACTCGAAGCAGGGTGGCGAATTCTTTAACAGCAACCCGCTCGGGCAGGTTTTTGACCTGGAATGTCTCCAGCAAGAGCAGATCCTCTGCATGAAGCGTAATTCCGGGGAAAAGTTTCCTGAGCTTATGTGAATATGGCATCTTATTTCTGTATAAACAAGTTATATAAAATCTATCATATGGTCAGTAAAACTGAATGATAATCTTGTTGGTAACCTTTTTGGCAATGAAATTATTAAAGAAACTGATTAATTGTGAGAATAACATTGTATAGTAAATCTGAAGTAGAAATGTGTTATAATTAGAGTTACCTGTTATTCATTTATTCAATGACACCGCCATGGTCTATAAGCTATCCGGAAGGATATTCGCATTGCCTGACCTGTCGGAAGCTACACGGCTAAGGTAATTTCGGTGGGGACATGGCCCGGTTAGAGCTCCAGGTTGCTCATCTCTTCTGTAATCTGGTAGTCCGGTTCGGGGTAATCGTAGATGGGGATACGGTGTTCAGTCTGGCCCAGGGAATAGCCATAAAGCCCTTCGTAGTCGTTGCGGTCCTCGCCCATCTCTTCCAGCTGCTTAAGGTACTCATGAATCGATTTGGACTCGATGATCACCACTTTGCCCATTTTATGGATGATGGGGCTGTGACGGCGGGTTTCGTCGTGGTCGAACTCCAGGATCCTTCGGCCATAGCGGGTGATGCCGATCACCCTGAAAGTCAAGCTCTTACCTACGCCAGGAAGATTCAGCACGTTGCGGTCGGTGGCCAGAAAGGGCAGGCCTGAGAAGAGCCTGAGTGCTTCGATATTCTCCACCATCAAATTGGCCTCCTTTGGAAATCCCCGGATAGTTTCATAGTACTGTTCATCGATTTTCCCTGCCACCTTTTCTTCGAGCTGCTCCTGGACCACCCGGGCATTGGGGGCAAATCCATCATTGTTTTCCATGTACCCTTTGACGGTAAAGGTATAATAAGGAAGAACTCCCACATCGTTCAGCACTTTACGAAGTTTTGCTGAGTGTCCCCTCCTGGATGTAGCCGCTGTGAAGACCTGCTGGTTGGTGACGGTCCAGCCAGCAGATATGAGCCGCTGGATGGCCAGATTGGATTCGGGAGTTATCTCCATGGGAGACACAAAATGTGTCTGTATCAGGAACTGGCTGACGCCCGCCTTTGATGCTTTTTCCCGGAAAGTTTTCAGGATATTCACAAGGCTTAGTGAAACCCGCTGGGGGAGATATACAGGCAGCCGTGTTCCAATCCTTACCCTGACAAGTCCGGCCAGTTTTTTTCCTTCGGGCAGGCTGCGGTTCCGTTCTGCTTTCCGTTGTGCCATCCTGAAGATCTCGTCCAACAGTTTTTTGAGGGTTTTGTCGGAACTCATCAGCCCGTCACCGCCAGTAATCAGGATGTCCCTGAGCTGGGAGTCCTCCTCGAAGTATTGCATCAGTCTCTTCAGTTTCTGGTCCCATTTCTCACCGGGGGTCAGCTTTTCCAGATTGAAGTTCAGATGTCCGCTCTGGAAGTTGTACATGCGCTGGCAAGAGGAACAAAGACCTCCACAAGCCCTGCCCATGGTATCGGGGATCAGGATGGCCACCTCGGGGTAACGCCTGTGAATGTTGTTTCCTTCGGGCAGGATCCAACCCGCGGCATTGGGCATTCCATCCTTCACCTGGTCCTCTTTCTCCCAGGCCACGATCTTGCCAAACTCTTCCACCAGTTGCCGGCTGTAGAGGAGGTAGTAGCGGATGGCAAGGTCGGCCCCCACGGCAAAATAGGGCACCCGCACATGCAGCAGTGACAGGTAGTAGGGATTTACAAAAAATGGGATCCCTGCCTGTTCAGCCTCACTGAGGATCTTCATGGTATCAGGATCCAGTGAATGATCAAGCATCTTGTTCAGCAATTCGGGTGATCGCACGGCAAAGCGCAGGTGGAAATGGTATTCCTCCCACCATTGCTGCATCTTCTCCATTTTTTCATCCTCAGAAACTCCCTGCTCGAAAAAATAGCGGTTGCTACTTATCTTTCCACTGCTGATGTGGTCCTTGAGAATCCCCATGATCCGTTGCTTGTTCTCTTCCCTGAGCTTCACGATCCTGGGATCCAGTCCGGAAGGGAAACGGTCCATCCAGTCCTGAACACGTTCCGGGGAGAATTCAGGGGAATCGCTGTTACCCCTGAGCTGACGAAATAGCATAATCATGTCGATAAAGAAACCTGGCTTCGCCCCGCCGGTTCCCTTAGTTACTGCCAGCCATATTAGCCTGAGGGGGTTACTTACGGCGATTTCCCCGTGGAGATTCTGGTCCGGATACTCTTTTCCACCATGATCGATGTAGTCCAGAATCCGGATGATGGCATAATCACGCCACTCCAGCTTCTCAAATAATTCCCGGGTGGCATGCCTGGCGTGGTAGAACCGGAAGGCATTCTCCCGGTCCTTCAGGCTTTTCTCGATCCATTCCCTGACCCCCACAACTACCTCGGTCTCGTTTTTCGAGTTTCGAAGGATCTCCTCTAAGGTTGGATTCTCAGTGAGCAGCTGCCTGAGCAGCTTGTGTGACCTCACATTGATGGCAATGCGGTCCAGCTTTTCGATTTCGGTCATGACGGAAGAGCTTTGACCACAAGTAAAGTAAAAAGCCTTTGTGATTCAAGAAAAAAAGCAAATATGACTTAAGGATCGCAGTTGTTTTATACTCTAATATAGAAAGGCGTTGGTTTCAGGAGTAAAGTTGGATTTACGGGATGAGTAAAAAGTGCAATTGAATTGCAAAATTGTACGATCATCCTATTGACGGATAAAAACAAGGGAAGGGGCTGTACTTAGCAGTTTCTGGTAGGTTATCACAGATTGTGATAAGCTCCTTCCATTTCTCCATAGAAAGCTTTATCAAGAAATCCTTCGGGAAACGCAAGATATTTCTTCTTACAGCTTGTTTTAAAGTCCTGGTTTCAACATTGGAAAGTGCAGCCAGGTCGAAATCAAACATGACTCTGTGGCCACCGAGCTCAAATATCTTACTGTTAATAAGTTCTTTAATCATTGTTGGTGTTTAATAAGTTGCTGAAAGTAATGTGAATTCAGCATATTGATGTTTTACATCGGGTTATATCAGCATGGAATTCATTCAAATCACAACATAATTGTATTTTTTGGATTATTTTCAATAGCATGAACATCGAAGAGATCCGCGAATACTGCATGAGCTACCCCGGGATCACCTAAAGCACTATCAGAAAATAGTACCATGAAATACAAGAATTACATTTCTAAATTTCATGGAAAATAATACAATTCTGATTAATATAGGGTATATTTACCATGAAATACAAGAATAGAATTTCTAAATTTCATGGATATGTACCTGCAGCGCATTGCTGAAAATCACATATTACGCGACTTACAACAGTTTCCTATTGTTGGAATTGTCGGACCAAGGCAAGCTGGTAAAACAACGCTGGCTAAATTGCTAATGAATAAGCTGGATAAAAAAGCATATTATCTGGACCTGGAATTGCAGGAAGACATTACTAAACTTGAGAATGCAGAAATTTATTTCAAGTCGCACCAGGACGACTGCATCATTCTGGACGAAATACAAAACTTTCCTGAATTGTTCCCTGTATTAAGGGGAATGACAGATAAATTAAGGATTCCAGGGAGGTTCATTGTTTTAGGATCGGCTTCACCCAGCCTGATCAGAAAAAGCTCGGATTCTCTTGCAGGCCGGATTGCATATACCCAATTGTCTCCATTAAATATCATGGAGATGGGGGGGCAGCCTGGTATGGAAGCCCATTGGTTTTCAGGTGGTTTTCCGGACTCCATTCTGGCAGAGGATATTCCTGCATCAAAAAATTGGTTGCGTAATTTCGTTCAGGCGTATACAGACAAAGACCTGCCTTTACTGGGTATGCCGGCTGCCCCTATGGTCATTAGAAGATTCTTAACCATGCTGGCCAATTATCAGGGGGGAATTTGGAATGCGAGTAACTTTGCAAAGTCCATGGGATTAACATACCCAACAATGAACAGTTACCTGGATTTTCTTGAAGAGGCCTTCCTGGTCACCCGGCTGCAACCTTATAGCCATAATATCAAAAAACGATTGGTAAAATCTCCTAAAGTCTATATCAGGGATAGCGGGGTATTGCATTATCTCACATCAGTTGCAGACTTTGAACAGCTACAGGGGAACGTAATGATCGGGAATTCCTGGGAAGGTTACGTAATTGAACAAATCCGGGAATTGGTATCGCCGGATATCGACCTCTATTTCTATCGGACACACAATGGTGCAGAGTGTGACCTGGTCCTGGTCAGAGGATTACAACCTATTTCAGCAATAGAGATCAAGTATACCTCTGCACCAAGAATTTCAAAAGGTTTTCAAATTGCCATTGAAGATCTGGGTACCCAAGATAATTATATCATTACTCCGTATTCGGACACCTATATGAAATCCGAAAATCTCAGAGTATGCGGCCTGATTGAATACCTGGATCAATATATTATCAAATAAACTTTACACTGCAAGATAAAAGTCACCGAAAGCCTCCCTTTGTGAACCTGAAGTGTGATCCCGAACGGGCCATTGAGCTCAGGGCTACTTACGAAGAGGTGCAGCAAGGCTACCACCCTTCCGGTAAGATCTCGTAACGAACGCGTTGGCGGGATCGTAAGAATCATTCATCCCTGAGTGCATCAACCGGATTGGTACGGGCCGTTTTCAGGGATTGCCAGGTGACCGTGGCAAAGGTGATCATCGCGGCAAAAAGGATCGCTACCGCAAAGATCCACCAGGAAATGCCCGTACGGTAAGCAAAGTTCTGCAACCACCGGTGCATGATGATCCAGCTCAACGGGCAGGCCACAGCGGCAGACAGCAGGATCCACCGGATGTATTCGGTTGCGAGTAAAAGATATACAGACCGTATGGATGCACCGAAGGTTTTCCGTATACCGATCTCCTTGATCCTCCTTGCTGCCATGAACTGGGCCAGCCCGAACAGTCCCAGGCAGGCGAGCAGGATGGCCACGATGGCAAAGTTGAGGATGATCCATCCTGTCCGCTCATCTTTTTCATATTGCCTGGCGTAAGTCTGTTCAAGGAAACTATATTTATAGAAATCAGGCGTGAGCTCCGGGAAGATGGATGACAGCTCCGACTGGATCTTTTTCAGCGTAGATTGCATGTTCCCCGGTGCGATCTTGACTGCTAGTACGGGCAGGAAATCCTGCCAGGCCAACAAGGTGGGCTGGATCTGTTCATGAAGGGACTTGAAATGAAAATCGCTGATCACGCCGATGATCTCCTGCTGATACCCGTTCTCCCAGGTGATGATCTGATCACCTGTAAGCTCCAGTTCAAATTCCCGGATAAAGGTCTCGTTTACAAGGACCCTGTATAACCCCTCTCCCCTTTCCGGGACGTAGTCCCCAGGGATATCCCGGTCAAAATGCCGTCCAGCATGCAGCCCGATCTCCAGGAGGTCCAGGTAGTCCGGATCGATGCCCAGCCAGGCAGTATGTTTTTCTATGCCCTTCATCCTGTAAGGATCGGCCGATACATCCTGGTTATCCCCGGAAATACTGCTACTGAAGGTAACGCCCAGTACATCAGGAAATTGCAACAATCGTTCTTTGATCAGCAGGCGTTTCTCATGGTCCTGGTGCCACAGGTGGCTGCCTCCCGTGAAATTTACCACCCCCTCCATGTTGAAGCCCGGATCGCTGTTTTGCATGAAACCGAGCTGCCTGGAGATAACCAGGACCCCGATCATCAGGACAAGTGAGATGATGAATTGGAAGGTCAGCAGGATCCTCCGGAATACCAGGGATCCACGTCCCTTTGACTGGTTCCCCGAAAGAGATTCGACAGGCTGAAAACGTGTCATGTACATGGACGGGTACAGGCCTGACAGGATCCCCAGCAACACCACGCCCAGCAGGATGGCCAGCCAGGTTCCCGGGGCTTCCAGGAAATCCATGCTCAGGTCTACCGAGGTAAGGCGCCTGAAACCGGGAAGGGAGATTGCGACAAGGCCTACCCCGATCAGGAATGAAAAAATGGCAACCAGGATGGCTTCCACCTGGAACTGCATGAACAGTCCGGACGGGGCTGCACCGGCCACTTTCCTGATGCCTACCTCCCTGGCCCTGAGCGAGGCGCGGGCCGTGGTCAGGTTGACATAGTTGATGATCCCCAGGAGAAGGATGAAGCATGCCGTCGCTATCAATATCCTGAGCAGTCCCAGGTTCCCGTGGTTGAATGTATTGTTCTCTCCTTCCAGTCCGGTACTGAAATATATATCACGCATGGGCCTGAGGTGAAAATGATTCACCGCCTCGTACTCGAACAGGTTTTTCCATTTCTGTTTAAAGAATTCATCGATCCTTTCCTCCATGTAGGATCTATCCACCCCTTCCCTGAGCAACATGTAGGTCATCCAGTGCGATCCATGGTAATCGTTCAGGTACCCGGGCTCTCCCCGCTTATGCCCACCCATTTCATCAAGGGATACCATGGAGATTAGCATGTTCAGGTCAATGTGCGAATTCCGAATGTCCTTAAAAACCCCGGTAATGACGATACCCCCTCCCCAGAACGCCTCGCCCACCGGATCCTTGTCCCCGAAGATTTTTTTCGAGGTGCTCTCGCTGATGATGCAGGAATAAGGATCCCTGAGTGCCGTGGCCGGGTCCCCCTGGATCAGCGGGAGGGTAAACACGTCAAAGATGGTGCTGTCGCACCAGTAGAAATCTGTGATCTCCACGAATCTCACGTCCAGGGAATCGTTCCGGGGTGAATAGTCCGAAGTGAAGATCCTGTCCTTACCGGCCCAGTTCACCAGCCGGACCACTTTTTCAACTTCCGGGATCTCCTGGGTGATCTGGTGTCCGATGGCTGGCCACATGCCCACCGTGTTCCCGAATTCCACCCGGTAGACGCGGTCCGCTTTCTCCTGAAAGCGGTCATGACTGAACTCGTGCAGAACGAATAGGCTGATGGAGATAGCTGCCGTGATGCCAACTGCGAGGCTTATGATCTGGATCAATGCCTGGGTCCTGTACCTGAGGAAGTTACGCAGGGCGGTGATGAAGTAGTTCTTAAGCATGACCGGGTTACACGCGGAAAGGTACCTACAAATTACAATATAAAGGTTTTCATGTCAAATAAATTACTGAAAATCAATCGACTATTATTAAATGACCGGTTGTGACAGGCCGTGGAAAAATTGTGACATGTAGACCCTTGATACCCTCCCGGTCCATGGTTAAAAGATAATTTGGTGTACTTCACGGGTGGATTGCCCCGGGACTGAGAAAAAAGGAATATGCCTTTCAGCTTTTTTCCTATTTTTACAGCGTACAAATATCAGCCACCCCAACAAGAATGGATAGAACAAGATCCTCTCTCGGCCTGATTCTGTTAATGCTGCCTGCAGTTGTATGGTTATTCTACAATACTACTGTGAACAGACATATCCATGTTTTAGCAGATGGATACGTTATTTCACATTCCCACCCATTTGCAAACGAACAGCCTGATTCGGATCAAACGACTACACATCAACATACAGAAAAAGAGTTGTTGCTTATAAGCCTCTTCAGTAGTTCTGTTATATCAGTCATTTTCTTCCTCATCCTGGTTCCATTTCTACAAAATTATTGCCAGGTAATCAGATTTCAGATTCCCAACCGTGAACCCATCCGGAAGTATTTCCAGGTTCATAACTATCACGCCCCCCCGCTCCCCAGTTGATCTCCCGTCTTTCAACCAATAAATAGGTTTACCCCATCAGTTAAATACTAATTTCATGATGTCTGGAAATAGATCTTTCCTGCATACAATAGTGGCCATTTCGATTGTTATTATATGCACCAGAATAAATGTTGACGGTCAGGATACGGTAATGGCCAATCCCGGGGATACGATTTCCACGAAGATCCAAGAACTGGAACAAAGCCTGAAAGAACTTCAGGAAGCTTTTGCCGAACAAAAACAAAAAGATGAATTTGAAACACTTATGAAGGAGGCTGACCGGCTTTCCATGCAGGAGGAAGAGCATGAGGTTGACCTTTCAAAAAAATACTTCAGTGGGGTTAGGCAGCAACAGGGCCTTAATCCCAATATCAGTTTTGGAATGGATTTTTTCGGGGGTGTCAGTACCTCAAAAGCCAGTTCAATCAGCGATCCCAGCGAAATAAGTTATGGCAACAACGGCTTCTATTTAAGAGAGGCACAACTCTCGCTGGTGGCCCCCCTGGATCCTTTTACAAGAGGAAAGGCTTTTATTTCGGCCTCATCCGAAGGATTTGTGGTTGACGAAGTCTACATGGAATGGCTCAATCTTCCCCTGAGTCTGAACCTTAAGGCAGGGGTGTTCAAGTCTGAATTCGGATTCTTAAACCGGTATCATGATCATGCCTTGCCACAATTTGACAGGCCACGTGTACTGGTTAATATGTTTGGACCCGGAGGCCTGGGAGGCGCAGGTCTTGCAACCAATTTTTTGCTTCCCTCCCTGATTGCCCATGCATCCTCACTGGATTTTTCTGTGGTCTATGGAAGTAATCCCCAGAGCTTCAGTCCTGATTCGGCAGCTGGATTTGCTTATACAGTACAGTTTCTCAACTACTATGACCTTTCGGCCAGCTCTTATCTTGAAATAAGGTTAAGCGGGGCGGCCGGAAAAAACGACCTTCCTGTCGGGGACCACAGTTCATACGTTGGGAGTGCAGGTGTTGCTTATAAATGGGCCCCTGTGGGTAGAGAAAAATACAGAACGCTGGAATGGAAGACAGAATTTCTGATCAGCAAACGAGAATATGCCGGAGGTGATTTTCTAAGCAAAGGTTTTTATTCAAGTATTCACAATAAAATTGGAACCAGGGTCTGGCTGGGAGGAAGGATCGGTTACTCAGAATTACCCTACGATCCATCTCAGAATGAATGGGACTTCAGCGTTACACTTGATTTCTGGCAAAGTGAATTTGTTTTGACCCGTTTCCAGTACCAGTACAACAAGCGGAACATGGTGGACAGGGTTGGAATTCCGGGACCCTATCCCAGCGATCATTCATTTGTCATCCAGGTTGCCTGGGCCATGGGTCCGCACAAACATGAAGCATACTAATAAGGCGTAAATCTATCATTATGAATAAATCACTTGCAAGATATACCATCCTCTTCCTTTTTGCTTTGCTATCCGGATCCATGCTGGTTTCAGGACAAAACAGGCAGCAGAACAGGAATCGAAACCGGTATCATGGGCAGCAACAGGGTAACAACACTGCCAGTTTAACCATCGTATGCTCTTTCTCAGACTTTGCTTCCATAGCAGAGAGAATTGCCGGAAGCCATGCAGATGTCCAGTCTATTGCCCATGGAGAACAGGACCCTCATTTTGTGCCACCAAAACCCAGCTATGCCATGATGCTGAGCAAGGCGGATCTGTGGATCACTACCGGGATGGATCTTGAAGGCTGGTCAACCACCCTGCTCGATAAAGCCAGGAACAAACAGATCATGGATGGAGCCATCGGATTTGTCTCTGTTTCTGACGGAGTAAACATTCTACAAAAGGTTGAAAAGGCAGACCGGACCGAGGGAGATGTTCATCTTATGGGAAACCCCCACATCAACACAGGTCCCCTTAACTGGAAGAACATAGCTACCAATATTGCCACCGGCTTGATGAAGGTGGATCCCGACCATGCTTCTGAATACCGATCCAATTTAAAAGCATTTAATGACCAGGTGGACCGGGCATTGTTTGGCGATGAGCTTGTAGATGTTGTCGGGGGGGAGATGTTGTCAAAACTGTTATTAAATAAAACGCTCTTTACTTTTCTGGAGAATGAATACCAGGGAGAAAAGCTTTCGGGAAAGTTGGGGGGATGGTTGAAGGAAATGGAAGATTTGCGAGGAAAAAAAATCGTAGCCTACCATAAAAACTGGGTTTATTTCATTGAGACCTTTGGTCTTGAAATTGTGGGGTACATAGAGCCCAAACCGGGAATCCCTCCTTCGGCCAAACACGTGCAAAAAATGACACAGATCATTCAGGATCAGGATATCAAATTGATGCTGGTGGCCAGCTATTTTGAAAAGAATTCAGCGCGGATGATCGAAGAAAAGACCGGCGTTAAGGCCGTTTTCCTTCCCCTGTTTGTGGGAGGGGTTCCGGAAGCCAGTGATAATTTTAAACTGGTCGATTACTGGATTGATCAAATATCAACCAATATTCAATGATCACAACATGAAGGAAACTTTACTTTTCCTCGCTGCCCCTGTTACTGCGAGCATTATCCTGGCAGGCATGCTAGGCTATTTTGGTTCGCATATTCTGGCCAGGAGAATTATCTTCATTGATATTGCGGTGGCACAGATAGCAGCATTGGGCACCATGATCGGTTTGCTCCTCGGTTTTGCGGAGGAAGCCATCCAGGTTCAGATGCTCTCCTATCTCTTTACACTGGTCATTATTGGCGGATTTGCCTTTCTTAAATCAAACAAGCTTCCCATACCGGCTGAAGCGGTGATTGGTATTATCTATTGTCTCGGGCTTGCTCTTTCGCTTCTGCTGGCGGAAAGAATCCCGGGAGGTTCCAATTTCATCACCAAAACCATTACAGGAAATATCCTGTGGGTAACATGGGACAAAGTGATCAAGCTGGGGCTGCTGTTTGCAGCTGTCGGGTTGATCCATCTCCTGTTTGGGCGGAGTTTTTATGATTTATCAAATAAGAAATGTCATATGGAATCGGATCTTTCAATAAAAGACAGACTCCTGAACCTTCTTTTTTATATCACTTTTGGAGTAGTGGTGGTTAAAGCGGTACTCATTGGTGGAATATTCCTTGTTTTCACGCTGTTGATCGCCCCTTCGGTAGCCGCCGCCCTGTTTGTGAAAACCTGGAAAGGACGGTTGCTCTGGGCATGGATCATTGGACTGTTGGGAACTCTCGCGGGAATTATCATTTCTTATTCGCTGAATATATCAAATGGACCAGCCATTGTTTGTGTACTTGGACTTCTGGCCTTTGTTTTGGCCTTTGTGAAATTATCACGGCCACTTCACCAATAATCAAGATCATGCTATTCAATCTCCAATTCATACTTGTTCCTCTTATTGCCAGTTTGGTGCTTTTAACATTAACATCCTATTTCGGTATTCATGTATTGAAAAGAGAGATTATTTTTATCGACATCGCATTGGCCCAGATTACAGTCCTTGGAAGTGCCATTGCTCTTTACCTCGAACACAGATTCCATATCCACGAGGTGATGATCGGGAATATAAACCTATCCGAAACACTGTCCTATGTTTTTTCTCTTGTTTTCTGTGTCGGGGCTGCACTGATATTTACATTCCTGAAAAATCCAAAAATCAAGATACCCATAGAGGCCTTCATTGGAATTGCCTATGCCCTTGCCACCACCGCGGCGGTGATTATTCTGGACAAAGGAGCCGGTGGAGATGTTCACCTGCACGATATGCTGACCGGCGTTTTACTCTGGACCACCTGGTCGCAGGTGCTTCGACTGGCTATTGTATTTGTGATTGTAGGGGGATTTCATATCATTTTCCGCAAGAAATTTATTCAGCTTACTGACTTTTACACGGGTAAATCGCCAGCCCCTAAGAAACGAAAGCTCTGGGATTTCCTCTTCTTTTTCAGTTTTGGAATTATGATCATCGAATCCGTAAAAATAGCCGGTGTACTGACCGTTTTTGCATTTCTTATTCTTCCTGCCTCCATCTCTGCTTTATTTTCAACACAATGGCGCCAGAGAATCATTATCGGGCTGGTGACCGGACTCCTTGCTGCGATTTTAGGCTTGCATTATTCACTTACCCTTGACCTGACGGCCTCTCCTTTGATCATCCTGTTTCTGGGATTGTTGTTGCTTATAGCAATCATTATCAGAAAAATCCTACCGAAAAGCAGACAGGTAAACAATCAATAGCAACACACTGAGGTTGCGCCTGCCTGGCATTTTAATAAGCAGCACTGGAACGGGGTGGATCTGGAAGGCAGCATCAGTAATAGCCAGTTGAAGGAGTGGATTGGCCATTCATATACCATTGTAGAAAGCCTGCCAAACATGAAGCCCTATCTTTTTTGATATCAGTAAATTATATACGATCTTTACTTTGACGGATCTGAAAAATTGCAGGTTATGATCGAAACAAAGTACAATCAAGAAGAGAATATCCTCTATATGAACCGGCAGGGGGAGATAAAGATTCAGGATTTGTTTTTACAGGTGCAAAGCACAGTTTCAAACTACAACGATATTAAGTGTCTTTATATTCTTGACGATGCCAGGGGATCCTCGCCGCAATTCTCGTCAAAGGACTATCCCGACCTGAGTAAAATGATTAGCAACGGACTTGTACACTTCCTGGAAGTCAGGCATGCTATACTTGTTGACACTCCCATGAATACAACATTGGGGATCCTGTTCGAAGGCATCGCCAATGAGATTCAAAACTATTCATTCAAGGTTTTTTTCACTGAAGAGGATGGCAAAGAGTGGCTGAGGGCCGGATCGCATTTCTGCTCATGAGTCCTTTGAATGGTCAATAGGGGCGGAAATCGACAGCTCCGGTGAACTAAACAATTCCCCGGGGGAGATTGTGTACTATATATGCTCACTTCGTCACCAGTTAGAATTGGTGGCTACACTAAATCCTTCTGGCATGAAATTCACACCTGTTTATCCCCGTGGCCTGAAAAAGACCAGCAGGGTAGGGACCATCATGATTTTGTTTCTCCTGGGCACCATGGCCTGTAACAGGATTCCCGGAACACGGGAACTTGTACATTCTATTGAGGGTAACTTCCTGTCAACCCTTCCTCTGCGTTTCGTGGAGAACGCGGGACAAACCCTCCCCGGGGTACTATTTCATGCTGAGGGGGCAGGTCACACCCTGTTATTCGAGACTTCCCGGGTCCTTTTTTACGGGAAAGGGCGGAGTACGGCCTCTTCTCCAGGGGAACAGGTTGTCCTGGCATTTCACGGGAGCAGCGAATCAGTGGCGGTTCATGGCATCGGGAAGCACCAGGGTGTGACCAACTATTACCGTGGGAGCGATCCTGCCGGGTGGCATACCCGGATTCCGACGTATGGAAGTGTGGTTTACAAGGGACTATACCCAGGGATCGACATGGTCTGCGCCGGGGATCAGGGTACATTCAAGAACGAGTTCCGCGTGGCAGCCGGTGTTGATCCCGGCATGATCCAGATGTCCTATCAGGGGACCCTGAACCTAAAGATATCTGGCAAGGGGGATCTGCTCATCAGTACAGGCAACGGGACCCTCGTGGATAAGGCTCCGGTGGCTTACCAGGAGGTTGGAGATCAAAGAAAAGCGGTCAGGATCCGGTACCGGCTTCGCCAGGGAATGGTCAGTTTCAGGGTGGGTGCATACGATCCTGGTCTACCCCTGGTGATCGATCCGGAGTTTTCCTACGTGACCTATTACAGCGGCAATGATGAGACCATAGGCCAGGGCATCGCTGTGGACAGGGAGGGGTACCTGCTGCATTCCGGTTACTCGAAAGCCACAGACCTGCCTGTCGCGAATGCTTTTGGGGAAACCAATGCTGGTGCGGAAGATCTATTTATAATCAAGATGGACACCGCGACTGGTGAATACCTATACGCCACCTATATCGGGGGAGATACCAGTGACATCGCCAGGGACTTTGCCATTGATGAGGAGGGAAACGCCTATATTACCGGGCATACACAGTCTACTAATTTCCCGGTGACCGATGGTGCGTACCAGACTGTGCATAAGGGTGAGGAGGATGTCTTCCTGACCAAGCTTGGCCCGGACGGATCAATTGTCTACAGTACATTACTCGGGGGAAGCTTGTGGGATTTTGGTTATGGTCTCGCGCTGAACGCCAGTCATGAAGCGTACCTGACCGGTTATGCAGGTTCGGTGGATTTTCCCACCCTTGACGCATACCAGCCCACCTCGGCCGGAAGCATGGACGCTTTCGTGTCGAAGATCTCTTCCGGGGGCGATTCCCTGTTGTATTCCACGTTTTTGGGAGGTGACAATTTTGACGGGGGCCTGGGCATTGCCCTGGATAAGGAAGGCTATATCTATGTGGCAGGGGAGTCCTGGTCTACCAACTTCCCCATGTTAAATGCCGAGCAGGAGATGCATGGAGGGATGAATGATGCGTTCATTACAAAGCTGAATCCCTCGGGGCAAGCACTTGAATACTCCACCTACCTGGGGGGTGAGGGATCTGATGTGATATATGATATCGCCGTGGACACAGGGGGAAACGTGTATGTATGCGGAGGGGCCGATTCGCCAGATTTCCCCGAGATGCCCTTCGGTGAGGTAAAGTCAACGAGTGTCGCCAGTATCCGGGATACCAGGTCGGTTGATTTCCCCGGAACGGAATTCGGCCAGGCCAGATCCTCGAAAAGTGTCGCCGGTATTCAGGATACGAAATCGGAGGAGGTGGATGCATTCGTAACCTATTACAACGTGGTGGGGCATATGACCTTCTGCGCCCTGTTCCACCGGGCCGGCTTCAATTACTTCAGGACCATGGTCCTCATGTCGGGAGGAATAGACCCTTTCCTGCTGGTGGCCGGCTACCTCAGAACCGGCATGGCCGTGTTGTCCTATGCGATCCGGGACTACTCGGAGATCATTGAAGATCCGGGACCGGTGAACCTTCTCGAGGTTGAGGACACCTCTCATCATTACTATCCCAGGGCGATCGATTTGATTGAACCTGGCCTTTTTACCCTGGATTTTTCCACCAGCGCCACCTTTCCCACCGGGGAAAACGGAACCCCGGACCCCAATCCCGAGCCCTCACCCATGTATGACAACGCAGTGGTTTTTTCCGGCGGGGCCAACCTCAAGGTGACCATTACAGCGCCCGATTCCCTCCAGTTCGGGGCCCAGCTGGTGGTTTATGTGAAAGTGGAGAATACCTCGTCAAAAGATGCCAGGCTGACTTCGATGGTGATATCCAGCAAGGATCCGGATGCCGTTGAAGACCAGATCATGGAGGAAGATTGTGCCGTTCTGGGTAAAGTGTGCATGTTGGGGACCATTCCAGCGGGCAGTTCGGTGGAAAAAATCGTCCGATTGAGGATGACAGATTCGCCATACATCAATGATGGGGTGGATCTGATCCGGATCCACGCCATAGCTGGTGGAGCCAATACCAACAAGGCTGAGGCAGAGAAGGTGATCGACCTGTTTGAGTTGGATGCCCATTTTGGTTTTGAGCTTTTCACATACGGGTGGAAAAAGTCAACCCACACGGAGATGATCGACCTGTATGTGAATGATGAACTGGTGGTGGATGATCTGCAGGATGGGGTGCCCTGGCAGCAGGATATTAAAATCTGGGGAATTCGGCCCAGGATTGATATCACGGACAGCGAGGCAACAGACAACCTGAATCCCATTACAACGGATACCATCGACCTTTGTGCACCCGGGACGGACCACCTGATCTCACCACGAAACCACCAGTTGGTCCTGGTAGAGGACCCGGAGGGGATGATGGAGATTTACCACAAGCGGGATGCGTGGTTGACCGCTTCCGATCCATCGAAAACCGATTTTTTTGTAATACACGGTGCAGGGGAGATCGGAGACGCGGATATCCGAATGGTGGATCCCGATAATCAGGGTACAGTGCTGGAGACTCTTTTTGATGACCTGGCCCCGGACAGCGTTACGGAGTATACGTCACTCGTGTCCGGGAGGGTGGCTTTTGAATTGAGCAGCGGGGATAACAGTATGGTCTATGAAATGGTGGAAGAGGACCTTACCGGGTTGGAAGGAAGTGTTCTGACCGGCGTCATTATTCCCGGGCCCGGGGGTGAGGGAGCATCAGCGAAGCTGGTTATATCTGGAGTCGAACAATCCTCGGGGCAATTCCCGCGGTATGCCTTCGGCATCAATGGATTATCCGATTTTAGCCTGTTCCCCAATCCATTCGGATCCGAGACCACCATCACCTACTTCCTGGAGAGAACCATGGACCTGGAGGTTGCCATATACTGTGCCTCGGGCTTAAAGGTGAAGAGCCTGTACAACGGCTACCAGTCGCGGGGTGAACATTATATTCCCTGGGACGGGTATGATGAACACGGGCAGCAGCTGTCTCCGGGCACCTATCTTTGCGTGATTCAGACGGGATCGACGACCGTGGTCCGAAAGCTCATGAAGATTTATTAGAAAAATGAATTCCCATTTTATTCATGCCTGAGCGCCTCAGAGGGATTCATGTTGGCTGCACGCCATCCCTGGTAAACCACCGTGGCCATGGCCAGTATCATTGCCAGCAGGGTAGCCACCAGGAACAGTGGGATTCCCAGTTTGATCCTGTAGGGGAAATCCATGAGCCAGTTCCGCATGAAATACCATGCCACCGGCCAGGCTACCAGGTTGGCCAATCCCACAAGGATTAAAAACTCATAGGAGATCAGGCGGATAATCCTGCCAATGCTTGATCCTGCCACCTTCCGGATCCCAATCTCACGGGTGCGTTGCTCTACCGAGAAGGAAGCCAGACCCAGGATTCCGAGAGATGCGATCATGATGGCCAGGATGGAGAAGATCACAAACAACCGCAGGAAACTGCGCTCTTCAGTGTAAAGTGCGTCGATTTCATCGGTATAGAAGGTATACTCATACGGGGATTCCGGACTCAGCTTATTAAACTTCGATTCCAGGAATGCAATGGTTCCCGGAACATCCGAGGTGCCTATTCTAATGGACATCCAGTTGATCCAGAATTTGTCCACAAAGAAGCAGACCGGTTGTATGGTGTTGTGAACCGATTCAAAGTGAAAGTCTTCGGCCACCCCGACCACAATTCCGCGGCGGGTTTTCCAGTTATCTGTTTCCGGATCAAGGGTTGAGGTTTCAAACCACTTTCCAATGGGATCCTCCCACCCGATATCCTTCACCGCTGTTTCATTCAGGATAAAGGTGGAGACAGAGTCCATACCATACTCCTCCGAAAAGCTTCTGCCGGCCACAATCCGGTTTTCCAGGGTCTCGAAAAAATCAAAATCGACCGTCACGATCTTGATGGACTTTTTCGCATCCTCCGGAAGTCCCTCTGCCTTATATCCCAGGTTGCTCGTCAAACCTCCTGCAGGTTTCTTATTGGAGCTTGTGACGTGGAGCACTTCCGGGTTTTTCAGCACCTCCTGTTTGAATGTTTCATAAGCACCAGATGGACGCGGACTGATCACGATCCCTTCCGGATTAATTCCCAGATCTTTGTTGCTGAGGTGGTTCCATTGCGCATAAACCACCAGGGTAGAGATAATCAAGGCGATGGAAATGCTGAATTGCAGTACAACCAGGATTTTCCTGAGGGTAAAACCACCCTGATTGGCAGGAGGTTTTCCGAACAGCACACGGGCCGGCCTGAAGGAGGAGAGTACAAATGAGGGATAAGAACCTGACAGTACACCAATGATCATACTGGCAAGGAATATGATTCCAAGTACCTTCCACTTTAGGAAGATCTCCAGATCAAATGTTTTCCCCGAGAGGGTATTGAAGTAGGGTAACAGCAGCTGGGCCAGGATCAGGGCCAGGATCATGGCAAAAACAACCAGGATGACCGACTCGGCCAGAAATTGCCAGACCAGTTGCCTTCTTTGACCACCCACCAGTTTGCGCAATCCAACCTCCCTGGCTCTTCTTGACGAGCGGGCTGTAGCCAGGTTCATATAATTGATTGTGGCAATGATCAGGATAAAAAGAGCAACCAGGGAGAAGATATAGACGGTGGTGAGGTTTCCCGGTGGTTCGAAGTCGAACCTCAGGTTGGATTTCAGGTGGGTATCAAAGAGCGGTTGTAACCAGTAACGGACATTTTCTGAGGCTCCTTCGCCAAAAGCCTCTTCAACCATGGCCGGAAGCTTGGCTTCAAGACCCTCTTTCGATTGATTGTCATGTAACAGGAGATAGTAGGCTACGGTTCCCTCCCCCCAGTTCAGTTTCTGCCGGTCATTGTAGATATATTCGGCAGTGGACATTGATACAAGTAAATCGGGCCTGATATGTGAATTACTGGGATACCGTGAATAGACTCCCGTGATCCGGAGTTGTGTTTCACCCTGGGGCATATTTAGAACCAACGATTTATCCAGGGGATCCTCCTCCCCGAAAAATTTCTCCGCCACTTCATCCGTAATCACGCATGTGAAGGGTTCCCGGAGCGAAGAGGCCGGGTCACCCCTGAGCATTTCAAAGGTGAATACATTAAATATATTCGAATCGGCCATCATGGCATTGTCTTCCTCAAACGCCACATCTTCATACCTAAAGGTCAGAGGCATGGGATAAGACAACCTGATCGCTTCCTTGATTTCGGGATACCTGGACTCCAGCTCATCAGCCAGGCGGTAGGGACCAATGGCGTGTGTGTAGGTTTCGCCGTTGGGGCTGGTATGGTCGAAGAACAGGCGGTATATCTTCTCTCCATTTTCATGGAACCGGTCATAACTGAATTCATCCACTATATAAAATAGGATGAACATGCAGCTGACAATGCCGATGGCAAGTCCGGTTATATTAATGAGGGAGTATCCTTTTTGGCGGAACACATTCCTTATGGCGATCAATATGTAGTTGCGAAGCATTGCAGTCTCAATGATTAATGCTGATTAAAGATATAAATTAAGCGCATTCCAGCTTTTGGATTCAATGTAGGTACCCATACCTTCTTCCTTAATTAATATCAAAAAGTATTACATTTGGTCATATGAAACACCTCATTTCCATATGGTTCCTGCTGGCAATAATCTGTCAGAGCCAGGTGGCGAAGTGGGTATCGATTTCATCTGGATCCGGACCAGGTGATTAAGAAATTCTGTAACCTTTCTTCATTCCGGCAGTCTTCTATTTTGAGTCACGTGTAAAACAGAGATTTGGATCCGGTATCTGACACAGCCATCATGCTGAAAGTAAAAGCAGGCGATATAGACAAGCTTGGCCTGCTGTATGAACGCTACCAGAAGAAGCTTTTCGGTTTTTTCTGGAGGATGTCGGGGAGTGTGGAAGTCAGTGAGGACCTGGTCCAGACGGTGTTTTACAGGATACTTAGGAGCAGAACCCAGTACAGGGGCAAAGGCAAATTCAGTTCATGGATGTACCAGATCGCTCATCATGCATGGGCCGATCACTACAAGAAGAACCATCCCATTGAGCTGAAGGACAACCTGGAAAGGTGGGAGTTGAAGGAGGGGCTGAGCGCCGACGAGCAGATCGAAAAGGAGGAGGAGATGCGCCAGTTGAGGGCTGCCATACAAAATCTTAGCCCGGACAAAAAAGAGGTGTTGGTAATGAGCAGGTTCCATGGATTAAAATACAGTGAGATCGCAAAGATCCTGAACACCACCGAGGGTGCAGTGAAGGTAAAAATGTTCAGGGCCATGAACGACCTGAGAAAGCAAATTCTGAAAGTGGAAAAATAGTCATATGAAAGAAGAAAAATACCATAGCAGGATCGTGGATTACCTGGACGGAAACCTGACCGCCAAAGAGGCGGAGGAACTCCGGAGGATGCTGGAGGAAGAGGGATATGACCTGTCCCGACTGGAGGAAATGGAAAGCCTGGTCAGGCAGATGGATGAGGCCGCAGAGCCCGAACCCGGAAAGGAGATGGGAAACCGGTTTTACCGGATGCTGGAGGATGAAAAGGCCAGGATGGCTTCAAAGCGGCAGCTCAGGGAGCGGTTGCTCAATCCACTGCGCAACCTGGATGTAACACCCCTCATCTCCAGAACACTCTACCCGGCGCTGATCCTGATTGTTGGGATTGTCATAGGGCTCTTTATACCCCGGGATATGCGTACCTCCCAGTCCGGGCAAATGGCACAGGAGATACAGGATATGAAAGAGATGATGGCCCTGGTCCTTTTCGAGCAATCCAGTGCTACAGAACGCCTGAGGGCGGTCCACTATACCAGCGGGATTTCCCGGCCCGATAATGTGGTGCTGGAGGCCCTGTTCAAAACCCTGAACACCGATCCCAGTGTTAATGTTCGGATGGCAAGCCTGGAAACACTCATGGAGAAAACAGGGATCCCGGAAGTCAGAATTGGCCTGGTGCAGGCCATCAGCCAACAGGATGCCCCCATGGTTCAGCTGGCCATTGCCAGGCTTATGATCAGCCTGGGGGAAGAAAGTGCTGTCCCGGAAATGGAAAAACTTCTTGAGAAAGAGAACCTGAACGAAACCGTTGAGGAACAACTTAAAGAGGGTATCAAACTGCTTACCTAAATTCATTCAATCATGATGCAATTGGTAACCATCTTTTTCTTTTTCATCGGATTCACCAGTTTGCATGGTGTTCCCGGGGAGCATCAGGAAAAGATTTCGAAAATATTCACCTTTGACGCCCCTGGCGGTCAAACCGTCCTGGTCATCAAAAACATTTACGGCACGGTCCTGGTGGAGGGAATCCAGGCCAAAGAGGTTTCCGTGGAGGTGGAAAAAACCATCCAGGGGGAATCAGAGGCAAACCTCCAGGCGGGGATCCGGGAAATCACACTGGGTGTGGTCCATACAGGTGACAGCATCATCCTCTTTACAGATGCTCCCTATGCAACCCTGAAAAGGGAGAAGGGAAAGATATCCTACCAGTGGAACAGCGGTCCTGAAAAGGCCGGTTATGAATTCAGATTTGACTATGCAGTGAAGGTTCCCTTCGGAACTGTTGTGGATGTCTCTTCAGTCAACAACGGGGAGGTCAGGATCGTGGATACGAGGGCCATGGTAAGGGCCAGCAACGTGAACGGGCCCGTTTTTCTTGAAAGGGCCCGATCGGTTTCAGAAGCATCTTCCATCAACGGCGTGGTCGAGTGTGAGATCATTGAGAAACCGTTAGAGGATTGTGCATTCAATACCATTAACGGGGATATGAAGATTTCCTTCCCTCCGGATCTTTCTGCGGATGTGAGCTGGGATGCCATGCATGGTGATTTCTATACCGATTTTGATATGGAGCTCCTGCCGGCCAGCGTCGAACGCACCACCAAAAAGACAAAAAGCGGTACCACCTTCAGGATACAGAGGAATCCTAAGATCAGGATTGGTGACGGGGATGTGAACATGCATTTTGAGACCATCAATGGAGATATGATCCTGAAAAAGGCCAGATAAGTCAGAAATAAACCCATAAAAACAGATATCATGAACAGATTCAGAAAAGTTATTCTTCCGGTTTCCATACTCCTTTTTTCCGGGCTCCTGGCTAGTGCCCAGGAGACCAGCCGCGAAAAAATGATCATCCCGCTGTCCAATCCGGGCCAGCCGGGTAAACTGGAGTGCGGACTGGTCAACGGATCCATTACAGTGACCGGTTATGCAGGCAATGAAGTACAGGTTATCGCCATTCAGCCCATGAAAAAAATTGAAGTCAGCGAGGAGACTGAGGATCCTGAAAAAGCGGGGATGAAAAAGATGACCACCAGTTCCTTCAGCCTTCAGGCTGAAGAGGAGGAGAATGTGATCAGCATTGGCAGCAACAGTTACATGTCCACCATCAACCTTGAAATCAAAGTACCTGTGAAGTTTGATCTTGATATCGGTACGGTCAACGATGGGGATATCGTTGTGGAAAATGTGCAGGGCGACCTTGAAGTTACCAATGTGAACGGGGATGTCACACTGACCAATGTTTCCGGGTCAGTGGTTACAAACACGGTAAACGGTCTTGTGAAGGTGAACATGGAAAGCATCAAAGCAGATACCCCCATGTCTTTTGTCAGCTTCAACGGTAACGTGGATGTGACCCTACCCGCTTCAGTTAAGGCCGTGGTGAAAATGAACTCAGCCAACGGGGATGTCTACACAGATTTTGATGTGGAGTTTGAGAAGAAAAGGACAAAGGTGGATAAGAGTGGTGAAGAGGGTGTATATAAAGTATCTGTTGATGAGTATCTTACAGGAAACCTCAATGGAGGCGGACCTGAATTCACATTCAAAACCCACTTTGGGGATATCTGCCTGAGGAAGAAATAGTCCCTACCCGGGAAGTGTTAAAGATCGTTAAAATGACTGCCGGTGGCTTTTAAATTAGCTGCCGGCTTTATTATTTTTGCCCTGCTCAAACAATTCGTTTGATGTACATAAAATAGCTGGAGAACATGGATATCAGAATTGAAAACCTGACGAAAAAGTATGGCGGGCAGAGGGCTGTGGATAACATCTCTTTCGAGGTGAAGACGGGTGAGATCGTGGGATTTCTTGGTCCCAACGGGGCAGGGAAGACCACCACCATGCGCATGATCACCAATTTCATCGCTCCGTCGGAGGGCCATATCTCCATCGGGGGAAAGTCACTGGGGGACCAGGCTGATGAGATCAAGAAACACATTGGTTATCTGCCCGAGAACAATCCGCTTTACCAGGACATGCCGGTGATCGATTACCTGGAATTTGTAGCAGGATTGCAGGGTCTTCCTAAAGAACAGATCCTACCACGTGTGGTGGAGATGATCCGGGTGACCGGCCTCAACCAGGAAAAGCATAAGAAGATTGGGGAGCTTTCCAAAGGATTTAGACAACGTGTGGGACTGGCACAGGCCCTGATTCATGATCCGGAGATCCTGATCCTGGATGAACCTACCTCCGGCCTTGATCCCAACCAGATCGTGGAGATCCGGAAGCTGATCAGGGAACTTGGAAAACACAAAACAGTGATCCTCAGTACCCATATCCTTCCAGAGGTGGAAGCCACCTGTGACAGGATCCTGATCATCAACCAGGGCAGGATCGTGGCCGATGGAACTTCTGATATCCTCCGGAAGCAGGCTACCGGGGAGGATGTGCTCAGGGTAAAAATAGAGGATGGGGAATCCAATGCCATCTTCAAGGCGCTCCAGGGATTGGGATCTGTAAACCAGGTGGGTTTTGTGGAAAACAGCAGAGACCGGTTCGAGATTCAGAGTCGTTCCGGATCCGTTGCCGGAAGGGAAGTTTTTCAGCTCTGCGTGGAGAACAGGTGGACCATCACCGAAATGATCCCCTTCGAGACCAAGCTGGAGGATGTGTTCAGGGAATTAACCACCAATTAGTCATAAAGTCTGTAAAGCCCATAAAGTCGAAAGCATATGAATACTATTTGGATACTTACAAAGCGGGAGTTCAGGTCATTTTTTGATTCACTGATCGCCTACATCATGCTGGTGCTGTTCCTGGGGATCAGCGGTTTTTTTACGTGGTTGTTCGGCTCAGATGTGTTCCTGGTGGGACAGGCGAGCCTGAGGGCCTTCTTTTCCATCGGCTACTGGACCCTCTTTTTCTTCATACCGGCTCTTACCATGCGCCTTCTGGCCGAAGAGATCCGTTCGGGTACCATTGAATTGCTGCTCACCAGGGCCATCACCGACAGGCAGGTGATCGTCGGGAAATTCCTTTCCACCTTCCTGCTGATCGCTGTGGCCCTGGTCTTTACCCTGCCTTACGTGATTACCATCGGGAGTATCGGGAACCTTGATTTCGGGGCAGTGATCTGCGGGTACCTGGGGCTGCATTTTCATGAGCAGCGCCTATATCAGCATCGGGTTGTGGGCCAGCAGCATTACCAGGAACCAGATCGTGGCCTACCTGTTGTCGCTCTTTATCGGATTCTTTTTCCACCTGCTGTTCGGGATGCTCTCCACTGCCACTACCGGGTTCCTGGGACAGCTGTTCAGCAGCCTGAGCATGCGCACCCACTTTGACAGTATCTCGCGGGGCGTACTGGACAGTGGAGACCTGGTCTATTTCCTCTCCCTGATCCTGCTGGGATTGTTCCTTTCGGAAGTCTCACTGAAGAAAAGGAACCTCAACGAATAAAGATTGCAAAAATGAAAACAAGAAAATTCACCGTATCCATCGTCCTGTTTGCTGCGATCATGATCCTGGTCAACCTCCTGTCGGAGCAGTTCTTCTTCAGGCTTGACCTTACCGAGAACAGGCAGTACACACTCAGCAAAGCCACCAAAGGGATCCTCAAGGACCTCTCCGAACCGATCACTGTAACGGCCTATTTCAGCAAGGATATACCGTCCCAGCTGATCAAAACCAAGGACGATTTCAGGGAGATGCTGGTGGAATACGGCAAGATCTCGGGACAGATGGTGGTGTACGAATTCATCAGTCCAAATGATGACGAAGAGGTTGAATGGAGGCCATGCAGAACGGTATCCAGCCGGTGATGATCAACGTAAGGGAGAAGGACCAGATGAAGCAGCAGCGGGCCTATATGGGTGCCGTGCTCAGCCTGGGAGAACGGAAGGAGATCATTCCCGTGGTGGAGCCGGGACTGGCCATGGAGTATACCTTGTCCACGGCCATCAAGAAGCTGGCTGTGGTGAACAAGCCCTCGGTGGGGTTCCTTCAGGGCAATGGTGAGCCCTCCATGAACGAGCTGGCGCAGGTCAACCAGGAACTGGGGATCCTCTACAACGTGGAGGGGATTACCATAACCGACTCCACTTCCATCCCGGGACACATCCGATCGACTGGCCATTGTTCGTCCCACCGACTCCATTCCTCCGGTGGTGTTTAGCCAGCTGGACCAATTCCTGGCCGGGGGAGGAAAACTTTTCGTGGCCATCAACCGGGTAAGCGGTGATCTGCAACAGGGATATGGCAGTGGATTAACCACCGGACTGGAATCGTGGTTCAGGGATAAAGGATTATATATCAATGAGAACTTTATTGTGGACCAGAATTGTGTATCGGCCACCATGCAGCAGCAGATCGGGAATGCTATCCAGATCTCCAGCATGGCCATTCCCTATATTCCCAGGGTCAACCAGTTTTCTGAACATCTTGTAACCAGGGACTTGAAGAGGTGATCCTGCCATTTGCCAGCACCATCGATTTCATGGGCGATTCGGCGGTCAGTTTTACCCCCATCATGTACAGTTCGGAGCTATCCGGAACCCAGGGTACACCGGCCTATTTCAATTTCCAGCGAAGGTGGAGCAGGGCCGATTTCCCGCTGCAGAACCAGGTGCTGGGCGGGACCTGGAAGGATCCCTGGCAGGCGGGATTACCAGGTAAGATGGTGGTGATCGGGGATGGTGATTTTGCAGTCAACCAGGGCGGACAGCAGGTCAATCCCGATAACGTGAGCCTGCTGGTGAACAGCATTGACTGGCTCAGTGACGATACCGGGCTCATCGAACTGCGGACCAAAGGAGTCAGTTCCAGGCCCATCAAACAGATGGAAGACGGCACACGGTCACTGATCAAGTGGCTCAATTTTCTGCTGCCCATCCTGCTGGTGCTGGTCTACGGGATCATCCGCTACCAGGTCCGCAAGAACCAGCGCATCATGCGCATGGAAGCCAATTTTTCATAATACAATTTAGTGAAAGCCATGAGTGGAAAATTCAATAACCGAATGCTGCTGGTTGTCTTCCTTGTACTGGCAGCCATTTTTGTGATCACCAGGTTTACCTCCCTGAAGAAATCAGACCGCACCCTGGTCACCCATATCGTTCAGATCGATACCAGCCAGGTAACCAGCGTACTGCTCTATCCAAGAGCCGAGCAGGGCGCCGGGCTTTCCTTCACCAGGAATGGGGCCTCATGGACCGTGGCAAAGGATGGGTTTGAAGCGCCTGCCGATTCCAGGGCCATCTCCTCCACATTAACCGAACTGCAGGACCTGCAAACTGAGCAGTTGGTGGCCAGGTCGAAAGAGAAGTGGGCGGAATACCAGGTGGATGATTCCCTGGGAACCCGGGTCATTGTGAAGGAGGGCAAGAAAACCACCCTGGATATGATGGTGGGCCGGTTCCATTACCAGCCACCCCCACAGAACAGCCATAATCCCTACCAGCAACAACGGGTCAGCGGTAAAACCTATGTGCGGCTGACAGGAGATAAGGAGGTATATTCAGTGGAAGGATTTCTGGCCATGAGCATCAACCAGGGTTTCAGCCGGTGGCGGGACCAGGCTGTAACCAGGCTGAATACCTCACAGGTCTCCAGGATCATCTTTGACTACCCCACCGACTCAGGGTATATTGCCCAGAAGAACGATGCCGGGTGGATGGTGGCCGGTATCAGGGCCGATTCGACCTCCATGGCCACCTACCTGAACCGAATTGCCCGCAAGTCTCTCATGGAGTTCGCTGACGGATTCCAACCTGGAACGGAACCGGAATTCCGGGTCAGTTTTGAGGGGGACAATATGCAGCTCCAGCAGGTCCGTGCCTTCATCCGGCCCGACAGCAGCGTGGTGATGAACAGCAGCATCAATCCTGAAACATGGTTCAGTACCACGGTGGATGCTCTTTTCGGCGATCTCTTCCTGGGAGCTGAAGAGCTGATTGAAGCGGGAGGAGATTGAAAGCCAAAACAAAATCCTGTACGGTACGTTAACTCAGTATGAAGACACATAAAGCAATCGCAGTACTTATTTTCTTCCTGTTTGCAGCAGGATTGGCAGCCCAGGGATCCGGGGTGACCATCAAGGTGATCGACGTACAGGGTGTGACAACCGTTATACAGGCAGCTACATCTTCGTCTGCCTCCTCGTGCAACTCGCCAGATTTTCCTGTCTTAAAAGGGGGATCAAGGAAGGATATAGATTTCAGCGAACTGGAATGGATATCTGTACTTCACGGTGTTCCCACCGGCAATGACCAGATTTACATCCGGGTGGAACTGACCCTGAAAAGCGGTGAATTGGAGGAGTATGATATGATCAAAAACATCCGGTTTTCGGGTCAGTCTGAACAGGGCGATTTCACGATCCAGGTGAAGGATATCAGCACAGTTCAGATCATGCACAACAAATGGTAGTCCCCTGATTTTCAAGGAATCTCAGAATCTCAGGGATAGGCAGCTCAGGCCTCCGTCCAGTTTCCTGAATTCTGACATTTCCAAAATCATTGTTTTGTATCCGGCTGCCTGAATTATAGCTTCAGTCCTGGGGAATCCCGCAGGGATCAGAACGGTATCATTGATCCAGAGCGAGTTTGCCGCATAAGATTCATCCGGTTCCACCACGAGCCTGTTGAATCTTTGAAACACCGGGTCTGCTTTCAGACTTCCGTTCACAAGCACCGTATTGTGTTCCAGGAAAGAGACACCGCTCTTCAGGTGAAGCAGGTCCTTTAACGGAACTTTAATACCCTCAAAGTGGTACTTCTCCAGGATCCGGATCAGCTGGTCAGCACCCCGGGAGTTGGTCCGGGCCGATATCCCGATGAAAAAGAGGGATCCTGCCATCATCACATCGCCGGCATCCAGTGTACCCGGAGCCACAATCTCTTCAATGATATCAAAGTGAGATTGCAGGACAGACCTCATCCCCTCCTTTTCCGCGTTCCTTGATGGAGCACCCGGATTTGTCACCACTGCACATTGGGTTGTACATAGTGCCACATCTTCTACAAAAGCGGAATCGGGAAACCGGTGGTCGGCTTCGAGAACTACCACTTCCAGGCCGCATCCTTCAAGGGCTTTCACATAGTTTGTATGCTGGTCAAGGGCTGTTTGAAAATCTGGTTTGCCCAGTCCGGCCGTAGTGAGCCCATGGATCATTTCAGGACCTGGTCTGCGTACGATGGCTTTATGAAACATGTGGCAGAGGTTAAATATTAATCAGGAAATCAGCAGGTTACACCCCCTGATGTCGGAGTGGCCGAAGCGGCCAAGTACCTCGAAACTTCCATCTTCGTATCCTTTTCCCAGGTCGCCGGTGGCGATGAAGGAGCAGCTGTGGATGTTGGCCAGGTCGATCATGTTAAGGCCGCCGCTCTGACCTGTTCCGAGAAGGGAAAGAGGGTCATTGGGATCCCTCACCAGAACCTGCATCCAGGGGGGGCTTGTGAAGATACCCCCGCCGGAAGAATAGGCCTGGGAAAGCAGCTCAGTCATGCCATATTCCGAATGGATGGTTGGGATCCTGAAAGCTTCTGTGAGTAATTCATGCAATTCGTTTCGAACCAGCTCCTTCCGCCGGCCTTTCATCCCCCCGGTCTCCATGACCGTGATGTTGTTCCAGAGCTCCAGTGGATGCTGATCTGCCAAATCGAGCAGGGCAAAGCTGACTCCCAGCAACAGGGTGGGGTGTCCGTCATTGTTGCGCTGCCGCAGGATATCGGCCAGCTCTTCCAGGTTGTCCAGGTAGAAGCCACTGTCGGGGTGTCTGGACCAGCGAACCAGGTGATCCATCATGTAGACCAACGATGAGCCGGACCGCTCCAGGTAGGAGGGCAGCAGGGCCAGGATACAGAGATCTTCCGGGGATCCGTAGAAGGCATGGAAGCAGCGCAGGAAGCTTTCCCTGTACAGGGCCGTATCGGCCACATGGTGCATGGATGGAGAGATGCCGGTTGTACCGCTGCTTTCAAAGATCACCTCCGCTGCCCGGCCTTCCACAAGTACGTCATGTGTTTTAAAGAATTCAATGGGCAGGAAGGGGATCTCCTCAATGGATTTCACCCGGGCAAGGTCACTCCCCAGTGCCTTCAGGTACTCCCTGTATACTGGTACCGATGCTGCCTGGAAATGGAAAACCTCCAGGGCAGCCGCCCTGAAGGTCTCCGGATCATTTATCTTAAAAATGTCCTGTATGAATGCAGGATCCATGATGCAAAACCGGTTTGCGAAAAAACGGGCCTACCCCCTGATGGCTTTGATGCCGGGAAGCTCCTTGCCTTCGATGTACTCCAGCATGGCACCTCCGCCGGTGGATACATAGCTCACCTTGTCGGAGAGGCCGAACTTGTTGACAGCTGCTACCGAGTCACCTCCGCCCACCAGGCTGAAGGCACCTTTGGCTGTGGATTCGGCAATGGCCTGGGCAATGCTGACGGTTCCCTTCTGGAAGCTGGGCATTTCGAAAACCCCCATGGGACCATTCCAGAGGATGGTTTTGGAATTCATGATCACTTCTGACAATGCTTCAACGGATTTGGCACCAATGTCAAGTCCCATATAACCCTCTTTTCCCTGGTCAATGCCGGCCAGGAGTGTGGTTGCATCATTGTCGAACCGGTCAGCCAGCACCTGGTCCACCGGGAGAATCAGCTGTACACCTTTTTCTTCGGCCTTTTTGACCAGCGCTGTCGCCACATCCAGCTTGTCCTCCTCGCACAGCGAGTTCCCGATCTCTCCCCCACGGGCCTTGATAAAGGTGTAGGTCATCCCGCCGCCGATGATCAGGTTGTCCACCCTGTCCAGCAGGTTCTCGATCACCTGGATCTTGTCTGAGACTTTGGCTCCTCCCATAATAGCCGTAAAGGGTTTTTCAGCACTCAGCAACACCTTGTCCATAGACTTGATCTCCCTGTTGATCAGGAACCCGAACATCTTATCCTCTTCTGAAAAGAAATCAGCGATCACAGCTGTGGATGCATGGGCACGGTGGGCGGTCCCGAAGGCATCGTTCACGTATACATCCGCATAGGTGGAGAGTTTTTCTGCAAAGTTCCGGGTGGCCGCCTTCTCTTCATCGGTCTTGATCTTGTTCTCAGCCGAATGGAACCGGAGGTTTTCAAGCAGCAGTACCTGGCCCGGTTTCAGTGCTGCAGATTTGTCCACAGCCTCCTCTCCCACACAATCATCTGCAAACTGGATATCAATACCCAGGTGATCTGATAGTACAGGGATCACATGCCTGAGGGAGAATTTTTCCTCCGGTCCTGATTTGGGACGCCCCAGGTGGGACATAAGGATGACCGATCCGCCGTCGGAAAGTACCTTTTTGATGGTGGGAAGGGCTCCCCGGATGCGGGTGTCGTCGGTCACTTCGTACTGGGCTCCCAGGGGGACATTGAAATCGACCCTGATGATGACCTTTTTTCCTTCAAAGCTATAATTGTCAATAAGTTGCATATTACTAAGAATTAGGTAAATGAATACAAATCTGTTCAGGAATCCCAAAGGTAAAAAAGAAAATCCAGTTGGGTGCTTCCCTGGTATAAAAGTTGTCGGCGGAGGCTCTTTTTTAGCTACATTTACAGTCCTGATAAACCATGTTGTTTAAAGAGATCATCGGACAGCAGGAGGTAAAAAGAAGGCTCCTGAACCTGGTGGGTGATGACCGTACCCCCCATGCCCTGATGTTGCTGGGGCCACCAGGAACCGGAAAGCTGGCTATGGCAGTGGCCATGGCACAATACCTTTCCTGTGGGGACCGCAGGCAGGATGACTCTTGCGGGGTGTGCCCCTCCTGTGTAAAGTTCAGCAAACTGGTGCATCCCGATCTTCATTTCGTGGTGCCGGTGATGATAACCCGGAAGGTGGCGAAGGATCCGGTGACGGACCTTTTTATGGAGGAGTGGAGGGAAGCCTTCCTGGCCAATCCCTACCTATCAGAAACAGCGTGGTATGAGGCCATTGGTGCCGAAAACAAACAGGGGATCATCAATGTAAAGGAGAGTGGATCAATCATCAGGAAGCTGAACTTCAAGCCTTATGAATCTGAGTTCCGGATGATGATCATATGGCTCCCGGAGAAGATGAACCAGCCCTCTGCCAACAAGTTGCTCAAACAGCTTGAAGAGCCACCTGAAAAAACACTGATCCTGATGGTGTCGGAGAACACCGACCTGATCCTCCCGACCATTCTCAGCAGGGCCCAGTTGCTGCAGGTACCACCAGTGGAGGAGAACCATCTGCGGGAGGGTTTGCTCGGAAGGCCGGGGACCGATCCGCAACTCCTCGAGGACGCGGTAAGGAAAGCCAATGGCAACTACAATAAGGCCCTTGCAGCCCTTGAGAAGGATGAACAGGAACTTCACTATTTCGAATTGTTCACCGGGCTGATGCGGCTGTGCTATTCCAGAGAGATCATCAAGATCAATGACTGGGTGGAGGGTGTGGCCGGGCTGGGGCGTGAGCGCCAGAAGCAGTTGCTGGACTACAGTCTCAGGCTGCTGAGGGAGAACTTCATGCTTCACATGGAGCAGGATGCACTGAATTTCATGTCCGGGAAGGAAGCTGATTTTTCCAGGAAGTTCAGTCCATTCATCAACGCCGGCAATATCCATGAACTGGCAGAATCCTTCACCCTGGCCGGTAACCATATCCAGGCCAATGGCAACCCCCGGATCATCTTCATGGATCTTTCCATCAAGGTGATCATGTTGTTGATGCAAAAGTAATTCCTATTTTTGCATCATGGAAAGCCTGAAGGCAAGAGGTTGCTGTACTGAGAAGCAGCTTGAGATCTCAAGTGACAATGCAGAACGGATTGACTCCTATTTCAGTTCATGTTCCAAACTGGATTCGTACAACTGGCTTCGGGAAGTATCCGGTGACGATATCCCTGAAATTGCTGAGGTCAGGTTCAAAAATACCCGGAAAGGATTTTACAGAAATGTGAATGAACTCAGGTTGAAGCGGGGTGATATAGTGGCAGTGGAGGCCTCTCCCGGACACGATATCGGGATTATCACGCTGGCAGGGGAGATCGTGGAGAAACAGCGTTCAAAGACAAGGTACAACACCAGGGAAGAGCTCAAGAAGGTGTACCGGAAGGCCAAGCAGGCTGATATCGACAAATGGAAAGAAGCCATCACCCAGGAGGAGGAGACCATGTTGCAGAGCCGCAAGATCGCGGCAAGCCTGGGATTGAACATGAAGATCGGGGATGTGGAATACCAGGGTGACAATACCAAGGCTATCTTTTATTACATCGCCGATGAACGGGTCGATTTCCGTCAGCTGATCAAGGTACTTGCTGAAACATTCCGTATCAGGGTCGAGATGAGACAGATCGGGGCCAGGCAGGAAGCCGGGAAAATCGGGGGGATCGGTACCTGTGGAAGGGAGTTGTGCTGTTCCACGTTCATCACCAATTTTGTATCGGTCAGTACCCACTCGGCCCGTGTCCAGGAGGTGGCGCTCAATCCACAGAAACTGGCCGGCCAGTGCGGGAAACTAAAGTGCTGCCTGAATTATGAACTGGCCGGGTATGAAGATGCCCGGAAGGGATTTCCAAAATCCAACGGACATTTAAAAACAGCTGCCGGTGAAGCGCAGCTGCTGAAAACCGATGTGTACAGGGGGATCATGTGGTACGGCTATGAAGGAAGCGGAGCCCAGGCACTGGTTCCTGTCCCTGTTGAAAGGGCGGCAGAAATCGTGGAGATGAACAAGAACGGCCAGGTCCCTGACGAATTGATAGAATCGGCATCTCTCAAACCGGACAGCCGGCTTGAGTACACTAACGGAGCAGGACAGGGAAGCCTCACCCGCTTCGAAAAGGACAATCCGAAAAAGAAGCAAAAGAAGCGCCGTCCCCCGCGCAACCAAAGAAAGCCTTCATGAGCCCCCTGAGATTCAGCCTCCCTGTGATGTTGCTAGCCCTCTGTACATCCTGTGATCCAGGCATGGTGTATGATCAGTTCAAAACCACCGACAACGGAACCTGGACCTGGAACGATGTGGGGGTGTTTGAATTTGAGATGAACGATACGGTCTCCCTGCACGATGTCTACCTTCAGGTGCGGCATACGGTGGAATATCCCATGAGCAACCTCTATATGTTTGTCCTGGTGAAAGGTCCCTCCGGCCAGTTCTTCAGGGACACGGTGAACATGGTGCTGGCTGAGCCTGACGGAAGCTGGATCGGTGAAGGAACCGGAAAGCTGAGGGAACTGAGGCTGCTTTACAGAAAGCAGACAAAGTTCAGCGAATCAGGAATTTACAGCATATCTATGGAGCAGGCCATGCGAAAATCCGGACTCCCGGTTACAGATGTGGGTGTGCGTATCGAACGGGTAAACCCTTAGCAGTTTTGGGAAAAAATAAGTTATCGAGGTTCAGGGAACTGGAAAACCTTGAGCGCGTTTTCCAGCCATCTATTGAAGAGGTCATCAGAACCGATTACAGGCTCAAGGGCAGGTGGAATGCGGAAGTATTCGGGAGAGAACTACCCCTGGTCATTGAACTGGGTTGCGGGAAAGGAGAATACACGGTCGGACTTGCACGAATGAACCCGGGCAGGAATTACATCGGATTGGATATCAAAGGAGCACGTATCTGGAAAGGGGCCCGGCAGGCCCATGAAGAAGACTTGAAGCATGTGGCTTTTTTAAGGACCCGCATCGATTTTATCAACTCTTTCTTTGCAAAGGATGAAGTAGACGAGCTCTGGATCACCTTTCCCGATCCGCAGGAAAAGAAGCGAAGGCAGAAGAAAAGGCTTACGGGACCCCTTTTCCTGAACAGGTACAGGCAGCTGTTGAAGGACCAGGGACTGGTTCATTTGAAAACCGATAACAGGGATCTGTATGCCTATACACTGGAACTGGTCAGGTACAACGGACTGCAGGTTGAAAGGCATTCGGATGACCTGTACAGCGAGGAATGGAATGATGAAACGGTATCCATAGAGACCTATTACGAGTCCAGGTTCCGGGCTGAAGGATCAGCCATTCACTACCTGGGATTCAGGTTGCCCGCTGCAAAAGAGATCAGGGATCTTCCCTGTGAAATGTGATCATATCAAGCTTGGGATGCCAGATGGATTCTTCAACCGGGTGTACGAGGTGGTCAAAATGATCCCGCCCGGAAGGGTCACCTCCTATGGGGCCATCGCCGCCTACCTTGGGTCCCCCGGAGCAGCCAGGATGGTTGGATGGGCCATGAACCAGTCACACACCCACCAGGAATTTGTTCCGGCACACCGTGTGGTGAACCGGACCGGTCTGCTTACCGGGAAGCACCATTTTGAAGGAAGGAACCTCATGCGTGAATTGCTGGAGAATGAGGGTGCAATCATCGAAGATGACCGCATTCTCAATTTCAATGATCTCTTCTGGGATCCGGTCCGGGAGCTGGGACTATAGTAACTTAATCTAAATAAAAAATAGCTATCTTTGGGCCTGTAAAACTGCAAGTGTAATGGAGATTCCAAAGGAGAAGATATTGGAGGTTTTGGACGGTATACGGCACCCGGAAACCAAGGAGGGTATTGTATCCATGGGGATGGTTGGTGAAGTTGTCTACAGGGAGGGTGATCTTTGGCTGGCTTTGAATTTCAGCCGGGCCAATGATCCTTTCATTCAGTCCATTAAGAAAGCCTGCATGAGAACAGTAAACAGTGCATTCGGAGAGGATACATTGAAGAAGAGCCATATCCAGGTGATTGTTCCGGAACCACCCCCCGCCAGGGAAGTGTTGCCCGGTGTGAAGAACATCGTTGCTGTGGCGTCGGGAAAGGGAGGCGTCGGGAAATCGACTGTAGCTGCCAACCTGGCAGTGGCACTGGCCCGGACCGGTTCCAGTGTGGGACTGATCGATGCGGATGTGTACGGACCGTCCATTCCAAAGATGTTCCATGTGGAGGATCAGCGGCCTTCCGCACGGACAGAGGATGGAGCCGAGTGGATCATTCCCCTGGAGAAATACGGGGTCAAGTTGCTTTCGGTGGGATTTTTTATACGGCCGGAGGATGCGGTGGTTTGGAGGGGTCCCATGGCTACCAGCGCCCTGAAGCAGTTGATTTCGCAGGGGGACTGGGGGACACTTGATTACCTGCTGATTGACCTGCCTCCCGGGACCGGTGATGTCCATCTGACCATGGTGCAGGAGGTGCCTGTGACAGGGGTGGTAATCGTAAGTACGCCCCAGGAGGTGGCCCTTGCCGATGTGGTCAAGGGTATCAATATGTTTGCAGGGGATAAGATCAATGTTCCGGTGCTGGGGATCATTGAGAACATGTCATGGTTCACACCCGAGGAGCTTCCCGATCATAAGTACTATATCTTCGGAAAAGAGGGATGCAGGAAACTGGCTGAAAAATCAGGTATACCCCTGCTGGGAGAAATACCCATTGTCCAGGGGATCAGGGAATCAGGAGACAGCGGGGAACCGGTTGCGCTCTTCCCTGAAAAAGCATCAGGTCAGGCTTTTCATCTTCTTGCAGAAGAAGTAAGGAAAGCGGTTGATGACAGGAATGCCCGGCTGCAACCCACAAAAAAGGTGGAAATTACAACCAGATAACGTCAATAGAAAAAGATGTGAACATGGAATCGATAAAGGAACGCGTTGAAAAAGCACTTGAAAAGATCCGGCCTTACCTGGTAGCTGACGGGGGGGATATTGAAGTGGTGGATATTACCGACGATTTGGTGGTCAAGGTGGAGATGAAAGGTGCATGCCATGGCTGTCCTTTCAGTATGCAGACACTGAAGGCTGGTGTGGAAATAGCTGTCAAGAACGAGGTGCCCGAGATCAAAGAGGTGGTGGATGTGAATATGCAATAACTGCCATCAAACGGAGTTAATTATTTGTAGGCACCAGGAGGAGTCTTACAGGATAACTGCATCCATCATTGAATACTGCAAGAAAGAACCGGACCATTTTTCCATTCAGTCACATCCTGAAAAGGGGACTTGTATTGCTGCTGGCCACCAGTATTACATCCTGCAGTGTGGAGAAGAACACATCTCTCAGTAGGAACTACCACAACCTCACCTCCCACTATAACATCTATTTTAACGGGAAGGAAAGCTTCAACCGGGGACTGGTGAAAGCCAACATGGCCATCCTGAATGATTATAACGGGATCCTCCCGGTGTTCCTCTTTGAAGAAGAATCGGTGCACAGCGCAGTGACTGCCGATATGAAAAAGGCCATCGATAAGGCCACCAAGGTGATCACTTTCCACTCCATCACCGCCAAGCCCAAAGTTAAGCAGGGGGAACAGTCAGCCAAAGACAAAGCATTCTATGAAAAGAATGAATACAACAAGTGGATGGATGATTCATACATGCTCATGGGCAAGGCATACATGTACCGGGGGGAGTTCTTCATGGCCATTGAGACATTCAAGCATGTCCTGGTCACATTCCCGGCCGAGGAGGTGCGGTTTCTGGCCATGATCTGGCTGGTCAGGGCATACATGATGATCGATGAGATGAACGAGGCCGAACGGATCCTGATATCCCTGGAGGATAAAAACGATCTCCCGGAGGAGTATATGAAGGAGTATTTTATCACTGCTTCCAAATACAACATCATGCAGTCATCCCATGCCAGGGCGGCCGAATTTCTGGATAATGCGCTGGGCCAGAAGGGATTGTCCAAAGATCAGAAAATCAGGTATACCTTTATCCTTGGGCAGCTGTATGAAGAGGCCGGGGAGAACGATCTTGCTCTGGAAAAATACAAAAGGGTGACACGTTACAATCCGCCCTATGAGATGGCATTCAATGCCAAGGTAAGCATGGCGGAGGTGTATGAAGCAGGAAGTGCCAGCAGCGATGACCTGAAGAAACTTCTGAATAAAATGCTCCGCGACAGTAAGAACACGGAATACAAAGACCAGATCTATTTTGCCCTGGGGAACATTGCTTCTGAAGAAGGGGACCTTGAGCAGGCCATCGCCTACTACCGGCTTTCAGTTTCCACCAGCATGCAGAACCAGTACCAGAAAGGATTTTCATCCCTGACACTGGCAAAGATCTTTTACGATGAGCCCGATTATATACTTTCGGCCGCCTATTATGACTCTGCGGTCTCTTTCCTGGACCCGGAATACCCGGGGTATTCCGGGCTGCTCACGCGTTCGCTGAGCCTGAGCGGACTGGTTTATAACATCAACAGCTATGAACTGGAGGACAGTGTGCAAATGCTGGCTTTATTGCCCGAATCCGAAAGGTTTGGTATTATTGACGGGATCATCGATCAGGTCCGGCAGGATGAAGAGGATAACCGGCAGGCAGAGCAACAGGCCATGCAGGATATGGCATTCAACCAGTCCATGATGTACAGCAACAACCAGATGGGTGGAACAAAAGGACAACAGGGGGGGGCGTGGTATTTCTACAACCTGAATGCCAAGAGTTTTGGCCAGCCCGAATTCAAAATGAAATTCGGGGACAGAAAACTGGAGGATAACTGGCGCCGGAAGAACAAACAGATCCTTTCTTCCTCGGCGCCTGGTCAGGGAGCCGAAGGGGACAGCATCAACGGAGGGGCGGCCACACCCATTTTTGATAACAAATCACGGGAGTTTTACCTGGTCAATATTCCACTTACCGACTCTTCCATGGAGCAGTCTCACATCCGCCTGGAGGATGCGTTGCTCAATATGGGAGTGATTTACAAAGAGAACCTGCTGGATTACAGGAAGGCCATCGAAGCCTTTGAAGAGTTGTTGAACAGGTATCCGGAAGGCAGATTCACGCCGAGGGCCATGTATTATCTTCATGACCTGTACAATTCGGTTCAGGATCCAGGCCGGGCCAGTGAATATAAAACGATGCTGGTGGCACGGTACCCCGATTCCCACTATTCAAAGTTGCTGAACAATCCCAACTATATCCAGGAACTGGAAGAGGAGGAGATGAAGGTTACCCGCATCTATGAAGGAATTTTTGAGAAGTACCAGAGGAAGGATTATCCAGGGGTCATTGCCGATGCTGACACCGCCCTGGTGCAGAATCCGGAGGATCCGCTGGTACCCAAATTCAAGTATATCAGGGCCTTGTCCGTAGGGGCACTGGAAGGGAAAGAGCAGATGAAAACGGAGCTGGATTCACTGATCGCACAGCATCCCGGAACGGAAGAGAGCATCCAGGCACAGGAGATCATCGATTTCATGTTCGAAGCCTTCCCGGTGATCAAACAGGCTGAAGAGGCTAAGGTGGCCGAGGAGATCTATTCTGTTTATGATCCTGACCAGGAACATTACTTCCTGCTGGCACTGGAGACGGGAGAGAATGTGAACCAGGTTAGTTTCGACCTGCTGAATTACAACCTGGACCATTTCAACGAGTACGACCTGAAAATTGAGCGCCTTGAGCTCAATGAAAACTACTATATGCTGGTGGTCCAAACCTTTACAAATGCCGAAGGCGCTACAAGGTACCTGCAGGTGATCCGGGAGAACAGTGCCCTGATCCTGGCCGGTATTGCTGCAGACCGCTACAGGATGATGGTGGTCTCCCTGGATAACTTCAACATCCTGGCCCAGCAGAAGGTGCATAATCCATATTACCTCTTTTTCCTAAACCACTATTTAACTGAAGAATAATGGGCAGGCAGATTCACATTCTATGGACAGATGATGAGATTGACCTTCTGACACCATATATCCTTTTCCTGGAGGAGAAGGATTACAGGCTTACCACTGCGGCCAATGGGACCGATGCCATCAGGCTGGTGAAGGAAAACGATTTTGACCTGATTTTCCTGGACGAGAATATGCCGGGCCTTTCGGGACTGGAGACCCTGGAGGAGATCAAGGCCATCACACCTTCCACCCCGGTGGTAATGATCACCAAGAATGAAGAAGAGGATATCATGGATGAGGCCCTGGGAAGCAAGATATCCGACTACCTGATCAAACCTGTCAATCCCAAACAGATCCTGCTGACCATTAAAAAGAACATCGATACCAAGCGGCTGGTAACGGAGAAAACCACCTCGGGATACCAGTCCCAGTTCAGCCAGCTCGGGATACAGATCAATTCCGCCCGGACCATCAGTGACTGGTTAAATATCTATTCCAGGCTGGTCTACTGGGAACAGGAGTTAGATAACAGTGCAACCGGGGGGATGGATGAGGTGCTTCGTTTACAAAAAACCGAGGCAAACAAAGAGTTTGCCCGCTTCATCCGGACAAACTACGGCAACTGGTTCTCAGGGAAAGCCCATGATGCCCCCCTGATGTCATACAACCTTTTCCGCCATAAGGTGTTCCCGCTGCTGGACCAGGGAAAGGTGATGGTCATCCTGATCGACAACCTGCGTTTTGACCAGTGGAAGGTGATTGAAAGGGAGATCACAGATTTGTTCAGGACCGAAGAGGAGTCCATCTTCTGCAGCATTCTTCCCACGGCCACCCAGTATGCAAGGAATGCCATGTTTGCTGGGATGATGCCGGGCGAAATCCAGGACCGGTATGGCAGGCTCTGGATAGACGAAAATGAGGAAGGGGGGAAAAATGCCCATGAGGAGGAGCTGTGCCGGATCCAGATGCAGCGGCTTGGTATTACACATTCCTTCAACTATGAGAAGGTCAGTAACCAGCGGGCAGGCAAGAAAGTCCTTGAGAACTACAAGGACCTGCTCAACTTTGACCTGAATATCCTGGTGTACAATTTCGTGGACATGCTGTCCCATGCAAAGACCGAAATGGATATGATCAGGGAACTGGCCTTTGACGAGTCATCGTACCGGTCGCTGGTCCACAGCTGGTTCCAGCACTCATACCTGTACGAACTGTTGAAAAACCTGTCACAGCACGACCTGAAGCTGGTGATCACTACCGATCACGGGGCGGTAAGGGTGTCCAATCCTGTCAAGGTGATCGGGGACAGGAAAACATCGGTGAACCTGCGCTACAAGCAGGGAAAGAACCTGAATTATCCCGCCAAAGAGGTATACGAGATCAACAAACCTGCGGAGATGCACCTGCCCATGTCCAATGTAACCACCAGGTACATTTTTGCCATGAACAACGATTTCATGGTTTACCCAAATAACTACAACCACTTTGTAAACCTCTACCGGAACACTTTTCAACACGGGGGCATCTCCATGGAGGAGATGCTGATCCCGGTTTCGTTGCTTACCCCTGTCAGGTAATGGAACAACGTATTGCCATACCCTCACTGGATGCCCTGCCTGCAGCAGCCCGGACTTTCCTGAAATCTGCCGGGGATGCCAGGATCATTGCATTTTCAGGAGAACTGGGTGCCGGGAAAACCACTTTTATCCAGTCCCTGTGCAGGGCGTTGGGTGTGGATACTGATGTGAACAGCCCCACGTTTGCACTGGTTAACGAATATTTCACACCAGGCGGGGAGTCCATCTATCATTTTGACCTGTACCGCATTGAACATCCGGATGAACTGTACGACCTGGGTTACGAGGAGTACTTTTTCTCGGGTGACCGCTGTTTCATAGAGTGGCCGGAAAAGGCAAGCCGCCTGATTCCCGATGATGCCATCAGGGTCCGCATTGAAGTGAGTAAGGATGGCTCCAGGGAACTCCTGTTTGAACAGCCGGAGGTTTAATAAATCTTGACAATGCTGGGGAATTGTCTTATTTTAGGTTTCCCTAAAAGCAGTAATACCCATGGAAAAAACCGGACCATCTTCTTTCGATTTCCGCAAAGAAGGCCTGATGCCCCAGGAAGAGATGCTGGAGGTGGAGAACAAGCACAAGCAGTTGAAGATCGGAATCCCTTCGGAGGACCAGCCGGTGGAGAGCCGGGTTCCCATCACCCCGGAGGCAGTGGAGATCCTCACCGGACACGGACATGAGGTGATCCTGCAGGCCGGGGCAGGAAAGGCTGCCAATTACCTGGACACAGATTATTCAGAGCGTGGGGGGATCATCTCTGAAAACCGGCAGGAGGTTTTCGGGGGTTGTGATATTCTTCTGAAGATCAGTCCCCCGACCCTGGAGGAAATTGGCCTGATGAAAGAACGGCAGACCCTCCTCTCTTCCTTCCAGGTTTTTGCACACAGGGATGAAAAGTACATCCGGAGCCTGATGGGTAAGAAGATTACTGCCATAGCTTTCGAAAACATACAGGATGAACACAAATGTTTTCCTGCTGTCCGGAGCATGAGTGCCATTGCAGGTACAACCAGCATGCTGATCGCTGCTGAATACCTGAGCAATATGAGGGGCGGAAAAGGAGTCATGCTGGGCGGGATAACGGGGATCACTCCCACCGAGGTGGTGATCCTGGGCGCCGGAACTGTTGCAGAGTATGCAGTGAGGGCGGCCATTGGTCTTGGATCGGTGGTGAAGGTGTTTGATCATTCCATCCACCGGTTGCGCCGGCTGCAAAATGCCGTCGGACAGATGATTCCCACATCCATCTTCCACCCGAAGGTGATTATGAAGGCCCTCCGGTCGACCGATGTGCTCATCGGGGCCATCCGCAGGGATGAGAATTACCAGGGATTCTTCATCACCGAAGAGATGATCAGGGAGATGAAAAAGGGTTCAGTGGTGATCGATATAAGCATTGACCGGGGGGGGTGCATTGAGACTTCCGAACTGCGCACACAGATCGATCCGGTCTTTGTCAAGCACGGAGTGATCCACTATTGCGTCCCGAATATACCTTCCCGGGTGGCCAGGACTGCCTCCATTGCCATATCCAATGTGTTTGCCCCGTTGATTATTGGAATGGGGGAACTGGGTGGCGAAGGAAGGCACCTGAAAGAGAACATCGGACTCAGGCACGGGGTCTATATTTACAACGGGATCCTCACCAATGAAACCCTGGGCCGCAGGTTTGGCATTCCCTCCAAAGACATTGATCTGCTGATGGCGGTCATTTAAAAAGGAACTGGATGTGATGGCAATGAGAAAGAAGGGATCGGGGCTGCTTTGGGTGGTAATGTCCGCAATGTTCCTGCTTGCCGCTGGTTGCGACAGCAAGCGAAACCGAATACAGGGGTGAATTTGTGTTGAGCTCCCAGTTATTTGGTACAACAAGTTACTACCTGTTCGGGTATACCTATGCTGACGGTGAACTCAACAAGTACCCCTATGCCGGAAGCCCCCTCCCTGATATCATCAACGAAGGGTTCCTTGTGATCGTGGATTCCAAACTGACTTCGGTGCCGGGATTTAACACACCCGGGCAGATCAACGGTTTTGCACGCGTGGGAACCTTTACCACCCGGGAGGAGGCCAGGGAATTCTATGAAGGTTACCGGGAGGTGGAAAGCGGATTAAAATTCGTTACGGTAAGTGATACCGTAAAGCTCCACCAGGTGTGGGTACAGCAAACCTCCGGAGGCAATTATGTGAAACTGCTGGTCAAGGGCATTACCAATGTGGATGACGGATCCGAAAAGGTGTATAACGAGGTTGTACTCGAATATGTATACCAGCCAGACGGTTCCGGAACATTCCCGGAATAAGTCCTGATTTTTTCTATATTAGGGCATGAATTTCGCACTTCTTGGTTTTATCTTCTACCTGGTGGTGATCCTGGTTGTGGGATTCATTACTTACAACATCAATAAATCGCATAAGGACTTCTTCATTGCCGGAAGGAGGCTGAATCCCTTGGGTAGTGGCCTTCTCTGAAAGGGCTTCGGGAGAAAGCGCATGGCTCCTGCTGGGATTGCCCGGTGCCGCCTATGCATCAGGGCTGCTGGAGTTCTGGACAGCCCTGGGTTGCGTTTCAGGGATCATCTTCTACTGGTTTTTCGTGGCCAGGGCTTTGCGCGAAGAGACCGAACGGCTGGAGGCCATCACCCTGCCCACTTTTCTGGCAGCCAGGTTCCATAAGGGACAGGCGGTGATCCGGGTTCTGGCCACCTTCATCATTGTGTTCTTTTTTATCTTTTACCTGTCGGCCCAGTTTAATGGTGCCGGCAAGATCCTGAATGTCACTTTCGGATTGAAACAGTCCACCGGGATGCTCATCGGGGCCGGGGTGATCATCTTTTATACCATGATGGGAGGCTTCTTTGCGGTTGCATGGACCGATATGGTCCAGGGGATCATCATGATCGGGACCCTGGTGGTCCTTCCGCTGGTGGGGCTGGTTGAGCTGAAAGAGATGAGCGAAGGCACACAACCCCTGGCCGGGCTGGCAGCAGCACAGGGCCATTCGCTGCTCTCATTTACCGGCGGGAAAACCGGGTGGGCAGCTGCGGCATTGATCATCAGCGGACTGAGCTGGGCCCTGGGATACATGGGACAACCCCACCTGCTGACAAGGTTCATGGCCATTAAAGAGGCCAGACAGATCAGGATATCCAGGCGTATCGCCATTGCCTGGGTGATCCCGGCATTTACCGGGGCAGTGGTGATCGGGGTGCTTGGAGCCGGATTGTACGGACAGGGGATGTTCGATGATATCGAAAAGGTGATGCCACAGATGGCCAATGAACTGCTCCCTGCCTGGCTGGCCGGGATCTTTGTAAGCGGGGCCATCGCTGCCATGATGTCCACAGCAGACAGCCAGCTGCTGGTCATAAGCTCCTCCATGATCGAAGATTTTTTCCACCAGACGCTTGGCTGGGATGTGGGGGATGCTTCACTGTTGAAGGCAAGCAGGGCCATCACCATTGTGGTGGGACTGGTAGGCCTGGGGATCGCCTGGACCTCCGATAAACTGATCTTCTCCATGGTATCCTATGCCTGGGCGGGGCTTGGCTCCTCCTTTGGCCCGTTGATCCTGTTGATGCTGACCTGGAAAAAGGTTACATGGCAGGGGGTGATTGCGGGGCTGGTCACCGGTTTTGTCACCACGGTGGTATGGTCCGAATTAAAGTCCCTGGATGCGGTGATCAGTGTCAGGTTTGTCTCCTGGGTACTTGCCTTCCTGGCCGTATGGATCACCAGCAGGATCACACATCAAAAACCGGTTTCGGAAGCAACAGGATGAGGATACTTTATGACATAGGCATCAGGTTGTACCAGCTGGCAGCATGGATCATCTCTCCCTGGAACAGGAAGGCAAAAATGTGGACCTGGGGAAAAAGGGGATGGTATCAACAGCTTCAGCAGGTCTTTTCAAAGGAGGACCGGGTGGTCTGGTTCCATTGTGCCTCACTTGGGGAGTTCGAGCAGGGGCGCCCTGTGATCGAGGCTCTCAGGACCCGGTGCAGGGATTATAAGATCCTGCTGACCTTCTTCTCCCCTTCGGGGTATGAGAAACGGAAAGATTATGAGGGTGCCGACCATGTGATGTACCTTCCGCTGGATACTGCCAGGAATGCCCGCCGGCTGATCAACACCCTCAACCTGGAGATGGCCCTGTTTGTCAAGTATGAGTTCTGGTTCCACTACCTCCGGAGGTTGAAGAGAAGCCATGTTCCTGTATACCTGGCCTCAGGCATATTCCGGCCCGACCAGATCTTCTTTCAATGGTACGGCGCATGGTACCGGAAGATCCTGGATTGTTTTACCCATATATTTGTGCAGCAGGAATCATCCAGGGAACTGCTGTCCGGGTATGGCATTACGCAGGTCACCACAGCTGGTGATACGCGGTTCGACAGGGTAAGGCAGCTGTCCGATACCAGCTTCAGTCACCCGGCACTTGACCGGTTTGCAGGGGGTGTCAGGGTCATCGTGGCAGGGAGCACATGGGAACCCGATGAGCAGCTCCTGGGGGATGCTTACAGGGAGCTGCCGGATGATTTACGGTGGATCATTGCCCCCCACGAGTTATCCGGCGTACATCTTCAGCACCTGAAAGAGAGGTTTCCGGGCAGCCTGTTTTATACTGAACTGAAAGAGAACATTCCACCCGGTACCAGGGTGATCATTGTGGATACCATCGGTCAGCTCTCCTACCTCTACCGTTACGGAACCCTGGCCTACATCGGGGGCGGATTTGGCAAAGGGATCCACAACATCCTGGAAGCAGCCACCTATGGATTGCCGGTGATATTCGGGCCCAAGCACCAGAAATTCTCGGAGGCCACCGAACTCACCAGGCTGGGGGGTGCGTTCCCGGTTTCCGGGACCGGTGAATTTTTATCAACCATTCATCAACAATTGGAAACCAACAGCCTGTTGAAAACCAGTGGTGACATTGCGGCTAACTATGTAATGGAGAGGGTTGGAGCCAGTTCAATGATCCTGGAAAGAGTGTGTAAAAAAATCAGCGATCATATGCTTTAAAGTACCTTCCGGGGCAGGGATTTCTCACTACTTTTGACCCTATGATGCCCTTTACTAACAATCTAAACTTTTTCTTAATTCTGATTTAACATGACCAGCAATGTCATCATGTAAATTTCGTGCGTGAATTATATATTGACCAACCTAAACTAAAAGTCTATGAAAAACATGCAAAAGTTATTACTTACATTTTTCGTTTTTTGCCTTATAACAATTCCTGGTTATTCGCAAATTACCACTTCAGGTATGAATGGTACAGTTGCAGCAGAATCAGGCGAAAAACTTCTGGGGGCTACGGTAGTAGCTGTTCATGAACCTTCCGGAACACAATACGGAGCTGTTACCAATTCCGAAGGTCGTTTCAATCTGCAGGGTATGCGACCCGGTGGGCCATACTCTGTTAGAGTTTCATTATGTGGGCTACTCAACCGCTTCTTATACCGATATTACATTGTTTTTAGGTGAATCATTCAATTTAAATGCACAAATTAAGCAAAGTGCTATTGAAGTTGTCGAAGTGACGATTATCGGTTCCAAACCTTCGAAATTTAGCACCACCAAGACCGGGGCAACAACCAATATATCGAATGAGCAGATTGATGTCGATGCCTACGATTAACAGGAGCATTTCCGACATTGCCCGGATTTCGCCATATGCAAATGGAATGGGCTTCGCGGGTGGAGATGGCCGTTCTACCAACTTCACTGTGGACGGTGCCAATTTTAACAACAACTTTGGTCTGAGTTCCAGCCTGCCGGGTGGCGGGAATCCTATTTCTTTAGATGCGATAGAAGAAATACAGGTAGTCATTGCCCCGTTCGATGTGCGCCAGACAAATTTTATCGGGGGTGGGATCAATGCCATTACCAAATCGGGGAACAATAAATTTTCTGGTTCAGCCTATACCTATTTTACCAACGAGAATATGCGTGGCAATAAAATCGGAGATGTTGATTTCGGAGAGCGCGAGCGAAGAATCACGGTCAGGATTATGGTATAACGGTGGGTGGGCCTATCATTAAAAACAAATTGTTCTTTTTCGTAAACGGGGAATATGGAAATAACGTCCGGGACAGGTGGTAACCTGGAGACCATCAGAAGACGGTATTGCCGATACCGAACTAATGCTTTCGCGCGCCAGCACTTCGGATATGGACCGGGTTAAAGACAACATTTAATCGATAATTATGGATATGATCCCGGTTCTTATACCGATTACCCCGCCAGATGAAAGCAACAAAAAGCTATTGGCCCGTATCGACTGGAACATCAATGATAACAACAAATTGAGTGTCCGGTATAACTATACCAAGAATCAGTCTTGGCGCCCCACGAACGGCAATTCAAACAATGCCGGTTACCGTAACAGGAATATGGATCGGATTTCTCAATACTCAATGGCTTTCTCCAATTCCATTTATTCAATGGATAACATTGTGAATTCGGTTTCTTTGGATTTAAACAGCCGGATTTCAGATAAGATTTCAAATCAATTCCTGACCACCTATTCAAGTATTAAGGATATCCGTGGATCCAATTCTGAACCGTTCCCCTTTATTGACATCATGTATGACGACAATTCAGGTGCACCACAACCAGTTGAACCATATATATCTGCAGGTTACGAATTGTTCACCTGGAACAACGGTGTCAATAACAATATTTTCAATATCATAGACAACATCACCTTTTCATTAAGCAATCATAAAATTACAGCAGGGATCAGTTATGAACATCAAATGGCGAACAACTCTTACATGCGTAACGGTACGGGATATTACCGTTATGCCAATATAGACGATTTCTTGAATCAGGCAGCACCAAGAGATTTCGCACTGACATACGGGTACGATGGAGAAACAAATCCTGCCGCGGAAGTTGCTTTTAACCAGTTTGGCCTTTATGTTCAGGATGAATGGAACGTTGGTGCTGATTTCAAATTAACTTATGGTATACGTGCCGATTATTTGAAATATGCAGATAACCTTATCACGAACAATGCAATCCTTGCTCTGGATTATGGTGGTACAAATATTAATACCGGCGAATGGCCGGATGCAAATGTTCAGTTTTCGCCCAGGGTTGGTTTCACGTGGGATGTCATGGGTGATCAGACATTGAAACTCCGTGGAGGTACGGGAATTTTTGCAGGAAGGCTGCCGCTGGTTTTCTTCACCAATATGCCAACCAATTCAGGTATGGTACAGGGTAGCTATACTGCTGTTACCAGGTATAATCCAGACTGGACAATTGATCCAGCTGGTTCTGATCTAGGTGTTTTGGCAGGTTTAGCCGGGCCAATGATGACAGATGTGGATGAAATGATCAACACATTTGGATCTGCCCAATACAATTACTCCTGAAGACGGCGTATTGCCACGATGATGGTATGAATGCTATTGATCCTGATTTTAAAATGCCCCAGGTGTGGAAAACTTCACTGGCGGTAGATTATAATCTTCCGCTTTCATTTCCCATGACAGTTACATTGGAAGGTATGTACACGAACAGTATTAAATGGTGTAATGCTGAAAAACTACAACCTGATGCAACCCGATAATAATTGGGAACGCTTCAGCGGAGCAGATGACAGGTATATTTATCCAGATGGCAGCATCATTGAATATACTTCGGAAGATGCTTACGTACTGTCTAATAACAGCGAAGGATGGGGAGCCATTGGAAATATTACCATTACCGCGGAGCCTGTTAAAAACCTGAATATCATGGCGGCTTATACCCAAACCGAGTCGAAAGAGGTTTCAGGTATGCCCGGTAGCGCAGCATCGTCTGCATACAACGGACAGATTCAGGTGAACGGCCCGCATCTGCCATGGGTTCAGCGTTCACAATATGTGATTCCAAGCAAAGCCATTGCTTCTGTTTCTTACACGATCCCATATGATAACGATCTTCTAAAGTCTGCAACATTCATTTAATTTGTTCTATTCCGGATATTCATCCGGCGGATATAGCTTTACCTATACCAATGATATGAATGGCGATGGCTATGGTACAGATTTGATATACATACCCAAGGAAAAGGGTGACATAGCGTTTGAAAGCACTGCTGACGAAGATGCTTTCTTCGCTTTTATGGAACAGGATCGTTATCTGAGCAAGCATCAGGGTGAATATGCTGAAGCATATGCTGCAAGGGCTCCCTGGGTGCATCAATTTGACTTGCGGGTCGCACAGAATTTCATTTTGAAGCAGGTGACACCAAGCATACATTACAATTCACCCTTGACTTTATGAACTTCGGTAATTTGTTAAACAGCAAATGGGGTGTCAGCAAGAATATGTATAATTCAAACAACGGACAGATTTTGACCTATGAAGGCATGGATGCGAACAATGTTCCAAGCTTTTCAATGGTGCAAGATGATGATGGTAATTACCTGAAGGAAACATATTCTACTTATTACAATTACAGTCAATGCTGGTATATTCAGATCGGAGCACGTTACTTATTCTAGCAGACAGGTTTATTCAACCACTTTTTTTGAAGCCGTCTCATAAGTTCTATGAGACGGTTTCTTATTAATAGCTTCGACTATTTTAGAACATCTTCTTGTAAAAGTCAGGTTCCCCGTAAACAGTGGGATGGAGGATAGGTCCAATTTCCAGTAAAACCCGTAATAAGCACATAATCAACACATTAACAATAAAAAAATACTTTTCAAAACCTGATTTTTCTCATGTGTCTGCCATTCATCAAGTTAGCCTCAGGGTTAATTTCTTGTTAATAAAATGGAACGGGGATCACCCATTCTGCTATTGAATTTGTCTTAATTTCATTTCCCGAAATCTGTATCGCGAAGGACCCCTTTTTCATCAGCAATTTGGAACGACATTGGAGTTTTACCATGTGAGAGAGGGCTTTTTACCCCTAATAGAAGGGATCTTTTCAAGTAACAGATTTGCAATTAGTTGAGATATTACAGAAAGGACGTGTTGATAACAAGATTGATGAAGCAAACCCAATGACTAATTGGTGTTTAACAGACCCCCGAATTGATTAAACCGAAGAGAATGGCAGATAAGGCAGCATCGCAGAAGAACACGACGTTTGTAGAAAAAGAGCCTAAGGGAACATCCGAGAAAGGAGCAGCGGAGGAACAGAAGCTCAAACAAACGTACAGCTTCGATGAAGCCTATCAGGCCTCAAAGGACTACTTCGGGGGAGATGAACTGGCTGCCAGGGTATGGGTGAACAAATATGCCTTAAAAGATACTTCGGGGAAGATCTATGAGCGCACTCCGGATGACATGCACCGCAGGCTGGCTTCAGAGATCAGCCGCATCGAAAAGCGGTATCCCAATCCCCTCTCCTTTGATGAACTCTTTGAATTGATGCGTGGTTTCAGGTACATTGTTCCCCAGGGATCACCCATGACAGGGATAGGTAATAATTTCCAGATCGCCAGTCTTTCCAACTGTTTTGTCATTGGCCACCAGGGCAATGCAGATTCTTACGGGGGGATCATGAAGATCGACCAGGAACAGGTCCAGCTGATGAAGCGCAGGGGTGGTGTGGGGCATGATCTTACCCACATCCGACCGTCAGGAAGCCCCGTATTGAACAGTGCACTGTCATCCACAGGAGTGGTGCCTTTCATGGAGCGTTATTCCAATTCCACCCGGGAAGTGGCACAGGATGGCCGCAGGGGCGCACTGATGCTGAGCATCTCGGTGAAACATCCGGATGCAGAGCATTTTATTGATGCAAAGATGGAATCGGGCAAAGTCACAGGGGCCAATGTGTCAGTGAAGATCAATGACGAATTCATGAAGGCTGTGGTGGAAGGAAAAACCTACACCCAGCAATACCCCATCGATTCTGAGAATCCTACCCATACCAAGGAGATCAATGCCCGTGACTTGTGGGAGAAGATCGTTCACAACGCCTGGAAATCGGCGGAACCGGGAATCCTTTTCTGGGATACGGTTATCCGCGAATCGGTCGCTGACAACTATGCCGACCAGGGATTCAGGACGGTTTCCACCAATCCATGCGGGGAGATTCCGCTTGTGTCCGTACGACAGCTGCCGGTTGCTGGCCATCAACCTCTACAGCTATGTTGAACATCCATTTTCGACAGAAGCCAGGTTCAACTGGGAAAAATTTAAAAAACATGTGGGTCTTGCCCAGCGGATCATGGATGACATCATCGACCTGGAACTGGAGAAGGTCGAGGCCATCCTGGAGAAGATCTATTCCGATCCGGAGGATGAGGAGATCAAAAGGATAGAGATCAATCTGTGGGAAAATATCAAGCGCAAAGCCCTGGAAGGCCGCAGGACCGGTGTGGGCATTACAGCCGAAGGGGATATGCTGGCCGCACTTGGCCTGACATACGGGAGTGAGAATGCCATCGATTTTTCGGTGGAGGTCCATAAGACCATCGCCCTGGAGGCCTACCGTTCCTCGGTGAATATGGCCGAGGAGCGGGGTGCGTTCGAAGTATTCGATTTTAACAAGGAAAAGGATAATCCTTTCATCAAAAGGCTTGGAAGGGAAGATCCCGGGCTGATCGAAGCCATGAAAGAGCACGGACGGAGAAATGTGTCCTTGCTGACCATCGCTCCCACGGGAACCACCAGCCTGATGACACAGACCACATCAGGGATTGAGCCGGTATTCCTTCCGGTGTATAAAAGGCGCAGGAAGGTGAATCCCAATGACAAGGAATCCAATATCACCTTTGTGGATGAGGTGGGTGATTCCTGGGAGGAGTACAATGTATTCCACCACAATTTCTTTACCTGGCTGAAGGTAAACGGGATGGATCCGAAAGAGGTGGAGAATTTCAGCGACGAAGACATACAGGAACTGGTGAAGCGCTCCCCTTACTACAAAGCCACCTCCAATGATGTGGATTGGATGCAAAAGGTGAAGATGCAGGGCGCCATCCAGAAATGGGTGGATCATTCCATCAGTGTGACCATCAACCTGCCTGCGGATGCGAAAGAGGAGCTGGTGGGGGAGCTGTACGTAAATGCATGGAAGAGCGGTTGCAAGGGAGTAACTGTGTACCGCGATGGTTCCCGGACGGGTGTACTCGTTGCTGCGGATAAAAAGAAAAAGGAAGAACCGGTATTTCCCATAAAGCGCCCCAGGGAACTGGAGGCAGAGATCCTCAGGTTCAAGAACAACGAAGAGGACTGGATCGCCTTCATCGGCCTGCTGGACGGGAGGCCCTACGAGATTTTTACCGGCCGCAAGGAGGAAGATACCTTCCCCATTCCGTCCAAAGTGAAAAAGGGAATGATCCTGAAAACCAGGAATGAGGATGGCACCAAACGGTACGACTTCCAGTATGTGGATAAATATGGCTATAAAGTCACCATGGGGGGGCTCTCCCACCAGTTTAACAGTGAGTTCTGGAATTATGCCAAACTGATCTCAGGAGTGCTCCGGCACGGGATGCCTGTGATGGATGCCATCAACCTGATCAGTTCACTGAGGCTGGATAATGAATCGATCAACACCTGGAGTGCAGGGGTGGTCCGTTCACTGAAAAAATACATACCCAACGGAACCAAGGCCAAACAAGGCCTGAAATGCGAGGAGTGCAGTTCCGAAAATCTTGTCTACCAGGAGGGCTGCCTGATTTGTACAGAGTGCGGCCACTCCAAGTGCGGATAAAGCGTGTTTACTGTTTGTTGGAAAGGCCATCCCAAACGGGGTGGCTTTTTTTAAAAAGAAAAGGAGCCGTCTGCATCAGACGGCCCCTCTGGAAAACTTGTTGAAGAAAGGATTGGTTAGCTCCCGTTATTATCTCCCTTTTTAGTGATAATAAAAGCAAGGACAAGTCCCAGTCCGCCGAATAACAGGGCACCCGCAAAATAGGCCGGTTCCTCAGGAATATCAGTGTAAGCATCAAGGATGCTTCCCAGGAATAGTCCCAGGCCCACACCCACCAGCAGCAGGGCCCATTTGATGATCCCGTAGACACTCACTTTCCGCTGTGCTATGAAGTCCTTGGGACTCACACCTTTTTCAATCATGGCCATTCTTTCACGGTTTCTTGTGGACATCACTACCCAGACAATTCCGAAGATGGCACCAAATACGACCAGGGGTATTAAAATATCTTCCACCATAATAAATAATTTTAGTTGAACATTGTTTGTTGCCTCTTTGACGCCCCCGGTATCATTCATGTTACACTATCTGAAAAAAAAGGGCGGTGTTAATCCTTTGTTCTGTAACTTGGGAGCAGAAAACAGTGTAATGCTGTAACGTTTTTTCATAACAGGCGTCATAATAAGTGCATGGATGTGCATGGGGAAACATACTACATCAACAGGGTAAAGGATGGCGACCGGGAAGCGTTCTCCCATGTGGTTGATCAATACCAGGATATGGTGTATACCATTTGCCTGAGGATGCTGTCTGAGGAAGCGGATGCAAGTGATGCGGCACAAGAGGTGTTTATCAAGGCATTCCGGTCCATCAAGGGATTCCAGGAGAGATCCCGGTTTTCCACCTGGCTCTACAGGATTACGTATAATCACTGTATCAGTGTGATCAGGAAGAAGGTGAAGATGATTGACCTTGTGGATGAGTACCCCGGTGATGAGCCCGGTACAGAGGATGTGAGCGGCATTGAACTGTTAAGCGGGGAGGAGCGGAAGCGTTATTTACAGATGGCCCTTGAGGCCCTGCCGGAAACCGATGCGGTGGTGGTCACCCTGTTTTATTATGATGAACAGTCATTGGAAGAGATCGCGGAGGTAACAGGGTTGACCAGCAGTAACATCCGGATCAAGCTGCACCGTTCGCGGAAGAAAATGTATGCTGTACTGGCTGAGCAATTAAAATCTGAAATTAATTCAATTATATGATATGGAACGGGATCCTCAATTGTCAAAGCTGATCAGGGAAGGCGGCATCCTGGCTGCACCTGATCAATTATCCGGCCGGGTCATGGACCTGGTCACTTCCGAACCGGAGAAAATAGTACTCAAACCACTTGTAGGCAGGGGCGGAAAGATCGTGATCATCCTGCTTGTGACCGCTGTGATCGCGCTCTCCTTCGTGTTTACTGAACCTGGCAGCCGAGGGGAAACAGCTTCATGGATTTCAAACCTGGGATTGACAATTCCGGAGGTACATTTGAATTACAAGGTTTTCCAGGACATCAACATCTCCACCGGGATTGTTTCGGCTGTTGTGGCCCTGTTCATCCTGGTATTGTTCGATGCGGGCTTCCGCAGGAAGAGATTCATATTGTAGTAACACCCAGCTCTTTTCCCACCTTGATAAAGGCAGCAATGGCCTTGTCCAGGTGTTCCTGCTTGTGGGCTGCCGATAGTTGCACACGGATCCTGGCCTGCTCCCTGGGAACCACCGGGAAATAAAAGCCTATCACATAGATACCCTCTTCAAGCAACCTGGCTGCGAATTTCTGTGAAAGCTTTGCATCGTAGAGCATCACTGCACAGATGGCCGACTGGGTTGGTTTGATATCAAATCCGGCTGCCTGCATCCGTTCCATGAAGTAGTCCGTATTCCTGTGCAATTTCTCCTGCAGTTCGGTGGTTTCATCCATCATGTCGAACATGCGGATGCCTGCACCCACCACCGAAGGGGCCAGGGAGTTGGAGAAGAGGTAGGGGCGGGAACGCTGCCGGAGCATCTCGATGATCTCTTTCCGGCCGGTTGTAAAACCGCCAATGGCTCCTCCAAAGGCCTTTCCAAGTGTGCCGGTGATAATATCTACCTTTCCCCGTATGTTGAACAATTCGGTCACTCCCCGGCCTGTCTCTCCCACAACCCCGGCCGAGTGGCACTCATCGACCATGACCAGTGCATCATATTGCTCGGCCAGTTCGCAGATCCGGTCTACCGGGGCCACGTTTCCGTCCATGGAAAATACCCCGTCAGTGACAATGATCCGGAAACGCTGTTCCTGTGCGGCAATGAGCTGCTGTTCCAGGTCCTCCATATCCGCGTTCTTATAACGGTACCGCTGTGCTTTGCATAGCCTTACGCCGTCTATGATGGATGCGTGGTTCAGGGCGTCAGAGATGATAGCATCCTCAGCGGTGAGCAGGGGTTCAAACACCCCTCCGTTGGCATCGAAACAGGCAGCATAAAGGAGGGTATCCTCGGTCCCGAAATAGGCGGCAATCTTTTGCTCAAGAGTCTTGTGCAGATCCTGCGTTCCACAGATAAACCGTACCGACGACATCCCGAATCCATGGGTATCCAGGGCTTCCTTGGCTGCGCGGATTAACTCCGGGTGGTCGGAGAGCCCCAGGTAGTTGTTGGCACAGAAATTAAGTACTTTCTGACCTGTGTCCAGCCCGATTTCGGCTGACTGGGGAGAAGCGATAATCCGTTCCGACTTAAAAAGACCAGCTTCTGAAATGGCATTCAGTTCCTGTTTCAGGTGTTCTTTGATTTTTCCGTACATGGGTTATGGATTTAATTTGTTTTGTACCTCCTTTAACATAATCTCTGTCATCCTCTCCAGGTCATAGGTCTGTTCAAATCCCCAGTCCACCCTGGCAATGGTGTCATCCACACTGTGGGGCCAGGAATCTGCAATGGCCTGCCTGAAATCGGGATTATAGCGGATGGTGAAGGCAGGGATGTGTTTCTGGATCTCCTGGTGCATCTGTGCGGGAGTGATGCTCATTCCGCCCAGGTTATAGCTGCTGTGTATGGTAAGCTTCGAACGGTCGGCCTCCATCAGCTGGATGGTGGCTTTGATGGCATCGGGCATGAACAGCATGGGCAATGCGGTCCCTTCGCTCAGGAAACACTCATACTGTCCTTTCCGGACGGCTTCATAGAAGATCTCCACCGCATAATCGGTGGTTCCCCCTCCGGCTTCGGTCTTGTAACTGATAAGCCCGGGATACCTCAGGCTCCTCACATCCACTCCGTACCGGTTAAAGTAGTAATCGCACCAGCGCTCCCCGGCAAGTTTGCTTACCCCGTACACGGTGACCGGCTCCATGACAGTCAACTGGGGGGTGTCGATCCTGGGTGTGGTGGGACCGAACACGGCAATGGAACTGGGCCAGAATACCTTCTTTACCTCCTCCACCATCTTGGCCACTTCCAGGATATTCATCAGGCTGTCCATGTTGATGTTCCAGGCCTGGGTCGGAAGTTTCTCTGCATTGCCTGAAAGGACGGCAGCCAGGTGGTAGACCTGGTTGATCTTGTGCCGGATGATGAAATGGATCAGCTGTTTGTCGTCCATCACATCCAGGATCTGGAAGGGCCCGCCTTCCAAGATATCCTTTGGAGCCTGTTTGATGTCAGTTGCAAAGACGTGGTCACTGCCGTAGATCTTTCGGAGTTCCACAACCAGTTCTGATCCGATCTGGCCCGCGGCCCCGATTACCAGGATATTGTCCATAGATGCTGTTTGATTGGTAGACTGCGAAATTAGGAGTTTCCGGCGCCCAAAAAAATGATAAACAACATGATGAAATCTATTTTATATGTAAATTAACCTGCATGAAAAGATCGGTAAGCATTGTTGGAGCCGGCATAGCCGGACTGGCTGCCGCCATAAGGCTGGCCAGCCGTGGTCACCATGTGACCGTATTTGAACGGACCGACCAGCCGGGTGGCATGCTTGACCACATTGAATGGAAGGGATTCAGGTGGGATGCAGGGCCATCCCTGTTTACACTCCCCGACCTCCTGGAGGAGTTGTTTGTGATGGCTGGTGAGGAGATGAAAACCTCCATCCGTTTCCAGAAGCTGGATGTGATCACCCGCTATTTCTATGAGGATGGAAAGATCCTGAACGCATACGGGGATGTGGAACTTTTGAAGGCAGAGGTAGAAAAGGTGCTCGGGGAGCCTGCCTCGCGGGTGGAAGAACACCTGGAAAGAAGCAGGAAGATCTATGAGCTGACCAGTGATGTATTCATCTTCAATAATTTCCTCCATAAGGGGAACATCCTGTCGCAGAAGTTCATCAATCTCCTCATGCAGTTTTGGAAACTTGATTCCATGTCCACCATGCATGATGTAAATTCAAAAAGGTTCGGGTCCAGGCAGCTGGTCCAGTTGTTTGACCGGTATGCCACGTACAATGGTTCGGATCCATACAGGGCCCCCGGAACACTCAATGTGATATCACACCTGGAGCATAACATGGGGGCCTGGTTTCCTGAAAAGGGAATGTATTCCATTGCAAAAGGGATGAAAGAACTGGCCGATAAGCTGGGGGTGGTTTTTCATTTTAACGAACCGGTTGAAAAGGTGGTCCTGGACAGGAGGGTGGCCCGTGGAGTGATCACGGGATCAGGCATCTATACCTCGGATATTGTGATAAGCGATATCGATATTTTTTACCTCTACAGGGACCTGCTGGAGGATATTACCTTCCCGGTGAAAATGTTTAAAAAGGAACGCAGCAACTCTGCACTGATCTTCTACTGGGCCATGGACCGTGAGTTTCCTCAACTGGAGCTGCACAATACCTTCTTCTCCGACAATTACAGGGAAGAGTTCAGGATGCTGGAACATAAAAGGGAGATATACCACGATCCAACACTCTACCTTTTTGTATCTTCCAAAATGGTCAGCGGGGATGCTCCAAAGGGGAAAGAGAACTGGTATGTGATGATCAATGCCCCTGAAAACCTGGGCCAGGACTGGGGGAAAATGATTGGTGATGCCCGTGAGGCCATCCTCAATAAATTGTACCGGATGCTGGGTACCAGGATTGAACCGTTGATTCTCCAGGAATTCATCGCCGATCCGCGTGCCATTGAAATTGATACCTGGTCACACAGGGGCGCGCTCTACGGGAACAGTTCCAACAGCCGGATGGCTGCCTTCACGCGGCATCCGAATTTTCTAAGGAAATTCAAGGGCCTCTATTTTGTAGGAGGCACCGTTCATCCCGGTGGTGGCCTTCCCATGTGCCTGGCCTCTGCGAAGATCGTGGACCAACATATCAAATAATCCATTGGGACAAATTGGATCCTACAAGGAACCATTTTTCTATATTTGTCCAAAGGGAATTTCAGTATGAGCCAGAATACGAGGGTCAGGTTTGCGCCCAGTCCCACCGGGCCCCTGCACATAGGCGGTTTAAGGACCGCCCTTTTCAATTACCTGTTTGCCAGGAAGCATAACGGGGCATTCATCCTGCGCATTGAGGATACAGACCAGACCAGGTTTGTGCCTGGCGCTGAAGATTATATCATTGAATCGCTGGAGTGGTGCGGTCTGCATCCCGATGAGGGTCCGCGGAACGGGGGAGGATTCGGACCCTACCGCCAGTCGGAACGAAAAAAGCAGTACGCCCATTATGCCTTCGAACTTGTGAAAAAGGGGCATGCCTATTATGCATTTGATACCCCGGAGGAGCTGGATACCCTGCGCCGGGATTTTGAATCGAAAGGAGAGACCTTTGTATATGATGCAAAGGTGAGGGGATCCCTTCGAAATTCCCTGACAATGGATCAGCAGGCCGTTGATGACATGATCGGTAACGGAATCCCCTATGTAATCCGGTTCAGGTTTGATCCCGGGAAAGATATCAGGATGGAGGACATGGTCCGAGGAGAGGTGGTTGTGAACTCCTCCACGCTGGATGACAAGATCCTGTTCAAATCGGACGGAATGCCTACCTACCACCTGGCCAATGTGGTGGATGATAACCTGATGGCCATATCACATGTGATCCGCGGAGAGGAGTGGCTTCCAAGCCTTCCGCTTCATGTGGCGCTTTACAGGGCGTTTGGCTGGGAACACCTGATGCCTGCCTTTGCCCACCTGCCCCTGATCCTCAAACCTGAAGGGAAGGGCAAGCTGAGCAAAAGGGATGGTGAAAAGGGCGGATTTCCTATATTTCCACTGGAGTGGAGGGACCAGGGATCGGGGATAGTATCTCCCGGATACAGGGAAGAGGGATACCTCCCCGAGGCCTGCATCAACTTGCTTGCACTGCTGGGCTGGAACCCGGGAACGGAACAGGAATTATTCTCCCTGGATGACCTGGTTTCCGAATTCCAGCTGGAGAAAGTGGGCAAGTCGGGCTCCCGGTTTGATCCGGAAAAATCCAAATGGTTCAACCACCAGCATCTGCAGCGCATTCCTGATGAAAACCTGCAGGGGGCTTTTGCAGAGGTACTGAAAAGCAACGGGGTGGATGCCACCGGGGACCAGTTGATGACGCTTATACCCATTATCAAGCCCCGGATTACATTTCTGCATGAGATCTGGGAACAGGCATGGTTCTTTTTCAGGGCCCCCGACTCCTATGATCCTGCAGTGGTGAAGAAAAGGTGGAAAGAGAATACCCCCGGAATGATGAGACTACTGGCGGAAGCCCTCGGATCCTGTGAACCATTTACAGCAGCATCTGTTGAATCCATTGTGAAGGATCTGATCACCCGGAATGAATGGGGCATGGGGGCTGTGATGAATGCCTGGAGGCTCTTGCTGGTGGGTGCAGCCAAAGGTCCAGGACTTTTTGACCTGGCAGCATTCCTGGGGAAAGAGGAGGTTGTCGCCAGGATGCGGCGGGGAATTGACGCCAACCAACCATAAACCCGGAATGATGCTGAAACAGGACAAGCTTTTCGTAAATATCCACGGGCACAGGCAGGCCAACAACATCCAGGAGTGGGTCATGATGAACCTTTTTGCCATCGACTATCCACCGGATGATATTGAAAACGGTTACTATTCGGTCGGGTTTCATCCATACAACATTGGAAAGGCAGACGAGACGGATACACTGAACAAAGTGAGGCTTGCCACAGAAAATCCCAACGTATTTGCCATCGGCGAGATCGGCCTGGACAAATCCATTGAGGTTCCCCTGGATAAGCAGATGCATCTGTTTGAGAGACAGGTTGAGATCGCTGAATTTGCTGAACTTCCGGTGATCCTGCATGTGGTAAGGGCATTCAATGAGATGATTGGTTTTATGAATACCCACAAACCTTCGGTGCCCATGATTATCCACGGGTTCAATGGAAACCGGCAGATGGCAGAGGAACTGTTAAAGAACGGATTCCTCCTCTCCTTTGGGGAAGCCCTTGCAAGGGAGCATTCAAAGATCGTTGAAGCCCTCCTGTCGGTCCCGGTTGAGAAATTGTTCCTGGAAACTGATGAAGGGGATCTGGATATCCGGGAAATTTACCATACAGCTGCCAGCATCATGGGTATTGATCAGGACCAGCTGCGAATCCGGATTGTCGAGAATGCAAAGATCCACCTGACCCGTTTTGCCGGGCTGTTCTGATCACCTGCACCCATGACTGCCACTGTTCCACACGCTGGCTGGCAGGAAAGAACCCTGCAGTTGTTCGGAAAAGAGAAGCATGCCCGGCTGGAACAATCCAATGTGCTTGTGGCCGGAATGGGCGGTGTGGGTTCCATGGCTGCCGAAATGATCTGCAGGAGCGGGGTAGGGAAGATGACTATCATTGATGGTGATACCATCCAGCCGGGGAACCTGAACCGCCAGATCCCCGCCACACACAGCACCCTCACAAAGGGGAAGGCAGAGGTTATGGGGAAGCGGCTGCTGGATATCAATCCGGGGTTGGAACTGACAGTACTCAATGAATTTATCCGGGATGAGCGGATCCCGGAGATCCTCCGGGAGGAATTCGATTACGTGGTTGATGCCATCGATACCCTTTCACCCAAGATCCACCTGATCTACTCCACCATGAACCGGGGACTGAAGCTTGCCAGTTCCATGGGCTCAGGTGGTAAGGTGGATCCGTCCCAGGTAGAGGTGGCGGATTTCGGGGATACCTACAACTGCAGGCTGGCCTATATCCTCCGTAAAAAGCTCCGGAAGATGGATGTGCACGGGGGATTCCAGGCGGTGTTCTCCACCGAACAGGTGCCCAAAGAGATGATCATTCCGGTGGAGGATGAATCCAACAAGAAGTCGACGGTAGGAACCAGTTCATTCATCCCGGCCATATTCGGTTGTACCCTTGCCTCCATCGTCATCCGGGACCTATCAGAACCCCCATCCGGCAGTTGATAAATCTCCCGTCTTTTCATGAAATCGTGCAACTATAAGCACTAATTTTCCGTTCAAATGGTGTTTCCCATGAGAACCTAAACCAATGTATTATGAAAAAATTCATCTTAGTTCTTGCCGCATCTCTTTTTCTGTTGAATGTTGCAGATGCGCAGTTATTTAATATCGGGATCAAGGCCGGGCTTGGTTATTCAAATCTTAAAGTCTCTGATCTGACCAGTATTGGAAGCGGACAGGATGTTTATGACCTGGCTACCGGTGATGGGGTGATGGCCTATCATGTGGGTATTCAGACCCGCATCCAAATAGCCCTGCTGGTCATCCAGCCCGAGCTCTACTTCAACGACGGTGGAGGATCTATTGATGCGGTTGATGCCGGGGGAGTCTCCGAAATGCTATATCTGGACCTGAAAACAATCGATCTGCCCCTGATGGTGGGGGTAAAACTGGGGCCGGTGCGTATTCAGGCAGGACCAGTAGGGTCCTATGTACTTTCTGAAGGGTCCATCCCTCTGGAAATTGAAAATGCCGTTGAGGATTATACGGTGTATACCACTGGTCTCAACTGGGGATACCAGGCGGGGTTGGGAGTCGATCTGTCAAGGATCTCCCTGGATGTCAGGTACGAGGGAGCTTTGAGTGCCCTGGGTGAATCAATTACGGTAGGGGGTGTTCCTTTTGAACTTGATACCCGTCCCAGCCAGTTTGTATTCTCCCTGGGATTCTGGTTCAGGAACAAATAGCCCTTTGTTGATTATTCAAAGATGTCCGTTCTTGTAGGTCTCCTCCCAGGCATTCAGCAGGTCTTCCTGCAGTTTTACGTCGCTGCTCATTTATTCAAACCACAACGTCAAGCTTTTGATGATTTTTTTTAATACCCGGTCTGCATTTGCTTGTTTTGCCGCAGCATCTTAAACCTTCTGAAACCCAAATCATACAACTGATCCAGGTCAAAATCGATCAATCCCCTCAGCTTCCGGGGGTGTAGCCTGTAAGAACACCAGTCGATCTGTAATCCAAGGCGGAACGTGACGTAGAGGTTGCGCCTGAAGAGATTCTGACCAACCAGTTTCTTGTTCATCCCGGAAATGACTTTGTAACAGATCCTTTTGGGGCAGGTGAGTGCACAGCCTGCGTTCCCGAACAGGGTGATCCTGCTTTTGTCTTTAATGGCTGACAGGAACCCGGTGTTGTAGTTGAGGTTCATGGGCAGGATTACCGTATGGTACAGGTCCAGGGCTTTCCCGATCTTTTCGTGGGTATCGATCTCTTTCAGGATGCTCGCTTCCACCTGGTATGCGGGAAAGTCTTTCCTGATCCATCCCGCAAGGTCATCACTGGTGCATATCACGGAGTTACCTTTCCGGTGGTATTTTTCGAAGAAGGGGAGGTTTTCTTCATACTCTGACCGTGTGACGAAGTGGTTTGAGCATGGAATGCGAAGTCCGATGTTGTTCTCATAAAGCGCCTCAACATCTGCTTCTGAAAGCTGCCTTTTCACAAAAGGCCTTCCACCATAGAGTCCTGATGGTTCCACAAAACCAAACACACTGTCGACCTGGTTGAGGGGAAGGCCGGGGAAATGGGTGCCCATGAAATCCATCAGGGGGATTTTCTCGTCTTTCCCCCTTGCTGAAACGGTGAAGGTGATATCTGTTTTCATTGCTTATCATCCATTACAGGATCCATTTTTTCTCATGGGTGGTGTAGTCCAGGACCCGGATCTCAAGTGCCTGGCCCAGTTTCAGGGCTTCTTCCTTCATTTTGTCAAACGGTCCACGGCAGATGGCGATATAGCGCAGGTCCCCCTCCACCACCAGGTTTACCTTATAGGATTTCGATGATTTCTTCACTTCGGGCATGACAATGGGCGACGGAGCTGTTCTCCTGCTGCTCAGGTTGATCCTTACCAGCGTCACATAGCTTGGGACAGGAAGTTTTTCCCAACGCCCGATCCTGAGCTTCAAAAACCGGTCATATTTCAGGAACCGTTTGCTTTCCGGATCAACTTTGACACCCTGGTAGGAGAATGTGACCAGGATTCCCAGTGCCAGCGAGATGATGGCACCGATATATTCGTTGTATACCAGGAAAATGAAGGCAAGCAGTGCCAGGAGCAGGGTGGTGATCCTGAAATTGTATCTCTCGTAGGAATACATAGGTCAGTCAGGGTGTCCAGAGCAAGATAGTAAACTTTGCAATACACTTTTCCTTATATTGAGGTATCAACTGGAAGATGGGTATGGGCAAAGTTATACTACGGGTATTGGAATTCGGAATCCTTTTTTTCGGGATCCCGGTAGTGATATACCTGGATAAGGATTTCATCCATCCAAGCATGATCGTTCTTCCGGTACTGGCGTTTATCTTCATTGTTCTCAGGCGGACCACCGATTTCCGGTGGAGGGAACTGGTCAGGTGGGGCATACCCCGGGCTACACTGATCAGGCACATGGCCATTATTTTTCTGACCGGGATACTGATGCTTGGTTATGTGATCCTGTTTCAAAGGGACCACCTATTTGACCTTCCCAGGGAGAATCCGCTGATCTACCTGGCCATGTGCATTTTCTACCCGGTTTTTTCAGCATACGGGCAGGAGGTCATCTACCGTACCTTTCTCTTCCGCCGGTTTGGGGAACTTTTCAGGTACCCGTGGCTGACCATTCTGGCTTCAGGTGTATCCTTTTCATTCCTGCACATTGTCTATTATAACCCGTTATCCATTGTCCTCACCCTCATCGGTGGGCTCTATTTTGCCTGGTTGTACCAGCAAACCAGGAGTGTTTTGTTTACCGCCGTTTTGCATGGTATCATGGGGATTGTGATTTTCGGGGTGGGACTGGGGAGCTATTTCTGGCTGGATATCCCTGTTTAGTTGAAAGTTTATAAAGTTTGTAAAGTTTATAAAGTTTGTTAAAGTCGTTCTGATCATTCCCGGGCTTCATACTGTTGAAGGCACTTGGGGCAGAGGCAGTCGGTATAGCGTTCCAGGATCTCCAGCATTTGCGCTTTGTGGATCTGTACCTGTTCGCACCAGCAGTCCTTGTCACCCTCGCAACTGAACTGCGCTCCGCATTTGGGACATTTCTTCAGGGCCATATCACCTGCTCATGGTAACACCTACCGACCTGATGGGACCGCCCATGGGAGGATGCATCTTCCTGATCCTGATGGTGGCTTTCTCAATTCCGTCCATCTCCGCGTAGATTGAATCAAGGATTCGCTTTCCGATATTCTCAAGCAGGTTGGATTTTTTCCGGCGCATCTCCTTTTTGATCAGCTGGTAGGCCAGCTGGTAGTTAACGGCATCATCCAGCTGGTCGGAATCCGCCGGCTTTTCCATGTCGGTCTCCAGTTCCAGGTCCACCAGGAACCTGTTGCCAACGATCTGTTCTTCCCGGTAATGTCCGTGGAATGCGTAGAATTCCATCTCTTCAATGATGATCTTACCCATAATTCCTCCAGGTGATGATGATACCTTCAAAGTTAAGGTTTTAATGATAATTAACTTTTTATTTTCATGCAGTTGGGTTACATTTATTGCTATGTTCAGAAGCCTTGTAAAGAGCGCCTTCCGCAACATTACCAACAAGTTTGGGTACAGTTTCCTGAATATCCTGGGAATGACCCTGGGAATTTCCAGTGCCCTTTTCCTGATCTTCTATGTTTCGGAGGAACTCAGTTATGACCGGTACCATGAACATGGGGACCGGATCTACCGGGTGCAGTCACACATCTCGGAAACAGACGACGAATTTACCTGGATCGTGGCCCAGATCCCGTTTGCTCCGCAGGTGAAGGAGGACTACGCAGAGGTGGAAAATTTCACCCGGCTCTTTAATTTTCAGCGTTCCCTTTTCATGAACGGGGATATTGAATTTACCGAAGAGGATGTCTATTATGCCGATTCGACCTTCTTTGATGTTTTTACCTACAGGACCATTGAAGGGAGTACAGCGGCGGCTCTGGACAAGCCACATTCCATTGTACTCACTGAAACCATGGCCGGGCGCTATTTCGGCGGGGAGAAAGCGGTGGGGAATACCCTGAAGGTGGGGGATGAGATCTACACGGTTACCGCGGTGATAGAGGATGTACCGACAAACTCCCATGTGCTTTTCGACGGCCTGGTTTCCAGGAACAGCCTTCCGCCGCAGATGGGCAGCTGGGGGAATTTCGGGGTGTTCACCTACCTGTTACTCAGGGAAGGGGAGGATGCCGCTCAATTTCAGGAGAAGTTAAAGGAGATGTATGACCGTTATATGGCAACCATTTTTGAAAGCATCGGGATTACCGTCGAGTATGAACTGATGCAGCTGACCGCCATCCATCTCCATTCGGACAATGCCGGGGAACCGCAGCCCACCGGCAGTATCCAGTACGTGATCATTTTCAGCGTGGTTGCATTGTTCCTCCTGCTTATCGCCACCCTGAACTACATCAACCTGGCCACTGCCAGGGCAGCCAGGAGGGCCAGGGAGATCAGCCTGAGAAAGGTGATCGGTTCCAGCAGGCGGCTGCTCATTCAGCAATTCCTGGCAGAGTCCTCCCTGCTGGCGTTCTTCTCGCTGGCGCTGAGTATTGTACTAATAATCATATTGTTGCCGCAACTCAATATGCTTTCGGGGAAGAGTTTTTCCCTGGACATCCTGGGCAAACCCGTTATGATCCTCAGCATGATCGTGATCGTGATCATCGTGGGCATCCTGGGAGGGGCCTACCCGGCCATATACCTCTCCAGGTTCTCTCCTGTCCTGGTGATGAAGGGGATCACCCAGTCCGGAACATCCAGGGGGATCTTCAGGAAGGTGCTGACGGTGATCCAGTTCACCATATCGGGGGTGATGATTGCATGTACGCTGGTGGTGATCAACCAGCTGGACTACCTTCAGAACAAGGACCAGGGGTGGGATATGGAGGGGGTGGTTACCCTTCTGCTCCCCGATAATGAATCCCCGTCGAAAATGCGGGTACTGAAGGAACAGTTGCTTGAAAATCCGGAAATCAAGTATGTAACAACCACAAGTTCCGGTATCGGCAGTGGCTCCCCGAAAGTGATATTCAGCATGGAGACATCCAACGGGATGGATCAGCGTGGGATCAATTTCGTGGTGGTGGATCACGATTTCGTGGAAACACTTGGGATCACCATGGCTGAAGGCAGGGATTTCTCACAGGATCATATTGGTGACACCCTGACCGGTGTAGTGGTCAATGAAACACTGGCACAAAGGCTCAACTGGGAAGAACCCCTGGGGAAAAGGGTTCAGCTGGGTGACGGAGAACGGATCATGGCCCGGGTGATCGGTGTCATGAAGGACTACCACCAGACCGGCATGTACAATGAAGTGGAATCGCTGATGTTGCTCTACCGCCTTGAGAACAGCATCATGTATGTGAAACCGGGTGGGGACCATATGGAAACCATGCTTGCGTATATAGGCGAAAAATGGAAAGAGATCTTTCCCGGCAAACCCTTTGAGTATACGTTCATGGAGGATGATTTCAGGGAACAGTTCAGTGCTGACCACAACCGCAGGGCGGTATTTGCAGGATTCACCCTTCTTACCATCTTCATTGCCTGCCTGGGATTGTTCGGACTGGCATCATATACCACCGAACGGCGGACCAAAGAGGTCGGGATCAGGAAAGTATTCGGGGCAAGCGTTGAGAAGATCCTGAGAATGATCTTCTGGGAGTTCCTGGTACTCATCCTTATCTCATTTGTGCTTTCCATTCCTGCAGTATGGTTCCTGATGTCAGACTGGCTTCAGAATTACGTATACCGGTATGAGATGGGCCCCCTGGTCTTTCTCTGGACCATCCTGCTCATCATGCTTCCAACGGTCATTACGGTCAGCTTCCAGGCCTACAGGGCTGCAACAGCCAATCCGGCCGATTCCATGCGGGTGGAGTGAACAGGTTTGTTCATCAGAATTGTTAATTTTGTCAATCTGCTAAAAGAATGACAATGACCGGGAAGAACGAAGAGACCAGCGAGAAAAAGAGCCTGAATTTTATCGAGACCATTGTGGAGGAGGACCTGCGATCAGGCAGGGACCAGGGAAGGATCCATACACGATTTCCTCCCGAACCCAATGGATACCTGCATATCGGGCACGCCAAAGCCATCTGCCTGGACTTTGGGATCGCGGAAAAATACGGGGGAAAATGCAACCTCCGCTTTGATGATACCAATCCCACCAAGGAGGATGTGGAGTACGTGGATTCCATCAGGGAGGACATCCGGTGGCTGGGATTTGACTGGGAAGAGAGGGAGTATTATGCCTCTGATTATTTCGGTCAGTTATACGATTTTGCCGTTGACCTGATTAAAAGGGGACTGGCTTATGTAGATGACCAGTCCTCCGAGGAGATCGCCAATCAGAAAGGCGCACCCAGTGAGCCCGGGGTGGAAAGCCCGTACAGAAAACGTTCCGCGGAGGAGAACCTGGACCTGTTCCAACGGATGAATGCAGGGGAATTCCCCGAAGGATCCAGGGTGCTCAGGGCAAAGATCGATATGGCCTCCCCCAACATGCACATGCGCGATCCTGTCATCTACCGTATCCTTAACCACCCCCACCACCGTACGGGAGATACATGGAAGGTCTATCCCATGTACGATTTTGCCCATGGCCAGTCTGACTACTTCGAAGGTGTTACACACTCCCTTTGCACCCTGGAGTTTGAAGTGCACCGTCCCCTCTATGACTGGTTGGTGGAGCACCTGATGACCGATGACTACAGGCCCCGGCAAACCGAATTCAACCGGCTGAACCTGAGTTATACCGTGCTCAGCAAGCGGGTGCTGCTCAACCTGGTAAAGGAGGGCCATGTGAACGGATGGGACGACCCCCGGATGCCCACCCTCTGCGGTTTGAGGAGAAGGGGATACACCCCCGAATCGATCCGGAATTTCAACGACAGCATCGGGTATACCAAGGTGATGGCCATCAACGATATAGGGCTCCTGGAGTTTGCTGTCCGGGAAGACCTTAATAAAAAAGCACCCAGGGTAATGGCAGTGCTGAATCCGCTGAAGCTGGTCATTACCAACTACCCGGAAGATAAAACCGAGGAGATGGAGACCATCAACAACCCGGAAGACGAATCCATGGGCAGCCGCACCATTCCATTTTCAAGGGAGATCTATATTGAACAGGAGGACTTCATGGAAGACCCGCCGAAGAAATTCTTCCGCCTGGGGCCGGGCCGAGAAGTGAGGCTCAAATCGGGCTATATCATCAAATGCGAGGATTACAAGAAGGATAACCAGGGCAATATAACCGAGGTTTATTGTACCTATGATGAAACCACCCGCAGCGGCGGACCGGAAGCCGGCCGAAAGGTGAAGGGAACCCTGCACTGGGTATCGGCAAGGCATGCCGTGGAAGCTGAGGTGAGGCTGTATGACAGGTTGTTCACTGATCCCGAACCCGCAGGCCATACAAACAAAACACCGGTGGATTTCCTCAATCCCGGGTCACTGAAAGTGATCACAGGCTATGTGGAGCCGTCACTGAAAGATGCAAATCCCCTGGACCAGTTCCAGTTCCAGCGGCTGGGCTATTTCAATGTGGATCCCGACACAACACCGGAGAAACTGGTATTCAACCGCACCGTTCCCCTGAGGGATAACTGGTCGAAAAAAGGATGATCTAAGTTCCTCCAGGTAGATGCCGATAAATTTGTTCCCGATGAAACCAGGAGCACCACAGGCCAGTTGCGGTTGGAATCCCACACGCCGTCTTTCTCCTTTACACCGCCCTGCCGGCATTCGATGGTCCTGGGAAAAATCGATGGCTGTTTGGATGGCATCGGAACAATCATGAAAAGCTGCACTGGAACCTGCCGGTTCACCGGAACCTGCAAAGATCATGGTAGTTAATACCATTAAGGTGCTGAGGAGTAATATTCGTTTCATTGGAGTGGTGATTGGATAGATATCATTAATAAGAGTATATGATACACTTTTGTTTGCTTTCAATTCCAATATCTCATAACTTGTTTCCTTCCAAAAAACAACCGAATGCATGGTACAAAGAAGGGATTTCATCAAAAAGGTGGCAGGCAAAGACCCATTCGTGGTCACCCAGTTTCCCATCAATCCACTGGATCCTTCGAAACTGTCTTTCTTACCAGATGTGCACAGGATTCCCCGATTTATAGAGCACAGGCCGCTCCAGTGGTTTTGTCCTGAATTCGGAGCCGTCCGTAAACCTTTCAATAACCGCGTGCCACAGGTCTGCTTCCACCCCGGGGCCTGCAAAGAAATCCGAGTGTGTCGTTCACCGGGATCCGCACACTGTCGAAAATATTGGCCAGCAGGATATTGGTTGAGTTCTCAACGAGCAACAAGGCTGGTATGGTGCCAGGGTGGGGCATTGCCCCCGTATCCCATCATCCGGATGTTGTTGCTGTGCCTGATGAGCACGATAGGATAGTTCCCCTCCCCTTTCACCCCGTAGAGGGTCACATTGGAAGCATTGCGGATCTCCATATTGGCTTCACAGCGTGCATGTTCAGGATTGCACTGGTAGATGCGCAGGGGTTCATGGGTATCTTCGATAAGCAGGTGCCTGTAGGCTGGCATATATTCCCTGTTCCAGGTCTCGTCGTAATAGTTATACCATCGTCCGCCTCCGTTGCCGGTAACCACCGTTGCATGATGTGTCCTGATGGGCAGGTGCATCCCTTCATGGAGGATGATCCAGTCACGGATCACCGATTTCCGGCCGGAACGCCAGAGCAGGTTGTAGGCCCCATTGCCCCTGGGCCAGGTCCCGATCTGGGAGATAACCACTTCGGCACCTGCATCATCGGGAGTGCGCAGGATGGGTTGCGGATCGCGACCGCTGGTGAAATCCCCCTCCTCTTCCACCACGGCCAACGCTGAAAGGTGGGGGGCGATGCCTACCAGCTTGGATCTGCGGTGTAGATCCAGGGTACGGCTGATACGGTACCGGCCTTTTGGGAGGAAGACGATCTTCATTTTCATCAATGGCTTTCTGAATGGCTTCGGTGTCATCGGTTACCCCATCCCCTTTTGCCAGGTAGGGCGCCAGGGTTACATCCACAGCTCCGGGCGATTCCCAGCAGGGGAAATCATCCCCCCAATTGTGCCTGGATGTGAGATTTGCCGGGGGCTCTGCCCCTGGATCAAGTTTCACCAGCCCTTCCACGTCCTGTCCGTTCACGTAAACGGGACAAGAGTAATTGGATCCCAGCAGCGGATGCATGGTGTATCCCTGGGCATACTCCACGATCCTGATCCATTCACCGGTTCTTCCCTGTACCTTTCCTCCTTCCTCATGATCCACAAGCGCCAGTGCATTCTTCACAAAAACATTGGACAGGAATACCTCGGCATTGGATTGGAATGCCGTTCCCGGTTCCCCTTCAAAAATGATCTCCGAATCCACGAAACTGATGGGTCCGTTCCACCCGGTGAGCTGGTTCTCCACCCCCGGTCCGGAATGGGTTGAGGTCTGCTCTGAAGTCCACCAGTCCTCCGCGAACACCGCTACCGGTGCCTCCCTGGTCACTATCTTTATTCCTGTGGCATTAAGGGTTTGCCTTCCACGGTAGAGGATGGCCAACTCGGTCTGATCGATGAAAGTAAGTCCTGTAATGCTGGGTGTGGGTTGGGCCCCGGTGGCATCTAGACCAATTCTGCCACCGATCACGGTGACATTTCCAAATCCTCCCCCGGAACCGCAGGCTCCTTCGATCCCTGTTTTTCCATGGGTTGCATCAATGATGGCATCTTCGAGGACTGTGGCCTGCGCACCCCGGATCCGGATGGCAACCGCCCCGGGGTTTCCCTTCCCGATCTCCAGGTCGATACCGATAAATTTGTTCCCGATAAAACCGGGCGCCTGCCTTGCATACTTCGGTGGATCGGGATTGGGTGGTCCGCCATGGTACCAGATCATCAGTCTGGGCTTCTCCGGATTATCAAAGCCGGGTGATTTGGGTGCAAGCACGATCTTCGGCCGCTCTTTGCCCTTTTTCGAGCCCAGGAGCACCACAGGCCAGTTGCGGTTGGAATCCCAAACACCGTCTTTCTCCTTTACACCGTCCTGCCGGCATTCGATGGTCCTTGAAACCTTGTATATGCCAGGAGGAAAAAAAGCGATCATTCGGTGGTCCTGGGAAAAATCGATGGCCGCTTGGATGGCATCTGAACAATCCCTCTTTCCAGTGGGATCTGCATTGAACGGTTCGGAGGTGACATCCACCAATCCGAGGGTGAAAAGATCCTGAAAATCAGCACCGGAACCTGCCGGTTCAGCTGAAGCTGCGAAGATCATGGTAGTGAATACCACGAAGGTGCTGAGGAGCAATATTCGTTTCATTGGAGTGGTGATTGACTAGATATAATAAATAAGAGTATAAGGTACACTTTTATTTGCTTTCAATGCCAATATCACATAACTTGTTTTCTTCCAAAAAACTGCTGAATGCATGGTACAAAGGAGAGATTTCATTAAAAAAGTGGCAGTGGGAGGCGCTGCTGCCGCTGTCATTCCTCAGGTATGGGGGGCACCCCTCACCACTGGCCATTCTGATCAATGGGGAGCGATTCTGCCCCAACGTCCATTCGGGAAAACCGGGGAGAAGGTGACCATTTACTGCATGGGTGGATCACATGTGGCCAAGACCGACAGCGAAAAAGAGACCCGGGACATCATCGAGAAAGCCATGGAGATGGGCGTCAGGTTCTATGAGAATGCATGGAGGTACGCCGGAGGAAGGGCCGAAGAAATGTACGGCAAATACCTGGTGCCCAAATACAGGGACCAGATCTTCCTGCTCACTAAAAACAAGGGAACCACGGCGGAAGAGGCCAGGAACCAACATGAAGACTCAAAAAGGAGAATGAAAACTGATGTGTTCGATTGTGTCTATATGCACCACCTGGAGGATCCGGATGACGTGGATAAACGGGTTGCGGGGGGCACCCTGGAGTTCCTTCTGAAGATGCAACAGAAAGGGGAGATTCGCCACCTGGGTTTCTCAAGCCATAAACTCACAGCCACCCACAAACATTTCGTGGAGAAGGTGGCAGGCAAAGACCCATTCGTGGCCACCCAGTTTCCCATCAATCCACTGGATCCTTCGAAGCCTGACAGTTACATCAAGGAACTGTTACCGTGGATTCAAAAAACCGGGTATGCCATCATGGGCATGAAGACCATGGCCCACGGCCGGTTCTTTGCCAACAACCGCGACAAATGGCCCAATGATGATCCCATCATCCCCAACTACCTGTCGGTGGAAGAGGTGATCTGGTTTGTCCTTTCCCAGCCTATAACCGCCATTGTGAGCGGGACCGACCGGCTGGAACAGGTGGAACAGAATGTGAAGGCGGCGTGGGATTTTGCAGCGCTGACCCGGAACGACCGGGTGAAGATCGTGGCCGAGGTCGCCAAATTCAATAAAACTGTCGGACTGGAGTATTACAGGCCGCAACCGGAAGGATAAACGATTAATTCTCCTTAGATACAAGCAATGAAGAAGGTTATCTTATTGATCATCTGTGGCCTGTTTGCTGCAGCACTTACACAATCACAGGACCGGGATATTCAGGTTGTCGCAGAAAATCAGCCCGTGGCAGACCTTGGGAATGGGTTTTACCGGAATCCGGTCCTGCCGGGAGGATGGGGAGATCCCACCGCCGTGAAAGTGGGCGATGACTATTACCTGGCTTACAGTCCCGGAAACAGCATGATGCTATGGCACTCCCGCGATTTGGTTAACTGGCGCCCCCTGAAGCGCCATTCCCTGGGTCCTGAGTTCGAGAACATCTGGGCCATTGACATGGTGCATTATCATGGAAAGTTCCATGTCTATATGCCCATCGGGAAGTACCCGGGCAAGACAGAAAAAGAGAAGAACCACCAGTATTTCAAATCGGTCTGGGTGATCACCGCAGAGGATCCGGAAGGGCCCTGGAGCGATCCGGTACGGGTGGACCGTCATTACAATCCTGATCCCTTTTATACGGGGATCGATCCGGGATTTATCCAGACACCGGATGGGGAAAAGTACCTGTATGTGGACAACGGATTCATGATGCCGCTGTCCGGTGACGGGCTCTCCTCCACCGCCATGGCAAAAGTGGTGTACAACGGATGGGACTACCCGGCTGACTGGATCGTCCAGTGCAAGTGCCTGGAGAGCCCCAAGCTTTTTTACAGGGAGGGATATTACTACATTGTATCAGCCACAGGAGGCACATCCGGCCCTTCCACCGCACACATGGCCATTGTTGCCAGGTCAAAATCACCTGAAGGCCCCTGGACAGAATCCCCACACAACCCGCTGGTCCACACCTGGTCCGATACAGAACCATGGTGGCATCAGGGACACGCCACCATTATCGAAGGCCCGGAAGGCCAGTGGTTTGCCCTCTATCCCTCCAGGCCGGCACACTACACAGAAATGGGCAAGCAAACCCTGCTGCTCCCACTCGAATGGGTGGCTGGCTGGCCTGTGGTGAAGAACCAGGTACAGCCATGGGACATTATCCCCATGCCGCAGGGAGATAATGTGGGCCATGGCATGCCCCTGTCAGATGACTTCTCCGGGGAACAGCCGGGAATCCAGTGGAACATCAGTGATGCAAACCGGGACAGGATCCGCTGCGAAAAGGGAAAGCTGGTCATGGAAGCCACCGGCAAGCGACTCCCGCAATGGCACCTCCATGTCGGTGAACTGCACCAACAGGAGCTTTGAGGCCACTGTGAGGGTGGAGGTTCCTGCAGGAGTGACAGCCGGACTGGTATTCAGGAACCAGGAGGGCCTTAAGAACAATGGGGAGATCGTGCGCTATAACGTGGGAGAGGCCTGGCGTACCCGCAACGCGGATGTGGAACTGGAACCGGGCCAACCGGTCTGGCTCCGGATCCGGAATGTGCGCAAGGACCTCTCGTTCTACTGCAGTACCGACGGCATCAACTGGATCCACTTCCAGAACGGGGTGAGGGACGGGGAATACACAGTCCGTCTCTTTGCCTGGGGTGAAGGGGAAGCCCTCTTTTCAGGTTTTGTTTACCAGGGACTGGAATAAAAAACAAAGGGCTGTCCCCCAATTGAGACAGCCCTTTTTACAATGCCTGTAATTCCAGCTATCCTTTGTGATTATAGAGATGTACGTCCTGCTGCGGGAACGGGATGGATATACCGGCTGCATCAAAATTCTTCTTGACACCTTCGGTAATGTCGAAAAACAGTCCCCAGTAGTCCTCCGATTTCACCCAGGTCCTCAGCTTGAGGTTCACAGAGCTGTCTCCCAGCGCCTCCACCATGACCTCGGGAGGATTCTCTTCTTTCAGTACCCGCTCATCTTTCTGAGCCATATCCAGGAGGATCTTCTTGGCTTTATCAATATCGTCGGTATAGCCTATCCCAAAAGAGAAATCGATCCGCCTGATGGGCATGGCCGAAAAATTGGTAATGGAGCCTGTGGCAAGCGGAGAATTGGGAATGATGACCTTCCGGTTATCGGGTGTAGTAAGCACAGTAGTGAAGATCTGTATCTCTTTGACAGTTCCCATGTACCCCTGCGCTTCAATGAAGTGTCCGACCTCGTAAGGTTTGAAAAGAAGGATCATTACACCTCCGGCAAAATTCTGAAGTGTTCCCTGCAGGGCCAGGCCAACGGCCAGACCGGCTGCACCCAGTACGGCAATAAAGGAGGTCATCTGTATCCCCACCATGCCCATGACACTGATCACCAACATGGCCTTCAGCAGGATGTTGGTCAGGGACCGCAGGAAAGGGATGAGGGATTCATTGACATTTCTTTTTTTCATCATCTTCACCATGTCCGCGCGTGATGTACTTGATCACGATCAGTCCGACAATCAGCACCACCAGGGCCAGGAGGAATTTCATCCCGTATCGGATAAAAAGTCCATACAATTTTTTCCAGTACTTCTTGAAATTTTTCCATAAAATTTTATTAGGGTTTATTTCGTTAACCAGCAATACCCTGTAATTGTTCCGGCATCGCCTGTGTTTTTGATCAATTTATGAATTTGTTCATGATAACCAATCAGGATACCGGTTGTTATAGCATAAACCTTTTCAGCTCATGTCAAAATATCCGGTCAACAGCGCATGCGTTTCTCCTGGAAATGGGAGCATTATCACATACGGCATCTGGGGATATAACCTGTCCGAATCGGGACCAGTATCCTGCTGGCCATCCTGCTGCCACTGGGATTTGCCATCCTCTGGGGCGTATTTGCTGTTCGCAACGATCCCAGCCGTTCGGGAAAAACAGTGGTTAATACACCCGGATGGATCAGGCTCCTGTTGGAACTGGCACTGTTTGCCGGTGGCTATCTGGATGCTGTTAGACCTGGAGCTACCGGTTGCCGGCTCTGATCTTCGGGGTCATGGTCCTGTTGCATTACATGATATCCTACGACCGCATTACCTGGCTCCTGAAACAGAAGTGATTTTTTTTACTAATTTTGCGGTGAAAACGCAAAAGACTATCTGGTCGGTTTGCCGAGTGGCTAGGCGCTGGTCTGCAAAACCAGTTACAGCGGTTCGAATCCGCTACCGACCTCTACCCATTACAGACTCCGCTATTGACGCGGGGTCTTTTTTGCTTTGGGGCAAGTTTTCTTGATTCTGTAGTTTAGCAAACGACAAGGATAATTTCACAAAAGCATTTATAGTAGAAACAGTACTGCCTGAAGAAATGGAAGCTTTTATTCATATTTCGTTCCTGATTCTATTTGTTTTTCTACCCACCCTTCTACCAACGTAAGAAGTTTTATAATGAATTAGCCATCTCCCTCTTTATCGCCTCCAACACATTCAAGAAATCCATTGTTATATAGTTAATTACAGGGTATCATGCTGA
>CAWCAK010000006.1:0-547341 GCA_963793455.1 uncultured Bacteroidota bacterium
GATATAGGCCTTCTCTCCAGAGGCTTCGTAAAGATCAAAGCTGCTGGAGGAACCCGTGCTGGTGGTCAAGCAGATACTCTTTTCACCTGGGTAGTGCATGCCTCCAGGCTGGAAAGCGAGACACCCACCTGATTGCGAATTGCCTGGGAAAGGTTAGCAGTCCGCGTCCTGTTTCCCTTTCGATCTCGCGGGTCTCCTGCCGGTTCATAGAAGATCCGACATCTTCCGTCGACATCGGGATATGAAGAACCTTTACCATAGTAGAAATCATCGGCAAGCGCTCTTCGGTGTAGTACAGACTTCCGATTTTATCCAGCGCTTTTGCATGGCACCGGCCTATCCGGGCAGTGAGCTCTGTGGTCGCCTGCGGTGTGTACGGATTCAATTCCGGTCCATACCCCGGGTTGAAAGAAAATTAGGAACCGGAACCCATCTCGTGGTGGTCGGTCAACACATTTGGCTTCCAGTCGTGAAAAACCTTTACACGTCCCGCTATACTTCGGAAATGCCTGCAGGAGGATCCAGTCCCGGTTCAGGTCAAACCAGTAATGATTGGTTCTTCCGGCGAGACGCTGGCTGCTGCAACTCCGTGCGCGGATCCATCTTTCATGGAGACCTGTGATTTGTGCATATTGATCCAGCTGGCATGCCGGTTGAAGCCGTCAGGATTCAGGCAGGGATCAAGCAGGATGATCATGTTCTCGAGGTATGCTTTAACCTTTTGAGAACGCGAAGCAGACAGGTAATATGCCACCAGGACGGATGCATTTGAAGCGCTTGATTCGTTGCCATGGACCCCGTACCCCAGTCTGATGACCACGGGCATCTTATCCGTATCCAGCGAACCTGACTGCTCCGGGTTGCTGAGAAGCAGATGTTCGTTGCGGATCTCATCCAGACGTCGGTGATTGGCCGGCGAGGTAATAATCAGGTGGAACAGGGGACGATGCTCATGAGAACGTGCATACTCCTGGTACACAACCCTGTCCGATGTATTGGAAAGTTCCTGAAGATAGGCTGCCAACCTGTCGTGCGACAGGTGCCAATCACCCACCTGGTGACCAAAATACCCGGCAGGTTCAGGAATCCCACCCTGATAATCACCTGGTGGGAGGAAATACTCCAGGGTACTCTGTGCTGCCCCGGTTGCCGGGAGCAAGGCACATATTAAAACGACTATAAACGCTTTAAGGAAGGATTGAATTTTCATGGCATGTCTATGGTTGAAGCGGAAAGGACAAATATAGTATTTATGAAATCCCTATTTCTTGTTCAGGGGCAATTCAACCCCGAAATGCCTCCTGGAATCTTCCCATTTCAGCATCAGGGCGAACAGGAGTCCCAACAGGCTGAGTGACGCGAACATCAGTATGGTGGGTGTGTAATTCAACACTTCCGGCGTCCCGGGATTGGTCCGGTCCAGGATAATCCCGGCCAGTATGGGCACACCCCATAATCCCAGGTTCTGCACCGAGTACATTAACCCGTATGCCGTACCGATCTCCTTCTCTTTGACCAGCCTGACCATGGATGGCCACATGGCTGCCGGTACCAATGAGAATGAAACTCCCAGAAGGATCAGGAAGAAATGGGGTTGCAGATTGGTCAGTGCAAATATGAGATGAACAAACAACAGGGTAGCCGCGCCGATGATCATGGCCGTGGCACTCCTGCCCTTGCGGTCCACAAGAAATCCGAACAACGGGGTGAAGAGCATGGTCCCCAGGGGCAGTAAAGAGGTTACCTTGCCACTCTCCAGGGTTGTGATCCCGAATTTATTATAGAAAAAATCAGGTGCATAGGCCACGAAAGGGAACACCGCTGCATAAAAGGTGACACACAGCAGAAGAATATAGATATAGGCCCGGTTACTTACAATACCAACCACATCCCGGATGGCGAATTTCTCTTCGTGCTCCTGACTGCCAGACTGTTTAATTTCCCTGTCAACTTTCAGGTCAAACAGGATATAAATGATAAATGCCAGCAACCCTATGCAAACCAGGATCGCTGCGAACCAGACCGCCGTGTTCAGGTGGGCCCCGTCCTGGGCCAGGGAGGGTGAAGTCCTCAGGGCCAGAAACGTCCCCATCCTTCCGAAACCTATTTTCAATCCGAAGGCCAGTGCCAGGTCCTTTCCCTTGAACCACTTTACCAGGATCTTGCTGGCAACCACGATGCTGGTCTCAGCTCCTAATCCATAAAAGAACCTTCCGGCCAGCATCATTTTCAGTTCGGGACTGTACTGTGGAAGGAATGAGCTCATCAGTCCGTGGCCGATTCCCCCGGCACGGTAAATATCACTGGCTCCATAAGCAGTCAGTACTGCCCCGAATGCCATAAAAAAAACAAACATGAACCCGGTACGGCGGATCCCCAGCTTGTCCAGGATCATTCCACCGAGTACGGCCATCAACAGGAAGGTATTGGGGATGGAATAGAACGACACAAACAGGCCGTACTGGGTATTGGTGAATGCGAACTCTTCGGTGAGCAGTGATTTCAGTGATGAGAATGCATCATAAAAATAGTAGTTCACAAAAAGGGTAGAACCGATGAGCAAAAGGATCCCCCACCTGGCGTAGGGAGATTCGAGCAATGATTCCTGATTTTATCCATAACTAGGTATTAGGGGGAAAAATTATTTAACAAGATCCTGGCTGCCTTGTTCAGCTGGAAAGGATTAATCCAGCAGGCCATCGAGCCAGTGAATGGTGTTGAGCAACAAGCGATAATTGTCGGGATTGTGTTTGGAGTTCATCCCCAGCTTGAGCCAGCTGAATCCGCCTCCCAGTTGTGCGGTAAACATCATGGCCTCGCTGTAAACCACCACTCTCCCCCGACCGTATTCCCTGTAAGCCCCCATGGAATAGCCAGATGCCGGGTACCGGTCTTCCGGACGAAAATCCCAGACAATATCAGGCTCCCACTGGTACCAGGCCGAATCCAGTGTCATGATCGATGTGGCATCTTCCGGGATCAGGAATGCACTTCCCCCGAACGCCAGTACCGAGTCGACCTGCTCTCCACTATTCATACCAAGGGTGATCACATTGTCTGAAAGGGATTGGTCCATCCTTGCAAACCAGTTGTCCTTCCAGGGTATCTGTTTGGCATGCCCGTTTACCAATTCGAATCCGAATGCTGCGGCAAGGTCATGGGCAGCTCCCCCGGTGGGCATATGGTCAATGATCAGCAACAGGGATCCTCCCCGGCGAACCCAATCACTGATGTTCCGGATCTCCCCTGCCGTGAATGCCGGATAGGTGGGATTCTCCCATGCATCTACATCCTCATCGCCCAGCGGGTTGATAATCATGAAGATCCTGCACCCCTGGAGTTCCTCTCCCGTTTCGACCTTCTTCCCCAGGGGCAAAAGGGTATACCCGTCATTTTCCAGGAGTTTTCCCGTGCTAACCAGCCGGTGATTCAGTGTATGGATGTTGTTGTGTGCCTCATCAACCAGGATGACAGGACCCTCTCCCTCCGGGTAGACCGGGGTAATATCCGGTGGCTGAAAGTTGTAATCCGGGGCCTGAAGCTCAATAGGTACCTGGACAGCAAGCAACAGGAGAAAAAGGATATACAGGTGAAGAAATGATACCCTCCTGACATTGAATCTCTCCGCTTTGTACTCCTTGAATATATACCATATCAGGTATACTCCGGTCAAAACTGAGACCAACAATGCAATTGAAAAAGGAACGAATTCATTTTGCAGAACAAACAAGAAAGCCAGGTCAAATATGCAAGCGGATACAAGGAAGAACACATGGCTGGCCTTCCTTGTACCTGTGATCCGTATTTGGTGAGTCAGGAACATTGGAAGACCTGCCAGGTTCGAGGATTGCCATGGCCGCCAGGATCAGCAGCAGCTGGTTGGGGAGGTCGACCCATGGCAGGATCATTGCTACAATAAGGAGGATAACCGGGATTGCCACCAATACGATGGAACACTTTCTGATGCGGTTGCCGGCTTCAGGCATGGTGAAAGATTTTCATAAATGTATGAAATGCAAGGAAATTCATTCAGACCCGGAGCATAAAAAACCCCGGAAAAATTCCGGGGCTTGCTCTTGAATATTAATATGGGAAATGGTGTCACCCGAAGGACTCTTTCTTGCTTTTTACCTGAAGGATCAGGATCCCGAGCCTGGCCACCAGGAAAGCGGTAAGCCCCATCAGCGGACCAATAAGGGCCATCTTCAAACCACCTGCCATGTGTGCAGGGGTGATCTCACCGGCGGCAGCGATGTTGTCAAATGCCATGATGAGCCCGAATGTCCTCCCGAGGTAGCCCCATGCCAGGGCAAACCATCCCACCGAAGCTACGATGGAACGGGATTTCTTACTGAAGTCTTTCTGAATTACAGCCTTAGCAGCCAGTACAATAATGACCAGAAGCAGGATCAGAATGGTGTAGGTGAATACCGGTCCGCCATCGTTTAATTTTCCAATAATAGATTTCATGATCTTTTTGTTTTAATGAGTTTTCAGGCTCAATGTAGCAAGGTAATCATCCCGTTTTTTTTATTTGCGACAGCTATCCGTGTTTTCAGGGTGATTAACAGGATTAGCACTGCAAATTGTAAAAACTCCCCCGAATCTGCAAAAACAGGCCTTAAAACTGTTATTGGTCTATTATTCAGTGCAGGCTGGATCAGTTTTCGTATAATTGTTCCTATGAAAGGGACATTTCCAAAGATCATGCTGCATGTGCTGTTCTGGATCGGGATCTGGTTCTTCTTCTATTATTTCTTCAGTTATAACTCCTCCGACAAAGGATATGTGGTATGGTTTTCCAGCCTGCTCCTTCCGCTGACCATGGCAGTCACCTACTTTTCCGTCTACTACCTGATTCCCAGGCATCTTTTTCCGAAAGAGTACGGAAAATTTGCCCTTTACGGCTTTTACACCCTGGTGGCATCATCCTATTTCATTGTGGTCATCATATACGGTTGCATGTTCCTGTACCAGGGATTCAATGCAACCAACATTCCACCCATGGTGAAGAATTTTTTCTTCATCCTGATCCTCGTTTACCTGGTGGTCGGGCTGGTAAGCTTTATCACGATCCTCAACAGGAGCTTCAGGACAGAAAAGAAAAACAGGGAGCTTCAGACATAAAATGTTGACTGCACAGCTTCAGTTCAAGGAGCAGGAGCTTCACTATTTGAAGAAGCAGATACATCCCCACTTCCTGTTCAACACCTTGAATACCATATACGGCCTGGCTTTAAAACAGTCTTCACATACCCCTGAGATCATCCTCAGGTTATCCAACCTCCTGGACTATATCCTGTACCAGGTGGACAAGCCAAGGGTTACCCTGAAGGAGGAGGTGATGCACATCAGGGAATACATCGAACTTGAAAGGATCCGGTTCCAGGATACACTGGAGATTGAGTTCAGCTCCAGCGATATCGATGAAAGATATCCAGATAGCACCCATGCTGCTGATCCCGTTTGTTGAAAATGCCTTCAAGCACGGTGAGATGACCGATGGGTATTTAAGGATCAGGATTGATATCCGGGTTGATCAGCAGTTGCTTGATTTTTCAATTCAAAATTCTGTAGTTTCGAAACAGAGTGATGAAAGGGATCCGGGGATCGGCCTGGAGAATTTCAGGAAGAGGCTCGATCTGAATTACGATGGAAACTATCAACTGGAAAAGGAGGTCTCTGATGGATGGTACAAGGCCAGGCTCAGAATTCCCGATCTGAATAAAATAAGCGATGGTAAAGATGGTTAACTGTATCATTGTTGATGACGAACCCGTTGCCAGGGAGATCCTGGAGGATCACCTGGGAAAGATCGATAACATGAAGGTGGTTGCGAGCTGCAAGAATGCAGTTGAAGCATTCAAAGCGATCAATTCCCATCCGGTGGATCTAGTATTCCTGGACATTAATATGCCTGATATTTCGGGGCTCTCCTTTGCGAAATCCATGTCAAAGGAGCTAAAGATCATTTTCACAACAGCCTACAGGGATTATGCGGTGGATGGATTTGATTTGAAAGCTGTTGATTACCTGCTTAAACCCATCTCTTTTGAACGGCTTCTCCAGGGGATCAATAAATTCTTTGAAGAGAGCAGGGCCAATGTGCCCGGTGCAACCGGGGAGATCAGTATGGAAAAAGAGGACTCCATGTTCGTGCGGTCGGACCGGAAAATGGTGAAAGTCAGTTTCAGGGATATTATCTATATAGAGAGCCTGAGCGACTACATCAGGATCCACCTGGAAGGGCGCCAGGCCCTGGTGACCAGGGAATCCCTGACCAATGTTGAAGCCCGGCTGCCCCGCAGCGACTTTATCCGGACACACCGGTCATTTATTGTCTCGGTTGAACGGATTGAAACATTTACCAGTGAGACAATCGGGATCGGAAAGCATGAGATCCCCATCAGCAGGAGTTACAGGGATGCGGTGGTGGAAAGGTTGGGGGGGGATTACGCGCTTCGCTCGGGTGCTTAAAAAACAACCCCCAGCTTTCGCTGAGGGTTTTGTTCAATGCTTTGCGGAGAGGGGGGGATTCGAACCCCCGGTACCCTAATCGGGTACGCCAGTTTAGCAAACTGGTGGATTAAGCCACTCTCCCACCTCTCCGGATTTGGCTCAAAGCACGACAAAAGTAAAAAATCTGTCCCACATCCACAACACCCGTGCAGGATATCATATGAACAGGGCTGACCAGTAATAAAAAACGTCCGCCTGAGCGGACGTTTGGTATTGATCGGAGGATCTGCGATCCTATCTATGTCAATGTTATCCCTGCAGTTGGGGCAGATATGAAGCGATCAGTCCGATGGCCTGGTCCTTCTCAATCTTGCGGGTCTTCACCAGGATGGACTGGTCGTGATACTCCTGGTGATCAAATCCATCCCTGATGGAGGCACTGTTAAACATGGCCTTGCGGACACCAAAACCTTCTTTGGAACAGTTATACCTGAACCAGTAACCATTGGTGTAAGCAAGAAAGCTTTTGCAGTCGCCATCTTCCAGAACAGCGATCTTCATGTTGTGCTGGGGATTGTCGTAGTATACATTGTATACATTGTATTCATCTCCCTGGAAGTGGTATACATCATTCGTACCTGTTACCACAAAGTCACCGGCGGAGGTATTGGTAGTTCCGCTGAGGAAGACTTCGTTGGCTTCACCATCAGCAAACAGCGCTGTGGATACAAACATCAGTGACAGTGTGACAGCTGCGATTCTCTTGAGTAAATTGGCTTTTGTTTTCATCGTATTACGGTTTTAGTTGTTTTTGATTCTGTTTGTTATGCCAACTATATATCAATTGCCATGCCACAATTTGTATATTGCTATGTATCTGCTTGTTATGCGGTTATTCCCGGAAATGTGAAATGTGTTAAATTTGACCGGAAATGGACACTTTTGTACGAAAGCGGATGAATGTATATGGATGTTATATTTTTGACTTCCTGAGTGTTATAAAACATAACGGGCCGACAAATGCCAGCCCGTTACCAGGTGAAATTTTTTGCTACTCGTACAGGTTGGTTAAGTGGCTCTCGTAATAATCCCCCAAAGGGGTCACCAGGGTTACCCTTTCAACTGGGGTACATAAGATGCGATCAGTCCAACGGCCTGTTTCTTCTCCACTTTCTTCTCTTTCATCAGGACCGATTGGTCATGGTACTGCTGGGCATCGAAATCGTCCTTCACCCAGGGATTTGAAAACATTACTTTTCTTACGCCGAAACCGTGTTTGTTACAGTCATAGAAGAACATGAATTCCCCGTTAAATGCCACAAAGGATCTGCACTTCCCCTCCGTGTTGACCGCGATCTTCATATTCATCTCCGGATCATCATAGTATACACGGAACACCTCATATTCGTTCCCCTGGTAATGGAACATGTCAGTGGTGGTTTGCACCACAAAGTCACCAGCGGAGGAATTTGAGCTTCCGGTAAGGAACACCTCTGTCGTTTCGCCATCAGCAAATGCAAATGCAGCAAGAACGAAGAGTGCAACGGCCATGGCCGTCAATTTTCTGAAAAAACCAACCTTTGTTTTCATAGCCTAACCTTTTAATTGTTATTTAAAATTAATGGGTTCAATACTGGATTTAAAATATGATCAATGAATTGCAGGAAAGTGAAGATGAAAGACGATTACGGCAGAGTCAATGACAGTCGCACTGCATTCAGGCCGCCACCCGGCCAATGATCAGGTCCACTGCGAACACATCACCGATGGACCGGGCATCAAGGTAGTAGGCCTTTCTGTAAGATCCGTCAAGAAGCCTTTTAACAGCTTCGATCCCGAGCCCCGTCTGTGAAATATGGGTACTCACCGGGGGAACCTCGCAACTGTTCAATGAATTGCGGATCTTCAGAAGGATCTTGTCTTTTTTAACCACCAGGTGAATGGTGATCCAACCCTGGTCTGCGCATTTACGTATACCGTGCTTGAATGCATTCTCAATAAGTGTATAGATGGTCAGCGGCGGAATGGATACACCCGCGGTATCTCCCTTCACCTGGAAGTCCATCAGAAACGAACACTCCCCCAGCCAGATCTTCTCCAGGGCAATATACTCTTCGATCAGTGCCACCTCCTCACTCAGGCTGATCAGGTCCTTTCTTGAATAAGCCACCACCCTTTCAAGCATCTGTGAAAGCCCGGCAATGGCCTCGGGAGTCTGATCTGACTTCCGGAGCGATAGTGCGTACAGGTTATTCAGAGAATTAAACAGGAAATGAGGCTGCAACAGGTTTTTGAACAACTCCAGGCTGTTCCTGCTTTCTTCCTGCTGCTGGTAATTCCGAGAAACCAAATATTGATTTATCATCATTCTATTCTCCCCTTTATGTACCTTCCCTGTACAGTCCATACCTTATAACATGATAAAAGTCATGTTTCATGCCAAAACCTATATGTATCTTATTTATTGTGTTTTAACGCATTATGAAGTTCCTTAATATGTGTTAAAAGCGTCCGGAATTGCACATAAAATGTGCGTTTAGGGACGGTTTTGTACAATGTGAAGGAAAATAAAAAAACTTGCCGTCGGGGAAGTTACTTATTAAACCTAAAACTTTGAAGTAAGACTGCTGACGGCAAGTTTACTATTGATGTGTATAGAGTCAATTCAAAAGTAGGTAGTGGCCGGGCGTTTTAAAAACTTATTCAGGTACCGGCAGCTTTTTTCATACAAACGCCCTCTTTTGCAGGGTCAGTGGTATTTGTGGGGCGCTGGCTACGGCTCTTTATGATCACCGAACAACCATAGCTGTGTTTCTCGTAGTCAATGTCCACTTTACCCGCATACAGCGACTCCATCTGCTGGATGGCTTTCATGCAATCCTCGAAGCTTTCATAAAAACCGCCAGACTCATTTTTTAATACCTGGATGGTGATCATATTGGAGAATCCGGAAGCCTCTATGTTCAGCTCCGGCATCTCACTGTGCTGGTCGCACCGCCGGAAGAAAAGATCCACAAAAGAGAACAGGATCATCGGTGGCAACTCAATAATCCCCGGGTCGCCGGAAATAAAAAATTCAACCTCGGGCCTTTGCCCCCTGAACAATGTCACGAGTGAAACCAGTTTCTTTACCAGTTCTATCTCCCTGCGAGATCCACCTGTGCCCTTCCTCATGGTACATCATGACCTCACTCAGCAACTCGGATGTGAGTGCAATGGCCTTTGTCACATCGGGTGAAGACCGTTCAACCATCCTGTCAATGTGATCAATGGCATAAATCAGCATCAACGGCTGAACCCTGATCATGGTCTCCTCCATTTGCTCCTTCAGCTCCTGCTGCATCAACTCCTTCTGTTTCCGGTCGGCCATGGACCAGTCTCTGACCGTTCTGGCTGCGAGGAAAACCAGGACGATATAGAGGTTCCCAAGGCCACTGCGCAAAACGTTCCCTGGAGAAAGGTAGTCTTCGGTTATTTCCGATCCTGTGGGGTACCATTGATAGATGAACTCGTTGCTCAGTAACAGTTCAAGCACCGAGAAGCCATAGAATAATCCCAGGAAAAGCACCATAAAAACCGGCATGAGTCTTCTGGTAAAAAACCTGGGTATCAGCACATAGGCGACCAGGTAGGTGTGGGCGATGAATATGGGAAGGGTCACCACATAATAGGAGAACCAGCCTAAATAGACTTCATAGGGTTTCCCGAAGCTCTTGATAAATGTGAAACCCAGTACCCAGCAAATCCAGAACAGGATGTGCCGTCCCGCCCTGTTTTCAAACAATTGTAACAATCTCCTCTTCATGATCATAACCTGATGTTCAGTTCCACTGCATGATCCTTTTGCCGGTCTATAATGGAAAGTCTGTGGTTGTTGGGATACTGAATCTCCAGCCGCCGGATACTGTTTTCATTGCCCTTGCTTCCTCTCTCTTGAATGGTTTCGCCCCACCTGTTCCGATACTGAATTGGCTGTACTGAAACGCAGGTTTGATCCATTGACAGACATTTCGATGCGGATCCATGACGGTAGCGGATCCTCCCCTGCTCCATGCACAAAACAATTCTCCACAAAAGGATAGAGGATAAGGGGCACTATTTCAAGTCCTTGAAAATCTCCATGTTTGGTGAAGCTGATCTGGAGCCTTTCCCCGTACCTCAGTTGCTCGAGCCCGATGTAGTTCTCGATCATATCCACCTCTTTGGAAAGCAACACTTTCTCATTCTTGCTTTCCTTGAACAGGAAATGCAGGATGGATCTGAATTTTTTCACCGTGGCTTTCAAATATTCAGGCCTGTATATGGAGATTGAATAGAGGTTGTTGAAGTTGTTGAATATCACATGGGGATCCATCTGGTGTTCAAGAAGCTTGATCTCGGCCTCCAACCCTTTTTGTTTCAGCTCCCGGATGTCCGATTCTACGATATAATGGTCCCTGGCAAATTTGACAATGGCAAAGACCGCCACGATAAAGGTCATATCCTTTGTATTCACCAGCAACGCGGGAAGTGACAGAAACCTGTCTACTGAAGCATCCTCGGGGGAAATGGCCTGGTAAAATATGTAGTCGGAAAAGAGGAACTTCATTGCAGACAGCAAAAGCCCCGCAAGAACAAAGAGTGTAATGAACAACACATACTTCTTTTTTGCCAGGATGTGAGGGATCAGCAGGTAGACCGTGATGTACGCATAACCAAAGAAGAAGAAGGCATTGGTAAAAACCACCAGGAGAGAAGCCAGGAATCCACCCTCCCCTTCGCTCCTGGAGTGAGCCACCCAGGAGAAGACAAGGACCATCACCACAAACAGCAACACATGCCGGATGATCCTCAATTCCCATTTCCGACCGACAAACAACCTGTACATGTACTAAAATTAGCCATGACCCGGGTCAAAACCACTTATTATCAAGCACCGGGACCATTCCACATGGATTCAGGCAAAGATTCGGGGTAAAAGCATTTTACTGACAGTTGCACTCCTTTGACCCCAATTAAATTGCATTTTACTGAATTGATTTAAGAAAAGCTGGTAAATTTGGTATGTTGAACTGAATTTCGTAAGACCTGTTTTCGTGTTTTTTGAATATTAAACCCCAACGGGAGCCGGATCCCTGTTCATTGATCCCCTTCTGTTACCAAATGGATCCCGCATGAAGACGAGGTGCCTTATTGTTGATGATGAACCCCTGGCCCGTGAACTGATCAGGGGACATATCCAGAAACTTGAGAATTTTGAAATCGTGGATGAGTGCGACAACGCCATGAAAGCCATGAGTGCGTTGCGCAACCATACCATTGACCTGATGTTCCTGGATATAAAAATGCCGCAGATGACCGGCATAGACTTCCTGAAAACCCTGAAGCGACCTCCCAAAGTGATCATTACCACAGCCTTCAGTCAGTATGCCCTTGATGGATTCGAGCTGGATGTGGTGGACTACCTGATGAAACCGGTCACATTTGAACGGTTCTTCAAAGCCGTGAACAAATACTTCCAGTCGGGCCATCCCGAAACAGTGGAACTTGAAGGTGGAAATGGCACCGGGGAAGAAGCCTTTATCTATGTCAAGGAGAACAAGAAGATCATCAAGATCTACCTGAAGGAGATCCATTTTATCGAGGGACTGAACGAATACATCAGGATCCATACCGACAACAGGCGGGTGGTCGTCAAGAGCAGCCTTCAGAGTATTGAGAACAAACTCCCCCCGGAACAGTTTATACGGATCCATAAATCCTACATCATCTCGATCCCCAGGATCAGGGCATTCAACGCCACCACCATTGAACTGGAAAACGCCAAACTGAGGATTGGCCGCAACTATAAGAACCAGGTATTCAGTGCACTTCACTACAAACAGGAGTTATAATATGAACATTCTTCGCTGGTTGTCAGGTCTGGCCATTCTGCCCTGCTTGTCAGCTATTTCCGCAAGGGAACCCGCTTGCCACACTGCAGGTTCCGCAGATAATGCTTTGCATGTAACCATTGTATATGACAATTACCAGGTGGACAGCAGGCTTGAGACCGACTGGGGATTTGCATGCCTGGTGGAGTACAACGGGGAAAAGCTGCTCTTCGATGCAGGCGGGAAAGCCCCTCTTTATGAAAAAAATGTGAAGATCCTTGGGATCCTCCCGGAGGAGATCCCCTCCCTGTTCATCTCCCACGAGCACTGGGACCATACAGCCGGTATCCCCTGGATCACGGAAGTCAATCCTTCAGTGAATTGCTACCTTCCGGCCACCTATGCAGCCCAACTCAGGGCCAGTAACAAGCTTCCTCCCCATAGCAAAGCCATCAGCAAACCCATTCACCTGTACGGCCCCTTTTATTCGACCGGTGACAATTTTGAAGCCTTTAACGAACAGGGCCTTGTGGTTAAGATGAAAGAGGGCGGGGTCCTGATAACAGGGTGCGGGCATCCGGGCGCGGTTGAGATGGTTGAAATGGCAGAGCAGGAGCTCGGGATCGGGATCAGGGCTGTGATCGGGGGACTCCACCTGATGCAGGCTTCTGAATCCAGGCTGGCGGGAATCGCTGAATCGCTCAAGGAGATGGGAGTGAAGCAGATCTGTCCCACCCACTGCACCGGGGATAACGCCATTGCATTCTTCAAAGAATCCTTTGGCAATGGGTATATTGCCGGCGGAACCGGAAAGGTCATCACCATCCAATAGAAAAAGGGCCAGCTCATTGAGCCGCCCTTTTCCTACTTTACAAACTTTATAACTTTATAACTTTATATTTATACTGTTTGGTGAGTACGGCTGTCCAGGAGTCGCCATATGCATTTCCTCCCACCACAGTAATGGTCCCGTCAGTGTTGAAGGTGAAATCACCATAAACGGCATCACCCCAGGGATCAGCAGTATTTGTCATGAAGAAGACTCCGCATACATCCTGCACCGTACCCTCCCAGTCGCCGGCAGGAATCCAGCCCGCAGTTCCGTAGAAATAATCATAGGTACCGAATGAGTATGAAGAGATAGTATATAATCCTTCATCCTCAGTAACGGAGATGGTCACCGTATGCTCATAGCCCACGACAGGGCCGAAGTCAATGAAAGTAGCATCGGTCACCGAGCTGTAGGTTCCTACGATCACTTCGGGATCGGAGGGACAGATCACAGGCACCCTGAACCAAAATCCCTGAAGCTGTTCCGGAGCCCCGATGAAGTTAGGATGGAGGTTATCAACCGTAGCCACCTCGCCATTCTTGCCTGTGGCTTCACAGTAAAACTCAAAGATGCTGCCAGGAATTTCATCATCAGAAATTCCAAACAGTTCTGCCAGCTCATAACCATCTATTGAGAACTCATAAGGGAACGTGGTAATGGTCTCAACAAGGACCCGGTCTGACTCACTTGTTCCCTGATCATAGATCCGTTTCACATAAATAGTCATGACTGGCCACATTGTCTAAACGTACATCAAAAGTACCTGTCACCGGTGTCCCGGATATATCTCCCGAGTTAATTTCCATGTTCCCGGGTTCGAAGGTCACGAAAATCCCTCTTTCAACATCGTCCGGAGTGACCAACATCGGCTCCTTGCAGGAAAACGCCAATACACCCAGCAATGCTAATGTTATTAATTTATATAGTTTCATTGTTGTTTGCTTTAGGTTATTTAATAATTCCTGCCGGATTTGTGTCCCAGAATACCTGTACCGTGTGAGGTTTCTGCTCAATGGATGAATTCAGGTTCACACAATCGGCCGCGTAGTTAAAAGTCCTGGGGAACTCACCAGGTGATGGCAGCAAAGCGGGCTGCAGGTTCGAAGGCATGGTGGTCCGCTTCACCAGGTTGTAAGATTCAATACCATTCCCGAAAAGGGCAATGTAGTACTCCTTTACAATCACTTCGAGCCTTTCTGTATCGGAAGTTGCATTGTCATACAGGGTCTCCACTTCAGCCAGATAGTCGTCAATATCCTCCTGGGTCGGAATGAACTCCTGTACTGCAGCCTCCTCACCAAACGCCATCACATGACTGATGGAAGCACTTACCGCATCCAGCAGAAGCTGTTTTGGATCACCCGTGGTCCCCAGTGTCAGCGCCGCTTCAGCCAGCATGAATTTTACATAGCTGTCCAGCATGATCACCTCGGCCCCTGCACCCTGATATCCCGATGCAGCCGTTCCTGGGAGACCAATATCGCTATCGAATTCACCTCCTGCCGGGTAGACTCCCCACAGGGTCCTCTTGGGGGTGTCGGGCGGGATCCCGTCATCATCCAGGTGGTCACGTCCCCAGTACCCGTCATTCAGGGTGCAGAATGGCATATCCACCGGATAGTGGTTGGGAAACGGTGTGCCATAGCAGGGCAATTCCTGAAAATCTTCCGAGGAATAGAGTTGCTGCCTGTAGAAATAATACCGCATCCTTGGATCCACCACCGGCTTCTCCTCATACATGGTCCACATGAAATAATTGGCCATGTAATCATTTCCGCCATTCAGGTAATTATAGGTGAAATAGGGATGCCGGCAATCCGGGTTATCCGTATTGCGGCTGTATTCGAAAACCCAGTCCTTGGCCGGATCATCGATCAGGTCACCGTCAGCGATCAGGCTGTTGATCATGGAGGTGGCACCGGAAGCATCCACAAGCCGCAGGTTCAGGTAGATCTTCAGTTTCAGGGTCTTGGCCAGGGTGGTCCAGGCATCAGGATCACCCCCGTAAAACAGATCATTGGAGGGCGTTGCCATGGACTCCTTGGCCAGGTCCGCAATGGCTTCATCCAGCTTGGTAATGGCCACATTGTACACCGCCTGATCATCATCAGCCACCGGATTGAAATTGGTGGCATCAAAAGATTCGGTCCATGGAACATCACCAAAGAAATCCACCAGGGTAACCAGTGTATATGCCTGAAGAACCTTGGTAATTCCTGCATGGATCCACCACTCCTTCTCTTCGTAAATGGGGAGGAAAGTATGGGCATCCATCAGCAATCCCTCATAGGCATTGCCCCAGGCTGCATCAAAATCCTGGGGATTATAAGCATTTTCGTAGGTTCCGCCCCAGGGATTCATCATCCGGACGACCTCCATCCCAAATTTATTCACTCCGTTCCAGTTGGCCGGATCTTCGTCGTTGAGGAACTTTCTGAAATCCACCTGCATGGCGTTGAGCGCATAGTCAGGGTTGGCCACGGACAACGTTACTTCATCAGGATCCTCGGTCAGCTCAAGGTTGAAAAAGTCACATGAGCCAACAAGAAGTCCAAGTAGCGCCGTCACAACTATAAGTGCTGTTATTCTTTTCATATTTCTCATTGTTTATTGATCTAGAAAGTAATCTTAATACTTCCACCGTACCTGGTGGAGCTGGGACCGGTAAGGAAATCAAATCCAAGTCCGTTACCCACTCCAAGGCTCAGCATATCTGTATCGAAATTCACGTATTTCGGGAAATTGATGGCCTTGAACCAGATGTTCTGGCCGACCAGTGACAGTTCCACCTTCTTAAACGGCAGTTTACTCATCCAGTTCTGAGGCAAAGCGTAGGACAGGGAGATCTCCCTTAATCTGACCGTTGTTCCATCAATCACATTGACTTCAGCTGGTGCCTGTGTCCCGAAGTTATCGAAATAGGCATCGGTGGCCGTAAGTTGGATGTCATTGGGTGTGCCGTCATCCAGTACACCGGGCATGACAAAGGTCTGCAAGCGGTCAAAGTTGGTATCCTCTGTGATCCCACGGCCTATAAGGGTATTCACTGTCTCTGAGTATATATCACCTCCCTGGCGGTAATCCCACTGCATATTGAAAGAGAGGCCTTTATACTTCAGGCGGTTGATAAGGCTGGTCTCAAAATCGGGATGCGGATTACCAATGATGGTAGGCTCATCCGACTGAAGAAAGTTTCCGCTACCGTCAATCAAGAAGTTGCCATCATCGTCCCTGGCTATGGCATATCCGTACATGACCCCGTAGGGCTGGCCGGCAATGGCATAATTCCCCAGGTCGGTAAATCCGTTGATGAGCACCCTTTCGAGCCCAGCGCCCAGTTCATCAACCATACTTTCATATTTGGTGAATACCCCGCTGATGGTCCAGGTGAAATTGGCGGTCCTCACAGGAGTTACATGGAGTTCCAGCTCAAGACCCCGGTTGGTCATCTGGCCGATATTCACATAGGTCTGGTAATACCCTGTTGCCGGATCCAGCGTGGCATCGGTAATCAGGTTCTTTGTATTCTTCGTATAGAGTGTGATATCAGCACCGATGCGGTTTTCAAACATGGCAAATTCAATCCCAAGTTCAGTCTCCGCATGCAGCTCGGGCTGCAGGTCAGGATTCCCCAGGAAAAAAGAGACCCCGTTACTCGGGACAACTGTGCCATCCCTTGTTACATAGCCGCGGGAATCGGTGGCCAGCACATCCTCTGTTACATACAGCGGTGGAAATCCTGCCGAAGTTCCATATCCAATCCGCAGTTTCAGCATGTCAAACCCCGCACTCTCCTTCAAGGCAGTCAACACATTGGAAGGAATAAACGAGAGGCTTACACTGGGATAGAACTGGCTCCGGTTTTCCGGTTGCAGAGAGGAGAACCAGTCATTCCTGGCTGAAACATTCAGGTAGAGGTAGTTGCTGTAACTGGCAGTCACCTGGCCAAACGCACCCAGTGTGTTGGATTCAGCGCGGGATTGAAGCGGCAACAGGCTAAAGCTGTTGATGGTGCTGTGGTCGCTGAAATACTTATGGTTCATCATACCGAAAATCAGCTGGTTGGTACTCTCCATCCCGTCAGAAGAATAGATATCGCGAACCGATGAACCGCCCAACAAAATATCCAGGGCGATCTGATCACCGATCTCCTGTTGAAGGGTTAAGAGAATGGACTGGTCCCAGATGGTATTCATGATATTCCGGGTCCGGTACAAACCATTCAGGTAGTTGGCATTCTGAACCGATCCACTATTTACCTGATAAGCCTGTTGTTCTGCGTAATGATCCACTCCATACCTGTAGCTCAGGTTCAGATTATCCAGGATATCGTATGAGAGGCCCCCCGAGCCATATACCCTGTTCACATTGTCGATGGAGCTGCAATACTTGGTGGTCCAGCGGGGATTCTGGATATCATTGCCCTGGCGGTAGTAAACACTGCGGTGATCGATGGGACTTTCAAAGGGCAGCCCCATGAGGTCAACGGACCTGGGTGTATATAATACATCCGCAAAAACAGAAACACCGCTTCCACCGGTGATACCATCACCACTTCCATAGCTGATCGGGGGAGTTCTCATATCAGTCTTGACGAAGTTCATGGTCCCGCTGAATGAGAGTTTTTTAGACAGCTGTGTTCGCCCTCCGATTCCCACATTGAACTTGGTCAGTTCATTTTCAGGAAGGAAACCCTGGTCGTTCACATAGCTGACATTGGCATTGTAACTGGACTTCTCATTTCCGCCCCTCAGACTCACCGCTGTATTGGAGGCGATCCCGGTCCTGAAGAACTCAGGCACACTGTTATAGGGCTTCAGCTCGTATTGGGCTCCATCCTGGTATTCAGGGAAAGCTTCAATCAGCGACGGATCGCTGAACCGCGAGTAGGGATGATCCACCGTGGTATATGGGTCGGTAAAGGCAGCTCCCCAGTTGCTGAAAAAGAATCCATGTTGCTGCGTCCATCCATTGCCGTAGACATCCTGGAAAACAGGCAGATTCACCTGGTTCAGGAAAACAGACTGGTTCACAGTTACTTCGGCTATCCCAGAGGCGCCAGCTCCATTCTTGGTGGTAATAATGATCACACCATTTCGTCCCTCCGCACCATAGATGGTGGTGGCACTGAGTCCCTTCAGGACAGACAGGCTTTCCACACTGTTGGGATCGATATCCAGGAAGCGGCTTGAGGTAGCCTGGTTCCCTTCCAGGAACCCCTGCTCATTGTCGGTCCCCGAATTGGTGCTTCCAGAGAAACGGGCACCGTCCACAATAAAAAGAGGCTGGTTGTTCCCCTTGATGGAAGAGTACCCGCGTATGGTAATATTGGTACCCGTACCAGAGACACCGCTGGTGGCAGTTACCCGTACACCGGCAGCTTTGCCGCTCAACACCCGTCCGATATCACTCTCGGGCTTTTGCTCAATGTCCTCAGCGTTCAACTGTGTTACCGAATAACCCAGGGCTTTTTTCTCCCGGGAGATACCCAGTGCTGTGACAACCACCTCATCCAGTTCCAGCAGGTCCTGCTCCATGATCACATCGATTACCGTATTGGAACCAATGGGGATTTCCTGGCTGAGCAGGCCCACAAAACTGAACACCAGCGTGCCTTCATCCTCCGGGACAGTGAGGTCAAAATTACCATCGGTATCTGTAATGGTACCAATGGAGGATCCCATTACAGCAACTGAAACACCCGGTAGCGGCGCTCCGTCGTCAGCACTGGTCACCGTTCCGGTAATCACCCGGGGCTGCCCGAAGAGGCTGATGGTTCCCAGCGCCATGAATAGCAGAAAGCATAATACTTTTTTCATAGACTTGGTTTTAGATTAACATTTGTGTTTTCTGACGAACAGACAAAATTTTGTACTGAAGAAAGCAGAAAGCACACTTCTAAGCCAATAATATCAAGCAACGGCGGGATTCCGGGGGACATTCAACCGGTTAAATTCTGTTTAGTTCCGTTTACCGGGTTCAAACGGTCATTCATAGGGTAAATGCTGGTTATTGACTGACATTTGGATAAAAAACGGCAGATACATGCCGCCAAAGGAGGGTCTATGACATGATCAAGGGGGTCAACCAGGGATTGTACGGAAATGGCTTAGAAAGTAGCTGCAGGACCGGCCAGGAACCCTCCCGGTTCGTACTATTTATATTTTAATATATTTACATAATTGAATACTAAAACTAACCACCATGTCTACTGTCACCGAGGTCGCTGCAACAGCTGACACACTCTTGCTAAGAACTGCCGATTACCTGATCATTGCCGCCTATTTCCTGGTGATCCTGGTTGTGGGGGCCCTAACCGGGAGAAAACAGGAGAAAGAAGAGTTTCTCATCTCGGGCCGGAAACTTACCTCCCTCCAGGCCACCACCACCATCTTTTCCAGCCGTATTGGCGCAGCCATTCTGCTCACTTACACGGCTCTGGTCTACATGTACGGCATGGGAGCTTTGTGGTACTTCGTTGGATCGGTATTCGGGCTTTTCGTGTTCTATTTCTTCGGATTAAAGGTCAAGAAGCTGGCAGACAAGGAGAAGTTCTATACCATGCCCGACTACTTCTTTTTCCTCCAGGGAAAATTCGCCGGGTACCTGGCCACGATCATCACCATCGTCATCATGTTCGGCTGGGTGGTGCTTAACTTTACAGCCGGGGCTAAACTGATCTCTGAGTATACCCCAATTTCCTATGACTTCTCGGCCATCATTGTTGGGATGGTTATTCTGCTGTACCTGCTTGCCGGGGGATTCGATGCCGTGGTGAAGACAGACATCATCCAGACCTTCGGTATTTTCCTCCTGTTTGTGCTGATGATGTTCTTGTTAACAACCACCAACACAAAACCCGACCTGGTCTTCATGGACCTGTTCAATATACCTACCATGCAACTGATCAGCTTCTTCCTGGCCGGTTTCTTTATTCCCATGGCCTCACCCGAACTGTGGCAACGGGTATATGCCATCAAGGATAAAAAGCACTTCAAGCGGAGCATTTTCCTCTCATCCCTGTTCTACATCATGGTTGGCTTCATCCTGCTGCTGATCGGACTGGTGATCCGCACCGATATTCCCAACATTGCACCAGACACTTCACTGATTGTGGGATTCAGCCGGTTGCTGCCGGTTGGACTTGCCGGACTCTCCGTAGTCATCATATATTCCTCGGTATCCTCCTCGGCCGATACCTATATGTTTACCGCCTCTGCATCGGTTACACAGGATTTCCTGGAAAAAACCGGATTTACAAAGAAAGAGAACCTCAGGAAAACCATGCGCTACAGCATGGTTGCACTTATGGTACTGGGTATCGGTATGGCCCTGATCCTGCGTGATATCGTGGATGCCACCTTCTTTTTCGTCTCGCTGACCATGTCGCTGGGACTGCTGGTCCTGGTACTCTGGATCGCACCAAAGATCAACCGGCTCAGTGTGAATCTCTCCATCCTTTTCTGTCTTGTGGGAGTGATCATCCCCGCAATCTTCGTCGGGATCTCAGAAGACCTGGTAATTTATGCCTTCGCTGCCTGCCTGGGTGGGGTGGCGATCGGGTTAATCGTGGAGCTGGTGAAGCGCATCTCACGCCGGTTGAAGAAACAGGCGTAACTTCAAAAGATACAGGGTAGCAACCTGTAAATGAATAAGAACAAAAAGGGAGTAAACTTGAGGTTTACTCCCTTTTCACCGAATGGTACCCATAGCCACCAATCAGTGCCGAGCTACAGTTATGATGGCCGGCCCGCTGACTGTAATCCCTGGGGATTAACCGCCTGCGAACCCTGGTTCTCGGCCCTTGCTCCGTAAAGCAATGACTTGCAACCGTCCTTTCACCCTGCTAAAAGCCGGATTTCCGGGACTGGCTCCTGAAGGCCCCTGCATCAGCCAGGTCTTACGATCTGCCTGATGTCAAAGTGAAAAAGCTTAGTGGAACCCCAAGGGATTCTGTTTGGCTCTTCAGCCTTCCGGATCAACCTTTTAAAGACCTACCAAGAAGTGATCTTTCAGATTAAATAAACCAGGAAACCCTGTTTCTTGGCCTATGCCTGGCTCTGGATGATTCTCCGGCAACGGGGGAATCCCTCTACCGGCCGGTTCGCTAAACAGAATCCTGTCGGACTGCATCACTACACCGGGCGAAACTTCGAGCGGCCTATTATCTCTTACTCGGTATAATCAAAAATAGACCATCGGCAATTGCGAGTCAAGAAGCGAAGCAGCTTCTCTATTAACAATTAATTCACAATAGTTATTAACAATTTGTTAATAACCTTATTTTGTGCATTCCGTATAACTCATTATCAGGAATTTTGTAAATTTGTGTTTAAACCAGGAATGCCATGAACCGAATCAAGAAAAAGATCCTTTTGATCGCAGCACCATTGTTTGTACTGGCAGCATTCGTTGCAGCACAACCGGCCATTGAACTTAACTTCCAGGGAATTCTTACTGATGGCGAAGGCCATGAAATCAGCCAGGAGCAGTTTGATTTTAATGTTAAACTCATTACAGCCGAACCAGGCCGAACTGAGCTGTGGAGCCACGCTTCCTCCACACAGACCAATGAAAGTGGCTGGTTCAGCTTTTCTGTACCTGACATTTCGCAATACCTCATGAAGGATGGTTGTCTTACTGAACCCGTGGTGATCCATATGGAGTTTGTTCCCAATGCAAACACCCGGTGGATGCGGCAGGGTGAAGATTTTATGGTTTCATATACCCTGACACCCACCCTGAAGGACGAATGCCATTCACCTGAAAATGTCAAGGATGGAGGGATCTGAACTAGAGAGGCACCTGGAGGATCACCTCTATGTTTTCAAGGATGAATATCCTTTCGCCTACCTGATGGGAGGATTCCTGCTCTCAGATACACCACCCATAGACGACAGTTCCATGGATGACCTCAGGCAATGGATTTCACCTGACCCGACAGAAAGTGGCGCTGCCACCAGGGGGGTAAAAGGCGGTTTTCCAAAAGGCGGGTACAGGAAAAAGAATTAAGGATTACTACTCCTTATCCTTTTCACCCGGCTTCCTGGAAGGTTGCCGGGTTCCTTTCGATATAGAATCGCGCATGGTGGTATCGGCCTCAATGTTCTTGAGCTTGTAATAATCCATGATCCCCAGGTTTCCTGATCTGAAGGCTTCGGCCATGGCCAGCGGAATCTCCACCTCAGCCTCAATGACTTTTGCCCGGGCTTCCTGGGCTTTGGCTTTCATCTCCTGCTCGGTAGCAACCGCCATGGCCCTGCGTTCCTCGGCTTTGGCCTGGGCAATGTTCTTGTCCGCATTGGCCTGGTCCATCTGCAGGACAGCACCAATATTCTTTCCTATATCAATATCGGCCACATCGATGGAAAGGATCTCAAAGGCAGTTCCTGCATCCAGGCCCTTTTCCAGTACGATCCTGGAGATGGAATCGGGATTTTCAAGCACCTCCTTGTGCGATTTGGAAGAGCCGATGGAAGAGACGATACCCTCCCCCACACGTGCCAGAACCGTCTCCTCGCCGGCACCACCCACCAGCTGCTTGATATTGGCACGGACAGTCACACGGGCTTTGGCAATCAACTGAATCCCGTCCTTGGCCACAGCCGTTACCGGCGGGGTGTTGATGACCTGCGGGTTCACAGACATCTGTACTGCCTCCAGCACATCCCTGCCTGCCAGGTCAATGGCTGTCGCCATCTGAAAGGAGAGTTCAATGTTCGCCTTGCTTGCCGAGACAAGGGCATGAATCACCTGCTCCACATGCCCCCCGGCCAGGTAATGGGCTTCCAGTTCATCCCGCTTGATAAATGCCAGACCGGCCTTGGTGGCTTCGATCATCGACCTCACAATGATATTAGGTGGAACTTTCCTCCAGCGCATCAGGATCAGCTGCAACAGGGAGATACGCACCCCGGAAAGGAGTGCGGTAAACCACAATCCGATGGGGATAAAATACAAAATGATCCAGAGGCCAATGATACTGGCCACCACAATAATGATCCACGTGAAATTAAAATCCATAACTTTTCGGCTTTATAACTTGTTAATTTGTTTTACAGCAATTCTCGTCCCCTCAATAGAGACAATCTCTATCTCGGTATGTTCATCCACATAACCTTCAAGCGATCTGGCTTCCCTGACCATGTCATTCACTTTGATCTTTCCCATGGGGGCCAGCCTTGTCAGGGTGGTTCCCCGGTCTCCCGGCTTCACCTGTTCCTCGGTGAGATCCTTGTCAACCGTTCCATCAACGTTGGTTTTCAGCATCAGCCTGTTCCAGGTCCTGGCACGCAACGACATGGCAATCACAAATATGCTCAGCAGAATGGTTCCAATAAGTATCCATATCCCTACCTGGGACCCAAAATCGTTGAAAGCTTTGTACACCCCGAATACCGTAAGGATCAATCCCCCGATGCCGGCAATGGTCACCCCTGGAACAAGTAGGAACTCGATGACAAACAACAGGATCCCTAAAACGATCAGAATGATGATTATTGTCATGCCAGGTTAATTTTCAACGGATGCCTTCAGCCCCTGTGAGATCAGCTGATAACGCAACTCCTTCATCCCCTCCGGTGTACCGGATCTCACTTCGCATTTGCCTTTGTAATGGGTAATGGTGGCACATTGTTCTGCCTGTGTCAGGGAATGATCGCATACCTCGACCAGCGTATCCATGACATAATCAAAGGTGTTTATGTCATCGTTGTGAAGCACCAGTCTTGCCTTGTGCTTATCATTTATATCCTCGGAACCCAGTTTCTGCGGCCGGCTGGTGAAATTACTGTCCATCAAGCAGAAAATCGTGTCCGATCAAATATAGAAAAATTTATCCTGAAAAGTATCTCATTCAAGTTGTTTTGCCTTTTGGGTCGAAACGGGTCTTCCCTGGTACCATGCCACGATAAAAGAATCTTCGTACCCCCGGGAACGTATCCTGGCCAGTGCTTCGACAGCATCAGCATACCGGTTGAATTTGCCTGCATAGTATTTGATCAGCCCCCGGTCGGGGATGGTCTCTGCCGTAATGGGACTGATCCCCATGAAGGCCCCCGGCTCTACCGGTTGCCCGAAAGCCCCCAGCTGGATCCTGTAAAAGACCCCCACAGGCAGCGTTACATCCACCGGGATGGGATTCGATGCGCTGTAAGGCGATTCAGCCAGAACATCAAAACGGTTGATATAACCGGAAGCCGGTTGGGCAGAAGGCTGAGGCATTGCAGGCTGGTTTCCGGGCTCTCCTTCAAGGTCAGGCTCCTGGTCCCTGTAGCGGTACACAGTCAGCTCCTCCATCACTGTATCCACCATGATGGCATCAGGGAGATTCACAACAGGTGCCGGCGCTGTGGCACCCCTTTCCTGGTCCAGCATGGTATACAATTCATCAGCAATCTCCTCCTGGTCCCTGGCCTTCTTATCCCATACCATGATCTGTTTTTGCCAGACCCACCTTTCGTTGGGATCCTCCGACTCCCTGATCCTGGTCCGGGCAGCAGTGGCCAGGTCCTTCAGCGAATCCGAGGCGGCCTGGTACATGAGTGCTGCAGCCAGGATTTCCTGGTAAGGTGTTTTCTCCACGTCAGGTTCAGGTGTGGACGGGAGGATCCTCACAGGTGTAATAACAGGTTCTCTCCTTGTTGCACCTGTCTCCGCAATAGGTTCTTTTTGCTCATCACTACTGGTTGTGACTTTCGGTGCTGACAGGGCTTCCAGGTCAGCCAGGATCTCGGCTGCTACGCCCCCAAGGCTGGCTATCTCCTTCAGCATACCTGGGTTGTTGACATCAGCACGCTTTCTTTGGTTCCACCAGGTGCACCCGGTACACCGTTGCAGTGCTGTCGGTTCCTTCGCGGCTTGAGAAGAACATCATCATGCCAAGGTCTGAACCGGGCAGCAGGAGGTATTCATCCATCACTGAATTAATAGGAAATCCCAGGTTAATAGGTTCCGACCATTCATCCCTTTCCGGGTCATAGTGGGAACGGTAAAGGTCAAATCCACCCATACCCTGTCCTCCATCAGAGGCGTAATAAAGGTCGTTCCCAATGGGATCAAAATAGGGCAGAATCTCTTCCCCTTCTGTATTCAGTTCCTTCACTTCCGCCGGATCGCCCCACAGCTTACCTGCCCCCTTCTTCACCCTGAAAAGCTGGGCCCCATTCTTCCCAGCCCTGTTGTACCCGGAATAATAGACATAATCACCCCGCCGGGGATTAACAGGCATAAACATCAGGGTATGCAACCCTTCATGTTGCTCATCCTCCCTGAAGTACGCTGCAGGTTTCCTGCCAAGCTTCCCTCCTTTCATCCTGATCTGTGCGTACTCGGCCGAATCGGACAGGTTGATAAAGGTCACGTTCATAACCTCATACTGGTTGTAACTCTCAGCGATCTTCCTGGCATTCCGGCAGTCCCTGATCTTCTGATCCACCCTTTGACTCTTTGCCTCCTGCCGTGATGCGCTGCTGTTATAACGTTCATAGTACCGGATGGCCTCTGAGAAATTGTAGTCATGGTGATAGGCCATCCCAAGGTAAAGGTTCACATCCGCCGGAACCTGTTTCCGGGCTGCACCGTAAAGCAACTCAATGGCTTCATCCAGATCCTCATTGAGTTCCAGCAGGCACCTTCCGGCAAAGTAAGCATACATGCCGTTGCCTGGCTGTTTATCATTCAGTTCCATGAATCCTTCCAGTGCCCTTCGAAAATGGCCCTCTTCAAAAAAAGCAATGGGATCCTGGACAGACAGACCGGGAGGAAGCGCAAAAGAGAGCAGTATTGCAGGGAATAGAAACGAACGCAGAAAGGGTATAAACATAATGCTGGCCATTCTGTTTTACATAGTATCATTACACCAGGAGTGCTGATCAAAAATAGCAATTATTAGGGCTGGTTATTGAGCAACTTTTGTACATTTATAATTTGATTTGAACATGGCAGACCTGAAAGTGGGAGACCCTGCTCCCGCCATTGACGCAACAGACCAGAACGGGCAGAGAATCACGCTTGAAGAGTACAGGGGAAAGAAGGTCGTACTCTATTTTTACCCGAAGGATAACACTCCCGGATGCACTGCCGAGGCATGTGACCTGAGGGACCATTACAGCCAGTTTACCGGTGAAGGTTACGAAGTGATCGGAGTCAGTGCCGACAGTGAGAAATCTCACCAGAAGTTCATTTCGAAGTACAGTATCCCCTTCAGGCTGATCTCCGATGTGGACAGGAAAGTCCTGCAGAATTACGGAGCATGGGGGGAAAAGAAACTGTATGGGAAAACCTTCCTGGGGATCCGCAGGAAAACCTTCATCATCGATGAAAAGGGGATCATCTGAGAGATCATTGAAAAAGTGAAGACCAGGGAACATAGCAGGCAGATATTCGAAGAGTCACCACATTAACCATTAAAACAGCATGAGCAACGAAAAAAGCAATGGAAACAACCAGGAGAAACTGAAAGCACTTCAGCTTACCCTGGATAAAATAGAAAAGGGATACGGCAAAGGAACCATCATGAAACTGGGCGATAATGCCATTGAGGACGTGGCGGTCATCCCGTCAGGTTCCATCGGCCTGGACCTGGCCCTTGGGGTGGGAGGTTATCCCAGGGGTAGGGTGATTGAAATCTATGGCCCGGAGTCTTCAGGGAAAACCACACTGGCGATCCATGCCATTGCAGAAGCCCAGAAGAGCGGGGGAATCGCTGCCTTTATCGATGCCGAGCATGCCTTCGACCGTTTCTATGCCAAGAAACTGGGTGTGGACATTGAAAACCTTTACATATCCCAACCGGACAACGGGGAACAGGCACTGGAAATCACTGACCACCTGATCCGCTCAGGTGCCATCGATATCGTTGTCATCGATTCTGTAGCGGCACTGACCCCCAAATCTGAGATTGAGGGTGAAATGGGTGATTCAAAGATGGGACTGCAGGCCAGGCTCATGTCGCAGGCACTTAGAAAGCTTACAGCCAACATCAACCGGACCAATACCACCTGTTTTTTCATCAACCAGCTCAGGGAGAAGATCGGGGTGATGTTCGGAAATCCGGAAACCACCACCGGGGGGAATGCCCTGAAGTTTTACGCTTCGGTCAGGATCGATATCAGGCGCATCGGTCAACTGAAAGAGGGTGAAGAGATCCAGGGCAACCGTACCCGTGTCAAGGTGGTCAAGAACAAACTGGCCCCCCCTTTCCGCAAAGCAGAGTTTGACATTCTGTACGGTGAGGGCATTTCCAAAACCGGGGAACTGATCGATATGGGTGTGGAACTGGAGATCCTCAAGAAAAGTGGTTCCTGGTTCAGTTACGGCGAAACCCGGCTTGGCCAGGGAAGGGATGCTGTAAGAAACCTGTTGAAGGATAATCCCGGAACTTTCGGATGAGCTGGAAGAGAAAATCAAATCCACCCTGAAAAGCAAGGAAGAGTAGACCAGCAGGATCATTCCTGCATTTTTTGTACCTTGTGGGCAACCTTACCTAATGGCATGGTATGAATTTCCTGCTGCATTTCATATTTATTGCTGCATTTCTGCTGATCTATATCATTGCCATCATTATCCTGAAACCTTTCAGGATACACCGCAAGCGCCCCATGTCCACCATATTCATCAAGGCCAGCTACCTGGTATACCTGGCCTGCTTCCTGCTTATGGCATACCTGATCCTCTTCTTTTCACCTGTCGCAGAGCCTTCCGAGGAAGTGGACGAGGAGAGGATCCTGAATGCACTGACCGTATTCAGTGTGCTGGCCTTTTTTATCCCCAATATCGGGATCATGATCAGGCGGCGGATCGGGTCCTGGCGGGTACCTTATAATTACCTGATCACGGCTTTCAATATCCTGATCTCTTTCGGGCTGATATGGTTTATCATGGATCTCCCCTGGCAGTTCAGGTAGGTTGATCAATCCCCGGGAACCGGGACCGGCATATGGCAAGGGCAGCCTCAATTTTTTCATCCATTGGCAGCATACCGTCGATCCAGTGGATCTCTATCCCCCTCCGTTCCATTCCCCTGAAATAGGTCATCTGCCGTTTGGCAAACTGGTGGATGGCTGAATTGAGTCTTTTCACCATGTCATCGTAGGTTAGCTCATGCTGCAGGTAGCGGTTCACATAGCGGTATTCCAGTCCGTAATACTCCATTTTTCCGGGCGATACCCCCTGGTCCGAGCAACTCTTCCACCTCGCTGACCAGACCCTCCTCCAGCCGCCTCATCAGCCTCTCGGTGATCCTCTTCCTGCGGATGTTCCTCTCCAGCATGATGCCCAGTACAACCTGGATTCAGATCTTTGGTTTCTGCCTGACTGTTCAGATTTGACGCCTGGTACATGGCGATCTCAATGGCCCTGATCATCCTTTTCCTGTTCACCGTATCGGTCTGGTTGTGAAGGGGTCCATAGAGCTTCAGGATACCTTCCAGCTCCTCAAGGCTCTTTGCCTCCAGGTCGCTCCTGAGCTCCTGATTGACAGGCACATGCGAGCAGTTGGTAATTGCGCAGAACGGACTCGATATAGAGGCCTGTTCCCCCGCAAAGGACCGGGATCCTGTTCCTCGTCAGAAATATCAGTGAACACCCTGAGAAAATCCTGCTTGAACAGGTAGACATTGTATTCATACCCTGCGTCAACCATGTCGATCAGGTGAACAGGGATCCGGACACCTTCCACCATGGTAATCCCCATAGTCCTTTGCCTGTCCCGATATCCATGCCCCGGTATACCTGTCGGGAATCGGCACTGATAATCTCTCCCCTCGATCCGGCTGGCCAGATGCAGGCGGCAAAGGAGGTTTTCCCTGCAGCCGTTGGTCCGAGTACCGTTACCAGGTGTGCATTCGGTGATTCCATGCTGACCAAATATACCCAAATAACCGGTTTTTTATACCTTTGGGTCCGTGAATATCAGATGGGCAACAGGATCAACATAAAGAACAAGAAAGCATTCCACGATTACGAAATCCTGGATAAATACGTGGCCGGCATCCAGCTCTCCGGAACCGAGATCAAATCGATCCGCATGGGCAAGGTGAGCCTGGGCGAAGCGTATTGTGTTTTCCAGAAGGATGAACTCTATGTAAGGGGAATGCAGATCGCAGATTATGCCTGGGCCAGCTACAATCCCCATGTTCCCGGTCGGGACCGCAAATTACTGCTCAACCGCAAGGAGCTCAAGAAACTTCAGCGAAAGGTAAAGGAGAGCGGCCTGACCATTGCAGCACTCAGGATCTTCATGGCCGATTCGGGATATGCAAAACTGGAAATCGGCCTGGCCAGGGGAAAAAGGGAATACGACAAGCGGGAAACCATCAAGCGCAAGGACACCCAGCGGCAGATGGAGCGGCTCCATAAAATAAAATAGGTCCCGGTGCGCTACTGGGAGAAGAAGAATTCATTGAGCTGCCGGAGTTCATCCAGGTCCAGGTCCAGCTCGAAATCAAAATAGAGGTCCACCGTCTTCAATAAGTTCATCAAAAGAGATATAACCGTCCTTGTCCTCATCCAGGGATTTAAAATGATCGGGGATCTCAACCGCCGAACCCAGCCGGTAATCAGCCCTGATGGTGGCCAGGTAAAATTCCACATCCTCCCTTGGCATGGCATCGTTGCGGCTCTCGATGCTGGCCAGATAGGCCTCCTCGGTAACTGTCACACCACTCATCATCCACCCAGGCCCCGTCCCTGGTTTCCAGCTCCTTGTCCAGGTAGTCAGGAACCCCGTCACGGTCTCCGTCCAGCGGACACCCGAGGGTGTCCACCTCAATGCCGTAGGGCGTTCCCGGGCAGCGGTCTGCCACATCGAGGACGAAATCGCCATCTTCATCATCAAAAAAGAGGGGATCAAACTCAGCATCCGCATACAAGAGGTCCACCGTCCGGGTGGCCGGATCGGAGAAAAGGTCAAAATGGAGTGAAAGGTGCGAGAAAACGTAGCTGTCATTGCCCTTGTTTCCCTGGATACTGGTTCCCTCCCCAGCTACATTATCAAGGTAGTCATTGAACATATAATGATAGGAAACACCCAGGCTGAAGAAGGCACGGCGGCCAACAAGGAAATGCAGGCCAACCTCTGCAGGTATGGCAAGGGAACGCTGGCTGTACGTCCCAAAACCGGGATCGATCTCTTTCTCCATGGACCGCAGATCGGTCTCAAAGATGTAATCGCGGTATATGACCGGTTCCGTGCCGGTAGCGCCATCCTGCTCCACACCGCGAATGGTCCCGTCCGACCAGTACTGGTAGCTGGTCCCTGAAGAATCCACCAGCAGGTCACCCTTGGAACTGAAATTCACATTCTCGATCCCCAGGGAAACATAGGGCCGGATAAAGGATGTTTTTTTGATGAAGTGCCCGAACCTGTATTCCACATTCACCCCGAAAGAAAAGAGATCAGTCTCGAAATTCAGGTTCCTGTATAGGTCTTCGTACGAATACTGGTTGACCGTGAGCCTGCCCATCATGAAATTGAAATTGGCCACGAAATTGCGGTTCCTGCCAAAAAGGGTGGCCACATTCAACATTCCTGCCTGGTTTCCGATTACCGGCGTAATCAGGCTGTTCCTCACATCCCCCCTGAAATTCAGGATACCGTATGAAAAGGATACCACCGGCTTATATACAGGATTTTCCACCGTATCGACCCTTTGCAACAGGGAATCGTAATCCACCTCCTGTCCGAAAGAGATCACGGGGGCCATGATAAGGGCCGCCAGGAGCAATCTATATGAGAGGATCCGAAACACCTTCAGGGTTGATTAACGTCCCACGTCAGCGTATTGATGAGACCTGGACCCGTTTCCCATCCTGGTATCCCACCACAAAAGCACCTGACACCCCGGGAAGCTTCTCCAACTTTTTCTTATAGGCACTCGCCTGGTTGTAAGTGGTGAAGGAACCAGCTGTATATTTATACAAACCGTTATGCTCTTCCACATACACCTCCTGGTCGACTCCTGCCTTGCGGTAACGTGTACGGGCATCAAAAGCTTTCTGGTTGGCAGACAGCTGAACCCTGAAATATACACCTGTGCCTGCAGCCAGCACAGGGGTATTACTGATGGTCCGTCCGGAGGGACCGGCAGGTTGCTGCCTGGTTGTGGTTTGAGGGGCAGGTTTGGCCGTTTTCTGTACAGGTTCCGGTTCCGGTTTCTGAACCGTTTCGGTTGCTGTTTTAGCTCCTGCAGGGACAGCACCGGTAGCCAGCAGGTTCCTTTTTTCTGACAGGGAAAGCTCCTCCAGGGAGACATCCATCTCCTTGATAACCAACTGCTTGTTCTCATTCCCCACCGAGTAGGTGAGCAATCCCTTAATGGCCATATTTCCCTGGGGTTCGTCCCTTTTGGGGACCAGCCTGTAGGCCACTTCAAACTCCGGTTCCCCGGGAAGCTTCATCCATATGAACTTCACCGTCGATGAAGCAAACGACTCAATCCCGTCATGGGAATCAACACTTTCGAACAGGTAACCGGCAGGGAATGGTCTCTTCGATCTTTGCGTATTTGCTGCCTGAGGGGTTCTGCACGAGCAATCGTACAAGGTACCCCCCGGTCCCCAGTAGCACGGGCTTCTGGCGTATGGCCATGGCAAAAACCTCCTTCTGGACCTCCTTCACCTCCGGGACAACAGCTGCCCCTCCTTTGAAATCCTTGATATCAACCACCTGTGCCGGATCCACGGAAGGATTCGGGAGGATGGTGATCTCTGTGGATTTTTCAAAATTCAGGAACTTGCGTTCCTCCTCAACCACGAAAGCAAACACTCCTCCCAGTACGAATGTACCCTTGAGCTTTTTATCAACCATGATGTTATAGGAAACCTTCACCTCCTGCTCCACCGGCAGCTTCAGCCAGATGATCCTGATACGCTGGTTGTCAAAGCTGAAGTCCGCATTGGGTGAACTCAGGTTGGTGGCGGTAAGCCCCGGGGGAAGGTCTTGGGAAAACCGGGAATAATCTGTCAGGGATCCCTTGTTGATGGTTACCGTTACCTCGAACACTTCTCCGGCATTTACCTGGTCAGGGTGATCCATGGATATTTCCACTTCCTGAGCAGACATGGTGGCAGACAGCAGGAAAATGGAAACAACGAGCCAAAAGGAATATTTCTTCATCATAGGATAGCTGAATTTTGATAAATGTACAAAATAATCTGTCATAAATCCCCGGATTTACTAACACTGCAGCGACCCTGCCGATCAGAAATTGGGGCTCAGCATATACTTTGTATAGAACTTATTGATCACTTCAACCGCCTCCTCTGCTGTATCCACAAGCGTGAAAAGATCCATGTCGTCTGGACCGATATTTTTCTCTTCCTTTTGGACCACTTCATGAATCCAGTCCACAAGGCCTTTCCAGAAATCGGTTCCCACCAGCACAATTGGAAATCTCCCGATCTTCCCGGTCTGGATCAGGGTGGCTGACTCAAAGAACTCGTCGAAAGTGCCAAATCCTCCGGGAAGAACAATGAAGCCCTGGGCATATTTCTGGAACATCACTTTCCGCACGAAAAAGTGTTTGAAGGTGATCAGTTTATCCGGATCGATAAAGGGATTGGAGCTCTGTTCGAAGGGGAGGTAGATATTCAGGCCCACACTGATCCCCTCTCCTTTCATGGCCCCTTTGTTGGCCGCTTCCATGATCCCCGGACCTCCCCCTGTAATCACACCATACCCGCTCTGGGTCAGTTTAAAGGCAATATCCTCCGCCAGCTCATAATACCTGTGGTCGGGCCCTGTCCTGGCCGATCCGAATATTGTAACACAGGGTCCGATGGAGGCCATCTTTTCAAAACCCTCCACGAATTCGGCCATTATCTTGAATATCTGCCAGGAATCAGAGCTCTTGATCTCATTCCAGGTTTTCTGCGTAAATGCTTTCTTGATTTTATCTTCGCTGGAATCCATTTTTATTGGATTTGGTCTGCAAGGACAATTTACTCAATTTAATCCGATTCCAGTTCCTCCCGGAGGAAATTCCCCGTATAGCTCTCCAGCTCCCTGGCCATCTCCTCAGGTGTCCCTGTGGCCAGGATCGTGCCTCCTTTGTCTCCACCCTCTTTACCCAGGTCGATGAGATGGTCGGCCACCTTGATCACATCCATGTTGTGTTCGATCATCACCACCGTATTCCCACGGTCCACCAGCCGTGCAATCACACCCAGCAGCACCCGCACATCCTCAAAATGAAGCCCCGTGGTGGGCTCATCCAGTATATAGAGCGTCTTTCCGGTATCTTTCTTGGCCAGCTCGGCTGAAAGTTTGACCCTCTGTGATTCTCCCCCGGAAAGGGTTGTGGAGGGCTGGCCAAGCCTGATGTATCCCAGGCCCACATCCTGCAGGGTGCGGAGTTTCCTGAGGATGGAGGGGACACTGGCGAAAAAATCCACGGCCTGGTTGATGGTCATCTTCAGCACATCATTGATATTCTGCCCCTTGAACCGAACCTCCAGGGTTTCCCGGTTGTATCTTTTCCCGTTGCACGTCTTGCACCTGACATATACATCCGGCAGGAAATTCATCTCGATGGTCTGCAATCCGGCCCCGCCGCAGGTCTCGCACCTGCCCCCTTTCACATTGAATGAAAACCGGCTGGCCTTGAATCCCCTGATCTTCGCATCGGTTGTTTGCTCAAACAGTTTCCTGATATCACTGAACACACCTGTGTAGGTTACCGGATTGGAACGGGGGGTCCTGCCCAGCGGTGACTGGTCCACTTCGATGACCTTATCGATATGTTCCAGGCCTTCCACAGAACGGTAGGGCAGCGGCACACTGTTCGACCGGTAGAGCTTCCTGCTGATGATGGGGTGAAGGGTTTCGTTGATGAGGGTGGATTTTCCGCTCCCGCTGACACCGGTCACACAGATAAATTTCCCCAGCGGAAATGCAACATCCACATCCTTCAGGTTATTCCCGGTGGCACCCCGGAGAACCAGCTGTTTTCCATTTCCGGGTCTGCGCTCCGCAGGCACAGCTATCTCCCTTGTCTGGTTCAGGTATTCGGCGGTCAGTGTTTTGCCTTTCAGGATCTGCACAGGTGAACCTGACGCGACCAGGTCTCCCCCACACCTTCCGGCCCCCGGTCCCAGGTCCACAATGTGGTCAGCGGAAAGGATCATCTCCCTGTCATGCTCCACAACAATGACCGAATTTCCCTGGTCACGAAGGCTCTGGAGGGATGCAATGAGCTTGCGGTTGTCACGCTGGTGCAGCCCGATACTCGGTTCATCGAGAATATAAAGCACATTCACCAGCCTGGACCCGATCTGGGTAGCCAGCCTGATACGCTGGCTTTCCCCCCCCGATAAGGACCTGGCACTCCGGTGCAGTGAGAGGTAATTCAGTCCCACATCCAGCAGGAATCCAAGCCTGCTCCTGATCTCCTTGAGGATATCCCTGGCGATGATATTCTGCCGTTCGGTCAACTCCTTTTCAATATCCCTGAGCCATTCTGCCAGCGCACCAATATCCATGTTGGAGATCTCGGCAATATTCTTCCCGTTGACCCTGAACCAGAGCATCTCAGGTTTCAGGCGCGTCCCATTGCAATGGGGACAGGTCACCTTCCTGATATACTGCTTCACCTGGTTTTTGCCATTCCTGCCATTTCCTTCCCCGGCGCTGTTGTTTACATGATGGATAATCCCGTCAAAGCTGAGAAAATAGTTCGAGGTAGCTCCCAGGGGGGTATTCTGGAGTTTAAGTGGTTCTTCAGAACCGTAAAGGATGCAGTGCAGGGCCTTTTCCGGGATCTCTTTCACCGGGGTGTCCAATGTAAACGCATAGCGCACAGCGATAGCATCCAATTGCCAGAATATCAAGGTATTACGGTAAGGTCCAACCGGTTCAAGTGCCCCTCCGCGTATGGATTTCGAATCATCCGGGATGATTTTTGAGATATCCACATCATTGATGGTCCCCAGTCCGTTACAGTGTGGACAGGCCCCCTGGGGAGAATTGAATGAGAAACTGTGTGGGGCAGGTTCATTGTATGAGATCCCTGAAGTGGGACACATGAGCTGACTGGAAAAATAGCGGGGTTCCGTACGCTCCTTCTCAAGGATCATGGTCACCCCTTTTCCCTGTTTCATGGCACTCGAAAGAGATTTCTTCAGCCTTGCCCGGTCCTTATCCCTGGCAGTGAGCCGGTCAACAACCACCTCGATGTCGTGGTTCTTGTACCGGTCGATGCGCATTCCCTGGATGACTTCCTGAACCTCCCCGTCCACCCTTACATAGATGTATCCGTTCTTCCTGATCTGGTCAAACAGCTCGCGGTAATGCCCCTTTCGCCCCCGGACCAAGGGCGCCAGCACATAGATTTTCTTTTCCCTGAATGATTCCATGATCAGGTCCAGGATCTGCTCCTCGGTATAGCGGACCATTTTCTCCCCGGACACATAGGAATAGGCATCTGCCACCCTGGCGAACAGCAGCCTCAGGAAATCATAAATCTCGGTTACTGTCCCCACTGTGGAACGGGGATTCTTATTGGTGGTTTTCTGTTCAATGGAAATCACCGGGCTCAGACCTGTGATCTTGTCCACATCAGGCCGTTCCATATTTCCCAGAAACTGCCTTGCATAGGCATTCAGGGTCTCAATATACCTGCGCTGGCCCTCAGCATAAATGGTATCAAAAGCCAGTGAAGATTTCCCGCTGCCACTGAGACCCGTGATCACGGTCAGCCTGTTCCTGGGAATAGAAACATCGATGTTCTTCAGGTTGTGCACCCTGGCACCCAGCACCTCTATTTTCCGATCCTCTCCTTTCACTGGACCTCCCATGCATCGGACCGCCGGTAACCCTGCTCCGGGATCGTGACTTCGTAGGCCCTTCCCCCCGTAATGGTCAACTTGGTATCCCGCAGCCAGGGATTCATATACTTCAGGATCTTGTAATTGGTTCCGTGCTCCCTGGCAAAATCGGCGAAATCAGCCACCGTGCTGTCCACCATCACCGTGTAGGAGGGGATCAAAGGATAGAGATCGTTTTCAGGGATATGAAAACCATAGGAAGCAGGATCTTCAAAGATGAGTTTGAAAGCCAGTACCCGGTAGAGGTAGCGTGCTGTTTCTTCATTCAGGAGCAGGTCATAGTAATTCTCTTTTTTCTGGCGCTGGATCTGGCGGTCCATCCCCCGTCTTCCGGCATTGTAAGAAGCTGCTGTCATGGTCCAGTTACCATACTTCTGGTATGACGCGATCAGGTACTGGCAGGCCGCCTCGGTGGCCCTGGACACGTGGTACCGTTCATCCACCTCCTTTCCCACCTCCAGTCCGTAATCCTGGGCCGTTCCTTTCAGCAATTGCCAGAATCCCACCGCACCGGCAGGTGAAACTGCCTGGGAGAAGCCGCTTTCAGCCACGACCAGGTATTTGAAATCGTCAGGTACCAGGTTGCTTCGCAGCACCGGTTCGATCTGCGGGAAATAGCGGTTGGCCAGTTTGATCAACCGGATGGTCTGGGAATGAAAATAGGTATTGGAAAGCAGCTCCCGGTCCAGAGACTCCTTCACATCAAACAGGTCAAGGGGGACAGGCTCACCGGCAAACCGCACCTGGTCAGGTACCTCTACCCCGGTTACCACAAACGGCTCCCCGCTTCCGGTCACCATATCATCAATTCCTGGTTCCCCTGAATACCCGGTGGTTGCTACCAATAGCACCATCCCGGCAGTCAAAACGAAAAGACTTATCATCAGCCTCTTTCCACCCGTTACTCTCCAGTCTTCCTTTCTCATAGTCCACAAAAATACAGATTTGTTTTCATACACCCGGGAAGCGTGTTCCGATAGTTGAACAACCGGTACCGGAGATTTGTTCCGGACCGGGTAAGCGCAGAAAAAAATTAAAAGAAATAGCTCAGCCCGGTGTAGAGGCCGATGGTATAAGGCCGTGTGGATGGAAGGGTGTCATCGTTGACCGAATTCAGGAAATACCGGAACCTGGGTTCAAGGCTCAGGCTGAACTTGTCAAGGAAATAGTAGGCCAGTCCGATCCCTGCATTCCCTGAGTAGTTCACGGTCCTGATATTGGTCAGGTATCCGATCTCGGTGGGACCATCGGGAGTATCCATGGTCACATAGTTATTCACCAGCACATTGGTGCTCAATCCACCCACCAGTTGCAGCTTGATACTCCTGTCAACCAGCGTATACCTCAGGTTCAGCGGAACCTCCAGGTAATCCAGGTGTTGCCGGATCCCCTGGTCTGCATATACCTCGCTGTCAAAATTCATGTTCACCGAGTTGGCATCGTAGGTCGCATTGAGCTTATAATTGTTCACGAAAATATCACCCGAGGACGAGACAATGTTCCCCACCGAATTGGAAACAGCCAGAATTTCGGCATTCCCTGCCTCCGCTCCCATGGGTACAAAATCAAACTCGTTCCTGGTCAGCTGAATGCCCGGGGCGCCAATGGCAATCCCCGTTTTGTTGAAGAAGACTCCCGTTTCAACAGCCAGCCTGCGGGTGGTACGGTAACCAACCTGCATTCCGGCCGAATAGGCCACTACTCCTGATTCATGTCCGGTTGTTCCTGCCAGTGCAGCCGTTTCCGCATCCCGGAAACTGTACAGCGGTGAAAATGCGGCACCAACCGCCCACCTGGGGCCCCTCTGAACCTCCTCCTCAAACTCCATCCACTGGTCATCCACCGGTACATCCACGGCATCCACGGGTTTGTCCACGGCATCCACGGGATTGTCCCCTGTATCCGCTGCCACCTTCTCCGGTTCCTCACCCGGACTGAACATGACCTCCACCTGTTCCGGGGCACCGGTCCTGCCCGCAGCAACCTCGGCATCCGGCTGGTTTGACCTGATAACCTCCGAGATCCGTGTGTCAGGAATGGTCACCTGGGACTCCTCCTGAGCCAGACCTTCAGATACCCGTGCATGGGTATCCCGGCTCTCTTCAGCCATTGCCTCCATGGTACGGGCCACCCTCTCCTCAAGGGAACGTTCACCGGATGCCCGTGCCTTCTCTGTTTCCCCTGTCTCAGGTTTTTCCATCACCTGTTTATGGGCTTCTTCACTGGCAATCCGGGACTCCTCCCTGACAGTAACTTCTTCCGGAACCGGACCTGTGGTTTCATCCATAACCCGGTCCGGCTTCTCAATGGATTGTGGTGCGGGATCTGATGATGATTGCAACGCAATATCAGAAATATCCGGACCGAAATAGTTGATCCCCAGAGTAATTGCCAGTGCCAAAGAGGCCGCGGCAGCCAGGGCAATGATCACCATACCCTTCCGACTCCGGCCACCCACCCTGGCAGAAATGGTATTCCATACCGATTCCGGCGGATCCACATGGTAGCTTTCCAGCTTCTCCTTCAGGAATCCTTTTTCGTTATGTAACTGGTCGTTCATCTTGCTAAGACTGCTCCGTACATGTTTTTAATTTTCTCCTGTAAAATGGCCCTTGCCCGCGAGAGGTTTGACTTGGAAGTTCCCACTGATATTCCAAGCGCTTCACTGATCTCCTTGTGACTGTATCCCTCGACGGCATATAGGTTAAACACCATCCGGTACCTGGGTGACAGTGTCTGGATCAGTTCCACCAGCTCCTGGCAGGTCAACCTGTCAAAGATCCCCTCTTCCTGTGCTTCATCGGCCTCCTCCCGTACATCATCCATCCGCTGCAGGACTACCTGGCTCCGGTATTTCTCCAGGGCTGTGTTGATCATCACCCTCCGGATCCATCCCGCAAAAGCAGCCGGATTGTTTACCTGGTCAAGCTTTTTAAACACCTTCACAAAACCATCCTGCATGATATCCTGTGCATCCTCCTCGCTGGAGGCATACTGCATGCAAATACCATACATGGCAGCAGCAAACCGTTTGTAGAGCGCCTCCTGGCTCTTTGGTTTCTCCTTCCTGCACCCTTTTAATAATATCTCCAGTTTTTCTGCCAATCAAGTTTTCCTCCCATGACAAATTTATGCAAATTGGCAGGATATCACATCCTTTGAATACAACAACAGGATGCAACCCTATGCAATATGGTTGCGTAAAGAAACGTTTCCAGAATCCAGGGTTCAACGCAACCGAAGCGGGATCCTGTACGTCTTATTACTGATCCATCCATCCAGACCATGAACCGAAACACACAACTGTTCACCATATTCCTGATCCTGTTCCTTGCGGGTGCCGGGTGCGACCAGGATATTGACGATCCTGTTTTTAACCAGACCCTGAAATCGGCCCAGGTCATTGAGACCAACAACAACTTCGGACTGGAACTCCTGCAAACAGTACTGGCAGATGAGAATGCGCCCAATGTCATGATCTCCCCCGCATCGGTGAGCATTGCGCTGGGCATGACCTATAACGGGTCCGGGGCCACCACCCGGGAAGCATTCGAGCAGGTACTGGATTACGAGGGCCTTACCCGCGAGGAGGTCAACCAGATCACCAGGGAGCTGATCCATGTGCTGGTAACCAACGTGGAAGGCAACCTGCTTGAGATCGCCAACTCCCTCTGGAATGACGAAGGCTTCCCGGTAAAACAGGACTTTATCGACCTGAATGCAGACTTCTACGATGCTGAGGTGAGGGAGATCGACCTGCAAACCACCCAGGCGCTGGAAACCATCAACAACTGGGTGAGCGAAAAAACCCACGGGAAGATCGGACGGATCCTCGATAAGATCGATCCCGAAACCGTGATGATCCTGATCAATGCCCTCTATTTCAACTGTGTGTGGGAGGTTGAATTCGATCCGGAAGAGACCCACGATGCCCCTTTCTACAACGGGGATGGCACCCTCTTCGGGGAGGTGGATATGATGAACCTGGAGAGCACATTCAATGTGGCATTCACAGAGGATTACAGTGCTGTGGAATTGCCCTACAAGAATAAGAAGTACAGCATGTACCTCTTCCTGCCTGAGGAAGGGGCCACAGTGAACGATCTGGTAACGGGACTGGACGGTGAGACATGGAACAGCTGGCTGGAGGGATTCCACCGGGCAGAGGCATTCACTGTCGGGTTGCCCAGGTTTAAATTTGAATTCGGCCGGTCGCTGGCTGATGACCTGAAGCTGATGGGCCTGGAAATGGCCTTTTCCAGTCAGGCCGACTTCTCTGGAATGAGCGACATACCCCTCTCTATTTCGGATGTGGTCCACAAGACCTACATCGATGTGAACGAGGAAGGCACCGAAGCGGCGGCCGTTACAGCAGTGGTCATGAATTACGGATCGGCAGGGCCTTCAACATTCATCCGCCTCGACCGCCCTTTCCTGTTCGCCATCACCGAAAACAGCAGCAAATCGATCCTGTTTATCGGGAGAGTCCGGGAACCAGCTTATTAATACCTTTACACTGAAGCCAGAATGATGATAAAACTTATATTCGATTGACATGAAATTCAGATCTGGAATATCTGCCATTGCTATATTCATGCTATTTGCCGGGACAGCATGCGATCAGGAAATCGAAGACCCGGTATTCGATTACAACCTGAAATCGGCCCAGGTCATTGAAACCAACAACAACTTCGGTCTGGAACTCCTGAAGAACGTTCTGGGAGCAGATGATACGCCCAATATCATGATCTCCCCCGCATCAGTGAGTATTGCCCTGGGTATGGCTTACAACGGGGCCGAGACCGACACGAAGGAAGCCTTCGAGGAAGTGCTGGATTACGATGGACTGACCCGTGAAGAGGTCAACGAAATTACCAGGGAGCTGATCCATGTGCTGGTGACCAACGTGGAAGGCAACCTGCTGGAGATCGCCAACTCCATCTGGAGTGATGAGGGATTCCCCGTGGAACAGGAGTTCATCGACCTCAATTCATATTACTTTGATGCAGAGGTAAGGGAGATTGATCTTCAGACCGCCCAGGCCCTGGAGGCCATCAATAACTGGGTCAGTCAGAAGACCCACGGGAAGATCGACAAGATCCTGGAGAAAATCGATCCGGCAACTGTGATGATCCTGATCAATGCCCTCTATTTCAACTGTGTGTGGGAAACAGAGTTTGATCCTGAAGATACCTATGAGGCTTCATTCTATAAAGAGGATGGAAACGATGCTATGGAAGTGGAAATGATGAGCCTGGAGAGCACATTCAACATATCATTCACAGAGGAATACAGTGCCGTTGAACTGCCCTACAAGAACAACAAGTTCAGCATGTTCCTCTTCCTGCCTCCGGAAGGGACCCCGGTGACCGACCTGGTGGATGGACTGGACGCAGCCACCTGGAACAGCTGGCTGGCCGGATTCCAGGAAACAGAGGAGTTCACCATCAACATGCCCAGGTTCAAATTCGATTACCAGCGGTCACTGGCCGACGACCTGAAGCAAATGGGACTGGAAATTGCATTTACCGGGGGAGCTGATTTCTCCGGGATCACACCCGTGCCCATCTTCATTTCAGATGTGATCCACAAGACCTATATTGACGTGAACGAGGAGGGTACTGAGGCCGCCGCAGTCACGGCCGTGGTTTTCGACCGCACCTCTGCGGGCAACGCCATCCGCTTCGACCGCCCCTTCCTGTTCGCCATTACCGAGAACAGCAGCAAATCGATCCTCTTCATGGGAAAGGTCTCCGAACCCTCTTACTAATCCCGGACCTATAAATGTATCACCTCCCCGTAGGCTGCGGCGGCGGCTTCCATGACCGCCTCCGACATGGTGGGATGGGGGTGGACAGCTTTGATGATCTCTTCACCGGTGGTCTCCAGTTTCCGGGCCACCACCAGTTCGGCGATCATCTCGGTGACGTTGGCACCGATCAGGTGGGCGCCCAGCAGTTCACCGTATCTGGCATCAAAAACCAGCTTCACGAATCCATCCTTGGCCCCTGCAGCCGAGGCCTTTCCCGAGGCAGTGAATGGGAATTTCCCCACCTTCAGTTCATAGCCTGCCTCTTTGGCGGCCTTTTCGGTCATGCCCACCGAAGCCACCTCCGGGCTGGTATAGGTGCATCCCGGGATGTTGCCGTAGTCCACCGGCTGCGGATCATGTCCGGCGATTTTTTCCACGCAGGTGATCCCTTCGGCTGAGGCCACATGGGCCAGCGCCGGTCCACCCACAATATCCCCAATGGCATATACGCCATTCACATTGGTCCGGTAATAGTCATCCACCTTCACCTCTCCATTTTCGGTCTCCACGCCAAGCTCCTCCAGACCGATGTTCTCAATATTGGGGGCAATACCTACCGCAGAAAGCACAATTTCCGCCTCCACCTCGGTCTCCCCCTTCGGGGTTTTGATCTTTACCTTGCACAGGTCTCCGGATGTATCCACAGACTCCACCGATGAGGATGTCATCACCTTCATCTTGGACTTTTTAAAGGAGCGCTCCAGCTGTTTGGACACCTCCTCATCCTCAAGGGGTACCACGTTGGGCAGGAATTCCACCAGGATCACCTGGGTGCCCATGGTGTTGTAGAAATTTGCAAATTCGCTTCCGATGGCGCCGGATCCCACAACCACCATGGATTTGGGCAGTGCAGGAAGCGTCATGGCCTCACGGTAACCGATGATCTTCTTCCCGTCCTGCTTCAAGTTGGGAAGCTCCCTGGACCGGGCACCGGTTGCAAGAATGATATGGCCCGCCTTCACTTCCGTCTCCTTTCCATCTTCACCGGTCACACTGATGACACCGGGTGCTTTAAGCTTCCCGGTACCGTTGATCACCTCGATCTTGTTCTTCTTGAAGAGGAATCCGATCCCCTTGCTCATTCCTTCGGCAACGGACCGGCTACGGCCCACCACCTTTTCGAAATCAGGGGCCACTGATCCATCGATCTTTATGCCATAATCTGCCGCATGCAGGAAATATTCATATACCTGTGCGCTTTTCAGTAACGATTTGGTGGGGATGCATCCCCAGTTCAGGCAGATGCCGCCCAGGGATTCACGCTCAACTACAGCTGTTTTCAGGCCTAGCTGGGATGCCCGAATGGCAGCCACGTAACCCCCGGGGCCGCTGCCGATCACTACAAGATCAAAGTTCATTCTGGTTGCTTTTAATGGATTCACGAATTTACGTGATTATAACAACCAAAACAACATAGGGTTTATGGGAATCAGTAATATTCTGCCGGATCCAGGTGGATTCCGTCTTTCCTGACTTCATAATGCAGGTGCGGACCGGTGGACATACCACTGCTCCCCACACTTCCGATCACCTCTCCCTTTTTAACAGCATCGCCACTTTTTACCCGGATCGCATCCAGGTGGGCATAATGGGAGGTATGGCCTTCCGCATGGTTGATGACCACCAGGTTGCCCCATCCCTTCTGGAATCCGGCTTTACCAATGGTGCCTTGAGCTGCAGCAAATACAGGAGTGCCGCCTGGAGCCGGGATATCAATCCCCAGGTGGGTGGTAGCTTCCCCGGTGATGGGATGGATGGCTGTCTCCTTGTATCCCCAGGAGACCTTTTCCCTGAATCCGTCAGGAAGGGGAAAGATTGAGGGGATTGAACCACAGTAATACACCAACGAAAGTCATGAACAACAGGTCGAGGGAATGAAGCTGGCAGGCGTGAACCATTTCATGCCTGATTACGGGTTGGATCCGGTTGTTCCAGGTGTGACGGTCCAGATAGATCCTCCTGAACAGGGTAAAAGAACCGCTTCGGCCTTCGTGCACAAAGAGCTTCACCGGCCCACTGCTGACCTCCATGGGGCAGCCTGAACAGTGGCAATATAAAAGAGAGTACAACAGATCCCCATAAATAAATACGGTTCCATTGAAAGAAGGTAAAATTCCTGAAAGCAAGCCGGTAAAGCAGCCAGCAGATCAATATGGCCAGGTTCACCTTCAGGATGTATTCTGAAAAACCCATTACCGGTCCCCTTTCAGCGATTCGATCTTCTGGTCGATCAGTTGCCTGATCTCCTCAAGCTCCCCAAGGTCCACAGCATCATCCCCTGTAAAGAACGATGCAAAACTCACCACTGATCCTTCAAAATGATTGTTGATCAATGATTTCACATGTCTCCTGAAGTAGGACTGCCGGGAGATCCTGGCAAAGTATTCATGAACCTTGCCATAGGTCTTATATCCCACAAATCCCTTTTTCACCAGTACCCTGATCACCGTTGATATGGTGGTGTACGCGGGACGCGGTTCGGGAAATGCCTCAACGATATCCTTCAGGAAGCTTTTCTTCAGCTCCCAGATGTGGTGCATAACCTGCAGTTCAGCCTTTGTCAATTCATTCATACAACAATTATATAACTATTTATGTAGTAATACAACTATTTTTATAATTATCTTGCAGAAATTGCAGGTTCAGGCTGGGGATCTACCCCCGGAAAGGCAAAACAAAGATCGAAGAACCGCGGGACCACCTTCGATGCAAGGCTGTTGGGAGAATTCTGCAAGAATACGATCCCCACATCCTCCCCGGGGCAAAAGGCAATCTCTGCCCGGTATCCGCGGATATAGCCACCATGGTATACGATCCTTCTCCCCTGGTAATCATAGATCCTCCAGCCCAGGCTGTAATAGCGCTCCCGGAATGGTTTCCAATAACGGGTATAGCGGTATTTCAGGGGGGTGTAGACCAGCGGTTCCGCCAGGATTCTCGGTATGGTATCGGGGAAAACATCCGGTTGGTGTCCCAGCAGGGCCAGTAACCACCTCCCCATATCGGAGATGCTGGCGTTCACACCGGCAGCAGGAAGCACATTGTAATAGCCGTTATGGGAGCCAAGGGGGATGTATCCGGTTTTTACGCGGACGTGGGGGGATGCCACATTCCGGTCAGGCCCCTCCGGGATCCGTCCCACCGACGCATCATCCATTCCCAGCGGCCTGAAAAGCATCTGCTCCAACAGCACCTCGTAGGGAACACCCGAGGCCCTCCTGGCAATGGGATCAAACATGCTGAAAGTGACATTCTGGTAGCCGTACAGTTCCCCGGGAGGTGCAGAGATATTCACCTCGTTCAGCCTGCCCACAATATGGTGCAGATCCTCCCCGGCTTCCACCAGGTTGTCAAAAGCATAGGGCACCAAACCTGTGGTATGGCTCAACAGGTGCCTGATGGTCATATCAGCAGTATTGACGGAATCCTTCAGCAGAAATCCGGGATAATGCTCTGTCACCCTGTCATCCAGTGAAAATATACCTTCCCTATCCATCATGCAGGCCAGTGCTCCTGCAAATCCCTTGGATACGGAGGCCAGCCTGAAACGTGTATGCTCATCCACCCTGGCTCCGCTTCCCTTCTCCTGTTCACCATAAACAATGGTATATGCTGTTTTTCCGTGGCGGACCACCGTGCACGCAGCACCCACCGTCTGACTGCTGTCCAGCTCCTGCTCCAGGAATGTTTTAAAATCCACCAGGGGTGGATAGGTTGTTGTTTCATGGAATGCAGGATCCGGTTTCCCCGTTTCGGCAGGCTGGTCCAAAGGGATGACCGGATCATTTTCAAAAGATTTCATCCCCTTTGAAAAGAGGATAAAAAGGAAAACAACCCCTGTGGTTGATATGAGGAACAGGGAGAGCCTGGTCCTGTGACGCTTTAGAAATTCCAACTTCTCTGTCTGCTTTATTTGCGCACAAATGTATGACTATATTTATAATTATACCATACTCTCCCTGGAGAGTTGTGAACAACCTGCACGGTACAAAAAAACCCGCCGTCGCTTAAGCAATGGCGGGTTCTTTACAATCAGTGTAACTTACCGTTTGAAATCCGGATTACCCGTCTGCCAGAAGGCAAAACTCATGTAGTCTGCCCAGTCCTCCCAGTTCTTGGTTTTGGTGTTGCCGATGCCATGCCCGGCCTCGTAATTCACCCAGAAAAGAATTGGTTCTTCAGACGCGTTCACTGCTTGCAGCTTGGCAGCAAATTTTCCTGGTTGCCAAGCGATTACACGTGGGTCATTGAATCCTGCAGTAATCAGTGTGGCAGGGTACTCCACACCCTCTTCAAGGTGGTGGTAGCTGTCCATCTCCAGCAGGGCATAGAATTCCACTGAATCCTTCACGGTTCCGAATTCAGGAATGTTGGTGGGCCCGTTGGGGCTCTCCTCCATGCGCACATTATTCATGGCACCCACCAATGGCAGGGCTGCCTTAAACAGGTCGGGCCTGTCGGTCATGGCCCTCCCGATGAGGATCCCTCCGGCACTACCCCCGATGATGGCAGTATGCTCAGGGGATGAATAGGACTCTTTGTGAAGGTATTCGGTCACCGCGATCAGGTCCTTCCAGGTATTGGGTTTGGTGGTTTTGTTCCCGGCCAGGCGCCATGCATCACCAAGGGCACCTCCACCACGCACATGCGCCACAGCCCAGATCCCCCCGTGGTATGGCCAGAGCATCCGGTTGGGGCTGAATCCTGGATCATTCCGGATCCCGTAGGCTCCGTAACCATAGATCATCAACGGATTGGAACCATCCTTCACCAGTCCTTTTTTATAGATCAACGATAGCGGGACCTCCACACCATCATGGGAAGGAACCATCAGCTCTTCTACCACCAGGTCATCATACTCGGGGTATTCTGCTTTCTTTGAAAGGGGTTCGTCGGTAAAGGATCCATCCTCAGCATGGTACCTGTACCTCTTGCCATCCAGTGTCCACCCGGTCAGCGAGACCCAGATATCTGAAAACTTATGTCCTTTGGTCCGGACACCCACAGAACCAGCGGCAACAGGCAAATCCACCTCGGAGATCCCTGAACCGTCATTCTTATACAACCTGGTCCGGGTTCCGTTGGACCTGACTGTGAAATAACCGGCATTGTCGGTGAATGTGAAGCTCTCCAGAACACCCTCTTCCGGCTCCGGGATATAGACCTCTGCATTCTCAAAAACGGGATTCCAGAGATCTGTCTTCAGCACCTTGAAGTTGGGAGCGCCCTTGGCCGTATAAACAAAGAGTTCATCCCCCCTGGGATAGATGTTCTGAATCTCGTCCTCTTTGCTGCATAGGGATTTCCAGTTCACCCTGTCGGCAAATACCTCATTCCCCTCAGCTACAAAGAGGGTCATGTAAGCCTCCACACTGAAGAACCCGATGAAGAGATGGTCCTCGTACTGGTCATAGAACGCAAATGGGAATTCGGCCGGACCGGCGCCCATCTCCGGGTACTTCTCCGCGCTGAAAAAGACCTTGTCCTCGCTCTGGTCAGTACCGGTTGTATGAAGATAGGATTTAGTGAAAATGAACCTCATGGGATCATGTACATCCTCCGAATTAACTTTGGTGTAGAGGAAGTGCTCTCCATCAGGCAGCCAGGAAACACCCCCCACTGACAATTTGAGTTCCTCGGGGAAGAACTCCCCGGTTTCCACATCCAGGATAAGCGTGGTGGTATTCTCCGAACCGTTGGGTTCAACTGTAAATGCCACCTTTTCTCCTTCAAATGTCGGGGAGATGCTGCCGATCACGTAATCCACCGTGTCTTCCCCGTAGGTCTCGGGATCGAACAGCAGTTTTTCCACTCCTTCGTACCCATCACGGGTAAACATCTTTCCAGTTTCATCATCAGGAGTGGTTTTCAGGTAGAAATACCTGTCATTGTCCAGGATGGTCAGGTTGGAGATCCGGTCGGAAATCCGCTGGTCAAACTCTTTCATCTTGTCGAGGAGTCCCTGCCTGCCCGAAATTCCATCCAGGATGGCCCTTGCATAGTCAGCATTGGCGATCATCCAGTTCCTGACAATGGTATCCTCCATGTTCTCCATGTACTGGTAGGGATCGGTCAGTTTCACACCCCAGTATTCGTTAACAACTGGTTCAACAGGAGCCAGTGCCGGTTTCTCCGGGACTCCACCCGGGATTGAACATTGACTCAGGAGCAATAGAGCTGCTCCAAGAACCATAAAATGTTTTCTCATTGTGTATAAAGATTAGATGAATAGTTGCATTCCGGATTGCGAAAGATCAATACTGAAACAGTTGCATTCCACAGTTGTTCACCTGATCCGAAGATCAGTTACTCTTTGGTTGCATCGAACACCTTGGTGGCGGTGGCGATGATGCTTGAGATATCAGCCAGGTTCGACGGCATGATCATGGTGTTGGATTCCTTGGCCAGTTTGCCAAACTCGGTAAGATACTGCTCTGCGATCCGCAGGTTTACAGCATCCTTGCCTCCCTTTTCATTGATGGCCTTGGCAATCTCCCTGATTCCCTTGGCGGTGGCCATGGCCACCTGTTCAATTTCCGAAGCCTTTCCGGCGGCCTCATTGATCCTTTTCTGCATCTCCCCTTCCGACTCATTGATGGCTTCCTGTTTCGATCCTTCCGCCACATTGATCTTAGCCTGCTTCTCTCCTTCCGATTCGGCAATGACGGCCCTCTTTTCACGTTCAGCCCGCATCTGCTTCTCCATGGCATCCTTGATACTCTGCGGGGGAATGATGTTCTTCACCTCGTAACGGGAGACCTTCACGCCCCAGGGATCACTGGCCTTATCCACCGCTGCAACAATGCTGTTATTGATGGTTTCCCGTTCCTCGAAGGTTTTATCCAGCTCAAGTTTTCCAATGATGCTCCTCATGGTTGTCTGTGCGATCTGGATGGACGCAAACTGGTAGTTGTCGATCCCATAGGAGGCTTTCGCGGGATCAATCACCTGTAAATAGAGGATCCCGTCCACCTCTACAGAGATATTGTCACGGGTAATACATATTTGCGAAGCCACATCAATGGCCTGCTCCTTGAGGGTATGGCGGTACCTGATCCGGTCAATGAAAGGAACCAGGATATTAAAACCTGCCATCAGGGTCCCACGGTATTTTCCGAGCCGCTCAACAATATAGGCCCTTCTCTGGGGGACCACCTTGATTGAGGACATAAGAATGATAAGTGCCAGCAGTATTAATCCGGCATAAAAAAGCGTTAACGCGTTCATTTCCATGATGGTTACTGGTTATTGGTTAGTTAGGGGTTAGGGTTGGGGTGATCAGTAGTCTCAAGAGGGTAATGAATTTTAAGAAGGTCATGAATCTTATTAGGGTATCATGAATTTTAAGAGGATTTGACGTGCAGGGTGAGGCTTTCCTTGCTTTCTATGGTCACCCACTGGCCCTTGGTCACCGGTTCATCGCAGCTGGCTGACCATCTGGTTCCCTTGAATTCCACCTTCCCGCTGCCATCCTTGAAATCTTCGATGGCCTTCGCCTTGCGCCCGACAAACTCTTCCAGCTGATCCTCTATCTCCTTATCTGATTTACCGAAGAATCTTCTTTTCAGGTATTTGCGCAGCAATACCAGGCCGAGTAACGAGGCCACCAGGAAGATCAGGATCTGCCAGTTCAGGTTGATGTCCACAAAAGCACAGACCAGGGCAGTGACCCATGCCCCGGCGCCAAAGAAAAGGATCACAAGGCCGGGCAGGATCAGTTCAAGCAGCAACAATCCCAGCCCTATCAGGAACCAGACAATTGCGGGATTTGAGAAAATTTCCATCGGATTGGTTTTTCTTCTAAAAATAACAAAATCGACGACATATACAATGCGAATCAGACCTATTGTTGGGCAGGTATCCAACAGGTTTTGCATACATTTCTTAAACTATCCTTACCTTTGTACTCCGATTCTGGAATATATGGGCAAATACGAATACTTCAACCGGGATATAAGCTGGCTCTCCTTCAACTTCAGGGTGCTGCAGGAGGCCATGGATAAAACCCAACCACTCTATGAAAGGATCAAATTCCTGGCCATCTACTCAAACAATACCGAGGAGTTCTACCAGGTCAGGGTGAGCTATTACAAACATATGATCCGCCATGAGAAAGAGTTTCCCAAACAACATCTCAGGACGGTTGATCCAGTGAATATCATCAGGCAGATCAACGAGATCGTTACCAACCAGCAATCCATATTCCACCTTGTTTTCGAGGATGAAATCCTCCCGGAACTGAGAAAGAACAACATTATTGTGGTGAATGAGGATGACCATTTATCGGATGAACAACTGGATTTCATACGGGAAGTGTTCTATACAGACATCATCACCTCCATTCAACCGGTCCTGATGGTCAGAAAAAAGGTCCGGCCTTTCCTCAGAACAGGTCACCCCTACATGGCCATGGAGATGGTGAGCAAAGAGAAAAACGGAGTCAAAAAAAGAGAACGTTACGGAATTGTAAAGATCCCCACAGATCACAATTTTTCAAGGTTCCTGGAATTGCCAGGTAGGGACGGAAAATACTATATCATGTTCCTGGAGGATGTGATCATGCGTCATATTGATGCGATTTTCCCGGGATACCAGGTTCTGAACTGGTATTCCCTCAAGCTCACTAGGGATGCCGATCTTGAATATGATGATTACGAAGGAGATGACCTGATTGATGCCATTGACCGCATCAGGTCCATGCGGTCGGTGGGAAAACCAAACCGGTTCCAGTTTGACCGTAAAATGCCTGAAAAACTTCTGAATTACCTCACCACTTCATTCCATATATCAAAAAACATCCTGGTGATGGGTGGCTCCAGGCATAACTTCAGGGATTTCTTCAGCTTTCCGAATCCGCGCTACCCGGAACTGGAAATCGAAAACCTGCCACCCATTCCCATTCCCGCGCTGGCTAACCTGAAGAAACCTATTGCTGCCATGATCGGCAAAATGGACTACCTGCTCAGTGTGCCCTACCAACCCTTTGAGCATTACCTCAGGTTCCTGCGGGAAGCTGCTTCTGATCCCAATGTTAAAGAGATCAGGGTAACCCAGTACAGGGTTTCAGACCATTCGGTGGTGGTAAATGCACTCATCGATGCTGCTGAGAACGGGAAGAAAGTAACAGTATTTGTCGAGCTGAAAGCCCGGTTCGATGAAGAGGCCAACCTGAAGTGGGCCAATGAAATGACCAAGGCCGGGATCCGGATTATCTACAGCATCCCCAAACTGAAGGTGCATGCAAAAATAGCGCTGGTGATCAGGAAAAAAGGATCCAAGCACGGGGACCAGGCCTACCTGGGAACAGGGAACTTCAACGAGAAAACCGCCCGTTTGTACGGTGACCATGGTTTGTTTACTTCCAATCCCGAGGTGGTTAAAGATGTAAAGGAGCTATACAAGTACCTGGAAAACCAGGAAGTCAGGCCAAAGTTCAAGCACATACTTGTACCCGGATTCAATATGATCCAGGGGTTTACCAACCTGATCGAACAGGAAATCGACAATGTGAAAAAGGGAGGAATTGGATACATCCTTCTTAAGATGAACGGCCTTCAGGATGGCCAGATGGTTGATGCACTGTACAGGGCCAGTGAAGCAGGTGTGAAAGCAGACCTGATCATACGGGGCGTCTGCACCCTGAAAACAGGGCAACCATACAGCAAGAACATCAGGGTAATCCGGATTGTGGACCGGTTTCTTGAGCATGCCCGGGTATTTGTATTCCTCAACAATGGTGACCACCAGATCTTCCTGGGATCAGCCGACTGGATGAAACGGAACCTTCAACGACGGGTAGAATGTGTATTTCCGCTATATGATCCGGATGCAAAAAAGGAGATCCTGAATGTGCTGAACATCCAGCTGTCGGACAATGTCAAGGCATGCGAAGTGGATCAGAACCTGAACAATAAACGGATCATTACCAACGGGCCAGATATCAGATCTCAAATGGCCACATACGACTATTTTAAAAAGAAATATTCCATTTAATTCCCAATTCATGGATCTTCAGACAAGACTCCGTCACATTCATTCAGAAGAAGAATTTCAATCAGTTATCCAGGAAAATGAACAGGCAATGATCAGCTGCGGACGGATGGGCCCCATGTGTGTTCCGGTCTATGCCGCCATGGAGATCCTCCGGAACCACTATCCCGGGGTGGCTTTCTGCGATATGACCTTCGACCATCCGGAAGCCAGTGTGATCAGGGACCTGCCTGAATGCAGGGGTTTTATGGGATTGCCCTTTACTGTCTATTTCAAGAAGGGGAAGGTAGTCAAGGCCACCAGCAGCATCCAAACCCAGGATCAGGTTGAATCGATCCTGAAGGAATACTTTTCGAATCCATGACCGGAACACGTAAAAACAAATCAGCCCTGTCCGTTTCTGAAGGAGTACCGCAGCCCGACCCGGTGAACAAAGATGCTGTTATCCGCCTGAAAAAGGTGAAAAAAGGACTTCAGTCCACCTCCCAGCTGATGGATGGTATCCTTGCGGGTGACATCAGTACCCTGAGCCGTGCTATCACCCTGGTGGAAAGCGCTTTGCCGGAACACCAGGCCAAAGCACAGGAGTTGATCGCCGCCTGCCTGCCCCATGCAGGACATGCCTTCCGCCTGGGTATCACCGGGGTGCCCGGAGCAGGAAAGAGCACCTTCATTGAAACACTGGGAATACACATCATCGACCAGGGAGGAAAGCTGGCAGTCCTTGCCATCGACCCGAGCAGCGAACGTTCAAAAGGGAGTATCCTGGGCGATAAAACCAGGATGGAAGTACTTGCCGGTAAGAAGGAAGCGTACATCCGCCCATCCCCTTCCGGTGGCACCCTGGGGGGGGTGGCAAGGAAAACCAGGGAAACCATGATCCTGTGTGAAGCTGCCGGATTTGATACCCTGTTTGTGGAGACAGTTGGTGTTGGTCAGTCGGAGACGGCCGTCCACAGCATGGTTGATTTCTTTCTCCTGATCATGCTGGCAGGGGCCGGGGATGAACTCCAGGGGATCAAACGGGGGATCATGGAAATGGCAGATGGCATCGTGATCAACAAAGCGGATGGGAACAACATCCAGAAGGCCAGGCGGGCACAGGCTGAGTTCTCAAATGCACTACACCTGTTCCCCCCGTCACTTTCGGGCTGGACTCCATTGGTAAAGACCTGTTCTTCAATAAACAACACCGGTATTTGGGAGATCTGGGAGATGATTACTGCTTACCGGGAATTTGTCTCCGGTTCAGGTTTTCTTGCATCCAGGCGTAAGGAACAGTCCAGGTACTGGATGTATGAGACCATCCGTGAAGGCATCTACAGCCAGGTATTCAGCGATCCGGGTATGCAGGATGAACTGGATCACCTGGAACAGTCCATTTCAGAAGGCCGCATGACCTCCTTCATGGCTGCTGCCGAAGTATTGAAAAGCTATAAATCGAAGCACAAAACTTCCTGATCCGTTCACCCTGAATCAAACCTGTTGAATGAATCAAATAAACAATCTAAACAAACCATCAATGCGCAAATTATTTTTTTTCGTCTTGATTACCGGGGTAGTTTTATCCTGTTCACAGACAAGTGACAGCTACACCATCCGGCCCGGGCTGGAAGGAATTGATGGCAAATGGATTAAACTGACCGGAAAGGTCGGTGGTGAATACCTGGTCCTGGACTCAGTCCTTGTTGACTCAGTCACAGCGCCGGTTCTTTCCCGGCCTGTGGAAGGAGTACAACTCATGTACCTTTCGGTGGAAGGACAGCAGGGTTCCATCAGGCTCCTTGTTGAGAACGCTGAATACGCCATTTCCGGTACGCTGAACGATCCCGTCATTAAAACCACCAGTAAGGCCCAGGCTGACCTGAATGCATATCATGAACTTACAGGTTCATTTGATGAGAAGCTTCATGCTATTGTGGATGACTATTATGCGGCCAGGGAGAAAGATGACCAGGCTGCAGTGGACAGCATTATCGCCCGGTACGATGCAGTCAATAACGAAAAAAACGCAGTCGATTCGGTCTATATCCATGAAAATCCAGCCTCATTTGCCTCCGTTCTGATCCTGAGGGGATCTTTTTACTCCCTTGATGTGGATGAGTTGGAAGCCACCCTGGAATTGCTGGACACTTCCGTTCATGGGATGGATGAGTACCAGTACATGTACGGGATCATGGAGAACCAGAAGGAGGTTGCCTTGGGGAAACCTTTCAGGGATTTTGAACTGGAAACTCCGCAGGGCGAACTGCTCAAGGTTTCAGATGTGCACAAAGGCAATGTCCTGCTCATCGACTTCTGGGCCAGCTGGTGCGGCCCCTGCCGGAGGGCCAATCCTGAGCTGGTGGAAATCTACGCTGAATACCACGAACAGGGATTTGAGATCCTCGGTGTTTCCCTGGACAGCGATACCGCAAGCTGGCTTAAAGCGATCTCGGATGACAACCTCACCTGGTACCATATCTCCGATGTGAAGGGATGGGATTGCAAAGGAGCCAGGCTTTATGGTGTTCCTGCCATCCCCCACGCAGTCCTGGTGGACAGGAAAGGCATCATCCATGCCAAGAAGCTGCAAGGTGAAGAACTGCGGGAAGCCATCGAATCACTTCTATAGCCTGAAGCCTGTAATGCAGGAGAGCCGGACGCATAAGCTCCGGCTCTCTTCATTTTATTCAACGTTCTTCGCCTGAAAGTCAAGCACGTACATTTGCACGCACAGATCTTTCAACTTTACAACTTTACAACTTTATAACTTTATAACTTTATAACTTTATAACTTAGTAACTTCCCCCTTCACCCAGAGGATCATTTTACTCTTCTTGGGATCATTGGTGATGATGGTTACGGTCTTGTTCTGGTTCCCTACCTTGCCTGCCGAGTTGAAGACCATTTTGATGTTCACCGATTCACCGGGAGGAATGACCCGTTTCTCGGGCTGAACAGCTGTACACCCGCAGGAAGCCTTCACCTTCCGGATGTGGAGGTCCGATTTTCCGGAATTCTGAAGAACGTACACATGCTCTACCTTTTCTCCCTGGTTGATCTTTCCGAACTTAAACTCCGGATCATCGACGTTCAATGCCGGGGCATTGGCCATCTGATCGGCCGTCAGTACAGAGAAGTCCTCTTCGATGTTGGCACTGATCACCAAACTGTAGTTCCGCTCGGAAACGCCGTTGATCTTTAATCCCATACGATCGATTACAAATCCCCAGTCGTTTCGCGAAGGAGTGTCGTAGGTTGCTACCAGGAATCCTTTCTCCTTGGGTTTCAGTGTGGGAGGTTGAGCGCCGATACTGATGTGCTTCGGGATCCTTTCAAACTCAATGGTCAAAGGCTCTTCCGAGTTGTTCACAATTTCAAGCCTTTTCTCCGACTTCCTGGTGTTCTTGATGTTTCCAAAAGCTAAATGATTGGATTTCAGACGCATGGGACCCATGGCATACCTGTAATCGTCTTCAATGGTCCTTGGCTTTGGGATCACTTCCCCCGCTATGGTAAGCCTGACACTTCCGGGATTGGAGTTTGAAATTACCGTCACATATTTCCGGAAAGCTCCCGGTCTGCCGGCAGGATTATAGGTGGCTGCCACATATCCTTTCCCCCCGGGGGGGACAGGTTCGCGGGTCCATCTGGAAGCGGTACAACCGCATGAAGCTGTCACATTCTGGATGACCAGGTCTGAACCCCCGGTATTCACAAATTCGAACTTGTGGGTCACTTTTCCATCGGCCTCTTTGAATTTCCCGAATTCATGCAGGTTTTTATCAAATGATATCTTCGGCTGGACCGTCTGGGCTAACAGGGGTACCATAAAACCGGATAAGCAGAACAACAAAACAATTCGTTTCATTTCTCACAATTTAATTCCAACAAGTAGATATGATTTAAACAATGCATAAAATTAACATAAAAAATCTACAAATAGTTGCACATTTTTTGAGGTAAACACACCAACACAAATTTCGGGCCGGAATTATGGACCGACTTGTGACTAATAATGCTTATTTTTAGGGCTCTGAATAAGGGAATGAGAAGTATTGTGCGCATAGGGACCCTGTTGATATTATTGCTTGTCTCGGTGGGAATGTCAGCCCAGTTCTACAACGGGATGCAGATGAATTTCGGGAAAAACAGGGTACAATACAACAACCGGTACTGGAAATTCTACCGTTTCGACAGGTTCGATGTCTACTCCTATGAGAACGGTACCGACCTCTCCCTCTATGTGGCCGATTTTGTGGAAAAGGAACTGGCACTGATCGAACGCTTTTTCGATTATGAGATCGAACGCAGGTTGATCTTTCTCACTTACAATAAAATGTCTGACTACAGGCAGAGCAACATCGGGCTGGTTTCAGAAAATGAGGAATACAACATCGGGGGCACCACGCAGATCATCCAGAACAAGGTGTTTCTCTATTTCGACGGGAATCATGTCAACTTTGAACGGCAGATCAGGGAGGCCATTGCAAAAGTCCTGGTGAATGAGATGATGTTCGGGAACGGGCTCCGGGACAACATGACCAACAGTACCATTATCAACCTGCCCGCATGGTACCTGGAAGGGCTGATCTCATTTGTCTCCAATCCCTGGGACTATGAGATGGAGAACAGGGTGAAGGACGGCATTATATCCGGGAAATACCGCAAGTTCGTGAACCTGCAGGATGATGATGCGCGTTATGCAGGGCACTCCTTCTGGAAATATGTGGCAGACCTTTACGGGATTTCCATTATCCCGCAGATCCTCTATATCAGCAAGGTTAACAAGAATGCTGAAAGTGGTTTCCAATTTGTACTGGGGACCAAGCTGAAGGAACTGTCCATCGACTGGATAGCCTACTACCTCGGGCTCTATACATCCGGGGAAGAGATTGCAGGATTGCCTGAAAAGGGCAAAGTGATGAAACGGCCCAACAAGCACCGTGTTTACCAGAACATCAGGATCAGTCCCGATGGAGACAACCTGGCCTATGTGACCAACCAGAAGGGGCAATACAAGGTCTGGATCAAGAATGATGAGAAAAAAAGGGCTGACCGCATTTATAAGAAAGGCTACAAACTAGACCAGATCAACGACTATTCATACCCCGTGATTGCATGGCACCCGTCTTCCCAGATTCTGGGTTTCATCACCGAAGAAAAGGGAATGCTTAAGGTCCATTTTTACAACCTGGAAACCAGGGAAATCACTACCCGGAACCTGTTCCATTTCGAAAAGGTCCTGGACATGTCCTTTTCACGCGACACCAGGAAACTTGTGTTTTCTGCTGTGGCTGACGGGCAGACTGATATCTGGGTGTTCGACATCGCCTCCTCCACCAACGAACGGATCACCAACGACCTGGCTGATGACTTTCACCCGCGCTTCATGAACAACATGAACAACATCTCTTTCGTTTCAAACCGGAGACTGGATACGCTTTTTATCAAAGACGATCCTGAAAACAATACCACCACGGCCTTTGCGGTATTCGTGTATGATTATGCAGCGAAGAGCCCCGCATTACAGAGGATCTCGGAAGGCAACTACATCAACCACACCCAGCCACTCTCTCCGGGGCAGAATGAGTTCTTTTACCTGAGCGACAAGAACGGTATTGTGAACCGGTATTACGCCGAATATGACAGTTTGATCAGCCTGGTTGACACCACCATCCATTACCGCTATTTCGCCAACAGTTTTCCGCTCTCCAACTACAACAGGAACATCCTTTCCCAGGACATCAATACGGAGACCGGGGAAACTGCTGAGATTATCTATCACAACGGAAGGTACAACATGTACAAGTATCCCATGGACCTTGAACCGGTGTACGGGGGTGAACTTGCTCCCACCGAATACCGGGACAGGCATATGGACCGCCTGATGCGTGAAGATTCCATCCACCACGTGGAGAAAAAGGTGATCTCCATACAGGACATCGCCAACAACCAGCTGATTCTGGACGGAGATACCATCGCCCTCCAGGAGTTCAGGATCGATATCAACAATTACATTTTCGAACGGGAAAAGCTCAATTACTACAACAACCAGCTTCGCAGCAGGAACCTGAACCTGGTGCTTGATTCGGTCCAGGATGACAAAATGATGTATATCGACTACCAGGTGTCCTTCTACCCCGACAAGCTTGTGAACCAGATCGACTTCAGTTTCCTGAATGCTTCCTACCAGGCATTCACCGGGGGTGCATTTTACTATAATCCCGGACTGAACCTGCTGTTCAAGGTGGGCGCCAATGACCTTTTCGAAGATTACCGGTTAACAGGAGGGGTAAGGTTTGCCACAGATTTTGACAGCAACGAATACCTGCTCAGCTTTGAAAATGTGAAAAAGAGGCTGGATAAGCAGGTGATATTCCACCGCCAGGTGTTCAAGAACTACACCTGGGATTCCTATATCAAGACCTATACCCACGAACTCCTGGGATCCCTGAAATACCCCTTCAGTCAGACGCTTGCGGTCAAAGGAACAGTCTCGTTCAGGCACGACAACACCGTATACCTCTCCACCGACATCAACAACCTGAATGAGGAATCCATCACCAAAGTCTGGGGTGGGCTGAAAGGCGAGGTGGTCTTTGACAATACCCGGGTACTGGGGACCAACCTCTACAGTGGCACCCGCCTGAAAGTCTTCGGGGAGGCTTACCGTCAGGTGAACAAATCCAAGTCGGGGCTCTACGTGATCGGAGGGGATTTCCGGCACTACATCAGGATCCACAGGACCCTCATCTGGGCTAACCGATTTGCAGCCAGCTCATCCTTCGGGAGCACTCCCCTGATCTACTACCTGGGCAGTGTGGATAACTGGATCAGTTTCTCCCAGTCACCGACAAGTCCCTTCGACACCAGGGTGGCCATCGATTACACACAGAACTATGCCTACCAGGCTCTGGCCACCAACGTCAGGGGATTTTCCCAGAATATCCGCAACGGCAACAATTTTGCGGTCTTCAACACCGAACTCAGGCTTCCCCTTTTCCGCTATATGGCAGGGCACCCGCTTTCCTCGGGATTCCTGAATAACTTCCAGGTGGTCAGCTTCTTCGATGTGGGAACTGCCTGGACCGGGGCACATCCTTTCACGGGGGAGAATGCATGGGATAAAGAGGTCATTACCAACGGCCCGATGACCATCACCCTGGATGCCAACCGCGATCCTATCGTGGCCGGGTACGGATTTGGCCTCCGGACCATGCTGCTGGGCTACTTTATCCGCCTCGACTGGGCCTGGGGCATTGAGAACGGACTGGTACAGCACAGGATGTTCTACCTTTCACTCAGCCTGGATTTCTGACAGCTTATGGATTTCAAAGAGAAGATCAACGCACTGGCAACAGCCACCTTCATGGATGAGATGGTGAAGATCCGAAGGAACCTGCACCGGCATCCTGAATTGTCATTCCGGGAACATGGTACTTCGGCCTACATCAGGGAACTGCTCGACAAGTGGGGCATTGTTTACCATTTCCCCTATGTTGAAACCGGGATCCTTGCCTCCATCCGGGGAGCAGGACCGGGTCGCCGGATAGCAGTCAGATCGGACATGGATGCACTGCCTGTCCGGGAGGATTCGGGTGTTGAATTCCGGTCAGAGAATGAGGGCGTCATGCATGCCTGCGGGCACGATCTGCACATGGCCTCCCTCCTGGGAGCCATCAGGATACTGGACAGTCTGAAGGAGCACTTTAACGGTGAACTGCTGTTTGTGTTCCAGCCCGGTGAAGAGAAGGTACCTGGCGGAGCAAAGCTGATGCTGGAGGAAGGAATCTTTGACGGCAGGAAGCCGGATGCCATCATTGCCCAGCATGTGTTGCCTGATATGGAAGCGGGTCACGTGGGTTTCCGGCCGGGTATATACATGGCCTCCAGTGACGAGATCTACATCACCGTACAGGGAAAGGGGGGACACGGGGCACTGCCGCAACAGATCAATGATCCGGTACTGATGGCCTCTCACATCCTGATCTCCCTGCAGCAGGAGGTCAACCGCAAATCACCCAGCGGGGTGCCCACCGTACTCTCTTTCGGCAAGGTAGTTGCCGATGGTGCGGTCAATGTGATCCCCGACCAGGTTCAGCTGGAGGGAACCTTCAGGACCATGAACGAGACATGGAGAAAGAAGGCCCACCAGCTCATAAGGCAGATCGCATCAGGCATTGCTTCCAGCATGGGAGGTACTTGCAGTGTGGAGATCAGGCACGGGTACCCGGTCCTTCACAACCATGAAGCGATCACCCGGTTCGCGGAAGAGAAAGCCAGGTCGTTCCTGGGTCCTGAAAGGGTGGAAGAGATGGAGATCCGCATGACTGCCGAGGACTTTGCATGGTTTGCTCAATCGGTCCCGGGGATGATGTACCGGCTGGGAGTAAAAGAAGCTGGCCATGACCATGTGTTTCCCCTGCATACGGCTGGTTTCAGGGTAGATGAATCATCAATCCGGACCGGCATCTCCCTGCTGGCCTACCTTTCTGTAGAATTGCTCCAAACTGATCCCGGTTGACAAATTTTCAGCCTTCCCGAAAGGTTTAGCAGGAATTTCCATTACATTTGTTTGTTTGAATTAATAATCTTGAAGATATGGCTTACGTAATTTCAGATGAATGCACTGCCTGTGGCACCTGTATTGATGAATGCCCGGTGGAAGCAATCAGCGAAGGAGATATCTATACAATTGATCCTGAGCTCTGTACTGACTGCGGCGCATGTGCCGACGTTTGTCCCGTAGAAGCTATCAGCCCCGAATAGGGATACGGGAAGCAGCACAGCATTTATAAAGGCTGCCCGGAAGGGTGGCCTTTTTTTTACCCCTCAGCTAATTATCTGAAATGTCTTAACTTTGAGCAGGGTATGAATCTCAGGAAGAAAATATACATCATTATTTTCGGTACAGATACGCCTGCCGGGAAAACATTTGATGTGGTCCTGCTTTCCATGATCATTCTCAGTGTGGCCGTGGTGATCCTTGAGAGTGTCTCCAACATCCGGGAAACCTATCATGACCTTTTCGTGGACGTGGAGTGGATCTTCACTTTTGCATTCACCCTTGAATACTTACTGAGGGTGACCACTTCCCCCCGCCCCCTGAAGTACATCACGAGCTTTTACGGGGTTATCGACCTGCTGGCCATCCTTCCCACCTACCTTGGCCTGATTTTCGACCAATACACCTTCCTGCTGACCATCAGGGCTTTGCGTCTGCTCAGGATGTTCAGGGTATTCAAACTGGGCCGTTACCTGAAAGAAGCTGCTGTGCTGGTCAAGGCACTGCAGATGAGCTCCAGTAAGATCGTGGTCTTTTTCGGGGTGGTTCTTACCCTGGTACTGATCCTCGGATCGTTCCTCTACCTGATCGAGGGGGAAGAGAACGGTTTCACATCCATCCCCCAGAGTGTATACTGGGCCATTGTCACCATTACAACCGTGGGATATGGTGATATTGCCCCGGCCACTGTCCTTGGAAAGGTCCTTGCATCCGTTGCCATGCTGACCGGTTACTCCATCATCGCCGTTCCCACGGGGATCATTTCTGTGGAGATCGGGAGGGCCGTGAAGGCAGGCCGTGAAAAAAAGGAGAGATCATGCCCCAGCTGCAGGCATGATGGCCATGATGATGATGCGAAATACTGTAAGATCTGCGGGAGCAGGCTGTGATAAATAGCGGGCATTATCCTCCATTGGAAAGCCGGATCCATTTCAGCATGCATACTGCCCTGTCCTGGGTGATCCGGATGAAATAGGTACCCGGTTCCATCTGGCCTCCATCCAGTTCATACTCCGCGGTACCTGGTTTCTTATGGGAGAAAAGTACCACCCGACCTTCCAGGTTCAACACACGGATCACAGCAGGCTCAACACTTGCGAATGAAAGTGTCACCTTCTGCCGGGAAGGATTCGGAAAAAGCGAAACTTCCGGGCCTCCTGTCCGGGAATCCAATCCGTCAGGTGTCCACTCCTCAACCGTTACCGTTGCGGTGCACTTTGAAACATTCCCTGCCACATCGGTCACAGTGAGCAGCACTTCTGTTTCACCAATCCCCACCAGGGTCCCGGCTTGGGGGGATTGTTCCACGGTAAGATCACCCACCCTGTTATCCATGGCTTTCACCGTACCGGTCAGATCGGGCAGGACCACCTGGTTGGTACTGTCTGCCTGCAGGTTTTGTGCCGGTGCACAGGAGATGATCTCCGGGGGGATGTCATCGGCAATATCCATATCCCCGCGTATGAAATCATTGGGATCCTTCACCTCTTCCAGGTCGAAATAGTCCTCCCCCTCCTCGAAGACCACCTCCACCAGGTGGTCGCCGGTGATCTCATCCAGATGTACCACCTGCAGGCGGCCCAGTGAGACACTATCCACCCTCACATCTTTGATCCGGTATCCAGCCTGGGGCTGGACAAAGACATACTGGCTGGTCCCATCCGGTACATGGATGTCACCGGAGGGTGTCAGCTTACCACCTTCATTGGAAACAGCCCGCAGGGTGTGGATCTCACCTTCTGAACGGAAGAAGATATTATAGGCCGTATTGTCATCTATATTGAAATAATCGCTGTGATTCTCCTGGGTGACCAGCCTGTTCCCGGCGATCAGGTTCACAAAGGTGATGTCATGGATCGTAGCCTTGATCCCGTTGTACTCGAAACCCCTGATCACCTGCTTGATCCGCTCCCCGGTGTTGACCCTGAAAGCGTTCTCCACCTTCACATTCCCGAAATAAAAGTTCTTAATCTCACCGGGATCAGAAGGGCTCAGGTCTTTACTGGCATCCCTGCTGATACGCAGGTTTGCCAGGATGGCTGTAAAGTCCTCCATGTAAATATCCCGTACCGTATCCTTCTCCAGGTTCACCCCCTGGTTCAGCACCGATCCGATCACCCCCACGTTCCCCTTGTCGGAAATCTGCACATCCCACTCCCCGTTGATGAAGAAAATATCCTCGTAGGTGGTGTATCCCACTCCCAGGTTGTTCCATCCCAGCTGGCCCCAGGCCCCATTCCTCATGGGCCAGGCCACACATTTTCGCACCGTGTGCACATCCCGGGCATAATCCCGGTCATCGCTGGTCTTCAGAAAGAGCCCTTCCGCATAGGATCCGCCGGATGGCCGGATCCCATCATGGTTGGAGGCCCAACCAATGATCTTCACATTCTTCAGGTAGGTGTCCTGGGAACTGGGAATGGTATGGTGGGTGGGATTGGTGATCATGAATCCCTCGAAATGACATCCCGAGGAGCCCATGAAATTGAGAAAAGCATCCTTTTTCCCGTCCTCATCACGGATCTCGTGCCAGACAAACTCCCGGCCGGTGATCAGGCCCCTTCCATAGATCCAGATGTTATCCATTCCTTCACCGTGGAAGGCTCCATGCACAATAGCCCCCCCGGCCACGTATATCTTCTGGTTGTTTTTGGTCAGGCGGATCACCCCGTTTTCGAATGTATCTTTCAGACGGTGCTCACCGGGTCCGAAACAGAGCAGGCTGGCATTCCTGATGGTATTCTGATCCAGGTCAGGGGAATACCTGACAAATCCGTTCACGGTGGTGTCGGGAAGGTACGTCTCCGGCCGGTCTCCCAGGATCATCAGCCCGTTCTTGATGGAGGTAACTCCGTTATTGCCGTCATCCTTGTTCTCGGGGATATCGAATTCCACGCTGATGTAGCTGGGCCCCTTATGGTTGTGTCTCAGGTTGAAGACAACAGTGTCCCCGTCAAAGTAGTGCGGATTGATCCCGAAGGCTTTGGGGGAGATCCTCACCCGCGGGGCCTTCCCCGAACCATACTTTTTGAAAGCCTTCACAGTGATCTCTCCTGAAAAGGAGAACGATACAAAGGAGATGGACCGGTCCTCGAAGATCCCGGTTACCCCGTCCCCGTCCGGCCCGTCCTCCAGCACCGGTTTGGAGATGTGGGTGAACATGTCATAGGCCTTCCCATCCTGGTAAACGACCACATCGTAGAACTCAGATTCACTGGCGGTTCGGGGCCAGTCGTACTGTATCATCCTGGGGACCAGATCAGCCGGATTCTGATCCATGAATGAAAATGATTCCATGAAACCGGGCAAACCCACCACGGGGAATGAAAGCTCTACCACATACTCCCGTTTCTCTTTAACCTGGAGGGGATTGGTCATGTAATACCACGAGGTTCCCGAGGTATCCGCCGGATCCAGTTTTTCCACCCCGGTGGCAAAACCGGTTTCCGCGATCACCTCTCCTGTGATTGGTACGACCACCCTTACCTGGCAGTTCCATTGCGGTTCATCGGAAAGGTCATGTCCCCTGAAGGCAAAGTAGAGCTCTCCGGTCTCATTGAAGCTGCAGGTATACCTGTACCAGGCCCCGGTGGACTGGAAATTCTGCATTGTGGAATCCCAACGCAACGCTGTATAGGCAGGATCATCCGGGTAATTACGGATGTTGACACCTCCGGCAGCCGGAACCGGACCGGTGATCCCAACCACGGTTCCCGAATCCCTTGAAAAGGAATAGTCTCCTGCAACAATATCATATTTCCAGGTGGAGATGGTATCTCCCGGCGCACTCCAGGCAACTCCCCCAAACGGTTCTGTTTCGATCACTTCCGGCATCTCATTGAATGTAAAAGCTCCCCAGTTGGCACCGGCATAGGGATCGGGCTCGTCAATCTCCACCACATACAAACCGGCGGTTTCTATGGTCACAGTATCCAGGATGCGCATCCAGTCGGAACGGTCTGTGCCTCCCCCGATCCTGAATATATTGTCCTTTGTTTCACCCTCTCCCGGGACACCCCCGGTCAGGTCCGCAGAGATGGTCTGCATGGAGGACCCCATATCACCTGACGGAAAGATCTTTACCTGGATCCGGTTGCCGTCGTTGCCGGTATTCCCCCGGTAGACGAAATTGTAATCCCCCGCCTCGAAACGAAGGGTATAGCGCACCCATTTCCCGGTCTGCCGCCACCAGAGGGTGGGTCCCCCGAAATTGAAACGCAAGGGGGTATAATATTCCGGATTGGGAAATTCTTTGGTGCTGTAACTGTGCACATCAATCCCGCCACCATCACCGGGTATCTGTCCCGGCAAAGGAGGGTGGATCCCGAATACGGTCCCTGAATCGGCCATGAAATTGGCACCGGTATCGGAAGCAATATCAAAATATTGTCCGTTTACAATGCCGGGTGTGTCAAATCCGCTCCCCTGGCCGGCGGAAATGAACGGACCCGGCATATTCACCACACTGTCCACCTGGTTCCCTGCATAGGCATGCCCTGTATAGGCCTGTCCCCGGAGGGTAAAGATCCCTGCCACGGTAAGGGTAACGGCCACCCCGAAAATCCTGAAAATCTTCCTGATCATTTTATCCCTTGTATAGGTCCTCTCAAATATAGGGATTTTAAACGTACGGGGTACACTTAATCGCGCCGGAAGGATCCTTACGGATTATAACGCGACAGCCTCAGAACCTCCTGGTAATCGCTTCGGGACATCACCTGGTTCAGGGTGAGGCCTGGATTGCGCCTGGCAAATGCACGGACAATCTGCAGGCCCTGCCAGACCGCTGCACGCCCGGGAGATTCCACGGTATAAAATCCTGTGCTGGGGGCATCCTCGGTGAGTTTCCGGATGACCAGCGGATCGGTTGAGAAGAGCAGCTTCTCCTCCACAAGGTAGGTCCACATCTGCTTTTCGTTGTTCCTGCACCATTGCATCTGCTCCTGTGTAAAGCCCATCCTGAGCCCCTCCTCCATCCCCGGGTACATGGCATTCACAAAATAGGCCAGCATGCCCTGGTGAATCATCCGGTTCAACACATTGTCCAGGGAATCGTTGTAGGGATAGACCTGGGTGGCCCATGCCCTCATCACATCCAAAGGGATCCTTTCAGGAACCTTTTTCCGGAGCAGGTACCGGGGTGTACCCATCATCCCATAATAGGTACAGCTACTCCCCAGGTACTGGTCCAGTCCCACACCCACAAAATGATCCACCGTAAGAAGCCCCTGGTTGAAACGGCTCACATAGCCCACCACCCTGGGAAGGGCCGAATCGGGATGGTGATAGAGGTAGTGCCTGAATCCTCCTGTCAGGGTCCGGTTGATCTCCCCCATGTCCGCAAATACCTCCGAAGTATATTCATAGACCTCCCTGTTGGTGGGATCATTGATAAACATGGAGAGATAGGAAGGATATCGCCTGGCTGATGCCTGGCCAATGCTGATGATGTGAACGTTGAATACATCAAAGAAATCTCCGTAACTGTTATAGAAATATCCCACTGCCTGCTCCAAAGAGTCGGGGGCAATTCCGAACAGTTCATGATCGAACCGTTCCACCTCCATGTCAACAGTGATCCCTGAAACATCAACGTCCAGGGAGTGACTCCGGCATCCGGCAGATAGCATCATGATTCCAACCAGAAAATACAACAACCTTTGAACAGGTCTCGGCATAATATGTAAATTTGAGTCATTGATCGGTTACAAAATTAGGAAATATGAGTTGGATGAACAGGTTTTTATTGATCCTTGTTTGCCTGGGAGTCTCCCACATGGTATCCGGGCAGGATAACGGGCAGAGCAAAATAGGCTTCAGCGTACATGTGGACCCCCAGTTCGCGTGGCTCAGCTCCGATGACAGCTCCATCGATCCCGATGGTTCCATTTTCCACATGCAGGCAGGGCTCCAGATGGACTATTTTTTCGAAGAGAATTACGCTTTTGTCATCGGATTCGGGATCAATAACCTGGGCGGGAACCTGTACTACTCCGATGGCACAATTTACGATCCAGAAGGGGATTCCCTATTGATTGAGCCCGATACCCGGTTGAAAATGAACCTGCAGTACCTCGATATACCCATTGGACTGAAACTGCAGACCGAAGAGCTGGGTTACCTGACCATCTTCCTCCAGGTGGGCTTCAATCCCATGGTAAACATCAATGCACATGTCTCAGGCGAGGATGGATCTTCCCTGGAGAAAGAGAGCATCAAGGAGAGCGTTCACACCTTCAACTTCGGGTACCATGTGGGCGCTGGAGTAAAATACCGCCTGGGCGGCAATACCGCAGCCGTAGCCGGGATCCGCTGGTCTTCCGGGCTTACCAATGTGACAGACGACGACATTGCACAGCTCACCACCAATGCCATCTCCATCAACCTGGGGATCCTGTTCTGACCGGCATGAGGATCGCAATTGCACAACTGAACTACCTGATCGGGGATTTCGAAGGAAACCTTGAAAAGATGACAGGGTCTGTGAAAAGGGCCACTGACGAGGGAGCCCGGCTGGTGATCTTTTCCGAGCTCTCCGTTTGCGGCTATCCACCACTGGATCTCCTGGAACGTAAAGAGTTCATATCCCGTTGCAACCACTATGTGGAGCTGCTGGCCGGGAAGATCGATCCGGAAACGGGAGTGCTGGTGGGTGGTCCGGAGTTCAATCCTGACAGGGAGGGGAAACTGCTTTACAATGCCGCTTTCTTTCTCCATGGAGGAAAAATCCGGCAGGTCTTCAGGAAATCGCTCCTGCCCACCTACGATATTTTCGATGAATACCGCTATTTTGAGCCGGGACGGGAATTCCGGGTGCTCGATTTTGAAGGGATGCGTCTGGCGGTAACCATCTGTGAGGACCTCTGGGATGAACAGCCCTTTGATAGTGAGTTTTCCAGGAGCAGGCTCTACACCACCCATCCGCTTGAGGAGTTGATGAAGCAAAAACCCCATGGGATCATTAACCTGGCAGCTTCTCCCTTCTCGCACCAGAAAATGGATGTCAAACAATCCATTTTCACTGGCAAGGCATCCCGCTACGGGATCCCGCTGCTTTACTGCAACCAGGCCGGGGCCCAAACCGAACTGATCTTTGAAGGGGGTTCCATGGCCATCAATGCCCGGGGTGAGGTGGCCGGAAGGCTCAGCTTCTTCCAGGAGGACCTCCTGGTGGTGGACCTGGATGAACTGGCGCTGGAAAAGCCGGATCCGGCTCTTGGCAAGATTCCCGGCCGCATCGGGATGGTCCATGATGCACTGGTTTGCGGGATCAGGGATTATTTCGGGAAAATGGGATTCAGGAAGGCAACCCTGGGCCTTTCCGGCGGGATCGATTCGGCCGTTACACTGTCCCTGGCAACAACGGCCCTGGGTGCTGAAAACCTGCATGTGCTGCTGCTTCCGTCCCAGTATTCCTCAAACCACAGCGTGGATGACTCTGTAAAGCTGGCCGGTAACCTGGGCATCCGTTACGATATCCTGTCCATCGGAACCCTCTTCGACCAGTTCCGGGAAACCCTGGAACCTGTATTCAGGGGGCTCCCCGAGGACATTGCAGAAGAGAACATCCAGGCCAGGATCAGGGGTGCACTGCTCATGGCCCTTTCCAACAAGTTGGGACATATCCTGCTCAATACCAGCAATAAGAGTGAAACAGCCGTGGGGTATGGCACCCTTTACGGAGATATGAGCGGAGGCCTTTCGGTACTTGGCGATGTATACAAGACCGATGTGTACGCCCTGGCCCGCTATATGAACCGGGAAAGGGAGGTAATCCCGGAGCAGATTATCACGAAACCGCCTTCGGCTGAGCTTCGCCCCGATCAGAAAGACACCGATTCACTACCCCCCTACGATCTGCTGGACAGGATCCTGGAGTCCTACATTGAAAAACAGCAATCACCGGATAAAATTGCAGCCACTGGAATCGATAAAAAGCTGGTGAACAGGATTATCCGCATGGTGAATCAAAACGAATACAAACGGTACCAGACACCTCCCATCCTGAGGATCTCCTCCAAAGCTTTCGGTGTGGGAAGGCGCCTTCCCCTGGTGGCCAGGTATTGATATTTTACTGTTCAGTTTTACGGGTTTGCCAGCCAGGCAGTAAGCTTCCGGTAATGAGCGGCCAAGATTGATAATTTTTTCTATTTTTGTATGTTATTCAACACCGTACTCAAAAGAACCAGACTATAATGCAGGAAAGGAACTACAATGCAGATGATTGCATAGATAATCCAAAATCTGTATTTACGGTACTTACTCCCAAGGAAAAGGAGTTCCTTAAACAAAATTATACCTGTGCATTCTACAAAAAAGGAGAGATCATTTTCAAAGAGGGTGATAAGCCCATGGGACTGATGATCCTTGCAGAAGGAAAGGTGAAGATCTTCAAGGAAGGAGTGGGCGGACGTGAACAGATCGTCAGAATGGCCAAACCGGTGGGTTTCATTGGCTACAGGGCCCTGTTTGCCGAAGAAAACCATACAGCAACTGCCGTAGCCATAGAAGATTGTGTATCGTGCATCGTCGATAAGGAGAGTGTTTACCGGGTTATCAGGAGCAATGCTGAACTGAGCATGAGCATCATACAATCATTCGCCTCTGAACTTGGATTCTCGCACGACAGGACTGTCACACTCACGCAAAAACACATCCGGGGAAGACTGGCCGAATCCCTGATATTCCTGAAGAACACATACGGGTATGAAGATGATGGGAAGACCATCAAGATCTACCTCTCCAGGGAGGATGTGGCCAACCTTTCCAACATGACCACTTCCAATGCCATACGCACCCTGTCTACCTTTGCCCAGGAGGGTGTGATCTCCATCGACGGAAGGAAGATCAGGATCCTGGACCTCCATAAACTGGAACGAATCAGCGAATTGGGTTAATAGATGCAATTCATCAGTTTCATTTTCTTATACAGCCTGCTTTGGCTGTTGCACCTCCTTCCTGAAAAAATCCTCTCCCTGTTCTCATACATCCTCTACATGCTCATCTACCGGGTGGCCGGGTACAGGAAGAAGGTGGTCTTTGACAACCTTCATCAAGCATTCCCTGATAAGCCTCCTTCTGAGATCCGTGAGATCGCCAAAAAATTCTACCGCCATTTATCGGACCTGATCTTCGAAGAAGCCATCTCAAGTTTTGATTCGGAACAACATCACCTCGGGAGGATGGCCTATACCAATCCTGAAGTACTGCACAGTCTATATGCCAAAGGAAAACAGGTGATTGGTGTCACTGCCCACTATGGCAACTGGGAGTACCTTACCTCTATTGGAATGGTAACGGGCTTCACGGTACTCGGGGCTTACAAGCCTCTGAAAAACAAGTATTTTGACCGGGTCGTCAGGAAAAACAGGGAAAGGTACAATTCCGTTCCCGTTCCCATGGAAAAAATCATCAGGGTGATGATCCAGCACCAGAGGGACAAAATTCCTGCACTGACTGTCCTGGTGGCTGACCAGAGGCCCCTGTTCCGGAATATCCAGTACTGGACCAAATTCCTGGGATTGGATACACCCATGTACCTGGGTGCTGAGAAAATGGCAAAGAAGCTGGATGCGGCTGTCGTGTTCCTGAAGATCAGGAAAATCAGGATGGGACATTACGAAACTGAAGCAGAACTGATCTGTGAGGATCCGGGGGAAATGAAAGACCATGAGATCACCGAGGCCCATGTCGGGATCCTCGAAAAGATGATCAGGGAAGCCCCGGAGTACTGGTTATGGTCCCACCGCCGGTGGAGGCATTCACAGTAAGCAAAACCGGGGGACTATATCCCGTTGACATCGTTCGGGGAAAACCAAGACAGGAATATAAGATTTATTAAGACATTTTTTTTAACTTAACGCTCAGGGGATTACCATTCTTTCCGGTATTTTTCGGAGTGTAAAACGAGATTATTTTATTGAATAGTATGCCAAAATTATCAGTTGTAATAATTACATATAACGAAGAAAAGAACATTGGGAAGTGCCTCAATTCAATTCAGGATCTTGTAGATGATATTGTTGTAATTGATTCCTATTCGTCAGACTCAACAGAAGAAATTGTTAAATCTTTTAATGGCAGATTCATTAAGCACAAGTTTGACAGTTATATTCAACAAAAAAACTGGGCCATAACACAGGCGAAATACCCTCATATTCTATCTCTGGATGCTGATGAGGTATTATCTGAACGGTTAAAAGAATCTATTCTCCAAGCAAAGCAGAATTGGAAATATGATGGTTACTATTTCAATCGATTAACCAATTATTGCGGTAAATGGATACGCCATACAAGCTGGTACCCTGCAAGAAAGTTAAGATTGTGGGATTCGAGGAAGGGAAAATGGGGTGGTATAAATCCCCATGATAAATTTATACTTCAAAAGGGCTCAAGCCGTAAATTTTTGAAGGGTGATCTTTATCATTATTCCTACTACAACATTAACGAACATATCAATCAAACAAACAAGTTTTCTTCCATCGTAGCCGAAGCATATTTTGCTGAAAACAGAAGGGTCGGTTATTTCAACATCATTTTTAATCCACTTTGGAGACTCTTTAGGGACTTATTTATAAGGCTTGGATTTCTTGATGGTTTTTACGGACTTATAGTTAGCTCAATAGCGGCATACGAAACATTTCTAAAATACACAAAGCTTAAAAATCTATACAGGGAACAGATAAAAACCCAAAAAACAGGAGTCTGTTTTTTTAATTCTGTAAAAACATGGGGAGGAGGAGAAAAGTGGCATTTTGAAATGGCAAACAGCCTTCATAATAAAGGTTTGCCGGTGATGATATATACCAACAAGTTTAGTGAATTAAGAACCCGTGCTGATCTGGCATCTATCCCAAATTACAACCTGAAAATCAATAATTTGAGTTTCTTTAATCCATTTAAAATTATCAAACTTGCAACTCATTTTAGAAAACTGAAAATAAAGACAATTATCCTGAACCTTTCCGCTGATGTTAAAGTAGCAGGTCTTGCTGCTAAGCTTGCTGGTATTCCGCAGATAATATATCGGAGAGGGAGTGCGATTCCTATAAGGAACTCCATCCTGAACAGATTTTTATTTAATAATGTGGTTCATCAGGTTATAGCAAACTCTTTAGAAACTCAGCGGACCATCCTGTCAAGAAATCCCAGGCTTATTCGTGAACATCGCATCGAAATCATTTATAACGGAATAAACCTTCCAATTTTTGACGAGGGGGAAATTGAGTTTTCATACAATAGAGAAAATGACGAAATCATTATTGGGAATGTAGGCCGGCTGGTAAGACAGAAAGGACAGAAGTATCTTATTGATCTGGCAATCAGGCTGAAAAAGAAGACCACAAATTTTAAGATTCTTATAGCCGGTGAGGGGAAAATGGAGACTGAACTATCCAATCTAGTAGCAAAAAACAATCTTGAAAAACATTTTAAGTTTGTTGGTTTTGTTAAAGACATGAAAGGATTTATGCAATCAATAGATATTTTTGTTCTGACATCAATCTGGGAAGGATTTGGCTATGTTCTTGTTGAGGCTATGGCAAGTTATATACCGATTGTAGCTTTTGAAATCAGCAGTAATCCGGAAATAGTAGAACATAACAAAACCGGTTACCTGGTACCCTCATTTGACATGAAGGCCATGACAGAAAAGGTACTCCAACTTATTGACGATGAGAAGTTGAGAAAAGAGATTGGCAAAGAAGGACGCAAAAGGGTTGAGAAACATTTTAACATTGAAATTTCCCAGAAGAATCTTGAGAAGTTGCTGGCAGATTACACGCCATTACCTTATAAATGATCAGAAATATAATCCATCCCTGCCCCATCAAAGCACTGAACCGTTGTTGGAGTAAATGAACTTATTATTCCTCATGAGAAGAAATTATCAAGGAATTAGTATCAATACATCAAAAAATACACACGAGAGAGTATTTAGTCTTATAGACAGACCCTTCAATAATACCATCGTGGATATTCCATCGGGAAGCGGGGCATTTGTTCAAAGGTTGAAAGATGCAGGATTTAAAAATATCATAGCAATAGATATTAAAAACATCCTGGAGATTGAACACGAAGATTTTGTTGAAGGAGATATGACCAGAACCCTGCCATTGTCTGATGAGTCTTGTGAAGCAGTAGTATGCATAGATGGGATAGAACATATTAGCGGACAATTTGATTTTGTGAAGGAGATTTACAGAATACTGAAAAATCAGGGGGAATTTATTATTTCGACTCCCAATATAAGTTCTCTAAGGTCAAGATGGAAATGGTTAACAACGGGACATCACCATAAATGTAATTCTCCTTTAAATGAAAACAGTCCATCCCCCCTTCACCATATTGGGATGATTTCTTTTCCTGAAATCAGGTATTTGTTACACACAAATGGATTCACAGTAGCTGAAATAAAAACCAATAGAATTAAGCCAATTAGTTGGATTTTTTTACTTATTCTCCCGCTGGTATACCTTTCTACTTATTGCGTGTATTACAAAACTGGTAAAAAGCAAAATTTAGAAGAGATTAATAAGGCCGTTTTCAATAAAATGTTTACTAAAAAAATATTGTTTGGGGAGACATTGATTATCAAAGCAATAAAAACCAATAGCAGTAAAAATAATCCGTAAATTCTCCTGAATGCAATATAGATTAACCCTGGATTTTCTGAGTATTTCCTGGTAGTTTATTGAAATCAAACAAAGGCGAGCTGGCTTGAAGGTTATGATGACTACGGAGATCTTGACTTTCAAGATTATTCCTGCATATACACTCTTTTCACCCGCTCGGGAATGGATGTCAGAATCTCATAGGGTATGGTTCCCGCCAGGCGTGCCACATCAGCCACGGGATGGTTCTTCCCGAAGAGCTCCACCTCATCCCCCTCTTCCACATTCAGCCCGGTCACATCGATCATGGTCATATCCATACAGATGTTCCCTATGGTAGGAACCAGGGTATCCCTGATCCATACCTGCCCCACACCATTGCCCAGCCTCCTGTCCAGACCGTCAGCATACCCCACCGGAATAGTAGCGACCAGACTGTCACGTTCAGCCCTGCCACTTCTGGAATACCCGATGGTATCACCCTCCCGGACAATCCTGACCTGGGAAACGGTGGTTTTATAGGCACTTACGGGAACCAGTTGGTCATCCCGGCCGATCCCGTGAAGTCCGATCCCAAGCCTGACCATCTGGTACTGTGCATCCGGGAACCTTTCAATGCCCGAGGAGTTCAGTATATGCCGGTCGAAATCCTCTGCCAGGCTGCCTGAGAGTTGTCCGGTTACCTTTTCAAACAATCCAATCTGCCCGAGGGTAAATGCATCGTGCAGGGGATCATCACTGGCTGCCAGGTGGGTGAAGACAGAAGCCACCCTGAATTCCTCACGCTCAAGCAGGGGGACCAGTAGATCCATCTCCTCCTCCTGGAATCCAAGCCTGTGCATCCCCGTATCCATCTTCACATGCACGGGATACTGCACAATCCCCCGGTAATGAAGAATCCTGTACAGCGCTTCGATGCCCTTGAAATTGTAAACTTCCGGCTCGAGCCGGAAATCCAGCATCTGTGCATATCCGGCAGGATCTGGATTGAGTACCATAATGGGCAGGTGAATACCTGCCTTGCGCAATTCAATGCCTTCATCGATGAATGCCACTGCCAGGTAATCCACCTTATGGTACTGAAGCAGGTTTGCGATTTCGATACTTCCACTGCCGTAGGAAAGCGCCTTGACCATGACCATAATCTTCACATCCTCCTTCAGCAGGGACCTGAAATGGTTCAGGTTATAGACCATGGCATTCAGGTCAATTTCCAGTTGTGTCTGGTGGGTTTTCAGCTGCAGTTCCCCGGTGATCTGTTCGAAACCAAATTTCCTGGATCCCTTGACCAGGATATTGCACTCCCGGAACAGGGTACGGTCCATCCTTTTCAAAAACTCTCCTGTATCCAGGTAAAAAAGACTCTCCTCCGGGAAAAATGCCCTGTGCTGCATCAGGGAAGGCCCGATCCCGATAAACCTGTCCATCCCTTTCAGTTTCACAAGCCTGGCAATCTCCCCGTAAAGTTCCTCCTCCTCCATGCCGCTCTGCAGCAAGTCTGAGAGGATGATGCACTTCTGTTTGTGTTGTTCCTGCTGGTTGACCAGGTCCAGGGCAGCTGAGAGGCCGCCGATATCCGAGTTATAAGCATCGTTGATCAGTGTGCAACCATTGATCCCCCTGAGCATCTCCAGCCTCATTGAAACCGGTTCCAGGTTTCCGATCCCGACCACTGCCATATCCGGCGGCAGTCCCGCTTCAAGGGCAAAGGTAAACACATGCAATGCATTTTCCATGGAGGCTTCATCACTGAAAGGAAGCCTGAACCTGAAACTACCCGATGGTGTTTCTGCAGCGATCCAAATCCCTTCATCATCCCTGGTATCCGGAATATACCGGTAATCCGTATTCCCGCCCATGCTCCATCTGATCAACTCCGCTTTCATTGCTGTGAGGGACCGCTCAACCTGGTTTCCTCCCTTATCGGGTTCTGACCTGAATATGATCTTTTTACAATCCCTGAAGAGCCCGAGTTTCTCCCGGAGCTTGCTTTCCATGTCCTGGAAATTCTCCTGGTGAGCTGTTCCAAGGTTGGTGAAAATACCGGTTTGTGGCAGAATGATCTCCCGGAGTTTCTCCATCTCCCCGGGAAGGGAGATCCCCGCCTCAATAACTGCCAGGTCATGGTGCTCCCGGATCATCCAGACAGACAAAGGCACTCCAACCTGGCTGTTGTAACTTTTTGGGCTCCGGTGGATGCTGAAGGTACCACCCATACACTGGTAGATCCACTCCTTGACAATGGTTTTCCCGTTGCTTCCGGTAACCGCCGCCACTTGTCCCACATACGCAGCCCGCCTGGCGGAAGCCAGTTCCTGGAGGCCCCTGAGGGTATGATCCACCTGGCAGAACCCGGCTCCCGGAAAATCAGCCGCTTCAGGCATACGGGAAACCATAAAGGCCCTGATGCCCATGTTGTATAGTTCACTGATGAACACATGTCCATCGTGATGCTCTCCCGAGAGCGCTACAAAAAGTGTGGAAACGGATGGTACAATATTGCGGCTGTCTATGGCCAGTGCCCTGACCGTGATCTGGCCTTCGCCATGAAGCGTGCCATCCACCAGGGAGCAGATTTCTGCCAGTTTCGGTTCAAATTCCATGCGCTGCTACCTTACAGGATTGGCTTTTGTAAAACACACCCTGCAGAGGGGTTCATAAATATCTGTTTCACCCAGGACGATCAGTTTTTCATCCTCCGATATCCGGTGGGTATAGTTAGCCAGGTTTCCGCACCTGACACAGATGGCGTGTACTTTGGTAACATATTCTGCAATGGAGATCAGCCCGGGCATTGGACCAAATGGGTCCCCCCGGAAATCCATGTCCAGACCGGCCACAATGACACGAATACCACTATTGGCAAGCTGGTTACACACATTCACAATCCCGTCATCGAAGAACTGGGCCTCATCGACCCCCACCACTTCCACACCACTTGCCAACAACAGGATATTGGCTGCAGAATCCACCGGTGTGCTCAGGATCGCATTGGCATCATGGGAAACGACTTCCTCCTCAGAATACCTGACCTCCAGGCGCGGTTTAAAGATCTCCACCTTCTGCCGCGCGATCCTTGCCCTTTTCAGCCGCCTGATCAGTTCCTCGGTTTTGCCTGAAAACATGGAACCGGTTATCACCTCAATCCAACCCTTACCGTTGGACCTGTCCACCGTGTTTTCAAGAAACATGATTCGCGGTTATATGAAGAATATCCTTAATTTTGTATGAATCTCAAGACCCAAAGTGTCAATCAATCATGGATATGAAATACACCTTAGAAATACTGACTAAAGATATACAAGATATAGAAAAATTGGTGGGGAACCTCCAAAATTCTCCCGGAGGGTCTACCCTGGAGCTGGACCTGGCCCTGTCCAAACTGAGGAATGTCTACGACATCCTGACGGTTATCCGTGCCGACATGGACCTCTCCGGGAAACAACAGGAAGCTGAAGCTGCCCGGCAGGTGGAAAGCAGAAAACCTGAGAAGGTGAAAAAGGAAGAACCTGTGAATGAGGTGGCGACTGTGGTAACTGCAGAGGAGCCCGAAGCGGAAGAGGAGCCAGCAGGAACTGAACATGAACCGGTCGTGGAGGAAGAACCGGTGACAAAAAAGGAGCCCGTATCTGACCACCCACCTGTGAAGAGTCCTGAGACCATTGCAGAGAAATTTGCCACTGAATCGAGTATCAATGAAAACCTTGCCGGGACCCGCGATTCCGAGATGGATTCAAAACTGATCGGTCAGACCATCGACAACATCAGCAGGAATATAGGGATCAACGACAGGTTCCTGATCATCCGGGAACTTTTTGACGGGGATGCGGAAAATTTTGGAAAACTGCTGGATAAACTGGACCAGGCCGGTGATCTGCAATCCGCAAACAAGCTCCTGGAGAAGCAGTTTGGTGAATCCCCCGAACATGATGGGATAACGATCCTCACCAACCTGTTGAAAAGGCGGTACAACGGGAAATGATATGTCAAAACTTACCCTGGTTCCCACCCCCATCGGAAACCTTGGGGACATCACCTTCAGGGCACTTGAAGCGTTGAAGGAAGCTGACCTGATCCTGGCAGAGGATACCCGGAAGACCGGCATCCTGCTCAGGCATTATAAGCTGAACAAACCCATCAGGTCGCACCACAAATTCAATGAACACCGCATCCTGGATATCCTCATTTCACAACTATCGGGCGGAACTGCCATGGCCCTGGTGACTGATGCAGGAACTCCCGGTATATCAGACCCGGGGTTTCTCCTTGTCAGGGCTTGTATAGAAAACAAGATCGAAGTGGAAACCCTGCCCGGCCCCACAGCTTTTGTACCCGCCCTGATAAACTCTGGTCTGCCCTGTGACAGGTTTGTCTTCGAGGGATTCCTGCCCCAGAAAAAAGGCAGGAACAAAAGATTAACCATGCTTACCACTGAGCCCCGGACCATGGTCTTCTATGAATCCCCACACAGGCTGGCAAAAAGCCTGCTCCAGCTTGCCGGATTTTTTGGTGCTGACCGTAAAGCATCGGTCTCCAGGGAGCTTTCTAAAGTTCACGAGGAGACCGTCAGGGGCACCCTTGGAGAGCTGGCCGGACACTTCGGTGACCGGCAGGTAAAGGGCGAAATAGTTGTTGTGATTGCAGGATCCGAAGAACCCTGATCAATAATGCTCTACATTCCCGGTTCCGGTAACCCTCTGTGTGACCAGGGGATCGCCCAGGTAACGAACATCTCCTGAACCGGTGATGACCACATCCAGGGTTTCCACCGCATAGGTGTAGATATTTCCCGAACCGGTAATGACCGCTTTTACATCTGTTGTCACAAGCTCCAGTGCATCAATCTTTCCGGATCCTTCAATACGGTAGTCTGCCATTTCTGCATCACCGGCCAATTCAACCCTTCCCGATCCGGTCACCCTGATATCCACCTCGTACCCTTCGAACAGGTCGGCATAAATCCGTCCTGAGCTGGTGTGGTTCACATCAAACTCCTCAGCACCATACACACTGCCGGCATCGATGGATCCGGAACCTGTCTGTTGCATATCAATCTCATCCACATAAAAAGCATCTGCTTCCAGCCTGCCTGAACCCGTATTCTTCAGAAATGCAGTGGAAGCAAATACTGAATCGATGCTGATCAGCCCGGACCCGGTGTTGATGCATTCAAATTCATTGCTCTCTGCAATATCAGCAATCAGTCTTCCCGATCCTGTCAGTTCAATGGACTCCAGTTCAGGCAGGGATACATAGACAATCACCGGTGCTCCCGGGCTGATGCAGGTCCCGTTCCGGACCTTGACGATCAGTGTACTTCCTGACACATAGGTCTCTATGACAGTCAAAAGATTCTCCTGGGCTTCTACAACCACCCCGAAAGTATCAGTCTCTGTAACCCTTACTTCAAAGGAGCCGGTATTGCTGACAGCCGTGAATTCGTCCAACTCACGGATCTCCTCAACCACCGGTCCAAATCCTTGTATGCAGGGCCCGCTGAAACATCCGGTTAAAGCGATGGCATAAACAAAGGCCCCTGCTATCAATATTTTCTTCATCACGCGTATAGTTTAATTAAACCTTCCGGTCAAACTTCAATCAAAGAGACAATAAATGAAACCAAAGGATGCATCAACAGGCAAATAAAATGAACCGTGCCCTTAACAAATGCACCACTGCACCAGCCCGGTGTACGATAACGAACACTCCCTGTCACGCTTCCGTTCAGAATTATGGGTTTTTAACAATTGTTGTAATCCATTGTATATGCCTGTATTTAAATCTTTTAAAAACTTTGGCACGGGATATGATAATATGAAACAAAGCGTTAGAAAAACACAAGCGTCATGAAAACAACAAAATTGATCATCATCGCAACACTGGCCATCCTGGTAACAACCTCTTTCGGCCCAATGTCTCCTTCCCTGAAAGCTGCTCATGTTGAAGAGGAGATGTTTATGGAGCCCTGGATGACTGTACCGTTTGAGAATACTGTAACCGAAGATGCCATGTTCATGGAATCCTGGATGACTGCTCCATTTGTGGAGATCATGAACGAGGACAAAACTGAACTTGAAGCATGGATGACCATTCCCTTTGAAGGACCGGCCGGAGAAGAGGTATTTTGCCTTGAAGCATGGATGACCACTCCTTTCGAAGTTGCCGGTATGGATAAATGGATGATTGCCGCCACCAGGAGATAGATCCAGGTCTGACCTTGTGTTCCTGGATTCAATACTATATATTTCAGGGGGTTGCTTTACCGGCAGCCCCCTTTATTCTTACCCGGACATGCTAGAAAGGAGCCGGTTCATCAAAACCGTTGTTCATACCGATATCATGGTTGAGGGCCCTGTTACCCCTTTCATCATGGTTCATCTTCGACTGGTAGGTTGCCTTTGAATTCCCATTTTCATCATCCTCCACCAGGGCAAGGGTGTCATCCATGTCCACAAATTTCGCATATTCCCTCACGAATTTCAGGTTGATGTTCCCAACCGGTCCGTTCCGGTGCTTGGAAACAATGATCTCGGCAACCCCCTTCAGGGAATTTCCATCTTCATCCACATCCAGTCCGTAATACTCAGGACGGTGAATAAAGATCACCAGGTCCGCATCCTGCTCAATGGCACCCGATTCCCTCAGGTCAGAAAGCTGCGGTCGCTTGTTCCCCGACCTCATCTCCACGCTCCGGTTGAGCTGTGAAAGGGCAATGATGGGAATGTCCAGCTCCTTGGCAATGCTTTTCAGTGACCTGGAGATATTACTCACTTCCTGTTCCCGGCTTCCTGATTCCTTGGAGCCCGTCATCAGCTGCAGGTAATCGATTGCCACTGCCTGGATATCAAATTTTTGCTTTAACCGGCGGCATTTTGCCCTGAACTCAAAGATGGAAATGGCTGGAGTATCATCCACATAGATAGGGGCCTTCTCCAGGTCTTTGATTTTATACTCCAGTTGCTCCCATTCATAATTCTCGAGTCTCCCACTCCGGATCTTATCAGAAGATAACTGGGTCTCCCCGATGATCAGCCTGTTCACCAGCTGTATGGAGGACATCTCAAGCGAGAAAAAGGCCACGGGCCGGTTGTGATCCACCGACATGTTCCTGGCCATGGAGAGCACAAATGCTGTTTTACCCATGGAGGGCCTGGCGGCCACAATGATCAGATCGGACTTCTGCCAGCCCGAAGTAAGCCTGTCGAGCTTCGTAAATCCCGAAGGCACCCCACTCAGGCTATCCTCCCTTTTCCCTGCCTCCTCAATCTGCTCAATGGCTGTTTTCAGCAGGTTATTGAGCTTTATAGTCTCCTTCTTGATATGCCCTTCGGCGATGTTCAGCAACTCCCTTTCCGAAAAGTCGAGCAGGTCGTCCACATCAGTACCCTCATCGAATGCCCGTTGCTGGATATCCGATGATACACGGATTAACTCCCTCTGGATGTATTTCTGTGCCACGATCCGGGCATGGTATTCCAGGTGTGCCGCAGATCCGACGCGCGATGTCAGCTGGGCGATATACACTGCACCCCCTACTGCCTCCAGCTTTTCAAGCTTCCTCAATTCCTCTGTGACCGTCAGCAGGTCAATGGGCTTTTCCTGCTGGGACAGCGTCTGGGCCACTTCATAGATCTGCTGATGCGATTCTTTGTAGAAACTGCTCGGTTCCAGGATATCAAGTACAGAAAGAATGGCATCCTTTTCAAGCATGATGGCTCCCAGTACAGCTTCCTCCAGGTCCGGTGCCTGGGGCGGGATCTTGCCATAATCCATGGCAATTGACTGGTTCTTTTTTGTTGCGGGTGCCTGCTGCTTCGCCATGTCATTTCTGTTTGGGCCCTAAAGGTATGAAACCACCACCCCCTGATGGCCATGCCCCCTTTGCTTTTTTAAACAGCCTACACAAAGTTTTAATTAACAAATGTTGAAAAATGCCATATCTTTAAGGATCATGATTCTGTTCTCCCCTGCCAAAATCAACATCGGGCTTTATATTATTGAACGCAGGCCTGATGGATTTCATAACCTGCAGTCGGTCATGTACCCTCTGGGGCTCAGTGATATCCTTGAGATCCAGAGAGCCGGAACCGGGAGTTCAGGCCTGGAATTCAGCCAGACCGGGATCCGGGTGGACGGGGGATCCGGGAACAACCTCTGTGAAAAAGCCTACTGGCTGATGGCCCAAGAGAGGGTCCTTCCCCCTGTGCGCATACACCTGCACAAGCAAATCCCTGTTGGTGCCGGACTGGGCGGGGGATCATCAGATGCCAGCCATACACTGAAAGGCCTAAACCAGCTTTTTCAACTTTCACTTTCCCCGGACAAGCTTCATGAAATGGCCGCTGCTCTTGGCAGTGACTGTCCCTTTTTCCTGCACCGGAAAGCCATGATGATGGAAGGGCGGGGTGAGCTCCTTTCCCCTTCAGAGGTAAATCTGGAGTCATTCCACATTGTGCTCCTTTTCCCTCGAATCCACATTTCAACGGCGGATGCCTATGCAGGGATTGTTCCCGCAATCCCTGATGTTCACCTGCGGCAACTGGTCGGTCAGTCAGTCGATCGGTGGAAAAGCCTTGTAATTAATGACTTTGAAAGATCTGTTTTCGCATTACACCCGGAACTGGAAGACCTCAAAAACGGGTTGTATGAATCTGGAGCCCTCTATGCTTCCCTGAGTGGCAGCGGATCTTCGCTCTACGGAATTTTCCGGAATCCGCCGGATCTTCCCCGCAACCTGGAACAATTGGTGGTGTGGAAAGGCATGCCGGGCATACCAGCCCGGGTTACTTGAACTCCAGAAGCAGGTGCGCTTTCGGTACCTGCTCTCCCTCGCTGACATGGATTTTTTTAACAATACCCTGGATGGGGGACCTGACCTCGTTACGCATTTTCATGGCCTCCAGGATCAAAAGGGGATCCCCGGTTGTCACCTCCTCCCCCTCCCTGGTCATGATTTTCTGGATGGTTCCGGGGATCACTGCAAGCACCTTACGCTCATCGGGCCTCTGCCAGACCTCCCTGTTCACGAACTTGGAGGTGAGCCTGGTGTGGTAGACCACATTTCCGATCTCCAGCTCCTCCATGGGTGGCATTTTCTTTTTGCCTGGCTCTCCAGCTTTGTCTGAATTACTCATGATCTTATTCTAGAATGGGGGAATCCCGTGCTTTTTGACTGGCATCCCTACGCTTTTATGACCCGACACCTCCAGGGCATGCAGGAGTGACCTCCTTGTCTCAGAAGGTTCGATGACAGAATCGATGTATCCCTTGGCCGCAGCCACGTATGGATTGGCAAATTTCTTCTTGTACTCCTGTACCTTCTGATTCCTCATCTTATCCGGATCCTCTGCCGCGGCGATCTCCTTCCTGAATATAATATTGGCAGCCCCTTCCGGTCCCATAACCGCCACCTCTGCATCGGGCCATGCAAACACAAAATCAGCCCTGAGGTGCCGGGAGTTCATGGCAATATAGCCCCCGCCATATGCCTTTCTCAGAATAACGGTCAGTTTCGGGACCGTAGCTTCGGAATAGGCATATAGTACCTTGGCCCCATGCCTGATCACACCCGCATGTTCCTGGTCCACTCCGGGAAGGTACCCGGGCAGGTCCACGAAAGTCACAATGGGGATATTGAAGGCATCACAATAACGGATGAACCTGCCAGCTTTATCAGAAGAATCCACATCCAGAACCCCTGCCAGTACCAGCGGCTGGTTGGCAACAAAACCGACTGTCCGGCCTTGCATGGTACCGAAACCAATGACTATATTGGCTGCCCAGCTCTCCTGGATCTCGAAAAAATCAGATCCGTCGGTCACCGACCTGATCACATTCCTCACATCGTAAGGCTGCCTCTTTTCAGCTGGTACGATTTTATTAATGTCGTATTTCTTCAGGGGCTCCTGCACCTCCTTTGGCAGGTGGTATATCTGTATTGGACCAGGGCAGGTAGCTCAACAGTGATTTGATCTGGCCGAAACACTCATCCTCGGTTTCAGAAAAGAAATGCGCATTCCCGGTGATCTCACTGTGGACCTTCGCTCCCCCCAGCTCCTCCATGGTGATATCCTCCCCCAGGACGGTTTTGATCACTTCGGGACCGGTGATGAACATCTTGGATATACTGTCCACCACAAATACAAAATCAGTCAGGGCAGGCGAGTAAACCGCCCCTCCGGCACATGGTCCGAGGATTACCGAGATCTGGGGAATCACACCGGATGCCAGGGTATTCCTGAAGAATATTTCCCCGTAGCCGGCCAGTGAGCTTACGCCCTCCTGGATCCGAGCACCACCTGAATCGTTGATCCCGATCAGCGGCATGCGCATTTTAAGGGAATGGTCCATGATCTTGGTGATCTTCCTGGCATGCATATTGCCCAGGGAGCCCCCTGCCACTGTGAAATCCTGGGCAAAGATACAAACCGGGCGCCCCCCGATGGTCCCCGTTCCTGTGATCACGCCGTCACCGTGGAGTGTCTTCTGGTCCATTCCGAAATCACGCGCTTCATGCTCCACAAAAAGGTCATATTCATTGAATGAACCCTCATCCAAAAGCTTCACAATCCGCTCCCTGGCAGTCATTTTGCCCATGGCAACCTGCTTTTGGATGGCTTTTTCGCCACCTCCCTGGAGCACCTCCTCTCTCCTCTTAATAAGTTCCTGCACTTTCTTTGAAGAAGCCATGCTTTCTGTTATTGATTTGCGGTTACAATCTTACGAAAATTACACGCTCATAAAAACTGTTTTAGAATATTTCACTACTTGGGAGCCAGGCGGAACAGGAAGATAGCCACAACCAGGAAGAACAGATTCGGGAGCCAGACGGCGAACATGACCGGAAGCAGGCCCCCGATGGCGAACTGTTTGGAGAATTGTATGAAAAGGATATAGCTGAAACTGATCACCACTCCGATGGCGATCTGCAATCCGATCCCCCCCGGAGTTTCCGGGAAGACACGGCCACCCCTATCAGGGTCAGGACAAAAGTGGAGAACGGAAAAGAGAGGCGGTTCTGCCGCTCGATCTGGTAAGATGTCACATTGGTCTCTCCCTGCATCAGCTGCTTGCGGATGAACTCATCAAGCTCCTTCAGGCTCATGGTCTCCACAATGGTCAGACGCATTTTAAAATCGTCCGGGTGTATGCTCAAGGTGGTATCGATCAACTTGCCTTCCTCCAGGGTCTCGTTCAATCCGTCTATGGTCCGGATGTAGTACCTTCTTGCCTGCCATTTATTCACTGCGGTGTCCCACCTGATCTGGTCCGCAAACATCTTCGATACCAGCTGCCCGTCCTCGAACTTCTCAATGGTGAAATTATAACCGACCTTCGATACATTGCTGTAGTTCTGCAAGTACACATAAATGCCTGGCTCAATCTGGCGGTGGAAATTTTTTGTTTTAAAATTGATGGGCCTTTTACGGACATATTGTTCCTCAAAGTCTAGCTTCACCTTGTTGGCGTTGGGGATCACCTGGTCGCTCAGGTAAAAGGAGAGCGATGCGATCAGGGTGGCCGAAATCAGGTAGGGAAGCAGGAATCTCCTGAAACTCATGCCACTGTTCAGTATGGCGATGATCTCTGTATTGTACGCCATTCTGGAGGTGAAATAGATTACCGCAATAAAAGCAAAAAGGGAGCTGAACAGGACTGCGAAATAGGGAATGAAATTCAGGTAATAATCGAACAGTATCTCCTTCAGGCCCGCCCCGCTTTCAATGAAATCATCAATCTTCTCTGAAAGGTCGAAGATCACCACAATGGAGAGGATCAGGACGATGGCCAGGAAGAACGAACCCAGGAATTTCCGGATGATGTACAGATCCAGGATCTTCAGGCCGAAAAACCTTACAATCTTGTACTTAATTCCGCTATTGTTTTTTTCTTCCATGAAGTAAATTCTCCGCTTTCAATCTTTTCAAATGCTTTCCTGACAAGCCAGAGGTAAAACGCCAGGTTGTGAAGGCTGGCTATCTGCGCACCGAGCATTTCACCTGATATGATTAAATGACGCAAGTATGCCCTGGAATATTGCCTGTCCACGAAACTGTGACCATCCTCATCAACAGGACTATGGTCATTCATCCATTTCCTGTTCTTGATATTGATGATCCCCCGGGCTGTGAACAGCATGCCGTTCCTCCCGTTGCGGGTGGGCATGACACAATCGAACATATCCACTCCAAGGGCTATGGCCTCAAGAATATTTACCGGCGTTCCCACGCCCATCAGGTACCTGGGCTTGTCCCCGGGCAGGATCGAATTGACAACCTCAAGCATGGCATACATCTCTTCGGCCGGTTCTCCCACCGATAGTCCGCCAATGGCGTTCCCTTCAGCATCCTGCCCTGAAATATATTCGGCCGATTCCCTGCGCAATTCGGGGAATACTCCCCCCTGTACAATGGGGAAAAAAGCCTGTGCATGCCCGTATAATGGTTCCGTTTCCTCAAACTGCCGGAGTCCCCTGTCGAGCCAGCGATGGGTAAGATCCAGGGATTCGCGGGCATACTTAAGTTCACAAGGCCATGGTGTACACTCATCGAAGGCCATGATGATATCTGCCCCAATGATCCGCTGGATGTCCACTACGGATTCGGGAGTAAACAGGTGCTTTGAACCGTCAATGTGTGAACTGAACCAGGCGCCTTCCTGGGTCAGTTTGCGGTTGGCCGCCAGGGAAAACACCTGGTACCCGCCACTGTCAGTCAGGATGGAGCTGTCCCAGTTCATGAACCTGTGCAGTCCGCCTGCTTCCCTGAGTACCTCAGTGCCCGGACGGAGGTAGAGGTGGTACGTATTTCCCAGGATGATCCGGGTTTTGATATCCTCAGCCAGTTCACGCTGGTGAATCCCCTTGACACTCCCGGCTGTTCCCACCGGCATAAATACCGGGGTCCGGATCTCTGAATGATCCGTCCTGATGACACCAGCCCTGGCCTGGCTCTCCTGGTCCCTGTGTAGTATCTCAAACTCCATTGGAAATGCAATCTGCCAAAGATAAGGAAATGTTGAAAATCTGCTTTTTCTTTTACGAAGTTGCCCCTTATTTTTACAGGCACATGAATCTGAATCAAATTATATCAGGCACCGGGACCCTTCACTGGATCATTCTGGGGCTGTTTATGGCCTCACTCCTGGTTCAGTGTTTCTACTACCTGGGGTTCTACCTGAGACTGCCCCTGTACAAACCCGGGAAAATGCGAAAAAGCAGCAAAGGCATTTCGGTGGTGATCTGTGCCAGGAACGAGGTCCATCACCTGAAAAAATTCCTTCCCAGGATACTTGCCCAGGAGTATCCCAATTTTGAAGTGGTGGTGGTCAATGACGGCTCCACCGATGCAACTGAGGAATTACTTATAGAAATGTCCATAACTTATAAACACCTCCGGTATACCAGTATCCCTGCCAATGTAAAATTCTCACGAGGCAAGAAACTGGCCCTAACCGTGGGACTTAAATCAGCCATTTACAACCATGTTCTGCTCACCGATGCCGACTGCTACCCTGCCGGTAACCAGTGGCTCAGCAGAATGGCTTCCCACCTGGGAAAGGACCGCGAGATTGTACTCGGCTACGGGCGTTATGAAAAGAGAAAAGGGATCCTGAATATGCTGATCCGGTATGAAACCATGTTTACAGCCATCCAGTATTTTTCATTTGCCCTGACAGGAAGACCCTACATGGGAGTTGGCCGGAACCTGGCCTACAAAAAAGCCATCTTCTTCAGGAACAAGGGATTCGCCAGTCATTACCACATCGCCTCGGGAGATGACGACCTTTTTGTAAATGCACATGCACGGGCCGGTAATACTTCCATTGAAGCCGATCCCGAGAGCCATACTGTTTCCATTCCCAAAACCTCTTTTGGAAGCTGGATCCGGCAGAAACAGAGACACATTTCAGCCGGCAACCTGTATAAACCTGCAACCAGGTTCATGCTTGGAACCGAATGGATCAGCCGTATTGTGTTCTATTCCGCATTCACGATCCTGTGCATCACTACGGCCTGGACATGGCCCGCTGTTGCATTGTTTGGTCTGTTCCAGGTGATCAGGATGACCGTCCTGAAATTGGGAATGCGCCGTTTGAATGAAAGGTATTTATTACTACCTTCGTTACTGTTCGATCCGGTTCTGCCGATTTTGCTTGGGTTGATCTGGTTCAGTAATATTTTCGTAACTAAATATCAGCCATGGAGCTAAATCCCAACCTCTCCCTGAAAGCGCAGCAGGACATGGAACTGGTGGAAAAAGCCAGGAAAGGTGACCAGCTTGCATACGGGGAGTTGCTTGGCCGCTACAGAGATGCCATCTACTTCATGCTGCTGAAAATGGTGAACAGTCCGGTGGATGCCGAGGACCTGACCATTGAAGCCTTCGGTAAAGCCTTTAAAAACATCGACCAGTATACTCCCAATTTCGCATTCTCAACATGGCTTTTCAAGATAGCCACCAACAATTGCATTGATTTCATCAGGAAAAAACGCGCAAGCCATGTGTCGCTGGACCAGACCATGGACGGGGAGGATTCCCTTGCCCCCTCTTCCCTGATCCAGTCGGACGTTCCTGATCCCGAATCAAACATGATCAACAAGCAGAAGATCAAACACATGCACAATGTAGTCTCCAAACTGAAACCAAGATACCGGAAACTGGTTGAGTTGCGCTATTTTAATGAGTATTCCTACGACGAAATCGCTGAAGAGCTGGACATCCCCATCGGCACAGTGAAAGCACAGCTTTTCAGGGCGCGGGAACTTCTCCTGAACATCCTTAACCGTTCCCAGGAGAAGCCATGATCCATGGACCTGATCCGTAAATATTTTCCCGTACTTGAACCTCACCAACTCAGGCAGTACGAAAAACTCCTTGACCTGATCCCGAAGCTGAACCAGCAGGTGAACATCATCTCCAGGAAAGATATTGATCACCTTGAAGAGAGGCATATCCTTCATTCTCTTTCTATTGCGAAACAGTTTCATTTCAGCGAGAACCACAAGATCATCGACGCAGGAACCGGAGGGGGTTTCCCCGGAATCCCCCTGGCCATCCTCTTTCCAAAGGCACATTTCATCCTGGTTGATTCCATCGGTAAAAAGATCCGGATGGTCGGGGAGATCTCCGAAGCGCTGGAACTCAGAAATGTCAGGGCCATCCATGAACGGGTGGAAAAGCTCCGGATCAGTGCTGATTTCGTGGTCACCCGTGCAGTAACAGCGTTCCCGAAGATGCACAGGTGGACAGATCCATTGATCAGTGCCGGCAGAAAAGGTCCCGTGACCAACGGGTTGATTGCCCTGAAAGGGGGAGACCTGGAACAGGAATTGGGTCCCTACCTCCGCCGGGTGGAATTGTACCCCTTGTCCAGGTGGTTCGGAGAGTCGTTTTTTTCTACAAAAACAATTGTTTATCTGAAAAAATGACTACTTTTGCACCCTCAAAACACGGTAATCATGAAGAGAACATTTCAGCCATCCAACAGGAAAAGAAAAAATAAGCACGGTTTCAGGGAGCGGATGTCTTCAGCAAGTGGTCGCGGTATCATCGGCGACAGGAGAAGGAAGGGCCGCAAGAAATTATCGGTCTCCGACGAACCAAGGCATAAAGTATAAGGATCATAAATCCCGGGGTTTTCAAGCCGTCTCATTTTGCGAAATGGGCCGGCTTTTTGTTTTGCCTGAAATATTTGTCAGAAGGCTGGCCATGTCATTCCCCAATCAAAGGTTTTTTAAACTAATGAAACCTCCAGGCAGGCATACGGGGATCACCTGAAAGAGCGGTTTGGGATTCCGCTGAATAGCTGTTTTTTCAGGAGATTTTGTAATTTGCGGCGGAATTCACGCAAGGTCCCTATGGCAAAGAAGGCTGCCCCTTCCAAAAAGAAGCAAAAAGAGAAAGAAACGAGCAAGAGCAATTATACGGTCCAATTCCTCTTCTACGGTCCATATCATGAACAATTGCCACCGGGTTACCTGGCCGAATTCGCAGGCAAGATCCGCACCGAGCATGTTTCCCAGGCGGAGGTATGCTGCCTTTGTGAAAATGAGCCGGACCGGCAGGAAGAGCACAGGCTGATCCGGACCATTGTCAAAGACCGGGAAAAAGGATACGATCCGGCCATGATCAACGATGGCTATGTGGTTATCCTGGGTCCCAGTCCTCTGGAACGGCAGGTCAATCCCACTGAATTCTTCCGGCTGCCGCTGCCGGAGGAGGTCGACCAAAAGATCTTTTATGAAATCTCATTCCGTGGCAAGAACAGCGCTGAACCGGGTGGGCTGATCATCCCGTCGGATGTGGTGCGGTATGTTCTGGCCACCAGCACCAGGGAAGCAGCACTGGATCCCGCATTACTGAAGCCCCTCCTTTCAAAACTTGGATTCGAAAAAAAGGAAGTGGTGGTCCACCAGGATACACCATTCGGATCCCCGGCAAAGAAGGTTTCCCGTGTCATTGAGAAACTCCATCTGAGCCTGGCATGGAACACAACACTTCCCCTGAAAGAGGCCCGCACCCCTTCCCTCAGGAACCTGTTCTTCTACAGGGAACATCCGTTGTTCCGGCTGGCATTCCTGGCCACAGCACTGGCGATCTTCCTGGTGATTCCCATCCTGAGCCTTAATTCCGGGCTCTCGGGTGATGATGAGAAGCACTACCAGCATGCCATCAAGGTGTACAAATACTTCACTGATGATGATCCGTCGGCCCTGGACGATCCCAGGCACAAGCTCAACTACTACGGTCAATCCTTTGACTTTTTCACTTACCTGCTGATCAGGCTCTTCAATCTTGAAGACGCTCCATACGAAGCACGTCATGTAATGGTGGGGATCACCGGTGCAGCGACCATCCTGTTCACCGGATTACTGGTGCGGCTTTTCGCGGGATATTCCGGGGGGTGGCTTGCACTTGTGCTCATGTTCTTCTCTCCCCGATTCCTGGGACACGCATTTAACAATCCCATGGATGTTCCCTTTGCCCTGGGAAATGTATTTACCATCTATTTTATCATCATTTTCCTGAAAAGACTCCCGAAGTTCAGTTTATGGCCAGCCATCTGGATCGCTGTGGGGATCGGGTGGACCAACGGGATCCGTATCGGGGGACTTCTGATGATCCCCTACCTGTTCATGTTCTCTGGTCTCTACCTGCTCCTGCACAAATGGCCCTGGAAATTCTTTTCGGCCGGATGGTGGAAATTTGCGCTCAGGGGACTGGGCATCCTGTTCATGATCTCCGTCGCAGGTTACCTCCTGAGTATTCTGACCTGGCCCTATGCCCTGCAGGACATCATCAACCACCCCATGAAGGCATTCAAGGTCATGACAAATATCCAGGTCTCCATCCGGGTGTTGTACGATGGCGCCATACACTGGTCCGATAACCTGCCATGGCATTATATTCCCCTGAATGTGTTCCTTACTGTGCCAGTGCTTATTCTCCTTGGATGGTTTGCCTCAGCCGTCACATGGATCCTTGACAGGCGGAAGGGAAACGGATACTGGTATTTCATGCTCTGGTTCACCATCCTTTTCCCGGTGATCTTCATCATTTACAGGGAGTCGAACGTTTACGGCGGATGGAGGCACATGATGTTCATATACCCATCCATGCTGGCACTGTCGGCCATGGCCATCACCAGCCTTCTGGGCCGGATCGGGGATGCCAGGATCAGGATTGCTGCATTCGCCCTGGTGCTGGCCGGGATGATCCACCCGGTACGGCATGTCATCAAAAACCATCCCAATACCTACATCTACTTCAACGAGTGGTCCGGAGGGATCAACAGGACTTACGGCACCTTCGAGACCGACTATTATGGCAACAGCCTGAAGCCGGCATCGGACTATTTCATCAGGGAGATACTTCCCACCCTGGAGACAAGCCCTGACGATCCGGTAAAGATAGTCAGCAATATGACCATCAGTTACTATTTCAGGAACTACAGGGACCAGGTAAAAACCCAGTACAGCAGGTATTATGACAAGGGCAAATATGATTGGGACTATGCCTTGCTCTATTGCAACTACATCCATCCCTACCAGCTCAATAACGGACTGTGGCCACCCAGGAATACCATCCATGAGATCAAGGTGGACGATGTGGTGGTAGCCGCTATCGTGGAGCGAAAGGACAGGAACGACCACCTGGGTTCAGCGCTCCTGGCGGAAGGCATGCAAAATCAGGACGGCCCCAAACTGGAACACGCCCTGGCATATCTTGAAAGTGCAGTGGCATACGATCCCAATAATGAATCTGCCTACCTGGAGCTGGGAAATGCCTACTCTGTTTTTCTCAGGTTTGATGAAGCCAGGAGTGCCATGGATCATCTGCTGGGGATATATCCTTCCTATGACAAGGCATTGAACCTCAAAGGGTACTCCTACCTTGTGGAGGCAGAGGTGACAAAGGATGTCTCACTGATTGATGAGGCCATCAGGATCATTAACATGGCTGTCCAGTCCAATTACAAATACTACTCGGGCTATTACAACCTGGGATTGTGTTACGGCATGAAAAATGACCGTGACAATGCTGAGTATAACTTCAAACAGGCCATCAAGTACAATGGTAAATTCAAAGCGGCCTACCTGAAACTGGCCGACCTGTATGAGTACTTCGGCGATACCGAACTCGCCAATTTGGTCCGGGAACAGGCCAGCAGGATTCCGTGATGCTTTTTTTCCTATTTTTGAGCCTTCTTTAATGATCCGAATATGAGAGTAGCGGTGATCGGAGCCGGCCCGGCCGGCATGACTGCAGCGTACGAACTATCCAAACACCTGGGAAAAAAGGTTTCCCGGCTGGATGTATATGAAAAAAGTGATCGTGTGGGCGGGCTGTCAAAATCCATTAACCTGTGGGAGCAGAGGGTGGACCTGGGTCCGCACAGGTTCTTCAGTCACGATACAAAGATCAATGCACTCTGGCTCGAGGTGGTCAAGGAACAGTACGAAATAGTCGACCGGCAGACACGCATCTATTATAAAAGAAGTTTCTTCGATTACCCCATCAAGGCATTCAATGCTCTGAAAGGATTGGGAATATTTGAGGCTGCATGGTGTGTTTTAAGCTATATGGCCGTGAGGATGTCCCCCCCCCGCGACACCTCCAGCTTCGAAAGCTGGGTTACCAGCAGGTTCGGGAAACGGCTTTATGCCATCTTCTTTAAGTCATATACGGAAAAACTCTGGGGGATCCCATGCACACAGCTCGATTCTGACTTTGCCGCCCAGCGGATCAAAAAACTCTCCCTGTGGGAGGCCATTAAAAATGCATTGGTGCAGGGAAAGGGGAATCAGCATGCTACCCTGGTGGACCAGTTTGCCTATCCAATCGGGGGCACAGGAGCAGTATACGAAGCCATGCAGGCTTCTGTGGAAGCACGCGGGGGTAAGGTCATGGTCAACACCGGGATTGAAAAGGTAGTAACCAGGGAAGGGAAAGTCCATTCACTGGTCCTGGAAAGCGGTGAGGAGTGTGAATACGACCAGGTTGTATCAACCATGCCCATCTCCCTGCTTGTGGAAAGGCTGCCCGAAGTGCCCCGGCCAATCCTGGACCTGGCAGGACAACTCTCCTTCAGGAATACCATCCTGGTGTACCTCAGGGTGGATCGGCCGGATCTGTTTACCGATCAGTGGCTCTATATCCATGACCCTTCGGTACAGTTTGGCAGGATTACCAACTTCCGTAACTGGATCCCCTCGGTTTACGGCTCCTCGGACTCCTCTATCGTCTGCCTGGAATACTGGTGCTATTTCGAAGATGAATTATGGGCCATGAAGGATGAACAGCTGGTGGACCTTGCCGCAAAAGAGATCGTACGTACCGGGCTTGTCCCCGAAGGAGATGTGGCTGCCGGGGAGGTGGTCAGGCTCCCCCGCTGTTACCCGGTCTATTACAGCGGGTACAGGGACACCATGGAACCCATCGAAAAATACCTCTCTTCCCTTGAAGGACTGCATGTGATAGGACGTTATGGAGCCTATAAATACAACAACCAGGACCACAGCATCCTGATGGGGATGCTGGCAGCCGAAAACATGGTGCATGGAACGGATCATAACCTGTGGGCCATCAATACAGACTATGAGGTTTACCAGGAATCGTCGGTGATTACCAAAACAGGGCTTGTAACAACCCCATCACAGGCAAATTAGGTCAATAAATCATTACTTTTGATACAAATCAGCACCCATGGACTTCTTGAGATTCCTCATCAGTAAGCAATTTTTCAGGCACCTGGGCTTGTCTGTTGCCATCGGTTTGGTGATCCTGGTCTCCATCCTCTTATGGCTCAGGATCTATACCCATCACGGACAAGCTATCCTGGTTCCGGACCTGGCCGGACTTTCCATGGATGAGGTTGGGGATGTAACTTCTTCAAGGAACCTCAGGTTTGAGATCGTGGATTCGGTCTATTCTTCGGAAATGCCGAGGGGGACAGTGGTAAAACAGAATCCAAGGGCCAGTACCAAGGTGAAAAAGAACCGGAAGATCTTCCTGACCCTCAATGCTGTCAATCCGGAAATGGTCTCCATGCCCCAGATGGTAGGACTTTCCATACGACAGGCCAGGCTTGCCCTCCAGAATGCCGGGCTGATCCTTGGAGACATCTCGTACCGGCCTGACTACGCCGCGGATAATGTGTTACAACAATTACACAGCGACTCCGTTATTAATGAAGGAAGTGAAATCAGGAAAGGAGAGGTCATCAACCTGGTGCTTGGAACCGGACCAAGCAAAGAGATGACAAGGATCCCAGACCTGGTGGGTCTGGGTGTGGAAAATGCCAGGAATATAATTGCTGACTACTTCCTGAATATCGGGGCAGTCACCTATGATGAATCGATGACAAACCAGGAGGATAGTACCCTGGCATTTATATGGAGGCAATATCCCGAATATGATGAATTCAGCAGGATGAACAAGGGCATGGAAGTGGATATATGGCTGACCATTGATTCCACCCTCCTTCCGGTGGCCGATACACTCCTGTTGGAAGAGGACACAGAACTGGTGCATGACTAGAACAGTAAACTATTTTTCGGGATGTGTGATATGCCTGGTCACAGGTGCCGGACTTTTCGCCCAGGAAGTAATCACCCCCCTGCTGGGCAATCCCGGGGCAAAAAAATATTACAGTACCCATCAGGGGGTAAAAAAAGCCGCGGTTGTTGACACCCTGGAATTACCCTTTTTTGAGGACTTCTCCACCACAGAGATAGAACCTGATCCTGCCCTCTGGTCCGACAATACCGCATTCATTAACAACAGTTATTGTGTCAATCCCGTAACCAACGGGGTGGCCACACTTGATGTGCTGGATTTTGACGGCAGCATCTACCCCCGGGCAACCATCTACCCCACCACATTCCTGGCAGACCAGCTGACAAGCCATCCTTTGAAACTTGCATACCCGGCCGGAGACAGCATCTATTTCAGTTTTATGTATCAGGCCAGGGGATTGGGGATTGAGCCTGTCGAAGAGGATTCCCTCCTGGTGGATTTCTACGCCCCTCATGACACTACCTGGGTCAATGTCTGGAGCACCCCCGGGACAGGTCTTCATCCGTTCATGCATGCAATGATCCCCGTAACAGATGAGCGTTTCCTGGCAGAAGGATTCAGGTTCAGGTTCAGAAACAGGGCCAGTCTTCTCCGGAACAGCGACCAGCCGGACAAGGTAATCAATACGGACCACTGGCATGTGGATTACGTAAGGCTTGACCGGAACCGTTTTGTCGCTGATACTGTACTCAGGGATGTGGCTTTCAGTTCCCCGATCGGTTCTGTCCTGCAGGACCTCACCTCCTTTCCCTGGGCCCACTTTGAGGAGGCGTATAATACGGCGCTTGATCCCGCTGTTGTAGCACGGTACAGGAATAATGACACCATAACCAGGAACATCACACGGTCCCTGATGATTGAGGAACCCCTCTACAATGAAACGTTCTCACCCGGCAACTCAACCGCCCAGGACCTGCCCGCAATGGAGGATACGGTGGTGGAGTTCGAGTACCTATACCCCCTTGATTTCAACAGGGGCGATTCGGCCATTATCCGGTTCAGGGCATCACTCCGTACCGATGATTTTGACCCTAAGATCAATGATACGGTGGTCTATGACCAGGTATTCAGCGACTACTATGCCTATGATGACGGCACACCGGAAGCCGGGTACGGCCTCAGGGGACAGGGAACAAGAAATGGAAGTGTGGCCCTGAAGTACTACGCTTTCAAAGAAGATGAAATTGGCGGGGTGGACATCCTTTTTAACCAGCTCTATGATTCGGTGAACCTGGGATACTACTTCAAACTGATCGTATGGGAAGACAATGAAGGTATTCCGGGCAATATCATCTGGGAAGATGAAAATGATCACACCCCGGCATATACCAACACCTTCCCCGGATTTATCAGGTTCCATTTCACACAGCCAGTGGTGGTTGATGGAACTTTCTACGTGGGGTGGCGGCAATACAACGAGTTCATGCTGATGGCAGGCCTGGACCGGAACAACAAGCCTTCGCAGGATGTGTTATTCTATAACTACCGGGGAATCTGGGAAACCTCCCTCGCACCCGGGATACTCATGCTCAGGCCGTTCCTTTATGATGAAACCACCGGGGAGGAATCCCCGGGTACCATTACGGAACCGTTGCATATCTACCCCAATCCGGCTGCGGACCAGGTGTTCATTCATATTCCCGGGGAGGATCCCGCCGTGGAATACATGCTGGATCTGTACGATGCTGCAGGACGCATGGTAGACCGGAGGGCCATGCTGAAGGGACAAATGGATGTATCCCACCTGCCGGCTGGTATCTACTACATGAAGGTGTATTCCGAAAGAACCTGTTACCACGCAAAAATGCTGATCAACCGGTAGGCCATGTCTGTGGAAGTACCCGATAGCAACGACCTGTTTGAACATTTCCGAATCAAAGCCGATCCGGGACAGACCCCGTTAAGGATCGATAAATACCTGTTTAATAAGCTTGAAAGCACCTCAAGGAGCCGGATCCAGGCAGCAGCCAATGCCGGGAATATACTGGTGAACAGTTTAACGGTAAAGCCCAATTACAAGGTAAAACCAGGAGATTCCATCAGTATTGTGCTTCCTCATCCACCCCGGAAGACGGAGATGCTCCCTGAGGATATCCCCCTGGATATTGTCCATGAAGATGAAGATGTGATCGTGGTGAATAAAACCCCGGGTATGGTGGTGCATCCGGGATATGGAAATTATACGGGAACCCTGGTCAATGCACTGATGTACCATCTCAGGGACCACCCCCTGTTCAGCAGTGGAGAGGAGCGTCCGGGCCTGGTTCACAGGATCGATAAAAATACCTCTGGATTGCTGGTGGTTGCCAAAAATGAACTGTCATTGAACATCCTGGCCAACCAGTTCTTTAACAAGACCACAACCAGGACATACCATGCCCTGGTCTGGGGTGACATGAAAGAGGAGCACGGAACCATTACGGGCAACATTGGCAGGAATCCGAAAAACCGGAAGCTGATGCACGTGTTCCCGGACGGCTCCCAGGGGAAGGTGGCTGTTACCCATTTCAGGGTAGAGGAAAGGCTGGGGTACGTGAACCTCGTGGAATGCAGGCTTGAAACGGGCCGGACCCACCAGATCAGGATTCATTTCCAGTACAAATCACATCCCCTGTTCAACGATCCCGAATACGGGGGTGACAGAATCCTCAGGGGTACTACCTTTACCAGGTACCGGCAATTTGTCCAGAACTGCTTCGACCTGCTTCCCGGGCAGGCCCTCCATGCACGAACACTGGGATTTGTCCATCCCTCCACAGGAAAGGAGGTCACATTTGAAGCCCCGCCACCGGAAGGATATGAGAAAGTACTTCAGAAATGGCGCACTTATATCCAGGGCCGCAGGGATGAAACAGATGGAATGGTCTTATAATAAGAGACATTCGTGGATATATGACTGCGTTCGTCAAAATTGGGGTGCCTTCAGCCTGCCAGAATCGTACAAAAGGTTGTACATTTAAGTAACGTGTGTAACCACCCGATAAAGCCATGAACATTGCCATTTTTACCGGAGGGGATTCATCTGAATCGGTGATCTCTGTGAAGAGTGCCCAACAGGTGAAAGGATGGCTTGAGAATGCAGGCCACATCTGTTTCACGATCGTGGTCGCAGGCGCCCGGTGGATGGTACAGAATAGCAAGGAAGAGGTCCCGATGGATAAAAATACGTTCGGATTTATTCATCAGGACAGGGAAGTCCGGTTTGATTTTGCATGGAACATGATCCACGGCACCCCCGGTGAGGATGGAAAACTGCAGGGCTATTTCGACATGATGGGCATTCCCTACAGCAGCTCCAACCACCTCTCTGCAGCCCTTACCTTCAATAAATATACCTGCAAATCATTCCTGAAGCAACATCATGTACTCACCCCAGAAGCGAGCCTGGTGAGAAAGAACCTTGAAACAGACCTGGAAGCAGTGGCAGACATTGTGGGATTCCCCTGCTTCGTAAAGCCGAACAGCGGGGGCTCCAGTTTCGGGATTGCCAAAGTGGTCAGGCTTGAACAGTTGCAGGAAGCACTGGATAAGGCCCTCAAAGAGGATCATGAGGCCATCGTGGAACGGTATATCAAAGGCACAGAGATCACCTGCGGTTTGGTGAAACACAGGGGTAAGTTCACCATTTTCCCGGTGACCGAGATCATCCCCAAAAATGAGTTCTTCGATTACGAGTCAAAATACACTCCAGGCAAAGCCGAAGAGATCACACCGGCCAGGATCGAAGACAACCTGGTCAGGAAGTGCGAGGAACTGGCCAGCCAGATTTACGACCTGACCGATTCTTCCGGGATCATCAGGGTGGACTTTATTATCAAGGGCAACCAGCTCTATTTCCTGGAGTTGAATTCCATCCCGGGATTGTCAAAGGAAAGCATCATCCCCAAACAGGTCCGGAGTGCCGGCCTGACCATGGAGGAGGTGCTGCAGTGGGTCATCGATGACGCCATTACCGGTCAAAATGAAGGTCCAGCCGGATGACCATTTCGTCGTCGATAAAGCGGTCCTTCATTCCAGAGAATACCGATTTTGACATATGGTTCACTCCCCACGCGGTGCGGTCCAGACGGATCTCACCGGTTTGCGCATGAATCATCATTTTATCCATGGTGATCTCAGCGGGAAACGTGATCTGGTTCGTATTCCCCCTGAGGGTCAGGTCACCGGTGATCATATGGGCAGTACCCTCCGCAACTGTGATCCCGGTGATCTCAAACATAGCTGTGGGGTGGTTCTCCACATCGAAGAAATCACCCGATTTCAAATGGCCCACCAGTTTCTCACGGCTCCCTTCACCCTTGATGTCGCTGTTGCGGATGGAGTTCATATCTATTAGGAAACTACCCCCCGTAACCCTGTTTCCATCTGAATGCACCACTCCTTCCACCACTTCTACAGTCCCGAAGTGTTTACCACCGGGTTTATACCCTTCCCAGAAGAGGGTGCTTTTCGCCTCATTAATCTTGTAGGCCGGGCCTGATACTTCAGGTGTTCCGTCAGTCCCGTCTCCTGATCCGGCATACGCATGGTTTCCAATCAGACAGGCCACAATCCCTAATATTACTGTTTTGCTGTTCATTTTTTTTATTTCTGTTTAACATTTATTGGCTATTGTTAAACACAATTAGTCGGGATTTGTTGTTATTGTTTACAGCTTTTAACAATTTTTGTTACTTTTAGCCCTCTGATGATTCTCAACAGGACCTCCATACTGCTGTCAGGATTCCTGCTCCTTCTGGGAGCATGTACATATACCAATTCGGATTTTTACTGGGTGGATCCCGTGCCGGGGGATCCGGCCAGCATCGAGGTCACCACCAGCCTCGACAGCATGGACAATCCCACCATCAACGATACCCTTGACCTCCTGGTGATGATGGATGTAGAGGTGACCAATGGTGAACTCTATTTTATTGAGTGCTTCATGGATGACATTCCTGTCTATGACTCCCTCATAGCCTATGAAAACGACACCGCCAATACATCCCATATTTTCCGGGATACATTTGAGATCCAGAGAACCATAGCGCTGGATTCCGGTTACTATTCCCTTTTCATGTATTTCTATTACAGCAAGAACAGCAACAGCCTTGCTGATATTTACGGTTACGAAGCCAAGGCTCTGGAAATTGAGTATGACATTTATCTGGAAGGAGGTCCGGAATGAGAAAGCATGCTGCAGCGATCCTTGTCCTGGTTCTGACCTTTTCCGGCATCTGTGCCCAGGATGTGGGCCTCACAGTGGGCTTTGGAATGGCCAGTCAGCGGATGGAAGACCTGAAGGATCTGCAACAGTACGTGATGGACCTGGAACAGGTGGAATTGGGAACTGTCTCGGCTTTTCCGGAATATGCCATGGCCTCCGCCGGCCTCTATTACCAGTTATATCCATCCATCAGGATAGGGGCCGGATATGCTTTTACCTCCACAGGCGCCAGATCCAATTACACCGACTACACAGGGGAGGTCAGCTGGGACATCCTGGCCAGTTCACACCGCCTGGGAGCATTCCTTTCATATGCTGCCCTGAGCGGGGAACGGTATGACCTTTCGGTCTACGGCCGCGTGGATGCCAATATCAGCCGCATCGATATCAACCGTACCATCTATATCCTGGGCTATGGTGACAGGTCCTCGAGCAAGTTTGGTGCAGTCAGTCCCAGCTTTTCAGCCGGAGCAGAATTCCTGCTGCATTTCAACGCTTTCTCTTTCGGGCTTGACGGAGGGTACCTGCTGGATATGCCCGGGAAACTTTCCAACCTGGAATCGGATCAGGAGCTGACCATTCCCTCTGATGGGGGCAACAAGGTGATCACTGCAGACTGGACCGGATGGCGTGCACAGGCAAAAGCCATTTTTTGGATCGGCCTCTAAGCAGGATCCCCGGTCCTGATCTCCCTGATAAAGCTGCCAATCTTCTGTTCAAGAGACCCCTCCCCGTCCAGAGCCCTGATAAACGCACTGCCTATAATGGCTCCGTGTGCATGGGCACAGGCTGCAGCAAAGGTTTCATGGCTGGAAATACCGAAACCAACCAGTCCGGGTAACGGCAGGTCCATCCCCCTGATGCGTTTAAAGTAATCCACCTGGTGTTCCTTCACCGTGTTTTTGGCACCCGTTGTGGAAGCATCTGCCACCAGGTAGAGGAACCCGCCGGATAACCCGGCAATCTTCCTGATGCGCTCCACGCTGGTGTGGGGGGTAACCAGGAGGGTGTGGTGGATCCCGTACCGGTCGAAGAGCGGTTTGTAGTCCGACTCGTATTCATCCGGCGGCAGGTCGGGGATGATCACCCCGTCTATCCCTGTTTCACTGGCGGCCTTCAGAAACCGCTCCATGCCAAACTGCATCACCGGGTTCAGGTAACCCATCAGGACCAACGGAATATGGACCACCTCCCGGATGGCCTCCAGCTGGGAGAACAGCAGTTCCAGGTTCATGCCATTGGCCAGGGCTACCTGGCTGCTGTGCTGTATCACCGGTCCGTCGGCAAGTGGATCGGAAAACGGGATCCCGATCTCCACCATGTCAGCACCCTGTTCCTGGAGGGAATGGAGGATCTCGCATGTATCCCCAAGCCGTGGGTAACCGGCTGTCATGTAAACAGAGAGTACCTCCCTTGTTTTCTCTGCGAAGAGTCTGTCAATCCTGTTCATGACCTGTGTTTATATACCAAGTTTTTCAATATAGGTTTCCATGTCCTTGTCCCCCCGGCCTGAAAGGTTCACCACCACCACATCCTCCTCCCGCAGCGACAGCCTGTCCAGGACAGCCAATGCATGGGCCGACTCCAGGGCCGGGATGATCCCTTCCATCCGCGTACAGAGCAGTGCGGCCTGCAGGGCCTCCTCATCGGTGGCAGCATAGACCGTGGCCCTCCCCGATTGGGCAAGCCAGGCATGCAGCGGCCCCACACCCGGGTAGTCCAGACCGGCAGATATGGAATAGGGTTCCACGATCTGGCCGTCACCATTCTGCATCAGCAGGGTTTTGCTTCCATGGATGATACCGGGGGTTCCCAGCAGGGAAGTGGCTGCAGTGGAACCGCTTTCAACACCCAGACCTGCTGCTTCGGCCGAGATCAGCTTTACTCCCGGATCCCCCAGGTAATGGAAATAAGCCCCGGCCGCGTTGCTGCCGCCCCCCACACAGGCCACAATGTAGTCAGGGGTTTCCCGTCCTGTCTTCTCGGCCAGCTGGACACGCATCTCTTTTGATATCACCGACTGGAACCGGGTCACCATATCCGGGTAAGGATGCGGACCCACCACCGAACCAATGATATAATGGGTCTCCACCGGGTGGTTGATCCAGTCCCTGATGGCTTCGTTGGTTGCGTCTTTCAGGGTTTTGTTGCCACTGTGTACCGGCACAACCTCCGCTCCGAGCATCTTCATCTTCTTAACATTGGGAGCCTGGCGTTCCACATCCAGTGCACCCATATAAACAATGCAATGCAGACCTGAAAGTGCACAGACAGTGGCAGTGGCCACTCCGTGCTGACCTGCCCCGGTTTCTGCAATGATGCGCTTCTTCCCCAGGTGCCTGGCAAGCAGGATCTGACCAATGGTATTGTTGATCTTATGAGCCCCTGTATGGTTGAGGTCCTCTCTTTTCAGGTAGATATTGGCATGATGGTGGTCCGAAAGGCGCTTCGCCCTGTAAAGTGGTGTAGGTCGCCCGGCGTAATCCCGCAATAACTGGGTGAATTCGTCCCTGAACTGGTCCGAACCGATGATATCCAGGTATTGGTCCTCCAGCTCTTTGATATTGGGATAGAGCATCTCCGGAACGTAAGCCCCGCCAAAATCCCCATAATACCCTCTTTGATCCACACGATAATCCATGGCTACACTATTTTCTGATTTCTTCAATAAAATCTCCAAGCAAACTCCTGTTTTTCATACCCGGTGACACCTCAAAACGGCTGTTCACATCCACTCCATGTAACCACATGTTGTCCATCTTCCGGACCACCGGTGCATCCCCGGGACCAATTCCTCCGCTTAAAAAGTAGGGGACCGGGATAGAATAACCATCCAGCTGTTCCCAGTTGAACTTCCTTCCGGTCCCCCCGTGTCCCTGATCCGGGGTGTCAAACAGGAAATAGTGTACCACCCCGTAGTAAGCCTTCAGGTTGTCAGCACCCTGCATGATCCCGGGATCAGCAGCCTTGACCACATGGATCCCTTCATTCACCAGGGCCTTGCAATACTCCGGCGTCTCATTGCCATGCATCTGAACCATGTCCAGGCTGCCGTTTCCGATGATCCGCATCACCGAAAGGAGAGGTTCATTGACAAATACCCCCACCCTGGATACATGGTCCCCGGGAATACGGAACAGGGCCGGATCGGGATGGTCCCCCACATACCTGCTGGATCCCCTGAAGAAGATAAACCCCACATAATCGGGAGCCAACTTGCATACTTCTTCAAGATTTGACGGGTACTTCATCCCGCACACCTTTATTTTCAGCGTTTTTGCCATCTCATTACATTTGCTCCAGGAAGTTCCTGCATGCGAGACCCGGATCGGGCTCCTTCATAAAACGCTCACCCATAAGGAAAAGCCTGAAACCCGCTTCATGCAGTTTCTTCAACTCCTCCATGTTGCTGATCCCGCTCTCAGATACGCCCACAACACCCTCCGGGAGCCTGGAGATCAATTGGATACTCCTGGCAGTATCCACACGGAATGTCCTGAGATCGCGGTTATTCACACCCACATAACCAATGGAGGGATGGTATTTCCCGAGTTCCTCTTCCTCATGCACCTCGAACAGCACCTGGAGTCCGAGGGATTGAGCTTCCAGTGCAAGATCTTCCACCTCCTGCTTTTCCAGGATTGCAGCAATAAGCAGGATCATATCCGCCCCATATGCACTTGCTTCATGAACCTGGTAAGGATCAATAATGAAATCTTTCCTCAGCAACGGAAGAGCGGGAAAGTTACCCCTGACCAGGGAAAGGTCCCGGAGGGAACCCCCGAAGAAATTCCGGTCAGTGAGGATGCTCATGGCTGCAACTCCGGCCGACTGGTATCCCTCTGCCACCTGCCCGGGATCTGCTTCCGGGTTGATAGCGCCTTTGGAAGGCGACTTCCTTTTGAACTCTGCAATGATCCCGGGAGCTCCTTCAAACTCAGTAAGATCGATGCAGTTGGTCTTTCTCCTGTAAAACGGTAAGGTCCCGAGGTTTGACAGGGATCGCTTTTGTTTCCGTTTCAGGATCTCAACCCGTTTATGTTCCACCACCGTATCCAGGATATTCATCATACACCCTCCACCAGGTTTTTAAAGGTGTTCAGGGCCTTCCCTGATTCCAGGGAATAACGGGCCCGTCCGATCCCCTCCTGCAGCTCCCTGCTTTCATCCATACAGTAAAGGGCAAATGCTGCATTGGCCACCACCACATCATTCTGGGCAGGAGTCCCTTTTCCCTCAAGGATCCGGAGGAAAATCCCCGCTGCCTCTTCCACGGAGGATCCCCCGTAGATCTCGTGCGGAGCCACCTGTTTCAGACCCAGGTCAGCCGGTTTGAGGGTTCGCTCAGTACTCAGTGTCAGGGCCTTGAACCCCCCGGTTAGGGATATTTCATCATACCCGTCAATGGAATGGATGATGCAGTACTGCTTACCAGATTCCTGGTACAGGTAGTTGTACAACCTGGCCACATCCAGGCTGAAAACCCCCACCATCTGGTTCCCGGGAAAGGAGGGATTAACCATGGGTCCCAACATGTTGAAAAAGGTCTTAATCCTCAGGCTTTTTCTTACAGGCGCCACATTTTTCATGGCCGGATTGAACAGGGGGGCATGTAAGAAGCAAATGTTGTTCCTGTCAATATCACTTTTCAAACGTTCCGGGTCACTGGTGAACCTGTACCCAAAATGCTCCAGCACATTGGATGATCCGCATGCCGAAGAGACGCTGTAGTTTCCATGTTTGGCCACCTTCTCTCCTGCACCTGCAACCACAAAGGATGTGATGGTGGAGATGTTGAAGGTGTTCTTTTCATCTCCCCCTGTACCGCACAGGTCGATGGTATTAAAATCCGACAGGTCCACCGGGGTGCATAACTCCAGCAATGCATCCCTGAAACCGGCCAGCTCTTCAACCGTAATGCTGCGCATCAGGTAAACTGATATAAAAGCTGCTATTTCAGCATCATTATATTCTCCGCCGGCCATACTTGTGAGGATCCGTTTTGCATCCTTCTTCCCCAGGGTCTTATGGTCGAACAGGTATTGCAGTATCTCTTTCATAATAAGTTATTGGTTCCCATTTACCTTTTTATCCAGTTCAATATCATCCTCCCCCCGTATTCAGTCAATACCGATTCGGGATGAAACTGTACGCCCCTCACATCATGCTCCCTGTGCCGGATGGCCATGATGAATCCTTCATCGTTCCTGACTGTGACCTCAAGTTCACCGGGCAGGGTTTCAGGCTCCACCACCCAGGAATGATAGCGCCCCGCATCGAAATCCACCGGGACACCCTCCAGGATGTAATCACCCGTTAAAACCTGTTTCATCTGACCGGTTACCCCGTGGTAAACGGTGGACAGGTTGACGATGGATCCCCCGTAGGCCTCTGCAATGGCCTGGTGCCCGAGGCAAACCCCAAGGATACTTTTGGAGGAGCCCCAGGCCCTGATCAGCTCCAGGGTGATCCCGGCCTCTTCGGGGATCCCCGGACCCGGGCTGATCAGGATCTTGTCGTAACGGCCCGCCTCTTCCACGCTGATCTGATCATTCCTGAATACATCCACAGGCTCTTTGTGTACCCGCTCGATGTACTGGACCAGGTTGTATGTGAATGAATCGTAATTATCCAGAACCAATATTTTCATCGCTATGTTATTTTATCATTTTACATGGAGCGGGCCATCTCGATGGCCGACTTCAAAGCTGCCAGTTTGTTGTTCACCTCCTGCAATTCACCCTCCTCGGTACTCTCAGAGACAATTCCGGCTCCGGCCTGGTAGTAGAGCATGTGATCGCGCGACAGGAAGGAGCGGATCATGATGGCATGATTGATATCCCCGTTGAGGCGTATGAATCCAATGGTCCCACCGTAGTATCCCCTTCGCTTTCCCTCATACCGGTCGATCAGCTCCATGGCTTTGTATTTCGGAGCCCCGGAGAGGGTTCCTGCCGGGAAGGACTCGGCCATGATCCGGATGGAACTGGCTCCCCCGGGCAGGGTTCCTGACACCCTGGATACCATATGGATCACATGCGAGTAAAACTGGATCTCCCTGTATTCTTCCACGGTCACTTTGTCGGTGGTCCTGCTCAGGTCGTTCCTGGCCAGGTCCACCAGCATCACGTGTTCGGCATTCTCTTTCTCGTCTTGCGCAAGCTTCCTTGCCAGCTCCTGGTCCTCCTTATCATTTCCCGTTCTTCTGAAGGTCCCGGCAATGGGATTGATATATGCCTTGCCTCCCTTGACCTCGATCTGGGCTTCCGGGGAAGAACCGAACAACCTGTAGCTACCATAGTCGAAATAGAACAGGTATGGCGAAGGATTGATGGATCGCAGGGCCCTGTATACATTGAATTCATCACCTTTGAAGGGCTGGAAATACTGGCGGGAAAGAACAATCTGGAATACATCCCCCCTGTAACAATGCTCCTTCCCTTTTACCACCATCTTCCGGTAGTCTGCATCGGTGAGGTTGGAAGACTCGCTCCCCGACACATCAAATCCATAGGTGGCGATATTCCGGTTATGCAACAGGGAGGTAACCCTGTCTATCCCGCTCTCCCCCCCGTTCACAATGTTCTCAAACAGGAGCAACTCATTGGTCAGGTGGTTGATGGCAAGGATAAAACGGAAGAAATTGTACCGGATGTCGGGAATCTCTTCTTTCACCGGCATGGGCGACTGCAGCCTGATATCCTCAAAATACTGAACAGCATCGTAGGTGGAATAGCCAAAAATCCCGTCGACCATCATCTCCTTTTCACCTGCGGTGATCTCAAAGGAGGAGATAAAATCGCTGAGCTGATCCACCACACTGTTCTCTGATCCGTGATGGCCGACCTGACCGGTTCATGCCCTGGCAGGCTCACAAGAGCCTCTCCTCCATGCACCATGAACTCAGCCACCGGATCCATGCAAATGAAGGAAAAGGAGTTCTCCTTGCTGTGGTAGTCGGAACTCTCCAACAATAGGGAATTGGGATATATATCCCTTATTTTTAAGTATATACTGACTGGCGTTATGATATCAGCCAGGATCTTCCTGGTTTCAATCCTTACAGGGATTCTATTCATTTTTGTCATTTTTAACCATAAAAAAAAGGCTTCCGCCGAAGTGGAAACCCTTTATATTGTAATGCACAATAGTACTGGCCCTATTCTCCGGCTTTTCGGAAATCTAGTTGCCACCACCAGTTTGTGCGAATCAATGTCATAGTCATTCGTGTTTGCAGGGTCAAATTAAAAGAAAGATTTTTATTATTCCAAATTTCCTTATTTTCGACCTGATGATTCCAGTGAACAGTCATGGGTAGAAAATACATCAGGAACCTCTCTCTTTTCTTTGCCATCTGGGTGGTAGTGATGGTGGTCTATTCCATATCAGGAAAGGTAACTGACCTGGACTACCTCTGGAAGTTTTTCCTGCTTCCCGCCCTGTTCCTGGCGGGGGTTGCCGCAATTGCCACCACGCTTGAAATTCTTTTCCCGGTACGCAAAGGGATCAACTGGATCTTCCTGCTTGTTGCCGTGGGGATCGACCAGGGGATCAAAGCCTGGCTCTTCTCACTGGAATGGGAAGCCATTTCCATTCCGCTGATCCGGCCCGTTTTCTTCATCGAACCGACCCAAAACACGCTGGGCTCATACCTCTGGGTCTTGCTTGGATTCAATAAAGGATCCCACCTCCTGAACATCATTCTTTTCAGCTTTATCGGGGTGCTGTTTTTCGAAGTATGGCGGTTCTACGTGGCGCGGAAAAGGAACAGCTTCTGGATCAATGGATTCATACACCTTTTCCTGGCCGGACTGGCAGCCAACCTCATTGACAATGCTTTCTGGGGCGGGTCCCTGGATTATATCACCATCAAACCATTTTACACCTTTGACCTGAAGGACCTGTTCATCACCCTTTGTGAGCTTTTCCTGATCACCGAGCTGGTGGACAACCGGCTGCTCCGGCGGTTCCTGAACATGCCCAGGAAAGAGAGCAGGAGGATCAACAGTGACTTCATCCGTTTTGTTAAAAGGGACCTCCGGATCGGGAAGAAGAGCAGCTAATCTTCCTCTTCCCCAAGGTTGAACCGGAAGAACTGTTCACCTTCGTTATACTGGATACCCCTGCGCCGCTCGGTAAACTTAAAATCCAGGTTGATGATCTTGTTCTCGGTAAACTGTACCTTGTAGCTTCCCCGCTCCAGCCAGAAATTCTCCCCGAACACATTATAAATACTCACTTCGTAGGTGCTTGCTTTGGGCAGGTCCAGCATAAATGTGCCGAAACCGCTTGTCAGGGCCGTATAGGTCTCCCCCGTTTCGCTGACCGCAGTCACCCGGATCCCCTCAGGAGAGACAGTGCCCTCATTGGAGTTGGGATCCCTGTCAATGATGATCCTTCCCTTGATCTTGTAGCTCTCCACCAGGGGCAGGAAGTAGACCATGTCATCATTCAATTCAAAGGTCTGCTGGTCACCATTCAGGAAGTAGAGATTCTCCAGGTTTGAAAGTGAAAGTATGGAAAGATCGTAGGTTCCCGCCGGGATGTTCTCATAGTAGATCTCACCCATGGGATCGGTGACCATACTGATCTCGGCAAATCCGGTTTTGGTCTCCACGTTCTTGTAGGGATCCCTGGAGATGTTCACCAGCACATTGGAAATGGGCTTCTCTTCCTGGCTCTTGATCCCGTTCCCGTCCAGGTCATTGAATCCGACAATAGTCAGGTTATAGTACCCCATCCTGGGCTGTTTGATATCAAAGGCCTTGCGAACTCCCACGAACAGGTTCAGGTCCCGGCTGGTCATCCTCCCTGTCACGGCATCCTTCCGGCTTACCCGGTATATGTTGAAACTGGTGAAGAAATTCCAGCTGCGGTTCACAAACACGTTGCCTGTCAGGTTGAACAGCATGTTGTCACGCATGGAAGGCATGTAGTATGAGTAGTTGAAGTATGCGCTTAAGCGGAGGGTCTCCTTCAGGAAATAGCGCTCATAGTAAGGCCTGATATGAAAAGCCTGGTTCACCTCCGGATCGTCGTTGATGACCACCGTACGGTAAAGATCGGTGGCTTCTCCCGAGCTATAATAAGCATTCAGTTTAAATGCCTTGTCATAGTAGTTGATTCCCAGGGTATAGGTCCACCGGTTATCCAGCCCCGACAGCTCATCCCCGGTATCAAAGCGGTCGAAGCTGTAATACATCATGTTAAATGTGGCATTGGGAGAGAGGCTCCGCTGGTTCCCCAGCCTGAATGACACGGAACCTATGATCCCGGGCTGGTAATTGGCAAAGCGTGTCCTGTAGTCCCCGGCCGGCACATACACATTGCGAACGGTTCCTGAATATCTGGGCCCTGCCTGGTACACCATCCTGCCCCTGCTGAGGGAAAAGAGCAGCCGTCCGTTCTCGTTCATATTCTGGTTGGCGGGATTGAAAAAATTATAGGGGTACCGCGTGGAGGTATAGTTACTGCGGTAATAACGTGCCTTGATTTGTGCATGATCCCTGATCTTGTATGTACTAGAGAAATTAATACGGTTAATACCACTGTTCCTCAGGTAGGTGAACAGCGTATTCGTGTTATCCAGGTTGATCCGGAGGCGGCTCCCGCCGTAACGGTACATGAACTGGTAGGCTATCCCCACCACGGTGGTATCCTTTTCAACGAATTTTTCATCCGTATACTTGCTGAGGGAGGTAGCTGTCTGAAGGCTAAAACTGTGCTTCCGGTTCAGCTGGTAGCCCCCCCCCAGGTGGAGGGAGTAGTGGCTGTAGCGCTGGTCGGTGGTGGTCTCGAGGGTAAACCCGGTATTCCAGGCCACATCCCTGATGTGTCCCCCGTACCCCGCAAATCCCCCTATATTCTTTCCGTACGGATTCTGAATAACGTTCAGCATTACACTGTTGCGGTCATTGATATCATGGGATGCCCTGATCCCCCTGCCTGTAAGGGTATGCAGGGTCCCGATCCCCAGCCTGTCCCCCAGCCAGATCATTGACCTGTCATCCGTATACCTGATCATATACCGCAACTGCTGGTAAAGGTCCATATTCTGGTTCATCTCGGCGTCAAAAAAGATGTTGTAATAGCCCAGGGAATAGGTGAGCTGCTGATCTTCCGGGAACAGGATCTTCCCGAATACCCTTGCCGAGGCTTTCTTTCTCTGCTGGGAAAGCAGGTTATAGACGATCACTTCCGCATTCAGCGGGGAGTTCAGCACGGGCATCCGGTTGTACACCCTGCTTTCAAGCGGTGTGGCCCTGACCGATCCGTATGCCTCGCGGTCTGCTGTTGACGCCTTTATGTTCAGGCTCCTTGAACTCCAGGTAGTTTTCAGGGACTGCATCTTGCTATAAGAAAGATCTCTCCTACGCTGGATCCTGAAGCGGACGGAGGTATCCTTGTAAGCCGGAACCTCAACATAGACAAAACTGTCAGCCTCGATCTCATCCCTGAATTCAAGCATTTCTCCCAGATCAAGGGAGAGTTTGACCAGTTCATTGGAGTTGCCGGTATTCCGGATAGAGGCGAAGACCTCCCCGTAAGGCATAAAATCGGAAAGATAGACCTGGGAAGTGTTGAGCCGCATCTCCCAACGGGATTTCCGTTTCACGGAGATGTAGGAATTGGCATAGTCATACCACTCCTCCCCGAACAATTCAGCCCCTATGACGTAGGAAATTCCACCGAGGGTATTCCCGGGGATGGAGATCCTTACCGGAATGAGCCTGACTCCGCCCGGCTCTATGGTCATTGTATCCGCTGAAAGGCCAATAAGGCGCCAGTTGTCCGGACAGTTGATCCTCAGCAGGGAAAAAAGGGGTTCCGGATTATTATTCCTTATCTCCAGTACATTGAAATAGGTCCCAGGGTCAGGCAGTTCCACATCTGATTTCAGAAACCGCATTGCAGAGAGGCTATCCTGGATACCCGCCTGGGCAGTGAGGGAAAATGGAAGAAAGAAAAGCAGGATAAGGGGCACAATAGCCATCCTGTACCGGCTCACATCGTGCGAGGGTGAAACAATACGATGGAATATCTTCCAGAATCGATTCATTTATTCCCTGGAATTTGAGCTAGAATCCGCCCCCGGTGGGGACAAGTTCAAGTTCCACTTCCACACGGTAATAATCGGGCGGCTCACCCAGCAGGGATCCGTTCCCCCCGGCCGCCACAGGTTTTCCGCACTCATAAGAAATAGCAAGCTGATGATCGGTCCAGACAAGGTCGTCGAATCCGCCTGCATTGTCGGTATAGGAACATAACTTTTCAAAATCAGGAGGAAGGTCTATATAGTCTTCCGAGTCAAATATGCCCGGGCCAAATCCAATGGAAACTTCAGCTTTTATCCGGATCACATCCAGATCAAGGTTGTATGCATCCCCGGAAATTTCAGTGGCCCCGTTAAAGGCCCTTACATTCAATTCAAAACCGGTTAAAGTCTTTGAAGGCTGGGCCGAATCTGCCAGGGTCACACCCAGAATGGTGCCATCCTGAATCTCCATTCCTTCCGCATAACGTTTGATGGAATTGAAATGGAATGGGATACTCCCGCCATAGATCATTACCAGCCGGGCATAATTCCATTCCTGGGAAACAGCTCCTGAAGCCGTTGCGAGTAATACAAGGAACAACCAGATTTTCGATTGTACATTCCGGTTCAGCACAATAGGTAGTTATTGAAGTTCTGTATGTAAAAATAGAAATAGTCAACCAATGGCTGACTATTTCTACAATAATATTACCAGTCGTCTTCCTGGTTGTGGATGGCAAATCTACAACACACTATTTAATACCCAGTTCAAAGATCACATTGGCTACATACCTGTCAGGAGCCGGACTGGGATCCTGGTCCAGGATGCTCGTGGCAACCATCGGAACAGGAGCAGCACCAGCCTCGACTGGTCCCGTACCGCACCGCCAGACGATCTGGAAGGAATTATCGGTACCATCACCAGCATTGGCATCTCCGCCAAGAAGAAATGTGTTATCATCGATCAGCAGGACTGGATAGTTCTCCAGGCCGGCGATCTCCGTGCCGTTCAGCGTGGGCGGGCTAAAGAGCTCTGCAGTCAGGTCTGTTCCCTGGGCTGCGCCACCTGCCTCAAAATCATGTGCCCCGTTCTCAGAAAGTGAGAATCCAACATTGGCCAGGTCAAGGGTATTGGTGGGGTCATCGGTGCCGATAAAGGTGGCTTCCTCTGCCCCGTAATTCAGATCCCACCTTGTGGACGATGCAACCGTAAAATCAGTTACATAAAAAGGATCCGAAGATGCCGGGTTGGCTGAACCGGAGGTTGCAGCGTCACCTGACAGACCAAGGCGGTAATCATCGATTGAATTGAATACAAATTCAATGTTCCCGCCATTGGTAATGGTCATCCTGAGGACCTGGTTGAGGTTTACAGCCACAGGGATCACCTGCCTGTCTTTAACTGCCTGGGAAAATCCGACAACAGCAATGGCCGTCAATCCCATAATCATCATAACTCTTTTCTTCATAACTTATAGATTTAATTAAACAAAAAGGATGAATATATATTTGTGATTCATAAAGACTGCTATACATTTACATCAAAAATAAAATAGAAATAGGTATTCTTTTTGACCAGCATGCAGATATTATCAACAAAAGTTAAATTATTCCTGATTAAACTGTTTTTAACATTTCCTTTCCTTGGTTTTTCACAGGATTTTGAAGTGGCACCCGTCCTGGTCTCCTTTGATGCCAACCCAGGGGAGAACCAGGCACAGGAACTCACCGTCAGGAACCACAGCAACGAAAGACAGAAATTTGTCCTGAACCTGGCTGATTATACGATCACCGAGGAAGGGCAGAAAAGAGCCCTGGAAGCCGGTTCAACTGACCGCTCACTGGTGGACTGGCTCACAGTCAATCCATCTTTTGTGGAACTGAATCCCAATGAATCGGCCAGCGTGGACCTGATCATGACCGTTCCCCGTACCGGATTCAACACGCGCTGGGGCATGATCCAGGTGGAAGTGGCCAAGGAACAGATGGCTTCCGAAGCTGATAAACAGCTCGCTACAGGAGTGATCATAGTACCCCGCATCGTGGTGCTGGTGAAACAGAGTCCGCGATCGAACCAGAACTACCGGGGCACGGTTACCGGGCTGAAGGAAGTGGAGGGAGAGCACCCCCAGTACAGGAGCTTTGAGGCGATCCTCACCAATACCGGTGACAAGGTCCTTGATGCCAAGGTCTTCCTCGCCCTTGCCAACCTTGAGACAGCAGAAGAAAAGCAACTCGCAAAATCAGCTGTATCCGTCTACCCCGGCCAGAAACGCCGGATAGTACTCCCACTGACCGAGCAACCGGAACCCGGACAGTACGCCCTTGCATTCCTGATGGACTACGGGCACAGGAGTGCCATTGAGGGATCACAGATCTTACTGACTGTTGAATGATCCGCCGCATCCTTTTTGCCACCGCCCTGGGAATCACCTGCTATCCCCTGATTTCACAGGAAGTCTTTGTTTCATACTGGGGTGAGGACCTGGTTCAGGTCAGGGAAACCTACGGGTACATGCTGTCAGGATCCGACACCATCCGTGAGGGTCCCTATACACTCTATTACAGCAACGGTGTCACCTGGCAGGAGGGATCCTATACCGGGGGCCTCATGGAGGGGACCTGGCACGACTATTACGAGGATGGATCGGTCAGACAGGTACTTCCCTATGTCAATGGCAAACTCAACGGAAAGCTGCTGTACCATTTCCCCGATGGAAGCCTCTACCAGGAGTCAGGCTATGCAAATGATCTCCTTGAAGGCCTGACCGTGATCTACCATGCCAACGGACAGGTAAGCGAGAGCGCAGGTTACAGCAAGGGATTGCGCCACGGAACAGTGGAGGGTTTTCATGAGAACGGAACCAGGCGCTTCACCCGGGACTATAGCCATGGTCTTGAACATGGCCGGCAGGAGGTCTATTTTGAGAATGGAAAGATCAGGGAGCGTTCAGAAATGAAGGCCGGAAAATACCAGGGGGAATTCAGGGGATATTATAAGGAGTATGAGGATGGCACACTCCAGAAAAGGTGCAGGTACGAGAACGGACTGCTGCAGGGTCCATACCAGGGATATTATCCCTCGGGGAATAACATGGTAGATTGCACCTATGAGAAGGACCTTCTGGAGGGAACCTGGACCAGGTTTTATGACCGGGTTGACGCCGATTCACTCCCTGTAATGCAGGAAACGGGAGGGTACAGGGAGGGTGTGAGATCCGGGATCTGGAAATCGTTCTACCCGGACGGAAAACTGCATACCGAAGGTCACTATTCGGACCGGAAATTTGAGGGAGTGTGGACCATCTATTTCCCCGGTGGGGCCATCAAACAGAAAGGAGCATACCGGGAGGGACTTGCCATGGGCGAGTTCCTGATGTATTATGAATCGGGAGCGCTGAAGAACCGGGGCCAATACCAGGAGGATAAAAAGTGTGGGATTTGGACCACATACTATGAATCAGGGGAAATCATGTCGGAGATTCCCTTCCAGGATGGGATGCGTCACGGAGTTGCCAAAGCATATGACCGAACAGGAAAACTTGTGGAGACCTTACAGTATGAACACGGGAAAGTACATCAGTAAAGGGCTTATCAGCCTGTTTATGATCCTGGTTTTAGCCACATCCTGTGACCAGAATGTAACCCCTGTGGACTATACCTCCATAGAGGGGATTTTCACTTGCCAGGAGTCCTCCCCCCATGCCGGGGTGAGGAACTACCTTGTTGAGATTGATATGGTAAAGGATGCCGAGGACCTCTATATCATCAGCAATTTTCACAACAAGGGAGACAATGAATTTATTTATGCTGAACTGGATCAGGATACCCTGCGGATCGTTCACCAGGCCATCTCCGATATCAGTGTGAACGGAAAGGGACCTGTAAATGGAGACTTCAGATCCATCCGGCTCGATTACGTGACCGACGACGGGATCACCATCCTCGATTACTTCGCAACCTATACCCGCTAAACCTCCCCGGTTTCCTGTACAGGGTATTTCTTAAAGATCTCTACCACTACCTGGGGCAGCTTCTCGGCCCTTTCGGCCGGATCGTATACCAGCTCCCCTACGGCCGCACCATGCCAGACATGCCTCTTTGTATAGTTGTCATACATGTCAACGGCAAGTGCACGCTCCATGATATTACGGCGGTAAGGAGAATAGTAGTAACGATCCATGGATTCCTTGTGGTAAACGGTGATCTGAACCGAAACATCCCCGTCCTTTTCCACAAACCTGAGGCCCTTTTGTTCAAGTTCCCTGGCAAATGCCACCCGGATCCGCTCCAGTTCCATGCCTGTGATGGTCTTTTTGTTGCCTTCTGTGAATTCGAGAAACGTGTAGGTCTTGTAGCTGTCGAATGTTCCCGATTCATCCATATCCGTGTAAATCCTCACGGGTGCACCACAACTGGTAAGAAATCCCAGTGCAACCATCGAAAGGAAGATGAAAATCCTGTTCATAACTAAATCCTTTGTTTCACTCCTGGAAACGCAAATACTATGCCAGTTTAAGAAACCTGGAATTTCAGTCCGGTAAGCTTTTCGGACAAGTCCACTTGGTCATCACGCTATTTGGTTCAATGAAAAAAATCCGGTCTTCAACATAGGGTTTTTTATCCCTCCTGCATCTTCCTCATAAAGGACCACAAAAATAACATTTAAATATCTGATATTATGAAAACTGTTATGAAGTTCAAGGGAACATGGCTGATGGTGGGGATCCTCCTGATCTGCACTTCCGTAATGGCAGCCAATTACGAAAAAGAGGAACTAATCGATACCACCACCTACAGGGCCTATTATGGCAAGGTGACCGACGCAACAAGCGGACGCACACTGCCTTTTGCCACTGTTGAAGTAGCCGGAAGCAATGTGGCCACTGTCACCAATATTGACGGGGAATTCACCATCAAGATTGCAAAAAAGGCCAATGCATCCCTGCTCAAGATCTCTTATATCGGGTACAGCAACCAATCGGTCGGCCTGGACCAGTTCAAGGGAAACCAAACCAAAACCATCCAGCTTGCACCCAGTTCCGTCCAGCTCCAGGAAGTCACCATCAGACCGCAGGACGCGCTGGAACTGATCGAGGATGTCCTGGCTAATATTAAATCCAATTACAGCACGGAACCCATGATGATGAGGGGCTTCTACCGTGAAACCATACAGAGGGGCCGCAACTACGCTTCCATTTCTGAAGCGGTCATTGATATTTTCAAATCGGCCTATTCCAATGATTTCCAGGTGGACCAGGTAAAACTGTTCAAAGGCAGGAAGAGTGCCGATGTGGAAAAGATGGATACTGTGCTTTTCAAAGTACAGGGAGGGCCCAACACAACCATCCTGCTGGATGTGATGAAGAATCCCTATGTTCTTCTTTCGAACGACTACATCGAGATTTATGATTTCCACCTGAGTGATGTGGTCAATATTGATGATAAACTCCATTATGTGGTATCCTTCGACCAGAAGTCCCATGTGGACGAACCCTACTACAATGGAAGGTTGTACATCGATATGGAGAAACTGGCCATCTCGGAGGCGGAATTCGAGTTGAATACTGAGAACCAGGAAGAAGCCGCCAGGCTTTTCATCCAGCGCAAGCCCATGGGGATGACCATCATTCCAGAAAAAGCTGTCTACCGCGCCAAATATACCATTGAGGAGAACCGCTGGTATTTCAGTTATGCCCGGGCAGAGGTGAAATTCAAGGTGAACTGGAAGAAGAAACTCTTCAATACCACCTATTCAACCATGTCGGAGGTAGCCATTACAGACCGTACCTATGAGGACATTGAGAAGTTTTCGGGTAAGGAGCGTTTCAAGACCAGCGATGTGATGAATGACAAGGTATACATATTCTTCGACCAGGGATTCTGGGAGGGATACAACGTCATTGAACCGGACCAGTCCATCGAAAATGCCATCCGCAGGTTGAACCGGAAATACCTGAAGCGGAACGGATAGCCTGCTTCAGCCACAAGAACTTTCAAAGCGCTGTCTCCGGATTTGTGTAACTTTACCCTCCCTGTACAGACCACACGGAGACAGCGCTTTTTTAATGTATTGAATGGGACCGAAAGAAAACAGAGAACTGAGAAAGATAAAGGATGGAGATATCAACTCCTTCGAAATGCTCTTTCACAGGTTTTACAAAGGACTGTTCGGGTATGCCAGAACCCTGGTATCGTCCGGTGAGGTAGCAGAGGAGGTGGTCCAGGATGTGTTCTACAATGTATGGAAAAACAGGGAATCACTGAGAATTACCCGGAGCTGGCAAAGCTATCTCTTCAGGTCGGTTTATAACAATTCCATGATGTACCTGAGGAAAACCCGAAGAGAACATACCATGGAGGAGGGAATGGTGCCGGAACCCCGTGACAGGGCACCGGATCCTTCACAGGAGTTGCAGTTTCATGAAATGTCCGACAAGGTCTCGGAAGCCATCAGGGACCTGCCCGAACGCACACGGGAGATCTTCCTGATGAACCGGCAGGAGGGACTGAAGTACAGGGAAATTGCTGAGCGGCTTTCCATCTCCGTAAAAACTGTGGAAGCCAATATGGGAAAAGCACTCAGGGCATTGAGAAATACCCTGGAACAATACAGACAGGAATAACAGAAATGAAAAACAGCGAGCAGAAATATATCCGGATGGCCCGGTACCTGGCAGGTGAAATGAACATGAATGAGGAGATCGCCTACAGGAACGGTGTGCAAAACAACCGGGAGCAACAATCAGAACTGAACGACATGGAAAAGAGCTGGAAACATATCAATGAAGATCCATCACCCGGTGGCGGTGATCCCGGTAAAGCCTGGGATAAATTATACCACCGGATCGAAAGCGATGGATTACTGGAGGAACAGGTCCCAGGCAGCTCAGGCGTTCGCCTGTTGCCGGTCCTTAAGATCGCCGCTTCCATCCTGGTGATCCTTGCCATCGGCATCCCCGCCCTCTACCTCGCTATTTTCAGGAATGATCCTGTCGAACCGGAACAACAGCATGTTGCTGAAAGGGGGATCAATACTGTGGACCTTCCCGATGGCAGCCGGGTATTCCTGAATGAGGGGGCCGGGATCACCTACCCTGAAGGATTTGAACAGGGAAGGACCGTAACTCTCAAGGGTGAGGCATTCTTTGAGGTAATGTCCGACCCGGTGAACCCATTTATAGTCCGTTCGGGCAAGATAGTGGTCTCAGTACTTGGGACTTCATTCAACATGAAAGAGATTTCCGGTACCGAAGATGTGGAGGTTTTCGTGGAAAGCGGGAAGGTAAGGATGTCCATGGAAGGATCGGGGGAATTCATCACACTTGAACCGGGAGACCTGGGCCATGCAGGGGGTTCCATGGTTACCAGTTCGGAACAGACAGATGCGAATTATATTTCATGGAAGACAAAAGATTTTAAATTTGTGGATGAAGAGCTTGTAAATGTCCTCCGTGAACTGGAAGAATCATATCATGTGACGATCCATACCGAGGAAGATGTGTTGGCTGATATGCGGATTACGACCACCTACAGGGAACAATCCATAGATGCCATCCTTGAAACCATCGGTGCAGCATTTGACCTGACAGTCAGCAAAAAGAGGGGGGACTTTTACCTGGAACAATAAATGATGCATATGGGATCCCGGCTGGTACTTCTTTTTCAGATTGTGATCCTGCTTGTTACTTCCTCCCTGGCCGGGCAGGACAAACTCCCCGATATTCCCGTCACCCTCTCACCCAGGAACCGGACCATCAACCAGATCCTGGATGAGATCACCCTGCAGACAGGTTATTATTTCACCTACAATGCCGCCCTGATCGCAGGTACTGAGAAAGTCAGGTTCCATGTAACCGGGCTTCCCCTGGAAGATGCCCTCGATTCCCTGCTGCGGGATCCCCGTTTTGCCTACCGGGTGATCGACCGCAACATAGTGATCTACCAGAAAAATGAGGAACCTCCCTCTCCCCTTGCTCCTGGGATCGAACGTTCCATCCTGAAAGGCAGGGTGGTGGATGGCCGCTCGGGCAAACCGCTGTCGTTTGCCACCATTGCACTCTATGGAACAACACTGGGCTCTGTGACCAATGAAACCGGCGGTTTTGAATTCAAACTACCCCCGGAACTGGGGGATCCGCTGCTGGTGGTTTCCTATATGGGATATAAGAACATGGTCGCACCTGTGAGTTACCCGGTAAATGAGGAACTGACCATCAGGCTGGAGAAAGAGACGATCCCCCTGCAGGAGGTTATCATCAGGTATACCGACCCCGTGATGCTTCTTACCGAGGCCCTGAAACGGATCCCCGAAAATTACCTGCAGGACCATTCGGCCATGACCGCCTATTACCGGGAATCTGTAAAACGGAACGACCGCTGCATGGTATTTTCCGAAGCGATACTCGATGTGGCCAAAGGGCCCTATGATCCCTTTGGTGCAGGTGACCAGGTCCGGATCAGGAAAGGAAGGAAGATCACCGACCTTTCTTCAGAGGATACAGTACTCATAAAGCTGCAGTCGGGGATATTCACTTCCCTGAGCCTGGATGTGGTAAAAAAACGGCCCGATTTCCTCTCCGATAATTTCACAGGGTTGTACGACCTGGAGTTCACCGATATGATGACCTACAGGAACAGGCTTGTTTACGTGATCAGCTTTAAGCAGAAAAGCCATATTCCAGATCCTTTGTTCAGGGGATCCATTTACCTGGACCAGGAAACCCTGACCATCCTGGCTGCCGATTTTGAGTTCAATCCTGAACTGATCCACAAGGATCCCGGGATATTCCTGGTCAGCCGGTCACCCCGCATCCGTATCCGGCCCCTCATGGCAAAATACCATGTGGATTACCGGGATCAGGAAGGCAAATACCACCTGAGCCAGGCCCGTGCAGAGCTGCAGATGAAAGTACGCAAACGCCGAAGGTGGATCGGTGCCAGGTACCGGATCGCCATTGATATGGCCATCACCGGGGTGGATCCTCAAAGCCGGTTCAGGATCAACCTGGCTGACCGGGCAAGGCCCAACACCATCCTTTCCGACCAGCCCTTTGAATTCGATCCCCAGTTCTGGGGCATCTACAACACCATCCGGCCGGAGGCCAACCTGTTGGAATCATTGCAACTTATAGAACACAACCTGCAAGAAATTACACAATGAAAGCAGCCATTAAATTATTTCTCGTTCTGATCACCATTGTGGTGATCCTTTTTTCCTGGATCTCAGGTCAGCTGGGGAATCCCAACATACAGCTCCTGATCGCAGTGCTTATTGCCACCAGCGTAGGGGCTTTCTTCCTGATGAACCTGCTGGATGCCAGAGAGCTCAGGAAGGCCAGGGAGCGTCGCGAAGCAGGCAGCGAGTCAGGCGGTGGGCAGGACCCCGGATCGCCTGTCAACCACCAGAAACGTTCCGACACTTCTTTTACCCTGAAAGAGAGGAAGTCGGGTCTCACCTGGGGTGGCGGAAACATAAAGGCCAGCGAGGCAACCAGGGGAACAAAACGGAAGTTCCTGGGCAGGTCATAATGCCATGACACCAGAAACCGATAGGAATATTGATGGACTTGTCCGGGAAAAGCTGGAGGGGAAGAGCTACAGCGAGATCCGTGCCCGGCTTCTTGAGGATGGTTTGACATCCGGGGAGGTCAAACAGTTAATCAGGAAGGTGGATGAAAGGGTCCTTGAAGCAACTGAAAATCAGGGCAGGCCCGACCGGTTCAGGCAAATGAACAGGGCTGGTCTTATCCTGGCCATCATAGGCCTGGCTATCTCCATTGCTTTCAATGCCGGCCTGATCCTTCAACGCCTGCCCGCCATTGTCGTCTACACGCCATTTTTTACCGGGATCCTGATCATGTTCTATGGAAGGATGATGCAACGCAGAAAACCTGAGAAGCGTGATACAGGGCCCGGCCCCATCAGGAAAAGGAGACCTTACAAATAGCAATGGCACCCATATTTACAGCTTTCTTCCTACCTTCGCAAAAATAAGATGTCATGGAGGAGGATGTGGTCAAAAAGCAGTTTCCTTTCTTTGAGTCCGGACTCAGGGAAGCCATTGCACAGGAGGGGACCTACCGTGAATTTGAATCCGGGCAGGAACTGATCAGGGAGGACCAGTACATCCGCTCATTTCCCATTGTCATTTCCGGGATGATCAAGGTGTGCAGGACGGATGAAGCTGGCAATGAACTGCTTCTCTACTACCTGCGGCCCGGGGAGGTATGTACGGTCTCGCTCATCTGTTGCATGGACCGGACAAGGAGCCGGGTGAAAGCCATGACTGAAGAACCCACCGAAGCCATACTTATCCCTGTTGAACTGCTGGACAGCTGGATGACCAGGTACCAGACCTGGAAAGAGTATGTGATGCGATCCATGCAAAAGCGGTTTGATGAATTGCTCGATGCCCTTGACAGCATCGCCTTCCTGAAGATGGACGAACGGCTGGAGAAATTCTTCACCGACCGTTACAGGTCCACCGGAACAACCATTTTTGAAGGTTCGCACCAGGAGGTGGCCCTTGCCATGAACAGCTCCCGGGAGGTGATCTCCCGTTTGCTCAAACAGATGGAAAAACAGGGAATGGTCAGCCTCTCCAGGGGCCGCATCGATTATTCCCCCTTATGTGACTAAAGTTACAGGCCGCCCCTTTTTTTATATATATTTGACCTACAAATCATAAAACCATATGAACGTGAGAAAACGAATAGCACCCTTCATTGCTGTACTGATCCTTTTATCAGGATGCCAAATGAACAATCAAGAGACCATGAATCCATTCCTGTCAGACTACGACACCCCCTTCAGTGTCCCGCCGTTCGATATCATTGAGAACCAACATTTCCTTCCTGCATTTAAAGAAGGAATCCGGCAGCAGGAAGCAGAGATCGAAGCCATTGTTGCAAATACAGAAGCACCTGACTTTGATAATACAATTGCAGCCCTGGACCTGAGCGGTGAGGTGCTCAGCAAGGCCGGCGGCGTATTCTACAGGCTCCTGTCGGCCGAGACCAGTGACGAACTGGATTCCATTGCCAAGGTTCTGGTCCCCATTACCTCTGCACACAGGAGCAATATCTACCTGAATGAAGCATTGTTCGGGAAAGTAAAAGAGGTGTACGATGCCAGGGAATCCATGGATCTTTCGCCCGAACAGGCCAGGGTGCTTGAGAAGGTCTACCTGCGGTTTGTACGCGGAGGAGCCAACCTGGATGAACAGGGGAAAGCCAGGATCAGGGAGATCGATGAAAAACTCTCCATGCTCACCCTGCAGTTCGGGAACAACATGCTGGCCGAAACCAACAATTACCAGATGGTTATCGAAGATGAAGCTGACCTGGCCGGACTCCCCGAATCGGTTCGTTCTGCAGCATCCGATGCCGCCTCAAGGGCAGGGAAAGAAGGGAAATGGCTCTTCACCCTCCACAAACCCAGCTGGATCCCGTTCCTGCAGTACTCCGACAAAAGGGAACTGCGTGAAGAGATCTACAAAGCCATGTACATGCGCAGCGACAATGACAATGAATATGACAATAAAGGGATCATCAAGGAGATCATGTCCCTGCGCATCGAGCGGGCCAACCTGCTGGGTTATGAGACCCACGCCGATTACACCCTGACCGAGCGGATGGCCAAGGAGCCAGCCAACGTCTATGAACTGCTGATGACCATCTGGGAACCGGCATTGGAAAAGGCCGTTGAAGAGGCTGCAATGATGCAGTCCATGATCAAAAAAGAGGGTGGTGACTTTGACCTGGAATCGTGGGACTGGTGGTATTATGCTGAAAAGATCCGGAAGGAAAAATATGAATTGGACGAGGAGGAGCTTCGCCCCTACTTTAGCCTGGAAGCTGTCAAAGACGGGCTTTTCAGCGTGGTCAACAACCTCTACGGACTCACATTTGAGGAGAGGACTGACCTGCCGCGCTATCATGGGGAGGTGATGTCCTACGAGGTGAAGGAGAAGGACGGCTCCCACCTGGGGATCCTGTATATGGACTTCCATCCGAGGCCGGGGAAGAAAGGTGGCGCATGGAGTACAAGCATCCGCCGGGCGCATGTTGAAAATGGTGAACAGATCGCGCCGGTCCACATGATCGTCATGAACTTCACAAGACCCACCGGGGGTAAGCCGGCTTTGCTGAGTTTTGATGAGACCCTGACCTTCTTCCATGAGTTCGGGCATGCCCTTCATTCCATGTTGACAAAATGCGAGTACCTGACTACTTCGGGAACTTCAGTGGCCTGGGATTTCGTGGAACTACCCTCCCAGATCATGGAGAACTGGGCCGCCCATCCCGATGTACTGAAGACCTATGCCAAACATTACGAGACCGGTGAAATGATCCCGGCGGAACTGCTCGACAAACTTGAAGCCACAGGAAAATTCAACATGGGTTTTGTCACCGTGGAATACCTGGCTGCATCGCTCCTGGATATGGACTACCATACCCTTACAGACGCCTCAATGCTTAATGTGAACGAATTTGAGAAGAAATCCATGGAGAAGATCGGTCTTATTGATGAGATCATTCCCAGGTACCGGTCCACCTACTTCTCTCATATCTTCGCCGGAGGTTACTCCTCTGGATACTACAGCTATATCTGGGCTGAGGTGCTGGACAAGGATGCCTTTGATGCATTCCAGGAGACCAGCCTGTTTGACAGCAAAACCGCCCTGTCCTTCAGGGAGAATGTGCTGGAGAAGGGTGGCTCTGTTGAGGAGATGGAAATGTACGTGAATTTCAGGGGCAAGGAACCCACCATCGAACCACTGCTGAAAGGCCGCGGGCTGGATTAAACCACATTGATTGTAAAGGGATCAGGGGAGTATGGTTTTGCTATACTCCCCTTCCTTTTAAGATGGTAATTGCTGTGTAGAACAGAATCTTCAGATCAACGAACAGGGACATGTTCTCGATGTAGAGGATGTCGTACCTCAGCCGCTTGATCATCTCCTCCACATTTTCGGCATACCCGTATTTTACCTGACCCCAGGAGGTAATCCCAGGTTTCACTTTATGCAGGTGAATATAGTGGGGGGCCTGCTCAGTGATCTTGTTGATGAAATATTCTCTCTCCGGACGTGGCCCCACAAGTGCCATATCCCCCTTGATTACATTCAGGAAATTGGGGATCTCATCCAATCTGTGCTTGCGCATAAACTGCCCGAAACGGGTGACCCGCGGATCGTGTTTCGAGGACAACTCGGGGCCATTTTCCTCAGCGTTGTGGTACATGGACCTGAATTTATAGATCTGGAAATGCCGGCCGAAACGGCCCACCCTTTGCTGCCTGTATAAAATGGGGCCCGGAGATGAGATCTTGACACTAATAATCAGGAAAAGGATCAGGGGAAGGAGGATGATCAATGAAAGAATGGACAGGAACACATCCAGCAATTGTTTCACATTCTGTTGCCACGCCGGCATCAGTTCATGGGAAACCTCCTGAAGGGGGGTTCCGAAAATGGTGGTACTCTTCACTTTCCCGGAGAGGATATCGGTCATGCTGGGAATGGCACTGATGCGCACATCCAGCAGGGAAAGCCGGTTTAAAATATCACTGATCTTTCCATGTTCGGAGGGTTCCAGGGCGATAATGACCTCCTCAACTGACAGGTCCCGCAGTATTCCCTCCATATTCTCAACTCCTCCCAGGTGGGTAATGTGATCCTGCAGCTGGTAATGTACCTTCTGATGGATATTGATGAATCCCAGGATCTCAAGTCCGCTGGATTTTTTCTGCTCGATGATATCCATGTAGACATCTGCTGCATTCTCGTTGCTTCCGATCATCACGGTCTTGAACCCGATCTTTCGCTGGTGAACCCTTCTTACGGTCGTGCCGGTAATAATCATCCTGGGAATAAGGGTGATAAAAAGATGAAGCAGGAAAAGCGTGAAGAACAGGCTGTAATAGTTGGTATAGTCCACAATGGTATCATCCAGAATCAGCAGGAAGAAGATCAGGATCACGCCCAGCAATGACGTCAGGAATGTCCTGGTAAAGTCATCAAGCCTGGAACGCCTGAATACATTGTTGTAGAAGCCTGTGAAATAGTAGAGCATGATCCAGGCAAAGGGTACGCCAATGGCCCCGGCCCAGAACCTCATACCCAGATCAATGGGAACATCCACACCAAATACCTGGGGTTCAATCTGCACCTTCCTGAACACATAAAAAAGAATCCAGGCCGCGGAAGCTGCCAGGAAATCAAACGTAATGTAGAGAAGGCGTTGGGTCCTGTGGTTCTTCATTCAATAACAAACCTCTGCATATAATAACTACAAAGCCATACAAATAATTGCACAGATGTTCAAAAAAATTGGCCATATATGTTCAAGAATATCAATTATATTTAAGCCCTCAAGAATGGATGATGGACAGTTTTCGGCATAAAGGATTAAGAAAGAAGCTGGTAGAATCGATACGGTCGAAAGGGATCAGGAATGAGGATGTCCTTGAAGCGCTGAACCGGGTACCGCGGCACCTCTTCATGGACAGCAGTTTCATCAATTTTTCCTATACGGATAAGGCCTTCCCCATTGCCGCCGGTCAAACCATCTCCCAGCCCTATACCGTGGCATTCCAGACAGAGCTACTGGAAGTAGAACAGCACCAGAAGGTACTGGAGGTAGGGACCGGTTCAGGGTACCAGACAGCGGTCCTCCTGGAACTGGGGGCAAGGGTTTATACCATCGAAAGGCAGAGGCAACTTTTCCTGGAGGCCCAGAAAACACTGGCTCCGTTGAATTACAAACCTGTCTATTTCTACGGGGATGGGTACGAGGGTCTTCCCTCCTACGCACCCTTTGACCGGATACTGGTGACTGCCGCAGCACCTGAGATCCCACAACGCCTTCTGGACCAACTCAATGTTGGAGGAATCCTGGTTATCCCGGAAGGTGGACCATCGGGTCAGAAGATGATCAGGGTGCACCGTGAATCGGAGGATCATTTCCAGCGCAGCGAACACGGGTATTTCGCATTTGTTCCATTGTTAAGGGGTAAAAACAGCTGATATGATCCGGACCGAGGCCATCATCTTTAATGCATTCCAGGTTAACACATACCTGGTCTGGGATGACACTGGAAAATGCCTGGTGGTGGATCCGGCCTTTTATTCCTCAGAGGAACAACAAGCGTTTGATGCAATCATTGCAAAGAAAGGGCTCACCGTTGCCGGACAGATCAATACCCATTGCCATGTGGACCACATCCTGGGGGTCAGGTATATGAGATCGAAGTATGGCTGTGCTTTCAGGGCACACCAGGATGACCTGAAGGTGGCAGTTAATGCTCCCCTGCTGGGTGAGCTATTCGGGTGGGACGTGGAGCCCCTGGACGGGATCGATGAATACCTGCCGGACAACGGGACCATTCCCGTGGGGGATCACCAGCTGACATCCATCCATGTTCCGGGCCACTCCATGGGAAGCCTCGCTTTCTACTCCAGGGAGGGAGGATTTGTGATCACCGGAGATGCGCTTTTCCAGGGTAGTATCGGAAGGACTGACCTGCCGGGCGGTGATTACGATACACTGATTGAATCGATCCGGTCCCGTTTGCTGGTGCTTCCTCCTGAAACGGAGGTATATCCGGGGCACGGGCCTGCCACCACCATAGGGAAAGAGGCTGTTGAAAATCCCTTCCTCTCCGGATTTTAATAACATGATTTCTGGCATAAGAATTGAATGCCCTTTTGACTATATTTGGGCTTCAGTTCCATTCCGTGTACCACATAATTCAATGACATGAAGTCTGATATTTTTAGCCAGCGTCATCTGGGCCCGCGGCCATCCGAGATGGATACCATGCTGGAGAAAATCGGGGCCTCCTCCCTCGAAGAACTTGTAGAAAAAACCATCCCTCAATCCATTTACAACCAGCAGCGCCTCAACCTTCCTGAAGGGATCAGTGAACAGGCATACCTGGAAAAGATGCGCGGAGTCGCAGGGAAGAATAAGATGTTCAGGTCCTATATCGGCCTCGGATTTTATAATACGAACCTCCCCGCAGTCATCCAGCGGAATATCCTGGAAAATCCCAACTGGTATACATCCTATACACCTTACCAGGCAGAGATCTCGCAGGGAAGGCTCGAGGCCCTGCTCAACTTCCAGACCATGGTCATGGAGTTGACCGGAATGGCGATTGCCAATGCATCACTCCTTGATGAGTCCACCGCTGTAGCCGAAGCCATGATCATGCTGTTCAACGCACGTTCCAGGGCTGCTGTAAAGGCAGGCAGGAACAGGTTCTTCGTGGATGAGAATATCTTTCCACAAACAAGGTCGGTGCTGATGACGCGGGCTGAACCGCTGGGAATTGAACTCAGCTTCGGATCTTACGCAGAGATTGCATTTGATGACACCATGTTCGGTTGTTTTGTGCAATATCCAGCAGCAGACGGGAATATCAGGGATTACAGCCAGTTCACCCTGGCTGCCCATGAAAATGAGGTGGCCGTTGCAGTTGCTGCCGATCTCATGAGCCTGGTACTGATCACTCCACCGGGTGAATGGGGTGCCGATGTGGTGGTGGGCTCTACCCAGCGTTTCGGGATCCCCATGTTCAATGGCGGGCCCCACGCAGCATATTTTGCCACAACGGAGAACTTTAAAAGGCACCTGCCGGGAAGGATCATCGGGATCTCCATCGACGTCAATGAAAAACCGGCCCTCAGGATGGCCCTTCAAACCAGGGAGCAGCATATCAAAAGAGAAAGGGCCACCTCCAACATCTGTACCGCACAGGCCCTGCTGGCCAGTATGTCCGGCATGTACGGGGTTTACCACGGACCGGACGGGTTGTCCAGGATCGCCTCCAATATCCATACCGGTGCAGCTTACCTGGCATCGCAACTGAGGGAACTGGGGTACACTGTAATGAACGATAACTTCTTTGACACGCTTCGCATCCAGCTCCCCGGGGGAGTAAACCGTGAATCCATCAGGGAACTGGCCGTTGAAAAGCAGATCAACTTCTACTATCCATCGGAAGACAGTGTCCAGTTCTCCACTGATGAAACCACCTGCGAGGAGCGTCTGAACGAGGTCCTGGAAATCTTCTCCGTGACCATGAAAAAGGCCATCCATTTCCAGGAGAACATCGGGGAGATGACCGCGTTCGATCCGGTCATTTGCAAGGAAGATCATCCTTTATGCAACAGGAAGTATTCAGCAGATACCGTTCAGAAACAGACCTGATGCGGTATATCAGGATGCTGGAACGGAAAGACATCTCCCTCACCCAGTCCATGATCTCACTTGGCTCATGTACCATGAAACTGAATGCCGCATCCCAGTTGATGCCCGTCAGCTGGCCCGGTTTCACCGATATCCACCCGTTTGTTCCCATGGACCAGACTGAAGGGTACCACCAGTTGATCAATGAACTGGAATACGCCCTTAAGGAGATCACAGGGTTTGAAACCGTCTCCTTCCAGCCCAACTCGGGTGCAGCCGGAGAGTATACCGGATTGATGGTGATCAGGGCCTACCACAGGGACCGTGGTGAGGGGCACAGGAACATCGTGCTGATCCCCGCCTCGGCACACGGAACCAATCCTGCCAGTGCAGTGATGGCCGGACTGGAGGTGAAGGTGGTCAATTGCGACGGGAACGGGAACATTGATACTGAACACCTCAGGGAACTGGCAGTGGCACATAAGGATACCCTTTCAGCCATCATGATCACCTACCCATCCACCCACGGAGTGTTCGAGGACAACATCAGGGAGATCATTGATATCGTTCACGGAAACGGGGGACAGGTATACATGGACGGGGCCAATATGAATGCCCAGGTGGGCCTTACCAGCCCGGCCTTCATCGGAGCCGATGTCTGCCACCTGAACCTGCACAAGACCTTTGCCATCCCACATGGCGGAGGCGGTCCGGGTGTGGGCCCCATCGGGGTAGCCAGCCACCTGGTGGAGTTCCTGCCCACCCATCCGCTGGTGGAGACCGGTGGCATTAAAGGGATCAGTGCAGTGGCTGCAGCCCCCTACGGCAGTGCGGGGATTCTCGCCATCTCACATGGATACATCCAGATGCTCGGGGCAGAAGGCCTGACCGAATCGACCCGGATGGCCATCCTCAATGCCAACTATGTGGCCGCCTCCCTGAAAGATCATTACGATATTCTCTACAGGGGAACCGAAGGATTTGTAGCCCATGAGATGATCCTCGATTGCAGGAAATTCAAAGCACTGGCTGATATCACAGAAGCCGATATCGCCAAAAGGTTGATGGATTACGGTTTTCACGCCCCTACCCTCTCCTTTCCGGTACATGGTACCCTGATGATGGAACCCACTGAAAGCGAATCCAAAGCCGAACTGGACCGCTTTATCCAGGCCATGATCGATATCCACGGGGATATCATGGAAATTGCAGATGGCAAACAGGATGTGGAGGGAAGCGTGCTCCGGAATGCACCCCACACTTCAGAGATCCTCCTTGCAGAAGCGTGGGACCGGGACTACTCCAGGGAAAAGGCAGCCTTCCCCCTGCTATGGGTCAGGGAGAACAAATTCTGGCCTGCAGTGAGCCGTATCAATGACGGATATGGTGACAGGAACCTGGTCTGCTCCTGTGAGCCGTTGGAATCGTACCGGGACTGACCGCCTGTTCTTCAGCAGGGATAATTCCTAAAATCCCCGGCTACTTGACTTGGTAGGTCCCTTTCCGTAAATTGTTGCTGAAACCTGCAACAGTTGACCATGAAAAACAAGCATATCCGGGGATCTATGTGGTCTCTCTTCCTGATGATCATCATGTTGATCTCAATGGTTCCGGCCACTCTTTCAGCCAGCACTAATGAGACGGAGCCCAGGGGCCCGGTCTCAGACTCGATCCTGAAGCAACAGCGTGATTCCATGCTGATGGAGCTCAACCTCCGGTACCTGAACGGGGTGAATGAACACTCCACGCCATTTCAGCTGATCGCCATAGTTAAGGAGATCCTGGAGCTGGATCCGGCACAATACAACCACTGGTTTAACTTGGGACGCGAATACATCAAGGTGCACCAGTACTACCTTGCCATTGATGCTTTGAACCAGGCACTGGAACTCTACCCTCCTGTTGAGCAATCGTCACTGATCCAGGTCTATATCAGCCTAAGCTTCTGTTATAACAAGATCGAAAAGCACCAGAAGGAGAAAGAGATACTCGATATAGCCGCGAAGATCAATCCCGACCACCGGGGAATCATCGGGAGGTATGTGATTTGCGCCCATTCACGGATGTTGTTCCATGAAGCGGAAAACCATACAGCCCGTCTGATCCTGGTATTGCGGAATGAGGGCATGAACGAAGCCGAGATCGCTTATTACCTGGGGCGCTTATACATGAACACCGATATCCTGGTGGCTGAAGAGCATTTCAGGGTGGCATATCGCTATGATCCGGATGACATTGAGAAACAGGGTGCCCTGGCATGGGTACTTATCCAGAATGCACTCAGGATCAACGAAGGGATGACACTGATGGAGAAAGCCATTGAAGCCGATCCCCTGAATGCAATCTTCCTGCACCAGCAGGGTTATGGTTTCTTCAGAAAGGGTGAATATGAGAGTGCGCTGAACAACCTGTACACTGCACGGGAACTTTACCAGGAATACAGCTTTGAGCTGGACAACCATATCCGGATGGTGGAGGATGCGATTGCCAGCCGGGACTAAATCCTTACCCCATTTTTACTCCTTTTCTGCAGGCTCACCATTATTCCTGGGTGAAAGGAACAGGAAGTTGTCACAGACGATCTCCGTGCTGTAATGTTTGGTCCCCTCCTTGTCGTCCCATGAGTTGGTGGAGATCTTCCCCTCCACATAGAGGGCATCCCCCTTGTTGACGTGCTGCTTTACAATATCAGCAGCCCTGTTCCACACCACGATCCGGTGCCATTCGGTCTTTCTGACCTCCTCGCCCTCCTTGTCGCGCCACACCTCATTGGTGGCCAGCGGGAAGTTGGCCACAAAGGCCTCCCCGTCACGTTCCGATACCCTGGGTACCTCCCCAACGTTTCCAACGAGCGTGACCCGATTTACTCCGTATTTCATAATAGTAAGATTTGGTTACAGGGGTTAATGTGGCAAAGGGTGGGGATATCAGCGTATAAAGAACCCCAGCGTTAACCAGGGTTTTTTTTATTTAAGTAATTACCATAGGCGTGATTTTCTTTTCACTACTTCCATTATTGATTGGTAAGGACTAACGAAAATCTGAAAAAGTTAGCTCAGCCTCAAAAGGAGAAGTTACATTAATCAGAAATATTATATACATAAACATGTATATATTGAGGAGTTAAATATGTTTTATGATCCATTCCGAAAAGATAAGCAAGTTTTGTTCCGTCTGGAGAGATCGTCGTAGTGCCCACATACATATTTAGGACGTTTCCTTTTCTGGTTTTCTCTTTTGTGATCAAGTCAGTACAAGATAGATTATATCGATATGGTGAACATTGGTATGACCAACCTTCCCATATTTTTTTCACGCAATCAAATGCCCAAGAATACAAATTCATTTTCCTGTGATCTATTGCGAAATTGCAGCCATAATATTGATAACCTCCACTTGTTAAATTATCATCTTTCCATATATTATAAGGCTCCATTGCTCCTAAAAATATCGGCTTTGCTTCTGTAAGATTATATATTAGAAAATCATCCTCAGCGCCAGCAGCCGTTAAAAAGATTTTACCATTTCCCTTTACAGCATTGATAAAGGATGACGGATAAAAATCAGAACCATGAAAATTAATACCCTCATCTGATAATACCACTTTACTTTCTCCCGAATCAAAGTTGTAACTATAAATAGAAAAGGGGGAGCTGATGAAATATAAGAGTTCTGAATTATCATGAATGAACAGAATTGGATGCCCTTCAGTAAGTTCAATTTCATTTCCATTCGCTAGTTCGTACAAATAAATCGTATTTAGGGGGGAGCCGCTGTTAGTGTTGGATTTTTTGTATGCTATTTTTGTATCATCAGAAGAAACACATAATCCTGAATAAAGCATATTTGCATTACCCCCAGGATCATAATTCAATAGTGTATCAATGAGACCTAATGCCAGATTTAATCGATAAAGCATGGAATTTTCCCAGGAAATACGAGCAGAATAATAAATGAAATTGCTATTATCTGAAAGTACAGAATATTCAATATCTCTCTCTGTACTGTAATTATTCTCAATATTATGAGATTGAATATCAATTATCTTTATAGTATGCCCCTCTAATACTGCAATTTCATCATCCGATATCCAGTGTATTGTACTAATTGGACTTTCTGCCCTTGTAGGCACTGAATTTGAAGTATAAATGTGATCACCTCTGAGTTCAGGATAATCATTTTCATCTTTTTCATCTTTTTCACAGGAAAGGAGTAGTGGAATAACAGAAAGAAGGAATGGAATAAAATACCTCATTTCTCTTGGGATTTATAAATAGGACTTCAATTACGACTTAAAATCCCGAAAAGTCAAATAATTCATTGACTTTTAACGGCTTAACAAACTTGTAATGCTGCTCGTTATCTTTATTCTCTAAATTTGAAAAGCGTATAATCCTCAACAAACATCCTGATAAGGCATATCAACTCGATATGTCTTTTTTGTCAAAATATTCTAGTACAATTAATATACATCCCTACAAGGGTGACCCGATTTACTCCGTATTTCATAACAGTTAAGATTTGGTTACAGGGGTTCATGTTACGAGGGGTGGGGAGATCGGTTATGCATTACCAGCATTTATAAGGGTTATTGACTTAAGGGAATATACTAAGTAACTTAGTGAGGATATAGATGTTTGAAGCGTACATTCATTGATAGTAGGTTTGATTTAATAGAACATCGTATGAAGGCCAGACCATATAAAGAATTGCGGTGGATTCTTAGGGGATTAAGCGGTCTCATTATCGCTTTCTTATTATTGATGTTTATCGGTGAAACATTTTTCGGTGAAAATCCTGGAAACCCTTTAACAAACAATGCCATTTTACAATTGTCCGTGGCAGGAATGGGTCTGATAGGATTAGGTCTGGCCTGGAAATGGGAGTTATCAGGTGGCATTATCTCTTTTGCCGCATTTTGTGCACTATGCATAATAAATCCTGAAGTGCTGAATTTCTCCTTGCTTTTAATTTGGCCAGTAACTGCCATATTATTTATTGTACTCTGGTTTGTCAGCAAGACAGCGAATACAAAGAATAAACCATGAGGGTACAGGGATAAATGTATCGAAGTGTGGTGAGATCGGAAATTCATCACTCCTGAAATATTCAGCCCTCCACCTCCTTAACGGCCTGCCTGACATTATTTAGCAATGTGGATACCTTTTCAAATGGATCTCCCTCACCCAATGTTTCGATGGGAAGGTAACCCCTGTATCCTGCCTTTTTAAGTAGCTGGAAAAGCCTGACAAAATCGGTGGGAGCTTCCTTGTCCTCAATCCATACATTTTCCTTTATCTGCCAGGTAACCGCGTATTTGATGGTTTGCTCAATTTCCGCGTAGGGATCTCCCTGGCGATAGCTGCCGATATCGAGGTTCAGTCCCAGCCATTCCGAATTGACCATTTCGAAGATCCGGTGCACATCGGAAGCGGTTTTGATGAAATCATTGTGATTTTGGAGGGCAACGATGACCCCGTGTTGTTTTCCAATTTCGCAACATCTCCTCAGATCCCGCGCCATCCAATTAAAAACCTGATCACGGGTGTATCCCTCGTGCTCCTGATTCCCGGCAAACACTCTTAGATTAGGTATCCCCAGTTTAGCAGCTGCCTTGATCCACTCCTTTATCATGATCTGATCCTGTCTGCGGCTGCCTTCATCCGGATTTGAGAAATCGTTTCTGACACCCGTCCCGCTTATATCCAATCCAAGTAGAAACGCCTTCCGTTTAAATTCATTGATATACGGATCTGACGGTACCTTGGGATAACCCGGAAAATAGTAACCCGTCGGATCGATCGCGTCAAAATTGTGGGCAGCGCAAAAATCAAGCACATCAAACAGGTCCATCTTCCCTTCGCGCAACAACCTGTTAAATGAATAAACATTGAGTGATATTTTGAATTTGTACCCATTTTTTACTTCAACTGATTTCTTGCCTGTTTCCATGGAGAGCAAAGGAACAGAGGCCAGCATGGGAAGAGCCGACAATGATCTCAGAAAATTTCTTCTGGAATGAAAATACTTCATGGGGAATAGTGTTGAAATTGGACCCTTACTTGATTTAACACAAGGTTAAAGCGTTTCTTTCTTATTCGGGTCTGTCCTGTTGTCAAATAGATCGAGTAGTACTATTTGTTCACTTTCGATCTTATAGAATATACTGACCTGTTTCGTCAATGAAAAACCTCTTATATTCTTTTCAGGGTATTGCATCGCTCCTATTTCCGGGAATTCAGATAAGATTTCCAAAAAATCATAGAACTTTCTCATGAAAGCCTTTACAACGCTTTCACCCCATTCCGTTTCAAGATATATGATAATATGATCAAGCTTAATATCCGCTCTGGTGGTCCAGCGTATTATTAAAGCCATTTATGATGTTTAGCCTTTTGCTTCTCTTGATCTATTAATTTCTTCTTGTAATACGATTCAGATTCCGCTATTAGCACCTCATCCCTCTGTTCATCTGAGAGCTGATTCCATAGATCACCCTCTTTCTGTACTTTAGATTTTACAAGCAAATCATAGAATTTCATTAATAGTCGATCATTATCAATCTCATCAATGAGCTGGTGGAGACTTGTTCTTATATCTGAATGCTTCATGCTTGGCTTTTATCCAAAGGTACTAAATTCTTATGTCAACAAAATCAATCCCATTTATGATGGTAATTTGAATGTATTTCCTGTAAACCAGAACGCAGTACAAATTAACACACTATCCAAGGTTTTAACGTAACGGTCGGATTTCCAACGAGCATTACCCGATTAACTCCATATTTCATAACTGTAAAGATTTGGTTACACGGGTTTATGTGATCAAGGGTGGGGATATCGGTCAGGATACTTTCCGGATATACCTGTACATGATTTGTATCCACGTCATTTCATCAAAAGTAGTATTCCCGATAGTGCAATTCCCTTATCAGTTTCCAATCTATAAAAGTATTGTCCACTTAAGAAACCACCCGCATCCCATTGGACCTTGTGCATGCCGGCAGGTTGATTTTCTGAGACCACACTTGCTACCTTCTGTCCATAGACATTATAAACGCTCAATTCAACAGAACAAGGAAGGGATAATTGATAGATGAACGTTGTCGATTCATTGAAAGGATTGGGGTAGTTCTGGAACCATGCAAATCCACCTGGATGCCTGGCTCGATGATTTCCAATGCTGACAGGAGCGCCCAGTTGATGTTCAAAAGCTCCCATGTCTGCCTCTGAACCCTGAGGACCGGGTCTCGGATTACCTTCAATGTCGCGTGTGGGAGCGGTAAACCATATGTCATTGAGAATAAAACTATTGATACCTGAACCAATACAGGGACTTGAATCCTTCAAATGTAAATCTGCATTTTCGATGTCAACAAATAATGGATCTTCTGCCAGATTACCGGTTCCCCAATTCAATACAGATAGAGAATCTGACACATAGATGGAGTCAATCCCGTATTCGATATTGCAATAATTGACATTGACTGTGCAGCCTAAGCCAATTGCTGTGATAATACTCATGGGACGATCTCCACATCCCCAGAAAATAGAGTTGGCTACATTCGCTTTAGTCCCCCTTCGAAGTGAAAGTCCCACCCCTTCTAAAGATGAGGTATCCACAAACGTACAGTTAAAGAATTCAACTTCTGCTTCCGAACCCAGGCTGGCACCATGGGCTGTTTTTGTACTATCGGAATAATTGGAATAATTAGAATCAAAAACGCAATTATACACTTTACCACTGGAGTTTGAAACAAATCCAGCACCGGCCACCCAGCGACTGCTGGTATTGCTTCTTATTACAGTGTTGGAGACTATAAAACCATCAAGGTTGCCTCCTATTCTCAGTGCACCATACACATCTGAATGATTTCCATGGAACAGACAAGAATCCACCACCACATCAACCAGAGAAAAATCTGATTGTGCCTGCTCAATATGTACAGCACCGCTGCTCGTGGAGGCAATATTTGCTTCAATAGCGCTTTTGCTTAAGGTAAACCGGTAGCTTCTTCCAAAAACCGTCGAATCCACGCTATATTCAATGGCTCCACTACGGCCGTTCATGGCCTGATTCCCATGAAACCGGCACTGATCAATAGTACAATCACTGTCTTCCAGATGCACACCCCCTCCTGCTTCGGCATGGTTGGTATAAAATTTATTGTCCCTGGAGGTAACCTGGCTGTAGAGGGCATGAAATCCTCCCCCGAAAACGGCTCTGTTTTCTAAAAACTCACAATGGTTAATCTCCGCTACAGCATGATCCAAATGCAATCCGCCGCTTCCCCAGTTCGATGTGTCCTTCTCAAACGTGCAATTGTTAAAACCAAGAGTAGCGAAATCTCCTGCAACGCCACCTCCCCAGAGTTCGGCACGGTTGCCTGAGAACAGGCACTCTTCCGCCTGCAGTTCTCCCCCCTGAACACCAATGCCCCCACCCCAAACAGCTTTGTTACCTGTCACCGAAACTTGATCACACACCACCACCGAAGGATGAGAAAACAGAAGCCCGCCTCCGTGACTTTCAGCAACATTATTGAAGATCTTATCATTTGCAAAAGTCGGGTGACTTTCACCTCCCATGGCAATTCCGCCCCCAAAAACAGCAAAATTATTGCTGATAAGATTATGACTGAAAACCGGGTTCGATTCATCGAAGTATATGGCCCCGCCCGAGTGAGCACGATTATTTTCAAAGGTATTATCCCTTACGATTATATTCGATTTATGCATGTATAGGCCACCACCTACAGGCATTTGATCGGATGTACTGATAGCGCTGTTATTTCTGATAAGGCAATTTGATATGAGTACCTTCCCAAACTGGATAATGCATATTGCACCACCGGCGTACAAATGCCACACTGGCCCCACAGCTTTGCCGTATTCCAGGCAACAGTACACGATCTTTGAGGAATCGTTAGTCAAAGGCGTGTCAATGAAACGGATGCCATACCACCCCCCAAGAATGGTGTCGGGATCACTGAATCCCGTGGTATCGTTTATTGTAAACAGAATGGAATCCGTTGCAGTACCAATGGCTAACAGGCGACCCATAACTGTAAGTGAATAGTGCCCCTGAAATTCAACTTTAACACCAGGCTTGATGATCAAAGTTGAATCATTGGGAATAGTCATATTATCAGTGACGATGTAGGGTGAACCTGCTAATTCCCAGGTACCGCTCACATCACCTCCCGGCACAGTTGTTTGAGCAAAAGAAGAACCATTCAAAAATACCAGAAGTGCTACAATGAAGACAAATAATAGTTTCATTTTCTCTCCTCCAATAAAGCCTGTTACTACAAAATGGATATATCTGCAATACCTATCACCTATTAAATTTATGCTAATATTTATTAATGTCCAATTATCCCTTCCAACTCCTCGCTTGCAATGCCTACCCTGAAAATGTCCTAAAAAGATAGTAACTTGTTTCAACTATAGTTTTAACCATGAGGAGGGCTAAAAATGAAACACAACGCAATAATTCTTATACTGGTAGCATTTGGTACTTTGTTTTCTGCCAATCACATAACGGCTCAAAATGAGGTTACCCCACAGTCAAAAGATTCCATAGTAATTGTCTGGACCAGTGGTGACAGAGATGTAGCTTTAAAAATGGTATTTATGTACACATATAACGCCAAAAAGAACAGATGGTGGGATGATATTACATTGGTTGTATGGGGACCGTCTGCCAAGCTTATTTCAGAAGATAAAGAATTACAAGGTTACCTGGAAAAAATAATTGATTCCGGAGTTACAGTTAAAGCATGTAAAGGTTGTTCTGATCAATATGGGGTGTCTGAGAAACTTGAAGAATTGGGAATTACTGTAAAATATATTGGAGTAGAATTGACCGATTACATAAAAGAGGGTCGAAATATGCTCACTTTCTAATGGTTCCAATCGTTACAATACCGACGACATAATGTAGCACCCGGATTTCCAACGAGCGTGACCCGATTTACTCCGTATTTCATAACAGTAAAGATTTGGTTACAGGGATTCATGTGTCGAGGAGTGGTAACTTCCTTTCGAATAAACTGAATACCCTTAGAGGAAACTTTTTGGTGTCCCTTTTTTTTTTACTTTGTTGCTGAAAGCTATTGATACATGCATAAAAAAAATGAAACCTGGCTATTCAATATTGATTCTGGTGTGCTTGATCGCATTCTTTCATGTCAAACTGCTACCAGGTCAGGTACACCAGTTTAGTCATTACGGAGTTTCAGAAGGTTTATCGCAGAGCGAGATACTTTGCATTTTCCAGGATTCTGAAGGATATATGTGGTTCGGGACTCAAAATGGATTGAACAAATTTGACGGCTATTCTTTTAAACGGTTTTTTAACGATCCTGACGATACAAGCACGATTTCCAGTAATTGGATTTTTGATATTGCTGAAGATCCAAATGGTGTACTGTGGATTGGGACCAAAAACGGACTAAATAAATATGATAAAAACACCGGGAGGTTTTCCAGGGTCAGTCTATCTGACAATAGTACTGACTCAGAAGACAATTTTATCTACGGTCTTGCTGCAGATGAATCAAGTCTCTATATTAATAGATCACCGACTTTATCTGTTTTGGACTTCAACACAGGTTCGGTAAAATCATATAAAAATAGCTTCGAGTCCGGTGGAGCACTTTACGACAAAGGATTCCCCATTATTCAAAGCAGCAAAGGAATTATCTGGATTGGCTCGGTCAATGGACTATGCAGTTTTGATCCCCGAGACAAGGCGTTTAAAAGCTTTCCCGGAGGGGTTTCAGGTACCCATTCAATAACTGAAGGGCATATTACATCTTTGTTGGAAGATAGTTATGGGAATGTTCTGATCGGAACAGAAAACGGATTAAATGTGTACAATCCCAAAACAGAACACATCGTTCAACATACGCATGATATTACTGCTCCCGGCAGCCTCAGTCATAACTATATCCAATCAATAATCGAGGACCACTCAGGAAATATCTGGATCGGTACAGACGGGGGTGGGCTGAATAAAACGACAGGGGTTGCAATCACCGGATCCTCAACATTCTCTCATTTCAGGAATACAGCCGATAACAATTATTCTATTGTTCATGATATCGTACTCTCGTTGTTTGAAGACAGGTCACAAAATCTATGGATAGGTACACTTGCAGGTGTTGACAAGATCGATCTAAAAAAGAAGAGTATTAAAACTTATCAAAAAACCGACAATCCGAACTCCATTGATTTGTTGGATAATGTTATTGCATCAGTTTTTGAAGATGATGACCATAAACTATGGATCGGTACATGGGGCAAGGGTTTAAGTATTGTGGACAGAAACACGAATGAAGCCGAACACTATCTCGCTGAATTTGAAGGTAATAAACATATTCCTGAAAACCATGTTCACGTAATCTTCAAGGATAGCAAATCCAGAATCTGGCTTGGAACGAGGAATGGGATCAGTATTTTCGACAGATCATTAAATCAATTCATAGCTGTCGAGGAGTATTTCAATGCACCGGATTTTAATTATTTTGGCAACAACAGGGTATATTGTATTATCGAGAATTCTGATGAAACGTTCTGGATAGGGACAGGAAATGGTATCTGTATCCTGGATACAGATACCAAAGAAAAGACTATTATTAAAGAGGATAGTGAAGGACCATTGTCCATAAGCAAGAATTTGGTCTATTCCCTTTTGGAAGACAACGATCATGAAATATGGATCGCCACTTCATATGGTCTGGACAGGTATGACCAGATGGCTGACCAGATCTACCATTATGCCAGTGATCCACTATCCATAAATAGCCTGTGTGACAATTATACAATTTCACTTTGCGAAGATCCCGGGGGCAACATCTGGATAGGAACAAGTGCCGGAGCCAGCAAGTTCAATAAGGCTGATTCCACATTTACCACTTATACAATAAACGACGGATTACCCAGTAATATCATTTACGATATCATTAAAGATGGAAATGGGAATCTCTGGTTTTCCACCGGTGCCGGCCTTGCCATGAAAAATCCCGATGAAAAAGCATCAGATGCCTTTGTAATTGTGGACGAACTGCTCGGGCGGGAGTTTAACATAAAGGCCGTTTTTAAAAGTGACAATGGTGAATTGTTTTTCGGAGCCATTGATGGCCTGGTTGCTTTTCATCCAGATTCGATGATTGCTAATAATTACATTCCTCCTGTATGCATCACTTCATTTGAGAAGGAAAACAATGGAATCCGACAACAAATGAATGTGTATGCAGAAGAGATTGACCTTTCTTACAAGGATTATTCTTTTACTATTGAGTTCTCAGCCCTTGATTTTAGCGAACCTTCCAAAAACAGGTATTCGTACAGAATGGAGGGAATTTCTGATAACTGGATTGATATAGGAACAAGGCGATTTGTCCCTTTTACCAATCTTCCCTCTGGAGAATATACTTTCTCTGTAAAGGGAACCAATAACCATGGTATATGGAATCACTCGGGAGCCAGCATTCGAATAAGCATTCATCCTCCATGGTGGAGAACCAACATTGCATATACAGGATATATCCTGTCAATTATTTTAGCGATTGTAGTCGTTATCAAGTTGCGATTGAACAAACTGATCAATGAAAAGAAAATACTTGAAGAGAAAATACGGGAGCGAACCAAAGAGATAACCGAACAAAATATATCTCTGGAGGAGCAGAAGGAAGAAATTGTCACATCCAATGAAGTATTGAGAAGACAAAAGGACGAATTAAATGAGCTGAATGCCATGAAGGATTCATTCTTTTCAATCCTTGCACATGACCTTAAAAATCCTTTTTCCAGTCTATACTCATTGAGCGGATCGGTTGTTGAAAATTATAGCAGTATGGAAGAAGAGGAAAAGTTGACATCAATAAAAAAAATTAACAAATCGTCTGAACTTATTTACAAACTACTTGATAATCTGTTAACCTGGTCAAGGTCCCAAAAAGGCGGTATAGATTATTCACCTGAAAATTTTATCCTGTCGAACCTGGTACAAATGAACATCGATTTGCATAAGATACCTGCTGAGAAAAAAGGGATTCAGCTGACAACAGCAGTGTCCAATAAAATGATGGCATATGGAGACCGTGAGATGATCAGTACAGTACTCCGAAACCTCATTAATAACGCAATTAAATTTAGTCATAAGGGGGGGCGTGTAGAAGTAGCCATACATGAAAAAGGTTCACTTGTGGAGGTAATTGTGCGTGATGAGGGTATTGGCATCTCAAAAGAAAATGTAGAGAAAATTTTTCGAATAGATACAAAATATAAATCTCCTGGCACAATAGGTGAAAAAGGCACTGGATTGGGCCTGATACTTTGCAAGGATTTTGTAGAAAAAAACGGTGGCCGGATTTGGTGTGAATCCGGGGAGGGATCAGGTACAAAATTCTATTTCACCTTACCTGCAGCTTTGGAAAGTTAGCCGGAAAACCTCTCCATTCCGTTCCAATACCCTGGGTACCTCGCCAACATTTCCCTCGAGTGTGACCCTGTTTACTCCGTATTTCATAAAAGTTATTAATTGGTTACAGGGATTAGGCTCAAGAGGTTCTATTGACAAAGGCAATGATTTTCACAGCTTCTGCTGATTACTAAATCGGTGAATATCAAAGATCTCTGTAAGGATTACCATCGAGGTCAATAATCCAATCCCATGAATGCTCATTAATAACTCCACTCTTTCTTTATATGGTTCCTGCCTGGATACCTCCCGAACCTTTTTATTTACTCTCAAGAGATCTTGTCTGAGGTATTTAACATGACCTATTAAGATACGTATCGACTCAGTTCCACTCTCACGACTAAGTTTGAGTTCACTTAACCACTGCATAAACCGATTGGACCAGTAACCTTGATCCTTATGGTACTGCTCAGGTATTACAATGCCAAAAAAACTGAGTTCTGCCTTAATCCTGTTCTTGTAACGGGCTATCTCTTTTATTAAGGTACTTCGCATTCTTATTAGACTTCGGTCTTCAAGTACTCCAGTATCATGTACATAAATAGCTTCCAAATCGCCATTTCTTAAATGCCTGGCCAATTTGTTACTATCAACTGGGTCAGCCTTTTGCTTCTTTTCTCTAATTTTAGAAGTATCGTGAATTTCGACAGGTTTATCATAAGTGTATTCGTTGTTTGTGGTTCTCTACAAGGGCATGCTTCGGAACCCTTAAAGATTAACGAGTTCATGGCGTCCAATATCAGTGTGCAGTTTAATCCCGACACCTCTGATTTTGTTGATTGGATAGAACTTTATAACTCCGGTGATTCCCCGATAACTCTGAGTGGATTATTCCTGTCTGATGATTTTACAAATCCTCATAAATGGATGCTGCCGGATGATGCGGTCATCGAACCGGCAGGATTTTATGTTGTCTGGGCTGATGGTATTACATGTGATAATCATGCATCTTATAAGCTCTCAGAAAGTGGTGAACAAATTGGCCTATACTATCCGGATGGGAGGATCATTGATACCATCAGATTTGGCATTCAGCGCGATGATGTCTCATTCGGGAGATTCCCGGATGGCGGTGACAATTGGCACTACTTTACAAGTCCGACATGTGGTTTTCCCAATTCATCTCCTGGTCTTGGCTCAAGCGCACAGCTATCTAAACCAGTATGTACCCCGGAGGGTGGATTATATTCAGGTGAGCAAACGATAATCTTGTCTTCGGAAGCTGGAACCAATATATATTTCACCCTGGATGGATCTAGCCCAACACCTGAATCACAATTATACACTGATCCAATTCAACTCCAGGGTACTACGGTCATAAGGGCCAGGGCATTCAAGAACAATAAGCTGCCCAGTAATATTCTGACCCACTCCTTTATAATTAACGAGCCCTCAACGCTACCAGTAATCTCAATTTCTACACCACCTGAATTCCTGTTTGACGAAGAGATAGGAATCACTCCGGGAATATGTAAATCCGATGAACTGGGGTCGCCACCTCCCTTTGATATGTCTGCCAACTTCTGGAAAAGATGGGAGCGCCCTGTTCATATAGAGTTTTACACCCCTGAAGGCGAACAAGGATTTAAACAGGATGCAGGGATTGCCATTTTTGGTGGTTTTTTGGGAAGGCAATTGCGCCAGAAGGCATTCACACTATATGCAAGGAATAAGTATGGCGATCCGGACTTCGATTATCCTTTGTTTCAGTCCAAATCCTCCAATTCATGTAGCAGGTTTCTCCTGCGATGCTCCAGCAATGATTACAACAGGACCTTCATCCGGGATGCCATGATGAATTCACTGGTTATTGGCCAGATGGATGTGGACTACCAGGCCAGCCAGTCAGCCATGGTATATATAAATGGCGAGTTCTGGGGGCTCTATAATATCCGTGAAAAGATGAATCAGTTCTATCCGGAAAGCAATTATGGCATTAACCCCGACCGGGTAGAACTAATCGAAGGATTCGATATGCCGGCACATGGAGATGACTTACATTATCGTCACTTTATGGAGTATGTGGTGGATCATGACCTTGCTTTCCCTGAAAATTATCAATATGTGAAGACGCAGATGGATGTGGTTGAATTCATGAACTATTACATCACCGAGATATACGTGTGCAATCATGACTGGTTGCATCAGAATATCAAGTGCTGGCGCGAACAGGGCATGAATGGAAAATGGAGATGGCTTCTGTACGATATGGACTGGGGATTCAACGGGCAGGATCCGTTTGGCTCAGATCAGGCTCCCGATAATACAATACAATGGGTCCTTGACCAGGGGCATGTTTCCATCCTTTTCCAGCGCCTGATCATGAATGAAAACTTCAGGACAGAATTTGCCCAGCGATTCGTCACGCACAACAACCTGACATTTGCTCCCGAGCGCGTGCATGCGATCATTGACTCAATGGCTCAGATAATTGCCCCTGAGATGCCCCGGCAGATTGAACGGTGGGGTGCCATCCCAAACATGGAATACTGGTCTGAACAGCTGGATCAACTGCACCAGTTCGCACAGGACAGGCAAGTTCATATTTTAACCCATCTGGCTGAAACCCTCGTACCTGAAGAGAAGGGGGAACTGATCCTGGAGGTTTCGAATGAAAAGGCCGGATGGATCTCAGTTTTTGAAGTTCCCTGCCCGGTGCCCTACTTCTCAAATTTCTGGTACAGGAATATTCCACTGAAAATTCAGGCCCATGCCAAGCCTGGCTGGCGATTTGTAAGATGGGAAGGACACAATTCATCTTCTGACCGCAATATTCAACTCAGGCTTTCGGATAATGCAGCATTAAATGCTGTCTTTGAACCTGCTGAACTTCCCTCGATCATCATCAGTGAAATTCATTATAATCCCTCAACCGACCTGCAGGGTGATGATGAGGAGTTTGAATTTGTGGAACTTCTAAACAATGACGAATACAGGATAGATATTTCAGGATATCAGTTCACGGAAGGTATTGAATATACATTTCCAAATGGCTGTAATATAGATGCGGGTGAATATATCATTGTGGCTAAAAATGCCCAGGCATATTCCGGTATAACTGCCCGTGTGTTCCAATTATCTGACGGGAGGTTGAACGACGCGGGCGAGGAACTGACCTTATCCAACTATCAAGGCACGGTGATTGATCATGTTCACTTTGACGACCGGTCCCCCTGGCCCGAAGAACCTGATGGTGAGGGGCCATCCCTTGAATTGAAAGATCCTTCACTCGATAATAACCTGGCATCCTCCTGGAGGAGAAGTGATGGAATAGGTGGTAATCCGGGGACCGGGAGTATGACGGGAATTGATGAGTTGAAGCAAATCACGGATGAACAATTCAAATTCAGCATTCATCCGAATCCTTTTGGCTATGCTACCAGTATCCGGTATTCACTAACGGAGGAAAGCAGAACCACGGTCAGAATTCTAAATTCATCAGGCCAGGAAGTCGGAATTCTTGAAAGTGCAATACTCAATCCCGGGATTTATGAGCAACCATGGGAACCAAGAAGTTTACCACCCGGTGTCTATTTTGTGCATATATCATCGGGGAAATACAACCTGACGAAAAAGGCAATCTATCTACAGCGCGATTAATCATAAACGTTCGGTACATGCTTTTCGGGGATAATTGATTCAATAAGCAGTAAAACAATTACGGATTACAGGTGTTATTTACCTATATTTATGCACGTAAAAAGTGACAAGAGTTATTATTTAATACAATTAAACTACAAATTATGAGTAACGGAACAGTGAAATTTTTTAACAATGTCAAAGGTTTTGGCTTCATTTCTCCCGATGACGGAGGGAAAGATGTATTCGTCCATCAAAGTGGATTAACTGATGAAATATCTGAAGGAGACAAAGTTAGCTACGACGTACAGGAAGGTCCGAAAGGATTGAACGCAGCAAACGTCAAGTTAATATAGATCTACTATTTAACTTACAATCTTCTATGAAGCCTGTCAGAATTGACAGGCTTTTTTTTCAGCCAGATCATTATTCATTCTTTTTAACAATGGTATTGAATGAGCGTTTCTGTTCTGATTGCTTTTTGCGCAATCATCATATGTTGTGCAGAAAATAAACCATCGCAGGAAACTGTCGGTGTATACAATATCCCGGAAACAAGGGATATTAAGATCGATGCAAACTTAGATGACTGGAAACATAAGGGCTTTTCATTGCCTCTCTATGTAGATACCCAAGGGCAATACAATAAAAGTGATTTCCATGCGGATGTGAGAATAGGCTGGAATAACCGGGGACTTCTGCTGGCATGTGAGATACATGATGATTCTTTAACATTGTCTCAACAAAGCATCCTGCGCAATGATGCAATGGAATTGTTTATTTCTGAGAAAGCTGGAACCCATCATATGGTTCAGTATCTCATGCCTATGGACATCATTGATGGTCAGATCAGCCATATTGTTGACAAAAACGGTGCCCAATCAGGTGGCCCTGTAAAAGACACTAAAGATATTGAAGTTCGCAGCACAAAACACAACGCTGGTTACACCCTGGAAGCGCTGATTCCATTCTCAGCTGTCGCAATTAATCAGGGCTCGCAACCTGCGCTTCAAATCATATTTCATGATTCGGATGGAGATGCGGCGGCAGATCATAAGCGGTTTTCATGGCATCATTGTTACAATACTTATACCAACAATAATGGGGTTCACCGGATCAGGCTCGTTCAGGAAAAATCACATAAGCAAAATAAACCGCTTCACGTAACAGCCAGCCTGGTCGATGGTGAATATTATAACTTTACCATCACGGGCGATAGCATCTATGTCGGAAGACCTATTTCCATCAAAGTTAATAACATAGAGTACCTCCAAAATATCTTGACCTATGCGAACGGAGCGGTATCCACCTTTGCAGCAATAAGTGCGGTCAACATCAATAACAGGTTGGATAAGTTTAAGATATTTGTCGATAACCGGCACTTTTACACCGTAAATGCAGGAGAGGTCGTCTACACATTTAACAATCCAATTGCCTCCAGGTCTGCCAGGTTTGAAAACGACATACGGCTTTATGAATACCGCAATGCAATCAGGCCACCTTCCGACACTGCCATTCTATTCCTTGGCAGTTCAACCATCCGGTTGTGGAAGTCGTTGTCTGATGACTTTCCCGGCAGGGACGTGGTCTTATGTGGATTTGGCGGTTCACGAACTGCCGACATGCTTTACTATTTTGACAGAATCATCAAACCTTTCCACTATGGAAAGATCGTCTATTTCTGTGGAATTAATGATATAAATGCCTCTGTATCAAAACATGAGACCGTTCTAAATACAAAAACCTTTATTGAATTAGTCGATGATGTAGATCCGGACTGTCAAATATTGCTATTGTCAAATACCATCAGCGTAAGCAAGCGGTTCAATGCTGAAAAAATCATTGAACTGAATAGATCCTATAAGGAGCTGGCAGGCATTTACGATCATGTGGAATATGTGGACGTGTCAGGTGAAATGCTTGATAATGAGGGCAAGATCAGGTCAGAACTCTATTCGGCAGATTCTACGCATATGAATCCGAACGGCTATCAGTTATGGACAACAATATTGAAAGAGAAGTTATAGCCCATACCCATCATCAGCGCGCAGGATCCAGGTATATCAGCTGATCATCCTCAAAAATAAACCTGTGCATGGCTTCTCCTATCTCCAGGGTAAATCCTTCCTGGGTTGCATGGTATGAATAGGGGGTGTCTGAAAACCGAAACAAAACCGGCTGCACAGAATGATTGCGATCATATATGTCCTGATAGATGAGCTTGGTAATGGGCCCTCCGAAATTCCATTGCTCTTCTTTGTGTATTCCGAAGTCAAATAAAAGATCGATATGGCAGGTATCCGTCGACCCCATAATTTCCCATCCACTGGCAGTTCGGGTCACTGGGGATCGTGTTTGCAGGTGCCCTTTCACCCAGACCCTGTTCTCTTCTGCTCCTTTCACATCATCGACCATGAGCAGGTGTGTATCATCAATAAGTAAAAGATGACGGTTGTAGTGTGAAACCGTATATGGAAAGGCTTCCCTGATATCACTCACCAGGTAGAATCCATTCCCGTTTCCGACTGCCTTAACAATCTTGCCGGTTGCACAGTCGGTTTGCTCATGACCACGCACTGTAATGCAGTTGTGATCGCTTGCATCTATTGCCCCGTAACCCGGATCAATAAGGAATCTTTGAGACCTGTATCCAAGAATAAGATTACCCAGGTCGTCATTATCGTGGTTGCCCCCGTTAAAACCTGACCGGAAGGCCAACCAGCTATCATTTCCGCGCCATATTGCCCAGTCAATGCCCTTGAAATGCTGCAATCCCCGGGTCGTGACAGGCCTGGTTTCCTGGTAAGGTTTCCTGTACCAGAAGCCCTCAACATCATGAAACAACCCCCCGGCTCCTATGGTTGAAGAGGTCCTTCTCTCCTGGTCCCAGGCCCAGTCGGGTCTGTTCAACTGTTGCGCCCACCAGAATCCCTGAGCAATGCCATACAGATTTTCGTCGCTGCAGTCCGAAAAATTGTACGCCTTTTGATCGGGTGCAAACATCGGAATCCAAAAACTGAGCGTGTTGTGAAAATCCTCGTTCTTCAGCAGCCCAAGGTCATCTCCGGTAAGTTTGTAATAAGGGACCACAAAATCTGTGAGATGCCCTATGGCGGTTCCCTGGTACATCACCCCTTCAATGTAGCCTCCACCCGGATAGAAAGACGCTATCATATAGGGTAATCCTTTGGTTGCCAGTCCCAGGATATAATCGGACAGTGCAGGATTTGAATTGCGAATGACCATGGCGGCAAGTCCTGCGTTTCCGTGCAATGCAGAGTTCCAGTTAAAGTCACAGTTAACCCACCAGTCTTTTCTGGCATGTCCCATAAGATAGGCCCTCAAACCTTTCTCGATCAAAGCTTTCAGGCACGCACGCTTTTGTATATCATTGAGGAATGGGAACAGTGCATCGTATCCGAAAGATACGATGTATAAAAGTTCCCCGGTTCGAAGGTCGGCTGCATTGATATGGTTGTCTGAAGGTGGCACCACATTCCATTCAGCGGATTCACAGGATGCCATTAATGCAGCTATTGCCATATTTAAATAAGCCGGTTTACCTGTGATGTACCAGGCCACCGTGGACCGTTCAATGATTCCTTTCAGCCGGCGAACGTTTGTTCTGGAAGATACCCGGGATCTTCTATCCAATGCCAGTAAATTTCTTGTATGGATGTCAAGGAAATAAGGATCCTCAAGGCTCTTTGGCAGGCTCTCCCACCCTTCCTTGTCCAAATATAACCAGGGAAAGGAGTAGTGGGTCTCCCCAAAATCTGTGGAGGAAACAATTGGTCCGGTGCTGTCATAACGGGTTTCATACTCAATCATATATTCCAACAGGGAATCAATGTCATTACCCCACGACACCTGGGCCTGTACACCCGTAAACTCAACAATAAGCAGGACTAATATTGCCAGTACCTTATTCCCCATACCTTTTGCTTCCTCATATCTTTATGGATGGTTAAATTAGTCATATTTTGGAAACCTTTGTAACAAAGTACCATAGGCATATGAGTTTTGCAGACGTAAACATGAACCAAAACGACAAACGCCATCAACCGAAAATGCTAAATTTGTCCATCATGAAAATAAAAAAGGCCGCACTGATTCTTCTGTTTCTCCCTATGTACGTTTCTTCCTCTGCCCAGATTAAACTGCCGCAGATCATCAGCGACGGACTGGTCCTGCAGAGAGAACAGCAGAACAGGATCCGGGGATGGGCCTCAGCCGGGGAAGAGGTCACCCTGAGATTCAAAGGTGAAACATTTCATACCACGGCCGATGGTGCCGGGGACTGGGAGATCGTTCTTCCGCCACAGGCTGCCGGCGGCCCTTATGATCTGACATTCCATGGCAGGAATGAAGTTTTTGTGAAAGATGTGCTATTTGGTGATGTCTGGCTCTGCGCAGGGCAGTCCAACATGGTGCTCCCCATGGAGCGGGTCAAAGAGAAATACCCGGATGAAATAGCCGGTGTGCAGTTTCCCGGGATCAGGAATTTCTTTATCGGGACATATACCAATCTTCAGGAAGCCCGGCAAGATCTGCCTGCAGGAAGCTGGCGATCCGCCAATCCGCAGGATGTACTGGCCTTTGGTGCAGTCTCTTACTTTTTTGCCCGAGAGATCCATGAAACCCAACATGTCCCCATCGGCATTATCAATGCAAGCGTGGGAGGCACGCCCATTGAGGCATGGATAAGCGAAGGGGGATTGAGAGGATTTCCGGGCTTGCTGGATATTATTCAGCAAAACAAGGACACAGCACACGTTCATGAGCTGGTCCGCAGGACAAAGGCAAACCGCGTAATCAGGGAGGAAGCGGACAAGGGCTTGCTGGAACCTGTGAAATGGCATGACCCGGCCTATGTGCCGAAAGGCTGGCGAAAGATCCATATACCCGGTTACTGGGAGGACCAGGGAGTGAAAGAGCTGGACGGGGTGGTGTGGTACAGGAGGGAGATCGACGTGCCCGGATCAATGACGGGTTTTCCCGCCAGTCTGTTCATGGGAAGGATCGTGGACGCCGACCATGTATATGTAAATGGACGGGAAGTCGGAAACATCACCTACCAATACCCTCCCCGCAGATACGTTCTGGAGCCCGGGATCCTGGTTCCGGGGAAAAACACCATCGTTATCCGGGTTACCAACTATGGTGGGAAGGGTGGTTTCGTCCCGGACAAGCCCTACTTTCTTGCAGCGAATGGAGAGGAGATCGATCTGAAGGGGGACTGGGAGTACAAGGTCGGGGATGTGTTCAGTCCGAATGGCAACCCTGAAGCGGGATTCTCATTCCAGAATCAGCCAACAGCCCTGTACAATGCCATGGTAGCCCCCGTAAAGCACCAGGCCCTGAAAGGTTTTCTCTGGTACCAGGGCGAATCGAACACCGGAAATCCCGGCCCCTATTATGATCTTCTGCCAGCCTTGATCGAAGACTGGCGGAAACAATGGAATGATGAAAACCTGCCATTCCTGTTTGTTCAGCTGGCAAATTTCATGGACCGGGAATTCCTTCCTGGTGAAAGCAAATGGGCAGAGCTTCGTGATGCACAACGCAATGCGCTAACTATACCAAACACTGCCATGGCCGTGACCATAGACCTGGGAGAATGGAACGATATCCATCCCCTGAATAAAAAGGATGTGGGCCACAGGCTGGCACTGGGAGCAAGGCGCCTGGCATACGGGGAAGAGGATCTCGTCTATTCCGGGCCGGTGTACCGTTCACATGAAACCAGGGGCAATAAAATCATCATCCGGTTTGACCATACAGGTTCCGGCCTGTTGTCCATTGATGGTGAACCGCTCAGTCAATTCGCCGTTGCGGGGGCCGATAAACGATTCGATTGGGCTGAAGCCAGGATCGTAAACGGCACTGTTGAAGTTTCCAGCAGGAACATCCCGGAACCGGTATACCTTCGCTATGCATGGTCCAACAATCCGGATGGGGCCAACCTTTACAACCTGGAGGGATTGCCCGCATCTCCATTTCAGATAACTCCGGAACAGGAGGATGGGTATTGAACCGGCTGAGATCCGTTTAATCTATTACTGAATAATAGGAATTCACGGTTTCTATTTTATACTTTTGTCTCATATTTCTATACAGGCAATTATCAATCATATAATAACTGAAACAGATGAAAAGAATTCAACACACACTGGCTCCCGCCCTCTTCCTGGGCATCATGGCAACTTTTTCTTTTACCTCCTGCAATACCGGGGTAAAAACTGAACCAGGTAAAAAAGTAGCCGCAACACCTGATTTCCAGATCTCACTGGCACAGTGGTCACTGAACAACACCTTCTTCGGGGGGGCCATTGAAGACTGGCAGATGTTTGGCAAATTGATCCATGAAAATCCCGATGCGGTATTAAAGGGTGAGGATCCCATGAATTTCCCCACCATGGCAGCCGGGTATGGGATCAATTCCATTGAACTTGTGAATACTTTCTACTTCAGCAAAGCAAAGGATGAAGCCTACTGGGAAAAGTTCAAGAACAAGTGTGATGAGGCCGGAGTGAAAGTCGGATTAATCATGTGTGACCAGCTTGGGAACCTTGGTGCTGCGGATCCGGAAGAACGCCAGAAGACAGTTGAGAACCATTACCCCTGGGTTGACATTGCACAGTTCCTGGGATGCCATTCTATCCGGGTGAATGCAGCCGGAGAGGGAACCCCGGAGGAGGTGGCCATCCATGCGGCGGATGGACTTAAAAAACTCGCTGAATATGGAAAATCAAAAGGTATCAATATCATTGTGGAGAACCATGGTGGATACTCCTCTGACGGAAGCTGGCTTGCCGGAGTGATGGATCAGGTAGGAATGGACAATGTGGGGACCCTGCCCGACTTCGGGAATTTTTGCATTGAGAAAGGCCCCGATGGTTGCATCAACGAATACGACCGTTATAAAGGCATCGCTGAACTGATGCCTTATGCCAAAGGTGTGAGTGCCAAATCACAGGAATTCGATGAGAATGGTAACGAAGTGAATTCCGATTTTCTCAGGATCATGAAGATCGTGAAGGATTCCGGATTCAAAGGATACGTGGGAATCGAATACGAAGGCAGCACATTGTCCGAAGATGAAGGGATCAAGGCGACAAAGGCACTGCTTGAAAAGGTATTCAAGGAGCTTTGACCCGGACCCATATATTTCATACGGTCTTGAGGAGACAAAAGGATAGATCCTGGAAATTTGTCTGGGACTAAGGTGATTTACTTACTTTTCTGTGTGCAGGCCGTTGCAACGCACCAGGTCCATCACCATGCAGGATGAAACGGTGTCACAAACCCTCCTTACCCTTTTAATGATCAGAGATCCGGACTGCTGTCCGAGGACATATGCCGTAACGAAAAACAGGTAGGTATACCATGCAAATCCCACATGGGTGGCCAGCCGTAGTCCGATAATGATAACCACAGGAATGTGAATGGCCAGGAACCATTGCAGCGAGAACTTCTTCACGTTGGCGCGCCAGTACCCGAAAGGGATATTGATAACCAGTACGACAAGGCTCACAAGAAGTAGTTTGATCATGGGGCAAATGTACTGAAATGAAAACAATTTGTCATCCGGCATTGTTTCAAGGTATAACCTGATCTCAATAAACAACCATGATGAAGAAAATAAACAAAGAGGACATTAGCCAGGATGTGTTTGATCTGTATGATGATTATGCACACAACCGCATTGACAGGAGACAATTCCTTGACAGGATTACAGCATATGCAGTTGGAGGTATTACAGTTGCCTCCCTTCTCAGTTTCATCATGCCGAACTATAAGGATAACATCCAGGTCCGGCCCGATGACCCGGAACTGAACTCGGGTTTTATCCCATATAAGTCCCTTGAAGGCGGAGGAGAGATCCGGGGCTTGCTTTCAAGACCGGTTCATCATGATCAGAAGCTGCCCGGAATCATCGTAGTTCATGAAAACAGGGGGCTCAATCCACACATCGAAGATGTGGGGAGAAGGGCAGCTCTTGCTGGCTTCATTTCCCTGGCCCCGGATGCGCTTACACCCCTGGGAGGATACCCGGGCAATGATGATGACGGCAGGGCCCTGCAAAGCCAGCGCGACCGCAATGAAATGCTCGAGGATTTTATCGCCGCTTTTGAATACCTGAAGGCACACCCGGAATGTAACGGAAAGGTGGGTGTGGTTGGATTCTGTTTCGGAGGCTGGATCGCCAATATGATGGCCGTGCGTATTCCGGACCTGTCTGCCGCTGTCCCCTTTTACGGCGGACAACCGCCCCTGGAATCTGTGCCGGATATAAATGCCCCCCTGCTGCTTCATTATGCCGGCCTGGATAAAAGGGTGAATGAGGGCTGGCCTGCATATGAAAAAGCCCTGAAGGAGCACAAGAAGGAGTATACGGCTTATATGTACCCCGATGTAAACCATGGCTTCCACAACGATACCACTCCCCGGTATGATCAGCCGGCAGCCCGGCTTGCCTGGGAGCGAACCATTGCATTTTTCCAGGAGACACTCAGGTAATTCTTTCCATTTTATGGAATTGGGGCCAATTCCGTATCTTAGGAGTAATTAAAATATTTCGGGAGCAGGGAGATCCGGCATGAGCAGGATATTGGCCCCTGTTTGCCGGGAGGGGATTCGTCGTATCCGCCATCAACAGAGATATACCTAAAAAAGAAAAAATGAAAACACTGGTATCCACAATGATTCTGTTCGTAAGCCTGGGTGTGTCCGGGCAGTTTACAGCCACCATGACCAATACTGTGAACGGTATATCCAGGGTCTATCACGTCTATTCAAACCTGGACCAATACCGCTATGAATTTGTTGAGGACGGGATGGAAGGGGTTGTTATTGCATCCCCTCAGGAGAACCGGGTGTGGCTTCTCCTTCCCGAAAAAAGGTTCATCTACAAAACCACAAGCGACGACATAAGGATGCTTGCCAATGATCCGGTTGCTGCCATTGAAATGTATGCCGCATACGGGGAGGTGAAGAAAACCGGGAATGAAAAGGTGTCAGGATACGAATGTGAGGTCTCCGAGTATTACCAGGGAACAACCAAGGTGTATACTGCCTGGTATGCAACCGATCTGAAATTCATCATCAAGGCCACCAGCCACATCTCAGAGAACTCCTTTATGGAGCTTTCTGAAATTAAGAAATGGAAGGCCGATCCGTCCATGTTCGGGGAACCGGAGGGCTATACCGAAGTGGATGACCGGATGGAACCCAAGATCCCTGAACCGGAACCGCCATCAAGCTGGACCAGTGTAACCCTTGAGCTTCCCATCAATCAGATCTTTGAAAGGGGAACGAAGCTGCAATTTAGGGTGAACCATGATCATTACACCAAAGTGAAGTTGACCAATGCTTCTGATACCCCGGCAAAGGTCTTTTATTATCAGTCAACCGACGGCATTTCACTCCCCGAAGATAAAATCGGGCCAGCCAGCTTCAGGACGCACCGGCTCATGTCGGGTGAGTTTAAAACACTGACTTTAAACCTGGACAGGGGCCAGGAGTTCACCGTTGAGATCCATGAAGGAATGATGAGCATCGAGGCAGCGGCGGAATGATGTTTTTCTTGTCCCGATCACCAATTGATTCAAATGAGCAGTACTGAAAGAAACCGTTTCATCTTCCTGATCCTGTTCGGAGGTGCATTGCTTTCGTTGGAAGCATTTTCATTCTCCCCGATACAGGCTCAGAAAAGGACGGGGCCGAACAGGGACCATCTCCACCGGAAATGGCTGGATGTGGCCTATGCGGTGGTCTCCATGAATTACCGCCTCAGCGGAGAGGCCATATGGCCTGCACAGATCCATGATTGCAAAGCAGCGGTCCGCTGGATCAGGGCCAATGCCTCAACATACGCATTCAATCCTGGTATGATCGCCGCCTGGGGAGGATCCGCCGGGGGGCATCTTTCTGCCATGACCGGCACCTCAGGAGGCATTGAATCACTGGAAGATCTTTCCCTGGGAAATCCGGAGCAATCAAGCCGCATACAGGCAGTAGTCAACTGGTTCGGCCCCACTGACTTCCTCCGGATGGATGAACATCTTGAAGCCAGTGGTGTACCAGATCCAATGGTTCACTCGGTAGAGGATTCACCCGAATCCAGGCTCCTCGGCAAGAACCTGGAGGATGGACCTGGGCTGGTCCGATCCGCCAATCCTGAAACATATATTTCGGGAGATGATCCCCCTTTCCTGATCCAGCATGGAATGAAGGACAGACTTGTACCCTACCAAGGATCGGTACTACCTGAGGGAATCACCATCCTGGACCGGGAAACCCCCGTCAGGTCGCTGGAGGAGCTGACGGATAAGATCCATGGCAAAGCCATCTATCTGGACAGGTGGGCCTCCTGGTGCTCTCCATGCCTGGAGGAATTCAGGTACAACAAGACATTGCACAGGTTCCTGGAGGAAAACAATATCCAGATGATCTACCTGAATTCGGATAAAGACCTGGATGAGGAGAAATGGATCGATTTCATACAGAAGTATAAGCTGAAGGGATACCACCTCAGGTTGAATGATGCATTGAAGAAGGAGCTGGCCGACAAAGGCTATTTCATCCCCATGATCCCACAGTACATGATCATTAACAGGGGTGGACAGGTGGTCGAGAACAGGGCCTTGCGGCCCAGTGATGGGGAAGATCTTTACAACCAGTTACTCACCGCTACCAGGCCAAAGATCATCTTTGACACCGATATCGGCGGGGATGCCGATGACCTGGGTGCCCTGGCCATGCTTCACAATTTTATGGACAGGGGTGAGTGTGACCTGCTGGCCGTCATGTGCTGGTCAAATGAAGAGTACGCGGTCCCGGCAATCGATGCGGTGAACCGCTATTACAACCACCCGGAGATACCCATTGGGGTAAGAAAGGTTGAACCGGGCCAGGTCGATTATTTCTATAACAGGGCCATCGCAGCGCATTTCCCCCACAAGCTGACCAGGGATGAAGTTCCCGATGCCACCCTCCTCTACAGGGAATTGCTTGCCGGACAGCAGGACAGCAGTGTCACCATCCTGGCAGTCGGTCCCCTGAAGAATATCCAGGACCTGATCAATTCCGGTCCTGACGAGATCTCCCCGCTGACCGGTGCCGGGCTGATTGCTGCCAAAGTGGAGAAGTTTGTTGTCATGGGCGGCAAGTTCCCTGAAGGGGAGAACGAATGGAATTTCAACGGGAACATGCCTGGTGTTACAAAATTCGTATTGGAAAATCTGGAAACTCCCGTGGTTTTTTCAGGCTTCGAGGTGGGTGTGCAGATCAAGACCGGTGCAGCCTTTAAAAACATTGATATAAACACTCCACTATATGTGGGCTTCTCATATTTCGGGCAACATTGTCCCTATCTTGATAAACCGCCCGAAGGGGAGATCATTAACAATTCCTCCTACGACCAGACAGCAGTACTGTATGCCGTTCGAAGGGGTGTGGGTAACTACTGGAATGTGATCTCGGGTGGCCGGTGTAGCGTGAATGAAAACGGGGACAGTAAATGGATTGAAGGTGCTCCTTCAAACCATTCATACCTGGTCCTGAAAAAAAGTCCGGATGAATTGGCAGAACTGATCACATCAATCATGCTCAACCTGTTCTAAACCATATGGAACTCATGAATAAAACACCTGCGGAGAGACCGGGTCTGCAAAAGCCAATGCGTATCAAGTCAGGATTATTGATCGTTTCGGTGCAATGGATTGTCTGGTTCATCCTCCCAAAAGTCATTCCAGAGGCCTTCATGGTAGCGGTGTTTGGCGGTTTTGCCGGGGGACTCCTATTCTTTACCTGGTGGTTGTTTTTCAGCCGTGCTCAGCGAATAGAACGCTGGGGCGGTTTGATCCTGACCATCGCTTCACTGGTGGTGACTCCACTGCTGCTCGATACATCGATTGCCACCGCCAATATGGGATTGATGTTCTATATCTATGCCATACCGGGCATATGCCTTGCCATGGCCATTTGGCATATTGCCACCCTTCGCCTTTCCCGGCTTCCCAGACGGGTGACTATGATTGTCTCCATCCTGCTCGCTTCCGGAATCTGGATTTTCCTCAGGACTGACGGAATGGACGGATATGGGCGACACGACCTGGCCTGGAGGTGGGCTGAAACCTCTGAACAGCGTTTGCTCTCACAATCAAGTGATAAAATGGCTTCCTTGCCTGAAACTGACGGTACAGATGTTTCAGAGGCTGAATGGCCCGGCTTCCGTGGGCCCGGTCGCGACGGAGTGATCCACCTGGCATCGGTTGCCACTGACTGGTCCGCATCACCCCCGGTAGAATTGTGGCGCAGGCCTGTGGGTCCCGGTTGTTCCTCCTTTGCCATACAGGGCCACTTGCTGTATACGCAGGAACAGCGGGGTGAGGAGGAGACCGTTTCCTGCTATGACCTGATGACCGGAGAGCCAGTGTGGAAACACGCGGATAAAGCCCGGTTCTATGATTCACATGCAGGTGCAGGTCCGCGAGCCACACCTGCGGTAGCCGAAGGCAGGATCTTTACACTTGGAGGAACAGGGATCCTCAATGCACTTGATGCGAAAAACGGCACCGTGGCCTGGTCACGTGACGCAGCTGCCGATGCAGGTATGGAACCCCTTACATGGGGATTTGCCGGGTCCCCGCTGGTTGTTGATAGTGTGGTGATCATTGCCCTTGCAGGTAAACTGGCTGCATTCGACTCAGGAAACGGGGCTCCTCTCTGGTTTGGCCCCGACGGGGGCAACAGCTACAGCTCTCCACACCTGGTATGCATAGAAGGGATTTCCCAGGTCCTCCACATGAGTAAATCCGGCGCCGTGAGTCTCGATCCGGCCACAGGCGAACTGCTCTGGGAATATCCCTGGGAAATCACAGACCGCATCCTTCAGCCGGCCAAGGCTGACAATGGGGACCTGATCCTGACCGGAGAACTAAAGGCCCTGCGTCGAATCACTGTCACCAACCAACCTGATGGATGGCAGGTGATGGAACGCTGGACCTCAGATGGGGTGAAGTTCAACTTTAATGATTTCGTGATCCACAAAGGCCATGCATATGGTTTTGACGGGCCAAGTCTCTCCTGCTTCGACCTGGAAACCGGTGAACGAATCTGGAAAGGAGCCCGATACCGCGGTTGGCTCCTGCTTTTTTCCGGTCAGGACCTGTTGCTCGTGCTTTCCGAGAAGGGGGATCTGGCATTGGTGGAGGCTACACCAGATCAGTTCAAGGAATTGTCCCGGTTCAGGGCCATCGAAGGCAAGACCTGGAACCATCCGGCTCTTGCAAATGACATCCTGGTGGTGCGCAATGCCCAGGAAATGGCAGCTTTCAGACTGCCCATTTAGAGCAGTTCTTTTTGCTCCAGAGATTCCCGGATCTGCCTGTGATGTTTCCAGAAGCTGACCTTGATCTTACTGATGACCCTGCTGAATTCAGGATGGTCTCTGATGGGATCCACCAGGGGATCCATTTCAAGGAACAGGATGGTCCAGTAGTGGAAATGCTCCTGTCCGGAGAACAACTCCAGGTGTTCTAACGCACTATCCGGATCTCCCCTGTTGGCATGGTACATGGCCAGACTTAAATGCTTGTAAACGGATTGGTCGTTTTCGGCATATTCCATGTAATCCCTGAAAAGTGCATCCGATTCCTCATCCAGGCCCATTTCTCTCATGACCACCGCGATCTTGGCATTTTCGTGGCGGTAGACTTCCAGGCCCTGCACATCCCTGATTTCAAGGAACTTCTTGTAGAATGTGTAAGCACTTTCGTAGTCCCTCTGGTAGTAACAGATCTTACCAGCCTCCTGCAGGATATCGAACCTGGAGGGATCCTTGTTCAGGGCCTTGATGAGAAGTTCCCTGGTTTGCCCCAGGTCCCGGTCCCTCGCAAACAGGATATAGGCCCTGACATACTCAGCATAGAGATTGCCCGGATCATACTCCAGTGATTTGTCGATATACATTCCTGCTTCATCGACAAATCCCGCCTGTATGAATGCATTGCTGAGATGCAGGCAGATGAAGCTTGCCTCCACGGAATCACGCGACGTAATATCCAGGCCGATCCCCTTCAGTGCATATTCAAGATATTTCTCTGTATCAGGAGCATACCTTGTATAGAAGTCCGAAAGGATATTGATGACCAGCGCCGAGTTCGGGTTGTACTCCAACGCCTTTTCAAGAAAGGGGACCGCCTTTTGGTAGTCTTCACCACTCATATGATACAGGGCTTTGGCGATCAGGCCCTGGGCCAGCTTTGGATCCAGTAGAAGGGATTGATCTGCAAAATGGCTGATACTGTCAACGAATTTCTTTTCAGCCCTGTATGCATCCATTGAATAATATGCAATTGCAATGGCAGCAAAGGCCCTTGCAAAATCAGGATCATGCCCAATAGCCTTTTTGTAGTACCGTATCGCTTCATCCAGGCTTTCCCTTTCTCCCCGGTAAAAAAGGTCAAGCCCCTTCAGGAAGTATTCATATGCCACCAGGTTGTCCGTTGGAACCTTTTCGATCTGTTCCGCCTCTTCCGGCGTGATGATGGCTTCAATCTCCACGGCAATACGTTGGGCAACTTCCACCTGCAGATCGAAAATATCGCTTACCTGCCTGCTGTATTGTTCCGACCAGAGATGCCTGTCGCTCAAACCATCGATCAACTGGATGCTGAGCAGGATCCGGTCCCCGATTTTCTGCCCGCTTCCTTCCACGAGATAAGAAACGTTCAGTTCCCTGGCGATCTGTGGAATGGTTTTGGGATTCTCCCTGTATTTCTCGACCGATGTCCTGCTGACCACCCTGACATCCTCTATTTTCTGGAGGTTGTCAAGCAGTGACTCCATCAATCCATTCACCAGGTAGATATTGGCCGAATCGTTGCTGTCATTCTTAAACGGCAGCACTGCGATGGACTTTTCAGGTTCCGGGGGGGGTCCGGAATCTGCTTTGATAATGATCACAAGCACCACGGCAACAACAACAACCGCTAAGGCTGAAGCAATAATTAACCGGAGCCGTTTCCCCTCCGGCAGGCCACCCTCACCAGGTAGCCGGTCACCGGGATCAGCATCATGCGGACTGGGATCATGATTCCCTGTCTCCCCGGGAGGATACCCGTAATACTCCCTGAAACATTTGATGAAATAGGATGTGCTTCCGAAACCAACCCTGTAGGATACTTCAGATACATTCAGCGAAGACTCCCTCAGCATCTCCATGGCATTTCTCAACCGGACCTGCCTGATGAACAGGCTGACCGACAAACCGGTCAGTTTTTTCACCTTCCGAAGCAGGTTGGAGCGGCTCATTCCAATGCTCCCGGCAAGTTCCGATACCCCGAACTGCTCACTGGAGAGATGCTCCTGGACAATCCCGGTGATCCGGTCCAGGAAATCCTGGTCTTTGGGATGGGAAACAGGCATATTTATAGGCGGTTCATCCGCATAAACAGATTTGATCCAAAAGATACAAAAATTAGCCTTTCCGGTTGAAATGCGTCATAATTTATACCCATTCACCATATTTTTTACCCCTTCCCCAAACTTGATATGAATGACAACATAAGTGATTGGTGTTGCGTCATGGTCTGCCGGACCTTTACATCAACAGATTTTTGTTCAATGAAAACCTTATCAACATGAAAACTCAGATGAAATCTTTTAAAGGAACCTGGCTCACAGTAATGATGGTAACCACCATGTGGGGAATGTCCTCCTGCTCGGGTGACAGGGGAAACAATGCCAGGAAAGAGGCAACTACCGAACAACCCACTCCGAAACCTCCGGCCATGGATATCCATACAGCCACCGTCCTTGGGGATCTGAAAGCGATCCAACAACATATTCAGGCAGGCTCGGACCTGGATGAGAGAGAGCCCATTGTTGGTTCCAGTCCGCTGATCTCTGCCGCAGTATTCGGAAAGACAGAAGTGGCCAGGGCCCTCATTGAGGCCGGGGCTGATGTGAACCTGCAGAACAAGGAGGGATCCACAGCGCTCCATTCTGCTTCATTTCTCTGCCGTAAAGAGATCGTTCGGATGTTGCTTGACAATGGGGCTGACAAAGAACTGAGGAACATCTACGGATCAACAGCGCTGGAATCGGTTGCCGGGCCCTTCCATGAGGTGAAAGGCATCTATGACCAGTTCAACAAGGATCTCGGACCCCTTGGATTCAAACTGGACTACGGGCAGGTCGAAGCCACCCGTCCCGTGATTGCTGAGATGTTACAATAGGCAGCTCATTTAAAGAAACAGGCAGAAAATGGAAACAACAGAAAGAAGATACGATATCGACTGGCTGAGGGTTATTGCCATTGGTTTGCTCCTGGTATATCATATCGGTATTGCATTCCAGCCCTGGGGGGTGTTCATCGGATTCATCCAGAGCAACCGGTCCCTGGAGTCCCTGTGGCCCCCCATGGCCCTGCTGAATGTTTGGAGGATACCACTGCTGTTTTTTGTTTCAGGGATGGGGGTCTATTTTGCTACCCGGAAAAGGAACTGGAAACAGCTGGTCGTGGAGCGGACCAGGAGGATCCTGGTCCCTTTTCTCTTCGGGATCCTTGTGATCGTTCCCCTGCACCTGCTCATCTGGCAGAAGTATTACAGCCAGGATCTGAAGTATACTCCACAAGCGGGGCACCTGTGGTTCCTGGCAAACATATTTATCTATGTACTCCTGCTGTCTCCGATTTTCTTTTACCTCAGGAGAAATAAGAACTGCCTGGCCAACAGGTGGCTTGGCCGGATCTTCGGGAATCCGCTGGGATTGCTGCTTGTAACAGGTTGCTTCGTATTGGAGGCGGTCCTTGTGGAGCCAGAGACATATGCGCTGTATGCGCTGACCATTCATGGATTCCTGCTGGGTATGATTGCCTTTCTGTTCGGTTTCCTTTTCACGTTGCACGGAAAAGTATTCTGGCATACAGTCCTGAAATGGAGATGGCCCTGCCTGGTTGTCGCTGTGATCTTTTTTACCATACGTTTGGCGCTATTCGACCTGGATGCACCCCTCTACCTGGTGCCTGTAGAGTCCACCATGTGGATCTTCGCGGTATTAGGTTTTGCATACAGGTACCTGAACCGCCCAGGCAGGGCATTAAGCTATCTCAGCCAGGGCGCCTATCCCATCTATATCCTGCATATGGTCTTTCTCTACCTGGGTTCATCCCTGTTCTTTCCACTGAACCTCCCGTTAACCCTGGAATTCATCCTGGTGGTTGCATTCACATTTGCCGGATGCTTTGCCAGTTATGAGCTGGCCATCAGAAGGGTGAAGTTCCTCAGGCCCCTGTTTGGATTAAAACAGGGACCCATGAAATGATACCGGCCACTGACAGCGGCCTGCATACAGCTTTTTACTATCTTACATCAAACAGAGAAAACAGCCATGAAAATCATTAAAAAACCCACAGAAGTTGAGGCCGCGGGAGAGCCTCCCAAGAAAATTGAAGAGTTTATCGGACTTGTCAGCTCCGGCTCGGATGAGATCAGCGTAGCCCGGATGAGAAGCCCGAAAGGATGGATAGAGCCAGGGCAGGTCCCGGAGTTTACAGAGTATACCCTGGTATTAAAGGGAACCCTTGTTGTGGAATCCGTTGACCAGGAGGCTGAGATCAATGCCAGCGAAGCTGTAGTCACCTATCCTGGTGAATGGGTCCGTTACAGCACACCCTATGAAAACGGTGCCGAATACATCGCCATTTGCCTCCCTGCCTTCTCCCCCAAGAGGGTAAACAGGGACCCATAAGAAAAACTCATGAAACCCCGTCAGGAGATTAATCCTCCCCTATTATAGGAAAACCATTTCATCCTGCGTATTTTTATCGGAAATCCAAAACAATTTATGCCCATGCCATTAAGTGAAAGTGCCGAAAGGCTCAAAAAAGTGATTGCAAAAGCCATTGAAGATCATCACATTACCCGGTCAGAAATGGATACCATTTTGTTTATTGCTTCAGAAGACGGTCATATCGACCGCCATGAACAGGCCCTGCTGGACCAGCTCCAGGAGATGATTGAGAACAAGACTGTCAAGATCATCCCCTGATGATATGAGAAGGGTGTTATTCATCATTGCTGTGCTGATCGGGAACCTGATCCTGGTCAATGGCCAGCCAGGCGGCAACGGATTACTCTGGGAAATTTCGGGCAATGGCCTGGAAAAGAGTTCATATCTCTTTGGAACATTTCACATGCTGTGCCCCGATAACCTTGTTTTGGACGACCGGGTGAAGGAGGCAATCACCGCAAGCAGTCAACTTGTCCTGGAACTCGATTTTGATGACCCCGGGGTCATGGCAGCCGTACAGCAGGGAATGGTCTTTAAGGATACCACCTCGGCCAGTGTATACATGAGCCCGGAGGAGTACAAACTTGTGGCAGACTTTTTCACATCCAGGCTGAACCTGCCTTTTGAGCAACTTGACAGGATCAAACCCTTCTATCTCGCCGCCATAACCATGATGTTTGCGCTGGACTGCCAACCACAATCCCTTGAGCTGAAACTGACCGGACTGGCCTCTGAAAACAACCTGGATGTGATCGGGATCGAGACCGTGGAGGAGCAGCTTGGTATGATCGATCACATCCCCATCGAAGATCAGAAGATCATGCTGCTGGAGGGCATTGAGGATCCGGAGGAGATGAAGGAGATGGCCGGACTGCTGGTCGATACCTATCTGAATGGAGACCTCAACGGTCTGCAAAACATCATCGACAGGTACATGTCGGAGGAATACACACACCTCAATGAGGACCTGATAATCTCCCGGAACAGAGCCTGGGTCCCTAAAATAGAAGTGATGATTACCGGCACCCCCTCCTTCATCGCCATTGGGGCCGGACACCTGTCCGGGAAAGATGGCCTTATTAAACTCCTGGAGAAATCGGGTTATTCAGTTGAAGTCATCCAATAAAATTCACGATCATGAAGATCCACATCCTTGGATTAACCGCCTGGCTGGCCTGTTGCCTGGCCTCATGCAACCAGGCAGGAACAAAGCAGTACATCCCCCCTGTTAATCCGGGGTCATCAGCCAGGACTGTCCACCTCTTCAATTTCATCCAGGAGATCCGGGGCGAATACATCCTCTCCGGCCAGCACAATTTCGCCGGCAAGGGTTCTGACTATTCCAACCAGCTCGAAGCACTTACAGGCTTAAAGGCCGTTGTATGGGGATCGGACTTCAGTTTTTGCGTGGAAGGCGGGAATGCCATGAATTACCAGCATTGCGGACCAGCCAACCTTGCTGCATTCGATACAACGCTGTCCAGGGAAGAGCGGAAAACACAAGGACCTGAATTCCTCGAAATCACCCTCGATGAAGCCCGGAACATGATCATCAGCGAGATCAAGGCCCGACACCAGGAGGGACATATCATTACCCTCATGTGGCATGGTTGTTTCCCCACAGATGGAGATTGCTGCGATGGCTCCTCCATCTGGGCCATGGAGGACCGCCCCTCTCCTGAGGTATGGGAAGAGCTGGTGACGCAAGGGACTGACCTGAACAATGCCTGGAAAGAGGGAGCCGATAAGATCGCAGGTTACCTGAAACAGCTTCAGGAGGCCGATATCCCGGTACTATGGAGGCCCTACCATGAGATGAACGGGGTCTGGTTCTGGTGGTGCAACCAGAAAGGGGAACAGGGATTCAAACGGCTGTGGATCATGATGTATGACTACTTTACCCACCACCATGGACTGAACAACCTGCTCTGGGTATGGAATACAAATGCCCCCCGGGACATCCCGGGTGATGAGGCCTGGGACTACGAGGATTTCTTCCCCGGTATTGAATACGTGGATATCCTGGCAGCCGATGTGTACCGCAACGATTACAAACAGTCGCACCATGACCAGCTGGTTGCCTTAAGCGAAGGTAAACCCATCGCCCTGGGGGAAGTGGGCCACATTCCCGCCAGTGAAGTGTTGGAAAAACAGCCGGAGTGGAGCTGGTTCATGCCATGGGGATGGATCCTGTTTTATTCCAACGGGCCCGAACTGATCAAGGAAGTGTATGGCTCTGAACGGGTTCTGACACTGGATGAAATCACAGCATCCCCTGACGGCCGCTACTGGGTGAACCGCTAAATATGGAGAACGCCATGAAAAAATTCCTCCTGTTGCTCTGTATCTCATTGCCTGTGATGCTGGGTGCACAACAGCTGGCAGACACCGCCTATGATGAAGCCAGTGAGAATTACCGGTTGCTTCTGAATATCATTCACTGGCTGGATGGAAAATTGGACTAAAATTCTTCACATATGAGGCACCTGCTGATATTATCCTGCCTGTTCCTGGTGATGTTATCATGTTCTTCCGGGCCGAAGGAGGTCTCCAGTGAACAGATCATACAGGAATACCTCTCCGGACTGAATGATTCGGGTTTCGGGAGTGTATCGGAATATGTCTCTGACAGCGTCAGGGTCTCCGAGTTTGCCTTCCCGGTGGCACGATCAAAAAAGGATTTGCAACGGATCTTCCAGTGGGATTCCGTATTCGCTCCCCGGTATGAACTGATTGATACTGAAGAGATCGAGGGGAAACTGGTGGGTACCATTTCTAAAGAATGCCAGCGAATCCGGTTCCTGAATGACACGGCCATCGTCTACAGGGTGGTATTTGAATTCTCGGGGAACCGGATATCCCATATGCAGACCATCGAATACCTGGCCTTCGACATGAAAAAGTGGACATCCAGGCGCGATTCCCTTGTATCATGGATTGAGACCCGGCATCCTGAATTGAAGGGCTTTCATCAAAACCAGACTGAAAAAGGAGCCCGGGACTATTTACGTGCCATCGAATTGTATACAGAAAGAGCCAAATGATATGAAAGATGTAAGACTGCCCATCATCGTGGTATTCGCCCTTGCCCGGATGATGCTATCGGGGCAGCCAACACCTTTTGTCTCACTTCCCGCTCAACTGGAGGATGACGCTTATGCGGAGTGGATCACCCCCAAGGAGCCATATGGTGTTTTTTACTTCCGCAAACAGGTCTTCCTTGGATCTGTACCCGACTCATTTATAGTACATGTATCTGCCGATGCAAGGTACCGGCTCTATGTGAATGGGAACCAGGGTTCGTGGGGACCGGCAGTGGGAGACCTTGAGAACTGGAATTATGAGACAGTGGATATTGCTCCACACCTGGTGCCAGGTGCGAACATCATTGTTGCCCAGGTTTGGAATTGGGATAATCTGAACGGGGCAAGGCAACAATCCTTCCGGACTGCCTTTATTCTCCAGGGTAATTCCCCCACCGAGCAGGTTGCCAATTCCAACCGGAGCTGGAAGGTTTACAGGGACCCGGGGTACCATGCACTGGAAATGACACGAGAGATAGTCGGTGGCGGTTACATTGCCGGTGGAACGGACAGTGTGGTAGCTGCCCTGCAACCCCGGGGATGGAAACAGCCTGGTTTTGATGATTCCCACTGGTCTTTTGCCGGTGAGGCTGGAAAAGGGAACCACCTGGGACTTGACGATTGGAAGGGGACGCAGTGGAAGCTGAAAATCAGGGAGATCCCTACCATGGAACAGAGGGATGAACAGATCCCCGGGCTCCTTGATGTGAAAGGGATGCCTTTCCCGGAACGGGCCGGGGATGCATTGAGCATCACCATCCCCCCCCAATCCCATGTGGAGATCCTGCTGGACAACCGGGTACTTACCATGGGTTTCCCGCAGCTGCTGGTGGACGGAGGTGAAGGAAGCAGGATCAGGATCCGGTACCAGGAATCCCTGTTCGGCCGGGACGGCCAGAAAGGGAACAGGGACCGGTGGGAAGGGAAAACCATGAAAGGGTATTACGATGTGTTTCTTCCAGATGGTGAAGAGAGGCTGTTTGAACCTTTGTGGGTCAGGGTATTCCGGTATGTGAAACTGACCATCGACACAGGTGACGAACCCCTCCAGGTCAAGGAATTCTATAACCGGTTTACCGCATATCCCTTCCGGCAAAAGGGCAGGTTCACCGTGGAGGATGAGATCCTGAATGAGATCTGGGACGCCTCCTGGCGAACCGTGCGTTTATGTGCCCTGGAGACCTACATGGACTGTCCTTACTATGAGCAGCTGCAGTATATCGGGGATACCCGGATCCAGGCACTGATCTCCATGGTTGTGGCTGGGGATGACAGGATGGTGAAAAATGCGGTCCGGCAGTTGTACGGTTCCATGCAGCCCATGGGTCTCACCAAGAGCGTCCATCCCACCAACAATGTTCAGATCATACCTCCCTTCTCCCTGCTGTTCATCGGGATGGTGCATGATTATCACATGCTGCGTGATGATCCGGACTTCATCAGCCAGTTCGTTCCCGGTATCAAATTTATCCTTGAATGGTTCATTGGCCGGATCAGTGACAACGGAATCCTGGGGCCACTGCCCTACTGGAACCACATTGATGGGGGTACCGAATTCATCAATGGCTCACCTCCGGGGATCAGTGAAGGGGGATCTGCCCATATGACCCTCCTGCTGTCGTATGCCCTTGACCATGCTGTGGACCTGCTGGATGAATTCGGGTATGGTTGTGATGCGGATCGATTCCGGGAGATCTCAGGGTCTCTGAAACAAAAAACCATGGAGCTATGCTACAACGAAGACAGGGGACTGATTGCCGGAACCCCGGATAAACAGATTTTTTCACAGCATACCAACATCTTCGCCATCCTAACCGGCACCTTTGATCCCCCCATGCAGAAAGAGGTGATGCGGACCGTCCTGGAGGACTCATCGCTGATCCAGACAACCCTCTACTTTAAATTCTATCTATTCCAGGCCCTGAAGAAGGCAGGTATGGGCGGGGAGATCCTCACGCTGATGGATGAGTGGAAATCCCTCCTTGACCAGGGACTTACAACCTTCCCCGAACACGGGATCAACAGCCGGTCCGACTGCCATGCCTGGGCAGGCCACCCCATGTATGATTTCCTGAACATCACCTGCGGCATTGCCTCCTCCTCACCCGGATTCAGGACCGTAGAGATCCGCCCGGCAACAGGGAACCTTACTGAAGTGGCCGGAAGCCTTCCCCACCCCATGGGTGAGATCTCAACCCGGTACAGAAAGCTGGAGGGCAACAGGCTGGAATGCACCATCACCCTGCCTGAAAAAATCTCCGGAACCCTGATCTATCATGATCATTCATACCCGCTTGAAGGTGGCCCCAATTCTTTTATCCTGGAATAAACTTAATCATGCAGGCTGAGGGGCATTATCCAATGACAAAGAGACTTTAGACTCATAATATTTTCTGTTTTGCGAATCTAGAGGTAACTTGTCGCTGGACCTTACAGTTTCTGATGGTGAAAGGGTACGAGATCAATATGGAACTCCCCCTTGAGGAGGGTATCCGGGGAGTGATCCTTGGGTGTATCTCCTATATGCAGGACCAGATCACAAACCGGCAGGAGATCCAGGGACCGGTACATGAAACACGGAGGAGCATCAAGCGTATCCGGGCCATTCTGCGTATGATCCGGGATGAGACCGGTTATAGCAACTACCACAGGGAAAATGTGTTCTACCGTGACCTTTCCAGAAGGATGTCCCCGTTAAGGGACCACCATGTGCTGCTCAGGACCCTCCAGGATTTCGGCCATAAATCCCCTGAAACATTCTCCGAAAAAGAAACCAGTGTGATCATACAGGTCCTGGAGCATCGCATCAGGGAGGAGGAAGAACGGTTCATGGACCTTCATGGCGGATTTGACCGGATGCTGGAGGATATTGAGGAGGCAGGGACCAGGGTGGAGGAATATTGCAGGCTGAGGGATGGTTTTGTCTCTGTCAGAAAGGGTATCCGCAGGATCTACGGACGGGGATCCAGGGACCTGGGCCTTATCCGGGACACATCCAGCGAAACAAATTTCCATGAATACAGGAAGAATACCAAATACCTGCACCACCAGATGGAACTGGTCAGCCCTGTTTTTCCTAAATTAATCAAAGCTTATGGCAGGACCATTGACAAGCATGCTGAACTGCTGGGTGATGCCAGGGATTACGGGCGCCTTGAAAGCTTCATCCTGGAAGGCGGTGGATGGATGAAACCAAATGCTGCCAGAAGAAGAATGGCCCATGAACTTGGCTCCCGGAAACAGGAGTTGATGGAAATCATATATGTGCAAGCAGGCAGGATTTATGCTGAGAAACCCTCGGACTTTATCACAAGGCTTGGCACTTACTGGAATACAGGAATCCCGGGATGACAGAAGATCAACAAAAACAGGTAGCCCTGCAAAAATCCGTCATGAATGTGATGGAGGCGCATCTGGCCGAGTGGCGGAATGTTACGGCACTCAGAAAGAAATATGATATGTTCGTCCGGAACATCAAGAAGATCGATGACCATGATGCCGGCGAATTAACGGACATAAATCCCCTGAAATTAAAAGCCACCAAGTTAAAAACATGCCTGATCAAACAGATACTCCCGGTAACGGGAGTGCTGGGATTATTCGCCCTGGATAGTGGCTCCGGCAAACTTCAAAAACTCGCACAAGCCAGGTTCCCGGAGCTGGAGAGGATGAAGGCTGGAAAACTGAGCAGGTACGGTTACAAAGTTCTGAAAACATGCAAATTACTACTGGATTCTCCGGATGGAACCCATCATAGCAAGTCAGGGGCTGACCTCCCAGGGTATGGACTTTCTACAACCCACCTGGAGCAATTGCATAGCATCCTGGAACAATTCACCGCTCATAAGGAGGAACTTACTCAGGCACAACGGGCTAAGAGATACCACAAGAAAAAACTGGATTTCCGGATCAGGGAGAACAAAACCCTGATGAAGGGGGATCTGGACAGGATGATGCACCTCTTCAGGGACAGCCATGAGGAATTCTATAACCAATATATGGAAGCCCGTTCCGGAACTGAATAATGGTTTAACCATCCATATGAATCATCATTTACGGAAAAACAGGCTCCACCTCACCCTGCTGTTGATTGCATTGGGGCTTTTTAGCTGCAATGAGCCCGGTTACAGGTTCTCATACAGTGATCCTGAGACCATGGGATTCTCAAGGGAGAAGCTGGATACGCTAGCGGCATTTCTGTCGGAAGCCGGTTCCTCCGCCATGATCCTGATGGTTGATGAACAGGTAATATTCCAATGGGGGGACGTAAAGAAGAAGCATACAATACACTCCATCCGCAAAGCCATGCTTAACTCGCTGTATGGCATCAAGATTTCCCAGGGCATCATCGATACTACCAGGACTCTCGGTGACCTTGACATTGATGATATTGAACCATCTCTTTCCGGGGAGGAGAAGGGTGCCCGGATTGCAGATTTGCTTAAATCCCGGTCAGGGGTATACCATCACGCAGCTGCAGTTTCTACCGGAATGCTATATGGAAAACCAGAGAGGGGAGCCCATAGTCCAGGGGAGCACTACTATTACAACAACTGGGACTTCAATGTCCTGGGGGCCATTCTGGAACAGGAAACCGGCCAGTCTATCTATGCGCTTTTCGAAGAGGAGATCGCCAAACCACTGGGAATGCTTGATTACAAAGGATCGTATACATCTATCGACGGGGAATCGGATGAAAGCTCAATTCCACGCACAGATGGATTTTACCAGGTTGAAGCGAGCAAATCAAAATACCCGGCCTATCACTTCAGGATGTCTGCACGGGATATGGCCATCTATGGCCAGCTCTACCTGAACAGGGGGGAATGGAACGGGCAGCAGATCCTCCCCGCAGAATGGATCGACGCAAGTACCACTCCCTATTCCCCTAAAAACCCGGAATATGGCATTGCATATGGTTTGTTGTGGAACGTACTGACACAAACAGAGGAGGACGAAAGCAGATCCTTTTTCCACACAGGTGCAGGTCTCCATATGCTGGGGGTCTACCCCTCCCTGAAGCTGGTCCTGGTACACCGTGTTGATACTGAGAACGAATTCTCCTTCGACCGGAGTGACATGTACGAAATGATACGCCTGGTGTTTAATGCAATTGACCAGAGGGAAACTACTGAATAACCACCACCCAATCCTTGTACTGATCTGAAGGGGGATTACCCAGGCTCTGTGGTCCCATACCCTGAATGGAAGTCACACTCCCTTCCTGTATTTCGCCACCCTCACGGGGATTAAACCACGTGACTGACATGGGTTTGTCAGAATCAACTTTCAGGCGCGCTTCCCTTAAACCAGTAGGCAGGTAAACCAGGTAGACCTCTCCCGGATCTGCCAGGCAATAGGCCCCCCGTATGTTAACAAGGTCATCATGGGAATTCATCTGCTCCAGCGGAAATTTATCCACAAAACCGGTGGCAAGGGCTGACTGTGCCCACCAGTTTTCCCGGCTGCGGAAATCTTCGCAATTCAGGTCATTGTGGGGGAAACGGTAGCCAAAGTACCATTCTACACCGGCCCCCCCTGCCAGTAAAGTACCCCACAGGCATTGATCCCGGATTGTATCGTGACCGGCATCATGGGAATCGGGCATGGCACCTTTCCAGGCAGGACCCAGTTCATCAAAATTCACCACCCACCTGAGGCCTGCTTTCTCGGATTCCTCCACCCAGTATTTGATCCGTTCATGCACCTTCGCCGGATCTCCAACCTGCAGGGAGGGTCCATCCAGGTCCCTGAAGCCCAGCATGGGTATCAGGTATTCATCCTGATGCTCGTCATTGGAATGGGTATGGAGTACCACGTTACACGGGTAGGGATTGATCTTTTTAACATAGGAAGCCATCTCCTTTCTCTGCATGTCGGTCTGGCCGATAGGCGTCCAGGGAGCAGGTCCATTCTCCTCGCCCAGGTTCCAGCTTACTGCCAGGTGATGCCCGAAGCGGGCAATCAGCTCTCGGAGGTAGATCCTTCTCTGGACCCCTGTATACCCCATATCCAGCAGGCACTCGTTTTCGGTCTCCTGAAGCACAAAATGGGCCATGATCCCCAGCTGTTCCATATGGTCAAGCACCACCTCCCACTGATCCAGCTTGCTGCAGTCGAACCTGTATCTTTCATTGTAATCCGTGTAAGGCCAGACATCCTTTCCGTCCCCAATGATGTTCATGGTCAGCATATAGACCGAATTCACACCGGCTGACTGAAGGTAATTCAGGGCCCCGATGATCCCCTTTCCTTTTCCTCCCTGCCAGGTGGGATCCCCCTCGTTCCAGTCCCCCAGGTGGGGTTCATACACATGCAGGCTCTTTTTCGGATCCGCTTCGCCCTCCCTGACTTCCGTTTTCAGGCTGAATCGGTAGGTCTGGTCAAAACCAGTGTAAGCGAGGAAATTCTCAGGGCTGTCGGCCCCGTTCTTGATCCATATCTTATCAGATCCCTGGAATTTGAAATACCCTTTCCCCCCGTTGATAATCCGCCCCCTTGAACGAAAATCCATGCCTGTCTTATCCGAAGTCAAGACTTCAAGGGCTCCCTCCGTCCCGTCACCGGGCACCGGTTCTCCCTGAATCCCTTCGACTACCGCGATGTTCTTTCCTTTCCTGAAGGAGATCGTATACTGCCAGTTACCGGCCTCATCAGGCCTGAAATGAATCTTCCATACATTGCCCCGTTTGGCCGAGGTCTCTCCCGCATTCCCGTCTGCTGCAAAATACCCCGGGACTGTCATGGTTCTTCCATCCTTTGAGAAGGTAGCTTCCAGTTTGTAATTTAAAAACGGATTGTCTTCCGCCCATTCAGAGGTTTCCGGGCCATTCAGGACCAGTGTGACCTTGTGCCATTGAAGCAAATCTCCCTCCACCTCAATATCCTTCTTGATGGCTGTCTGGCAGGATAGGATGCCAGGTATCAACAGGAGAAAAAGCAGTTGTTTCATATTATTCGTTCTTAAGATCCTTATCATTACTTCTCAGGGTTCTCCTCCGAGGAAGCATTCATGGCATCCCGCATGGCCCGGTAGGCCACCTCCGCATTATCCACAGCACATACGAAATTTGTCTTGTCGAATCCAAACCACTCCTTCCCTCCCAGCGCAACCAGCTTCACTTTTGTTTTCATCTTAATTTACGTGTTTCTGATTCAAGCATTTTTCTAAGTAGCTTACAGGTCTTGTGGGAATGCTTCCGGATCAGGTTCTCCGCTTCCTTTGCATCACCCTTTTCAAATGTATCGATAATATCCAGGTGTTCCGGCAATGTTTCTTCCGGCCGCCTGATCAATCCTCCCCGGTATGTTTGCAGGGTAATATTACTGACCACCTCCAGGCGTTCAAGGATCCTGTTGCCGCAAATCTTTATCACCGAATCGTGGAACTCCTGGTCCGCTTTGCTGTATGCATTAATATCAATTTGTTTCTCACCGAGAAATGGTTGAAAAAGTGATCGCAGGTGTGCAATCTCAGCCCCGGTGATCACCGATGCCACACGCCTGGCGGCAACTCCCTCCAGGGCCTCCCTTACTTCAAAGGCGTCGATAAGCCGCCGGGTATCCACCACGGTGACAAAAAAACCCCTGCGGGGTCTCTTCTCAACCAGCATTTCATTCTCAAGCATCTGGAAGGCGTTGTGCAGGGGCATCCGGCTGATGCCGAACATCTCAGCTATTTGCTCCTGCTTCAGCTGTTCCCCCGGCTCAAATTCGTTGGCCAGGATCATCTCTTTCAACCGTTTGTAAACGACAGAACTCAGGTCTTGATGTTCAATATACATCGAAATTCGTAGATATCAGATGTTTCTTGTGTTTCATAAAATACAGTATTCTGTATACAATTTCCAACGCAGCAATACGTGTTGCACAACATGACTTTCCAAGCCCATTGGGAAATGTACGTGGACTTCAGCGTACAGATCCTCCTTGCAGGTCTCAATTTCAGGTTTGGTATCTGATCCCAATCAGATAAAGGTTGCTATATTTGGGCTCATTTCAGAATGAATGGAAGAGATCAAGCCCATCACCATGCCGGGGGTCCACCGCAGGTTCTTGAAATTCTTCGAAAAGCAGGAAGAACCCACAGGACTGAAGGTGCTGGACCTGGGAGCCGGACAGGGCGCCCTGACCCAGAAGCTCCATAACAAGGGTTACGATGTACATGCCTGTGACCTGTTCCCCGAAGTATTCAAATTCAATCTGGTTGAATGCCTGAAAGCCGATATCACCGACACCATTCCCTATCCTGATGCAATGTTCGACCTTGTGATTGCCGTGGAGGTGACCGAGCACATCCTGGACCACGAAAGATTCTTCGGTGAAATCAACAGGATCCTGAAGCCCGGGGGAAGGTTGTATATCTCCACCCCCAACATTCTCTCCATGAAGTCCAGAATGCGTTTTCTCTTCCGTGGATTCCCCTATGGATTCGGCCCGCTGGACCTGAAGAACTACAATGGGCTGCAGCATGTGTCCTCCCTGACCCTCGATCAGTATAACTACCTGGCGGTCAAGCATGGCTTTGATACTGCCAGGTATGATATTGACAGGGTCCAGAGCACATCCCGCTGGCTCTGTTTTGTCTTTTACCCGCTGCTCTTCATCCGGCAGAAGATCAAAGGATTCAAACCCATCCACAACCAGAAAAAGCTGCTTACCGGAAGGCTTCTTTTTATGGTTTTCCGCAGCACCCGGACCTGACAGATGAGCATGAAAGCGAGCATCATATACAACAGTCACACAGGGACTACGAAGAAGTTTGCAGAAGAGATCGGTAAATTCCTCATAGAAAAAGGCATTGAGAACAGTGTGGGATCCATCGACAGTTATGACAGGGATTACCTGTTGGAGGCTGACCTTGTTTTGCTGGGTTGCTGGACCAGCGGACTGATGATTATTGCACAGCATCCTGATAAGTCATGGCACTACTTTGCACGGAGAATGACCCCTGTTACCGGTAAAAAAGTAGCCCTTTTCACCACCTACAAACTGGCTACCGGCAGCATGTTCAGAAAAATGGAGAAGAGATTATCGGGCAAGATCGACAAGCCACAGGCCTGCATCAGGTCAAAAAGCCGGATGCTGACAGGTGAACACAGGGCATTACTCGAGAGCCTGATCTCATGAGCTGACCTCCTGAACAGACCTGCTGTTGACTGGCATACTATTATTCATTAATTTTAGGTGAACCAATCCCAAAACCAGTAATGGAAGTTGTATACATTCTTTACGCTGCAATCATCATACTGATGCTTGCCTCTTTGTGGGTTATCTATACCAAAGCCGGGAAACCGGGCTGGGCCTGCATCATTCCGATCTATAACGTCATCGTTCTGCTGGAGATCGTGGGCAAGCCGTGGTGGTGGTTGCTGCTTTTCTGTATCCCCATCGTGAACATCGTTTTCGCCATCTGGACATACAACCTGTTGTCGAAAAGTTTCGGCCAGGGTGAAGGATTCACCGTCGGGCTGCTTCTGCTGTCCGTCATTTTCTTTCCCATACTGGCCTTCGGCAGTTCCAAATACGAAGGTCCGGCCGGAAAATAGCAGTCCCCCGTTATCGCTTCATTCCTCTGTCAACCGATGGACGGCTGATGTGACGCATTTTGTATATAGGGAACGATCAGGTCGTTCATCATGTCACTGGTCCCGTCGTAGGTAAGGGTGACAATGGGAACGCCTGTCTTCTCCCTGATTTGGCGTGTCATTGCCTCGGTGATCAGTGCCGGGCAGCAATATGAGGGATTGGTCTGTACAAACAGGGAAACATCGGGAAAATTCTCCATGATATAGAAGATCTTCAGGATGTTTTCGTAGGATTCACCCGAGTGCAGGGGATTGATATTGAACTCCTTCAGGTGTTTCTCCAAAACCTTCGGCTTCACCACCGGCGCCGGTCCCAGAAACCTGCTGAAGGGTTTGTAGTACCTGTCATCCATGAATTTCAGCACATTCATCAGGATCCTGTTCATACCGGTTTCCACATGCTCGCCCCGCTCGCTGGCCCGCCTGAAAATATTCTCTACCACGATTTTTGTATAGTCATGGTACGGGGTAACAAGGACCTCCCCGCCGGCCTTTTCAATGTCTCTGACCAGGTCCTGGTTCATCACATCGTTGTCCCTCACATACAGATCCCCGAAAATGGCCACCAGGGGTTTCCTGGATTTCCGGTCATACCTGATTCCCCCGAACAACCTGATGCCCTCCTTGATGGCGCTGTCAATGGACTGTTTTCCTGAAAGTGCACGGAGAAGGATCCGGTGAACCTCCCCTTCTACAGCATCGGTCTGTCCCGGGACTGCTTCGTAGGGCCTGATTCGGCATGCGGTTTTCCGGAATAACCCGCCCAGCATGTAGGCAAAATAGGCATAGTAGGTGATCCCCACCGACATCTCCCTGTGGGAGATCTCACCCGTGTATACAGAAGCATGTTCCAGTCCCTTCCCATAGTTCTCCAGGATCCGTTTGATGTAAAAGGGATACTGCCTCAGGTTGCAGGTAATTTTTCCTTCGGCCATCCACAGGATGGTCCTGGAGGGGTCCAGTTCATGCCCCTCGATGTAATCGATATAGTCCTGGGCAATGATATTGATGGGCAGGCACTGGCCTGTGTTGTGTACCATGCTTCGCCTGATGGAAAGCTGGCTGGATTCAAGCAGGCGGGCATCCATCCCGGCCCGGTTCAGGTTGGCCACCACCAGCGGACTCACGAAGGGGTCCCAGTTGGGCATCAGCAGTGTCTTTCCGTCCAGTTCCGTGTCCACCCTTGGAAGAAGTTCACCCAGGTCTGGATTCGTTATTTCCCTACCGGCCCTTGCATGGTTTCGGAAGGAACGGAGGGCGGCTTCAATCCTGGTCTCGTAACCCACATTCGAATCGTGTTCATCAATCTGGATAACCAGGTATGGTTTGCCGTGCAGGTGCATCATCTGCTTGAAGTACTCCAGGATAAATGAATCGGGGGCGCACTTAAAGGCTGTCACCAGCACAGGGTACAGGTTGGGGGTCCTGCATATCACCTCGGCTGCCCGCAGAATATTGGCAGCAAAATGCCAGGGTATCTTGTCCAGCAGGTTGTTCAGGGCGCTGTCATGATCCGGGTCCACTTTCAGCATATCCTGGTAGAATGCCTGGATGCCCATGCCGGCAAATATGTCCGGGATCCCCTTATTCAGGGTGTCAGAAAGTATCACATAGGGTCTTCCCAACAGGACCACCGAAACCTCACCTTTTCCGCTGAACGCACTTTCGAAACGGGACTCAAGCCCGGCCTTCAGTTTTGCCACATGGGAATCGGCCTTTCTCAGGGCCGTGGAGATCCTGGCCATGTTTACCTGTTTGAATCCCATTCTCTTCAGTTCCCGAAGCAGGATCCGGGCATTATGCTCCCCGTTCTTGTTGAAGTTCAGCATGGGGCTCACCAGTTTCTTCTTCATCTGCTCCCCTTCCAGGTAGGCCAGGGAGGCACTGTATTGGGTATAGTAGCAGAAATTCTGCTCAGTACCCTGAGGCTTTACCCTGGCTTCCAGGTAAACGGGCATGAACAGGTAATCACATTTACCTGCCAGGTGGGTCACATGCCCGTACATGGAGTCGACAGGTGCACAAAACTCGGCACCTGCGATCTTCTTCCCGGTCTTCAGGGAATCCTTGAATCCTTCGCTGGTGTGCACGGAAACGCCGAGTTCCCTGAAAAAAACTTTCCAGTAGGTCAGGTCTTCCACCAGGTGCAGGGTGGCCGGAATTCCGATGGAAGGCTGATCTGACCTGGCAGCCGTTGCCCTGGCGGGCGAAACCTTCATCAGCTTGTTCCTCTCCTTCATCAGGTCAAATCCATCCCCTCCCTTTTTTACAAACTTCCGGGTTTCATAATCCCTTCCACACAGAAATCCATAAGCCTGTTTTTCACCATTGATCCTGGCCACACTGATGGTGCAACGGTTGAGGCACAGTTCACAGGTCTCGGTCTCAACGGGAATCTCCTTCTTATAGAGGTCGATTCCCCTGAACCGTGTGGGCTCCCGGTGTTCCTCCTTCAGCAATAACGCGGTTCCCAGTGCTCCTGTCAGGTGACAGAGCGGGGACACATACACCGGCTTTCCAAGCCTCTGCTCAAAAGCAGCTACCAGTGCCTGGTTCCTGGCCGTGGCACCCTGGAAACAAACATGGTCCCCGATATGTGCTTCACTGGCCACCTTCTTCAGGTAGTTCTCCCGTACCGAGTGGATCACTGTGGCCAGAACCTCTTCCACGTTGTATCCAAGGCTCAGTAACTGGTTAATATCCCGTTCCATAAATACAGTACAACGGTCACTGGCCAGCGGTGCAGGCTTGCCCATGGCCAGGCGTTGGTAATCCTCAAGCCTCACTCCCAGTCTTCCTGCCAGCTCCTCGATGAAACTTCCGGTCCCCGCTGCACATACCGTATTCATATGGGAGAAGGTGACCACCCCGTCCTTCATCTGGGTGAATTTGGCATCCTGACCCCCGATCTCGATAATGGTATCAGTGAGTGGATTGAGCTCATAGGCCGCCCGGGCATGTGCGGTGATCTCATCCATCTCCATATCCGCCCTGATGATCCCCCCGATAAACTTCCTGCCCGAACCTGTGGTTCCGCAGGAGATGATCCGCGGTTCCTCTCCGCTCTGTACAAAGAAATGATCCATGGCCTCGAACAGTGCCTGGATCGCCTTCAGGGGCTGCCCCGAGGTGTATGTATAAAAACCCGCACTGGGTTTCCCACGGGTATTCAGCAACACTGCCTTTGTGCTGGTGGACCCCACATCAATACCCAGATAGTAACTGCTTGGTCCCCGGGATGACACCCGGAACTGTTCCACCTGGACCTCCACCGAATGATCTGCAACTTCAGGATCGTAGATCCATTGACCGGTGACCTCCACATCCCCGGAAACTGCTCCGGGGGTGGTCAGTGGTTCGAAATAATAATCCTTTGTCCCCTGTTCCGGCAGGATCTCCCGGAGGGACAAAGGCTGCGGTTCCCTCCCTTTGAGAATGGACTCAAGCAGCAGGCTGGATGCTCCAATGGCAGGTAAATGCTGGGAATGGGGATGGATCCGGATCTCTTCTCCCAGGATTTCCTCCAGGTGCCCGACCACCGACCGGTTCCTGGATACACCTCCGGTCATGATGACCGGGGCAACAGGGAATGATTTATTAAAAAGGGTATCGGCAATATTGTCTGCCAATCCCTTGCACAAACTGTCACAGATGGCTTCCAGGCTGTATCCCTTCTGCTGTGCGTGGATCAGGTCCGTCTTGGCAAAAACGGAACACCTGGCCGCGATGCCGGGGATGGGGGCACTGTTTTTCAGAGCCATCTCAGAAAGGTGGGCAGTGTCATTCAGCTGAAGCCTCAAGGACTGTTGGTCAAGGAAACTTCCTGTTCCGGCAGCACATGAAGAGCTGTGGCTGGTCTGAAGGTACACCCCCTGGCCGTCCAATTCGATCAGGAAGAAACGTTCAGCTCCCACATGCAGGATGGACCGGGTGTCCGGAACCAGGCGGGATACAGCTTCGATCAGTGAAACCTGCGTATCGAACACCTGTACCTGTTCACTGAACAATGTCTTTCCGGAGGGGGCTGCAATTCCGAGGATCTGTGCCGGGTCAAAGTCCCCGAGCATCTGCACCAGAGCCCCCCGGATATCCCCGTGGTGCAGGATATAGTCATGGCTGATCATGTTCCCGCCCATATCCAGGCAAACCAACGAGATGGAAACAGAACCCACGTCAATACCGAGAACCTTTCCTTTCCTGATCGTTCCGCTCATGATTTAAAAATATCGAATATAATATGTCTTCTAACAGAAGTCCCTGCTTCTTACCCGCAGTTTAGAATGATTTCAATATAAATATTTCTGTATTTTAAGGGTATGAAAAGACTATTGAACCCAGGATTTACAGGAATCCTGCTCCTGCTGGCCCTCCCCGTGACCATATCCGGTCAGCTTGGCCCGAAAGAGATCGATCGCCTGGTGGAGGAGGCCATGGAGAGATTCAACGTGGCCGGAGTGGCCGTTGGGATTGTGAAGGATGGGGAAATGGTCCTTGAAAAAGGGTACGGTGTCAGATCTGTCAAAACTGGGGAACTGGTTGACGAGCATACCTGCTTTGGGATCGCTTCCAACAGCAAGGCATTCACCACGGCAGCACTGGCCATGCTGGCGGAAGAGGGAAAGCTGGAGTGGGAGGATCCGGTGGCGGAACATATCCCCGGATTCAGGATGTACAATGACTATGTCACCCGGAATTTCACGGTCCGGGACCTGCTGACCCACCGGAGCGGGCTGGGACTGGGTGCCGGAGACCTCCAGTTCTGGCCTTCCGGGTCGGATTTTACCATCAATGATATGCTTGTGAATTTCCAGCATTTCCAGCCGGTATCAGGCTTCAGGACAAAATATGGTTATGACAATATTCTCTACGTCATTGCCGGTGAACTGATCAGGCGGGCAAGCGGTCTGAGCTGGGAGCTATTTGTGAAACAAAAGATCCTGGAACCCCTGGGGATGGACCATTCCTATACCCTCCCGCCCAGGCTGGTGGAGTACGAGAACATGGCTTCCCCGCATATCCTCACTGACAGGGGACTGGAATTGATGGACTTCCACGACTGGGATCCGGAGAAGATCAACGGTGCTGCCATGGGGATCCTTACCAACGTGGATGACATGAGCCTGTGGATGCTTGCACAGCTGAACGGAGGGAAATACGGACCGGACCTCGGGAACCAGCTCTTCTCTGAGGCGAGTCACCAAGAGATGTGGAGGATCCACACCCCCATGAAGGTCAGGTCCCACTCCAGATACCATTCACATTTTTACGGATATGGATTGGGCTGGCGCCTGTCGGATATGAACGGGACCCTTGCTGTTTTCCATACCGGGGATGTGAACGGGATGCTTTCCAAGACCATCCTTCTCCCGGACCTGGAATTGGGAGTGGTGGTTCTGACCAACTCCTACTACGGGGGTGGTGATCTATTCCAGGTGATTTCACAAACCATTGTTGACAGCTACCTGGGAATGGAGGCATATGACTGGATCGGATACTACAGCAGGAGGTCCGCTGAAAACTCCGGACACGCAGCAGAGGTGGTCAGGAAAGTCTGGGAGACGGTTGAAAACGGGGACCACAGTCAGATTACACCCGGGGACTACCTGGGTGACTATGAGGATCCCTGGTTTGGCCAGGTCAGCATCGGAATCAGGGAGGGTGGGCTCTGGTTCACCGCGAAACGTTCTCCAAAACTCACTGGACCCATGTACCATTACAAAGCCAATGCTTTCGTGATTAAATGGGAGCAAAGGGAAATGGACGCCGATGCTTTTGCCCTCTTCAGCATGGACGAGGAGGGGAAAGCACAGCAGATCACCATGAAGGGCATCTCACCCGAAATCGATTTCAGCTATGATTTCCAGGATCTTCACTTCAGGCGGATCAGCAGAGAGCGGTAAGGGGAGTCCGGATTAACCGTTTAAAGAGATTGAGTGAAGCCGGGGACTATCGAGGATCATAATAGTCCTGTCTTCAAGGAGGATGATGTTGTCCCTCTCAAACTCTTTCAGGATCCTGATGGCGCTGTCTTTTGACAGGCTTGTATAATCAGCCATATCCTGCCTGGAAATTTCCGGGCCAATAACCTCAGTCTCATAGATCTCCTCCGACAGGTAGATCAAAGCATCGGCAACCCTGCCATGCATCTGTTTCTGGCTCAGGCTTACCATACGTTCCAATGAACGGGCATAATTACTGCTGCAGGTTTCGATGTATTTCCTGGAGAATGTACTGTTCAGATCCAGCACCCTGTTAAAATTCCCCACATCCAGAAAACAGACCACGGTTTCCTTAATGGCTACGAAAGTGTAACTGTATTTCCCGACTGTGTGGATACCAGGTGCTCCCACAAGCCGCCAGGGTTTCACAAAATTCAGGATCAGGTTCCTGTCGTTGAATCCCTCAATGTAGGTCTTGGCAAAACCATCCACCACTGAAACAAGTTTACTGGCCTGAGTACCCTGCTTCAGTATGACTTCGCCTTCATGAAACCGCACCGAGAACCTTTCCCCATTGATAATTTTCAACTCCTCCTCGGTGAGTACCTGAAATAGCGGAGATCTCTGGTTACACTTATCACATCCTTCACATAGCTTCTGCTTATTCATGATACTATTTATTCGCTTGGGTGAGAAGGTGGGTAATATAAGAAAAAATCCAACACTGATCCAGATCAGCCTTTGCACTGATCTATCTCTGTCAAAAAGATATCAAACATCGATGTGAATTCCTTCACACAGCGACCGGGAACTTATACCTTTGATACGTTATTAAGACCGTACATTCCGCACCGTATCCAAAATACATTGAACGTATGAAAAGACTGATGTTGTTGCTGGCAGGTTTTCTGATCCTGATCCTGTCCGGGTGTTCCCATGAGCAGATCCCATCCAATTGTCCCGAGGGTACCCTGGGGATGAGTTTCTCAGGTGACATCCAGCCCATATTTGATGCAAGTTGCACCAGTTGCCATTCAGGCGGGCCTTCCCCTAACCTGAGCCCCGGACTGGCATACGATGAGATTATCGACGGCGGGTATGTGGAGGGACCGGAGAATGCCTGCGAATCTGTCCTCTACCAGGTATTCTCAGGATCCCATTCCGGACGCGCCACTGAAGAAGAGATCCTGAAGATCCTTGGCTGGATCCAGGCTGAAGCCCAGGATAATTAAAATGAAAATCAACCTATAGCTATGAAAAGATATACTCAACTGACCACCATTGCATGCCTCATTGTTTTTTTCTTACCTGGATTCTTGTTTGCACAGGAAGAGGCCGATGAACAGGTGTTTGAACCGTTCACAACCCAGACGCTGATCGACAACCAGACTACCACCAATCCCTACAAGGGATCGCTCAATATGGAGATTCAGCACCGATTCGGCCAGATAAAGGAGATCTCGGACATCTTCGGGATCTACGGAGGCGCCAATACCAGGCTGGGACTGAACTACGGGATTACGGACAAGATCATGGTGGGGCTGGGGACCACGAAAAACTTCAAGCAGCAGGAGCTGGAGTGGAAATTCAGCATCATGACCCAGACCACCAATTTCCGGAAACCCTTTTCACTCTCCTACTACGGAAATTTCGTGCTGGATGCACGTCCCGACAATAATTTTGAAGGAGCCTCAGAAACCGATACCCTCGATTACCGGTTCATTTACCGCTTTTCCTATCTGCACCAGTTGATCCTTTCACAAAAACTGGGAGAAAAGATCAGTTACCAGGTTGCACCCACGTTTGTCTGGTTCAACGCAGTACCGGAGGGATACAGGAACGATAACTACTCCATCAATTTCGGGGCCCGCTTCCAGGTGTTGGGTTTCCATTCCATCATCCTTGAATATGACCAGCCCCTGGTTCAACCAGAGACAATTGTGAAAGAGGATGGCTCCACCATCAGCAAGACCATCTATCCAAACATAGCGCTGGGTGTGGAAATCGGGACCAGCACCCACTCATTCAGGGTCTTTGTATCCAACTACAATTCCATTGTCAAGAACCGGAGTGTGGCATTTAATGACAGGAATCCCTTTGACGGGGATTTCCAGTTTGGTTTTAACATCACCATCAGGTTCAGGTAACCATGAGATCCCCGACAATAGTATCACTGATAGTCCTTTCTGCTGCAGTACTTTCCCTTTATGCACAGCCTGCGGAAGATACGTTGAAACTGAAACCCTCTTATTTCGAAGTAAATGATTACGTGGAGGATAACGAAAGTTGCCTGAAGTGCCACGGAGAGATGAAATACATTCTTCAGGATACCCTCATGGCCCGGACCATCACAGAACATATGTGTCCTGACAGGGTCATTGACAGGGATGCGTATTACAGTTCTGTGCATAAAGCCTTCAGCTGCACGGATTGCCATTCATATGACTACAACACTTTCCCACACGCCGTGGAGACGAGGCTGGAAGAGCAACTTGTCTGCATGGACTGCCATGGATATGATGAGTCCTTTGCCCATTACCACTTCGAGGATATCGAGCTTGAATTCCAGGAGAGCATTCATAACTTCGATGAATTTACCTGTTGGAAATGTCATGATCCTCATTCATACAGGGCTTTCATGAGGAATACAGATGACCTGGAGGAGGCGATCCTGTATGACAACACCATGTGCCTCCATTGCCATGCCAACTTTCAGCGATTTACGTTGCTTACCGATCGGGATGAGATCAATGTGATGCAAACCCACGAATGGCTGCCCAACCAGGCTGCACATTTTACAAATGTCAGGTGTATCGAATGCCACACCGAGATCAATGACTCCATCCTGGTGGCACATAAGATCCTTCCCAAATCGGAAGCAGTGCAGCGATGCACTGAATGTCACTCCACCGATTCAAGGCTGATGCACACACTTTACAAGTTCCAGAGCAAGGAGGACCGCAAAGCCGGCTTAGTAAACGGGGTTATTATAAACAACGCTTTTGTGATCGGCGCCAACAAGAATCCCCTGTTGAATAAACTCAGCTTTCTGATCCTTGCATGTACTATTGCCGGAGTTGCTTTTCATGTTTTCCTGCGAATTAGAAATTAAAATCACATTCACATGGCCACCGTTCGAACATATTTATACCCGCTCTGGATCAGGGTCTGGCACGTTATCAATGCGTTAACCTTTCTTGTATTAGTCCTGACCGGGATCAGCCTGCATTATGCCTCCCCCGATGGCAGTCTCATTCCTTTTAAGGTCGCCGTGGGACTCCATAATGTTGCTGCTATCATCCTGACCATCGGTTATGGCATTTACGTCCTTGGGAACCTGGTTTCAGGAAACGGAAAGTATTACAGGGGACTGAAAGAGGACCTGGGAGGCAACCTCATGAAGCAGGCCATGTTCTACATCAGCGGGATCTTTAAAAAGGAGCCGCACCCCTTTGCTATTAATGAGAAGAGGAAATTCAATCCCCTTCAAAAAATATCCTATGTGGTGGTCATGTACATGTGCATGCCGTTGATCATTATCTCTGGTATTGGATTGCTTTTCCCGGAAACCGTTGTCCTTAATGTATTCGGAATCAGTGGACTGGCCCTAACCGGGTACCTCCACCAGATCATGGGATTTGTGCTTTCCATTTTCCTCCTGGTACACCTGTACACCTGCACCCTGGGAGATAAACCAGGCACCCTGTTCAGAAGCATGGTCAACGGGTACCATGAGGAACAAGAAGAGCACCAGGAGCCCGGGGAACCAGCAGCGGAAAATAATTAAAACTGACAGGTTCAGGACCCCCTATCATCTGAAGAGGCTTATATTCAGACTAGTTATAAATAACTCTCACATCTTAAGATATGTGAATAATTGCATATTTAATTGCTATTTTTCCATTGTCTTAACAACCCAGAAGATGGACCACTATTGCTTCGCTTATTCCCGCCTGGGGCGGGTTTTGAGCATGATCTTTCTTACTGCATTCTTGTCCTTAAGTCCGGAACTGCTTGCCCAGTCTGACGAGGACTGCATGATGTGCCATGAAGACAGGGAACTGGAGGGAATGCTGCTTGGCAGGATGACGTCCATGTTCGTTGATACCATGGTTTTTGAAAAATCGGTCCATCACAGTAACAACTGCATATCATGCCATGCGGACGCCGACGATGAAGGATTTCCGCATGCCGAGGACCTGCAGCCGGTCAATTGCGGCAGCTGTCATACCCGGGCCATGGCAGACAACAGAAGGGGGATCCACGGCCAGGCCCTGCTGATGCATGATCCCTATGCTCCCAGCTGCAAAGAGTGCCACGGTCACCACGATATCCTGCACTATACCGATCCCCGGTCACGCACCTATAAGATGAACATTCCCGTTCTGTGCGGAAAATGTCACAAAGAGGGGGAGGTTGTGGCCAGGGTTTATGATGTTTCAGAGCACAATGTGGTTGAGAACTATACCCAGGGCATCCATGGAAGGGGATTGTTCGAGGCAGGTCTGATTGTCACTGCCACATGCAACGATTGCCACGGTAACCACCTGGTGCTGCCTCATACCAGCCCCAATTCATCCATTTCACCTGGCCGGATGGCTGCAACCTGTATGCAGTGCCATACCAGGATCGAAGAATCGCACAAGAAGGTCATCAAGGGTGAGCTGTGGGAAAAAGACCCTGACATCATTCCCTCCTGTTCGGAATGCCACCCACCACATAAGGTTGAAATACCGGAGATCCAAGCCAGGTTTTCCGATAACTCCTGCATGAAATGCCACAAGGATGAGGAGATCCACAGGATGGAGGATGGTGAAAAACACTCCCTTTTTGTGGATTCCAACATACTGCCAAATTCGGTTCATAAGAACATCCCGTGCACAAAATGCCACACGGCAGTAACCGATCACCTGGAACGCCCATGCTCAACCAATAAACCGGTGGACTGCTCCTCCTGCCATGCAGAGGTGTTTGACATGTATTTCAAAAGCGGGCACGGGCAGGCACACTACCATAAGGAGGCGAACGCTCCCTACTGTACCGATTGTCATGGCACCCACGGAACCAAGTCGAAGTTTGACGATACCTCTCCTGTTTACAGGACAGCTATTCCGGGACTCTGCGGGGGCTGCCATAAGGAGGATGGTAAAGCTCCGGCGACCACCGAACTGAAGGAGGTGGATGCATTTGCCGACTACTCCTTGAGTGTCCATGGGAAGGGGCTTACCGACAAAGGATTAACAGTCAGTGCAGTCTGCACCGATTGCCATACAACCCATCTCATGCTCAAGGAGACCGATGAGGAATCATCCGTCCATCCGTCCAATGTGCAACAGACCTGCGGAAATTGTCACAAGGGGATCTATGAACAGTACCTGACAAGCGACCATGCATTCACCCTGGAAAACAAGGGTAAGGAATATCCCACATGTGTCAAATGCCACAGCGCCCATGTTATTTCTGATGTGAACCAGGATCAATTCATGATCCAGGTGACCACCCAGTGCGGATCGTGCCATGAAGAGACAGCCAAGACCTACATGGAGACTTACCATGGCAAAGCCTACCAGCTGGGCTATTACGAATCGGCCAGGTGTTCAGACTGCCACGGTGCACATAACATCCTGAAAGCCGAAAATCCTGAATCCATGGTCTCGGAAGAGAATCTGGTGAATACCTGTGCGTCCTGTCATGTGGGAGCCAACAAAAGGTTTACAGGTTACCTGAGCCATGCCACCCATAAAGATGATCCCAAGCTGCATGTGGCGTATATATTTATGACATCCCTTTTGCTGGGTGTATTCGGATTCTTCGGGATTCACCTGCTCATGTGGCTGCCCCGTTCCTTGTCTGAAAGGTTGAAGAAAAGGAAAGAGAAACCCATAGAGGCGGGGAACAAGTACATTGAACGGTTTACCAGAAGGCAAAGGATCACCCATGTATTCGTGATCGTCAGCTTTATCCTGCTCGCCCTGACCGGCATGATGCTGAAATTTGCACACATGGATTGGGCCAAATCCCTGGCAAAGATCCTTGGAGGGGTACAGGTGGCAGGTACATTGCACCGCATCGGGGCAGTGATCACCTTTGGCTATTTCGCCCTTCACATCACCAACCTGGTGGGTCTCAAAAGAAAGAAGAGGCTCTCCATGACCAGGTTCATTTTCGGAAAGGATTCCCTCTGGTTCAACAGGCAGGATATCCTCGACTTCATTGCCACCATGAAATGGTTTGTGGGCAGAGGGCCAAGGCCCCAATACGGAAGATGGACCTACTGGGAAAAATTCGATTACCTTGCTGTATTCTGGGGGGTGGCCATCATTGGTTTCAGTGGACTGGTGCTATGGTTCCCGGTATTCTTCACCAAGTTCTTCCCCGGCTGGGTGATCAATTTCTCACAGATCGTGCACAGCGACGAAGCCCTGCTTGCGGTCGGATTCATCTTCACGGTCCATTTCTTCAATACCCATTTCCGTCCCGAGGCCTTCCCCATGGATACGGTGATCTTCACCGGGCACATGTCCGTGGAGCATCTCAAGCATGAACGGCCCAGGGAGTATCAGGAGCTGAAAGATTCTGGAAGGCTGGAGGAGAAGATCGTGGAAAAGGAATTTTCAAAAGAGAACCTGAGGCTGATCCGGTTCTTCGGATTTCTCGCCCTGGGTATCGGCGTGATCCTGATCGTGCTGATCATATACACCTTCATCACAGGGAGCGGTCATTGATCAGGACACACAAAAGGCAGAAGCACACAGCGGTCAAGGTTTTTTGACCGCTGTTGCTTTTTCCAGGAGGATCTCATAGCTGTATCCGTAACCGAAATCCCTGTTCAGGGCCACAGTCCCTTCCATGGTGACCACACTACCAGTTTCAAAAGACTCAACGGAGGTGACCGTGAGGTCAAATTTCCCTTTAAATGACGTGCCGTCCTGGAGATGGATCCAGTTGCGTTCCATAATGGCAGGATTGAATTTGGTAACCTCTCCCCTCACCCGGATGACTTTTCCTTCATATGCTGACGGGTCTGCGTACAGCTCTCCGATCCTTACGGTTCCTTCCACTGCCTCCACCACCACATCTGACTTCTCAACCGCTATCGTACTTCCCGGGGTCATCTCCTGACCGGGATGTACCGTGCCGGCCATACCGGCTTGAGCTGCACCGGGCTTGCCGGGAAAGATCACTTCAAGGAACAGGACCTCTTTGAAAGTGCGGTCCAGCTCCTTGCTGTAGAAATCCTTCATCACCATGCCACCCGTGTAGTGGTACCTATCTCCTTCATTGACTTCCATGGACGGAACAGCCAGCCAGTAAGCCGGGCCTTTTGCTTTCACCAATAAATAAGTGTAACCCTGGACCTGTTCCACCTTATTCACAGTTACGGTAATAAAACCATTGTTGTCAGCGTTCCCGCATCCTGCCACCAGCAGGATCAGTACCGGCAAAATAAAACCTCTTATTCTCATTGTTGATTAGCTAATATTCGTTAAACATTTAGAGCACCGCAAGGTAAAAAAAAATCTTCCGGTTACGAGAACCGGAAGATTTTCTATATTTTTTTTCCTTGGTGTAGTGAATCTTACTGTCTGGTTGGATCAGGATGGGCGATCATGGCCGCCTTCTCTTCGTAGTTGAATGGCTTGTAGGTCGGGCTCTCCTCGTTGTGGCATGTCTTGCACACCTCTTCGGTGGGTAGGATCATTCCCTTTTTCATGGCCATCTCACGGTTCTTCATAATGGAAGCACCTTTATACATGCTGCCCGGGCCATGACAGGATTCGCATGAAACCCCTTCATCCATCTTGATCCCGGCCACCAGGCTCTTGTCAATATGCCCCACGGTGGAATGGCACTTGATGCAGGCGGGATCGGTGGTGGGATCTGCAATCCCCTTTTCAGCGGCAATCTTCTTGGATTCCTCACTGGCAAGGGTTTTCATGGCACCGGCATGGGGCCCCTTCAACCAGACATTATACTGCTCCCCCTTGGGAGGCTTCATATGGCACATTTTGCATTTTGGAGCACCAATGTACTTGAAAGCCTGGGCTGATACGGCGCCACAGGCCAGCAGGGCCAGCAACGTGATTAAAAAGGTTTTCTTCGTAAACATGATATCAGGTTTTAAATGTTGGTTCTAACAATAAAAATATTTATTTCTACTGAATCTCACTTCAATATCCGGACCATTTTCCAGCATAATTGTTAATTCATACTCAAAATAAACAAAAAAAGCCAACCCGGCAATCCGGATTGGCCCTTTATATGAAGGTTTCAGAGAAACTTTTTACATTCCTTCGTAGTCATAACCCATGATGGCAGCTTCACTCCACTTGGATTTGGTCATGTCATCATAGATCATCCCGTTGGCTCCGAAGAGCAGTGATTTTGCATCATAACCGATCACCCTCAGGTAGGCAGCCAGGTTGGCACTGTTCTGTCCGGTATAGCAATAGACCACAACCGGCTTCTCGGTGGACAGGGTCTTCAGGTCCTGTGTAATGGACATGCTCTGCTTGGGTTCGTACTGTACAGCGCCTGTGATATGTCCCGGATCGGTGTATTCGGCAGCCGGCCAGTAATTGACAACATAGTAGTCGTCAGTATTCTCAAGCACTGTCGTATTGGAAACCTTGGCTTCACCAAATCCCTCGAGGAATACAGCTGCAATACGTGCATCCAGGATCTCCTGTCCGGTCTCCTTGCCTGTAGCAATTAACGGAAGATCACCTTCTGCGCCTTTTGCTGTAGCATCGGAAGTAAAATAGGAGGCTCCGGCATTGCCTATGTTACTGCTCCACTTTCCTGCAAAATCAGCATGCCACGAGCACATCCCGAATTTCATGGAATATACGTTGTCGTAACCCGCAAGGCATAGCAGGCTGGTCACCCATCCTGCAGTCTGCCCGGTGTAGCATACGATGGCAATCTCATCTTTGCCGGTAAGGTCAGCTGATTCCAGGTGTGTATACACATCGGAAGCACCCACATTCACAGCATTGAGGATGTGCCCGTCGGCAAAATCCGTTGCAGAACGGATGTCCACGATGTACACCTTGCCCAGGGTGTTCTGCTCCTTCACATGTGAGGCAGTCTTGATAGAGGGCATGCCGTTATTGACATAAAATCCTCCGTAGGGAGCATCGGTTGATTCGAGGTACTCGATAAGGACCTCGGCTTCGTTTACTGGTTCCGGATCTGGTTCGTCTTCGTCACAGGAAACAACAGCAAAGGAAAGGAACAGGATGGCGAGCAGCCATAGTTTTGATTTCATCATTTTAATTGTTATTTGGTTAAACATCTATTCTTATTGTTGGGTGAATAAGCTATTTTGTCCAGGATGAGGGAAGGTGTCCATCCACAGTGATATGCCCGGTGGCTCCAATTTCCCACTCAAGCAGGTCTTTCTGCCACAGGTAAAGGTCTTTATTGATGGTATCGCCCTCCTCGATCCTGAGGTGACAGCTTTTGCCGCAATCTTTCATTTGAGCCACTTCAGGGGTGCGTGCAGTCCGCTTCAGGATGTTATGGGGTGTCGTATAATTGTAGGTGGGGCACGCATCAAAGTTCGCATATTCGGGCACATCATACTTTTCCCAGTTGTCGGGAGCTGCAAGTGTCCTCCGCACCAGTGCAAAGTCGTACTCCTTCTTTATGTCAGGAATGGGATTGAGTGCGATCTTGAAATCCTGGTATGAAGGAATCCTTGCACCATCACCATGCACGTGGCAACTCCCGCAGTTGTTATAATCCTGGGAATGACATACCTGGCAGTTGAAACTGCCATAGTGTACAGTATGATAGGTGTTCTTTGTCTCCAGCCCCGGATGGCAGTTCTCAGTCTTACACCCGGGCAGCTCTTCATAGTCATACCGCTGCTCCACCGGTTTCGCACTGCCGTGCATCTCCATTCCGTCATGACAGGCCAGGCAGGTAAACTCCTCCTCACTTGTAAGGTGTACATCCGGTTTTGTCCCGGGGGCAGTTCCAATATATGCATGCCAGCCTCTGGATGAATGACACTTGGCGCATACCTTGACCATGTCCGGGGTCTTGTTGAAATTGTGTCCGTTAAAAAGGCCCCCGCCATCTGGGGCTGGCCTGACCACATGGCAGTTACCGCAGGTTCCGTGGCAATGGGCACAGTTGTTGTTATAACCCTCTATCTGGTGTGCCGGCAGCTGGTCAAATTCCGACGCACCAGCCAGGCCGCTGCGAAGGGTTACTTTCCGCTTTTGCCCTGTGCCGTTGTGCAGGCTGTTTGAGAAGAATTCGGTTTCAGCCTCATGGCAGGATGCACAATTTTTTTCATAGTCCATTGAAGGGGAAGCAGTCCATTCTCCTGAGTGGGCACTTTCCTTGTCCATGACCTGGTTATCTCCACCGTGACAGTTCACACACCCTACATAATAGTGAGCGGATGCCTTAAAATCATCGTACCCCTCTCCCCCCATGAAGACCCTGTCATAAGGAGTACGGACTACTGCATCCCCTCCACAACCCCCCACCGGAGCACCCGTATCGGGGGTGTGTACCGCGATCAGCAGGGGATAATCAGTATGGCATGATTCACATGAATTGCTGACGTTTCCGTTCCCGTTCCCACCCCTGTCGGGGATGGTATCATTCGTACATCCGGCAATGATCCAAACAATTATCAGACAGGTACTGACAACTCCTATCGCTCTCCACATCTTTGGTGTCACCATTCTAAAGCATGTTATGTGTTAAAAAAAACAGTTTACCCCCCATTACCGTAGGCTGCTATAAATTACCGGAATAGAGGGATATTCCCATGCCGTAAAGATTGTGTATTTGGGTGAATTGGCAAAGGAAAACGGACTGTTGTTAAAACATTAACATACTGATCTGAGCCTGTTAAACGATTGATCTATATCAGTGTTTTTCATGATAGTTTTGTATATTTACCACCCAATAAAAATAAGGATGGAGAGTGTGACACGATTTACAGGTTGTACCTTAAGCATGCACCAGTGCCTCTGTTTTGATAAACTCACCAGAGAGGAACACGATTATCTTGATGCCAATTCAGTGTGGATCAAGTACAAGCGCGGTGAGATGATCTGCAAGCAGGGAAGTTTTGTTTCCCATGTAATGTATATGGAAACAGGCCTGGCCAAAGTATTCCTGGAGAACGGTCAAAACTCACTGGTTCTAAGAATTATTCCTGATGGGAATTTTTTAGGGCTTGCTGCAGTCTCGGAAGAGATGAGCACATTTCCTTATTCGGGAATGGCTTATATTGATTCTGAGATCCGGCAGGTTGATATCAAAGCTTTCAGGCATCTCCTCAGGCAGAATAATGAGTTTGCCATAGAAATGATCAATATCATGAGTTCCAACAGTGTTCAGATTTACGGGCGCTTTTTTTGTCTCACCTACAAGCAGGCATTTGGCCGCCTGGCCGACATCCTGATCTGCCTGGCCGACCGGATCTACAGAAAGACCGAATTCGATCTGCCACTCACCCGGAAAGAACTTGGTGAACTTGCAGGAATGAGTCCCGAGACAGTGATCCGGATGCTGAAGGAGTTCAATGAAGACGGAGTGATCCGGATGAATGGAAAATCCTTCGAGGTGATCGATTATGACCGGCTGAAACAGATCAGCGAAACCGGATAATCCCGGGCATTTCAAAACCTGAAGATACCATACAAAAAGAGGGTGCCCAAACGGACACCCTCTTACGTTATAAAATCAACTTTACTAGTTAAAGATGCTGATTGAGCCGTTCAGCAAAGCCTTCGTGTAATCCGGATTGTGGATCCCGTGGCTAGCATCTTCCTCTACCAGCAGGAAGTTCCACAAAGCACCAACAGAATCAGCCTGGTAAGTGGTGTCCTCTATGGCATGGCCACTTTCATCAAGCATTCCTGCATCTTTCAGTGCTTCCTCCAGACTTGCGATGAGACCCTCGATCTCTGTCTTTACGCCGTTGTAGTCAAAATCGGTAAGCCCGGTGTGGCAACCGGTACACCCCTCTACACCTGCAACCCAGGTATGTCCGCCGTTGTCTGTACCACCATCATGCATGTGGCAGCTAACGCAGTCAGCCATGGATTCGTGCGGACCGCTTGTTGATAGTGCTGCACCGAATTCATATCCGCCAAGACCATTGATTATATTGGCCTGGGGTCCGTGGTGCGGCCCGTAGTGTTCGTATACTTCTACCAGGGCTGCTCCGTCAGCATCATCAGCAGGGCTCGTCCTGGCCTGGTGGCAATGCATACAGAGGTTAGCTTCCATGTTGTCAAATCCAACCTCTTCACCGCCTGCGATCAGGGTCACTGCCATCATCTGCCTGATGGCCGAATTTGGCTCATTCTCGAAATCAAGAGAATAGTGAAAATCATGACAGGTCTTGCAGCGGATCGGCTGTGGTGCCGGGATCTCGGATGCTATGGTATCCTGTCCTGTCCAGACGGTTTCGACAAATCCTTCATGGGAATGGCATTTGGCACAATCTGTTCTGCCGCCGGCATACTGGACAGTGGTCGGGCTGCCTGGATAGAACGTCTGGGACATTGCATGCAGCGTAGTTGCATATTCTGCCACAACAACATCTTTCACAGCACTGGTATGACAGTTCAGGCACACGGCATTGCCGGCCACACCATCAGTACCATCCGTACCATCAATACCGTCAACACCATTAATACCATCGGTACCATCTGTTCCAGCCGGTCCCGGAGGACCCATGGGTCCTTCACAACTGCTGATGAATATAGCACCTGCAAGCAGCAGTGTGAATCCACCCAGCAGCGAGATAAAAGTAAGTTTCCTTTTCATAGTCATAATATTTTGCCTAAAACTATAGATGTAAATGAAATTGTTCAACTCTTCACAACAGGGATATCCATGCCGAATGGAAGATTCAGGAAGACAATCCATCGATATATATCGATTCGGGTACCGATGCGCTGCCGGAACCCGACCGTAGGGAGATACGTATCAGTTTCTGTATCTGACTTATACTTCAAATCCCGGCATAAAGAACTGGAGGACCGGAACCTTTCAGAACCATGTTCATATGTCTTTTGAATGCCGTGCAACACGTCAGATTTTCGCCTGGCCGGACATTTTTTGACCGGTTTTAACATAGTTTCTCCCTTAAAAAAACTTACTTGTTCATGAAACCTGCCGGATGAAACATGTTGTGATATTCCTGGCCATGATTGCCCTGTTCCTCAGGGGATGTGATCCCGGTGAACAGGTAGTCCGGATTGCCGTTACAACCGATGTACACGGGATGATCTTTCCCTATGATTTCATTGCTAAACAGGAAGCAGACAATTCCCTGGCCCATATATATAATTATGTGGTGGAAAACAGGAATCTCACAGATACCCTCTTCTTCCTGCTTGACAATGGTGATTTCCTGCAGGGTCAGCCCACCGTCCATTATTATAATTATGTGGACACCTCCACCACGCACATTGCTGCCAGGGTGATGAACTATCTGGGATATGCAGCCGGAACAGTGGGGAACCACGATATTGAGGCTGGGCCTGCCGTATATGACAGGATCAGTAATGAATTCCGTTTCCCGTGGCTTGCAGCCAATGCAGTAAGCACGGCAACGGGAGATCCCTATTTTGAGCCCTATACCATCCTGAAGGCAGGCAGACACCGCATCGCAGTACTGGGGCTGATTACCCCAGGCATCCCCCACTGGTTGCCCAAAAGCCTGTGGCCGGATATGGAGTTCAGGGACATGGTCGAGACCGCCCGGAAATGGGTTCCGGTCATTCTGGAAAAGGAGAAGCCCGATCTGGTGGTGGGACTTTTCCATTCGGGTACCGATGCAGGGTACGGAGATCATCCCGACCCTTACCTCAATGAAAATGCTGTCTTGCTTGTGGCCGAACAGGTCCCCGGATTCGATGTGATCTTTGCCGGGCATGACCACCGGGTATCTCTTCAGTGGATAACAGGCACCGATGGGGACAGTGTCCTGGTGGTGGATCCGGGAAGTCACGGCAGGTTTGCAGGCGAAGTTACCATCACTTTCGGCCCGGGGGAAGAAAGAACGATCACAGGGCAGAATGTCCCCATGAAGGATTTTCTTCCTTCAGGGCACTTTACGGAACATTTTAAAGGGGACCGGGACAAGATCAGCCATTACCTGGCCGACACCATTACCTTCATGGCCGGGGAGATCAAGGGATTGGATGCCCTGTTCGGGCCTTCCCCGATCATGTCCCTGGTCCACCAGGTTCAGATGGAGTTGTCAGGTGCGGATATATCCTTCGCCTCCCCGCTCTCCCTCAGGATAAATCTGGAAACCGGACCTGTCATGGTTTCCGATATGTTCAAACTCTACAGGTTCGAGAACATGCTCTATACCATGAAGCTTACAGGAAAGGAGGTCCATGGTTTCCTGGAGCATGCTGCCGGGATCTGGTTCAACACCATGAAAAGCCCTGCCAGCCACTTGCTGCAGTTCAGTGATTCCGATCCGGGCCGCCTTGCCCACCCCTATTATAATTTCTCCTCTGCAGCCGGGATCAACTATACCATAGATGTGACCAGGAATCCCGGTGACCGGGTACACATCAGCGGATTATCAGACGGCCATCCCTTCAATCCACTGGATACATTCACCGTAGCCATCAATTCATACCGGGGTAACGGAGGGGGAGGCCATCTTACTTCCGGGGCGGGTATCCTTTCAGCGGAGCTTACCGGACGCATCATATGGTCCACGACTTCTGACCTCCGTTATAACATGATGCAATTCCTTGCCCGGAAGGATACGCTGTTTCCCGGAACCTTCAACAACTGGCGATGCATTCCGGAAGGCCTGGCAGAGCAGGGAAGGGCAGCTGACCTGGTCAACTTTTCAAATTGATAATTATTGATAGATTTGCACCATGATTGATGTGACCTGTAAAACTTTTTTTACCTTGACGGGTCTTATCTTAAGCAACCTGATCTAACCTATGGATGTAAAAGGTAGAAACTTCACCCGGTTCCTTGAACGGAAGGCGGTGTTTGACTCCCAACACGATAACAAGGCAGAGGACAAGCAGCATGCAAAAGGTAAGCTGACTGCGTGGGAAAGGATCGAGATCCTGTTCGACGAGGATACTTTTGAGGAAATTGATGCCTTTGTGACAGCCGACAGGAATAATACCGGTTTCGGCAAAGTGAAACAGGCTTACGGAGATGGTGTGATCATTGGCCATGGGCTGATCCGTGGCCGGCTGACTTTCGCATATGCCCAGGATTTCACGGTCATGGGCGGATCACTGGGATCTGTTCACGCAGAAAAGATCATGAAAATCCAGGATATGGCCCTGAAAATGGGAGCACCCATGATAGGGCTTATCGACTCCGGTGGTGCCAGGATCCAGGAGGGGGTGGCCAGCCTGGCAGGATATGCCGGTATCTTTTACCGGAATGTACAGTCTTCGGGAGTCATCCCGCAGGTCTCGGTCATACTGGGGCCTGCTGCCGGTGGGGCTGTCTATTCTCCTTCCATTACCGATTTTGTATTCATGACCAACATGACCAGTTACATGTTTGTGACAGGGCCCAACGTAGTCAAAGAGGTATTGAATGAAGAGGTTTCTTTCAATGACCTGGGCGGTGCAGGGGTGCACTCAAAGAAAAGCGGTGTTGCCCACATGGTTTTCGAGGACGAAGAGAATACCCTGATGGGCGTGAGGCACCTTCTCTCCTACCTGCCCTCCAACAATATGGAAAATCCTCCTGAAATGGAGGTTTCCGAAGAGGAGACCAACGAGATTGAGGAGCGGCTCAGGAACATTGTACCGGATGACGCCAACAAGCCTTACGATGTAAAGGATGTGATCAACCTCATGGTGGATAAACGCTCTTTCTACGAGATCTCTGAAAACTACGCCCAGAATGTGGTGATAGGATTCGCCAGGCTTGATGGGAGGGTCATCGGAATTGTAGGTAACCAGCCCAAAGTACTGGCCGGTACGCTCGATATTAACTCTTCCAACAAGGGTGCAAGGTTCATCCGGTTCTGCGATGCATTCAACATCCCGCTCCTGATCCTTGAGGATGTTCCTGGTTTCCTCCCGGGGATTGACCAGGAGCACAACGGGATCATCCGCCATGGGGCCAAAATGCTCTACGCCTTCGCCGATTCAACCGTTCCCAGAATCACTGTGATCCTGAGGAAGTCTTACGGCGGCGCCTATTGTGTGATGAACAGCAAGAACCTGGGAGGTGACTTCAACTTTGCATGGCCCACTGCGGAAATAGCAGTCATGGGCCCGGAGGGTGCCGTAGCCATCATCTACCGGAAAGAGTTGGAAGCATCGGACGATCCTGTGGCCATGAAGAAGGAGCTTGCAGCCAAATACCGACAAGAGATAGCCAACCCTTACGTGGCCGACGAAAGGGGTTTCATCGATGAAGTGATCGATCCGGCCGAAACACGGAAGAAACTGATCAGGGCATACGAAGCACTGGAAACCAAATATGTCAACAACCCGGCCAGAAAACATGGCAATATCCCGCTATAAAAGCCACCATGAAGATTAAGAGCATACTGATCGCCAACCGGGGTGAAATAGCCTTGAGGATTATCCGCACTGCGAAGAAAATGGGTATCAGGACCTTCGTTATCAAAACTTCCAAGGAACCCAATGCATGGTACCTGGATGAGGCGGATGAAATCATCGATTTTTCAGAGTGTTACGACGACAACACCCCTGAGTTCCTTGATATCGAAAGGATTATATACAATGCCAAAAAACAGAAGGTGGATTCCATCCATCCCGGGTATGGATTCCTGGCAGAAAATCCCGAGTTCGCCCGGCGCTGTGAAGAGGAGGGGATCATTTTTATAGGGCCGTCCCACGATGCCATTTACCGGATGGGCAATAAGACCATTGCCAAAGGTCTTGCCAAATCCAACAATGTACCCTTGCTTGGAGGAAGCGAAGGCGCTCTATCCAACCCTGAAGAGGCTGCTGAAATTGCCAGCCAGATAGGTTACCCTGTCATACTGAAAGCTTCAGCCGGAGGAGGCGGAAGGGGGATGCGGGTGGTTGAGAAGGAGAAGGACATTAGGAGGATGTTCACCCTTGCCACCAATGAAGCTGAAAAGGCTTTTAACAATTCGGAGGTATTCATTGAAAAATTTGTGAGGGATCCCCGGCATATAGAGTTCCAGATCCTGGCCGATACACATGGAAATGTGATTCACCTGGGGGAACGGGAGTGTTCAATCCAGCGCAAGCATCAGAAGCTTCTTGAAGAATCCCCCTCTCCTGCCCTGGATGACACCCTGCGAAAAAAAATGGGGGAGGCAGCCATCCTGATCGCCAAATCGGTGGACTATTACTCAGCAGGAACCGTTGAATTCCTCCTGGATGAAAAGAACAACTTCTCATTCATGGAGATGAATACCCGGATACAGGTGGAGCACCCCGTTACGGAGATGGTCACCGGCATCGACCTGATCGAGCAGATGATCCGCATAGCAGAAGGAGAAAAACTTGCCTTTAAACAGGAAGATATCAAACTGAACGGCTGGGCCATTGAATGGCGCATCAATGCAGAAGATGTTCAGTCGGGATTCTCCCCCAGCCTGGGGACCATTGAGAAGATCTCATGGACTGAAAGTGAGCATATCAGGGTGGATACAGGTGTCAGGGATGGTTCTGTCATAACACCTTATTATGACTCCATGATTGCCAAGTTGATCGTTCACGCCGAAGACCGGGAAAAGGCACTCCAGCTGTCCAGCATGGCCATCCGGAAATTCTGGATCAAGGGAACCAAGACTACCCTGGCCTTTTGCCGGGCAGTGCTTCAGAACCGGAATTTCAGAAAGGGGAAATTCAATACCTCTTTCCTGAGCAAGGAACTGAGGATCCATTACCACCATGAGCCGGATGAGGAATTGCTTGCGGCGTTTTTCGCCTCCTATGACTATGCACGGGAAATGAATGACTTTGAGGACAAACCGCTTTATGCTGACAAGGGCAAGGAGATCGCCCCCTGGGTCCTGAATAAACGTTTACGCTAAATCCTGATCCTTCGATGGCCAGAGAACCTAAAAAGAAAACACCCGCCAAGCTCATTGCCCTGAGCTCAACCAATAAGGCCTACGAGTTTAAGAATCCCCTGGAGCGACGTATTAAATACCAGGGTAAAACGGTTGATATTAAGTTGCGCGAAGATCCCAACGGATTTTCTTATATCGTCTGGAAGAACAAGAAGTACATGCTTGATGTGATCGAAAAGAACCAGAACCGTTATACAATCATGATCAACGGGGTCTGGCACTCCTTCAGTGTGGAAACCCCCATTTCCCTGAAACGGAAACAGTATCTGGAGCAGCAGGGGGAGTCCTCTTCAGTGGTCTCCATCGAAGCACCCATGCCGGGGAAGATCATTGATATCATGGTGGAGGAAGGTGCTGAAGTGAAAGAGGGTGATCCAGTAATTATCCTGGAAGCCATGAAGATGCAGAATGAGATTTCGAGTCACATTGCCGGTGAGGTACAATCGGTCATTGTGAAAAAGAATGATACGGTCATGAAAGACGATGTAATGATCGAAATCCTGAAACACTAGTCCCCAAACTCCATCACTTCCAGGGGAGTATAGACCGGACCTCCGTTCCCAAGCACACTCCGGTAAAATACCATTCTTTCCAGGTGCATCGTGCCTGTGAATGCATCTTTCCTCTCTTCAATGATCCTGTAGAACTTCCGGATGTCATGAAGGCTGCGGATCCTTCCAAGGGTTAAATGGGCCCTGAAGGATTGTTCCGCAGGCAGGAATCCACATGCCCCGAGTGCCCGGTCAACTCCCTGTCTCAGGGATTCAAAAACCTGTGTCCCTTCAAATCCCACCCAGACCACCCGGGGTTTCTTCGGTGGCCCGAAACTTCCCAGCCGGTGTAACTGCACAAGTGACTTTCCGGGTTGCTTCACATGTTTTCTCAAAGCTCCGCCTATCTCCTTGACCAACCTGATCTCCGTATCCCCCAGGAACCTGATTGTAACGTGGTACAGGTCGGGTGACACCCAGCTGATCCGCTCGTCATGCAGTGCACTGATCAATTCCTCCCTGGCCTGCAGGAACTGTTCACCCACCCCTGCCGGCACTCCGATAAATGTTCTAAAGTATTGATTTTGCATACCTGAAGCTGCAGGAATTGCCTAAATTAGTGGGTATAAATATATTTAATCGAAACATGATGAAAAAATTTGCTGTTGTGCTTGCGGGCTGCGGAGTATTCGACGGAGCCGAAATCCATGAAGCCACCCTCAGCCTGCTGGCTATTGACAATCAGGGTGGAACGTACCAGATCTTTGCACCGGACACCAACCAGCACCATGTAATCAACCACCTCACCGGCAAGGAGATGGATGAGACCAGGAATGTGCTGGTGGAATCGGCCCGCATCGCAAGGGGACACATCCAGGATCTGAAATTGTTCAATCCCGGGGATTTCGACGGGCTGCTTTTACCTGGAGGATTTGGTGCTGCAAAGAACCTCTCCACCTGGGCATTTGAAGGTGCCGGTTCTACTGTCCTCACCGAACTGGAGGATGCCATCCGTGGAATGGTCCGATCCGGCAAACCGGTCGGAGCCCTCTGCATCTCCCCGGTGATCCTGGCAAAAGTCCTCGGGAATGTCCAGCTCACCATCGGTCAGGATGAAGGTACTGCAGAAGCCATGGAATCACTGGGAGCAACCCATGTGGTAACCACCCACGGAGAGGTGGTAGTGGATACTGAAAACAAACTGGTCACCACACCCTGCTACATGCTGGATGCCACCATCGGCCAGATCGCAACAGGGGCCGCCAAAGTGGTGGAGGCCATGATCGGCCTGATGGATTAACCTCCTAGTAGCGGATCTTTGTGTGAGGCATGGACTCGATCAACCAACTGATCTCCTCCTCCGGGATCATGTTTCCCTGGATAGCCAGATCTGAAAGGGTCTCTGTAAGGGATGCTATCTCCCTGGGAAGCGAGGTGAGTTGATTGTTGGAGAGATCGAGCTTCTTCAGGCTCTTCAGACCCGATATTCCCTCAGGCATCTTGCTCAGACCGTTGCCAGCCAGCTCCAAAACAGACAGGTTTGCCAGGTTATAAAGCGCAACCGGAATAGATGTAAGGGTATTGCTTTCGATGGAAAGTCGGGTCAGCTGGTCCATCTTCCTGATCTCCCCCGGGATATCACTGATCTGGTTGTGGGACAGGTCCAGCCTGGTCAGAATTGGCAGCAAAAGGATCTGGCTGGGGAATACTGTCAGCCTGTTCCCACTGGCATAGAAACCCTGCAGGTAATGAAGCTGTGAAAGCTCTTCCGGCAATTCGGCCAGGTCATTGAAGGCCACATCCAGCGACTGCAGGTATTTCAGCTTACCTATTTCCGGTGACAGGATTCCCATTTTCCGGCCGTATAACACCAGCTTATGGACATTTTCAACACGCTCCTTCAATGCCGGCTGGATCCCCTCATACCGCTTTGCCCTGTAGAGTTCCAGGGTTTCGAGCACCTGTGCACTGTCCAGTACAGGTTTTTCTGCATCCATGACGGACTCATCGAGCTGCCTGTCACCTGAAACGGTGGAATTACAGGCATATGTAAAAGCCATGAAAGCCACAACAAACAGGACCGGGCATATCAATTTTTTGTCCATATCTATAATTTATCGGGCAAAAGTCCCAATTTAGGAACGGTTTTTGTTTACCGCTAAATTACGTATTCCTTAAGAAAACGATAAATTTCCATCCGTGAGGATCCCGCCAAAATATATACTCAGCATCAGCATGATTTATGGCATGCTCCTGCCAGTCCTTGCGCAGGATCTGAATATTGACAGTATTCATGTTACCAAAGGGGTTATCCGGGGCAATGATACCATCCCCTTGATAGAGCTGGAAGAGGTGCGGGTGTATACGTGGCAGGATTTCGATTACCTGTACCATAAAAGGCGGAACAGGCGCCTGGTGATAAATGTAAAAAAGGCATACCCCTACGCCAAGATTGCGGGGCTTGAACTCAGGAAACTGGATGAGCACCTGGCAACCCTCAGGGACGAAAAGGAGCGGAAAGCATATGTGAACCAGGCTGAGAAGGAGATTATGGACCAATTCGAGAAGGAGGTGAAGAGGCTCACTGTGACTCAGGGGATCATTCTTGTGAAACTGATCGACAGGGAGACCGGGCGCACCTCCTACCAGGTGGTCAGGGAGCTGAAGGGGAGATTAACCGCATTCTTCTGGCAGGGGATTGCACGCCTCTTCGGCAACAACCTGAAAGCAGAATACGATCCCGACGGGGAGGACATGCTGATCGAGGATATCGTCAGGGGAATTGAGGCCGGTCTTATCTGATATTACTTAAGGATCATCTTTCCTTCAGCAACCACACTATTTTCATTGGTCAGCTGGTAGAGATAGAAACCATCCTTCAGGTCTCCCCGCTCCATCGTCAGGCATCCAATGTAAATTTTGCTGAACACCCTGACCATACGACCTGTCATGTCAAACATGGTGAACGAATGCGGCCTGGCTGACGGGTTGTCAAATTCTACAGTCATAAAATCAACCACCGGATTCGGGAATACATGCACGCCAGGTTGTGATGCTTCCTCATCACTGATACCCACGAACGAATTGGCCCTGGCTTCCACATCACCCAGTGAAAGGCTCCAGCCGGAGGCCCAGTTAACATTGGGGGCAAAAGCTCCTTGATAACTTACCCTTGCGAACCACCCATCCAGTCCTGTGAAATCGGCTCCGTTGATGTCTTCACTGGCGGTCGGATTTGCAGCGTCGACTCCCACATCTGCAACCGTATTGCCAGCAGTGGCAAAGTAGGCGGCAAAATCGGTATTGGCCTGACCTGGAACGGTGAACAGGCCGTTCCCCTCCTTGTCCTGTTCCGATACCACCTTGAAAATTCCTTCCGCTGTTCCGTCTGACACGTCCTGGAAGATGTTGTTCCCGATCTTCAGGATCCCCGCATCGGCCCACTGGCTGTAGGAACATTTCCCGGTGGCAACATCACCCCCCTCGCGGTACTCAATATCGATACCTTTTGCCTGGCTGGCGAAAATGGAGTTGTAATACGCGCCACCGGCGTTGTCACGGAAGGTGATCACACGCTTTCCTGCATCTGCACTGCGGCCCACATAGGTCACGTTGGAAAAGACAGGCTGTGCGAAAGGCGTGCCCAGCTCGTTGGAGCTCGGTCCGCCGTCATGCTCGCCCAGGCGGTCACCAGCGTCAGTGCTCTGGATGGCGGCCATGAACTGGTTCATCCCGGAGTAACCCTCGTCATAATCGAAGGAGTCGTCTCCCACCCAGGCTACCAGGATGTGGTCGCACCTGGGCGCTCCGCCGAACCACTCAACGCCATCATCAGCATTCGATACAATCTCGATGTAGGAGAATGACGTGCCGGATCCCACTGCACCAAGGGTCAGTCCGTTGATCTCATTCCCTTCTCCGATATCGGAACCACCGTGGCGAATCGAGACATACTGCATCATCCCTGAATTGTCATCGGCTACCGCAGGATCGGCTCCGTAGAGGCCGCGGGTTTCGGAAGTAGGAATCCCTTCAATGGCCTTCTCGGACGTGTTGTTGTTGGTCGCTCCTTTACCCAGAACGATCACTCCGCCCCACAGGCCGGTGGCCTCATCGGCAACTGAGCCCGCAAGGTCATCGGCCTCGGCCGTGAAGATGATCGGGGCCTCGGCACTACCGTTGGCCATGATCTTTCCGCCTTTGGCAACGATCAGCGCGGAGGCGTTCTCCTCCTGGCCAGGCTTGCCCTTGATCACTGTCCCTGCCTCGATAGTCAGGGTCTGGCCGTCATTGACAAATACAAAACCATCGAGGATATAAACATTCTCGCTGGTCCAAATCACCTCATTGCCAGCTGCTTCCATGGTGGCATCAGTCCACACCTCATCAGCAGCAAAAAGCCCGGAAACCCAGACAATCAATACTGCAACTAGGGTAAAATTCTTTTTCATTTTTCTTTTTGGATTTAATGATTTAATGGTGCTAAAGTGGGCTTTTTTAGCGCCGGATACATGAAGGCAAGATTATCTGTATATTATCTTTTTGGCTCCAATATAAACCTATTGTTAAAAATACATTACGTCCCTAAACTCTGATTATAAGAGTTTTAGGAGATCTGTACTTGAAAATGCCAGATTGAACCTACTTGAACAGGTAGGTCAGGCTGAGTGAGAAACTTCTGCCAACCTTGAACTTCCGGAAATACCCCACTGGAGTGGAGGCACCCTCAGCAAATGTATAGGTTTGTTCAAAGAAAGGATTCAGCAGGTTGTCTGCGGAGAACTTGATATTGATCCCGTTCCTGAACTGCTTGCTGATATTGAAATCCAGCATGGGGAAAGGCTGCTCATACACATCCGGTGTGGCGGATTTGTTCACCAGGACAAGCTTCTGTCCGGATACATTGAATCCCAGGTTCACATCCCAGCCCCTTTCAAAGTTGTGGTAATTCAGATAGGTGTTGATTACATAGGGTGACTGGCCGAACATGGGCCTGGTTTCAGACCATGTGGAATCAACCATCAGGGCCGAGGCCAGCCTGGTGGAGTCCTCATGCACCACCGATTTCACCAGTGTGACATTGGCCCCGAATGAAAAGTTCTTCAGGGATTCCACAAAATCAAGCCTTTTACGCATTTCAAACTCGATCCCGTACAGGTTGGAGTTTTCTATGTTCTCAAAGTGTATCTCCGGATTGGCAGCCTGTTCCTTATCCCTTAACTCAATGGGATTCAGGAAGTACTTATAAAAAGCACTGAATGAGATAATCTCACCTGGATGGATAAACCACTCCCACCTGAAATCCACATTGTGGATATCTGTCTTCTTCAGGTCAGGATTGCCGATCTTCCTTAAACCAGCCTTGTAGTCATAGGAAGCATATGGAGCCAGTTCCCTGAACACGGGCCTTGCCACGGTTTTGTTGTAAGCTACCCTCAGGTTCATCTCTTCCTGTAAGGCATAGACCATATTCAGTGAAGGCAGAAGGTCGCCCTGGTCGAATCCGCCATTATCGTAGTCATCCACCCTGGTGGGATTCTGAATGGTGTCCACATTGTTCTCCACGAAGATACTGGCATACTCATAACGGGCCCCGGCCACCATCCTTAGCTTCTCAGTAACAGGAAGGTCCGCCACACCAAAGCCGGCTGCCACGGTCTCATTCCCCCGGTAGCTGTTTTTATGGTCGGTAAGCAGTGAATTCTCATAATAGTAGATCCTCCAGTTATCTTCCGCGCTGATCATATGCTCATCCTTCAGGAAATCATTGGCCGTGCCGTCAAAGTCGATCCTGCCCTGGCGCTTTACCGTAAATTTATGCTCAAGAGAGGAACGGTCCTTTAAGATGTAAGATCCGCCGATCTTCACCTTTGCGTTTCTGCCTGCAAATTTGAAATGCTGAGAATAACTGAGATTGGCATCGTGGTTTACCTCGGTCATCTCACGGTAATACCTTGCGGGCTTGTTGTTATCCCTTACCAGGTGGTTCCCCGGGACCATTGAGACATCATTCCCGTTAAATACAGTGTCCCCGTCCACGATCTCCGGGACATAATCGAAGTCCATGTAAAAAAACCGAAGATCCGGTTCGTCCTGGGTGGAAAGCGTATAGGAATACATCCAGTCAATGATTATGTTCCCGGCGGCCGGGATCACATGTTTCCCCTTCCCCTGAAGGGTTGTAATGGATCGCTCCAGCCATCCGAGCTTTTGGTCGATGATGAACTCTGAATCGGGATCAGCTGCGATACCGATGTTGTAGCGGGAGCTTTTAATCCCGCTCTGGTTGCGCATGGCTGTTACACCGAGCATATGGTTGTTATTGATCCTGTATGAAAGGTTTGCAAGTCCCGACCAGATGACACTCTCTGTTCCCATATTGTCTTCCACCTGCCTTTTGGCAGCCGGAAGCGTGGGTGTGGTTACCGTATACTTCTCATCCAGTCCGCCGGTATACATCTCAAACTCCTTGGAATAGCTTGCTGCAAGGTTGAATCCGATGGCGTTGCCTACCCTGCCCCCCGTGGAGAAAGCATAGGATTGGTCCAGGAACGAACTGGTACGGGTATTATCCATGGATTTGTTAAAGCCCCTGGTAATCATGCCAAGTGTATCGTTTGCAACAGCATAGGCGGGAAGCTGCCCACTTTCTGTCATCTGTCCCACCTCCCCGGGAACCGCACGGGTACCGTCATCCATGCCTGACCAGTCCCAGCTTCCGCCCTGATAGGAGAGGAAATCAGTCCTGAGGTGAGATTGTGAATTGTATCCCAATCCTGCTGAGAATTGCATTGTAAACCGTTCCGGGAAATCCTTGGTTACTATGTTCACAAGTCCGCCGGTGGCATTTCCGGGCAGATCAGGTGAGAAGGTCTTAAAGACCATCAGGTTCTCAATGATATTGGATGGGAAGAGGTCCATCTGTACCGTGTTCTTTTCCGGATCCAGGCTTGGAACCTGGGCACCGTTCAGTGTGGTGGTACTGTAGCGGTCGCTCAAACCCCTCACGTAGACATATTTACCACCCTGCACCGATACACCTGTTACGCGTTTGAGAGCAGATGCAGCATCGCTGGCACCCAGCCTGGAGATCTGCTGGGAGGAGATCCCGTCCAACACTGAAGGCATCTTCTTTTTCATCACCAGGACAGCGGCTTCGGTCTGCTCCCTTTTCCTGGAAGTCACCACCACTTCGTCAATTTGCTGGGATGATAGGTTCAGGTTGGCATTGAGGATAACCACTTCACCTGCTGGTATTTCAACTTCGCTGAACACCTGTGTTTCATAGGAAACATATGAAGTTGTTACACTGACAATCCCGGGATCAATATTGGGTAGTGAATAATTACCGTCAAAATCTGTGATGGTACCGGTGGTGGTACCGGTAATGAAAACATTGGCTCCAATGAGCCCCTCGCCGGTGGAAGCATCAACAATTTTTCCCCTTACTATCCCGGACAGGTTACTTACCTGTGCGTTCAGGGCCAATGCAAACAGAACCAAAACCAAAAATGCCGTAAATATTTTCATTAAGACTTTGTTTTAAGATCTTCTGATCAATCTCTGGTGCAAAGGAAGTCCTGAAGTGTTACTTAAACATTTATCCTGTGTTATGTCACTATTAATTCTATAGTCCCATTTACCCTTTTCTTAATATTTGCTTAATCCTGGAGTAACATTCCCAGCCGAGTGAACATTCAAACCTGATTGTTGTTTTAAAGTGCTGAATGAAGCAGCCACCGAGCCAATGAATGATCCGAGAAACAGGCAGTATACCAACGGGGAGATCACCGTCTTCTGGATACCTTCAAAATGTATCCATGCCACCACCTGTTTCAGGGAGCTGATCGAAGTGTTCAATCCGGGCCGGAGGCCCTGGGTAAATATGGAAGGGGCTCCCACCAGGAGGATCATTGAAGTGGTGAATAAATGTCCTACCCAGGCCATTATCTGGAAATACAACCACGAACTGACCGAGGAAGAAAAACAGGTCCAGAGACCGGTTACCCGGGAGGAGGAGAATCCCAATACCATTACAGGACAGGAGAAACAGGTCCGGCAGGAAACAAAACCGAAACCGGAATCCCGGCCTAAACCTGCCAATGTCAGGATCATGAAGGACGGGCCCATAGTGGTGGAAGGGAACTTCAGGATCATCGGGGCCCGTGACGAAGAACTGGAACCAGCCATGATGACCTCTTTCTGCCGGTGCGGGAATTCAAAGAACATGCCCTATTGTGATGGAATGCACCGGAAGGTTGGATTTAAAGATGAACAGGATTGACCATGAAAAACACCCAGGCACGTTTTAAAGTCTTTGCCGGAGGGCCCCTTGAGATCACAGGTCATTTCCGCGTGGTGAACCCGGAGGGGAGAATCATCGACAGGCAGGGTCCTGTCTTTCTTTGCAGGTGTGGCGGTTCGTCCAACAAACCCTATTGCGACGGAACCCACAAACGCAACGGTTTTTCCGGGTAGGCTATTGAGTAAATCCATTACCTTTACGGCATGTCTGCTATCCAGGTATATTCGGAGATCGGCGATCTCCAGGGAGTGATCCTTCATCCACCGGGACCTGAAGTGGAAAACATGACCCCGAAAAATGCGGAACGGGCCCTCTACAGTGATATCCTCAACCTTTCTGTGGCAAGGCGGGAATACAACCAGCTTGAGAGCTTGCTCCAGCAGCTGGCACCTTCATTCCGGGTTATGGACCTGCTGAAGGATGTGCTTCGCTCTTCGGAGATCAGGGAGAAGATCATCAAGAAAGCATGCTACAATGAAGGACAACCTGGGCTTATTGATACATTACTGGATACCAATGAGACACAACTTGCAAAACTACTGGTCCAGGGAGTGCCCCTGGAGCGGACAACCCTCACTGCACACCTGAGCAACGAGCATTTCTCCCTGCGGCCCCTGCATAACTTCTTTTTTGCCAGGGATGCATCGGTTTCCATGGGTGATTGCGTGCTCATCTCGAAAATGGCTAACCGTGTCCGGGACCGTGAAGCCCAGATCATGAAGGCGATTTTTGATTACCACCCCATGTTCCGGGTTAAAACCGTCAATCCGGCCGAAGCTGTACCGGAAAAGGCCAGGGTCTCCATAGAAGGTGGTGACCTGCTTATAGCTTCGGAAAACATCACCCTTGTGGGCCTGGGAACCAGGACCACTTCTGAAGGAATCGATTTTCTGGCAAAGATGATTGCCCGAAGGAAAGAAAAGCACCATATCCTGGTCCAGGAACTCCCCTCCTCACCGGAATCATTCATTCACCTTGATATGGTTTTCACGCTGCTTGACAGGGACTCCTGCATGGTATTCGAACCCCTGATCCTCAAGTCCAATAAATACCAGACCATCCGGATCGACATTGACAATGGCAGGGTGGTTTCTATCAGGAACGTGGAAAACCTGGTGCATGCGCTTTCCTCCCTTGGAATGGAATTGGAACCCTCCTTCTGCGGTGGCAGGAACGATACCATGGTACAGGAAAGGGAACAGTGGCACAGCGGGGCCAATTTCTTTGCCATCGGACCCGGGAAACTGATCGGGTACAACAGGAACATCCATACCCTGGAAAACCTGGACCAGTCTGGATACGAGATTATTAAGTCAAGGGAGGTGATCGAAGGGAAAAGGGATCTGTTTACCACCAGGAAATATGTCATTACCATGGACGGGGCCGAACTCTCCAGGGGTGGGGGTGGTGTAAGGTGCATGACCATGCCGTTCAAAAGGAAGTTGTTGGGTTAATGGATTAGTAAGTCAGATTTTATTTACATTTAGGATAAAATAGAAAGGATATGAGGAATTTTGTGTGGCCCATCATTTTTTTCCTGGGCATGCCTGTTCTGGCACAGGAGAATTTTGTGAGTATCTCCTTCGGGGCAAGCCTGCCCCAGGGCAACTACGCTGAAACCGGGGATCTGGCACACAACGGATATGCAAGTACCAGCGGTGCAATCAAGTTTGATGCCGGTTACTTCCCGGCCTCCTACATAGGGATCGGGGGATCCTTTTCTTTCGGGTCTAACTATGCCATCAAGGATTCTCTCCGCAACGATATCAGGAGCCATGTGGAAACTTCTTTAGGCGGTTTGGATATCCCGGACAGTTCCATCACCTACGGCGCAGGATTCTGGAATTACATCAACCTCCTTATTGGTCCCCACTTTTCGGTCAGGCCAGCAGAGCGGCTTTACCTTGACTTCAGGATCCTGGGGGGGCTCAGTGTTATCCGGCCTCCAGACCAGGAACTTGTGGTACAGCTGGAGGACGGTAGTGAAGTTTACTCCGCGTCAAGTAAAAACGCAATCTCCTATGGTTTTATGGGAGGTGCAGGCCTGCGGTACAAGCTGAACGATAACCTGGCACTGAAGCTTGAGGCAGATTATACCCTGGCCAGGGCCAAATTTGATTATACATTTGATTTTATCGGTCAGGATATCCCCACCATTGAATCTGATCTCTGGGTTAGTGCACTGGAGCTCTTGGTTGGTCTGGCCTACTCCTTCTAGTTCCACCCTTTCCGGAAGGAGAACGATCAATCCCCCCTTCATCACATCAATCCCTGGATAGCAGTAGTGATGCACCATCATGCAGGGGGAAGAACTTCTTCATTTCATATGGAAATACAGGCTGTTTAAGGAACACGCACTCAGAACAACCTGCGGAAAGGATCTGGTCATCATCCGGCAGGGTGAACAGAATTTCAATGCCGGTCCCGATTTCTTCAATGCCAGGATCAGGATAGGATCCACGTTGTGGGCCGGGAATGTGGAGATTCACCGCAGGGCATCCGAGTGGGAAAGGCATGGTCACCAGATGGACCCTTCTTACAACAATGTGATCCTCCATGTGGTAATGGATGATAATGCTCCGGTTTTCACCAGCATGCACCGCAGGATCCACACGCTGGTACTGAAAATCCACCCGGAACTTGATTCCCTCTACAGATCCCTTTGGGATAAAGCATGCTGGCTGTCATGCAGTTCATTCATTCACAATGTATCTTCAGTGCAGCTGCATCTGTGGCTTACAAAGCTTCAATCTGAACGGCTCGAGCAGAAGAGAATCCGGATCACGACCTTGATGCACCTCAACGGTCCGGACTGGAACAAGGTCCTTTACCTGGTTCTGGCTTCGGGATTCGGCCTCCCGGTCAACAGCCTGCCCTTTGAGATGACCGCTTCCCGCATCCCCTATCCACTGATCCTTCAGTACAGGGACAGCCTGGAAGACCTTGAGTCATTGCTTTTTGGTCAGGCCGGGTTCCTCCATCACGGGAGATCCAGCGGACCTTATGCCTCCAACCTGTACCGCCGGTACAGGTATTTCCGTCCCTCCCTCCACACCCCGGCTGTTGAACAGCACCTGTGGAAACTGCTCAGGCTGCGACCTGCTTCATTTCCTTCATTGAGGCTTTCCCAGTTTGCAGCCCTTGCACACGAACACTTTCCTCTACTGGAACAACTCCTGGACGCCGACTCTCTGGTAGAGGTCGAACAGCTTCTGAAAACCAAAGCCAGTGAGTACTGGAATACCCATTACTGTTTCGGTAAATGCTCACCGGAATCTGTTAAACAGATTGGACAAGAGGCAGTCCGGACATTGATCATCAATGCAGTGGTTCCTTTCTTATCTGCCTTCGGTGCCCGGATGAACCACCTGGGGGCCATCAACCAGACCACCTGCATGCTCCAGGAACTGGACGCCGAATCGAATCATATCATGAAAAAATGGGCATCCTTCGGAATTATCCCCCGCAATGCATTCGAAAGCCAGGCATTGATCCATCTGTTTAACAATTACTGCAAGCAACACAGGTGCCTGGATTGTCCGATAGGTGTATCTTTTGTAGAAAAGGCCTTCCATGAAACGAAATAGCCTGAGCATGCCTGCCTGAACCTGGCATCCAGTTTTACAGGAAAGTCCATCTCTTCAAATGGTTCCTGAGGGTTCCCCGGTGTTGCCAAATCTTTGATTCTCTGGACCCTGTCCGGGTTCAAAATCTTGTATCTGGATGTTGTGATTTCAAAAAAAATAAATACCTTTGCAACTCGAAATTTGAAACAGATTTATAACGCAGAGAAACAGGATGTATTTAACAACGGAGAAGAAAAAGGAAATCTTCAAGAAGTACGGAAAATCAGAGGCTGATACAGGTTCAGCCGAAGGGCAGATTGCCATTTTCACCACAAGGATCAACCACCTCACACAACACCTTCTTACCAATAAGAAAGACTACGGCACCCAGAGGGCACTTCTCAAACTGGTGGGTAAAAGGAGGAAATTGCTGGATTATCTCAAGGAGAAAGACATTGAGCGTTATCGCGCAATTATCAAATCCCTGAAGATCAGAAAATAAAAGAGTTTCAACGTATAAAAGGCAATTCTAAGATTGCCTTTTTTCGTATTCACAATATTTAATCAGTTATTATGTCAAAACCAGAAGTAATTCAAGAGACCATTGATCTAGGAGATGGTCGTTCAATCAGTATAGAAACCGGTGTACTTGCCAAGCAAGCTGACGGAGCCGTCATGGTCCGTATGGGGAACACCATGGTGCTGGCCTCTGTGGTCAGTGCAAAAGAAGCCAGAGAGGATGTGGACTTCATGCCTCTTTCAGTAGATTATAAGGAGAAATATGCCGCCCTGGGTAAATTCCCCGGAGGATTCCTGAGGCGTGAAGCCAGACCTTCCGATTACGAAATCCTGGTCTCCAGGCTGGTGGACAGGGCACTTCGGCCCCTCTTCCCGGATGATTATCATGCCGAGACTTTTGTCAATGTCACACTGATGTCTGCTGAGAGTGACACCCCACCCGATGCGCTTGCCGGACTTGCTGCCTCTGCGGCACTGGCTGTGTCAGATGTGCCTTTTCATGGACCCATTGCCGAAGCCCGTGTGGCCAGGGTAAATGGAGAATTCGTTGTTAATCCCACATTCAGCCAGCTGGCTGAGGCCGACATTGAGATTATCGTAGGTGCCACTTTTGACAACATTCTCATGGTGGAAGGTGAAATGAAAGAGGTTTCAGAAGCAGAAATGCTGGAGGCCATGAAATTTGCACACGAAGCCATCAAACCCATGTGCAAAGCACAGATGGCCCTCACCAAAAAAACAGGAAAAGAAGAAAAACGGGAATACAGTCACGAAGTGAACGACGAGGCCCTCAGTAAAAGGGTCTGGGACGAAACCTATGATGCAGCTTTTAAGATTGCCAGCTCAGCCAATGCAGACAAGCATGCACGAAGTGAAGCTTTCGCCAAGGTGAAAGAAGAATTCCTCGCCAAACTTGTTGAAGAGGCAGGAGAGGACGGAGAAGTGAATGAAATGCTGGTAGGCAAGTACTACCACGACGTGGAGAAAGAAGCAGTTCGCCGGGTTGTCCTTGACAATTCTGTAAGGCTTGATGGAAGGAAAACCGATGAGATCCGCCCCATCTGGAGTGAGGTTGATTACCTCCCTGCTGCCCATGGCTCAGCTATCTTCACACGGGGAGAAACCCAGTCTATCACCACTGTGACCCTGGGTACAAAAATGGATGCCAAGCTTGTGGATGATGTCATGAAAAAAGGCAATGACAAATTCCTGCTCCATTACAATTTCCCGGCTTTTTCTACCGGTGATGCGAGGCCCAACAGGGGAACAAGCCGCAGAGAAGTAGGACACGGAAACCTGGCCCACAGGGCATTGAAAGGTACCCTGCCATCGGAAGATGATATGCCTTATACCCTTCGCATTGTTTCCGATATCCTTGAATCAAACGGATCCTCATCCATGGCCACCGTATGTGCCGGCACACTGGCTTTGATGGATGCAGGTGTTCAGATTAAGAAACCGGTTTCGGGAATTGCCATGGGACTGATCACAGACAAGGGCTCGGACAAATTTGCAGTCCTCTCGGATATCCTCGGCGACGAAGATCACCTGGGAGACATGGACTTCAAAGTGACCGGAACCAGGGATGGAATAACAGCCACCCAAATGGACATCAAAGTGGAAGGCCTCTCATATGAGATTCTTGCACAGGCTTTGGAACAAGCCAAGATTGGCCGGTTACACATCCTCGATGCGATGAAGGAAACCATTGCTGAACCCAATGCTGATTACAAACCACATACCCCGAGGATTGAGCGAATTGAGATTCCAAAGGATATGATCGGTGCGGTCATTGGACCCGGAGGAAAGGTGATCCAGGAGATCCAGGCAGAAACCAACAGCACCATCACCATCGAGGAGATTGATCATGTCGGACTGGTGGATGTATTTGCAGTTGACAAGGCAGCCATCGATGCTGCCATGAACTGGATCAAGGGAATCGTTGCTGTACCCGAAGCAGGTACTGTATATACCGGAAAAGTCAAAACCATCACTCCTTACGGGGCGTTTGTGGAGATTCTTCCCGGCAAGGACGGACTGCTTCACATCTCTGAAATTGAGCACAGAAGACTCGAAAAAGTCGAGGAGGTGCTCAAAGAGGGACAGGAAATCGAGGTGAAGCTTATCGCCGTCGACGAAAAGAGCGGAAAACTGAAACTCTCCAGGAAAGCCCTGCTTCCCAGGCCGGAACGGAAACAGCAGGACTGATCTGCATACAATATTCCTGCGAAAAGGCTGGTTCATACGGACCAGCCTTTTCGTTTTTCCCCTTCGAAGGCCACGGTTCCCGCCGTTCCCTTCACCCCCGGCAGAAACATACCGCAAAGCATGACCGGTGCCTTTGCTTTCTACCCCCAAAATGTGTATTTTCAGAACGCTAAAAAAACCTTCAACAATGAAAAGCTTTCTACTGATCGCATTAACAATGATTGTCATGGGCTGTACACAGCAACCATCTTTTACCTATCCCGAAACTGCAAAAGGAGATGTGGTCGATAACTACCACGGAACGGAAGTTCCCGATCCTTACCGCTGGCTGGAGGATGACATGTCGGAAGAGACAGCAGCCTGGGTAAAAGCCCAGAATGAGGTCACCTTCTCCTATCTGAAATCCATTCCATTCAGGGATGACCTGAAAAAAAGGATGACAGAAATATGGAACTACCCGAAGATGGGAACCCCTTTTAAAGAGGGCAGCCTCTATTTCTATGAGTTCAATACGGGCCTTCAGAACCAGGATATCCTCTACATAAAGAAGGATTTGTCAGGCGAAGGAAAGGTATTCCTGGATCCCAATACCTTTTCCGAAGACGGAACAGTGGCCCTTGCAGGATTCAGTGTATCCAACGACCAGAAATATGCAGCCTACGGCATTTCAAGGGGGGGGTCTGACTGGAGGGAATTCATGGTCAAAGACGTTGAGTCGGGAGAAGACCTGGAAGACCACCTGAAGTGGATCAAGTTCTCCGGGATTGCATGGCTCGGGGACGGTTTCTTCTATACCCGGTACGATGAACCCAAAGAGGGGGATGAACTGAAAGGGGAAAACAAGAACTCAAAGGTATTCTACCATAAAGTGGGTACAGGCCAGTCTGAAGACCTCCTGATCCATAAGGATCCGGCAAATCCGGACTGGGGTTTCAGTGTCGGGGTGACTGAAGATGAGAAATACATGTTCCTCTTTGTAACCGAAAGTACCAGCGGAAATGCACTGGCTTTCAGAAAAGCAGGAATCGAAGAGGCTCCTTTTACCTGGCTGGACAAGGATTTCGATGACAATTACTTTCCTGTGGGGAACGATGGTAAAACACTGTATGTGCTCACCAACAATGAAGCGCCTCTCTACAGGCTGGTGGCCATCGACCTGGAGAATCCGGGGCGTGAAAACTGGACTGACATCATTCCCGAACATCAGAAAGATGTGTTGGAGTCTGCCTCCCTGGCCGGGGGCAAGATCGTCGCCTCCTATTTGAAGGATGCCTGTAATACTGCTTATATCTTCAACCTGGACGGCAGCCTGATGCATGAGGTATCCCTGCCCGGTATTGGCTCCCTGGGTGACTTCAGTGGAAAGATGAAGGACAACACGGCCTTTTACACATTTACCTCCTTCAATTACCCGACCACCATTTTCAAGTACAGCATTTCTGAGAACATATCCGAGGTGTTTTACACGCCCGAAGTTGATTTTGATGCAGAGGCCTATGAAACCAGCCAGGTTTTCTATGAGAGCAAAGACGGGACACAGGTCCCCATGTTCATCGTACATAAGAAGGGAATTGAGCTGGATGGCAAAAATCCAACGCTTCTGTACGGGTACGGTGGATTCAATATTTCCATGACCCCTTCATTCAGTGTCACCAGGGCCGTATGGCTGGAACAGGGCGGGGTGTTTGCCCTGGCCAACATCAGGGGTGGCGGAGAATATGGCGAAGAGTGGCATGAGGCGGGTACAGTTCTGCAGAAACAGAACGTTTTTGATGACTTCATCGCTGCGGCCGAATACCTGGTCCGGGAGGAATACACCTCCAGCAAAAGGCTGGCCATTTATGGTGGTTCAAACGGCGGACTGTTGATCGGAGCGGTGGTCAACCAGCGTCCTGACCTGTTCGCAGCGGCGATTCCCATGGTGGGTGTCATGGATATGCTCCGCTTTCACAAGTTCACCATTGGTCGGTACTGGACCGTGGACTACGGATCATCCGAAGACCCGGAACAGTTCAAATACCTGCTGGGCTATTCACCGTTGCACAATATCTCAGGAGACAAGGATTATCCCGCCGTGCTGGTGACCACCGGGGATCATGACGACCGGGTGGTACCTGCGCATTCTTTTAAATATGCGGCAACACTCCAGGAGAAGTACAAGGGCAGCAATCCTGTCATGATACGGATCAATACGGATGCCGGCCACGGTGCGGGCAAACCTACCGATATGATCATTACCGAGTATTCCGATGTCTGGTCCTTCATTTATCACAACCTGGACTATACACCCACATTTGAATAGACCTTCCGTGTTAACTGGTATTAAGTATTTTATTGAAATATAGCTACTTAGTCATAGAGGGCAACATTGGGGCAGGGAAGACCACACTGGCAACCATGCTGGCCGAGGAGACTGGAAGCAGGTTGATCCTGGAGGAGTTCAGTGACAATCCTTTCCTGGCCAGGTTCTACGAAGATCCCGAAAGGTATGCTTTTCAGCTGGAGCTGTCATTTCTTTCGGAGCGTTACCAGCAGATCAAGACCGAACTGGGCCATCCCGACCTGTTCGGACAAACTGTCGTCAGCGATTATTACCTGGCCAAATCGTTTATTTTCAGCAAATACAACCTGAAAGACGATGAGATGAAACTTTTCGAGAAGCTCTTTTCCATTATCAATCTGCAGGTTCCCAGGCCGGACCTTTACGTTTACCTTCATGTCCCGGTGGAGAGGTTGCTCGAAAATATCAGGCTCAGGGGCAGGTCCTATGAAAAGCACATCAAAGCAGGATACCTGAAAGAAGTCCAGGATGGTTATTTCGGATTTTTCAAGTCCCAGACCGAATTAAAGATCGTTGTTGTTGATACAAGCAGCCTCGATTTTGTGAATAAAACCTCAGATTTTCAACAAATTAAAAAGCTTATATTTGAAGGAGATTTCAAGCCCGGCATGAATATGCTTATTTTGTAACATTTATAGGCATTGCGCGTAGAATTCTTTATTTTTGTAAAAAACATTGTTAAGTTTGCAAACATATAAAATATAACCACTGAAACCATTAAGTATTAAACAAATAACCGATTGTTATGAAAAACATCAAAATCTTAGGTATTTACTTTATCACAGCAGCCTTGCTCGTCAGTTGCGGTGGAGTGAATAAAATGCTCAAGGAATCTGACCTTGTTAATTACAGTGTTGATCCTGTTGTCCTCAAAATGCAAGGAGGCCAGGTTGATGCGACCATCAACGTCAAATATCCAGCCAAGTATTTCAACAAGAAGGTCGTTGTTACCCTGACCCCGGTCCTCCGCTATGAGGGCGGTGAAAAAGTACTTGAACCCCTTGTATTGCAGGGAGAAGATGTAACCGAAAACAACAAACCCATCGGTTTCGATGGCGGAGGATCAGCAAGTCATCCCATCAGTTTTCCCTATGAAGATGCAATGATGATGTCTGAACTCTATTTTACCATTTCAGCCTCCATGAAGGATAAGGTCACTGACATGGGTGAGATAAAACTTGCTGACGGGATCATCGCCACTGCACAGTTGGTTTCAAAGAAGACCAAGGTGCTCTCCTTCAGTGACAATTTCAAGCAGATTATCCCCGAAGCTTATGAAGCCGACATCAAATATGTGATCAACAGGGCTGACGTTCGCCGCTCAGAAATGGGTAAGGAGGAGATCGGTGGCTTGAATGAAACCATTCAAAAGGTTGATGCCAATGAAAGGCTCGATCTGAAAGGAATCGAGATTTCTGCTTATGCCTCTCCCGATGGTGAGCTGGACCTGAACACCAAATTGGCTGACAAGCGCCAGAAGACCGCCGAGAAATACCTGGCCGGTCAGATGAAGAAAGCCAAGATCGATATTCCTGAGGAACTGATGAGTTTGCTTGCCACACCTGAAGACTGGGAAGGTTTTAAAAAGGAGCTTGAAGCTTCCGATATCCAGGACAAAGAGATGATCCTGAGGGTACTCAGCATGCACTCTGATCCGGTGGTTCGCGAACAGGAGATCAGGAACCTTTCTGCTGCTTTTGAAGTGATTGCAGAAGAGATCCTGCCCCAGCTCCGGAGATCCAAGTTCACTGTGAATATGGAGAAGATCGGATGGAGTGATGACGAATTGAAAGATCTGTGGGCCAACAATCCCGACACACTGGTACTGGAAGAGCTGCTCTACTCGGCTACCCTGTTTGAGGACAATGAAACCAAACTGGCCATCTACTCCAAAGCAGCTGAAGTAGCTCCTAAGTGCGTCCGTGCCCATAACAACAAAGGTGCGGTACTCTTCAAAATGGGGAAAACTGCCGAAGCTGAGTCATCCTTCAATACTGCCAAGGGTCTCAAGGACCACGACAACATAAACAACAACCTGGGTGCTGTGGCTCTGAAAAATGGTGATGTGACAGGGGCAAAAGAGGCCTTTACTGCCTCCCTTGGCGCCGGTGACAAAGTCAATTACAACCTGGGTATTGTGAATGTCATTGAAGGAGATTATGAATCTGCCGTCAACTATTTTGGTAGCACGCCTTCATATAATGCTGCGCTGGCACTCTACCTGAAAGGTGACACTGAAGGAGCCTGGAGGATTGCAGCCAACCTGGAGAAAGAAACCCCTTACCGCTCCTACCTGCTGGCTGTTATCGCTGCCAACCAGGACAAGCCCGAAGTGGCATATGAAAACCTGAAAAAAGCTGTCGAAACCTGCGAGGATCCCCAAAAGATTAAGGATCATGCCAAAAAGGACCTTGAATTTGCCAAGCTCTTTGAAGAGGCAGCTTTCAAAGCTATTGTAGAATAAACGATACGGGTATCCAACATATGAACCGCCCCGGATCCGGGGCGGTTTTTTTTATCCCTGTAAAGGAAGTTGCCTGAAGGCCTCCCAGATAACAATGCCGGCTGCCACCGAGATATTCAGGGAATGCTTGGTCCCGAACTGGGGGATCTCGAGGCACTGATCACTCAGATCCACCACCCTCTGATCCACCCCGCGGATTTCATGGCCAAACACCAGTGCATATTTCCTTTCATGGTGAAGATTCATCTGGTCCAGGGTCATTGCACCTTCCGCCTGTTCCACCGCAAAAATATGGTACCCTTCTCCTTTCAGTTCCCTGATGGCTTCTGCTGTATCATCCCGGTATTCCCAGTGCACAGAGTCGGTGGCCCCCAGTGCAGTCTTATGTATCTCCCTGTGCGGTGGTGTCGCTGTGATCCCGCAAAGGATCACACCGGCCAGCCTGAATGCATCTGCGGTCCGGAAAACGGATCCTATGTTGTTCTGGCTCCTGACATTGTCCAGTACAACCACCACCGGGATCTTATCCGCTTTTTTAAAGTCCTCAATGCTTAAACGGCCCAGCTCTTCATTCAGCAATTTCCTCATTGTCCAGGATTTTCCACCAATTTACTAAATTTGTAAAAGTACCAGGCCTTTGATGGTCCAGGTTGAATTTTATTAAACACCTTCGAATATGAATATACATGAATTCCAGGGAAAGAAAATCCTTCAGCAGTTTGGAGTGGCAGTTCCTTCGGGTGAAGTAGCATATACGCCTGAAGAAGCCATTGAGGCAGCAAAGCGCATTAAAGCCGGCACAGGTACAGACACCTGGGCAGTCAAAGCCCAGATCCATGCGGGGGGAAGAGGCAAGGGAGGAGGCGTAAAGATCGCTCGCTCCCTGGATGAGGTGAAATCATTCGCCCGGGAGATACTGGGTATGAACCTGGTAACCCATCAGACCGGGCCTGAAGGCAAAGTGGTGCACAAAGTCCTCATTGAGCAGGGTATCTTCTATCCCGGGGAATCCGATCCGCAGGAATTCTATATGAGTGTTTTACTGAACCGCGAAACAGGCCGGAATATTATCATGTACTCCACCGAAGGGGGAATGGACATCGAAACGGTAGCGGAAAAGACCCCGCACCTGATCTTCAGGGAGGAGGTTGATCCCGGAGCAGGCATCATGCCCTTCCAGGCAAGGCGTATCGCATTTAACCTGGGATTATCTGGCCAGGCATTCAAAGAGATGGTTAAGTTTGCCACTGCCCTCTACCAGGCTTACGAAGGATCCGATGCTTCGCTGTTTGAGATCAATCCTGTATTTAAGACCTCCGACAACCACATCATGGCCGCCGATGCCAAGGTGAATATCGATGACAATGCCCTTTACAGGCATCCCGATTACGCAGCCATGCGCGATCTGAACGAAGAGGATCCCACCGAGGTGGAAGCTGGAAAATTTAACCTGAATTTCATCAAGCTGGATGGTAATGTGGGCTGTATGGTAAATGGTGCCGGGCTGGCCATGGCCACCATGGACATTATCAAGCACTCGGGGGGGGAACCAGCCAATTTTCTGGATGTGGGTGGTACGGCCAATGCCCAGACAGTCGAAGCCGGATTCAGGATCATCCTGAAGGATCCCAGTGTGAAAGCGATCCTGATCAATATTTTTGGGGGGATTGTCAGGTGTGACCGTGTGGCCCAGGGTATAGTAGACGCGTACCGTTCCATTGGTCAAATCAACGTCCCTGTGATCGTCAGGCTGCAGGGCACCAACGCTGAAGAGGCAAAGGAACTCATAGATCATTCCGACCTGGAGGTTCACTCAGCCATCACCCTGGAGGAGGCTGCCGGAAAGGTAAAAGAGCTGGTGCTTTAAATAAGCCCCCGGTTTTTCAGGGCTGCTTCCATCTGTTTTTGAAGGATTTCAGCCTGCTGCCGTGCAGCCTGTTCAAATTTATTGGTCACATCCGCATAAATGATGGACCTGCTTGCATTCACGAGCAGGCCGCACCGGTCATTCATCCCATGTTCCGACACATCATAGAGACTTCCACCCTGGCTCCCTACACCGGGGACAAGAAGGAAATGCTCTGGAACCAGCTTCCTTATATGCTGCAACTCCTCCGCCTTGGTCGCCCCGACCACGTACATGGTATTGTTCACCGTCCCCCACGTTGAAGAGGTAAGGATCACCTGCTCGTAGACCTGCTGGCCACCCTTCAGTTCAAGTTGCTGGAAGTCCTTTGAACCTTCATTGGACGTGAGTGCCAGGAGTACCACCCAGCGGTCCTCAATCTCCAGGAAGGGCATAACGCTGTCATAACCCATGTATGGGGAAAGGGTAATGGCATCGCAATCGAGGGTCCTGAAATAGGCCGTTGCATACATCCGTGATGTATTCCCGATATCACCTCTTTTGGCATCGGCAATAATTAGAATATCAGGATAATTCTTCCTGAGATAGGAAACGGTCATCTCCAGGCTCATATACCCGGCCGCACCCATGCTTTCATAGAAGGCCAGATTGGGTTTATAGGCCACTGCCAGGTCTGCAGTTGCATCAATGATCTGTTTGTTGAACTCAAAAATGGGATACTCACTGTCAAGCAGCATCCGGGGGATCTTCTTATAATCAGTATCAAGCCCCACACAAAGAAAGCTCTTCTTTCGTTTGATGTTCCTGAATAATTCCTCGGCGTTCATCTGTTATGGTTTATCAAAGATGGTCCTGACACACGTTTACTCCATTCCGCTCTCTTTAAGGCGCTCCGCATTTTCTGCCATCTGAAGTTTCTCGATCACTTCCTGAAGATTCCCGTTGATAATGGACTGAAGGTTATAGAGGGTCAGGTTGATCCGGTGGTCTGTCACCCGTCCCTGGGAATAATTGTAGGTCCGGATCTTGGCCGAACGGTCGCCGGACGACACCATGGTCTTGCGCTGGGATGAAATATCATCCATCCGCTTCTGGAGTTCCAGGTTATAGAGTCTGGTCCTCAACTCCTTCATGGCCTTGTCAAGGTTCTTTAGCTGTGATTTTTCATCCTGGCAGGTAACCACAATGCCCGTTGGATTATGGGTGAGCCTGATGGCCGAATAGGTGGTATTGACCGACTGCCCTCCGGGGCCAGATGAACAGTAGGTATCCTTACGGATATCTGCCTGGTTGACCTCAACATCAAAATCTTCGGCTTCGGGAAGAACGGCCACAGTAGCAGCTGATGTATGGACCCTTCCCTGTGTCTCTGTCTGAGGGACACGCTGCACCCTGTGGACACCCGATTCATACTTCATGATTCCATAAACCCCCTCCCCTGTCACATCCATGATGATCTCCTTGTACCCGCCAACAGTCCCTTCTGTGAAACTGGTAGTGGTGGCTTTCCACCCCCGGGATTCAAAAAACTTGGAGTACATGCGGTACAGATCGCCTGCAAAAATACTTGCCTCGTCCCCCCCTGTGCCGGCCCTGATCTCTACAATGGCAGACTTTTCATCCTCAGGGTCCTTTGGCAGTAACAGGAGCTTGATCTCCTCTTCAAGCGGATTCAACTGTTGCTGGTACAGGTCCATCTCCTCCTTGGCCATCTCCCGTAACTCTTCATCCTTTTCCTCCGACAGGATCGCTTTGGCACTGTCAATGTTACTCAAGAGGTTCCGGTATGCCTCATATGCCTCAATGACGGGCTCAAGCTGCTTGTATTCCCTGTTCAGTCTGATATACCTGTCCATATCACCGATCACCGATGGATCGGTGATTTGCTGTCCCACTTCATCAAACCTGCTCTTGACTCCTTTCAGCCGGGTTAATATCATATTCTCTCCCATCCCGTTCAATTTATACCCTAATATACAAACTCTCCCTTTTCTCCACGAATGGTCAGCTTTTTGCTGTCGGAAGACTCACAGCGACCCACCACCCTTGCCTCAATACCATATTCCCCTGAAATCCCGATGATTCCCTGTGCAGTGGCTTCATCGGTGTAAATTTCGAACCGGTGCCCCATGTTGAAGACCTGGTACATCTCCTTCCAGGGTGTTCCCGATTCTTCCTGGATCATTCTGAAGAGGGGTGGAACCGGGAACAGGTTGTCCTTGATGACATGGATGTTATCGGCAAAATGCAGGACCTTGGTCTGCGCCCCCCCCGAGCAATGGATCATACCGCTGATCTTTTCCCTGAACCTGCCCACCACCTCCCGGATCACCGGTGCATAAGTGCGGGTGGGTGAAAGCACAAGTTTTCCGGCATCCACACCCACATCCGCTATCATCTCCGTTAATGACCTGTTTCCGGAATAGACGAGTGATTCAGGTATGTCAGGATCGTAGCTTTCCCTGTACTTCTCAGCAAGGTACCTGCTAAAAACATCGTGTCTGGCGGAAGTAAGCCCGTTGCTTCCAATGCCCCCGTTGTACGCATGCTCGTAAATAGCCTGTCCCACAGAGGAGAGGCCAACGATGACATTCCCCGGAACCAGGCTGTTTTCAATGATATCTGTTTCTCCTGGACCTTGCAACCACAGTCGAATCAACAATGATGGTCCGTACCAGGTCACCCACATCAGCGGTCTCTCCCCCGGTACTGAAAATGGGGATCCCCAGCTGCCGTAGCTCCCCCAGAATCTCCTCCGTTCCGTTAATGATGGCTGATATAACCTCTCCCGGGATCTTGTTCTTGTTCCTCCCGATGGTGGAGGAGACCAGGATATCACCCGTTATACCCACACAGAGCAGGTCATCCAGGTTCATCACAATGGCATCCTGGGCGATCCCTTTCCATACTGACACATCACCGGTCTCTTTCCAGTACATATACGCAAGTGAAGATTTGGTACCGGCCCCGTCGGCATGCATGACAAGGCAATAATCAGGATCGTTGGTAAGCATATCCGGGATCACCTTGCAAAAGGCCTCCGGAAACAATCCTTTGTCCACATTCCTGATGGCCATGTGAACATCCTCTTTACCGGATGAAACACCCCTCTGGAGATACCGGTCAGGCTGATCCATTCATTCTATTTTTGCGGAATGTAGTCGGTGGACAATACCCTGAATTCGGTACGCCTGTTCACCTGGTGCGCTATTTCCTGAAGGTCGGGGCTTTCAAGCTGATTGATGAAACCCTCTGTGAGTACCTCCTCCAGCTGCAGGAAATCATTTTCCGATTTGATTTTCTCATCCACCACTTTGGGCTGGGATTCACCATATCCCTTGGCCTGCAGGCGGTCTGCAGCAATTCCGTTGGATATCAGGTAATCGACCACAGATTGCGCCCTTTTCTGGGACAGTTCCTGGTTGTCGGCCGGAGTTCCGCGGGAATCGGTATGCGACATCAGCTCAATGGTCACGTTGGGATTGTCGTTCAGTGTCTCCACCAGGTTATCCAGGGAGACCATCGATTCGGGCCTCAGGTCCCATTTGGCAAAATCATAGAAAATGTTCGGAAGCTCGATCACCCGTTCGGTAGATGCCAGGTAGATGGTCACCTCAAACTCCCTGCTCTGCTCCAGACCCTTGGTAGACTCCCTCTCCTTGCCATTCAGGTAGCCTGGCTGACTGGCAATGAACACATAATCGGTGCCAGGTTTGAGCATAAACCTGAAAGTTCCTTCATCTGAGGTGGTGCTTTCTACCGTTATTCCGTCACTCCCTACCGATTTGACTTTGGAACCCGGCAGGACCAGGTCATTTCTTTCATCCTTGACCACCCCCTTCACGGAGAAATTCAGTGGTGGGAGCACAAATGAAAAGATATCATCATTTCCCCTTCCTTTCCTGGATGAGCTGAAGAATCCCCTTTCCACATCACTTTCAAAAACGATCCCGAAATCATCCTCCGGGGAGTTGATGGGAGGTTTCATATTTTCCAGCATCCAGCCTCCCGTTTCATCCCTGACTGCCTTGTAGATATCCAGTCCCCCGAGTCCTACCCTGCTGTCGGATGAGAAATAGAGGGTACCGTCCGCATGCAAAAACGGATAAAGCTCATTCCCCGGCGTGTTGATCTCCTCGCCCATGTTCTCCGGATCTCCCCAGCCTTCTGCCGCCCTGGTAAGTTTCCAAATATCCTTTTCACCCAGTCCACCTGGCATGTCTGAAACAAAGTAAATGGTATTCCCGTCAGGAGATACCGCCGGATGAGCCGTGGTGACGCTGTCCCCTAAAGTCTCAAATACAGCCTGGGGCTCTGACCATTCCTCTCCGTCTGATCCTGCCCTGTAAACCTGGCAGCCCAGTTGCTGGTTCTTTCCCTTCTTGCACCGGGTGAAGTAGAGGGTGGAAAAGTCGGACGAAATACATGGTGTTCCATCCTCAAACTCAGAATTGAGGCTCTCAACAGGAACCGGCACACTCCATTTTCCTTTCCGGTCTATGCTGGACATAAAAATATCAGCGAAATTCTGTCCGGTGGCACCATGGGTATCATTTCCCGTGGCACCCTCCCTGGTTGAAGTGAACAATACCTTCGTGAAAGCCTCGTTGACATAAGCAGGGCTGAAATCCCTCTGCCGGGAGTTAAAATCCCTCATATTCTCCACAATGTACCCGGTGGGATTTTCATTCCACACAATAGCGGCCTCGCACGATTCTATCCCTATCCCTCCCCGGGGATCATCCGGGACAAGCTCCTGGTATTTTTTATACTCCTCCACAGCTTCTTCATATTTCTCATTGATCAGCAGCATCTGCCCGTACCTGAGAAAAATGATGGGATCCTGGTATTCCTCCCGGACCGCTTTTTTATACCACAACACCGCCGATCGTGGATCACCTATGATCCGGTAACATTCCCCTATCTTAAAGAAGATGGCAGGTTTCTGTTCCTTGTCCACCTTGTTGTATGCATCCTTATAGAGGTCAATGGCATTATAGAATTCCCCTGCATCGAAGGCTGCCTGTGCCCTGGAATCTTTCTTTTTCTTCTGTGCATCCGCCGGAACGGAAAATATCATTGCGGCCAGGAAGACCAATATGATGTAACGCATGGATTTGTGCATTATCGTGCCGTTTTTACAATTCGATAAAATTACTTCTTTTTTCGATGAATATAAAACGGAACAATTCCCCTGATTATTTGCATTCTGAAGATTATATGAAAAAAAGCCCCCCGTTGTCGCGGAGGGCTTTGGAATTTGAGCTGACAGGGTTGGTATCAGCTTGAGAATAGCAATTCCCTGTATTTGGGAAGGGGCCAGATCTCGTCATCTACAATCAGTTCCAGCTTATCGATGTGGAAGCGGATCTTATCCAGGAAGGGAGCCACAGTCTCAGAATACTGCTTTGCCTTCGCTTTCTCATCTTCCAGTTTGTTGGCCACCCTCCTCGCCTCAACCATCTCATTCACACCCTCTTTGATGGCAGTCACATGATCGGAGATATCCTTGATCAGTTCGATCCTGTTACCGGCAAGGTTCTTATAATCATCCCCGTAGATCTCTTTCAGACCAAGTACATTTTCCATCAAGCCGGTTCTGGTACTTGACAGCCGTGGGTACAATGTGGTTGATGGATAGGTCTCCCAGTACCCTGGCTTCGATCTGGATCTTCATGGTGTACTGTTCAAACAACACCTCTACACGGCCTTCCAGTTCGGTTTCGGTGAAGATGCCCAGGTCAAAGAAGAGCTTTTTGGATTTGTCACTCAGGTACGCTGAAAGTGCCTCAGGAACATTGGTAACATTGGTCAGGCCGCGCTTCTTTGCTTCCTTCACCCAGTCATCACTGTAGTTATCACCCTCAAAACGGATGGCCTTGGAGGCAATGATATATTCCCTGAGCACCTGGAAAATGGCCTCATCCTTCTTCACACCCTTGTCAATCAGTCCATCTACCTCCTTTTTGAACTCCTTCAACTGCCCGGCCACCGCTGCATTCAGGATGGTCATGGGAGTAGCCGGATTGCAACTACCTCCTACTGCCCTGAATTCAAAACGGTTCCCGGTAAAAGCGAAAGGAGATGTCCGGTTCCTGTCTGTGTTATCCAGAAGAATCTCAGGGATCTTTCCAATATCCAGTTTCAGGGCTGTCTTCTCATCGGGGGTCATTTTCTTATTGGTCACCTGTTCTTCCAACTGGTCAAGCATGGCCGATACTTCCGATCCCAGGAAACAGGAGAGGATGGCAGGAGGCGCTTCATTGGCACCCAGGCGATGGGCATTGGATGCCGAAGCAATACTGGCCCTCAGCAGATCCTGGTGGTCGAAAACGCTCTTGATGGTATTCACCACGTAAGTGAGGAACTGCAGGTTGGACTTGGGATTCTTCCCGGGCTTGTGAAGGATCACCCCGGTATCGGTGGAAAGGGACCAGTTATTGTGTTTCCCGGTTCCGTTAATGGCCTGGAAAGGTTTTTCATGGAACAGCACCCTGAATCCATGGTGCCTGGAGATCTTCTTCATCAGGTCCATCATCAGCACATTGTGATCCACCGAGAGGTTACACTCCTCATATACAGGGGCAACTTCGTACTGGTTGGGAGCCACCTCATTGTGACGTGTGGTTACGGGGATACCAAGCTTATAGGCCTCCGACTCCAGGTCATGCATAAAAGCCATCACCCGCTCAGGGATAGAACCAAAATAGTGGTCATCCAGCTGCTGATCCTTGGCTGAAGCATGTCCCATCAGTGTACGGCCTGTCAGGGCCAGGTCTGGACGTGCATAATAGAGGGCCTCATCCACCAGGAAATACTCCTGCTCCCAGCCCAGGTTGGCATTCACCTTGGTCACATTCTTGTCAAATAACTGGCACACCTCCGTTGCAGCTTTGTCCACCTCATTAAGTGCCTTTAATAATGGTGTCTTATGATCAAGTGCCTCTCCTGTATAAGAGATGAATACTGTGGGGATACTCAGGGTATTCTCAATGATGAAAGCAGGTGATGTGGGATCCCAGGCGGTGTATCCCCGGGCCTCAAAGGTATTCCTGATCCCGCCGCTTGGAAAGGAAGAGGCGTCAGGCTCCTGCTGGGCAAGAGCTTCGCCTGAGAAGGTTTCAACCACGCCCCCGAACTGGTTTGGCTGTATAAATGCATCATGCTTCTCTGCTGTTCCGCCGGTAAGCGGCTGGAACCAGTGTGTATAGTGGGTGGCTCCCCTTTCGGTGGCCCAGGCTTTCATTCCCGCAGCAACTGAATCCGCTTTCCTTCTGTCAATGGGAGTTCCTTTATCGCTAGCATCCATCACGTGATTGAAAGCATCCTTGGACAGGTACTTCTGCATTTTGACCTTGTCAAATACATTGATTGCATAGTAGTCGGATGTTTTATCCGAAGGAGGGGGAACATGAATAGGTTTCCTGTCGAAAACCTGTTCCAGAGCTTTAAACCTGATAACCGCCATAAATGAAGATTTTAAGTTAATACACAATTTAGGGTTTGTTGTTGCAAATATATTGTTTTTTTATATATACCCCCATTTTTTACACGCATATGTCACTTTATTTATGCTTTTTATTATCCAATACCTACTTTTTAACATCTCATGCGTCATAATTTCTGTTCTTTCCCGTAAAAAAAGTCGCCTGAACCAGTCAGGCGACTTCCGGAATTTAACGCTCGGTACAGTCTGCTATCTCATCTCTTCCAGGAAATACCTGTAGAATAACGGGATGGTTTCGATGCCCTTGTAAAAATTGAACAGCGGATAGTTCTCATTGGGTGAATGTATGGCATCTGAATCAAGGCCAAATCCCATGAGAATGGATTTGATTCCCAACACCTCTTCAAAATCCGATACAATGGGAATACTGCCACCGCTCCTCACCGGAATGGGAGGCTTTCCGAAGCTTAATTCAATGGCCCTGCTGGCTGCCCTGTAAGCCGGAAAATCGATGGGAGTCACATACCCCTGTCCTCCATGGAGGCTTTTTACCTTCACCCTGGTACCCTCCGGTGCAATTTTTTCAAAATGGCTGATAAAGAGCTCATCGATCTTTTTTGAGTCCTGGTCAGGAACCAGGCGCATGGATATCTTGGCATATGCTTTTGAGGGCAACACCGTTTTAGCCCCCTCACCGGTATACCCCGACCAGATCCCGTTCACATCAAGGCTGGGGCGGATCCCTGTCCTTTCAGTGGTGGAAAAATCCTTTTCGCCCACCACTTCCCCAATATCAAGGGCGCTTTTGTATGCATCCAGATTAAAAGGTGCCTTGGCCATTTCGGCACGTTCCTCCTGCGAAACTTCCACCACGTCATCATAGAAACCGGGAATGGTAATATGGTTATTCTCATCGGTCAGTGAAGCGATCATCTTTGCAAGAAGGTTGGCAGGATTTCCCACCGCTCCCCCGTAAAGGCCTGAATGCAGGTCCCGGTTGGGTCCTGTCACCTCCACTTCCAGATAGCTGAGCCCTCTCAATCCAACTGTGATGGAAGGGATATCCTGGGCAATCATGGTTGTATCTGAAATGAGAATGACATCCGCCTTCAGCAGCTCTTTGTTTTCCTGGCAAAACTGTTTCAGGCTGGATGAGCCAACCTCCTCCTCTCCTTCAATCATGAACTTCACATTGCATGCCAGTGAACCTGTCCGGTTCATGAGTTCAAATGCCTTCACATGCATGAACAGCTGACCTTTGTCATCATCAGCCCCCCTGGCATAGATCCTGCCATCCCTTACCTCAGGTTCAAAGGGTGGTGAATCCCAAAGATCGAGGGGCTCAACCGGCTGAACGTCATAGTGCCCGTATACCAGTACGGTGGGAAGCGAATCATCCACCTGTTTTTGTCCGAAGACAACCGGCCAGCCTGATGTCTCCATCACTTCAGCGTGGTCAGCACCTGCTTCAACCAGGCATTTTCTGATTAATTCTGCTGTCCTGAACATATCTTCCCTGGCCTCGGCAACAGCACTGATAGACGGGATCCTGATCAGCTCAAATAACTCATCAAGGAACCGTTCCTTATTCGATTCTACATACGCTTTAATCTCTTTCATTGGTGTCTGTATTGGTTTGTATTAATTCCCTGTATACGATCTCCAGTTCCTGGAAGAATTCCCTGCCATACACCCTGATGATGGCCTCCTTCAGAAACATGAATACGGGTACTCCTTCCTTCTTTCCAAGGATCCTGGCCGGCTCACAAATGCTCCACTGGTGTATATTCAGGGCAACACCATGTTTCAGCTTATTTACCCTGATGGGGTACAGGTGGCACGAAACCGGTTTCTGAAACGGAACGGATCCCTCATCATACGCTTTCTGGATGGAGCACCGTGCAATACCCTCCTCGAAGATCACGTAGGCACACTCCTCTCCCCCAACAAGGGGAGTCACCTTATCCCCCTCCCTGTCAACCACCCAGCTTCCCTGCTGGTTGACCTCCCTCAGCCCTTCTGCCCTCATATAAGGTTTAAGGGATGCAATGTGTTTCGCTAACAATTCTGGTTCCTCATCCTCGAGCGGGGCCCCTGAATCACCAAAGATGCAACAGTTCCCCTCACATTCTTCCATGTGGCAGATGAACTTGTGATCAAACAGATCCCTGCTGATGATCTTGTCCCCGATTTGAATCATTGCGATATCGCTTACCACACAAAAGTGCAAAAAAAAGTATCGTCAATTTGAATTATCTTTACTTCATGTGGAAGAAATCAGCCATCCTGGCGTTGCTTGTGTGGTGCTATGCAACAACGACCGCGCAAACCACATATCTTCTCAGGTCCGATCTGATGGCCCTTGCGGACAGTTGCCTGAAACATACATACAATTTCTCCTTCACGAAGGCCCGGCAGTTCCAGCAGGTACTGGACGGTGAAACCCCGGAACACCCTGCACCTCCGTTCCTGGAAGCCCTGATCATTTACTGGGAGCATTTCCCTCTCACACCTGAGAATGAAGCGTCGGAGCAGTTTATCCGGCTCATGGACCAGTGCATCATGCTGGCCGGTGAGTTGATTGAGAAGGAGACCACCTGCCTGGAAGGGATATTCTTTGACCTCTTCGGAAGAGCCTTCAAAGCCATGTTCTGGGCTGATAACGGAAAATCCGGCAAAGTGGTCCCCGATCTCCGCACCATGTACAACCATACCAGGGAAGGCTTCCATCTCAAAGACAGTCTGAATGAGTTCTATTTCACCACCGGCCTCTATAACTATTATGTGGAAGCCTATCCGGATGCACATCCTGTGTACAAGCCATTGCTCTCATTCATGCAGGAGGGTGACCGTGAACTTGGATTGATCCAGTTGAACCATGCCATCAACCACACCACTTACCTGAGGGTGGAAGCGCTGCTATTTATGTCACTTATTCAGTTGAATTATGAGGATGACCTGAACACGGCCTCCATCTATGCCGCAAGGTTGCACAGGGAATACCCGCAGAACGTATACTACCAGGGACACCTGGTCACCATCCTGCTTCACCTGCACAGGTACGACCAGGTGAATGAAATCATTGGGCAGATGAAGGCGCAGGAGGACAGTTACAGCGAGATGATCCGGCTCCTGGCAGGAGCATTCCAGGCAGAAAAAAGAACCGGCGATGATCAGACCGCGGGAAAACAATACCGGCATATCATTGCACTGGCCGATTCTGTTGGTCCTTATGCAGACAATTTCAAGGCCATGGGGTATATGGGATTGTCCCGGCTTTTCAACCGGGAAAACATTCCCGGTGAAGCCCGGAAGTATGCCCGGAAAGCATCAAATTATACGGCCTACAAATTTATCCTCGACGAACGATGAATCCCTCACAGACACCTGATGTTGAAACCCTGAGATCAGATCCGGCGTACCGCCTGGTCATGGAGATCGGGTTCAGTGAGATGATTCCTTTTGTCATGGCCCAGATCAGGAAGAGGGGGGTGATGACATGGATCTACATAACATCAAATGTCTGCATGCTGGGGGCACTCCTCTATATCATCCTGTCTGGATCATTGAACGGATCATTGACATGGTCCGGTGCACTGCTCCAGTCACTGGCAGGGATTGTGGCCGGCAGTTTTGCCATTATCCCCTTTCACGAAATGCTGCATGGATTGGCCTACAGGATCCTGGGGGCCAAAAAGATAAGTTTCGGGGTTGATTTTCAGCAGCTCATCTTCTTTGTGACGGCCGACCGCTACCCGGTTTCAGGCAGGCAACTCATCTTTCTTGCACTGACTCCCTTTGTACTGATCAACCTGGCGATACTGATGATCACAGTATTTTTTATCCCGAAGATTCTCCTGTTTTCATGCTTCCTCCTGTTGATCCATAACATGATGTGCATAGGGGACTTTGCCATTGCCGGTTACGTACACAGGTCAGGAGTCAGGGTCTACTCATATGATGAGCCCGGTGAAAAAAGAAGTTATTTTTTCGAAGATGTGAAACAGCAGGATTCACCTGCTAATCTCCATGGGACTGGCTGAGTTTTTTTGCTTTCCCTGCCTTTTTTTCACTGATCCTAAAACTGGAATCAATCTCAAAAGCTTTCATGTAGCTCTCGTATGCCTTTTCATACTGGCCGGTTGTCATATAAAAATCACCCTTCGAATCGTAAGGATTCGCAATATCCGGGGATAACCTGATGTAGTCATCAAAAGCCTTTTCAGCTTTGTCAAACTCCTCCAGTTCCATCAGAGAATATCCAAGCTGGTTATAGGCCAATGGATAGTCCGGTACTTCACCGATGGCCCTGTTGATGGACTCAATGGCCCCCTTAAAGTCTTTCAGGTACTGGAATTGCAGGATATAGAGGATCTTATGGACATGCGGATCACCGGGGTAGAGGTCAATGGCCCCTTTGAGATGATCCACAACCTTTTGATCCTGCCCGTCCAGTAAATATTTGAAGGCCGCCCTGATATGCAGCTCGGCCTCATTCAGGTTTGCATCCGACAGAAGCGCCTTCTCCGCAACACTCTTGGAGGATTTTCCTGACATGAAATACATCCAGAAATAGGCCATGAAAAAATCCGGATCCTCCTCAACGGCCATCTCAAGAGTCTCAAATGCCCGCCCGAATTTAATCTGGTCAAAAGCCAGCAACCCGGTTTTGTAAAACTCAAGTGCAAGTTCTGAATCGGTGGTGACCGGCATGAAAGTCCCGGATTCTTCCTGCGTGCAGCTGCAGAGGAGATAGAAGGACATAAGAAACACTGGGGTCAGTGAATTTAACCTCATAATCAACAAGTTTTCCAATCTTACGTCCGCCTTAAAAGTACGATATTTCCCGGCCAAAGACAAATCTGTAATAGATATGGCAGAAACCGATATGCAAAACAGGGCAGCAGAAGCCTTTACTTCATATATTCCCCGATGATCTCTTTCACATCATCAGGGGCAACCCTTCCATAGGTTTTATCACCCACCAGGACAACCGGGGCAAGTCCGCATGCTCCAACACAACGCAGGCAGCTCAGTGAAAACTTACCATCAGCACTGGTCTCTCCCACCTCAATCTCCAGGTGCTTTTTGAATTCATTCAGTACAGTCTCAGCACCCCTCACATAACAGGCAGTTCCGGTACAGATGGAGATAGGGTGTTCTCCCCTGGGGATCATGGTAAAAAAAGAGTAGAAAGTTACCACTCCATAAACTTTGGCTGCCGGTATTTCCATCTTCTCTGCAATGACTTCCTGCACTTCAGCAGGCAAGTAGCCGAAGGTCCCCTGGGTCTTGTGGAGCACATTGATAAGCTCTCCTTCCCGGCTCCCGAATGAATCACAAATGGCGTGTATTTTGTCTATCTGTTCTTGTCTGAGTTCAACTTTTACGCTTGACATAACAATCTGTGTTTAATCTGTTAAACCTGGAAAATTTTCCTCCGCTTATCAAAATAGTGCGTATGCAGCAATTCATATGCCTTCCCGCTCATGGGTTCACCCAGGAACTCCTCGTATATCTTCTTGATATAAGGATTTTCATGGGATTTTCTCAGGACCTTTCCTTCGTCCTCCTCATAGATCGCCCTGGTCCGCGCCTTAAGGATCGAAGCATCTCCATGGTGCAGGGGCTGCCCACCTCCACCGATACACCCGCCCGGGCACGCCATAATCTCTATGGCATGGTACTGGGATTTTCCGGCCTTGATCTCCTCCAGCAACTTCCGGGCATTCCCCAATCCATGTGCTATACCAATATGCACGTCCAGCCCGTTGAAATCAACCTTGGCGGAACGGATTCCTTCCATCCCCCTGAGTTGTTCGAACTCCACTTTCTCGAGGGATTTTCCTGTATGGATCTCATAGGCGGTCCTGGTGGCTGCCTCGATAACACCCCCGGTCACCCCAAAGATCACACCTGCACCGGTCGATTCTCCTAATGGGGTATCAAACTCAGCCAGTTCAAGCCTGTTAAGATCCAGGTTGGCCTGTTTAATCAGGTGCGCCAGCTCCCTGGTGGAGATACTGTAATCCACATCCGGATTCCCATCTACAGAGAACTCCTCACGCTGACATTCATACTTCTTGGCAAGGCATGGCATGATGGAAACCACCACCATCTCCTTCCGGTGTACGCCAATTTTCTCTGCAAAATAGGTCTTGGCCACCGATCCGAACATCTGCTGCGGTGACCTTGCAGTGGAGGGAATGTCTTTCATCTCCGGAAAATTGTGTTCGAAGAAGTTCACCCAGGCAGGGCAGCAGGAAGTAAGTATGGGAAGTCTTACCTCTTTGTCTCCTTCCAGGAACCTGTTGAGACGACCCAGCAATTCGGTCCCCTCTTCCATGATGGTCAGGTCTGCCGCAAAGTCAGTATCAAATACATAGTCAAATCCGAGCTGGCGCAAAGCGTTTACCATCTGCCCCGTTACACGGGTGCCGGGCTCCATGCCAAACTCCTCACCAAGCGCTGCCCTGACGGCCGGGGCAGTCTGTACTACCACCGTTTTGGACGGATCATTCAAAGCTGCAATGACCTTCCCCGTATGATCCACCTCTGTAAGAGCCCCTGTTGGACATACTGCCACACACTGGCCGCAATAGGTGCAGGGAGAATGCTCCAGGTTCATCTCGAAAGCAGGAGCCACCACCGCATTGAATCCGCGGTTGATTGCATGAAGGGCCCCCACTGTCTGAAAATCGTTGCACATGGTTTCGCACCGGCGGCACATGATGCATTTGTCCAGATCCCTGATGATGGATGGAGAGGTATCGAGCCGGTAGGTGGACATCTCAGCATATTCCTGCCCGGGGATCTCCCTGATCCCGAGTTTCACAGCCATGTCCTGCAATTCACAATTACCCGATTTGGCACACGAGAGACAATCCTTGGGATGGTCCGAAAGGATCAGTTCCATAACGGTCCTGCGGGCATTGATCACACGCATGCTGTTGGTTCTTACCACCATACCGTCAGCCACATCGGTGGAACATGACGGGGCCAGGTTCCTGCGCCCTTCCACCTCCACAGAACAGATCCTGCAGCCTCCCGGCTTATTCTCAATATTCAGATCCTTCAGGTCCATGTAACAAAGGATGGGAATATCTATACCCAGCTCTTTGGCGGCCTTATAGATGGTTGTCCCGGCCGGAACTTCCACCTTTTTACCATCTATTGTAAGTGTAACTTGACTCATCGTTATCATCATTATTTTAAAATCACAGCATCGAATTTGCATTTCTCTATGCAGGCACCGCACTTGATACAGGTGTCCTGGTTGATCAGGTGTGGTTCCTTGCGCTCTCCACTGATAGCCCCTACCGGGCAAGCTCTGGCACAGGCCGTACAGCCAATACAATTTTCCTCCACAATAAAGTACTCCAGCAGGTCTGTACATACACCCGCTGTACATTTCTTATCAATGACATGTGAACGGTACTCTTCGTAAAAATTGTCCAGGGTGGAAAGGATTGGATTGGGTGAGGACTGGCCCAGTCCGCACAGGGAGGTGTCTTTGATCACCTCCCCCAGGTTTCTGAGCCTGACCAGGTCCTCCTCCCTGCCTTTTCCTTCACAGATCCGTACCAGTAGTTCATGCAACCGCTTATTCCCGATACGGCAGGGAGCACATTTGCCGCACGACTCCTCCACGGTAAAATCGAGGTAGAACTTTGCGATGGAGACCATGCAGTCGTCTTCGTCCATCACGATCATCCCTCCCGATCCCATCATGGAGCCGTTGGCCACAAGGTTCTCATAGTCGATGGGTGTATCGAGATGCTTCTCTGTCAGGCATCCACCCGATGGTCCACCGGTCTGCACGGCTTTGAATTTCTTACCATCCCTGATGCCGCCCCCGATCTCGAAAATCACTTCACGAAGGGTTGTTCCCATGGGCACTTCGACAAGACCCACATTGTTGATCTTCCCGGCAAGCGCAAAAACCTTGGTTCCCTTTGATGTCTCTGTCCCGATACTGCTGAACCATTGAGCACCTTTCAGGATGATCACCGGCACATTGGCCAGGGTTTCCACGTTATTTACATTGGTCGGTTTCCCAAGATAACCGCTCTGGGCAGGAAAGGGAGGCTTGAGCGTTGGCTCCCCCCGCTCCCCTTCCATGGAGTGGATTAATGCTGTCTCTTCGCCACATACAAAAGCCCCGGCGCCATATTTTAGTTCAATTTCAAAATTGAATCCGGAACCCAGGATATCCTTTCCCAGCAGTCCGTATTCCCTTGCCTGGGCAATGGCGATCTTCAGCCGTTCAATGGCCAGCGGGTATTCAGCACGAATGTATATGTATCCCTTATCAGCCCCGATGCACCTTCCCACAATGGCCATGGCTTCCAGTACCGAATGGGGGTCCCCCTCGAGGATGGAACGGTCCATAAACGCACCCGGATCTCCCTCATCCGCATTACACACCACATATTTCTGAGCGGCCTCATTTTTCCGGGCCAGATCCCATTTCAGACCAGCCGGAAATCCTGCGCCTCCACGCCCCCTGAGCCCAGATGCTTTCATCATCTCAATGGTCTCTTCGGGGATCTGGCCGAACAGCACTTCACCCAGTGCCTGGTACCCGTCCCTGGCGATGTATTCATCAATCACCTCGGGATCGATCATCCCGCAATTGCGAAGCGCGATCCTTAACTGCTTGTACTTTGACATTTCTGCTCCTCCTTTTAATCCTTTAATCTATGGTTTCGTAATTCACCGGGATGATCCCATCCACCAGATTACCACCCTTGATATACTTTTCAATGATCTCATCTGCTTTTTCGAGGTTTACATCCCCGAAAACAACGGGCTCCTTACCGGGCAGAGTCACCTCGATGGTTGGTTCTGCGTAACAGTAACTCATGCAACCTGTTTGTGTTACCAGTGCATCCACCCCACGTTTTTTCAGCGCTTCGATCATAAATTCCATGGTATCCTTTGCACCTGATGCAATACCGCAGGTGGCCATGGCCACCTTCACCTGTACCAGCTGTTCTGCATCTTCACCCTTCTCCCGTGTTTGAATACCTTTCTGTAGTTTATCGCGGATCTTCTTCAGATCTGCCAGCGATTTGATCTTACTCATAGTATAAAAATATTAGTCTTTTCCGATGGCCAGTCCGATCAATTTCAAGTTCATTATCCTAATTTGTTATTCATTTCACAGATATAAGGCAAAAAAATATCTGTTCTGTGATGCAAAGATAAAACAAACTTCTTTTTCCCGCCCTGTAATCAGGTGATCCCTATTAATGTATATTTGTTCTAGATAATGTGATTCGCCTGATCCAAAGGGTTTTAATATGGATAATAAGATTCGCTGTGGATGGTAAACGATCACCTTGTATCATGTTTCAGGCACAGGGAGTGCATGGAGCAACCATGAACCTGCGAGCCAGGCAGGAGGCTATTTAAATAACCCTTCATCCCTGATCAGCATCAGGATGGCAGAGTGAGGAATGATGACATACCGTTCATTATTGAATTCAATCTCATAGCCGCTCTTCTGCAGGTAAATGGCCATATCCCCCTCTTTTGGTTGTAAGGGGACATACTTCACTTCATCAGCCTGGTCTTTCCAGGGCTCATCACTGTCCTGTATGGCCGGAATGGGATACCCGGGTCCGACCTTCAATACATAGCCGCTGTGGATCTTCTCCTTTTCCTGGACCCCAGGCGGAAGGTATAGGCCGGACTTGGTTCTATCCTGCTGGCTCTTTGGCTTGATCAGCACCCTGTCCCCCACAACGATGAACTTGTCGATGTTCTTCTCTTCAATCTGCAATCCCATCAGAAATGTATTTGGTTAAAAATCCAGGTTATTCTTCAACACCTGCATTCCACTCCTGCTCACCGGGACTTTGTTGCCATCTTTGAGGATCAGGATAAAATTGGTTTTTTCGTAGGGTTCAATACGTTCTATACAGGTAATATTTGCAATATAAGAACGGTGAACCCTGATGAACTGCTCCGGGTCCAGGTGATTCTCGAAGTATTTCATGGTCTGCTGCTTCAGGTACCTGCCTTCATCAGTATAGATCATCACATAGTCGTCCTGTGCCTCCAGGTAATAGATATCATCCGTTGAGATTACATGGATCTTCCCGATTTCTTAATGACAACCCTGTGAAGTTTCTCATCACTTTCCGCCAGGTGTATCTTGAATTTTTCGATCCTGGTCTCTTCGCTCTTTTTTTCTGAACGTTCTCCAGCCGCAATTCAAGTCTGCCAATGGCTTCTCCAAACCGTTCCCTTGAAAATGGTTTCAGCAGATAATCCACTGCATTCTGTTCAAAAGCCTGGATGGCAAACTGGTCATAGGCAGTAGTAAAGATGACTTCCGGGTGATGCTCCAGGACTTCCAGCATCTCAAATCCTGTCAGTTTTGGCATCTGGACATCCAGGAAGATCACATCCGGTTTTGATTCATTGATGGCTTTCAACCCGTCGAATCCGTTGTCATATTCTCCAATCAGTTCCACAGAAGGAATATCTTCCATATATGCCTTGAACAGGTCCCTTGCAGGCTTCTCGTCTTCTACAATAATGGTTCGAATGATGCTCATCGTTTTGTAAATATACGTGGAAATAATATGGTCACATCAAATTTGCCATCAGCACCCTTCCATCTCACCGAACCCTGACCTTCATAGGCCAGTTCAATCCGTTGCCTCACATTCTGAAGCCCTACCCCGGTACCCTTCCTGGTGGGTATTCCGGGATCGTAGTCATTGATGACCACTGTTTTCATCACATCCTGTTCAGGTATACAATCAAACCGGATGGTCACCGGACTGGTACTCTCATACACACTGTGCCGGATGGCATTCTCAAAAAGTGGCTGAAAGATCATGGTGGGCACCGGGAACTCTTCACATGCACCGTTGATGTTAAATTCATACTGCAGTTTCTCTCCAAACCTGATCTTTTCGATGGCCAGGTAATCTTTCATTCTTCCCAATTCCTCTTTTAGAGGAACATATTCATTCTCCCTGTGTTTCAGTGAATACCTCAGGAAATCGGAGAGCCTGATGATCATGTCCCGTGCTTCATCGGGACTGGACATGGTCAGCGATGAGATGGAGTTCAGGGAGTTAAACAGGAAATGCGGATTGATCTGCGACTTCAGCATATTCAACTCTGTATCCCTGACCAGGTTCTTCAGGCGTTCCTCCTGCCTGGCCCTTTCCTGCAGTTTCTGTGCCGACGAGGCCAGGTAATAGATCAGGACCAGTACAAGGTAGACCAGTCCGCCCAGCATGGCCCTCCATGCAAGGGATCCATTCAGGAATTCCAGGTAATTTGTATCCTGGCTGAATATGGTATTCAGAAGACCCACAGAAAGAAGCATCCATGCCAGCAAAACCAGCAGGCCTGCCACTACATGTGCCAGCATGGAGTAGACCGGGGTGTGTCTCTGAAAAGGGATATACCGTGTGGGATACCACGCCAACAGGCCCAGGATCCCGAAAAACAGGTTGGACAAAAGGGCATCCGTAATGACAACTGCCAGTGAAAATTCCTGGAAATACCAGTACAATATTCCATACAGGATGGCAATGACCAGCCATGCAACGGAATAGATCAGGACCGATCTTCTCTGACCAGCAATGGGATGACTCATTCTCAGAGGAAGTTTACAATCTCACCCCCGCCAAAGAGCGTTGTCCCGGTGATCACAAGTGTCCTGTCCTGATCCTTGCTAACCAGTGATTTCACACGCTTGTCAGAGAATCCGCCAAATATTGAGGTCACCTCAATCTTCACATCCCAGTTCTCAGGGATAATGAACTTGGATCCCCCAAAGATCATGACCACCTCCAGGTAATGTCTTCCCTGGGCCAGTTTGGCAGTGGACATGTTGTACTTGGATCCCCCGAAAATGTTGGTGATCCTTCCTCCCTGGAACTGCTGGGAACTGATCACCCGGTCACCACCTCCAAATACAGCTACATCATCCAGGACATCGTCACTGGAGACTCTTTTTTTATGTCCGAAATAGGTGCCTCCTGCCCTTATGTCGCCTGGCACTGAATATAACCACCAGACCCAGGATGATCAGCATGCTTGGCCAGAAGAGGCCACGCCAGTAGTGTGGTAAATGAAAGTACCTGCTTTTCCAGGATTTCCGGAAGCAAGAAAAATGACCCGATGGCAATCAGGATCACTCCGGTTCCTTTGTTCTCCTTATTTGAAATGAAAATAATGCCGAGAAAGATAAGCAGTGCCTGCCAGGTGAACAGAAAATCTCTGAGCCGCCATGGTACGATATCAGCCATATCAGCAATCAGGAACAGCCCGAGTATCATTAACACAATACCAATGTAGCAGGTGGGCCCTGCCCGACCTTTTAAAGTTGTGAGGTTGTCTTTCCATCGTCTTATAGTATTATTTCTGTTCAAATGTAAGACCGCGAAAAGATTATTGAAAAGGAAAATCGGTGAACCATCCGATTTTACCGGTAAGTGAATTCCTCAATACCTGGTCAGCCACCGGTGACGCCGGGTCTGGTCTCCCAGTTTGGCGATGAAAGTAAACTCATGGGTGCCGTAGCTGTGCTTCATGACACTGTTCAGCCCGATGTCGAAGGCATACCCGAACACCAGCCGGTCCACACTTACCCCTGCCATCACAATGATAGAATGGCCCGTCCTGTAAGTAATCCCTGCCCAGTATGATTGATTATAAAAGACTTTTGTGTTGATATCAGCCTGGAATTTTCCATTCTCCGCAAGCTTCAAATATGTGGAAGGGGAAAGGATGATCTCCTTGTTAATGATGAAATCATACCCGCCCATGAGGTGGTAGTTGCGTTCCATAATCATCTGGTCATAGCCAGCATCCCCGAATTTAAGTGCCGATTCAAATAACTGATTCATGGAAAACCCGGCCCAGATCTTCTTTGAAATGTAGTACACCCCGGCATCCGCATCCGGAATGAATACAGATGACTGCAAGCCGATCCACAGGTCATCATCCGGAAATTCCAGTTCGATCCTGTCTTTATCCAGCCTGTACTGATACCCCACCAGAGAAAGTCCGAATGAGAGTTGTGCTTCCTCCAGTGAAAGATGGTAACCATATGAGATCCGGATACCGGTACGGTCCACCGCGCCGTTCCTGTGATTGAAAACATAACCGCCCAGGCCAACATTCCCTCCCCTGAAGGGGGACCTGCTATTGCGTTTTATGGATTTCGACCTCGATATATGGCTTTGCCGCATGAGCCTTGTCTGAAAGCTCAGGGCATAGGTGGCAGGACCATCCGTGATTCCCACCCATTGCTCCCTGACCGTCAGGTTAAGGGCACTGTATCCCTCCGAGCCGGTTATGGCAGGATTCAGCAGGAATCCGTTCAGCATGTACTGGCTGTAGAGGGGAGTTTGCTGAGCATGAATCTCCCCCACCCAGATGGTCAGCAACAATGCGATGTAAACCAGCCTCTTCATTGGTTAGCGGATTACAGTTATATATCCAACATATCTTTCATCGCTCCCGTCATTAAAATAGATCACAAAATGATAGGAATCCACAGGCACCTGGTTACCCCGCATATCACGTCCGTCCCAGGGAACCGAATAACCGGGTTCTGATTTCCAAATCAGGCCTCCCCACTGGCTGAAGATCTCCACCACTGCCTGGCTGAACTGGCTTAATGCCTGGATGTTCCATACATCATTTACCCCGTCATCATTGGGGGTGATCCCCGTTGGAATATCAATCATATGGATAAGATCACAGGCCCGGACCAGTACCGTGTCGGTACCTGTGCATCCATTAGCATTATCAACCTCCACCCAGATCTCCTGGTCCCCATCGTTATAAACCGTGATCTGCTGGCTCACATCGCCTGTGGACCAGATGTATTGCTCACCATCGGTTCCGGCATCAAGAACCAGCCCCTCTTCAGAGCAGACGGTTGTATCAGGTCCCAGGTCAACCACCGGTAATTCAACCTCTGTAATGAGCAGGCTGTCACTTGAAGTGCAACCAGAGGTGTCAGATACTTCCAACCTGATCCATCCTCCCTGGCCAGTTGTATAGGCAGGTCCGGTACTCCCGTCCTGCCACAGGTAAGTTTCAAATGCTCCATCCGGTTCAATGGTCACTGAATCTCCCATACAGATGAATGCATCAGCTCCAAGTTCAAGGGAAGGCCCGGTAATATCCACATACAAAAGAATGGGGATAGAAACACAACCAATCGTTGAAGTTTCTGTCAGCTCAAGGATTCCGGTATTCACTTCGGAACCCCAGTCTACATATATTGTATCATTATAGTTGCTTACAATTGTACCATTGGTTATTATCCATGAGAATGTCGAACCTTCCTGACCACCAGCAACATAGCGATACAGTGGCCCATTGATGCAGGCCGTTTCAGTCATTTCAAGGAATGTTGGTACAGGAAGGGGAGCAACAGTTACGGTCAAAGCTACTGCTGCTGTTGTATCACATTCAGATTCGAATCTTACCCGGTAGGTGGTAGATGTGTCAGGTACCGCAATGACCAGGTTGTCCCCGGTGCCGGCTGAGGTTGTGAATGAAGCATCGGTATACCACACCGCCGTACTCAGGGTTCCCGGATCTCCCCCGCTGTAACTCAGGGTCACATTCCCTTCACCCGGACAGACAGTGTCCCGGTCAGCATAGGCATTCTCAGGTGGCATGATGGTGGTCTGAACAGTTACCACAAAGAAGCATGAGTCCTCATTTCCGCCCTGATCTGTAACTTTATACCAGACTGTTGTTGTGCCTTTGCGGAAGCTCACTCCACTGGCATCGGCCGGTCCTGTTCCCATAGTTGAGCCCTCCAACCGGAAGGTCACTTCACCCATGTTGCAGTTGTCTTCTACCAATACGGGCGCTATTCCCTCCACTATTAAACTGCATGCTCCATCCTCGGCCGTTACCGTGGTATCTTCCGGACAGGTAATTACGGGTGGAATATCATCTATCACGGTCACCCGGGCATGGCAGGTATCTTCATTTCCATTGATGTCTGTAACTGTAAAGACCACCACGGAGATTCCTATATCGGCACAGGTAAAGTCCTTAGGAACCACATCCACAGAGAAAATTTCACAATTGTCACTTGATCCTGCATTCATATCAGCAGCTGTGATGAAGGCATTCCCGGCAGCATCCAGTTGCACAGTAATGTCCTTGCAAACAGCTACCGGAGCCAGTGAGTCAACCAGCGAAATATTAAATGTACAGGATTCTGTACTGCCACCTCCATCATGGGCTGTAAGGATTATGGTCTGGACAGTACCATGCCCTGATATAATAGTTCCGACCGAAGGTGACTGGGTTATACCTGTGTCCCCGGTTGTGATAGCCAGGTTTCTGTAATCTGGGATTGAAAACTGACAATCTTCATCCAGGTATTCATCCATGTTTTCAGGACATGATATCCAGAGGGGAAGCGCTCCTGCAAGCGTAATATCGAATGAACAAACAGTGCTGTTCCCGTTTCCGTCATCTACCATAAGAGTAATGGTCTGAACAGTCCCAATGCCTGATATGACAGTGCCAACCGCAGGATCTTGCGTAATGGATGGTGTTGGATTGCAGTTATCATCTGCAACCAGCAGGGTGGAATAATCCGGTATGGTAAAATTACCTCCTCCATCAACATTCTCTTCGCGATCACCAGGACAAACAGAGATCACCGGGTCGGTGGCATCATCGCCTGTTAATGTAACGTTGCAGGTAGCATCGTTGCCGTTGCCGTCATCCACGGTGATCACAACCGTGTGGGTCATCCCCTCGCCTGAGGCAATGAACGTACCCGCGGCCGGAACCTGGGTGATGGACAGCGAACCCGCCGCTGTGCAGTTGTCCGTGGCCGTTACATCACCCGTCAAATCGGGTACCTCCAGCTCACAGGAGCCATCCAGCACCACGGGCCGGTCCGCCGCACAGGCGGAGATCACCGGGTCGGTGGCATCATCGCCTGTTAATGTAACGTTGCAGGTGGCATCGTTGCCGTTGCCATCATCCACGGTGATCACAACCGTGTGGGTTATCCCCTCGCCTGAGGCAATGAACGTACCCGCGGCCGGAACCTGGGTGATGGACAGCGAACCCACAGCCGTGCAGTTGTCCGTGGACGTTACATCACCCGTCAAATCGGGTACCTCCAGCTCACAGGAGCCATCCAGCACCACGGGCCGGTCAGCCGCACAGGCGGAGATCACCGGGTCGGTGGCATCATCGCCTGTTAATGTAACGTTGCAGGTAGCATCGTTGCCGTTGCCATCATCCACGGTGATCACAACCGTGTGGGTTATCCCCTCGCCTGAGGCAATGAACGTACCCGCGGCCGGAACCTGGGTGATGGACAGCGAACCCACAGCCGTGCAGTTGTCCGTGGCCGTTACATCACCCGTCAAATCGGGTACCTCCAGCTCACAGGAGCCATCCAGCACCACGGGCCGGTCCGCCGCACAGGCGGAGATCACCGGGTCGGTGGCATCATCGCCTGTTAATGTAACGTTGCAGGTGGCATCGTTGCCGTTGCCATCATCCACGGTGATCACAACCGTGTGGGTTATCCCCTCGCCTGAGGCAATGAACGTACCCGCGGCCGGAACCTGGGTGATGGACAGCGAACCCACAGCCGTGCAGTTGTCCGTGGCCGTTACATCACCCGTCAAATCGGGTACCTCCAGCTCACAGGAGCCATCCAGCACCACGGGCCGGTCCGCCGCACAGGCGGAGATCACCGGGTCGGTGGCATCATCGCCTGTTAATGTAACGTTGCAGGTAGCATCGTTGCCGTTGCCATCATCCACGGTGATCACAACCGTGTGGGTTATCCCCTCGCCTGAGGCAATGAACGTACCCGCGGCCGGAACCTGGGTGATGGACAGCGAACCCACAGCCGTGCAGTTGTCCGTGGACGTTACATCACCCGTCAAATCGGGTACCTCCAGCTCACAGGAGCCATCCAGCACCACGGGCCGGTCCGCCGCACAGGCGGAGATCACCGGGTCGGTGGCATCATCGCCTGTTAATGTAACGTTGCAGGTAGCATCGTTGCCGTTGCCATCATCCACGGTGATCACAACCGTGTGGGTTATCCCCTCGCCTGAGGCAATGAACGTACCCGCGGCCGGAACCTGGGTGATGGACAGCGAACCCACAGCCGTGCAGTTGTCCGTGGCACGTTACATCACCCGTCAAATCGGGTACCTCCAGCTCACAGGAGCCATCCAGCACCACGGGCCGGTCCGCCGCACAGGCGGAGATCACCGGGTCGGTGGCATCATCGCCTGTTAATGTAACGTTGCAGGTGGCCTCGTTGCCGTTACCATCATCCACGGTCATCACCACCGTATGCGACTAACCCCTCTCCAGAAGGCGATCAGTGTACCTGTTGCAGGAACCTGTGTAATTATCAGTGAGCCCACAGCAGTACAGTTGTCAACAGCTGTGACCTCCCCGGTCATATCAGGTACCTGGAGTTCACATGCGCCATCCAAGCAACCAGACGGTCCGGCGCACAGGATATGATGGTTGGTGCAATTTTGTCCTCAACTGTTACCGTTGCTGTGCACTGATCGCTGTTTCCACTGCCGTCAATCACCGTAAGGATAACGGTATTGGTACCAATATCCGAACATGAGAAATTGGTAACATCAAGAAACCTGAAAGCGATGCCGCAATTGTCACTGCTGCCATTATCAATATCCGTTGTATTGATGGAGGCACTGCCGGAACCATTCAGCGGTACTGCTATATCCTTGCAAACTGCAACAGGAGATATGGCATCATTTGGTTCAGTCAGACCATGAGAGCCATCCAGTATTATGAAACAGGTGGGGGTTACGACGTCCCTGATCCGTACATCATAGGTACCGGCAAAAAGGTTAATGAAAGAACCTGAACCCTGCCATCCAACTCCTCCATTAATTGAATATTCATATGATCCGCTGCCTCCGCTGGGTGATGATAAGGTGATGGATCCGTCCTGGCCCCCAACACAGGTAACTGAAACAGAATTAATGGTGGCATTGAGTACCGCAGGTTCGGTAACCAGGAAGGTGCTGTCGATCTCACAGCCATCAACATCCGTTACATGCACAGAATAATTACCAGCAGCAAGAGTCGTAACATCTTCGGACGTAGGGCCATGACTCCAGGAGTATGATAATGGCACCGATGCACCGATTACTGTAATATTTATTGCCCCGTCATTCCCGCCAAAACAGCTGACATTCGTAATGGACCTATCAATACTGATTCCGGAACATTCAATATGCCCTAACCCGTATTCTGTTCCAGTTGCAGAAATTCCCCCGGTTAGGTTATTCCTGAAGAGATCCGGTGCCGAGCTTCTGAATGAGTCCCATCAAGCACCCAGTTGCCACCTGACAGCCGGTTGATGATCCTTGTACCCGGGGATAATTGTATAACTTGAGAAATTCGTGGCTGTTAACTGCAAATTGTAATCAGCAGAGGTCAGGCCGTTATTTGCAGTAAGTGACCAGTACCCTTCCGTATACTGGTCGGTAACATTCACAGTCCCTTCACTTAAAGGCAACCCGGCAGAACCTGGATCTGATGCAACAAATTCACTGAGGACCGATCCAGCACTTAAAGCGGAAAATGTGAGGTTAGCGGGACGGTATCCTCCTGAAACACCAATAGGAAACAGGTAGGGAGTAGCTGTGGATGCAATCCATCTTTCCAACTTTCCGATCACTATTCCGCTGGAATAAATAATGTTTCCCGGATTCCCGGCTGACACCCCTGTTGTAAGGATATGCCCCTGGGTAATAATGTTGCCCCCGCTCATGGAGAGGTTATTGGAAACGGTCACATCAGTATCCAGATAAAGCCCGTTAGTATTGGATAGGGTTAAGTCATAAAAAGTCTCGTTACCCAGAATGAATTGATTGGTCAATCCGTCATATAAAACTGTACCGGCCCTTGGGTTAAATGTACCTCCGACATCCAACCAGTTACCTGCAAGATTGATGGAAAAGTTACTGGCTGTAACGTCAAGCGTACCACTAACAATACCCAGGTTCCCGTTCACATCCAGGTTCCCTGACATGGATTTGGTCCCCGCACCCTCCATGATCAGGTTAAAATAGGAAGATTGTGGGGTTTTGATGGTCTGATCCGCCGGTCCGAAATAGAAACAGAATTGCCGAATGTGAAAGCATCCAGAATTCCATTCCCGCTGAATAGCGTACCTCCTACTTTCAACGAAGCATTTGTATTATTACTCCAGGAACTGGCTGCATTCAATCCGACCAGGTTATCGGAAAGCTTCACAGAACCGTAATTTGACACATTAATACCTGCTGCAACCTCGATATCTCCACTGGTTATATCGATATCTGCCGTGGTTGCAAAATATATATCAGCTGCAAATATGATCCCCTGCTCAAGATTACCTACTCCGTCTACGTACTTGCCAAAACCATCCATGGTAAGATCCTTTGATCCCCCCAGGTAGGTGCCATCCAATTCAAAATTGGAATGAATGGTCATTTTCCTGTTATTGGGATCCAGTTCTCCCCCGGATTCAATGATGAAATTATGCACTTCCGTTCCGGAACCACCCGTAGTCAGACCCACCGTATGGGAAGCATTGATCCTCACATTATCTGTCCGGAGGGGAACACAATCACAATCCCATGTAGAGGGATTTGTCCAGTTTCCTGAAGTGATGCTTTCAATGATCACATATTTATATACTGGTAACCGGGTAGCAGGGACTAAAGCACACCCGGCCTTTTCTGCTACCACATTCACATAACCGTTCCGTAACTCCCCCAATCAACTGAATGCTGTCAGTATTCCCTCCAGATGCCTGGGTACCCCCAGTAATGGCCCAGTGATAGATATAGCCTGGCTGACCTTCTATGGTATACAGTTCCCCGGCTGTATTTTCAGCTACACTCAGACGGCCTGAGATCGCTTCCGGTTGCACCGCATGAATAATAACCGGCAGATCAACAGGAACAGCCTTTGTACAGGTGTTGGTTCAATGACACGCACTCTCCCATCCATCATACCTATCGTTCCCCAGTCAACCGTAATGCTGTTTGAGTTCCCCCCGGAAACCTGGGTTCCCCCTGTTATATACCAGGAATAGGTATTTGGTGGATGGTCAGTGACTTCATATGTGACTGCCGATTCCCCCGTACAAACTTCATCGAGACCAGTCATCACAGAAGTAATGGAACGGGTACAGTCGGTTGTATCCCCCAGTGCATATTGAGAGGGATTGTACCCATACTTACCCTCCTGATAACGGAACCTACCAACGGAAGGTGGTTCCCTTCAGTTGTCCATATACCCCCTGCATCAGGCCTGGTCAGGATCCTGGTAGATCCGTCAATTGTAAACGATGTAAATCCATTGCCATCAAGGTTCAGGTCATAGTTGTTGGCCCCTAGCAGGAATCCATTGTCCCGTCCATGGTCCAGTACCCTTCCATGAACTCATTGAAAACGGAATCAGGATCGTCATATAGTGGAAGCCCAAGGCTGCCTGCATATAATCAATGAACCTGCATAATGACTGATCCCCCATTATCAAATCCGTTTATCGCATTTCCAGGGATTGACAATTGGTCAGGTCACCAACAGGAAACAAAAACGACTCCGCTGAATTAATCCATCTTTCGAATGTTCCTCTAATCTGGCCCGACGTATAGGTCAGGGTACCTGTACTGGCCAGCCCCGATCCAAGGGTCAGGGTGTGTATCCCGGCATCAATCACCCCTGAATTCATTGCCATGGAATTGTCTGCCTGTACATGGTTTGCCAGAATAAGCGAGCTTGTGCCCTTATCCACTACCAGGTTATAAAAAACCTCACCCGCTGGAGCTGAAATGGTCTGATCCGATGAACCGTTAAATGTAACGGTTCCCGTTTGCTCAAGGAAGGTGGATTCATTGGTCCAGTTTCCACCAATTTCCAGGTTGAAACCATCACAGTCAAAGCTGGCATAATCAATGGTGAGATCATTGGCTATGACCAGGTTGCTGGAAATTGTCTTAATACCAGGTGCCCGAGATGGCTAGATTGTAGTAGGTGGAAGCACCAGGTGTTTTTAAGGCTTGATCCCCCTGCTCCACATAAACCACTGTATTGCCTGTAGCAGATGCATTCAAAACGCCTGTGCTCAAGAGCGTTCCGCTGACCTCCAACCTTGAATATGTATCATTGGTCCAAACAGATCCTGAGGCATCCGCCCCCTCCAGGATCCCGTAGATCTCAACATGGCCCTTGTTGGTCACCGTGACCCCGTTTCTCAGGTGAAAATTGCCAAACAGTTTCAGGTCCGTTGATGCAAGGACCTCCACATCGGCCGCAATATCCAGGTACCTGTTTTCATCGTTGATGGCGATTGTCCCTGTCCCCCCCAGGATATTTCCGTCAAAGTCCACGTCCTTTGCAGAATTGTCATCCGATGTAAGGGTACCATCCACAATGAAGATCCCGCTCACACTAAAAGTCTTATTCTGAATATCAATGACTCCTCCGGCATCCACATAGATAGAATATACACTCTCACCGCTTCCTGTAGATATTCCGACCCTGTGCCGGTCCAGAATATGAACTGTATCGCTGGGTCCTGGTGTGGAAGGACCGCCGGTCCATGTAGCAGGATTATCCCAGGATCCAGACTGAACGGAAGTATATAAGTTTTGTGAATGCAGTAATATCCCAGAAAGGGAAAGGATTATAAAGACAATTCCAAACCGATGTGCAAGATGCACAGGATTACTGCCTGAGGAATCAGCCCTGTTCCTGAAAAGTCTTTTCCCTGAAATGATTTCCAATATGCAATTTGATCTGATTCAAACTTTTAAGTTTTATTAAATTACGAATAATAATAAAGCATGTGGTATCCCTACCACACTTTTTTTTCATGGTATGATGCCTGGAGAATCCAATGATATGGAAATGGATTAGTCAGAAACCCTTACTGGTGCTAACGCCCAGATAAATGACTGAATGCTGGGGAAACCTTTAAAACCTGTTCAGCCACCTGTATCGGCGGGCATTGTCTCCGAACTTCGCTATGAAAGTAAATTCGTGTGTGCCGTAGCTGTGTTTCATCATGCTGTTCAGACCGATATCAAAGGCATATCCGAAGACCAGTTTGTCAATACTGATCCCTGCCATCACGATAATGGCATGACCGGTCCTGTAAGACAGACCCACCCAGTAAGACTGTTGATAAAAAAGCTTACCGCTTATATCAGCCTGCAACTTGCCATTCTCTGAATACTTGACCAGGGTGGAGGGGTAACTATTATATCCGTCCTTACTTCGAAGTCATAACCGCCCATCAGGTAGTAGTTACGCTCCATCTTATATCGGTCGTAGCCAGAATCACCTATCTTCAGGTGGACTCAAACAACTGGTCCACTGAAAATCCAGCCCAGTAATTTCTTGCTGAATAATAGACCCCTGCATCGGCATCCGGGATAAATACCGACTTATTGGCACCCAGCCAGAGATCATCGCCAGGATCCTCAAGGTTGATCAGGTCATCATCTATCCTGAACTGGTACCCCACGATTGAAAGGCCGAATGATAGCTGTGACTGCTGGAGATTGATATGGTAAGCATAGGTACCTTTGAATCCGATTCGTTCAACCGCACCGTTCTTGTCACTGAACAGGTATCCGCCAATACCCACATTTCCACTCCTGGAGCCTCTCCTCTGGCGCCTTCGGACCGAGGATCCCCTGGATATGTAGCTTTTCCTCATTATCCTGGTCTGAAAACTCAGGGCATAGGTACTCGGCGCCTCGCTGAATCCAATCCATTGTTCCCTGGCGGTCAGGTTAACAGCTGTATAGCCTTCTGATCCCGCAACAGCAGGATTGAGCAGGAATCCGTTTAGCATATACTGACTGTACAATGGTACCTGCTGGGACCATCCCTCTTGCACGAAGATCCCTAGAAGTAGTACGATATAGAGTCGTTTTCTCATCTGGTTTCCCTGGTTTTACCTGATCACTGTGATGATTCCGGTGATCCTGTCTTTACTTCCCACGTTCAGTATAATCACAAAATGATATGAGTCCATGACACAGGATTTCCATTCATATCTGTGCCATCCCATGGTACCGAATAGCCGGGCTCGGATTTCCATACCAGGATTCCCCACCGGTTGAACACTTCAACCTCAGCCCTCGAATATCCAGCCAGTTTTGCAATATTCCAGGTATCATTGGTGCCGTCATTGTTGGGTGTAATGGCTGTGGGAATATCCCTGAAGAAGAATTCTGCGTTGCATTCATCCACGAGAATGGTATCCGTGGAGATACAGCCATATTCATCTTCAACAATAACGCTGATTTCCTGCCGGTCCCCCTGATAAACTATGATCTCCTGTCCCATATCACCGGTCGACCAGGTATAGACCGTTCCATCAGAACCAGCATCAATGACCAATCCCTCATCACCACACAATGAGGTGTCAGTACCCAGATCAACAAAAGGTAATGGGTTGACAGTCAGATAAACGCTATCAACTCCCGTACATCCATACTCATCCCCAACCTCCACACTGATCAAGCCCGCTTCACCGGTAGTGAAACTAGAACCGGTACTGCCATCGTGCCAGAGATAGGTGGCAAACTGGCTGCCCAGGTCAATGGTATAAAGATCACCCTCACAGACATAGGGATCATCATCCAGGTCAATATCCGGGCCTTCAACCTGCACTACTTTTCTGAGAGTATCCCCTGAACACCCGTTCGCCGAGGTTTCAATCACAGAGATCTCATACTCACCTGGAGCTACATCCCAGTCAACCAGGATGGAATCCCCGAATTCCTGGCTGATGGTACCTTCTTCCACATTCCATGTGAAGGTTGAACCTGGCAAGCCTTCAATATAATATGCAACACCCGTTGTCCCTGTACAGATCACATCACTTCCACCCTGGATCTCACCAGCAATGGGAGCAACATTCTTAACCACTGTAAAGGCGGTCGAATCAGTACATCCACCCAGGGAGGTCTCTGTTACAGATATGGTACCGGTTCCCTCACCAGTCCAGGATACAGTTACTGTTTCACCTTCTGCATCCCCAGTAATGCTTCCACCGGTCACACTCCAGCTGAAGATTGAACCTGCCAGTCCGGTTACCGTGTATTCAGCCTCAGCAGGTTCACATACAACCATCTCCCCAGAGATTACTGGACCGGGTGCAGGATTCACGATGACCTGGACATTTACTGCTTCTGTTGTGTTGCAATCCCCTTCAAACCTCACATAATATACGGTGGTGTCTGTTGGCGCCGGAATGGTCACATTATTACCGGATGCAATTGATGGTGCAGTAAATAATGGATCGGAATACCAGAATGCTTCAGCACCGTCTCCAAGAATTCCTCCACTGTAGGTAAGGATAATATTTTCAACATCACCTTCACAGAATTCCGACACATCAGCTGATGCTTCTGTTGGAGCTATGGATATTCTCTTAACAAGGACAAGCTGGCTTGCAGTATCTGTGACATTGCACGTACCTTCTGCCCTTACATAGTATGTCATACTTGAATCGGGATCCACCATGATAGATGCCCCGGTTCCCGCTGAAATCGTGAGGTCTGAATCAAGATACCAGAACCAGTCTGCTCCTTCTCCAAGAGAACCGCCAGAAACTAACAGTGTTTTTTCAATTCCCTGGCATGTATTATCCCCGGTGATATCGATTCCAGTTGGATCAGTGGAAGAACTTAATACAGTGACCTCAGCACTAACAGCATCTGTATTGTTACATCCTCCCTCAGCCCTCACATAATAAGTGGTGGTCACAGCCGGATCAACCTGAATGGTCATCCCATTGCCTTCAAACACTGTAAATGCATCATCCGAATACCAGTACCAATCAGCTCCGCCTCCAAGGATTCCCCCGACAAGGGTCAAGTCCTTCGAAGTACCCTCACATGTGCTGTCATTTAAGACTTCGATGGCATCCGGTTCAATGGATTCCACAAGTACCCTGACTTCTACCCTAACAGTATCTGTAATATTGCAGTCACCTTCTGCACGCACATAATAGTATTGCGTCATTGCCGGATCAACGGAGATCGGCGTACCGGTCCCGGCCGGGGTGCTCAGCGAAGCATCCGAGTACCACTGCCAGTCAGCGCCCGTACCCAGTGTGCCGCCGGTAACGGTCAGGTCCTTCGGCGTACCCTGGCAGGTGTTGTTGTCCGTTACGGTTACACCCGTGGGATCGGTGGAAGGTCCTCTTCACGATCACCTCGACACGGATCGTATCGGTGGTGTTGCAGTCTCCTTCTGCCCGCACATAATAGTATTGCGTTATTGCAGGATCAACGGAGATCGGCGTACCGGTCCCGGCCGGGGTGCTCAGCGAAGCATCCGAGTACCAGTACCAGTCTGCTCCCGTACCCAGTGTGCCGGTCACGGCCAGGCTCTTGGGCGTACCCTGGCAGGTGTTGTTATCCGTTACTGTTACGCCAGTCGGATCAGTGGACTCCTCCTTCACGATCACCTCGACACGGATCGTATCGGTGGTGTTGCAGTCTCCTTCTGCCCTCACATAGTAGTATTGCGTCATTGCAGGATCAACGGAGATCGGCGTACCGGTCCCGGCCGGTGTGCTCAGCGAAGCATCCGAGTACCAGTACCAGTCTGCACCTGTACCCAGTGTGCCGGTCACGGCCAGGCTCTTCGGGGTGCCCTGGCAGGTGTTGTTGTCCGTAACTGTTACACCAGTGGGATCGGTGGACTCCTCCTTCACGATCACCTCGACACGGATCGTATCGGTGGTGTTGCAGTCTCCTTCTGCACGCACATAATAGTATTGCGTTATTGCAGGATCAACGGAGATCGGCGTACCCGTCCCGGCCGGTGTGCTCAGCGAAGCATCCGAGTACCAGTACCAGTCAGCGCCCGTACCCAGCTGCCGCCGGTCACGGCCAGGTCTCTTCGGCGTACCCTGGCAGGTGTTGTTGTCCGTAACTGTCACTCCCGTGGGATCGGTGGACTCCTCCTTCACGATCACCTCGACACGGATCGTATCGGTGGTGTTGCAGTCGCCTTCTGCCCGTACATAGTAGTATGAGGTTATTGCCGGATCGACCGTGATGGTGGCACTGTTGCCCGCCGGGGTGGTCAGCGCAGCATCCGAGTACCACTGCCAGTCAGCGCCCGTACCCAGACTGCCGCCGGTAACGGTCAGGTCCTTCGGCGTACCCTGGCAGGTGTTGTTGTCCGTAACGGTCACTCCCGTGGGATCGGTGGACTCCTCCTTCACGATCACCTCGACACGGATCGTATCGGTGTTATTGCAGTCGCCTTCTGCCCTTACATAGTAGTATGAGGTTATTGCCGGATCGACCGTGATGGTGGCACTGTTGCCCGCCGGGGTGGTCAGCGCAGCATCCGAGTACCACTGCCAGTCAGCGCCCGTACCCAGACTGCCGCCGGTAACGGTCAGGTCCTTCGGCGTACCCTGGCAGGTGTTGTTGTCCGTAACGGTTACTCCCGTCGGATCGGTGGACTCCTCCTTCACGATCACCTCGACACGGATTGTATCGGTGATATTGCAGTCACCTTCTGCCCTTACATAGTAGTATGAGGTTATTGCAGGATCGACCGTGATGGTGGCACTGTTGCCTGCCGGGGTGGTCAGCGCAGCATCCGAGTACCACTGCCAGTCAGCGCCCGTACCCAGACTGCCGCCGGTAACGGTCAGGTCCTTCGGCGTACCCTGGCAGGTGTTGTTGTCCGTGACGGTCACTCCCGTGGGATCGGTGGACTCCTCCTTCACGATCACCTCGACACGGACTGTATCGGTGTTGTTGCAGTCGCCTTCGGCCCTTACATAGTAGTATGAGGTTATGGCCGGATCGACCGTGATGGTGGCACTGTTGCCTGCCGGGGTGGTCAGCGCTGCATCCGAGTACCACTGCCAGTCAGCGCCCGTACCCAGGCTGCCGCCGGTAACGGTCAGGTCCTTCGGCGTACCCTGGCAGGTGTTGTTGTCCGTAACGGTCACTCCCGTGGGATCGGTGGACTCCTCCTTCACGATCACCTCGACACTGATCGTATCGGTGTTGTTGCAGTCGCCTTCTGCCCTTACATAGTAGTATGAGGTTAATGCCGGATCGACCGTGATGGTGGCACTGTTGCCCGCCGAGGTGGTCAGCGCAGCATCCGAGTACCACTGCCAGTCAGCGCCCGTACCCAGACTGCCGCCGGTCACGGTCAGGTCCTTCGGCGTACCCTGGCAGGTGTTGTTATCTGTGACTGTTACACCGGTCGGATCGGTGGACTCCTCCTTCACGATCACCTCGACACGGATCGTATCGGTGGTGTTGCAGTCTCCTTCTGCACGCACATAATAGTATTGCGTCATTGCAGGATCGACAGTGATCGGTGGTGCCGGTCCCGGCAGGCGTGCTCAGCGAAGCATCCGAGTACCAGTACCAGTCTGCTCCCGTACCCAGTGTGCCGGTCACGGCCAGGCTCTTCGGCGTACCCTGGCAGGTGTTGTTGTCCGTAACTGTTACACCGGTCGGATCGGTGGACTCCTCCTTCACGATCACCTCGACACGGATCGTATCGGTGACATTGCAGTCTCCTTCTGCACGCACATAATAGTATTGCGTCATTGCAGGATCAACGGAGATCGGCGTACCGGTCCCGGCCGGTGTGCTCAGCGAAGCATCCGAGTACCAGTACCAGTCTGCACCCGTACCCAGTGTGCCGGTCACGGCCAGGCTCTTCGGGGTGCCCTGGCAGGTGTTGTTATCCGTTACTGTTACGCCAGTAGGATCAGTGGACTCCTCCTTCACGATCACCTCGACACGGATCGTATCGGTGGTGTTGCAGTCTCCTTCTGCCCTCACATAGTAGTATTGCGTTATTGCAGGATCAACGGAGATCGGGGTACCCGTCCCGGCCGGGGTGCTCAGCGAAGCATCAGAGTACCAGTACCAGTCTGCTCCCGTACCCAGTGTGCCGGTCACGGCCAGGCTCTTCGGGGTGCCCTGGCAGGTGTTGTTGTCCGTTACTGTTACACCAGTGGGATCGGTGGACTCCTCCTTTACGATCACCTCGACACGGATCGTATCGGTGGTGTTGCAGTCTCCTTCTGCACGCACATAATAGTATTGCGTCATTGCAGGATCAACGGAGATCGGCGTACCGGTCCCGGCCGGTGTGCTCAGCGAAGCATCCGAGTACCAGTACCAGTCTGCACCTGTTCCCAGTGTGCCGGTCACGGCCAGGCTCTTCGGAGTGCCCTGGCAGGTGTTGTTATCCGTTACTGTTACACTGGTCGGATCGGTGGACTCCTCCTTCACGATCACCTCTACACGGATCGTATCGGTGGTGTTGCAGTCTCCTTCTGCACGCACATAATAGTATTGCGTTATTGCAGGATCAACAGAGATCGGCGTACCGGTCCCGGCCGGTGTGCTCAATGCAGCATCAGAGTACCAGTACCAGTCTGCACCTGTTCCCAGTGTGCCGGTCACGGCCAGGCTCTTCGGCGTACCCTGGCAGGTGTTGTTGTCCGTTACTGTTACACCGGTCGGATCGGTGGACTCCTCCTTCACGATCACCTCTACACGGATCGTATCGGTGGTGTTGCAGTCTCCTTCTGCACGCACATAATAGTATTGCGTCATTGCAGGATCAACGGAGATCGGCGTACCGGTCCCGGCCGGTGTGCTCAGCGAAGCATCCGAGTACCAGTACCAGTCTGCACCTGTTCCCAGTGTGCCGGTCACGGCCAGGCTCTTCGGGGTGCCCTGGCAGGTATTGTTGTCCGTAACAGTTACACCCGTGGGATCGGTGGAGGGTGCTTTCACGATCACCTCTACACGGATCGTATCGGTGTTGTTGCAGTCTCCTTCTGCACGCACATAATAGTATTGCGTTATTGCAGGATCAACAGAGATCGGTGTGCCCGTCCCAGCCGGTGTGCTCAGCGAAGCATCCGAGTACCAGTACCAGTCTGCTCCCGTTCCCAGCGTGCCGGTCACGGCCAGGCTCTTCGGGGTGCCCTGGCAGGTGTTGTTGTCCGTAACGGTTACACCGGTCGGATCGGTCGAGGGCGCTTTCACGATCACCTCTACACGGATCGTATCGGTGTTGTTGCAGTCGCCCTCTGCACGCACCCAGTAATAGGTCGTGGTCGCAGGATCAACGGAGATCGGTGTACCGGTCCCGGCCGGTGTGCTCAGCGAAGCATCCGAGTACCAGTACCAGTCTGCACCCGTTCCCAGCGTGCCGGTCACGGCCAGGCTCTTCGGGGTGCCCTGGCAGGTGTTGTTGTCCGTAACGGTCACTCCCGTTGGATCGGTCGAAGGTGCTTTCACGATCACCTCTACACGGATCGTATCGGTGGTGTTGCAGTCTCCTTCTGCACGCACATAATAGTATTGCGTTATTGCAGGATCAACGGAGATCGGTGTGCCGGTCCCGGCCGGTGTGCTCAGCGCAGCATCCGAGTACCAGTACCAGTCTGCTCCCGTTCCCAGTGTGCCGGTCACGGCCAGGCTCTTGGGCGTGCCCTGGCAGGTGTTGTTGTCCGTTACTGTTACACCCGTGGGATCGGTCGAGGGTGCTTTCACGATCACCTCGACACGGATCGTATCGGTGTTGTTGCAGTCTCCTTCTGCACGCACATAATAGTATTGCGTTATTGCAGGATCAACGGAGATCGGTGTACCGGTCCCGGCCGGTGTGCTCAGCGCAGCATCCGAGTACCAGTACCAGTCTGCTCCCGTACCCAGTGTGCCGGTCACGGCCAGGCTCTTGGGGGTACCCTGGCAAGTGTTGTTGTCCGTTACTGTTACACCCGTGGGATCGGTCGAGGGTGCTTTCACGATCACCTCTACACGGATCGTATCGGTGACATTGCAGTCTCCTTCTGCCCGCACCCAGTAATAGGTCGTAGATGCAGGATCAACAGAGATCGGGGTCCCGGTCCCGGCTGGTGTGCTCAGCGAAGCATCCGAGTACCAGTACCAGTCTGCTCCCGTTCCCAGCGTGCCGGTCACGGCCAGGCTCTTGGGTGTGCCCTGGCAGGTGTTGTTGTCCGTTACTGTTACACCCGTGGGATCGGTCGAGGGTGCTTTCACGATCACCTCTACACGGATCGTATCGGTGGTGTTGCAGTCTCCTTCTGCACGCACATAATAGTATTGCGTTATTGCAGGATCAACAGAGATCGGTGTACCCGTCCCAGCCGGTGTGCTCAGCGAAGCATCCGAGTACCAGTACCAGTCTGCTCCCGTTCCCAGCGTGCCGGTCACGGCCAGGCTCTTGGGGGTGCCCTGGCAGGTGTTGTTGTCCGTAACGGTTACACCGGTCGGATCGGTCGAGGGCGCTTTCACGATCACCTCTACACGGATCGTATCGGTGTTGTTGCAGTCGCCCTCTGCACGCACCCAGTAATAGGTCGTGGTCGCAGGATCAACAGAGATCGGTGTGCCCGTCCCAGCCGGTGTGCTCAGCGAAGCATCCGAGTACCAGTACCAGTCTGCTCCCGTTCCCAGCGTGCCGGTCACGGCCAGGCTCTTCGGGCGTGCCCTGGCAGGTGTTGTTGTCCGTAACTGTTACACCCGTGGGATCGGTGGAGGGCTGCTCCTTCACGATCACCTCTACACGGATCGTATCGGTGTTGTTGCAGTCTCCTTCTGCACGCACATAATAGTATTGCGTTATTGCAGGATCAACGGAGATCGGCGTACCGGTCCCGGCCGGTGTGCTCAGCGAAGCATCCGAGTACCAGTACCAGTCTGCACCCGTACCCAGCTGTGCCGGTCACGGCCAGGCTCTTCGGGGTGCCCTGGCAGGTATTGTTATCCGTTACTGTTACACCAGTGGGATCGGTCGAGGGCGCTTTCACGATCACCTCTACACGGATCGTATCGGTGGTGTTGCAGTCTCCTTCTGCCCGCACATAATAGTATTGCGTTATTGCAGGATCAACAGAGATCGGTGTGCCGGTCCCGGCCGGTGTGCTCAGCGAAGCATCCGAGTACCAGTACCAGTCTGCTCCCGTACCCAGTGTGCCGGTCACGGCCAGGCTCTTCGGCGTGCCCTGGCAGGTGTTGTTGTCCGTAACTGTTACACCGTCGGATCGGTCGAGGGTGCTCTTCACGATCACCTCGACACGGATCGTATCGGTGGTGTTGCAGTCTCCTTCTGCCCGCACATAATAGGTCGTGGTACTGCAGGATCAACAGAGATCGGTGTACCCGTCCCGGCCGGTGTGCTCAGCGAAGCATCCGAGTACCAGTACCAGTCTGCTCCCGTACCCAGCGTGCCGGTCACGGCCAGGCTCTTCGGGGTGCCCTGGCAGGTGTTGTTGTCCGTAACGGTTACACCGGTCGGATCGGTGGACGGTGCTCCTTCACGATCACCTCTACACGGATCGTATCGGTGTTGTTGCAGTCGCCTTCTGCCCTCACATAGTAGTATGTCGTGATTGCAGGATCAACGGAGATCGGGGTACCGGTCCCGGCCGGTGTGCTCAGCGCAGCATCCGAGTACCAGTACCAGTCTGCTCCCGTACCCAGCGTGCCGCGTCACGGCCAGGCTCTTCGGCGTACCCTGGCAGGTGTTGTTGTCCGTTACGGTTACACCGGTCGGATCGGTGGACGGCTGCCTTCACGATCACCTCTACACGGATCGTATCGGTGGTGTTGCAGTCTCCTTCTGCCCGCACATAATAGTATTGCGTCATTGCAGGATCAACGGTGATCGGTGTGCCCGTCCCGGCCGGTGTGCTCAGCGCAGCATCCGAGTACCAGTACCAGTCTGCACCCGTACCCAGCGTGCCGGTCACGGCCAGGCTCTTCGGCGTGCCCTGGCAGGTGTTGTTGTCCGTTACTGTTACACCGTCGGATCGGTGGACGGTCCTCCTTCACGATCACCTCTACACGGATCGTATCGGTGGTGTTGCAGTCTCCTTCTGCCCTTACATAATAGTATTGCGTTATTGCAGGATCAACAGAGATCGGTGTACCCGTCCCGGCCGGTGTGCTCAAGCGCAGCATCCGAGTACCAGTACCAGTCGGCGCCCGTTCCCAGCGTGCCGGTCACGGTCAGGCTCTTCGGTGTACCCTGGCAGGTATTGTTGTCCGTGACTGGTTACACCCGTCGGATCGGTGGAGGTGCTCCTTCACGATCACCTCTACACGATCGTATCGGTGTTGTTGCAGTCGCCCTCTGCCCGTACATAATAGGTCGTGGTTATCGCAGGATCAACGGAGATCGGTGATACCGGTGCCCGCCGGTGTGCTCAGCGAAGCATCCGAGTACCAGTACCAGTCTGCACCCGTTACCCAGACTGCCACCGTCACGGTCAGGCTCTTCGGCGTACCCTGGCAGGTATTGTTGTCCGTAACGGTTACTACCTGTGGGATCGGTGGATGGTACCTTCACGATCACCTGCTACACGATCGTATCGGTGATGTTGCAGTCACCCTCTGCCCGCACATAATAGGTCGTGCTTATCGCAGGATCAACCACGATCGGTGTGCCCGTGCCTGCACGTGTGGTCAACGCTGCATCCGAGTACCAGTACCAGTCTGCTCCCGTTACCCAGACTGCCGCCCTGAACAGTCAGGGTCTTGGACGTACCCTCGCAGGTATCGTCATTCGTTACTGTTGATACCCGTGGGATCGGTCGAGGGTGCTCTTACACGATCACCTGACACGGCTCGTATCGGTCGTATTGCAGTCACCTTCTGCCCGTACATAATAGTTTGTGCGTTATTGCAGGATCAACCGACGATCGGTGTACCCGTCCCTGCACGCTGTGCGTCAATGCTGCATCGGAGTACCAGTCCCAGTTGGCTCCCGTACCCAGACTGCCGCCCTGCACGGTCAGGCTCTTGGGCGTACCCTCGCAGGTATTGTTATCCGTTACATTTATACCGGTCGGATCGGTGGACTGCTCCTTCACGGTCACCTCGACATTGATCGTATTGGTGATATTGCAGTCACCCTCTGCCCTCACCAGTAATAGGTTGTGTTACGCCGGATCAACTGCAGATCGGTGTTCCTGTCCCGCCAGGCGTGCTCAGTGCAGCATCCGAATACCAGAACCAGTCTGCTCCATTACCCAGCTGCCTGCCGGCACTGTTAGGCTCTTCGGCGTACCCTGACAGGTATTGTTATTGGTCACTGTTATACCCGTCGGATCGGTGGACTGTACCCTTCACGGTCACCAGCTGACTCACTGCATTGGTCGGTGTTATTACAATCACCCTGTGCCCGCACAGTAATAGGTGCGTAGCTCACAGGATCCACTGAGACAGAGTTCCCGGCCCCGGCTGGTGTCTAAGCCTGCATCTGAGTACCAGTACCAGTCAGCACCCTCACCCAGGCTGCCACCAAGGACAGTCAGATCCTTTGGCCGTACCCTGACAGGTATTGTCGTTGGTAACAGAAATACCGGTCGGATCGGTGGAAGAGATCCTTGACAGTAACCAACTGCACGCACAGTATCACTGTTGTTGCAATCTCCTTCGGCCCGTACATAATAAGTAAGATGTGACCGGCCGGATCCACCGTGATAGATAGTCCTGCTCCTTCACGAACGGTCAATGCTGCATCGGAATACCACTGCCACAGTGCGCCATCACCAAGGCTGCCACCAAGAACGGTCAAGGCCTTGGATATGCCCTACGCAGGTATTGTCATCTGTGATGGTTACACCTGTCGGATCGGTGGAAGGTCCTTGACATTGACCAGTTCCACTGGCAGAAGATGTAGTATTGCACAATCCTTCTGCCCGCACATAATAGGTGGTATTTACTGCCGGATCCACAGCAATGGATACTCCAAACCCGAACTGGTGCCAAATCCAGGATCGGTATACCAGTTCCAGACAGCTGCATCACCCAGGCTTCCACCCAGTCACGATAAGTGTTTTCGTGGTACCCTGACAGGTATTGTCATTGGTATATCGAATCCGGTGAGGAGCCATGGATTCGGTATTGGAATTAAGTACCACAATGCTGTCGGTAATGGTACAGGTAGGGAGCCCGCATCTGAAACGATCACCTTGTATTCTGCCGAATCCACAGCAGAGCAGTGAGGTGTAATATCCACCATCGGAATGATCATTTCTGAACCAGACATAGGTGAATCCCATACCTGATCCTCCTCCCGGAGTGGCCGTAACAGAACCATCTGCATCACCCGGACAACCGTCATCAGTTTTCGACAGTGAAAGTGTCAGAGCCGGATCCTCAGTTACAGTATAGGAAAGAACCACAGTAGTTGCAGGATCGCCTACATCGGTAACAGTAACCTGGTAAGTGGCCGGATCAAGCCCGGTAATGCTGCTTCCTCCCACATAGGGAACACCATTCCTGGTCCAGGAATAGCTGTAACCAGCACCGGTACCCCCCTCAGGTGTTACAGTGATGGTTCCATCAGCTGCCCCATTACAGGTACATTGGTCCCGACCAGTTCGGCATCCAATGGATCGGCATCCACACAAAGGGAGAAGGTTCCCTTGATCTGGCTGTCATCCACTGAAATATAATAGGTATTACCAATGGTCAGGGTATCAGAGGAGAGGATAATATCTGTCATAATTTCCCTCTGTGGTGGCACAGTCCAGTTCATCTCCATTTTCATTCCATAGAGAAGCCTGCAGATCCAGCAGAGTTCCCAAGGTTGTGCCATTTTTCACATCGATATTGACATTCGTCTGAAATGGCTGTAAACTTGAACCATACATTCTTATTTTCACCACCAGCCCAGCAGGAACCGGGCAACTCATCCGGTGTGCCAAAATAGTTGTTGAACTGGGCATCGGAGGAACACCAGCGGATGGGGCTTACAATCTCATATGCACCGGCTTTATAATCATAATCAAGTTCATCCTCAATACACAGCGTGAAATGTCCACTTGTATTGGCATCATCTACCGAAACATAATACCATTCTCCAATGGTGAGTCCATCATAGCTCAGAGTGGAGGTGCTTCGGTTCAGTGTCCTTGGCAGGCATTTTATTTCACCTCCCGCCGAATTCCAAGGGCTGCCTGGGGATACCGCATATTTCCATAGATACTGTAGTTCCTGAGGGTCAGGGTCACATCGGTGGTAATGGCCTGGAACCTGAACCATACATTCTTATTGTCATCGGGATCCACTCCTGTCCAGCAACTTGCCATGGAACGGTCGGCCGTGGCCAGCAGGTTGCTGTAGGCTGCATCGGCCGAACATCCACCATCGTGCTGCAATTCCAGGGCCCCTCCAAAGAAATCATAGGTGGCCTGATCCGACAGACAAATGGTGAATGAGCCACTCACATAATCATCATCCACAGAGATATAGTACCAGTTCCCCACTGTAAGTGAATCCATGCTCATGGTGGTGGTTCCCTGGTCAATCAGATCACCCACACAGGCCACCTCCTGGAATGCATCATTCCAGAGTGCCATCTGCTCCACGCTGCATGTTCCCATAAACCGAACCTGTTTTCAGTATCCACCGTCACATTGGTGGTGGTGGCCAGGAACTTGAACCAGACATTCTTGTTGGTATTGTATGAACCCCAGCAGCTTCCCGGCAAGCATATCGGCAGTGGCGGCAAGGTTGGTATAGGCCGCATCGGCAGAACAACCGTAATCATGCGCCAGTTCAATAGCCCCTTCCCAGTAATTAAAAGTGGGCTGATCGGTAATACAGATGGTGAACCTGCCACTCACATAATCATCATCCACAGCTATATAATACCAGTCACCCGGATTCAATGTATCGGCCGATAAGGGTGGTGGTTCCCTGGTCCAACAATATCACCCATACAGGCCACTTCCTGTCCGGCTGAATTGAACACTGCCATCTGGCCCCGCTGCATGTTCCCATATATACTTCCGGTCTTCACATCGAAGGTAAGGAACCTGGAAAGTGCCTGGAATTTGAACCAGACATTTTTGGTGCCGTTATAAGTACCCCAGCAGATCCCGGCACTTCATCGGCTGTGCGCATAGAGGTTGGTATAGGCCGCATCGGAGGAACATCCCATATTGTGGGTAATCTCTTCGGCCCCTGCCAGGTAATCAAAGGTTAATTCATCATCCAGGCAGAATGTAAATGAGCCACTCACATAATCATCATCCACTGAAATATAGTACCAGTTTCCAACTGTAAGTGTATCAATCACCATTTCAGTGGTCCCCTGGTCCAACAATATCGCCCACACAAACCACCTCATTCAGGGAAGCATCCCACATGGCCATCTGGGCCCTTCTGCATGTTCCCATATACACTTCCTGTTTTAATCTGGACAGTGGCATATGGTGTGGTGGCCTGGAACTTGAACCAGACATTCTTATGGGTATTGTAGGTACCCCAGCAACTTCCGGGAAGTTCATCATCAGTGGCCTGGTAATTGGAGAATTCTGCATCGGCCGAACAGCCAAAATCGTGGGGTATTTCAAGGGCACCTGCGAAATAGTCATAATCCAGTTCATCATCCAGGCAGAGGCTGAATGTACCGCTTGGTCTGATCATCATCCACAGAGATCCAGTACCAGTTCCCGATGGTCAGTGTATCGGTCATCAGGACTGTGGTCCCCGTATAGAGGATATCGCCCACACAGGCAACCTCCACATCAGCCGCATTAAAAATGGCCATCTGGCCCCTGCGCATGGTCCCATATATATTCCCGGTCTTCAGCTCGACCTTGGCATAGGGAGTGGTGGCCTGGAACTTGAACCATACATTCTTATTGGTATTACTGGTACCCCAGCAAGTTCCAATTCCACCATCATCTGTAGCCTGGGCATTGGAGAATGCTGCATCCCCGGAACATCCATAATCATGAGGGATTTCAAGAGCTCCGCCCTTCAGGTCATAATCCAGGGCATCTTCAAGACAGAGCGAAAGGACCCAATGCGGTCATCCGAAGCATCTTCATCCATATCCACAGCAATCCAGTACCAGCCTCCCACGGTCAGGGTATCGGCCATCATCAGCAGTGTTCCTTCCCTGATCACAGCCGCCCTGCAGGTCACTTCATCATTGTTGGCATTCCAGATGGCCATCTGTCCCCTCCGCAAGTTTCCATATATCCCAGCCGATTTAAGGGAAACAGTCACATAGGGGGTGGTAGCCTGGAATTTGAACCAGACATTGGTCAGTGCTGATCCTCCCCAGCAGGAAGCAGCTCCCTATCTTCAGTGGCCTGGACCAGAGTGTATTCAGCATCGGCACTGCAATAGACATGTGGAACCTCAACCGCACCGGCTTTATAATCATAGGTCAGCGTGGTATCTGTACAAAGGGTGAAGGTCCCTGTATTCCCACCGCTGGCTTCCCCGTTATCCACGGCAATATAATAGCGGTTGCCCGGTGTAAGGGTATCAATCTGGAGGATCCTGATTCCTTCATTCAGTGTGGGGCCAGCACATGCCACCTCGTTCATGAGTCGCATCAAACAGGGCGATCTGCTGCCTGTCCATGGATCCATAGGTGGTCCCCGTTTTGACCTGGATATTGATGGTGGATGCCGGTGCAATAAAAGTAAACCAGACATTCCTGAAATCACTTCCATCCCAGCAGCTGCCACTCTCGGTATCAGCTGTGGCACTGGCATTGCTGAATCCTGCATCGGGAGAGCACCAGTTCACCGGATCGGTGATTTCAAAGGCACCTTCCGGGTAGTCATAATCGATGGTATCATCCACACAGATGGTAAAGGTGCCCGGGGTACCATCATCATCCACTGAGATATAATACCAGTCCCCAATGGTCATCCCGGTGGGCAGCATGGTCAGTTCTCCCTGTCCTGCAAACGGACCGGCACAGGTTACCTCGGCACCCAGACCATCCCAGACAGCCACCTGTTGGTTGACCATCTGTCCATAATCCCCCCCTGTGGTTACTTTCACAGTGGCTTTGCTGGAAGTGGCCATGGAACCTGAACCAGACATTCTTATTGTATCGAATTACCTGTCCAGCAGGAGCCCTGGGACTCATCATCGGTAGCCAGCACATTGCTGTATTGTGCATCCTCAGCACACCAGTTATTCAGGTCAGCAAATGTAATGGCATCCGCCATGAAATCATTGACTGCATGATCGGTTACACAGAGCGAGAATGTTCCCGGAGTGCCGCCTGAAGCATTATCCACCGAAATATAGTACCATTCACCCACAGTCAATCCGGTTGCATAGACCTCTTCATCCCCATAATCGGTAACCCAGCGGGCACAGGCCAGCTCAGTTTTCAGGGTATCCCACAGTGCAATATCCGGTCTTCTGACCGAACCTTCAATCCCGCCGGTTCGCACCTGAACGGCAATATCAGGTGTGGTGGCCTGGAACCTGAACCAGCGGTTATAATTGGGGCCGTTGGGCCAGCAGGAACCCATCCCTCATCCGGGGTGGCACTTACTGTGGAGTAGATGGCATAATCGGAACACCATCCATCCAGATCACTCAATTCAATGGCTCCAGCAAAGAAATCATAACTGATCTCATCATCAATGCAAAGGGTGAAAGTTCCCCTGTAACCGGCATTGGCAGAATTATCCACTGAAACAAAATACCACTCACCCGGAGTCAGGCCGGAATAGGCAATCTCCAGATCACTGTACTGCCCAATGTATGGCTTGCACGCCAGTTCGGACAGGGTGGTATCCCAAAGTGCCACCATGGCGTACCTGAGGGTTCCTTCAGTACCTCCCGGTTTTCACCGAGACGGTCACTTCTCCGGAAGCAGTGGCCTGGAACATGAACCAGCGGTTGTAATTGGGTCCGTTCGGCCAGCAGGATGGTGCTGCCTGGTCTGCTGAGGCACCCAGGGTGGTAAATTCAGCATCGGCAGAACAGTAATCCACAATGTTTGGAATAGGTGTGCGCAGCCTCCGCAAAATCATAATCCACCGTATCATCCATGCAAAGGGTAAAGGTTCCCCGGTAGCCAGTATTGTTAGAATTATCCACACTCAGGTAATACCACTCTCCTGGGGTAAGTCCTGTATACCCTACGCTTACATCTGAATAATCGGAGGTGTATTGCTGACAGGCCAGTTCATTGCCAAGGGTATCCCACAGGGCAGCCAAGATATAACGCATGGTGCCATCATCACCACCAGTGTTGAATGGTGGCATTGACCATGCTGGTGGTGGCCTGGAACCTGAACCAGCGGTTGAAGTTGGGTCCGTTGTGGCCAGCAAGTTCCTGCCAGTTCATCCGGTGAGGCCCCCAGGGTTGTATAGGCTTCCTGTGTGGAACACCAGTTATCAATATCGGTAAGCTCAATGGCCCCCAGCTTGAAATCATAGTCCACCTGGTCATCCGCACAGAGAGTAAATGTACCCCTGTAGCCGCCATTGGTATAATTATCCACTGAGAGGAAATACCACTCACCCGGTGTCAGACCGGTGGTTCCAATGCTCACATCATTATAGTCATTGGTATACCTGGCACAGGCAATTTCATTTCCCAGGGTATCATAAAGAGCCGCCAGCGGATACCGCAGGGTTCCCTGGTCACCTCCGGTCTGCACATTAAACATCGCCTCGGTTCCGGTAGCCTGGAATCTGAACCACCGGTTGTAGGAAGGTCCGTTGGGCCAGCAGGTACCTGCCACTCCATCGGCAGTTGCACCAAGGGTTGTAAACTGCTGATCAGCCGAACACCAGCCATCATAATCGGTAATCTCATAGGCCCCTTCCCTGAAATCATAATCCACCACATCGGTGATGCAGAGGGTGAAGGTTCCCCTGTAACCGGTATTATTATAGTTATCCACCGAGATATAGTACCAGTTACCCGGCGTCAGGCTGGTGGCTACCCACTGCCACATCACTGTAGGCAGTCAGTATATCGGTTGCATGCAACTTCATTGAATGCATCATCCCAGATGGCCACATATCCATACCTCAGGGTACCTTCCGTTCCCCCGGTAAGCATCCTGACCAGGCTTCGTTGGTGGTGGCCTGGAATTTGAACCAGCGATCAAAGTTGGGACCGTTGGTCCAGCAGGAACCTTTCAGGGTATCCCCCGTGGCATTAATGGTGGTATAGACTGCCTCCGGTGAGCACCAGTTGTTCAGATCAGTAAGCTCAACCGCTCCCAGCGGATAATCATAATCCACTTCGTCATCCACGCATAGTGTAAATGTTCCTCTGTAACCTGTGCTTCCGTCCATGGTTATCCACCGAGATATAATAGGTATTTCCAGGACCAGGTGAGGTATACCCCATATTGATATCGGAATAAGTTGTGGACTGTACCTGCCACAGGCCAGTTCAGTTCCCAGGTCATCCCACAGTGCTACCAACCCATACCGTAGTGTACCTTCATCACCGCCTGTTTTCAGCTGGACCATGTGCTTCAGTAGTGGTGGCTGTAAACTTGAACCATCGGTTAAAATTGGGACCATTGGGCCAGCAGCTTCCTGCATCCTCGTCCGGGGAAGCATTCAGCGTGGTAAATGCGGCATCGGCTGAACACCAGTCATGCGATCATGGGGATCTCATATGCCCCTTCCTTGAAATCATAATCCACTTCATTATCCAGTGCCATGAGAAAGTTCCCCGGTAACCTGTACTCCCGGCATGGTTATCAGCGATCAGGTAATACCACTCTCCCGGGATCAAGTCCGGAATATCCAAGCTTGATATCTGAATAGTCAGAATAGTACCTGGTACATGCCAGCTCGGTACCAAGTGTATCGGTCAGCACCAGGAAAGCATACCGCAGGGTACCCTCCGCACCCCGGTAAACATTTCAGCAGTTACCTCGGTGGTGGTGGCCTGGAACCTGAACCACCTGGTATAGGTGGGACCGTTGTTCCAGCAGGAACCCTTGATTCCATCTGCCGTGGCATTGATGGTGGTATATTCTGCATCCGTGGACCGCCAGTCGCCCGTATGCGGGATCTCAATGGCACCCGACTTTGAAATCATAATCCACCTCATCATCCACCGCCAGGGTGAAGGTTCCATCGTAATTGTTATTGTTATAATGATCAACCGAAATATAATACTGGTTCCCAACAGTCAGTGTATCGGTCCCCATCCTGATATCCCCGTAATCTGATAATATACCTGGCACAGGCCACCATATCTCCCGCCTCATTCCAGAGGGCTGCATAGGAATAGCGCATGGTTCCCTCCATACCGCCGGTCAGTCACATCCACCGTAACCGTGGGTTTCAGGGCTGTAAAAGTAAACCACCGGTTGCTGTTCTCATCCGTATTCCAGCAATCGCCCTTGTCCCTGTCCGGGGTGGCATTCCGGGTGGTATATTCAGCATCGGCCGAACGCCAGTCAGCGGTATGCGGAACCACTTTTGCACCTTCCATGAAATCATAATCGACCTCATCATCCACACACAGGGTAAAACTGCCTGTCCTTCCGGGATAGTTATCCACTGAAATATAGTACCAGTTCACCCGGTGTAAGCCCAATATAGCCGATGGCAATGTCATCATAATTACTGTCCCAGTAACGCTTGCAGGCCAGCTCTGTACCGTCCGCCTCCCAAATGGCCACCTCTGGATTCCGGTTGGTTCCCTCTGCACCTCCCGAGTAAACCTCTACAAAAACCTGGTCGGTGGTGGCCTGGAACATGAACCACCGGTTGTTGTTGGGGCCTGCTGCCCAGCAACTGGCATTGGTCTCATCCGGTGTGGCCCCGCTGGTGGTATAATAAGCATCGGGGGAACACCAGTTGTCAATGTCCCACAGGTACCTGGCCCCTGCTTTAAAATCGTAATCCCTGATCTCGAAGATGATGGTATCATAGTTGGTGCAGCTATTCCCGTCGGTATATGCATACACCACGGTATCAAATCCTACTCCTGCCAGGGCCGGATCATAAGTGATTCCCGAAATCCCATTCCCGGTAAAGGTTCCTCCCACGGGTGATCCGGCAATAACGAAGGCCGGATCATTCACATCCCAGATGGTATCATAGTCTCCGATGGCCACCACCGGAAGCGGATGAACGGTCACACTGTGCATGACCGAATCACGGCATCCATTCCCATCGGTATAGGCATAGTAAATATCATACACTCCATCCACCAGTGGTGTGAAAATCCCTGTCCCATCCCCCTGGTCAGCAACGGTCCCGCCAAAGAAAGTACCTGCCGGTGCCTGGTTCCCAATCAGGGTTTCGGGATCATCCAGGACACATAGATCAGCTGAAAGTCCAATAAGTCCACTACCGGCAAGGGGTGAACGGTCACTGACTGAATGGCCGTATCTGCACAGCCGTTTCCATTGGTAAAATAGTAGGTAATGTCGTAGGTGCCTGGTGTTGCCGGATCAAAATAGGCTGTGCCATCTGTATTGTCCGTGATCCCGGTTCCAAGGTACACACCTCCCGGCTGTGATCCGGTAAGGGTATCCTGGTCCTCTCCTTCGCAATATTCAACTTCCAGTCCGGAAAAACTGACAGCCGGGAGGGGATGCACAGTCACGCTGGTTCGGGCGGTATCGGAACACCCGTTCCCGTCGGTGAAATAATAGGCGATCTCATAGGTACCTACGGTGGCCGGATCAAAATAGGCTGTGCCGTCAGCATTATCCGTGATTCCAGTTCCCAGGAAACCACCACCGGGCTCTGAACCTGCCAGGGTATCCTGGGGCCCGTTTTCGCAATATTCCGGATCCAACCCGGAGAAACTCACCACGGGCAACGGGTTCACAAGGGTCGAAGCCGTGGCCGTATCGGTACAACCGTTGCCATCGGTGTAGTAGTATTTCACATCGTAGTTGCCTGCCAGCGCAGGATCAAACACCGCACTGTCATTCCCCAACACCGTGATCCCGGGTCCGGCCACAAAGAATCCGTCTGCCGGTCCCCCAACCAGTGTGTCGGTGGCCGATCCCTCGCAATACTCCGCCTCCAGTCCCGCGATGCTCACCACGGGCAGCGGGTTCACAAGGGTCGAAGCCGTGGCCGTATCGGTACAACCGTTGCCATCGGTGTAGTAGTATTTCACATCGTAGTTGCCTGCCAGCGCAGGATCAAACACCGCACTGTCACTCCCCAGCACCGTAATCCCGGGTCCGGCCACAAAGAATCCGTCTGCCGGTCCCCCAACCAGTGTGTCGGTGGCCGATCCTTCGCAATACTCCGCCTCCAGTCCCGTGATGCTCACCACGGGCAGCGGGTTCACAAGGGTCGAAGCCGTGGCCGTATCGGTACAACCGTTGCCATCGGTGTAGTAGTATTTCACATCGTAGTTGCCTGCCAGCGCAGGATCAAACACCGCACTGTCATTCCCCAGCACCGTGATCCCGGGTCCGGCCACAAAGAATCCGTCTGCCGGTCCCCCAACCAGTGTGTCGGTGGCCGATCCCTCGCAATACTCCGCCTCCAGTCCCGTAATGCTTACCACGGGCAGCGGGTTCACAAGGGTCGAAGCCGTGGCCGTATCGGTACAACCGTTGCCATCGGTGTAGTAGTATTTCACATCGTAGTTGCCTGCCAGCGCAGGATCAAACACCGCACTGTCATTCCCCAGCACCGTGATCCCGGGTCCGGCCACAAAGAATCCGTCTGCCGGTCCCCCAACCAGTGTGTCGGTGGCCGATCCCTCGCAATACTCCGCCTCCAGTCCCGCGATGCTCACCACGGGCAGCGGGTTCACAAGGGTCGAAGCCGTGGCCGTATCGGTACAACCGTTGCCATCGGTGTAGTAGTATTTCACATCGTAGTTGCCTGCCAGCGCAGGATCAAACACCGCACTGTCGTTCCCCAGCACCGTGATCCCGGGTCCGGCCACAAAGAATCCGTCTGCCGGTCCCCCAACCAGTGTGTCGGTGGCCGATCCCTCGCAATACTCCGCCTCCAGTCCCGCGATGCTCACCACGGGCAGCGGGTTGGCAACAACGGTGACCTTATCCATCACCAGCGAGTCGCCCCCGATGAAAAAGGTGGCATGGTAATCTCCCGATGTTTTGGCTTGAAATGCATATGATGTGGCTCCTACAATCTCAGAATCATCCAGGAACCACGTGTAACCTGTGGCCGTATCAGTAACTGACAATCCAACCGAGTCACCCAGGCAGAATGTTGTGGGACCCGATGCTGTGATGGAATAGGATCCGGAAAGATAGAAAGAGGCCAGGCCGCTTGCCAGCAGGTCACTCTCATCATATCGCGAACAGGAATCCACCGGCGAACCACAATTAAAATCCTCGAACCCGGTACCATTCTTCAGAATGGGACTTGCATCGAATACATAGAGCACCCCGTCATTGTCAAAAGAGCCCTGGTCATTGTCACCAAGAATACTGAATTCACCTGTAACAACCATCTGGCCGGAAGTCCAGATATCCACCGTATCATTGGCTGTGAAATCCCCCCTTACGATCAGGATCCCGGCCGGATCAATGGTCAATTCAAGGGTGTCACCCAATGTCAGATCTCCATAGATGGTCAGCGTATCATGAACGTACAGGTCCCCTGCTATGAAGTTTATCCCGGTCCCGCTTACCACATTGCCGTAAATATGAACATCCGAAGCGATGGAGGTGGTTCCCGGATGTGTGCCATCGTTCCAGATGGCGTCATCCAGCCAGAGTCCACTGGTGTTGTCCAGCGTGGATTCCTGGGAGATCAGCTCAAGAGGTATCAGCAGGGCCAGGAGGATCAGGACAAAAGCCTTCACCTGCTGTCTGGAATGGTTTGCATTGTTCAGGTTCAGCATCAATCTTAGCTTCAAGGGTCTGGTAATCCTCCATAAATGAAGAGATCACCAACTATCAAAAATAACATAATCATGTTTCTTTCTTCTACCTCAAATCCACAGTTTATTAACATTGAGGGGGATACATAATCAATTTGATGAACTGTTTAATACAATGGATAAACATTTAATCAGTCCATGCAAAGAGGTTCCAATCAGGGTCTCTTACTTTTTGACCAAAAAAAAAGCTGCACCGTTGCAGGGGTGCAGCTTGTAAGCGATTGTACGTTGCTGGTTACAGTGCCTTTATCTCACTTACCAGCTTCTGGAGGGAATCCTTGGCACTTCCAAAAAACATCCTGGTATTGTCGCCGTAAAACAGGTAGTTCTCAATGGCTGCATATCCCTTGCCCATTCCCCTTTTCATCACAATGACATTCTTGGCTTCGTGCGCTTTGATGATGGGCATGCCATAAATAGGACTGGACGGATCGTCCAGTGCTGCGGGATTCACCACATCGTTGGCTCCGATCACCACCACTACATCGGTTTTGGGCATGTCGGGATTGATCTCATCCATCTCAACAAGCTTTTCATAAGGCACATCGGCCTCAGCCAGCAATACGTTCATGTGGCCGGGCATCCTCCCTGCCACCGGGTGGATGGCATATTTCACCTCCACACCATTGGCCTCTAGCAGTTCGTCCATTTCACTACATATATGTTGGGCCTGGGCCACTGCAAGGCCGTATCCGGGGACTATCACCACCTTGCTGCTGTAATTCAGCATCACAGCAGCATCAGTGGCTGAGACCTCCTTGACTACTCCTTTTTCACGGTCTACCCCTGCACCGCCTCCGCCAAATGACCCGATGATCACGTTGATCAGTGAACGGTTCATGGCCTTGCACATTAAAAGTGTGAGAATCATCCCGGCAGCTCCAACAAAAATACCACCCAGGATCATGGCCTGGTTCTGGTAAATAAATCCAGCCATGGCTGCTGCGATCCCCGTGAAACTGTTGAGCAGCGAGATCACCACAGGCATATCTGCTCCCCCTATGGGCATGACAAAACTGACACCGTATACCAGTGATACACCCAGCAGAACATAGACAAGTGTCTGTTTGGTTTCTGCAGGTGCAGGTTCCGAACAGGATAACCAACAGGAGTGCCACTAATCCTACCAGGATCAACAGGTTGATGTAGGTGAGCCATTTGGTAAAAATATCCTTGACGTTCCCGTTCAGTTTCCCGAAAGCTATCATACTTCCACTGAACGCAATACTCCCAATAATCAGACCAAGGAGGGTTACCAGTCCGGACTGGTTGTCCGGGTTTGAGAACTCGATCAGTGCCACAAGTGCCGATGCGGCACCCCCGGTGGCATTAAAGAATGAGACCAGCTGCGGCATGGCAGTCATCTTGATCCGCCTCGCAATGACCGCTCCGATCACGCCGCCAAAAGCAATGGCTCCCAGGATAATCGCTAAATTGGCCCCCTTGATTCCATCCCCGTCTCCATCGCGATGGAAAATCAATGTGGCAATCATGGCCAGGAGCATTCCGGCTGCAGCCCAGAGGTTCCCCTTTCGGGCTGAGTCCGGGTTGCTGAGAAGTTTAAGCCCATATACAAAGAAAAGGGCCGAAAGAAGGTATACGAATTCGAGAATAATATCTCCGTTTGTTATGTTCAGTGCATCCATGGTTCCGACCTATTTTTTCTTCTTCTTAAACATTTCAAGCATGCGGTCCGTAACCACAAATCCCCCAATCACATTCAGGGTGCCAAACAGCAGTGCAAAAATACCCAGCACCAGGTTGAGCAGATTTGAACCTGCAGCAAGGTTCTCCAGGTCGGCATGTCCCACCAGGATAATTCCCCCGATGATGATCACACCGCTGATGGCATTGGCTCCCGACATGAGTGGGGTATGCAATACAGAGGGAACATTGGAAATCACCTCCAGCCCGAGGAAAATGGTGAGGGCAATAATAAAGATGGCCTCTTTATTTGTATAGAAAAATTGTAATACGCTTTCCATAATATTATTTGATTCTTTCGTTGACAATTTCACCACCGCGTGTAATGCAGGTATTTTGTACAATCTCATCCTCCACATCCAGGTTGATTTTACCTTCATCATCAATCATCAGGTCGAGGAAATTGAGGTAATTTTTTCCCAGCATTTTACTGGCATCGGAGGGTGTTGTGGATGCAAAGTTGGAATTCCCGATGATCTTCACATCGTTGGCAATAACCGTTTCATCATTTTTTGTCAGTTCGCAATTACCACCTGTAGATGCAGCCAGGTCGATGATCACAGAACCGGGTTTCATGGCTTCCACAGTCTCTTTCCTGATCAGCACAGGGGCTTTCCTCCCCGGGATTTGCGCGGTGGTGATCACCACGTTAGAAGAGATAGCATGCTGTTGAATCAGCTCCGCCTGCTTCTGCTTGTATTCTTCGCTCTGCTCCACAGCGTAACCTCCTGCAGAGGTATCATCTTTGGCGCCTTCCACCTCCACAAATTTTCCGCCCAGGCTCAGCACCTCCTCTTTTACGGCGGAACGCACATCGAATACTTCCACTACCGCTCCAAGCTTCCGGGCTGTTGCCAGAGCCTGTAATCCGGCTACACCGGCTCCAAGAATCAATACCCTGGAGGGTTTGATTGTCCCTGAGGCTGACATGAACATGGGGAAGAATTTTGGTAATTCACCTGCTGCCACCAGCACAGCTTTGTAACCGGCCACAGTGGCCATTGAAGAGAGCACATCCACTGACTGTGCCCTGGTGGAACGCGGAATCATATCAAGGCTGAAGGAAGTAACTCCCTCTTTGGCCAGCTTTTCCATGAGGGGTTTGTTTGACAGGGGACCAAGGACCGCCACCAGCACTTTCCCATCTGGAATTTTTTCTTCAGGAGGATGGATGCACATGATCAACTCTGCATCTTTCAGTATGCCTGCCCTCTCCACGATGACAGCACCCGCTTCGGTATAAGCTTCATCACCTGCATAGGCTCCTTTTCCGGCCTCCTTTTCCACCAGCAGTTTGAACTCTTTTTTTGTCAGGTAGGCCACATGTTCGGGCAGCAGGGCCACCCTGTTTTCACCCTTGCCCTCCTTCAGAACTCCGATAGTCATGGATTGGATTTTAGATGGATTGTTAATTTGATATCTCCTCAACAATTCATTGATGTACAATGTTCACTCAATTTTAATTCTCCTGCAGAAATTGGTTCATTGCTTCGGCGGCTTTCCTTCCGTCACCCATGGCCAGAATAACAGTAGCTCCTCCCCTGACAATATCACCTCCGGCAAATACCCCCTCCACAGAACTGTGCATGGTATCCGGATTCACCTTGATGGTTCCCCATTTGGAAATTTCCAGATCCTTCATGCTCTGCGGAATCAGCGGATTGGGTGAAACCCCCACACTCACAATAACCATATCTGCCTCCATGATGAATTCAGATCCTTCAATGGGAATGGGCCGGCGCCGGCCTGATGCATCTGGCTCACCGAGTCTCATCTTCTGAAGCTTCATTTTGCAAACCCTGCCGTTTTCATCGGCGTAATATTCCAGGGGATTGTGGAGGTTCATGAACTCCACCCCTTCTTCCTGGGCATGTTTGATCTCCTCATTGCGTGCAGGCATCTCCTCAATGGACCTCCGGTATATGATCATGGAACGCTCAGCACCGAGCCTTTTTGAAGTCCGGACCGCATCCATGGCCGTATTCCCTCCGCCAATAACAGCCACGTTCTTTCCGCTGAGTACAGGGGTATCATAACCGGGATCGGCAGCATTCATGAGATTTACGCGGGTCAGGTACTCATTGGAGGAGTAGATTCCGATGAAATTCTCTCCCGGAATATGCATGAAATTGGGCAACCCGGCTCCGCTTCCAACCATGAAAGCCCGGAATCCCTCCTCCCTGAGATCTTCAATGGTTGCGGTTGCCCCCACAATAAAATTCCTGACGAACTTCACTCCCATTTTTTCCAGCACATCGATCTCCACATCCACAATGGGATTTGGGAGCCTGAATTCGGGGATACCGTATTTAAGTACCCCCCCGATCTCGTGCAGCGCCTCAAAGACGGTAACATCATATCCCATTTTGGCCATGTCTCCTGCAAATGCAAGGCCTGCCGGACCTGAACCGATGGAGGCCACCTTAATCCCTGTCTTCTTTGGGATATGGGGAATGGACATGGTCCCGCCCTGCTGCTCATAATCAGCTGCAAACCTTTCGAGGTGACCGATGGCCACAGCCGGTTTATTCAGTTTCAGCGTGTAGAAGCATGTCTTTTCACACTGGACCTCCTGCGGGCACACCCTGCCGCAAACTGCAGGAAGGGTGTTGGTCTCCTTCAGGACACGGGCCGATCCCAGAATGTCCCCAGCTTCGATCTTCTTGATAAATTTAGGAATGTTGATCCCCACCGGGCATCCGGTCATGCAGGTAGGATTCACACAATCGAGGCATCTCCGTGCTTCGCGAATGGCTTCTTCTTCAGAGAGCCCCGAATTTACTTCCTTGAAGTTCCTGCTTCGCTCCAGGGCATCCTGTTCGGGCATGGATACACGCTCAATCTGTGTGCGCTCCTTGTTTTTCAGGTTACCCCTTAAAGCCACCCTCCAATCCTGCTCCCTCTCTTCTTTAAGATATGCTGAAACACCTTCCATAATTACTTCGATTTGGAATGACTACTCAGATAATGCTCATATGCCTCTCCCTCTGAAGGTTTATAGGAATCAAGCCTCTGCAGCATTTCATCAAAATTCACTTCATGGGCATCGAATTCGGGACCGTCCACACAAACAAATTTGGTCTCTCCCCCGACTGTTACCCTGCAGGCCCCGCACATCCCTGTACCATCAACCATCAGGGTGTTCAGGCTGGCAACGGTTGGAATATTGTGTTTACCCGTTAACAGGGTGGCAAATTTCATCATGATGGCCGGCCCCACTGTTACAGCCAGGTCCACATGTTCGCGTTCAATGACCTCTTCTATACCATGAGTAACCAATCCTTTCTTACCGTATGAACCGTCATCGGTCATGATGATGACTTCATCCGAATGCTGCCTCATCTGTTCCTCCAGGATGATCAGTTCCTTTGTCCTTGCCGCCAGCACTGTAACCACCCTGTTCCCTGCAAATTTGAACGCCTCTACAATGGGAAGCAACGGAGCCACTCCAACCCCACCACCCGAGGCCAGGACAGTACCCACTTTTTCGATATGGGTGGGTTTTCCCAGTGGCCCGACCACATCGGTAATCACCTCCCCCACCTCCAGGTTACACAGTTTGGCCGAGGTAACACCGACCTTCTGGATGATCAGGGTAATGGTCCCCCTGTCAGTATCGGCTGCAGCAATGGTCAGGGGGATCCGCTCTCCTTCCCTGCCAATTTTGACAATTACAAAGTGGCCTGCTTTCCTTCTCCTGGCAATGGCAGGAGCCTCCACCACCAGTTTGACCACCGCCTCTGAAAAATACTCTTTTTCAATGATCTTGTTCATACAGTGCTTTGATGTTTCCTGATTTTCAGGTCCGTAATATTACATGAAATTATGCTTTTTTATATGTCATATATCACTAACATGTTGTAAAAAACATCCTTGTTCCTGGAAACAACATCATTACCCGATCTGCCGCAATATTTGACATCATATGCTGCCATCCTCCCGATAATCTGAATGAGGGTATAAGCTGAAGTTTTTTTTATAAATTTAAAAAACCCAAACAGCATACAAAGATGAATGACATGACCACCGAATACCTTGGACTGAAACTGAAGAATCCAATCATTGCCGCCAGCTGCGGACTGACCGGTACGCTGGATGGAATAAAATCAATGGAAAAGAACGGGGCCGGTGCCGTCGTAATCAAATCCATTTTCGAGGAGGAGATCCTTCTGGAGGCAAATCAGAAAATGAAAGAGGCTGACAGGGATCCTTTGATCTATTCCGGGCTTTCTGAAACCCTCGATTATATCGATGTCCATCTTCGCGAGGATAACCTCGGCAAATACCTGCAGCTGATCCGTGACGCAAAGAAATCGGTATCCATCCCGGTGATTGGCAGTATCAATTGTGTCTCCAGTGAAGACTGGGCCCATTTCACGGCAAAAATGGAAGAGGCAGGGGCTGATGCCTTGGAATTGAACCTGTTCCTGAATCCTGCCGATTTTAAGAACAAAGAGTTTGAAAAGGCCTATTTCAAGATCATTGAAAAAGTGCTGGCTGTGGTTAAGATTCCGGTGGCCATTAAAATCAGCAAGTACTTTACAAGAATGGGGTTGACAATAAAGGCCCTGTCTGAAACCGGGGTATCCGGCATTGTTATGTTCAACAGGTTCTATACACCAGACATTGATATTGATAAGATATCCATTACATCAGGAAAGATGTTCACTACCCCCGAGGAGCAATCCGAAACCCTGAGGTGGATTGCCATCATGTCGGGCAGGGTAAGCTGCGACCTGGCCGCCTCCACCGGTATCCATTCAGGTGATGATGCAATACGGATGATCCTGGCAGGTGCAAAGGCCACACAGGTGGCTTCCACCTTGTATAAAAACGGGCCGGATCAGATCGAACGCATGCTTAAAAAGATCGACAAATGGATGTCTGAAAAGGGATTTGATTCAGTGGAACAGTTCAGGGGGAAACTATCGGGAGCCTACGGGGACGATCCGGCATCATTCGAAAGAATGCAGTTTATGAAGCATTTCAGCGAGATCGGGTAACCGCAAAGCGATCCGGAACAAATTGAGCCGAAGATTGTTACTTTTTAAATCCGGACTTGTTACATATGGATGACCTATCATTTTTGCAGCACCTCGACTCAGAGGCCATCGAGGAGCTTTATCAAAAATACAGGGAGGACCCCGGTTCAGTTGACCAAAGCTGGCACCACTTTTTTCAGGGTTTTGACCTGGCCAGGCGCGATTTCAGTCACCCCGAATCCGAATCTCTCACCTTTGATGAAGAATTCAAGGTTATCAACCTGATCAACGGATACAGGAAAAGGGGCCACCTTTTTACCGAAACCAATCCCGTACGCACCCGCAGGAAATATTTTCCCACCCTGGATCTTGAAAATTACGGCTTGTCCGGGGACAACCTGGACACCTTTTACCACGCAGGAAGGGAAATCGGTTACGGAAAAATGCAACTCAGGGAAATCGTGGATCACCTGAAGAAAACCTATTGCGGTCACATCGGAAGTGAATACATGTTCATCAGGAATCCTGAAAAAACCAGGTGGTTGAAGGAACAGATCGAAAAGGACCAGAACCGGACAGCATTCAGCCCTGAAGAAAAGAGGAAGATATACCAGCACCTGAAGGAGGCCGTTGGATTTGAGAAATTCATTCACACCCGTTTCGTGGGCCAGAAACGTTTCTCGCTGGAGGGTGCAGAAATACTCATTCCTGCCCTGAATGACCTTGTGGAGATGGGCTCCCGCCTCGGAGTCATGGAATTCAATATCGGGATGGCCCACCGGGGAAGGCTGAATGTGCTGGCCAATGTGTTGCAGAAACCCAATGAAAAGATATTCAAAGAATTTGAGGGTGAATCCTATGAAGAACGGATCAGCCTTGGTGATGTGAAATACCACCTGGGATATGGCAATACCATCCGCACCAGCGGGGATAAGGCTGTTATCCTGAACATTGTACCCAATCCATCCCACCTCGAATCCTCTGCCCCTGTCATTGAAGGGGTAACCAGGGCCCGGATGGATCATATTTACGGGGGAGATGTCAATAAGATCGTGCCGGTGATCATTCATGGTGATGCTGCCATCGCCGGCCAGGGGGTGGTTTATGAGGTGGTACAGATGTCCGAACTTGATGGATACAAAACGGGGGGCACCATCCACCTGGTGATCAATAACCAGGTTGGATTCACCACTCCATACCTGGATGCCCGGTCCAGCACCTATTGCACCGATGTTGGAAAGGTTACCAAGGCCCCCATCTGGCATGTGAACGGTGACGATGTTGAAGGATTAATTCATGTGATCAGGATGGCCTTTGAATACAGGCAGGTGTTCCATACCGATGTGTTTATTGATATCCTGGCCTACCGGAAATACGGGCACAATGAAGGGGATGAGCCAAGGTTTACCCAACCCACGCTTTACAAAGCCATAGCCAGTCATCCCAATCCGCGGGATATCTACAGTCAAAGCCTGGTTGAACAGGGTATCCTTGACCGGAAGGCTATTTCCGAAGCCGAAGAGGAATTCGAATCCTTCCTGGAAAAGCAGTTGGAAGCCTCAAGAAAAAAGAAGAAGGTGACCATCCAGCAGTTCTTGGAGGCTGAATGGCAGGGTATGGAGTATGCCCGGATGTCCGACTTTGAAGACTCCCTTGAAACAGGCATCCCAAGAAAAAGCCTCGACCGGATCGCCCGGAAGATCACTGCCCTTCCGGAAGACCTGGACTTTTTCAAGAAGACAGTCAAACTGGTACAGGAAAGGGCCAGGATGTACGGAGATAACAAGGTGGACTGGGCGCTGGGGGAACTCTTTGCTTACGGTTCCCTGGTTCTGGAAAACCACCCGGTCAGGATCAGTGGCCAGGATTCGGTGAGGGGTACTTTTTCACACCGGCATGCGGGTATAGTCATGGAGGAGACCACTGAGATCTACGTTCCACTCAAGTATATCGATACCGAAAACCAGGCCCCTTTTAATATATACAACTCCCCGCTGAACGAATACGGGGTACTGGGATTTGAATACGGGTATGCCATGTCATGCCCCCGCAGCCTGACCATATGGGAAGCCCAGTTCGGGGATTTTGTGAATGTGGCCCAGGTGATCCTGGACCAGTACATCTCCAGCGCAGAAGAGAAATGGGGCGTCATGAACGGGCTGGTTCTCTACCTTCCCCATGGATTCGAGGGACAGGGCCCTGAACATTCCAGTGCACGAATAGAAAGGTTTTTGAGCCTGGCTGCCAGGTGCAACATGCACATCATCAATCCCACCACCCCGGCGAACCTTTTCCACGCATTGCGGAACCACATGAAAAAAAGGTTCAGGGTACCCATGGTGGTCTTTACTCCCAAAAGCCTTTTGCGCCACCCGCAATGTGTCTCCACTGTGGATGACCTGGAGAATGGAAAGTTCCAGCTGGTGTACGATGATTCCGAGACAGATGTGGAAGAAGTACGCAGGGTAGTCTTCTGCAGCGGAAAGGTCTATTATGACCTGTTGGCCCGGAAACAGAAACTGGGTGCCAGGGACATTGCCCTGGTGAGGCTGGAGCAGATATTTCCTTTCCCGGAAAAACAGGTAAAGACCATCCTTAATAAGTATAAAAACAACATGCTCACCCTGTGGGTTCAGGAAGAGCCTGAAAACATGGGGGCATGGTATTTCATCCACAATGCGCTGAAAGATATTGAGATTATTCCGGTCACCAGGCAGCCCTCCGGCAGTCCCGCCACAGGATTATATAAACTCCACGAGATCAGTCAAACCGAGATCATTGACAAAGTATTCCGTGAATGTACCTGTGAATTACTGAATGTGTACTGTGGATTGCAATGCATGATCGGAAGCTCCCGCAAGGAGATCCTGAACCAGCATTTCTATTTCGATAAAGAGAAACCCAAATCATAAACCAATGGCCCTCGAGATCAAAATACCCAGTCCGGGCGAATCCATCACGGAAGTTGAACTTGCGTCCTGGTTCGTTGAAGACGGATCCCTGGTAGCCAAGAACCAGGAGATAGGAGAGATCGAATCGGAAAAAGCCACCCTGCCACTTATTGCAGAAAAACCAGGCCGGCTGAAGATCCTGGTTGAAGCAGGCGAAACAGTCAGCGTTGGCAGTGTGGTGGCCACCATCGATACATCGGTAAAGGTTCCTGCAGATCCGGCCGAAGGTGCCGTTGCAGAAGAAACCGGGCCGGCTAGCGCCCCGGAAACAAAAAACCTGAATGCAGAGATTCCGGAAACGGTGGTCGCGCCATCCGGATCAGAACAGGCCGTCCCCGGAACTGTGAAAGCCACCCCGGTGGCCAGGACCATGATGGAAAAGGAGGGCCTTTCTGTGGAAGATATTCTGAACGGACTCCGGAAGATCACAGCTGCCGATGTAAGGCAGGTAATGCAGAAGGCCCAGGCCGGTCCTGCTACTTCTCCCACACAGGAAGTTACCCGTGGGGAAACCAGGAAAAAAGTGAGCCAGCTGAGGAGGAAGATCAGTGAACGGCTGGTGGCCGTGAAGAATGAAACGGCCATGCTTACCACGTTCAACGAAGCTGATATGAGTGCTATCATGGAGATCCGGAAAAAGTACCAGGACAGGTTTGTGGAAACACACGGTATCAAACTGGGTTTCATGTCATTCTTTACCAAGGCAGTCACCGAAGCCCTGAAACTTTACCCGTCGGTAAATTCATACCTGGACGGGGACTCGGTGGTATCACCGGAATACTGCGATTTGGGGATTGCGGTGCAGACAGATAAAGGACTGATGGTCCCTGTGGTGAGGAACGCAGAGGCACTCTCACTGGCAGAGATCGAGAAGAAAATCGGCGACCTCGCGGCACGGGCCAGAAAAGCCAGGCTTGGGATTGATGAGATGACCGGAGGAACTTTCACCATCTCCAACGGGGGGATTTATGGTTCCATGTTATCCACGCCCATACTTAATCCACCGCAGTCGGGTATCCTGGGCATGCATAACATCATCCAACGGCCCGTGGCTTTTAAGGGGAAGGTGGAGATCAGGCCCATGATGTACATTGCACTCAGTTACGACCACAGGGTGATCGATGGGAAGGACTCGGTGGGATTCCTCAAAGCGGTAAAGGAATTCATCGAGGAACCCTCGCGCCTGATCTTCGGAGCGTTAACTGCAGACCAGTTCCTGCTGGGGCTTCAGTAAAGATCTAATAGTAGGTATATTTCCTGGTAACCACAATTTCAGGAACGATCTTCTCCTTGCCGGGATAGACCATTTTCAGGGTCCAGTTCCCCTGGGTATCGAAGGCGGTATACTCAAATTGTTGTGTGTAGGTCCTTCTTCCGCTGATATCTTCCTGGTAACTCTTCACCAGCAGGTTCTTCTCATACTCAAAGTAGTTGATGACCTCCATATCATTCTCCACACCAAGCTGTTTCTCAATCCTCTCCCTGGCATCATAGAAATTGGCACCCTCGTAATGAAGCCTCTCACCTTCCCAGACCTCAAACTGTACCTCTTCCCCTGACATCCTTTCATACATGGTCCTGCCAATCTGTTTGTCATCCGGGGAGTAAAACACCTCCTCCACCATCTCTCCGTTTTCACGCCTGCAGCGTGTGGTTCCCAGGGTATCCCCGCGTTCATTCAGTGCTATCCTCTTCATGTATCTGCCATCCCGGTCATATTCGATAACTCCATGTCCAAACCTGCCAGGAGCTCCAGCCACCCAGCTACCCTCCTTGTATTCAGCTTTAAACCTGTGCTCCTCAATGATCCGTACTTTCCCTTTCAGCCCCGCCCTGTCAAGGTCTGTATTCCCTCCCGAACATCCTGCAAGAAAAAGAATGAATAGTAGTGGTGAAAACAGTTTCATATTATTAGCGATTTACGTACCGGAATACCTGGTTGATCATGGATCTTTCCTCTTCGGATGAAGCCAACCCGGATGCCTTCTCAAAAGAGGTCATGGCCTCCTCCCTTTTTTCCTGAAAGAACAGGACCATACCATGGTAAAAATAGTAATCGAATTGTTCTTCCGAACGAATACAGACCGACAGCCATTCCTCACCTTTCAACAGTAATTCGGGGGTTCGCTGCTGCTGGTCCATGTCAATGATCTGGGCAGCTACCCCGTAGAGCCACCGGTGATCCCCCGCCCGGTCTGATGCAAAACGGTTGTCCACATAATCAACCAATTCCTGTACTTGGTCCGTATAATAGAAATACTGAATAAACGGCAGTGTTCTCAGGTCCCATGACCTGGATGCTGTAGCCTCCACCAATGGTGATAGCTCGTTGGCCATCCTGCTGATCAGCTTCACATTCTCCTGCTCCACAGCCTTCACCAGGGTGTTGTGATAGATCTGTTCCATGGCTGGTAAATACCCTTCTCCAAGCACTCTTCGGATGCGGTCCGGATCGCTGGTAAACAAAGCCCACCAGGTATCCTCAAGATTTGTGTAGAAAGCCACCACGCGGATGTCATTGTCAGACAGCTCACCTGACATCTGGTCCCTGATATATTCACCTGCCAGCCGCTCTGCTTCCTCCTCATTTCCCATTCTCCTTACAGCATCTATGTAAGATGCAAAGGCTTCCAGGGTCAGGGAATCCCCCTCATATGCTTTGCGATAGGCCTTCACCTCTTTGTAGTTCACCGCCGTGTTCCGGAGTGACCCCAGCAACTCCTCTGCAGGCATAAATCCGACCAGCCGGCTGACGGGGTCTCCCTCCGGACCAAAGATGAACATACTGGGGTATCCCTCCAGCTTCTGTTCTGCAGCATACCTCCTGCCAAAATCCGTTTCACCGTCCATCCGGACACTTACAAAATTCCCGTTCATATACGCTGCCACAGCTGGCTCGGTATACACATCCCGGTCCATCATTTTGCAGGGTCCGCACCAGGTTGCATATACATCCACAAATAGCAGCAGCTCCCCTGCAGATGCCTTTTCCCTGGCCTCCTTCATTTCTGCAGCAGTCTCTACCTCAATGAACTGCACCTGGGTATGGGACCTCACCGGAATGCCCAGCAGGAGGACCAGTTGAATAACTATGAGGAATTTATTCATTGGCTCTTTTGTATCTTACATGATTCCACAATCCTTCAGAAGCTCCAGGTACTCACCGGATTCATTCTCCCAGCAAAGTTCACCGGCAGCCTTTTCCAGTGCATCCGACCACGCACCCGAAGCATGCTCTTTGAGTACATACCTGATCATACCTGCCACCTTTTCCGGCTCCCGCTCGGAAACGATCACACCGATCCCATAGGTCCGTACAATCTTTGACATCTCAGGCAACGAGGAACAAATCACGGGAACACGGCACTGTATATAATCAAACAGTTTGTTGGGCAATGCATACCTGTAATTGCGGCCAAGATCCTCCTCCAGGGAAACGCCCAGGTCGGAATCACAGGTCAGGGGCAGAAGTTTATCCGGTGACAGTCGTCCCTTAAATACCACCTTGTCTGTGAGCTTCAGGTCCTTAACCTTTTGTTGCAGATCAACCTCAATATCACCGCCACCGGCAATATGCAGTACTGCATGATCCAGATATGCCATGGTCTCAATCAGCAACTCCAGGCCCCTTCCTTCATTCAGTGCACCCTGGTAAAGGATCACTGCCCTTTCCCGGTCGCCTCTGCTCTCACTGTGTGCTGCAACTCCCTCTCTTTTCACCGGTACATTCCTGACCACCCTGAACCTGGTTCCGTATAACCTCCTGTAAATCTCTGCAATGGGGTAACTTACCGTGACAGCGTGGTCCAGCCGCGGTACCAGCAGGCTCTCAATCCATTTCCAGACCGATTGCACCCTTTTCCGCCGGATCAGTTCCGGCACCTGGGTAAACATCTCATGGCTGTCATAGATCAGCTTAACCCTCCTGATCCTTCCGGCCAGGTAATTTGCCGGCAGGGTATCAAGGTCATTGGCAATAAAAAGCACCGGGGAGGAAACCCTGAGCAGCTTACAAAAAAGCCTGATGTTGAAAAAAGCATAGAACAGTGGGCCCCGGTTGAACACCATGCTGAAACGATGGGCATGAAAGAGATGCCCGGAAAGTTCAGGGCCTCTTCCAACCCTGCGACCTATGCATGTTACCACAAAATCCCGGTCTGCCAAAAGGGCAGCCACACGGTGAATCCGCTGGTCGGTAACCAGGTCATTGATAACAGATATGTAAACTCGTTTCAGTTGTCCCCCCAAGGTTTGGGACTAAAGATAGAATATTAGAACGAATCATTGTTATATTTATAGGGTTTGAAAGGACCATATGATGTACCAATTGCACCACAACCATTCGCTGAAAGGGAAAAACACATTTGGAGTGGATGTCAGTGCGGACCTGTTTGCCACTGCGGGGAACATCGATGACCTCGCAGCATTGCTGGAGGATCATGCCCGGCACCTGGAGCATCTTCTGGTTATTGGCGAGGGAAGCAATATCCTTTTTAAGGATGACTTTCAGGGGCTGCTGCTCCGTCCCCTGATGATGGGGACCGAACTGGCCGGAGATGACGGAAACGAAGTCCTGGTACGTGTGGGCGCGGGAGAAAACTGGGACAGCTGGGTAAGCCATGCCACAGAACAGGGCTGGTACGGACTGGAGAATCTGTCGCTGATCCCCGGTTCGGTGGGATCTGCCCCGTTGCAGAACATTGGTGCCTACGGCGCAGAGCTGAAGGATCATATGGCGTGGCTGGAAGCATGGGATCTGCACCTTGGAAAGATGGTAAAACTGAACCGGGACGATTGCCGGTTCGGATACAGAACCAGCATTTTCAAAACCAGTGCACGGGGCAGGTTTATCATTACCCATGTGGCATTTCAGTTGAGCCGGAACAGGGAGGTGAACCTTGGCTACGGGAACCTTCAGGAAGCTTTCACGGAAGCAGGAGGAAGTACTCCTGCAGACCTGAGGAAGGTGGTCATTGACATCAGGAACCGGAAACTTCCCGATCCTGAGAAGACCGGAAACGCAGGCAGCTTTTTCAAAAATCCCCAGGTGGATCAGACCATATTCAAATGCATACGTGCAGAGCACCCGGATGTTCCCAACTATCCCGGCAGGGATAACTGCGTTAAGGTACCCGCCGCCTGGCTCATTGAGAAGGCCGGATGGAAGGGAAAAAGGTCTGGCAATACCGGGACCTGGCCCACCCAGCCCCTTGTCATCGTCAACTACGGCGGAGCCACCGGTAGGGAAATCCTCGAATTCTCAGAACAGATCCGCGAGGATGTGGACAGGAAATTCGGGGTCACCATGGAACGGGAGGTGAATGTGGTGTAGATATGGGGTATTGGATATTGGGTATTGGGGGCTTGCAGTGTTCGCAGTCACATGTTAAGGCCCAGCCCCATCAGCGGTAGATCCTGCTGTTATTCAATGCTTTCTGGTAATTCCTCGCATTTTTGTTGTGTTGTGAAAGTGTCTTTGCAAAGGCATGGTAACCGCTGAAATCGGCCTTGGCACAAAAATAGAGGTAGTTGTGCTTCTCATATTGCAACACCCCGTCAATGGCTGAAATGGAGGGAATGGAAATGGGGCCCGGGGGCAATCCCCTGTTCTTGTAGGTATTATATGGAGAATCGATCTCTTTGTCCTTATTCAGGATCCGTTTCAGGGTAAAATCCCCCAATGCGAATTTCAGGGTAGGATCGGCCTGCAGGGGGATCCCTTTCCTGAGCCTGTTCATATAAACCCCGGCGATCCTTTCATTTTCATCATCAAACAGGGTCTCTTCATCCACGATGGATGCCAGCGTGACCACTTCAGTACGGGACATCTCCATCCGTTTGGCTTTCCTGTCCCTCTCACCATTCCAGAATTTCTGGTACTCCCTGTTCATCCTGTCTGCAAACTCTTCCGGCGTGGCAGTCCAGAAAAATTCATAGGTATTGGGGACAAACATACTTGTAAAGGTAGTTTCATCAAATCCGAATCCTGCCATCAGTCCCGGTTGAGAAAGATATTCAGCAAACATTGCAGAGTCAGCCTCCAGGTAACGTGAAACCTTCCCTGCAAGCTGGTCCAGTGTCCTGACATGATTGAATACCACCATAACAGGATCCTGCTTTCCTGATCGTAACATGTTTACCAGGTCATTGTTGCTGAGCCCGTTCCTGATCTTATACCGTCCGGGTTTCACATGCTGGTCATAGGCTTTCCGGGCGGCTACCCACTGAAATGATTTCCTGTTATCGATGATTCCTTCCTTTTCCAGGCCATCCATCACATCCTCAAACCCGGAGCCTGTGGGAATGTAAAACAGTTGTTGTTCGGCATCCATGGATACATTGGTAAGAAAGATCCTTCCGTAAAGGTTGTAGACCACGATCACCATCACCACGAGTCCGAGAAATACCAACAGCAATGAGATCCTTGCCATTTTTCCTGTCCTCCTGGTTCTCCTTCTTTCAAACATCGGTCAATGATAGATTTCTTAACTTACAAATGTAATAGAATTCAGAAAGTGTGTCTAATTTCACGTAAAACATGAACCAATGGATATCATAAAAACAGTAGCCCTGGTGGCCCACGATAACAGGAAAGCGGATCTTACCGAATGGGTGGATTACAATGCGCGAAAACTGGCAACACACCACCTGGTCTGTACAGGCACAACCGGAAAAATGGTGGAGGAGACCCTGGCCATGAGCAACCGGATACCCCTCTCCCTGAAGAAACTCAAATCCGGTCCCCTGGGAGGGGATCAGCAACTGGGAGCAATGGTCGCCGAGGGGAAGATCGATATTCTGATCTTTTTCTGGGATCCCATGCAGCCTCAGCCACATGATGTGGATGTGAAGGCCCTGCTTCGTATCACCGTGCTCTATAACCTTCCCACTGCCTCTAACCGGTCAACCGCTGACTTCCTGATCGATTCGCCCCATTTCGATATCAAATATGACAAGATCCTGAAGGATTACAGACAATATATCCACCGGAGTATCGGGTAGATGCTGTTGATCATGTGCCGGTAATTGATAAATATTTGACAACCGGGTTATATCACTGTAACTTTACCAGACCAATCCACATACCACAGATTATGAAAAGGAACCTGGCGAGGAGCATCATCGGGGGACTGAGCTTCACATCTGCTCTGTTCATATTCCAGGCATGTTACGGGACACCGCAGGATATGATGGCTGATTATAAGGTGGAGGGAAGGGTTCTCTCGGCATCCACAGGGCTTCCCATTGAAGGAATCAAAGTGAGTGCCCATGAAACCGGGAATGTTTCCAACACGAACAGCCAGGGAAAATTCCTGTTTTATGTTCCCTATTTGGAACAGATGAACCTCCTTTTTGAGGATACGGATGGCACGGCAAACGGGAGTTTTGCCAGCAGTGACACAGCACTGATCCATGTGAATCATCCGGTCTATGTGGAAATGTCCCTGGAGGAACTGTAATGTCTCCTTACCTGAAGCGCCTGTTTTTCAGGAAATTCAAGAAGATTGAAGCCGGCGTGCACGAACTGAACTACCTTTTCTGGGAATGTACCACCCGCTGCAATCTCAGTTGCCTTCACTGTGGGAGTGACTGCTCGGCCGAGGGCACACAACCCGATATGCCCATGGCCGATTTCCTGGCTGCACTCGATACCATTGAATCACCGGCAAATCATTTTATCGTGGTCCTTACCGGGGGGGAACCGTTACTTCGCAAGGACCTTGAAACCTGTGGCAGGGAGATCAGGAAGAGGGGAATGAAATGGAGCATGGTTACCAACGGTCAACTGTATGATCAAAAGCGGCACATAGCATTGCTCAGCGCTGGGATGGGTGCCCTGACCATCAGCCTGGACGGTTTGCAGGAGGATCATAACTGGCTCAGGAATTCACCCGGCAGTTTCTCCCGGGTGGACAAGGCCATTGAGCTGGCTGCCTCTTCACCCCGCCTCAATTTTGATGTGGTCTCATGTGTGAACAAACGCAACTACGATGATCTTCAGGAGATCCACGACTACCTGGTCTCAAAAGGTGTGAAGTCCTGGAGATTATTTACCATCACACCCATAGGACGTGCAACGGATCATCCGGAACTGTTCCTTTCTGATACAGCATTCAAAGGGCTGATGGATTTCATCGCCAGCCGGAGAAAGGAGAACACCATGGATGTTAAATTCAGCTGTGAAGGGTATGTGGGTGAATATGAAAGGAAAGTACGTGATACCCCTTTCTTCTGCAGGGCAGGCATCAATATTGGCTCCATCCTGATTGATGGATCCATTTCAGCCTGCCCCAATATTGACCGGGCATTCTCCCAGGGAAATATTTACCGGGACAACTTCTTTGAGGTCTGGCAAACAAGATTCAGACCATTCCGTGACAGGAGCTGGACCAGGACAGGTCCCTGTGCAAGCTGCAAGGATTACAAGGACTGCCAGGGCAACGGATTTCATTTCTGGCACGGGGAGAAAAAGGAGGTGCTGGTCTGCCATAAAGCTATGCTGGAACGGGCTAAAGAGAAAGCCGCCCCGGTCTCCTGAGACGGCTTTCCTTTCTTTTTCAGCATACTCATTTATTGGATTCACAGGAATTGACGCTCCTCGCAGCAAGCTGCGTAACCAGGTTCAGAGACGAATAGAATTTCCTGTGATCCCTTATGATAATGCAGCCAACGCTTTTTTAAGGCGCTGCATGGCTTTCTCCAGGTTCTCATCCGAATTGGCATAGGAGATCCTGACACATCCGTTCATGCCGAAGGCTGATCCAGGGACAGTGGCAATGTGGCCCACCTCAAGGAGGTAGATACAGAGGTCCATGTCAGTCTCGATCTTGCGCCCGTCAACCGACTTGCCCAGGTAGGTACTGAGATCGGGGAATACATAGAATGCACCACCAGGGGTGGGGCACCTGACTCCTTCAATCTGGGATATGTGTCCCAGGATCAGGTCCCGCCTGCGAAGGAAGGCATCCCTCATCTCAGTCACACAGGACTGGTCGCCCGTCAAAGCTTCAAGGGCAGCACGCATGGCAATGGAGGTGGCTCCCGAGGTCATCTGTCCCTGCAGCTTGCCACAGGCTTTCACAAGCCAATCGGGACCGGCCATGTATCCTATCCTCCACCCGGTCATAGCATAGCCCTTTGATACACCGTTGACGATCACCACACGGTCACGGATCTCCTCGAACTGGGCGATGGACTCATGTCCGCCCACAAAATTGATGTGCTCATAGATCTCATCGGCAATCACATATATTTTCGGGTGTTTCGCCAGCACGGCTGCCAACCCGGCCAGTTCCTCCTTTGAATAGACACTCCCGGTTGGATTTGAAGGGGAACAGAGCAGCAAGGCCTTGGTCTTCGGCGTAATGGCATCCTCTAACTGCCCGGGAGAGATCTTGAATTCATTTTCCACGGTGGTATCCAGCACCACATTAACGCCTTCCGCAATCTTCACCTGCTCGGCATAGCTCACCCAGTAGGGAGCCGGCAAAATCACCTCCTCGCCCTTATCGATCAGGCAGATCATCACATTGGCCAGGGAGTGTTTAGCCCCCACACTGACCATGATATTGGAGGGTTTGAACTCCAGGTCATTCTCCCGTTTGAATTTATCCACAATGGCTTTCAGCAGATCAGGATAACCGGCTACCGGTGCATAATGGTGCCAGTTGCCGTCAATGGCCTTTTTGGCAGCTTCCCGGATGTGAGGGGGTGTCATAAAATCAGGTTCTCCCACGCTCAGGTTGATCACGTCAACACCCTTGTCCTTCAACTCGCGGCCTTTCTGGTTCATGGCAATGGTGGCCGATGCGGCCAGTGATTTGATTCTTGCTGAAAGTTGTTCCATAGGTCTAATTTTTTTTAAGTTTAGGATCATATCATTTCCATGGTTAAAAGTACACTTTTCGCAATAATTTGCATTAATATTGCACAGGTCAAGTTTCAAAAAAAGATCAACATGGAAGATTTACTTGAAATTCTTAAGTACACATTGCCTGCCCTGGTGGTTTTTTTGTCTGTCTGGGTAATGCTCAGAACCTGGTCTCAAAACGAAAACAAAAGGAGGAAAAGCGAGTTCAACATGCACATCTCCGATGATATTCTCCCGGTCAGGTTGCAGGCCTACGAAAGGAGCATCCTGTTGCTCGAACGCATTTCACCTGATTCCATGATCCTGAGGGTGAGCCGGAACGACTATTCGGCAAAACAGCTTCAGCAGGAATTGCTTAGCAACATCACCTCCGAATTTGAACACAACATTGCCCAGCAAACCTATATTTCCACCGAAGCCTGGGAAAAGGTGAAGGCTGCCAAGAACCAGGTCATTAACCTGATCAATGATACTGCATCGGAAGTGAAGCCGGATGCTTCAGGACCTACGCTGGGTAAACTGATCCTGGAACGGATGACAGAATTAAAAAACCCCCCATCCCAGGTTGCCATTGACTACCTGAAAAAGGAGGTTAAAACCCTGTTTATTTAAGCCCTATTTAATCAGATCCACGCTGCGCTTTACAAATGCAGCCAGATCCTCACCCTTCAGCTGGTTGTTGGCCAGCAGGGCCAGGTCGATGAGTTGTTTAACAAGCTTCTGGCCCTTGCCGTGTTTCTTCAGTATTTCGATCCGCTTGTCCTCCAGCGCTCCGAGTTTCTTGTTGACATCCTCCATCTGGTCTTTTTCACTCTGGGGGACTTCCTCCTCTTTCTTGCCTTCTTTGGCTTTCTCCAGCAGTTGCTGTTCTTCGGAAAGACCCTTTTTCTCTTCACGGAGTTCGTCCAGCTTCTTGCCCAGCTTCTTCTCGGTTCCTTCAGCAATCTTATTGACCAGCGGGTGGTTGGCATTGATCACCAGGTTGTAGGAATCAGGCATGTTCCCATACATGGAAGCCTGTCCGCTCATCTCCTGCATATCTTTCATGCGGCGCATGAATTCACTCTGGGTGATCATCACCGGACTGTCATCTTCGGACAGTGATTCATAGCTCACAAAATAACTCATCTCGTGGCCGGGCAGGTGTGTCTGGAAAACCGGGGTCAGGTCGGCCTGCTGCTCCGCGGTCAGTTTTGATTCCCTGGCTTCTTCCTTGTCAATCAGTTTATCGATGATATCCGAATCCACCCTGGCAAACCTTGAATCCTTCAATTTGGTTTCCATGTGGTTCAGGAAATGGGTATCCAGCTGTCCGTCCATCAGCAACACATCATACCCTTTGGCTTTGGCAGCTTCAATATAGCTGTACTGCTCCTCCTTGTCAGTGGCATAGAGGTAGACCAGTGTCTTGTTCTTATCGGTCTGCTCCTTCTTGATCAGCTTTTCATACTCCTCCAGCGTAAAGTATTTGCCTTCCATGTTCTTCAGCAGGGCAAATTTCTCCGCCCGGTCATGGAACTTCTCTTCCGACATCATTCCATACTCAATGAAGAGTTTCAGATCATCCCATTTCTGTTCGAACTGTTCTCTGTCATTCTTGAAGATCTCCTCCAGCCGGTCAGCCACTTTCTTGGTAATGTGTGAGGAGATCTTCTTCACATTGGAGTCACTCTGGAGATAACTCCTGGAAACATTCAGGGGAATATCAGGTGAATCCAGTACCCCATGCAGCAGGGTCAGGAATTCTGGAACGATTCCCTCCACTGAATCGGTCACAAACACCTGGTTACTGTACAGCTGGATCTTATTCTTCTGTATCTCGATGTTGTTCTTGATGCGCGGGAAGTAAAGGATCCCTGTGAGGGTGAACGGGTAATCCACATTCAGGTGGATGTTAAACAGGGGTTCCTCAGAAATGGGATAGAGTTTCCGGTAGAATTCCGTATAATCTTCCTCTTTGGCTTCTGAGGGAGGCAGGGTCCAGAGTGGTTTGGTGTCGTTAATGATATTGTCTTTATCGGTCTCTACTTCCTTGCCCTCTTTCCACTCCTTCTTCTTACCGAAAGCAATCTCCACCGGAAGGAATTTACAATACTTCTCCAGCAGTTCGCCGATCTTCGATTCCTCCAGGAAATCCTTGCTCTCATCATCCAGATGGAGAATAATATCGGTACCCCTGCGCTCCTGGTCAGTCTCCTCCAGGTTATACTCAGGGCTTCCATCACAGCTCCAGGCCACTCCTTTTGCTCCTTCCTGCCATGACCGGGTTTTGATCTCCACCTTATCTGAAACCATGAAGGAGGAGTAGAATCCCAGGCCAAAATGACCGATGATGGCATTGCTCTCCTTCTTATATTTCTCCAGGAAATCTTCCGCACTGGAAAATGCGATCTGGTTGATATACTTTTCAATCTCTTCGGGAATCATCCCCACACCGGCATCGGAAACAGTCAGGGTTTTCTTCTTCTTATCCACCTCAACCCTGATGGTCAGATCGCCCAGTTCACCCTTAAAATCGCCTACCGAGGCAAGGGTTTTCAGTTTCTGTGTGGCATCCACTGCATTGGAAATCAGCTCCCGCAGAAATATTTCATGGTCCGAATAGAGGAATTTCTTAATAATGGGGAAAATGTTCTCCGTGGTAACATTGATCTTACCTTTCGTCATCGTTCAACTGTTTAAGTGTTATATATCCGGTCGGGAGGTGTCAAATGATATGCCAACTGGAGAATACTGACATAACGTCAGTATTGCAACCTGGCATCTATGTCTTCCCTGAAAATCCAGCTGCCATTGATGAATTCCAGACCGTCATAAGAACCATCCGGGCCATAGAACTCGAAACTGTTCTTATAGATCGAATGAAAAGGAACCAGGTGGTCAAAGACAATCATCCCCAGGTTGGGATCGTACCGTACACTGATGGCTACCTTGTCGGAGTATTCCAATACAACCCTGTCCACCCTGTCACGCCCGTTATAGAACATCTGCTTCATAAAAACCGGTTGGTTACGCTGGATCATGACAACCTCGATGCTCTTGATGGTTGACCGGGAATCGTTGAAGTCCATCCCGAGAAGGGCGTAGTATGTTTTTCGTTTGACTGAAGTTGGAACAATGCTGTAATATAATTTCCCGTACCAGTTCCCGGGAGCCTGGTCCAGATTGTATACATTGCGCTGCAATTTACCATTGTCCAGAAGCGGGTAAACCTTCACCTTCCCCCGCTTTTGCGCCACCTGGATAAAACCGTAATAACGATAGGTATCCGGATCATCCTCCACATGCCAGGTGAAGGTACGGAGCTTCCTGTCCTCCGAGGTAATAACCCCGATCCGGTTCAGCCCGCTCCAGGAAAACTCCATGGCAAGATCTGACGACAGGACCGAATCCATGGTGCCCAGGATCTGATCCAGGATGGTCTCTTTATCGGGTGCCGTTTCTGAGTAGAGGCTGTCGAACAATATTCCCAGCTTCAGTTCAGACTCCTCCAGTTCCCTGTAAATGCTGTCCTGGCCGAATGCATTGCAACCCAGCAGAATGATCAAGGATATGAGAACTGTCCGGAACATGTACCTATATGAACGCAGAAACACCTGATTTCTTATGAGGTCATTCCATCCAGGGTTGTGAGGATCCTGTCAATGGATTCATCCACCTCCTTCTCATTGATGATAAGTGGAGGTGCAATTCTGAAAGAATCTTTTGAAAAAAGGAACTGGTCGATCACCAGTCCGTTTTTAAAAGCGCCGGAAATGAAGGCACCCACATCGGTTCCTTCGTTCAGCACCACGGCGAGGAACAGGCCCTTCCCGCGTATTTCCCTGACCAGGGAATGCTTTAGACCGGCCCTGTATCGCATCTCCATTTCCATTGCATGGGCCATCAAACCCTCCTTTTCCACAACCTGTTGAGCAGCCAGTCCTGCCGCGCAACTTACCGGGTGGCCTCCAAAGGTAGTGATATGACCCAGAGGAGGATCATAGGTAAACTTCTGCATCATCTCCTTTGATGCAATAAATGCCCCCAGGGGCATCCCTCCCCCGAAGCTTTTAGCCAGGGCCAGAATATCAGGAACCACCCCGTAGTGCTCAAATGCAAATAGCTTTCCTGTCCTTCCCATACCGGTCTGGATCTCATCCAGGATCAGGAGGGACCCGGTTTGATCACACCTTGCCCGGACCTTCCTCAGGAAATCACCCTCCGGTTCAATGATCCCTGCTTCAGCCTGGATGGGTTCCACCACCACCGCAGCAACAGAGTGGTCAATCATGGACAAGATCCTCCTCCCGGTTAAACCGGAGGTGCTTGATCCCCGGCAGCAGAGGGAGGTAGCCTGACCTGGCTTTCTCATCCCCGAGGATACTCAATGCCCCGTGGGTTCCACCGTGGTAGGCGTTCTCAAAAGCCCTGAATCCTCTTAGCCCGGTGGCACGCTTGGCCAGTTTCATGGCCCCTTCAATGGCCTCGCTTCCAGAATTAACAAAAAAGACATTGTCCAGCTCCGGAGGCAGCTTTTGGGTCAGCCATTGCGCATACCTGACCTGCGGTGACTGAACAAACTCTCCATACACCATGGTGTGCAGGTAACTGGTCGGCCTGGGATTTGACAGCCTCGACCACCCCAGGGTGGTCTGTGGCCAACTGCTGAAACCGAAACACCGGAAACCAGGTCAATATAGGTCCTGCCTGACGGATCATAAAAATAAATCCCTTCGGCCCTTTCAATTTCGAACTGGAGGGACAAATCAGAAGTCTGCGCCACATGCCGCAGGAACAACTGTCTGTTGGAAATCATGGATTACTTGATAATCAGGTTGATATCCCTCATCAGCTTCTCCTTGTAGGATTTGCCGATGGGGATGGACTTGTTACCATCTTCAACCTTGATGATCACGGAATTATCTTCAATGACATTGATGCAGCTGGTATTCACAATATAAGAGCGGTGCACCCTCGTAAATTTAGTCCCAGGCAGTTTCTGTTCAATGGCCTTCATGGTGAAGTGGATGGTATACTTGTCGGCAAAGGTGTTGAAGATTACATAATTTTCAAGTGCCTCCACCCAGAGGATATCGTCATACTTGAGTTTCACCAGTGTAGCATTCTTTTTGATGAAGATCTCATCCTTCCCAAGCTGTTCAGCTGTCATCTGCTCAAAGCGCTTGAAAGCCTTGGCCACCGCCCTGTAAAACCGTCCATAATCTACCGGCTTCAAAAGGTAGTCGGTCACATCATACTCGTAAGAATCAACCGCGTACTTTCCCTTTGAGGAAACAATGATCACTTGCGGAGGATTCTTCAGGGTATTGAGCAGCTCGATACCCGTCATTTCGGGCATCTCAATATCAAGGAAGATCAGATGGATCTCATCATGTTTCTTCAGGATATTGATCCCCTCCACAGGATCCCCGCTGGATGATACCAGCTCCAAGCCGTCGGTCTTCTGGATGAACTCCTCGATAATCCTCCTGGACAGCGTATCATCATCTATGATCATGCAGTTCATGTGCAAAAAGTATTTAATCAATCAAAGATACTTACTGATCTATAAAAAGTACCTGTTTATCAAAGGTAAACATTAATCCCGTTCAATGAAAAAATTCATCCTAAAAAGTTGATCCGTACTCCCTTCTGTACTTGCTTTCAATTTGCTCAGACATCTTGATGCTTTTCCTTAGCCAGTTCAACAGGATGGATTTTTGCTCCTCCTCACTGATCCTCCAGTCAATCCGGGTGTTTTCCAGGCGCTTCCTGAGCACATAAAGGATAACAGCTGCAGATACTGAAATGTTGTAACTTTCAGTAAAACCCTCCATGGGGATGCGCATGGATTCATCTGCCAGATTCATAGCCCTGTCGGTCAAACCGCTCAACTCAGTTCCGAACATGAGGACCGCTTTGCCCTTTTCCAGATCGAATGATTCCGGTGTAGATCCGCCTTTGTGTGGTGAGGTGGCCACAATCCTGTACCCCTGTTTCTTCAGTGAATTGATTGCCAATGTTATCTGATCACCACCTTCCCGGGAAGGCTTTCGGTTATATTGTTCATGACTCAGATTGGCTCCGGACCTGTAGAAATAGAGTGAAAGCCACCGGTCCGAACCCAGGGACACATCGGGATTGATCTCATATTCATTGCCCTCTTCAACCACATGGACATCCTGGATCCCGGTACCATCACAGGTTCTTAATACTGCACTGGCATTCTGCGACTGGTAAATATCTTCAAGCAAGACGGTGATATACCTGGTCCGGCCTTCCAGGACCCTGTTAAACAGCTTCAGCCGGTTCCCGGTCACAAACTCTGACAGGTAGTCGATCAGATCCTCTGTATAACGATCCATACTTCAAATATAACCATAAAAAAAGGGGGCCCATGGCCCCCTACAAATGCAGTTCAAATATCTTTACTTAACAGCGTCTCCTAACTCACTTCCAGCTTTGAACTTCACAACCTTCTTCGCAGCAATTTTTATCTCTGCACCGGTTTGTGGATTTCTGCCAGTCCTTGCACCTCTTTCTGAAACTGAGAATGAACCGAAACCAACCAGGGCAACACGGTCACCTTTTTTCAATGCACCAGTCGTAACGGCAATAAAAGCGTCAAGAGCCCTTTTGGCATCTGCTTTAGTCAGGTTGGCATCAGCAGCAATAGCATCTATTAATTGTGCTTTGTTCATAATAAATGAAATTTAAGGGTTAGTAAATGTTTTTAATAATCTAGCCAATTTCTATACAAATATAATTTTTTCTGTTACCCGTCCAAGGAACCGCCAGAAAAAAAACGCTGAAATGTTGATAAATACTGAGTTTTTGTAGATAACCGCACTTCAAATCACCGCCAATCCGGGTAAATAAACCCGGCTTCCTTCTTTTTCGACCAAAACGCCTGAAACCTCCGCCACCACTATCATTTCTCATTTTGCATCCAGATCTGTTTCAAAATCACTTTTCCCCCGGTCCCCAATCCTAAAATTTTACTATTTTTGCGCCCGGAGGAATGGCAGAGTGGTCGAATGCGGCGGTCTTGAAAACCGTTGTCCGTTCGCGCGGACCGGGGGTTCGAATCCCTCTTCCTCCGCATCAATACTCAAAACCCTGGTACACAAGTACCGGGGTTTTTATTTTTGACGCTTCGAACCAGGCTTGCCTGAGTGAGAAGTGGAGAAAATGAAAACATAATGCGAATGAAATGAGCATTGGTTTTGAGTATTGATGTAGGACTCCCCTCCCTGGGATCACGAGCCGCAAGGCGGTGAGGTAATCCTTTCCGATCACGAGCCGCAAGGCGGTGAGGTAATCCTTTCCGATCACGAGCCGCAAGGCGGTGAGGTAATCCTTTCCGATCACGAGCCGCAAGGCGGTGAGGTAATCCTTTCCGATCACGAGCCGCAAGGCGGTGAGGTAATCCTTTCCGATCACGAGCCGCAAGGCGGTGAGGTAATCCTTTCCGATCACGAGCCGCAAGGCGGTAAGGTAATCCTTTCCGATCACGAGCCGCAAGGCGGCGAGGTATTCCCTCTTCCTCCGCCAGACAGTTCAAACCCAGCGAAAGCTGGGTTTTTTGTTTCACGGAAACCGAATCGGGTTTGCCCGAATGAGGGATCCGGGAAACAGAAAATAGATTGCGAACCTGTGAGTAATCTGGTTTGAACTTGGTTCTTACTTTGCAATAAGTTCCTTCAGCAGGACCGGGGTTGCAGTTCGCTTGAATTCCTTCAGTGCCTTCATCGAATTGATACCCTTGGCCTGTGCACTTCCAATATATATCTCTGTGTCATCATCAATATCCAGATAGTTAAGTTCATTTTCCGTCAGGTCGTAGGGAGTGTAGACCAGCGCCAGTGTCAGAACCCCGTTGTAATAGAATTGGAATGCCACATCGATGGTCAAGCGCTCGGTGATCACTTCACTGCTCTGGCTGCCTGAAGACAAAGTACCATGATCCACATCTTCGATGATATCACTGCCTGTCCAGTAAAAGCTCATCACACTGTACAGGGTAACACTGGAGGAATTCTTGACAATATAGGAAGTGTAAGCGGGCTGGGTAATGGTAATACTTTTGGTCATGGTCGATGAACCACCCAATCCTATGGCCGTAAGGGTGATGGAATAAATACCACCGTCATTATAGGTATGGGTGGGACTGGTGGAAGTGGAGGTATTGCCGTCACCAAACTCCCAGGAATACTGGTCTGCATCGGTAGAAAGGTTGGAGAAACTCACAGTGGCAGGGGCCTCGTTATCACTGTATGAAAAACTGAAGTCGGCAACAGGTGGCCTGTAGTTAAGCGTAATACTCTGAGAAGAAGTATTGTCCCCCCCTTTTCCGGCGGCTTTTAACGTTACGGTGAAGGTGCCACCATCATTATACGTGTGTACCGGGCTGGTCGTAGTGGCAGTATTTCCGTCACCAAAATCCCACAGGTACGAATCGGCTTCAGTGGATAAGTTTGTGAAAGAGAAAGTTGCCGGCACATAGACATCCGAAGTAGAGTAAATGAAATTTGCTACGGGTTCATCGTAACAGCCATGGATCAATATTGCCATTGCAATAAATAATCCGAAACGTATCTGCATCATAGCCTGTGCTTTAAGATTTATTATCCAGTCTAACATTGACTCTCCTCGCAGCAAGCTGCGAGGAATCATCGATTTATTGTTAATTGTATTTGTGCTCGCTAACCCGCGCAGCAGAGCTGCGGGGAATGCGCTCGCGTAATTCAAAATCCAGAAGTCCCTATTTTTTCAAGTTAAGACAAATAATCCGGCAGGACAAATGACATGTATTGAGTAATCCCTACTCCACCGGAAACGGCAAGCCCTCTTTCATCTCCGGAGGTGTCCTGGTCTTGTTGATATGATCGATCAGCAGAAGCGCATACCGGATGGTCTGTTTCATGCCATCCAGTTCCCACCCGGGATTGAATTCGTCCCTCACCGTATGGTAATCCCCTCCCCAGAATTCCGTATAGGTGGTGGCTCCTGAAACCTCCTCCTCCCCGGCAGATATCCAGACCGAAGGGATACCATACCGGGCAAACGAGAACTGGTCTGACCTGTAAAAAAGTCCCTGGTTCGACAACGAGAAGGTGGAATACCCCAGGCCGTCCTTTTCCGTTAGCCCTTTGATCATCTCTTCAAAATCAGAAAAGCGGGCCCCGATACCCATGATACTCCTGGAAGCCCCCCAGACTGGTGTAGATTCAAAATTGATGTTGGCAATGATCGAACTGCGGTCAGTATTCTGGGCATAGAATTTCGATCCCAGCAGTCCGGACTCCTCTGCATTACATCCCAGGATGGTCACCGAGTAATAGAGGTTGTCCTGGAACTCCTTCAGTATTTTTGCCACCACCATCATAGCCCCGACGGCCGTTCCGTTGTCAATGGCACCATTGTAGATATTGTCCCCCTCCTTTCCCGGGTCTGTACCCAGGTGATCCAGGTGGGCACTCAGAACGATCCGCTGACTGGATTTTCCGGGGATCTCAGCCACCACATTGTGGTTGGTCACCTCCCGGTGACTGTTCTCTCCGGTGAAACGGATGCTGAATCCCAAATCGACCGGGTGAAACTCCCTGGTGGCATTTCCTGAATAGAGTTCCTCCAGTGTTAAACCTGTGTTCCCTAAAATTTCCTCGAAACTGCTCTCTTTGATCCAACCCCTGAATTTCAGGTTATTCTCCAAATCGGAATTGATAAATAGCTCTTCACCAGTCCAGGAATTCTCCACCACGTGCCAGCCATAACCGGCAGATTCATCGGTGTGGACCAGCAGAATGCCGGCCGCTCCCCTCCGGGCTGCCTCCTCAATGTGGCAGGTCCACCTTCCGAAATAGGTCAGCGTGCTGCCTTCGAATACACCCGGATCTTCCATCCCGGGATCATTGACCCTTGTAATCACGATCTTATCTTTTACATCCACATCCTTATAGTCGTCCCAGTTCCAGATCCCTGTTGTGATCCCAAATCCAACGAAAACTGCATTGGCACTGAAATCTACCTTTCCCTGCTCCACCGAAAAAGTCCCTACTACATCGTCGATGTAGTGTAACTCCTCTCCATTGGCAACAACAGTAAAACCCTTGTTGGAAAATCCCTTCATCACGAATGGCTGGAAATAGGATCCATCCACCCCGGGTTCCAGGTCCATGAACTTGAACAATCCCTGCATGGTAACCTCCGCCAGGTCTCCACCCCTTGTACCCGGTGCCCGGCCTTCAAACAGGTCATGCCCCAGTAATTGTGATATACTTTCCATTTCCGCCCGTGAGATCTGATCGATCCTCTCTTCGAGGGTGATGGCCGGCTGGTCGCAACAATGCATCATCACTAGTCCTGCTCCCAATACAAAAATCCATGTAAGTTTTCTCATCCCTGAATTATGAATGTTTATTTTTCACGCTGATCCGGCCCCATCCGGTAGTCAAACAATGCCCTGTTGAACCCGGAGTCTGCAATGCGCTTTTCTGCCTGTTCAACGCTCTCCGGTTCCTGAACAGGGATATTTTTCATCAGGAAAGCCGAAAAGAAATCATAATCAGCAAACCTGCTGATCTCCAATGCCGTATCATAATATTCCATGGCCTTCCCCGGGTCTCCCTCACTGAAATAATAGTCACACAGGAACCAGTGCAACAGGATCAGGTACTGATAGTCATCATAAATGGTGGCAAAACTGTTGATTGCCTCTTCCCAGATACGGGGTACCTCCGGCTTCCGGGCATGCCCCTGTTTATACCTTGCATATGCAAGGAAACAGACCGGCAGCAAATTCTGCATGTGACCTGGCATCAGTGCGGTATCCTGATCCGCCCCTTCCTGGTCATAGCTTTCCCGAATTCTTTCAAGCATGCGCTCCAGCACCCCGAACTGCTGGACAAGGACCAGTGCCACCATGATGGACAATTCGTATTCAACCAGCCCCCTTTCCAGGTACCCCGGGTAGGAATAGGCTATCTCCGAGTATTTGTGGATCAGGTCATCAAGGGGATCAATCTCCCCATGTTCCACAAACCAGGTATACAGAATGCGGCTGGTTACCGACCTCCCTACGGGCCAGGGGTATATCCCCCGTTCAATCCTGATCCCTTCGATGACCGTCATCTGGGTTTTGCATGCCACCGGATCCATTTTCAGGAAACCGGCAAGAAACAGGATACAATTCCCGAACAACCCTGACTCTTTGCCGGGTGCATGCTTCAGGTAGGCCCCGATCCTGAACACATAATTATTAAACAGGTAGTTGGTATCAACAAACCTCTCAAAGAAGTAGATCTGACCGAGCCTCGAGGATGCATATTGCTCCACCAGCCGGTCCCTGATGGAGTTGCTGATCCTGAAACATTTCCCAACAGTTGTCCGGACAATCAGTGATCCAAGGATCTCCTCGGGCATCTCACAAAACCGCATGAGCGTTTGATGATCCTCATCGTTGTAAGCGATCTGAAACAGGATCGCCATGATGCTGGCGGCCCATGATCCGTTGTTCCCGCTTCCAGACACCCTCAGGAAAAGATCGAAGTCAATTCCGCCATTCTCTTTGATCAGGTAGAGGGCCGAGAGGTAGTAGTAGAAATCAATATGCTTGAATCCCAGCCTGGAAACAAAGATCCCGAACCTGTTCTCCTCCCTGTACTCAATCAGGATACCCTGGTGAAGAAGATCATTATAGGCCCTGTAATATGCTGTTTCACGCTTCAAATGAATGGGGAGGTGTTTCTTCAGCTCATTTTTAACCACGGTATGGTCATCAACCTGGTCTTCCATCAGCTCAATCACTTTCCAGATAATATCTTCCTTCTCCTCGGCAAACCTTGAACTGAAAACAAATTCCTTCAGATAAGCGCTGATCACATCAATCCTGGATACGAGGTTCAGGGACTGGAGATTGTTCATCAGCCGGCTGATTAAATGCAGGTTGATAGGGATGCGGATGATCTCCCGGATATCCCAGGGGATACATTCATAGACCAGGGGAGTATCGCTCTCCTGGTTAAATCCCGAGATGATCTCCTTGATCTCACTGTTTGTAAGAACGGACAGGTTGGTATAACCGGAGTCAAGTTTGTCCTCCACCCCGTCAAACCATTGTTTTGACCGAACCCTTTCAAACCTGTTGGCCAGGTGCACATGCCAGACAGACTCCCGTACACTGAAGATCATCTTGATCTTATTCTGGTATGAAAAGCGGTTTGCCACATTAAAAAGAAAATCCACGACCGTGTAGAGCTTGTCGGGTTCGGAACTGATCTCATCCAGGGCATCAATGATCAGGATGAATTTTTTATTCCTGAAAGATGCATCGCTCAGGAATACATTGAAAATATTCCCCCATGATCCCAGGTTAAAATGAACGATCTGTTTCTTGCCACCCTTCGGATCCAGCATGGAAATAAAGAGCGATGCCGGTAATAGAAGACAAATATTCCCATCCTTTTGCCCCTTCACCCAGTGAGCGAGCGCCACGGATTTGCCATAACCACCCGGAGCCACAAGTGGAAAAAACGCATGCTTCGACTCCAGGAATGCCTCCAGCCTGTCATTCAAAATCCTGCGGGCGATGGTCAGGTGAAAATCAGTCAGGGATTTTCTTGAAATGCTGTTCAGGGTATAGTCTGTGATCTCTTTGATCTCCGTGATGATCTCCATCCTCGGCACTTCAATATAGTCCTTGAAGGAGTGCTGTTTCCTGTTAAAACTCCGGAAGTCCTCTTCTCCACAATAGATAGAAAGGGTATCAAGAACATACAATGAGAAGGCTGACTTTGAAGGCATCAAACCGAAAAACCTTCTCAAAGTGGTTGAGCTGATATTCCTGTTGGTCCGGTCCGAAATTGAATCGGCCAGTGCAACACAATCTTTGGGAGTGTTCACGGGGAATCCGTAGGACTGGATGGTTGCCTCTTTAAGTTTTTCCTGCACTGGACCGCTTGGTTGGGGGTGAAGACGGGTGCTTCACAATTCCAAAAATATAAAAAAAGCGGTCTGCATATGCCAACCGCTCTTTCTCGATGATTGTCCTGTCCCTTACCGGACCATGATATCCTTCAGGGTCAAAGGTGTTGCATTTTTCTTGAACTCCTCCAGGTCCTCCAGGGAATTGATGTTTTTGGCCTGCGCGGATCCAATGTAAAGTGTTGTATTATCCGTAATGGACAGTGTATTGCGGTAATTGGCTGTCAGGTCGTAAGGATCATAGACCAGCGCCAGTGTCAGAACTCCGTTGTAATAGAATTGGAATGCCACATCGATGGTCAGGCGTTCGGTGATCACTTCACTGCTCTGGCTGCCTGAAGACAAAGTACCATGATCCACTTCTTCGATGATATCACTGCCTGTCCAGTAAAAGCTCATCACACTGTACAGGGTAACACTGGAAGAGTTTTTGACGACATAGGAAGTTGGGTCGATGATCGTAATGCTCTTTGTCATGGATGATTCTCCACCCTTACCCGTTGCCGTCAGGGTAATGGAGTAATTCCCCCCTTCATTATAGGTATGGGTAGGGCTTGTGGAAGTAGATGTATTGCCGTCTCCGAAGTCCCAGCGATATTCATCTGCATCGGTGGAAAGGTTAGAAAAACTGACAGAGGCCGGGGCCACATCGTCACTGTATGAAAAGTTAAAACTTGCAACAGGTTCAGGATAACACCCCATAAGGAACATGGCAAAGGCTGCTAACAACACGAAATGAACTGGTTTTATCGACATAATCAGGTTTTTATGGGTTAGTAAGCAATGAAAATACAAAATCCTTTTTATCTATCGATGTTGTCAGGGTATTTTTGTTTAAAAACAACGAGATTCCAGGATCATCCAACCCTTACAGATTATCAGGATCCGGGTTTATAAATTTAATAAAAAAACCCTGAGAAAGGTCTGAGCGGAATGGCTGGCTACTCTCCTGGATTATCGGCTTTGAAAGCCAGGATGAATAATCCTGCTGCAAGGGCCAGGCTGAACCAGCCCACCATGTCATAACTGCCTGAATGATCCTTGGAAAGGCTGAATAAATAGGGTCCCAGGGCAGATCCGATGACCGTCCAGCTCAATGAAGAACCAGAGATGGCACCCAGGTGCTTCAATCCGTAAAACCGGGGCCAGGTGACACCGATCAGGACAGTATAGAGCCCCCAGACAATGCCGTTTCCACTGATGATCAGCCAGTAAGCCCCTACCCTGTCTCCAAGCATGGTAAGTCCTGCGGCTGTAACCACCATTCCTGTCATGAACAGCATCAGCAGGTATTTCAGGCGGATGAAGTCACTGATATAGCTGCAGAAGAACTGGATGCCCACTGCGATCAATGAGGTGGGAATAAACAGTGCCAGTCCCTTTTCCTTGGTCATCCCCGACGATTCAAATACCGAAACTACATGGAAGGTCAGACCGCTGATATAGAGTGCCGTAAGGGCAAGGCCCAGCGTAAATGCCCAGAAAGCCCGTGTTCTTTGTGCTTCCCTGAGGCTGAAATCCCTGGCAGGCAGACTGGGAGGGCGGTTCCTGCGTTTTACTGACCGCATTGCCCCGTCAGCCCTGCACCCGCAATCTTCCGGGTTATCCCTGTACACGATCACCACAAAGACAGCAAAAACCACACCTACAAGGATGGCCAGGAATACCCATGCTCCCCTCCACTCCAACCTTTCTACAATCTGATTCAGGATCTTTGGAGCAATGGCGAAACCCAGCGCCGTAAAGATCCCCAGTACCGCATTGGCCAGCCCCCTTCTCCTGTCGAACCATTTCATCACCATGTTCCTGGAGACCATGGTGAGCATCCCCTGTCCGAAAAACCGTATTCCCAGGAAACCCACCGATAGAAGAAAGAAAGTGGCCACGGTTGAGGAGACCCAGCCTGCCTTCTTCAGTGATCCAACCATCACATCCACCCTTGTCAGGTAGAGCAGCACCAGGCCGAGCATGATCCCTGAAATAAAAGCCATGTTCCTTGCCCCGTAACGGTCATAGAGTTTTCCGGCCTTTGTGATGATCAGTCCGGAGGTCATGGTCCCCACCAGGTAAGCGAGGCTCAGGTTATTCCGGTTGATAGCCAGGTCTTCGAGCAGGTTCTCGGTGAAGACCGAAACACCCATGGTCTGACCGGGAATGCTCATCAGGATTCCGGTGATACCCGCAGCCAGGATCACCCATCCATAAAAAAAAGGGAGCCGTGCCGGTGAGAAAGGCCTGTTGCAGTGTTGCTTCATACGATCAGGAAACCAGCGCCTCCAGCCAGGTCTCCGCCATCAGCTGGGCACCGGCCATGGAGGGATGTACCCCGTCGAAAGTCCAGTATGTGGGATGGGCCAGTGCCGTGGCCCTTTGGAACGCCTCCTGGAAAGGCACCCAGGTGGCTCCGAATTCTTCCGCCAGATTCTTCGCAATCTCCTGGTATACACGGAAAGGCTCCAGCCATGAATCATCAACAGCTTTGGTATCCTTGAGGATAAAAGGCTGGCAGATGACAAGCCTGATCCCCGGGATCTGATCACGGGTCCGGGTCAGCAAAGCCCGGTAATCGGTTTCAAAAACCTCCGGCGTACCGTCATATTTACCTTCCCGCATGTGCCAGAAATCGTTCACCCCGATCAGGATGCTCAGCACTGAAGGATTCAGTAGCAGGCAATCCTTATCCCAGCGTTCAGCAAGCTGGTACACCTTATTCCCGCTGATCCCCCTGTTGTAAATGGTCAATCCCTTGTTTGCCAACTCCTCCAGCAGCCAGGAAGCAGCAAGGTTTGCATACCCGAATCCGAAAGACCTGGCATCATTGGGCAGTTCGCGTTCTTTGTTCCTCCCTGCATCGGTAATGGAATCACCCTGGAACAGGAGCACCTCGCCTTCGGAAAAAAAATTTGTGATCTTCCCTGACAGGTTCCCTGATGAACAGGATCTGGCCAGCAGGGGCAAGCCGGCGATGGCTGCCGTACCGATGCCCGCATTGCGGAAAAAGTCTCTTCTTGAACTATTCATAGAATAAAGGTAGCAATTCTTCAAAAATTCCCTGTTGGGTGGCTTTAATACACAGGCATCACTTTGAACGGGTGCCCGTCAGTCACTACCCGCCAGGTTAAGGATTGGCCCATGTATACGAGGGTATGCTCACCGATGGTAACGGGTGTACCTGCCGGATCTTCATTTCGTCCCGACTCCATGGCCAGCCAGTTAAAAAACCGGACAGCGGTTCCATAATCCCCGAATTGAAGCCGGAACTCCTCCCCGTTCCGGAACCTGATCCGGACCACCTCTCTGCCATCCACTTCAGAACCAATACAATAGAAAGAAGGCACAACCTCCGATTTCTCAAACAGGGGGACCTGCTTTCTGACACTTCCTGAATAATAGGATACCCTGTCGTCCCATTCCTGGAATGTCTTTTCTCCTGCTAGAACGTGTCGGTACACATATTCCAGCTCCATGTCCGCCATGATCACTTCGGGAACATCTTCCATCCTGGGGACTACCACAGTCCATGAACTTTAATGAAGATACCGCAGGGGTCGTGCCCTCCCCAGGCTCTGAAAAGAGCGGAAGGGTGAGGCGTTCCGGGAAGCCGTCAAATGTAAGGGATACATCGGCCATCACGTTCCCGGTGAGGTCCATATCCCTGGCACCCTCCTCCTCGATCACAATCATGCGATCGCTGAGGGAACCATTCAGTTTCAGGTACCTCGACCTGACCTCCTGTTCCTCACTTCGGCTGACAGAAGCCTTTGCCCCGCCATCAGCATATTCGGTTGAAAGATCCGCCTCCAGGTCAAGGCTCCGGGAGAAACTCACATCAGCTACTTCAATCTCCCCGTATTCGGTTGAATACCGGTTCCACCCCTTGAAATACAGGTTGTATTCAGGCGGGATCTCCAGGCTGAACTTCAGGTACTCGATCCGGTCGGCCGGAGAGAATGTGCCTGCCCGGTTTCCAATCTCCTGGTAATTCCTCCTCTTGCTGACCGAAAAGACCATTTGCAAGTCCCTGGAGGTATGATCCAGTACCTTGCCCGGGCCTTTGTGCAAATATTCCTGGTTCAATGCCCTGGTGAATTGCCCGTTCTCCGGGTAACGCTCATTCAGGATCTGGATCATCTGGGTCTGGGCACTGGCGCTCAGGTCCCACAGGCTTCTCCCAGTTTCACCCGGTCCGGGCTTCATCAGATCAGCCCCGCAAAGGGATATATCCACCAGGGAATTGTCCTGCCCTTTGAAGGTGGCTGATCTGTAACGTTTCACCGATGTGCATCCTGATGTTGCGTAAAGCAGGATCACCCCGGTCCCCAGTATGGCAAGAATTCTCATGGCATATTCTTATTGTGAAATGGTTGACTTTATTGGCAGAATACTTTTGCTTTCACCGGGGGATCTGGTAGCTCAGTACAAATGATGCTGATCTCCCTGATAAGCTCACCCCCGGGAAATCCCAGGTCCTGCGTACAGTTGAAGGACATTCCGTTCTGATACTGATCAATTTTGCTTGTATGAATGCAGCGTTCCACACCCAGGTTTTGAACTACTAAATAATACATGGTAAGCAGGTGATTTCAACGTTCCTAAACTAAAGATACCATACTGGAAGATTAAAGTCAAGCTAAAGAACCCTCCCGCGGCTTTTACCTGTCAAAGCCGGATCCGGATCCCCGAGCCTGGTCCCGAACAGGGACATATCGACCAGTGTTTGGTCTTCTCCCTTGTAGGTGGCAGATTTGTATCGCTTTACGGATGTGCATCCATCAGCAATAACGAACAGAAGCACAAAAGTTCCAATAAGTGTTGGAGATCTCATCATAAGATAATATTGAGGGATACATTCATTCAATCCCGGTATACCTTTGCTACCAGTGCCGGATCCGGTACCTCGCTGCATAGGATGCTGACTTCCCTTACAACATCTCCTCCCGGGAATGCCAGGTCAGGGATACAACTGAACGTCATCCCGTCATTGTAAATGTCTTCCTCACCCCGGTGAATACAACGTTCCAGACCCAGGTTTTGCACAACAAGAAAATACATAGATCATTTTTATAGTAAAGAGTGCGCTCACTGTGCCCCTCCATCCTTCAGACAACGCACGGAATAACCGTTCTCTCTAAAGTAGCTGCTCCGGGACACACCCTTGCTATCGTATTTCAGGCTTCGGTACAAGGCACGCGTCGGGCCGTCTTGTGTGGAGGTCCAAATGATGGTATTCAGGCCCAGAACGCCGAATTCTCCGGTGTAAATGCGGACGTTGCCCGGAAGGGCCGTGAATCCACTCGCATTGGTGGCCCCGGTATTCGGACTATTCCAATGCGCTGTTCCGGTCTCTTTCAGTGTACCTCCTTCATCAGTTCCCCGATCACCCCATTTGTCCGTATCGGCCTCGCTCATGCCCAGAAACATCTCCAGTTCTTTCCATTCCCAATCGCTGGGCAGGTGCCAGCCATCGGGGCACACACCCTGAACGCCGCTCGGATTGGCATCGCTGCTTACAGCCCCGTTCATGGCCGCCGCCCATGTATACAATCCTCCGTAAATGTCACGGTTGTCCGTGCTGTTGCCGTGCCAGCAATAGGCCATCTCCCCGGCAGTCAGTTCAAGCCACGCTGATGTGCTCTCCACATTTGGTATCGGTTGCCCATTCGCAAAATGGGTTGCTTTCAGGTTTTCGGCCATCCACAGCTGTGAACCAATGGCAACAACAGGATAAGAATTGCGGTCAATATCGGTCACGTATCCCGGCAGGTCCAGCGAGGTCAGCTCAAGCACCTCTCCGTAGGCAGTTCCTACATCATTGGTTGCATATGCCACATAATAGTAGGTTGTCAGGTGATCCAGGTCCGAAATGTTACTGGTAAATGGACCTGTTCCGGATTCTTCATCGGTGTGGCTGGAATCCACCGTTGGATTTGGTTGCAGCGACCAGCAAACACCCCTCGCAGTGACCTGTGCACCGCCATCGCTGGTCACATTTCCCCCACTTATGGCCGAAGAATCTGAAATATCTGTTGCTGCGACAGTTATCACCGTTGGCAATACCGGGCAGGTTGCGGAATTAAACACTCTTTCATCCCCGTAACCTGTTCCCACACCATTTGTGGCATACGCCCTTGCATAATAGGCTGTATTGCACTGCAGACCCGATAAAACACTGCTGTAGTCCCCGGACCCGGTGCCATCCCGTGTATGTAGATCCGTAGTATCAGGACTTCCCATTGCATTCCAGCATACTCCCCGTGCAATGATCCCGGAACCACCGTCATCAGAAATCATCCCACGACAAATCGCTGAAGAGTCTGTAATGGATGACACTGTATTGGTTGAAACGACCGGAATAACGGGGGTACGGGGTACTGTGGTGAACTGCCGTTCCTCTCCATAGCCCGTACCTATTGAATTGGTCGCATAGGCTCTCAGATAATAGGTGGTATTATATTCCAAATGAAGGACTTCGCTGGAATAGGATTCTGTTCCCGATCCATCCATTGTGAGGTTGTCTTCCACAGTGGGATTTGAGGTGGTATCCCAGCAAACGCCCCTGGCTGTAACCTGAATCCCTCCGTCATCTGTAACGATTCCCCCTCCGAAAGCTGAAGTATCGGTGATATGTGTTATATCCACTGTAGATACAGCCGGAATTACCGGCTGTCGCTGACCGGTGGTGAATTCCCGCTCCTCACCATATCCCGTGCCTGCTGCATTGGTTGCATAGGCCCTCAGATAGTAAGTTGTGTTGAATCTCAAATTCCCAACTTCACTGATGAAAGTGCCCGTTCCCGAACCATTCAATGTAAGGCTGTCATCTATGGTTGGATTTGGAACGGTATCCCAGCATACGCCCCTGGCCATAATCTCCGAACCGCCTTCCTGGACCACTTCGCCTCCGGATACAGCTGATGTGTCCGTAATGCCAGTAACCTGTGCAGTGGTGACCACCGGTACTATAGGAGCTGCTGTTGTAAAACTGATCTGCTTCCCGTATGTGGTTTCCGTTCCGGATGTCCCATAGGCTTTCATGTAGTAAGTGGTGGCGGAGGAAAGCCCTGAAATGCTGCCGGTGAAAGCGCCTGTATGATCCTTCGGGCCCAGCTCACTCTTCAGCGCATTCTCAATAACCGGATCCTCTTCCGGTGACCAGACAAATCCGTGCTGTTCAATACCGTTTCTCCCCGCATCATAGATTTCACCAGACACCTGGCAGGAATGATAGGTCACATCCGAAACTTGGCCTGTTTCAACCAGCACCAGTTGCTCCGGTTCAAAGGATTTGCATGTATTGATTAACAGGATTCCGGCCAACAGACCCGGTATCAGAAACAACCTGGCACATGCCGTTCTCCCGCTGATATGATCCATCCTGGGCATCAGGTTACCGTTTCTTTATTAAAATGAAATCTCCCCCCTGGTCCCCCACATTCCCGATGACCCCGTACTGCGGAATTGCATCACTGTTGTTGATCACTGAGATGCGGAAACTGCTGAAAAGCTGTTCCGAGGAGAGATAGGTTTCATCGTTATTGTTCAGCCTCTCAACAAGGTATTTGGTAAATGAACTCCGGTCCGGCACCTCCGTAAGCGTTCCGCTGGTCATTGCTTTGCGACTTGGCAGTTCATAGAGCTTCTCAAAGGCTTTGGTCCTGCTGGGGAAAGCTGCCCTGGTCTTGAAAATGGAACCTCCGAAACAGGCATCTGTGATAAGAAGCGTGTGCTTTGAATCGATCTCCTTCAGGTAATCCACCAGCGCACTGTTCCTGAACCAGTTGGTCTTCACATGGCTGTCGGCATCAGCAGGAAGCCAGTAACCGATATTGGCTCCTTCATCCCACCAGCCATGGCCAGCGTAAAAGATAAGCAGGTTGTCCATCGAAGAGACCTGATGGGCAAGATCATCCAGCGCCTGGATCAGGTCGCCGCGGGTAGTGTTCCTGAGACATGTGGATGTTCTCTTCCTCAAACTCATAGTGTAGTCAGAAGGGCCTGGTAAATTCTTTCTGCATCCCTGACGGGATTGTCAAGGTCCGGGATGCTTTCATCGGTATATTGATCAATCCCTATGATCAAGCCATAGTATTTTGATTCGGTTGCAATCCTGTCAGCCAGAGTGACCACTGGGGGAATATACGCAATGGTGATCATCTTTTTCTGTCATATTCTTTTCTGTCACCGACAACCAGCTTGATCAGGTTCTCGCCCTGGTCCAGCTTTATGGAATAGGTGAACATGCCTTTCTCATTGACATCGGCCATCTTTGAATTCACTGTCACGAAGCTCACCTCAACAGCCAGCGTGTAACCTGGCCGATAAGATCAATGTCCTGCTCCGCACTAAAGGTAATCGGTCACCCCTGGTGGCTGATGGAGATATGATCTCTATGACAGGGTACCTCCCGCAGGTACTGTCTGAAGAGGATATGCTTTTCAGGTTGAACCTGACCTTTTCAGTTTTGAGCTCCTGCCAGTCAGAATCCTGGCTGCCAACAGCATAACTGCAAGTTATGATCAATATGTAGATAAAGCTTCATCAGTCCGGTTTCAATAGGTTTCTCTCAAAATCTGTATCTTAAAGAAGAGTAAGGGCAGTATGCAGTATCCGGATCATAACCTGCACCGACCGATACACCTTTCCGGTCACCACGGATTTTTCTCCTTGTTCATATCAGAAGTACCGATGATGGTCCAGACCATATCGGTGATCCATATCCCTATTGCAGCAAAGGCCAGCACCTCCGAAATATTGTCCTGGTTTTTTGCCTGTTCAGCAATGCACTGGCATTCTCCGCTGATCCCGGATTCCTGGTAATCATCATAGGTAGAGATGGCCATCCTGTTGAGGATGACCGATCCGGCGATACAGCCATACCCTGCCAGCTCCTTTGATCCAGTGCGGCTTCCTTTTCCGAGACCGGGTAAAGCCCGAGTCCAGGCAAAGCCACGGATTGTAGAATTACGGAGGCTTCGGTAAACTCCTTTCTTGCCGGGGCTGCATAGATCTGTATATAGAGATCCCCGTCAATATGGACTATCATCTGCCTGAAAACTCCATACAATGCATCTCTCTTCTCCTCCCTTAATATGCGCCCCGATATCTCCCGAGAGGTACGAGCATCGACCATGTTACCGGCCGAGTCCGTAATCTCAAGCCTGACATTATACTAGCTCGGTGGTATCACTGTTCAGATATCATAGATGATATGGATCTTGTTGTCAATGAGCCAAGGGTTGGATTGGTGATAGTAGAAACCTGTTGTGCGGAACAAAAGTCCACACAAACAGGAAATAAGAGTGCATCAGTGAATGAGTCTGATTCTCCACATGATGGTCTGGAATCGGTATTACTCCGAAATAAATTTAAAATTTTGATCCACCCAGTCCACAATCTTACCAAAGATCTCATCCCGGTTCAGTTCATTGAAATTCTCATGGTAGTTCTCCGGATAGTAGCGTTCGGTCACCCATTCAGGATCGATCTGTCCGATCAGTTTCCGTGTGGCCTTAGCATCGGCAAGCTTGTCATCCCCTGCCACAATGACCATCATGGGTTGTTTCCACCTGGAAATATTCCCGGGGATCCAGGCCTGGGCTTTCAGCATTTCACTTCCAAACCTGGCCGACACTTGGGTGGCCATGATCCCGTCCTTCTCATCCTTTTTATGGCGTTCATAAACCTCCTGATCGTGTGTTACATGCAAAAGAATGTCCTCGATGGGAACGGTCATGCGAGGCACCACAACCGAAAAGATCCCGGCCAGTTTCTCCATGATCCGGGGTATCTTCACTTCGTTCACATAGTAAGGAGCTGAAACAATGAATCCCCTTATTTGTGAGGCACTCTCCGGTCGCCTGATGCCGAAATGGGTGGTGATCAGTCCTCCCATGGAGTGTGAAAGCATATAGACAGGGAGTCCGGGATATTTTTCTTTAACCCAGTCCACCATGATCTCCAGGTCGTCCAGGAAAACCTCAAACCTTGAAATGATCACCTTTGTAGGGTGATCGGGCCCGTGATGGTCATGCCCCTGCTGGTCATGGGCCACAGTGGCAATTCCATGTTCTTTAAAATAGAGGGCCGGTAACATGTAGTTCCCCCCGTGATCCATCCCCCCGTGAACGGTAAGGAACACCATCCGGGGTGCTTCTGGTTCCCAGATATGAATTTGACGGTCTTTCCCGTCACTGCAGGTGAGTTTTTCGATGCGGTCTTCAAAGAATCTCATGGTTATGAAGTTTTTATTGTTTGGTGATACAAGTTGCGGATCTGACTATGTGTAGATCTCCCCGGTCATATAGGTCACTGCCTGACCCGAAATTTTGACCCTTTCCCCGTGCTCCTCGCACAGGAGGTCCCCTCCCCTTGCTGACAGCTGCCTGGCTTTCAATTTTTTCTTTCCCAGCACCCTGGCCCAGTAGGGTGTTAAAGTGGTATGTGCCGAACCGGTCACGGGGTCTTCGTTGATCCCGGTCTGCGGGGCAAAGAATCGTGAGACAAAATCCACTTCCCCGCCCATGGCGGTGACGATCACTCCCCTTCCCCCAACCTCAGCCAGCCTGCTGAAATCGGGTCGCATGCTTTCAACCTCTGACTGGCTGGCAAAAACAAACATAAAATCGGACCTTCCTTTAAAGGCTTTGACAGGCGATTTGTGCAGGGCAGCGGTTATCTCTTCCGGTATGGGGATCTCCTCCAGGGTATCTGCAGGAAAATCCATGACCAGGCGGTCACCTGACTTCTCCACCGAAAGTCTTCCGCTGTGTGGAGAATTGAATTCGACCGTGGATGAAGGGTGTCCCAGATGATGGAATAACACATGTGCGGTGGCCAGTGTGGCATGCCCGCACAGGTCCACCTCCATCTCCGGGGTGAACCACCTGATGGTATAGCCACCGCCTTCCCTGACTGCAAAAGCGGTTTCAGACAGGTTGTTCTCGCCAGCAATGTTTTGCATCTGTTTCTCATCCAGCCATCCATCAAGAATACATACTGCAGCGGGATTCCCCCTGAAAACTTCGGAAGTGAAAGCATCTACCTGGTAAAGCTTCTGTTTCATGACCATCAGAGATTTTGAGGATTATAATAATAGTGTCCTATGATCCGGTAACCAAAAAGGCAATCCTCCAATACCTGCCCTGCCCCGATATTGTGTACCACCTGGTAGCCATCACCCCGTTCCGATCTCCTGTCCACCACAATCCCGATGTGGGTGATTGCACCCCCCAGGTTCCAGCACACAATATCCCCGGGCCTGTAATCAGCCGGATCGTCTGTGACCGGTTTAACTCTTCCGTGCCTTTCAAAAAAGGTCATCAGGTTGGGAACCCGGCGGTGGTCAATATTGGGATCGGGCCGGCTGAGCCCCCAGTGCCGGGGATAAAGGTCAAAATGGGTTTTCATATCCTCGTGCACCTCCTTTTGAAGGTCGGTCCCCAGCGCCCGGTAGGCACGGATGACCACATCGGAACAGACACCCCGGTCAGCCGGCACATCCCCGTTGGGGTATTCCAGGGCATAGTATCCGGGGTCGTATATTACCTCATTCCCGGTCAGGTCAAGGGCAGCCCGGCTGAGGCGATGCGCAAAACCATTCTGGGCCATGAGCTGCACGGAAGCAGATGCTGCCAGGATGGCCAAAGAAATTATGCGAAACCGGAATTTCATTGATCATTCAATCTACGAATAAAACCGGTGAAGTTGGTTATTCTGAAATCAAATAATCGGGTATATTTGCAACTTATATCATATCCCATGAAATACTTCAGGAAAATTTTGATGGTGTCCCTGATCGCTGTAACCCTGGCCGGTTGCGGTACAGGAAAGGAAGAAGCAACTTCCGGACAAAAGGATGAGACCTCATCGGTGGTAAAAAAAAGGCGGGACGACGGGACCCTGTCCAGTGTGAACCAGGTGGATGAGGATGGGTATGTGCACGGGGTGAAGGTGAACTATTACGAAGACGGTAAAACCGTTCACTCGAAGATCTCCTACGAACATGGAAGGAAACACGGACCGGCCCTCTGGTACTATAAGAACGGGCAGGCTCATGAACATACCACCTTTTACCTTGGTCGCAAACATGGTCTTACAAAAAAATACTACGACACGGGTGAGTTGATGGAGGAGATCACCTATGAACAGGGTGAAGCGCTGCCGGGAAGCAAGAAGTACAACAAGCAGGGAAAGCTGATCTCCGGCTAATGTACCATGATCTTCCTGTATGCGTATCCCGACGATGAAACCATCTTCAGGTAGTAGATTCCGGGAGTGATCTCCAAAGGACCTCCCTGCATGATATAACCACCTGGTCCAAGTTCCCCCTCGAATACCATTTCCACCATCCTCCCCTGTATATCGTAAAGGGCCAGTTGAATCCGGGAAGGCGATTTCTGCAAAACCCGGACTGAATACCGTCCCCCCGTGGGATTGGGCCAGGGCAGGCCGAGGAGCGTTCCCCCATCCGGCAACAATACGTCAGGAGCACTGACCAGTACCGGGTAGGGATTCACCGGATAATCCACTTCCACAGTATCCATCAGGGTCAGTGTATCGAGTATTGCAGATGTGTATGCTGTCCGCTGGTGAACGAATACCCTGGTGGTGGTGATGCTGTTGTGAAAGATCTGGTATTCATAGTTATCCGAGTTCTGCCGGACCAGCTCATCCAGACTGTCCAGATCAGACATGAGTTTTTCCTTTACCAGGAATGTGGAGAGGGCCTCCTTATACCGGTTCACATATGCATTCCTGTATTGGGCAAACCGCATCATCCTTCTCACCAGTGGCCGGTCGGGATCTTCAGATGGATTATGACCTGCCCACTCGGTACGGTCGAACTGGTAAAAGAGATCCGCTTCCGTTCCCATCTTGTTCCAGTCATGGATCTGGATCCCGAAAGTAGCATCCAGGTCCCAGGGAATAAATGAGAACATGTTCTCCCTGGCCGGGTCCTGGTACAGCCAGTAATTCTTCCCGCGGTGCGGGTATCCGTCCCAGTTGGAGATGAAATTCGACACCACCAGGAAGGAGAGGAACGCATCCACATCGAAATGGCGCTCCAGGGAATCCATAAATGCCTCGTTGGGGGTAAAGTTGATATGGATGATCAGGTCGCGCACCGATCTGTAATCCTCCGGTGCCACCTTGTGGTTGGTCTTCTTCCGGTAGTGGTTGAAATAGTCACTGCTCCCGGGCCCCAGGTAGGTCAGTTCGGCAAAATAGGAGGGCTGCCCGGGAATATCCAGGGCCGCCTTGTAGAGATCGCCTGCATCATCCCCGTAGGTATCCTCAAGCCAGGGTTTGTTATCCGGATCCTCATACTCCAGGTACAATCCATGGGATTCCCCGTTGACCATCATATTCACATGCCGGGTTGAGATACAGGGCACCCCGCCTTCTTTAAATACATGATAGGCCAGCTCCTGCCTGACGTGTTGACTGAAATTGAAATTCCATTCCCTCCTGCCCCTGTACATCTGCTCCTTGTCCACCTTCACCTTCCAGTTCCTTTGCGGCCTTCCGCTGCTAATGAGGCCCTGGAGGTTCGATGCACCGCGGTAGTGGAGCTGGATATGGTCATAAAGCCGTCCCGAATCATCGATAAAATTGCCATATACATCTTCGTCACCGGTTGGATCCATGTCCAGCCTGGCAATGGAGTCAGGATGAATCACGATCTGTACCGTATCCAGGTAAGGACCGGCCCCGCTGATGATCACCGGGATCTCCGCACGGTCCCCCAGGGCCAGGTTATCCAACTCAAGAACACCGTTGTATGTTCCGCCCGGATTCACATTGAACATCAGGGAAGTAATTTTGCCGTAATCCACCTCACCCAGGTACCTGTTGTCCCACCGGTAGCTTTCCAGCATCCCGGTAAAATCAAAACTATAGCTGACCATGCTGTCTGCGGCAGGAATATAGCATGAAACCGGGTTGCGCAATCCGTTTGCATCATAGATCCAGATCATTACAGAACAGTCCTCGGAAGCACGCAGGTCTGCAGAAACATACGGATGGTCAGATATGTCCAGCTGTAGAAAATTGAATGAAACCCCTTCCCACAGGCTTTTCCGGATCTCCATTTCAAGTGTGCTGTCAGTGGCTGAAAGGGAATATGCAGCGGTAGGATTCCAGCCACCGGGCACTGCCCCGGAGTTGAAATCGTCCATCAGGCCCTCCTGTGACCAGGCATCCGTGGAAATGAGGAGAAGCAGTGGAAGAATAAAACCGGATCTTTTCACTTATCCAAAAGTACATAATTCCTGAATTCCCCCAGCCGGCGTCCCGACAACAGGTTATTCTCTATCCAGGAAATCAACCGGTACTTATTTTTGTCGTGTTTCGATTTGACCGGATTCAGGCTCTCTGCCGGGCCCGCAAAGCGAAGCTGGTCCTTCCAGTCGTAATCCTCAATCCAATCCTTCATCACTGCCGGGTGAGTTCCATCGTACCGGGTAAGTCTGGACAGGTTTCCATAATCAAAAACCCGGTCATACTTGTGATCAGCAACCTGCTTCTCAACGGCTGCCCTTCCCCTGTGGTTCATGCTGAATACCTTGATCTTGCTCTGCATTACCGCGGGTGGCCTCACCCAGCCGTAGTGGAAGATTTCCGCATCCACTTCAGCCACCTTTAGCTTGAAGGTCCCCTCCTGCTGCCGGTAGTTCAACCCGTCAAAATCCGGAATCTTCCTGAATGACTGGGCCGACTCCCAGGAATGGATCTCAGGCAGGTTCCTGACAATCCGGATCTCTTTACGGTACCAGCAATGTGTATCCTGAAGGTGGTCATAATCCCCCCAGAAATGGCGGTACCGGAAAAGCAGTCCCTCCACCTCCTTGTCAACACCAGTTCCCGGCAACGCTCACGGATCTTGTCCAGGTCCTTTTCATGAACCACCTCATCGCTCTGGAGGTAAAACAACCAGTCGCCGGTGCAATATTGTTTCGCGATATCGGTCTGGTGGGCATGCTCCATGCCCCTGGGAAACTTCTCGATGTCCCATACCGTATCGATGATCCTGACCTTTTCGCTTCCGATAGCTTCAATCTCAGCCCGGGTGGAATCATCCTCATCGGAATCCCCCAGGGCCACCACGAACTCATCCACAAGGGGGAGGATGGACTCGATTGCATGCCGCATGGGATAGTAGAGCTTGCGGGCATTTTTGCCCATGGAAAATCCGCTGATCTTCATGTCCGGCTAAAACATTTGCATGGTATGAAGTTTCCGGTACAACCCGTCCTTTTTCCCGATGAGCTCATTGTGCGTTCCCCGTTCCACGATCTGCCCTTCATCGATGACCAGGATCAGGTCGGCATGTTTGATGGTGGAAAGCCTGTGGGCAATCACGATGGAGGTCCGGTTTTTCATCAGGTTGATAATGGCATCCTGCACCAACCGCTCCGACTCGGTGTCCAGGGCCGATGTGGCCTCATCCAGGATCAGGATGGGGGGATTGGCCATGACGGCACGTGCAATGCTGATTCGTTGTTTCTGTCCACCGCTGAGCTTGCTTCCTCCCTCTCCCACACCGGTGTCATACCCCTTTTCGTTCTCTATGATGAATTCATGGGCATTGGCCACCCTGGCGGCGTTGATGATCCGGTCTTCATCCGTTCCCCCGTTGCTCCCGAAAGCAATGTTGTTCCTGAAAGAGTCATTGAACAGGATCGATTGCTGGCTCACAATCCCCATCATCTTCCTGAGCGGTTTGAGCTTGAAATCCTGCACCGGAATCCCGTCAATGAGGACCTCTCCATCGGTCACATCCATGAAACGGGGCAGCAGGTCCACCATGGTGGATTTCCCGGATCCCGATTTCCCCACCAGGGCAATGGTCTCCCCCTTCCTGATGGTAAAAGAGATATCCTTCAGCACATACTCTTTTTCGTATTTGAAGGAGACATTCCGGTATTCGATGGACTCCCTGAACTCATCTTTCTCAATAGCATCCTTCTTCTCCCTGATCTTCAGGTCCGCTGTCAGCAGCTGGTCAATCCGGTCCACCGATGCCAGTCCCTTCTGAATATTGAAATAGGCTACACTGAAGTTCTTGGAAGGCGGGATGATCTGGCTGAATACGACCAGGAAAAAGATCAGGCTCTCACCCGTAAGGTCATTCACCTCCGAAAGCGCCAGGGAGCCCCCGAAAGCCATGATGATCATCATGACAATGGTCCCCAGGAATTCGCTCAGCGGACTGGCCAGGGTCCTTCTGCGGAAAACATTCCGCAACAGTATGGCAAACTTGTGGTTGGTATGCTGGAACTTCTCCTCCATCTTCTCTTCCCCGTTGAAGGCCTTGATGATCCTCAGTCCGGTAAGCGTCTCCTCCAGCAGTGACATCAATTCCCCCAGCCGTTCCTGTCCCCTGAAGGTGGTTTTCCGGAGGCTTCGGCCAATTCGTCCTATCAGGATCCCGGTCAGGGGCAATACAAGGATCACGAAGAGGGTCAGCTGAAAGCTGATACTGAACAGGAAGACCAGCGAGATGATGATGGTGATGGGATCCCTGATCAGGATCTGCAGTGAACTGATCACGGAGATCTCCACCTCCTGCACATCATTGGATATCCGGGTAATCACATCCCCCTTCCTGGCATCGGTATAGAATGAGAGGGGCAGTCTCAGCACCTTCCGGTAGATTTCGTTTCGTATATCCCTGACCACGAAGGAGCGGATAGGGGAGAGAATATAGCTGGCGGAAAAAGTGAAACCATTCTTCAACAGGCTGAAAACCACCACCATGAGGCTCACCAGCACCAGCGCCCCAATCTTCCCGTAGCTGATCATGATACTGCTCATGTAATAGTTGAGCGTATGCATGAAATAGTCCGTTGAAAATTCAAAAGAGGCAGGTTCGGTGATCATGGGCTGGTTGTCAAAGAGCACCCGCAGGAAAGGGATCACCATGGCAAACGAGAAGAGTGCAAAGAAAGCACCCAGGATGTTGAACACAACATTCTGGGCAACAAACCATTTATAGGGAATCAGGTATTTTAAAAGCCGGAAAAATCTTCTCATACAGATCGCCTCCTATTTAGGAACGTCAGCATCTACAATCCCGTATAATTCCAGGGTGAAATTTTCAATAATTCTTCTTTGACAGCGTCTGTGATATCAAGCCCTTCAATGAACCGGCGGATGGTCTCCCGGGTTACGGCCTCGTTGGTGCGCGTCAGCTCCAGCAATGCCTCATAGGGATTGGGGAAATTCTCACGCCTCAGGACCGACTGGATGGCCTCTCCAACCACAGCCCAGTGTTTCTCAAGGTCGTTGCGGATAGCCTCCTCATTCACGATCAATTTTCCAAGCCCCTTTAGCATGGATTGCATGGCAATGACCGTATGCCCCAGGGGTACGCCCAGGTTCCTGAGGACGGTGGAATCGGTCAGGTCACGCTGAAGGCGGGAAACCGGCAGCTTGGCAGCCAGGTGGCCGTAAAGTGCATTGGCCAGGCCCAGGTTCCCTTCTGCATTCTCAAAATCAATGGGATTCACCTTGTGCGGCATGGTGGAGGAGCCGATCTCACCCTTTTTGATCTTCTGTTTGAAATACTCCATGGAGATGTAAGTCCAGATATCCCTTGAGAGGTCCACCAGGATCGTGTTGATCCTTTCGAGGGCATGGAAGATAGCCGCCAGGTTATCATAATGCTCGATCTGCGTGGTGGGCCAGGAACGTTTCAGTCCCAGTGTCTCCCCCACGAACTGCTCCCCGAATGCAAACCAGTCGATCTCCGGGTAGGTAACCACCTGGGCATTCATGTTTCCCGTGGCACCTCCGAATTTGGCAGGAACCGGGATCTCTTCCAGCTGTTCCAATTGTACATCCAGCCGTTCAATGAATACCCTGATCTCTTTCCCAAGCCTGGTAGGCGAGGCGGGTTGCCCGTGGGTACGTGCCAGCATGGGGATTTCATCCCACTCCGATGCACACTTTTCCAGGACCTGTATCAATTCGTCCAGCAAGGGATAATAGACCGTTTTCAGGGCATCCCGGAGAGAAAGTGGTGTGGCCGTATTGTTGATATCCTGGCTGGTAAGCCCGAAATGAATATACTCCTTTACATCTCCTAATCCCAGTGTATCGAACTGCTCCTTCAGGTAATACTCCACTGCCTTCACATCATGGTTGGTCACCTTTTCAACCTCTTTTACCTTCCGGGCACCCTCCAGGGGGAATTCTTTGTACAGCTTTCTCAATAGCTCAAACTGATCGACGGTCACCTGGCCGAGCTGCGGGATTCCTGCCTGGCACAAAGCAATGAAGTATTCAACTTCCACCATCACACGGTACCTGATCAATCCGAATTCCGAAAAATAGACCGCAAGCGGTTCTGTTTTCGACCTGTAGCGTCCATCCACCGGGGAGATTGCTGTAAGCTTGTTTAGTTCCATCCCGCAAATTTAGCAGAAAATATTCTTACTTTTGATGATATAAACCGCCATTATGAAGCGCTTCACGCAAACATTCACCCTTCTGGTACTGGTACTGGTATTATCCGGCCAGGTGCTGGCCCCGGACAGTACAACCACTGATTCTGGCAATACCACTGCTTTTACAGGCCCGGTTATCCCCGGTGTAGTTACCGGAAACCTTTCCGGTGATACGGTCCTCGTATACATTTACAGCATCAAGGACAACATCGCAGCACCCACCTGGAGGATCACCAAAGAGGCTTTTGAGGAGGCGGGAGAACTGGGGGCTGACATTGTGATCCTGCATCTGAATACATACGGTGGCGAGGTAAGTGCTGCTGACTCCATCCGGACCAGAATACTGAACTCCCCGGTTCCTGTATATGTTTTCATCGATGACAACGCCGCTTCAGCCGGGGCGCTGATCGCCATTGCCTGTGACAGCATATATATGAAAGCCGGTGGAAAGATCGGGGCTGCCACGGTGGTCAACCAGACCGGTGAACAGGTTCCGGACAAATACCAGTCCTACATGCGGGCCACCATGCGGGCCACCGCTGAAGCACACGGGAAGGATACGGTTATCTCAGGAAAGGATACACTGCTGGTCTGGCACCGTGATCCGGCCATTGCCGAAGCCATGGTCGATCCCAAGCTGTTTGTGGAAGGCGTCAGCGATACCGGACAGGTGCTTACGTTCACGGCCATCGAGGCCATGGAACATGGCTATTGCGAAGGGATCGTGGAATCCATAACCGAGATCATCGAATCCCTTGGAATAAAGTCATACGTATTGAAGAGATACAATCCTACCGGCCTTGACAAAATCATTGGGATCCTGATCAATCCCATGGTCAGCGGAGTGCTGATCATGATCATCATCGGCGGGATCTATTTTGAACTGCAATCGCCCGGTATTGGTTTTGCACTGGTCGCATCCATTGTGGCTGCCCTGCTCTATTTTGCCCCCCATTACCTGGAAGGGATGGCTGAACACTGGGAGCTGATTGTTTTTTTCATCGGAGTGATCCTGATCATCGTGGAGATCTTTGCCATCCCCGGGTTCGGTGTGGCAGGGGTAGCCGGGATCATTGCCATGATTACCGGCCTTACACTGAGCCTGGTGGATAATGTGGTGTTCGAAAATCCTGAGTTTACCGGGGAGGGACTTGGACTGCTCATGAAGTCGCTGAGCCTGGTGCTTGTTTCCATCCTCCTGGGCCTGATCCTCTCCCTATGGGCCTCCAGGAAACTGTTGACCACTTCGGCATTTTCCAACCTCTCCCTGAAAAGCGAGCAAAAGAGGGAAGAGGGTTTCATCGGGGTGGAGACCCGGCAGGAGTCCCTGGTTGGTGAGTCCGGCACCGCCCATACGGTGCTCCGTCCCTCCGGGAAGGTGAGAATCGGGGGAAAATTTTATGATGCCATGTCGGAATATGGTTTCATCGATAAGGGTGAACCGGTTGTGGTCACCCGCTACGAGACCGGCCAGGTCTATGTTGAAAAAGCCTGACCTGAAATGAACATCCGGGAGTACAGGCCGTCCGACTTTCCCCAGGTGGTACAATTATGGAAAGAGACCGGGATCTACACCAAGGAGCGGGGGGATACAGAAGAGATCATCCTTCAATGCACCAGTAGCGGGGGGAAATTCCTGGTCATGGAGGACCCGGACACAGGTCTCATCACTGGTACGTCTTGGATGACCTGGGACGGGCGCAGGGTATTCCTTCACCACTTTGCCATAGGGCCAGCGTACCAGGGAAAAGGACATGGAAGGAGACTGGCACTTCAATCGCTTGCCTTTGCCAGGGAGAAAGATTGTCCCATGAAACTGGAGGTCCACCGTGACAACACACCGGCTGTACAGCTTTACAGGAGCCTTGGATTCGAGGTATTTGAAGATTATGATGTTTACATGAACCTGGATCCCGGAATGTTGTTATAAGGAAAATCCCATCTCAAACATTACGCACCATGAGATCCGTCCATCTGCCTGTCCTCATATTCATCCTCTTTCTGTACGTCCCCCTGCAGGCCCAGTCCTCTGTATGGGACAACTGGGACCCGGAGGTGGTCCGAAGCCTCAATACCGGCCACGGCATACCCTATATGAACGAGGAGGAGCAAAAGGTGGTGCTTTTCATGAACATGGCCAGGCATGACGGTCCGCTCTTTGCAGAGACTTTCCTGGAAACTTACGTGGAGGAAAACCAGGTGAAGAACAGCAGTTACCTCCGGTCCCTGCACAAGGACCTGAGGTCGGTATCCGGTCTCACCCCGCTGGTCCCGGAGGAGGACCTCACAGCGGTGGCCCAGGGGCATGCCACCAAATCAGGGAGAACAGGTCACGTGGGCCATAAGGATATGAAAAAACGTTTTGAACCCCTGAGGGGCAATCCATATAATGCCTGGGGAGAGAACTGCTCCTACGGATACAAGGATGCCATCAGCATCGTGATGACCTTGCTGATCGATGAGGGCATCAAGGGGGCGGGTCACCGTGTAAATATCCTGAATGAGGAGTATAACTCAGTGGGTGTGGCCATCCGGCCCCATAAGTCTTACCAGGTCAACTGTGTGATGGACTTTGGCAGAAAAAGTCGTTCCAGCCTCAACCAGGTGCCCTACTGATCATCCTGAACCTCACCAACTACCTTGTTTTGCCTGATGTAGGCAAAAATCGAAAGGGCTGTCAGACAGACAATGACCACATAGGCGAACCATGGAACGCTGAATGAAGAACCGCTGGCATAGGAGTGGATCCCACCTAGGAAATAATTCACCCCGAAATAGGTCATCATCACCGAGGAATAGCTGATGAATGAAGCCAGGTTGAATGCAAATGTGCCACGCAGTCCCGGAATCCGGTGCATGTGGGTAACAAAAGCGTAAACCAGCACTGTGATCAGTGCCCATGTTTCCTTGGGATCCCAGCCCCAGTAACGGCCCCATGATTCATTGGCCCACACACCCCCCAGGAATACCCCTGCAGTCATAAAGTACAGTCCGACGATCAGCGTCAGGTGGTTCACCCGGGTCACCTGGTTGATGATCACCAACAACTGTTCCTTGTTGGAAGGCTTCATGAAAGCATAGAGTGCCACATTCAGCAAACCCATGATAGACGCAAGGCCCAGGAATCCGTAACCGGCCATGATCACCGCCACATGGATGGTAAGCCAGGGGGACTTCAGCACCGGGACCAGGTTGGTGATCTCGGGATTCATGTTGCTCATCCCGGCAACCATCAGGGACAGTGCCGACAGGATGGCTGTCAGGGCCATGGCATACCCGGAGCGCTTTACAAAGATCAATCCGGCCAGTAGCGTGACCCAGGATACAAAGATCATCGACTCATACCCATTGCTCATGGGAGCATGACCGCTGATGTACCAGCGCCCTGCCAGGGCCAGGGTATGGATGGCAAATGCTGCTGCCAGGTGGATCACACCCACCCTGAAGAGATACCTTACCCATTTACGGTCCCGGAAATCGGTCATGAACTGGAACACAATCAACAACAATCCGAACAGGCCATAGAATTTTGCAAGCCGCGGAAAGAGGTTGATCTTGTTGTAGGCGACCTCCAGGCGTTTCTGTAAGGGGGAAGGCAGCAACTCTTCACCTGCAACCTGGTGGTCCATGATCTGCAACAGCAATCCATCTGCAGCTGAGTATTCACCCGTTTGCATGGCATTCAGGTAGATCATAAAAACCCTTGAGATGGTATCTCCGGCAGCCAGGTTCATATGTCCCGCCAGTGCTTCCGAAACTGAAATCCACTTGTGGTTCTCGGATCCGGGATCGGGAAAAATGCGGAGAAGCCCGCCTGACTGCACCAGGTACATAGCGTTCATCCGGTCGTCCAGCTTGATCACCTCCTTGTCCATGTCGGTCTGGCTGGCCACTGTTTTCGAATAAGCCGCATTAACAAGGTCACCCAGCATGTACTTTCCGCTGGTGGGATCCATGAGGTTATTGAAACTAACCACCTCTCCTTTATACCCGATGATCCTGTGAAGCTCAGGGTGCTTCACCCTGAACAATGGCTTATCCTGCCAAAGATCCGGGTACAGGATCATTCCCAGCAAAACCTGGTCGGATGAATAGTCCCCGTAGTGCGATTTTTTGGTGATCTTCCTGACAACTTCGTGGGAGAGGGTATTCATGGGCTTGAATCGTCCTCCCTTATCCTGCACCCACAGGTGGCCAAACTCCCTGGCCTTATCGCGGGGAGGGACCTCCTGTGAGATGGCCGGCAAAGCTGAGCCGATCATGATCAGAACCACGATCACCCTCTTCACAGCCCTGGAAGATTTTTTTGCGATCATGGCAAACCGGGTTCCCGGCACAAACAGTGCAAGGACCATTCCGGCAATGAGCAGCAGGTATCCGGCATAGGTCACAAATGTACCTGCCCAGTCCCTGTTTACCGACAGGATCGTGCCCCGTTCATCATTGTCGTAGGACGATTGGTAAAACCGGTATCCCCTGTGTTTCAGAACATTGTTCATGAATATCCGCCGGTCTTCCCGGATCCCCATTTCCTCGTCAACCAGGACCACCTCACTGGCAAAGGAGGAGGGACTGTTTGACCCCGGGTACCGTTCCACCTGGAAATCCTTCAGGAACAGAGAAAAGGGCAGCTGCATCTCCTTTGAGCCATAGGTTACGGAATAGGAAAGGCTTCCCATCTTCCCCTTTACAGGTACACCCTGGAGACGTGCCAGGCCAGGCACATCCACTGCCGAGGTCATCCCCCGGTATTTGATTTCCACCCTCACCGATGAGAGGTGTGATCCCATGGTGCCAGCAGGTGCTTTCACAATTTGCCGCACTGCCGATGGGATATATTGCTGAAGCGCTATCCTCAAATGCCCGATATAGAGGAGGGTTCCCCTCTGTACGGGGACCGGAACTCCTGCCGGGTATTCAACCTGCTCTGCACCACCCATCATGCCCCCGGTCTGAACCGGTACTGCAGCATATGCCACAATCCCTTCTGCCCCGGAAACAAACCTCAGCACCGCCGTGGTATCCTCCCTGTTGAAAGAGATAGCCATACCCATGGAATTCTTCAATCCCCCGGAGGGCAGTCCCAGTACTGTCTGGTTTTGGCCTGCCAGCGAGATCTCCATATAAGGTATTCCCTCCGGCCCTTTCACGTATTGTTCCACCGCATTTGCCAGGTAACCAACGGAGCGGACCCGCACACGTTCATTCCCGATCCGTGTCCGCATCCTGTAATCCCGGGGGGTCAGTTCTGAAAGCATCACTTCAGTCTCCTGTTCTGTCGTGTTCCCGTCAGCTTCCAGCACCACCTGGATAATTCCGTTGCTGCTCATCATGGTATTGGAGATGTCATTTTCCCTGATTCGCATGGTCCCTTCGTAACTGATGAACCTGGTGATTGCCGCCCCTGCCAGGATCAGGATGAATGCCAGGTGGAATATGAGGACAACCACTTTCTTTCGGCTGAAAAACTTTTGCCTGAACATCACACCGGCCACATTCACCGCCACCAGCAGGAGCAGAAATTCAAACCAGTGGGTACCGTAAACCACGGCCCATGCTGTGCTCGTATCGTAGGCACTTTCGACGAATGTTGCCAGGGCAAGGACAACAATCAGAAGGACCAGTAAAATCCCCATGAAGGGCATGGACACCAGGAATGATAATTTCTTTAACATCTGATCTACTTTAGTATTTCTGGAACGGGGGTGCAAGATATTAAAATCCTTACATATGTAACATTGTTCCAACCTGGTAGACTGCAAAACTGGCGATCCAGGCCACAGCAGTGGTATAGAACACCACAAAACCCGCCCACTTCCAGCTACCGGCCTCCCTTCCCACTGCGGCGATCACGGCCACACAGGGCAGGTACAGCAGCACAAAAATGAGGAAGGAAAATCCCGCCAGGGGTGTGAATACCTTTTGTCCCGCTCGTGGGCCCGATGTATACACCTGTTCCCGGATCTTTGACTCCAGGGAGGCCGATATGGCGGTGGGATTACTCTCGTCTGCCTGGTAAAGGACACCCATGGTACTGACCACGATCTCCTTGGCTGCGAAACCTGTTACCAGTGCGATCCCCATTTTCCAGTCAAACCCGAGGGGTGCGATGGCCGGTTCAATCAGCACACCCAGTCTTCCGATCATGGAATGTTCCTGGCGTTCAGCTTCCTTCTCCCGGGCCAGCCTGGTAATGTTCTCCTGGACCTGTTCCTTTTCGATCATCGCATCGTAATCTTTTGAATACTCCACGTTCCTGGGGAAGTATCCCAGCGCCCAGATGGCCACCGAAGCAACCAGTATCACGCCCCCCATCTTTTTCAGGTAATGTGCTCCCTTTCCCCACATATGCCTGAGAATGATCCTGATGCCCGGGTTCCTGTAGACCGGAAGCTCCATCACAAAAGGGGCCTCTTTGTTCCGGAACAGGGTTTTCTTGAAGAGGACCGACATCAACAGGGAGAACGCCACCCCGATCATATAAAGAAGGAAGATCACATTCCCGGCATGACCGGGAAACACCGCTCCTGCAACCAGAACATATACCGGCAGCCTGGCACTGCATGACATAAATGGAATAATCAGCATGGTCAGGAGCCTGTCATTACGGTTTTCGAGGGTCCGGGTGGCCATAATGGCGGGTACGTTGCATCCGAATCCCATGATCAGGGGAATAAAGGACTTGCCATGCAGGCCGAAAAGGTGCATCACCTTGTCCATGATAAAGGCGGTCCTGGCCATGTAGCCTGTATCTTCCATGAGGGAGATGAAAAAGAAGAGGATCAGGATATTGGGAAGAAAGACGATCACGCCCCCCACTCCGCCAACGATCCCGTCCACCATCATGTCCCTGATGATCCCTTCGGCAAGGTTCGACCGCAGGAACATGCTCAGCAGTTCCACTCCCCCTTCAATCCATCTCATGGGATAGCTCCCCAGGGTAAATGTGGCGTGAAACATCAGCCACAGGAATCCAAGGAATAAGGGAAATCCTAAATACCTGTGAGTAAGGATCCTGTCAATTCGCTGGGAACGGGAGAATCCAGGATTGGACCCGCTTTTCTTCATGGTCTCCTTCAGGGCTCCTGCAATGAAACCATACCTGGCATCAGCTATAAGGGTTTCGCTGTCCTCCTTAAACAGCTGTTCCAGCTTATGCCCCTCCTCACCCGCCTTTTCGCGGATCTCGTGGAAGTTCTCCACCCCGGACAGTATATGGGTGCAGTTATCATCCTTTTCCAGCAGCTTCAGTGAAAGGAACCTGGAGGAGAAGTGATCGGTGATGACCGGGTTTTTCCGGATCAGTTCCTGAAGTTTGTGCACAGATTTCTCAATCTCTTCCCCGTAATTAATATGGATATGCCGGACATCCGGATCCTGGCCCTCAAATACCCTGATCACATGGTTCAGCAACCTGAAGACTCCCTTACCCCGGTGACTGATGGTGGGGACTACCCTGATTCCCAGCAACTTGCTGAGCAATCCCAGGTCCAGGCTGTCTTTCCTTTCCAGCAGGTCGTCATACATGTTCAGCGCAAGCACCACAGTGATGTCCATATCCAGGAGCTGGCTGGTGAGGTAGAGGTTACGCTCCAGGTTGTTGGTATCCACCACATTTACAACCACATCGGGTTTCTGGTGAAGAATGTATTCCCTCACAATCCGCTCTTCACTGGAGTAATCCGAAAGGGAATAGGTACCCGGCAAGTCTGTGATCCTGAAGGTATAGCCCCTGTGGGTGAAGGTGGCCTGTTTGGAGCCGACTGTTACACCGGCATAATTGCCCACATGTTCCCTGGAACGGGAGACCCTGTTGAACAAGGTGGTCTTCCCGCAGTTGGGATTCCCCACCAGGGCCACATCAATGGTCTTTCCTGGTCTCGGAACCACCGGTCCGCGTTGTACCGGACCGGTTGCGCGTGACCTGACCGGAGGAATGATACCGGCAATTTTCTCTTTCCCCGAGATCACCTCGATCAGTTCGGCCTCACTCCTCCTCAGGGAAACATTGCTGTCCAGGATCCTGTACTCCACCGGGTCTTTCAGCGGGGCGGATTTTACAACCATCACCGGTTTGCCACGGATGAATCCCATTTCGGTGATCCTTTTACGGAAAGCCCCCCGTCCCTTGATCCTGGTGATGGTTGCTGAATCGCCTGTATGCAGATCGTTCAGTGTCATTTACTTACCCGTCCTTTAAAGGAATATCCCAGGTCCTCTATGGTCTCCCTGATGGTTGATTCGGAAACCGAACCGGCCTCCAGGGTCACCAGGTTCATCTCAGGATCCGCTACCACGCTTGTTACCGAGTACAGGCTGCCCACTCCCCGCTCTACGCTTGCCTTGCAGTGATTGCAGGTCATGCCTTCCACCCTGAATGTGTGTACCTCCAATCCCATCTGTGCTGTTTTATCCCTGTCACTGACCCCGCGCCTCCTTCGCTGCAGGTATTTTACCACATACCCGTTGATGATCAGCAATACAAGGATAGCTGAAGAGGCCCACTGCAGCCATCCTGCGGAGTGCTCATGTTCACTCCCATGAATATGTCCCGGAATGAATCCGGTGATCCACTCCCGGGGGACCAGTTCGTTGATCAGGATCCCGAACAACAGCGCACCACCGATGATGCTTGACAGGTAGATCCATAAGGTCCTCCTGCCCATGGAATTGCCGATTACCGCCATGGTGGCGATATTGGTAGCCGGCCCGGCCATCAGTAACACCAGTGCAGCCCCGGGAGAGAGTCCTTTCATCAGCAACACTGCTGCGATGGGGATCGACCCGGTGGCACAGATATAGAGGGGTACCGAGGCCAGCAGCATCAGGAACATGGCCAGGTATTCACTTGAAATGCTGTGTGTAAAGAAATCCGCTGGAATCAGGACAGATAGCAGTGCTGCCACCAGCATCCCTATGATGAGCCATTTGGAAATATCCTGAAGCAGTTCCACAAAGCCATACCGGAAAAGCTCCCTGAAGCTCCTTTCAGGCTGCTCCTCCGCAGTGATCACCCGATCGGTTTCCGGTGATGCCTTTGCATCTGAAAGATTGCCGGCCACCCCCCCGATCACCCCGGTTACGAATGCCACAAGGGGCCTGATAATGGCCAGCGGCAGTCCAAGCAGGGAATAGGTGGCCAGGATGGAATCAACACCTGTTTGTGGGGTGGAGATCATAAATGAAATGGTGGATCCCCGGGAGGCGCCGTTTTTAAAGAACCCGATCCCTGTTGGCAATACACCGCAGGAGCACAGGGGCAAGGGCACCCCGAGGAGGGCAGCATTCAGGACCGATCTGAGGTTTCGTTTTCCCATATAGGTTGCGATGAGCCGCTGGGGAAAAACCACCCTCAGCACACCTGCAAAAAAGAATCCCAGCAACAGGTAAGGTGCCATTTCCTGTACCAGCCCGGTCAACTCACTGCCATATGATGTAATCCATTCCATCTGTATATCCTATCCCGCCATTGACTCTCCTCGCAGCAAGCTGCGAGGAATCATCGATTAATTGTTCATTGTATTTGTGCTCGCTAACCCGCGCAGCAGAGCTGCGGGGAACCGAGTTTACGAGCTCAGCGTAGCTAATGCGCTCGCGTAATTCAATAACAAACAACCGGCCTGAAAGATCAATGGCAGCAAAAATACAACAACGGCGGATCAGGAAGATCACCATTTATAGGTATTTTGCCATGAGCCTGCTAAATCACTAACTTTAGCAGATGAAGAGATCCGCTTTTGTTGTCCTGTTGCTGTTCAGCCTCTCCTTCAGGGGATTTTCACAAACTGCACCCTATGTCCTGAAGCGCAGTATGTTCAATCCCGGACCCACTTCCATCAACCTCTCTCCCGATGGAACGCTGTTGCTTGTGGGATTCATGGACGGATCATTCAGGGTAATGGACCCGGAATCCCTTGAGGTGACTATGGAGGTGAAAGACGCTCACACCAAAGCCATCACCGCCCTTGATATGCCTCCCAAAATGGATTTTATCATGACTGCCGGGGGAAAGAGCATCAGGCTCTGGAGCAGGTCCGGAAAGCACATCGGCAATCTTGCCGGCCATGCCACCACCATCTGGAACATGGATATCAGCAACGACGGGAAACATGCCGTTTCCTCTGCCTTCAACAAGACTTTCCTGTTGTGGGATCTATACAATGGTGAAATCGCAGAACATATGCGGGGGCACCAGGATGTAGCCCTTTCAGTAGCCATCAGTCCGGATAACCAGCTGATCGCCAGCGGAAGCAACGACCTCACCATCAGGATCTGGGATCTTGCATCCCGGCAGATGGTCACTACCCTGCACGGACCCACCAAGGATATTTTTGACATCGCTTTCAGTCCCGACAGCCGGATGCTGGCAGCTGCTTCAGGGGAGCGTTCCATCAGGGTATACGACCTCAAAGAGGAAAAGCTTGTCCACCTGCTGAAAGGCCACCGGGATGTGGTAAAAAAACTGGCATTCAGTCCTGAAGGACGCTTCATTGTCAGCGCATCGGTCGACAAGACACTGATCCTGTGGGATGTGGTAACAGGCGATAAGATCCATACTTTTGTGGAAAACGAGGATATGGTCCTGGATGTTGCATACGCTGCCGACGGAAAATCCTTTTACAGCATATCCAAAGCAGGCGACCTGACCCGTTGGAGTGTGGATCCGGAGATCTTTGTACTCCGCTATTTCGACCTTCCCTATCATGAAGCAGTTTCCGGTGACACCATCTTCCAGCCCCGCAGAAAAGGGGAGGCAAAAAAGGAGTACCAGGACAGGACAGTCCGGGCCGAAATCATGAGAAGAGAGATCATAGACCGCTTTTACAAACAGTACCTGGAGGAGAGAGAGCAGTAATCCGCTGCCCAAGAACATCCCCGGTAATTGGTACAATCCCTCCGATTCATTCTACCTTTGCACCGGGTATGTATGCGATCTATTCCATATCGGCCAAACAGTTGTTCCTGAATATCAAGAACCGGGACACCTTCCCGGTATAAAGGGCCTGAGGCTGGTCCCCCGGATTCCGCCATCTCCTTCTTACCAATTCTTCGCCAACGGCTCAGTTCCTGCGGTTTCCCAATAACCAATAACCATTTTCCAATAACCAATAACCAGTAACCAATTAACCATGCTCCCATACGCAGAACCCTATAAGATCAAGATGATCGAACCCATGCATCCCAGTTCAGCCGGAGACCGCTCCGCCTGGATCAGGGAGGCCGGGTTCAACCTGTTCAACCTGAAAAGCCACCAGGTATTTATCGACCTGCTCACCGACTCCGGGACCGGGGCCATGAGCCAGGAACAGTGGGCCGCCATGATGACCGGTGATGAATCCTATGCAGGAAGTAAATCCTTTGACCAGCTGCATGAAACCATCACTTCCCTGACCGGCTTCCATTATGTGCTCCCTACCCACCAGGGCCGTGCAGCCGAAAATGTCCTGTTCTCGGTCATGGTCAGGGAGGGGAATGTGGTTCCCGGGAATGCCCATTTCGATACTACCAAAGGCCATATCGAGTTCCGCAAAGCGACCGCCTTTGACTGTACCATCGATGAAGCTACGGACACCCGGCAGTACCATCCTTTCAAAGGCAACCTGGACATCAAAAAGCTGGAAAATGTGGTGCAGGTCTACGGGAAAGAACGGATTCCCATGATCATCGTTACCATTACCTGCAACTCCACCGGCGGGCAGCCGGTTAGCATGGCCAACCTCAGGGAGGTCAGGGAATTTGCCGATGCGTACGGGATCCCCGTGATCTTCGATGCTGCCCGCTTTGCCGAGAATGCCTACTTCATCAAAACCCGGGAGAGGGGATATGAACATAGCTCCATCCGGGAGATTGTCCGCGAAATGTTCTCCCTGGCCGACGGGATGACCATGAGCAGCAAGAAGGACGGGATCGTCAATATGGGAGGTTTCATCGCCCTGAACAGCCAGGCGCTTTTCCGTGAAGCCACCACCTTCAACATCATGTTCGAGGGGTACATCACCTACGGGGGCATGTCGGGAAGGGACATGGCGGCACTGGCACAGGGACTTGAGGAGGCCACAACATTTGCATACCTGGAAAGCAGGATCAAACAGGTCCATTACCTGGGACAAATGCTCCATGACATGGAGATCCCAGTCCAGGAACCCTTCGGTGGGCACGCCATCTTTGTGGACGCCACCAGGTTCCTTCCCCACGTACCCAGGGAGGAGTACATTGCCCAGACCCTGGCCCTGGAACTCTACCAGGAGTCGGGGGTGAGGGCGGTGGAGATCGGTACCCTGCTGGCCGACCGGGACCCCGAAACCCGGGAGAACCGTTACCCCAAGCTGGAGATGGTCCGGCTGACCATTCCCCGCAGGGTCTATACCAGGAACCACATGGATTACGTGGCTGCTGCGCTGCACAATGTTCTCAAGAGAAGGGAGCAGGTTACTTCCGGGTACAGGATACGCTATGAGGCTCCCATCTTGCGCCACTTCACAGTGGAACTGGAAAAAATCTCCTGATCACCTGGCCGGCTGCAGCTTTAATACCCGTAGTGCTTGCCCATATGGTTCCGGTCGTGGCAATTCAAATAGCAGCTGCCGGCAAACAGGCCGGTACTCTCATACCGCAATGCACCGCTGAAATGGGGGGAAACAATGTCCAGGTCAAAATTGATCAGGTGGGCATTGTTGGTGCTGTTGCCCTGGGTATGGCTGATTCCATGGGGGTCATGGCAGGCATTACAGGGAGTCTCAAGATCCCGGATATGCTTATCATGATCGTCGAATGACTCATCATTCAGAATGCTGGTCCTGCTGTGGCAGCTGTAGCAAAGCTCGTAGGCTGAAGGGGATTCCACCGTTTTGTCGGCAGTCAGGTACCGGTATTTGAGCTGTCCGGGAAAGATGGAACCGTGGGGTCCAGCCGGGGAACCGGTCCCGTCACTGGCATGGCAATCTGTGCAGTATATGATGCTTGATTCGGTAAGCGGTGCAATAAGGCTGGGGACATTGGGATTGGTGCCGGTGGAATTGACTGCATGGTGGGATGGATTGGCCGGATCGAATTCCAGGCGAACGTTGTTTTGTTCAATCTGCCTGGTAGTCAGGCTGGCAGGTTTTGAGGGACTGTCGGCATGGCACCGGTAACATAATTCAAAAGCATGCTGGATGGGATCCACCGGGTTACCGCTCTGGTTCACACCGGCCACACCGGTCAGAAATCCATTGGCTGCAGGCGCAATGGCCGGGGTACTGTTTACCGCATGCGGATTATGACAATCCTCACACTCCACATGCATGGAGAGGACCAGGGGATCCTCATCTGCATCGTGTTCAAGGTTGTATCCGTATACATTGTGCAGATATGGTTTGGCCAGCTGGGCCACAATATTGGTTGAAGCCACGTTTCCATTGTGACACGCCAGGCAATTGCCCTCTTCGGCCAGGGTATTCAGCAGTCTCTGGCCATTGCCCGCATTGTGTGGATTATGGCAATTTTCACATGCATTTTCGGCCACATTCTGGTAACCAGTGTGAGGCCATGGGTCGGTTCCGTTTCCGTTCCAGGTGGCCGTAGAGGTGCCATGTGTTGAAAAGGACCAGAAATCCCGGTCGTGGCAACTGAAACAGAGTTCCGAGAACTGGTTGGTAACCCGCAGGAAATCATTGGTCAGGTTCCTGTGGGGATCGTGGCATGAGGTACACTGCATCCGGCCATTCACAAGGGATACAGGGGGTATTATGGCCGTCGGGTCCTTCAGCTGCCCGTCAGCCGCGGCCAGCCCTGTGGTATAATCGAATGAGACAGGGTGATCGTCAGCCAGGTCGGTGGACATATTGGCACTCCCGGCAGGAATGCTGGTGATTCCACCTGCGAAATCGATATCCGATACCCGGCTCAGCACACTTCCCAGTGCGGTTGTTCCGTCATGACAGCTCAGGCAAAGGATGGAGGAACCATCCGGCTGTCCAGGAACAGCCTGGATGGTTGAACTGTGATACAGCGTATAGGTGTACCCGGGATCGTCCTTGTTCCAGAGCGGACTGGAGGGAAGGCTGTTGTGAGGGGTATGACAAAAGATACAGACCTCCGATTCGGTGGTGGCTTTCACATCTCCCGGGCCCGTAGCTGACAGGTTGTGCACAGTATTCACAATGGATTGCGCCCCCGCCCCGTTTGAAGCAAGGATCAGGATGAGCAATCCCATGGTATGGCATATTTTCATATCAATCGTTTTTTACCAGCTGAAAAACCTGGATCCTGGCATTATAACTGTCAGCCACATAGATGAAATCCTTTTCATCAATAAAGATCCCTGCCGGTATCCAGAATTCGCCTTCTCCCTGACCCTGGTTCCCGAAACTGTACAGAAACCTCCCTTCCCGGTCGAAGATCTGGACCACATGGAACAGGGCATCGGCTATAAAGATATTTCCCTGGTGGTCTGTAGCCACACCCTTGGGTCTTGCCATGTACCCGGTGGCATCCCCGTTCTCACCGAAAGCGGTAAGGAAATGACCCTCCTGGTCCAGGATCTGGATACGGAAATTCATTGAATCCACGATATAGACACGGCCTGCCTGGTCGATCCAGATAAATGTCGGGTAGTTGAACAGTCCCGGGTCCGTTCCCCTTCCGCCGATCCTCTTCAGCAGTTTTCCCTGCGGACTCACAAGGGAGATCCGGTGGGCCCCGGTCTCCACCACCCAGATCACACCTGTGCTTGAGTTCACAGCGATCCCGGTTGGTTGAATGAATTTCACTGAATCTCCTACCAGGGATACTGATCCGCCAGAAACATTAAAAACCTGGTTCAGCTTTGAATCAGTACAGAGGATATCTCCACCAGGTAACCGGCACATCCCCACCAGTGAAGGATAATCCTGGTCCCCTTTTCTCATGGACCTGATCCACTTTCCCTCCCCGTCCTTTACCTCAAGTACCCCTCTTGCCCCCTGGTCCAGGATCCAGAAATGCTCCGGATCAGCAGCCACCATGTTGAACGGTTTGATCACCTCCCGGGGCTTCTGCCCGAAAACCAGCCTTGAAACATGGTCCATGAAGGAGGTTTTCTTTTCCCCACCTTCGCCCGGAAACTGCCCGATCCATTCAACACTGTACCCGGAACCCGGTTGTGCACCTGCAGAAACAGCCAGAACAGCAGTCAACAAAAGGAGCATTGGGATCCTGATGAGGCCCGGGTCCGGTGTCGCTGTATGTCCTGGTCCAACTCTCATATCCATCACCTCCGGTAAGACAATTGGCCATGGCACCCGGGAAGGCAGGATCCTCCCTCTTCCCCCGGGATAAAATTTAAATTCATCTCCCAGTTCCCGAATTCCACCGTCTCCTCCATCAGGAATTGCTGTGAGGATCCATGCAGGTTATGACACATTCTGCAGTTTCTCCCTTTCTCCCCGTTGATGTGGAGCCGGTGCAGGTTTCGTGTGCTGTCCCTGAAACCGGTAGCCCATTCGGTCTCCTCTGCATCAAGGAGATCTGTATCATGACAAAGAAAACAGAGCCCGAAGTTCTCTGTTGTGGCAGGCACATAATCACCGGCCGGATACTGATCCACCAGCAGCTCACGGTAATCCGAACCGTGGGACTGGTGACATACGATACATCCACCGCCCGGAATGGCAGAGTGGACTACCTTTTCTCCCATGATCAACCGCCTGATATTGGCCGTCACTGACGAATCAGTGGCGTATTCCCTGTTATGGCAGGAGAGGCACAACTCCTGTTCCGGGAGCTTTAGGAGTGCCGGCTCAGAAGAACCATGGGCATCATGACAGGACATACAATCCCCTTTCCCGAAAGGCTCATGCCCGTGGTCAGGGGCCTCCGGTTCTTCGTGGCAATAATAACAGAGCGCAGGGATCCGGTCCATCAGGGTAAAACCCATGCTGTCCGCATGAGGGTGTGATGCCCCGGTGGATTCATGGCAATTGTCACACGCATCCCCTGCCGGGTAGTGCATCACCCCGTATTCCACCATGTTGCTGTGGCATTCGGTACAAGCGGTGCCGGGCTGGATACGATCCACCGGGTCAATCCCGTGAGATCCCCCTGCCGTGAGGAAGATGGCGCAGATCAGATCAATAATAATCAACTGGATCATAGGTATATGTTTCCCCGTTTAAAACCTTCGTGTCACCTGGAGGTACGCTCCGTTAAAAGCAAATTCACTGTTCACATACATGCGGCGGTACATCTCCAGGCCGACCCTCACCTGAAGTTTGTTAAAGAGTGATTGAAATTCGGCCCTTGCAGTAAGCAGGTCCAGGTCAATATGCGCCCCCCTCTGGTTCAGGTAGCCCGATTCCAGGCTTACACGCATTTTCGGGCTTATTTTGTAGACCACCTTCCCCGATACATTGGCATACAACTGGTCCACTTCATCGGCGATCATCCTGTAATCACGGATGTTCCCGTTCAGGGTCAGGAGCAGCCTGGACCGGAGGTTCCAGTTCACATCCATAAAGTAGCGCATCATCCTGTAGGGGATGATGTTGCTGTCGAACAGGTCAGCTTCAATCCCGGCCCTGGCGAAACCAACATCGAGGCGGAAACCGAATACGTGCTGCGTATAATAGTTCAGGGTCAGCAGGTCACCCTGGTTCACTTTCGGGTAGTCCTGCACCGAATAGCGGTAGTAGAAATCCAGCAACCTCTTGAACAGGAGGACGTTTGCGCTGAAATAGTTGTTATTTGCCCCATAGGAATAGGAACCGGGCTGCCGGAAGGTGTAATCGATAAAAACACTCCCTTTGTTGGGAATCAGGCCGCCGGGAATCCGCTGAATCTCCACATAACTGCCCCGCTCGATCAGGATGTAATCAAAATCCCGCTGGTAGATGATGGCCCCGGTCACATCCTTTACAATCACGGAAGCCACCTCCGCATAGGGCTTGTTAAGCAGGGTCACCTCCCCGTCCGCCAGTGCCTGCTCTTCGTTAATTATCCGGAGCATCCCTGACACTCCTTCAGTTGAATGCTCGTGCCTGTAGTAGCGGTATGCCAGGTTCAGGGTTCCGGTAGGGATCTTCTTTGTATACTTCACCTCCACACCGGTCCTGATATCACTCTCCTGGTGCAGGCTGGCAACCTCCTGGTTGATCCTGGAATATTCAAAATGCACCCTGGTGGTCAGGCTCTGGAAAAGCTTGTGCTGAAGGGTGGTCCGGCTTCTTATCTGGTCCCAGACCTGGACCGGGTTCTTCAGGTTGTACCAGTTGAAATTCGACATCAGTTTCATCTGGTAGGGTAGCTGGAATGAAATTCCCTCCAGCAGTTCCACACGCCTGAAACTGGTGGTCCCTTCCTGGTCATACCAGGTGAACCTGGAGTTCAGGTTGTATCTCCTGGCCGCATCGAAATAGAGGTTATTGTTCAGGGCCACCCGGTCAATGAGGTGCCTGGTCTGGTGCAGTTCAGCATACCGGTAGAGATAGTTGTTGTGTGAATAGACCAGCTCGGTCCGGTCCCCCGATCCGAAGGATTTGACTGCCCGGGCCTGGACATTCTCCTGGTCCATGGTGAACACCCGCCCCGTTTGCACCTCTTCCTGGTCCCATTTCTGGTTCCGGTATGAAACTGTAACGGGCAGGAACCTGTTGTTCAGGGAGAGGATTCCCCCCCAAAGCTGGTTGTTGGATCTGACATTGGTAAGGAGCTCCCGGTTATAGTAGCTCTGGTCAAAATTGTAGAATCCCTGGAGTGTAACAGGTTTGTTGTTGCACAGGGTGGCCATCAGGTCCACTTTTTTCAGGGTCCTTACTTCGGACCTGTCCGGAACGGCAATGTACTTTTCGTCCCTGAGCTCGGGACTGTAAGCGCCATTCAGGTCGATCAGCAGGATGTCCTTATCCCAAAGGTAACTGCTGGTGTTCAGCTTGATACCCCCTAACAGGTAGGTGCTCCTCTGGTCTTCGGTGACATCGTTGAAATTGCTTTCCAGCTGGCGGTACTGTCCCCTCAGGTCCAGCTCCCCGGAAATATTCCTGAAATGCCAGATCCCGAGGGACGGCTGGAACTGGGCCCGGCTTCCGGTCAGACAGCAGGTCAATGCCATCATCAATATGATCCTGGGTCTTTTCACTTTCGTACCAGCGGACTATTGAAATATATATTTGTCTTCACCCCCGTGGGGGTTGTGGCAATCGGTACAACCCATTCCCTCCAGGCCCTCATGCATCTCATTCCTGTAGACACTTTCCTCCCTGTGGCAATGAAAACACAGCTTATCCCCGGTGAACCTGAGCAGTTTCCCCCCTTCAGCCTCATGCGGATCATGGCATGAAGTACAGTAACCTCCAGCCACAGGTCCGTGCAGGTAATTGTACCGGGTAGTGAGATCCTCGTGGCATGTATAGCAAAGTCCGGGTTGTGGTTCAACCATTGTACCAAGTGATTGCTGGTCATGGCACGCCGCACACTCCTTCTCCCCGTAAGGATAATGCACCACCAAAGCAGCAGTCCCGGCTGAAGGAGCACCACTGTCTATACTGGAAGAATCTTCAGGAAGGATTCCCGGAACCGGGCTTTCTGCCCCTGTACTGTCAGCAACAGGAACCCCGTCAAAGAAAAAGGTCAGTAGGTTTTTTCCCGCATAGGGAGAACACTGGCTGAGAAGAATGATCAGTGTGATCACAAGAAATCCCAGCCATATTTTGCCTGCCCGTTTCATTATTGTATGCTATGGAGAGATCTTCTTTTCCTCAACAAATCCGTACACATTTACTTTTGCTGGTCCGTACTGGTTGGTTACATAGATGAGGTATTTCAGATCGAAGCTTTCATCCACATAGGGCTGAAAATAGGAGAGGTTCTCATAACTGACCTCGACTGCCGCCGGAAGCCACATGCCACCGGATCCGTCATAGGAACCCCCGAAATGCATCAACAGCTGCCTGTTCCTGTTGAAGATCTGTACATTCTCAAAGGCAGCATCAACCACATAGAGGTTCTCATCCCTGTCCAGCGCAATTCCTTTGGGCCTTGTGAACCTCCCCCGGCCATTTCCATATCCCCCGATCATTCCTTTGAATTCGCCTTCTGCAGAAAACTGCTTGATATTGAAGTCCCCAAAATCCGATACATAGAGCATGTCATTGCTGATGGCTATATTGGTGGATTGCCGGATAAATCCTTCCTCCCCTGCCTCCACACCGGGGATCCGCTCAAGCAGTTCATAATTGTCTGCACTGTACACCAGTACTGAATGTTCCTGAACATTGGATACCCATATCTTACCCTGGTGGAATTCCACATCAGTGGGTTTGAAATCCCCGGCCTCTCCAAAAGCATGAATGAACTCCCCTTCGGGATCAAAAACTACCACCTGCTTCCGGTTGGCATCAGCGATGAACAGGTTTCCGCGATCATCCAAACAACAGTTGATGGGCAGTTTTAAGGCGCCTTTTCCACCGGGAATGAAGTACTCAAATGTTCCCTCCGCAAGATCCAGCACCACCAGTCCGGCCAATCCGGTATCGCTGATATATATCCTGCTTTGATGCACCGTTATACCATAGGGTTTGATGATGCTCAAAGGCTCCTCTTCCCCTAAAAAATACCTTCCGAATCCGCTCTTTTTCCCCTTCAGGTCTTCCGAAGAGGATATGTGGGTCAGGAACTGGATCCGGGTGGTATCGGGTGGCGGGGGAAATATGACAACGGCCTCGGGAGAGGGGGAATAGGCAGCTTGCCGGACACAGGCACTGATCACCCCGGCAAGCAACAGGATCCCATAAATGGCAAATCGTCTGATTCTGTTCATACATCCATGAACTCCATAGCTCCGGTTGGCTATCTGCTTCACTACTTATCGTGACAGGTGAGACAGAGCTCGCTGTTCACATTGGACATCTTCAGGAGGTGGGCTACACCGAACCTGTTATGGACATCATGACAGGAGGCACATTCCATCTTGCTGTCGAACAGCATATCATTGTCAATGGTGCTTCCAAGCCCGCTGTTTGTTGTGGTGGGAGGAAACAGCCCCCCGTCGCTGGTGGCCAGGGCGTCGGTATATTCAAATGAGATGGGGTGATCACTGCTCAAATCATTGCCGGAGGGCCCTCCGACCCTTGCTGACGGATCGATGAAATTGGTTCCGCTGGTAATTCCGCTGAAATTCTCCAGGGCTACCGTACCGTCGTGACAGCTCAGGCACAACCTTGAACTGGCCCCAGGATCAGTAATGGTGGAAATCCCGTCAAATGTGGGCGAGTCATAGGTGGTGTATCCGGCCGCAACGGTGGTTTCATGGTTCCAGAGTGGTGCGCTGGCAATGGTGACTGCATGATGGGTTGTGTGGCAAACGCCACATCCCTTGTTGGTTGTAGGAGCCCAGGATTCTGTGGAAAAATCATGTGCTGTTCCGGCAATCTGGGAGAAACCTCCCTGGATCAGTGAAAAAATGAAAATCACTGCGATGTACGATCTCAAATGTTTCATGGTCTTAGAATATTGGGATGTTAAGTTTGACAACTAGAATAAGGAATTTCGGTGTGAAATGGAAATTATATGTTAAGAAACATTACTATACCGTGTCATGAACGGTGAATTCTTCACAATTCAGTATAAAATACCGACATTTACCCGCTCTATAAAAAAAGTGAAAGATCTAACCCAGGGAAGTCCAGGCAGGAATATTTTACGTTTTGCCGCCCCCATGCTGCTGGGACACATGTTCCAGCAACTCTACACCTTTGTGGACCAGATTATCGTTGGCCGTTTCCTGGGTAAGGAGGCCCTGGCCTCGGTGGGCGCTTCCTTCCCCATCCTCTTTACCCTCATTGCGCTGATCATAGGTATTGCCACAGGAGGGACCATCGTGATCTCTCAGTTTTTCGGGGCCAAGAACTTTGTGAAGGTCAAGAGGGCCATCGATACCATTTTCATCGTCATGGGGATCTCGGCGGTGATCATGACCGTGGTGGGGATCTCCTTTTCAGAGGAGATCTTCCGGCTGATCAGGCTACCGGAAGAACTGATGGACACTGCCAACGCCTATTTTACCATCTATGTGTCCGGACTGGTGGTATTCTTTGGATACAACAGTGTGGCTGCAGTGCTCAGGGGACTGGGTGACAGTATCACACCCCTCTATTTCCTGGTGCTTGCCACCATCCTGAATATCGGCCTGGACCTGTTGTTCATCGTGAAGTTCGGCTGGGGAGTCGAAGGAGCGGCACTGGCTACGATCATTGCCCAGGGCGTTGCTTTTATTGTAGCGGTCTTCTACCTGAACAGCAACCATGAACTGATCAAATTCAACATCAGGGAGTTTGCCTTTGACCGGGAAATCTTCAAACAGAGCCTGCGCATCGGCTTGCCAACAGGTCTTCAGCAGACATTCGTTGCGCTGGGTATGCTCGCCCTGATGGGAATCGTCAATGGATTCGGAACCGACGTGGTGGCTGCCTATACAGCAGCCGGAAGGCTGGACAGCCTGGCCATCATTCCCTCCATGGTATTCTCCACTGCCCTCTCCACCTTCGTGGGGCAAAACATCGGGGCAGGAAAGGTCGAACGGGTAAAGAAGGGGCTGGCCAGGACCATGCTGATGGCATCGGGGGTAGCCATAGCAATCACCGTCCTGATCATTCTTTTCAAGTTTCCGCTGATGAGGCTGTTCACCAAGGATCAGGCGGTCATTGACCTTGGTGGTGAATACCTGACCATCGTCACCTCCTTTTACCTGTTGTTTACCGGGATGTTCGTCTACAGCGGGGTGATGCGGGGCGCAGGTGATACCATCATCCCCATGTTCCTTACGTTGTTCTCTTTATGGATCATCCGGATACCAGCCGCACTCTTCCTGAGCCAGGAGACCATCCACCTGTTTGGCCTTACGGTCCCCGGAGCCGGCCTCGGTGCCACCGGGATCTGGTGGTCCATTCCCGCAGGCTGGGGATTTGGCTTTGTGCTCTCTTTCCTCTATTACCGGACCGGCAGGTGGAAGAACAAATCGGTAATAAAAGCAAAAGTTGAACCGGCCACCGTTACCCGCTAATGATCAGCCTTTATAACATTATTTAACGGTTTTGAATTGATTCGGACTTCCCGAATGGCTAACTTGGTTCAATATTTGTGGAATTGAGTGCCAACTAACGCTACCCAACCATACAGGATGTTCAGAAAGCTTCTATTTCTTTTCATACTGATACTGTTGACTATCCCGCCGATTTACGGACAGGATGAGTATATCCGGTTCAAGCGGATCACCATCAATGAGGGGCTCTCCCTCAGTTCGGTGTACAACATTTACCAGGATTCCAAAGGTTTCATGTGGTTCGGAACCGAAGACGGACTGAATAAATATGATGGCCAGTCCATCACCGTCTATGGTGCCTCCACCGACCAGCATTATATCCTGGCCAACAAGTGGATCGAACTGGTGTATGAGGATAAATCGGGTATGATCTGGCTGGGCTCCCGGGGCGGCCTTACCATGTATAATCCTCGCAGGGGGGTCTTCACCATCCTGAAACACGACCCGGGATCAGCTACCTCCCTCTCCAATGACACAGTCACGGCTATTATCGCTGATCTTCAGAACGATGTCTGGGTGGGCACATTCAGGGGGCTGAACCGGATTGACAAGTTTGCAGGGGAAGCGGAGCGGATCACACCCGCAGATGAAGAGCTTGAAGGGCTTACCTCCCGGATCAATGGATTTGGACTGGACCGGTCGGGCCTCCTCTGGATTGGAACCAACAGGGGGCTCTTCATGCATGACAGGAAATCGGGACTCTTTTTCAATGAAACTGCAGCAGGCACACTTACACCGCAAACCAGGATCTTGTGTATGGCCATGGGAACCAACGGCCTCTGGCTGGGGACCGGTGAAGGCCTGGTGAAGGTGGATCTTTCCGGCAGGGCACAGCACAGGGTAGTTGAGACCATGACAGGAAACAGGGGACTGGAGATACAGAACCTGCTTGTGGACAGGCTGAACCAGGTCTGGATGCAAACCGATAACGGATTGTATTGTTACAGGGAAGCCACAGGTGAACTTACCAGGATCCTGGCTGCTGCAGGCATCACCCATTCCCTTGCTCTCAATCCCGTTGAACCGATGCTGGAGGACCAGAACGGGTATATCTGGCACGGATCATTCGGGGACGGGATCTACCGCATCGACCCGGCTAACCTCAGCTACAATCACTATTCCCATAACCCGGCGGATCCCAGCAGCCTGTCAGATAATTCTGTCAATTGTATCTACGAAGACCGGACCGGTGCCCTCTGGTTTGGTTCCTTCGGCGCCGGCATCAGCATTCTCGATCCCAGGTCCAACAAGTTCACCCTGTTCAAGAACGATCCATTCAATTCCAACAGCCTGGCCAGTTCATTCATCTGGACCATCTGTGAAACATCCGACAGCACCATCTGGTTTGGAACCAACGCCCACGGGATCAGTTGCTATGACCAGCGGCGGAAAGTATTTACGCACCATGACCATGATCCCTTTGATCCCTCTTCCCTCTCCAATCCTTCGGTGAGGAAGATCTACCAGGACAGCCGTGGGCGTATCTGGGCTGGTACTGACGGGGGGGGGCTGAACCTTTACCATCCAGACAGGTCATTCAGTCAATTCATGCACGATCCTGATAATCCCCTGTCCATCTCCGACAATTCGGTCAGAACCATCTATGAGGACCCTCATGGGAGGATCTGGGTGGGGACCCGCAACGGGCTCAACCTTTTTAATCCTGAAACCGGGGTATTCAAAAGGTTCCTGAACCGGAAAGACGACCCGGCCTCCCTGTCCAACAACTTCATCTATTCGGCCATATACCTGGATGATGAGGACAATCTGTGGATCGGCACATACGGAGGCGGCCTCTGTATGATGGATACCGATTCGGGAAAATGTGTGAGCTTTGCACACGACCCGGATGATCCGACCACCATTTCAGACAACATCGTCTTCTCCATCCATGAAGATGAAATGGGCAGGCTCTGGATCGGTACCAACAGCGGGCTGAATATGTTCTACCCGGGTACCGGATCATTCCGCAGGTTCGGGGTGGGAGAAGGACTGGCCAACGAGGTGATCTACGGGATCCTGCCTGATGATGAGAACCGCATATGGCTCAGTACCAACAAGGGGATCATCCGGTTTGACCTGGAATCCTTCGAGGTGAAGAATTTCGACATGAATGACGGCCTTCAAAGCAACGAATTCAACGGGGGCGCCTACTACCGGGGTAACGATGGAAGACTCTATTTCGGAGGTGTATACGGGCTGAATGTGATCGACCCCTCATTGGTGGAACCTGTAAAGAATGTGACCGAAGTGACCCTGACAAAACTGGAAGTGCTGGGCAAGGAGGTGCTGATTGCAGGGGTAGACCAGGAAGAGCAGTTTGAGCAGGATCCCGCTGCCATCATTGAGTTTGAGGGGGAGTACTATGCCAGTGAGAATGTGACTTACATGGAGAAGATCGTTCTGGATTATAAGCACCGGTTCTTCTCCGTTGAATTTGCCGCGCTGAACCACCTCCAGCCCGGTAAGCTCAGCTACTCCTACATCATGGAGAACCTGGAGACAGAATGGAACCATGCCGGGACAAGAAACTATGTATCCTATGCCAACATGAAAGCGGGATCCTATACGCTGAAGGTGGTGGTTGAGAATACCGATGGATTCAGGAGTGATCCACCCATGCTTTTAAATATCGTCCTTACCCCTCCTTACTGGCAGTTATGGTGGTTCATCCTCCTGGAGGCCCTGGTGGCTTCTGCCATTGCGGTCATGATCTACAACTACCTGGTGAAATCGCGAACCAACCGGTTGCTGAAATTCCAGAACCAACAGATCAGCGAGGCCAATAAAGCACTGAGGGAATCGGAGAAGAACCTGATGGAACTGAATGCCACCAAGGACAAGTTCTTTTCCATCATTTCCCATGACCTGAAGAATCCCTTCTCCAGCCTCCTCTCCATCAGTGAACTGATGGTGGACAGCTTTGATGATGCCGATCGTGAAGACCACCGTGCCGGGTTCAGCAAGATCAATCAGTCGGTGAAACACCTGCTTGACCTTCTTGAAAACCTGCTCACCTGGTCCAGGTCCCAGCGTGGCAGGATCAAATACGATCCCGTAAGGTTCAACCTGTCCAACCTGATCCAGGAAAACATCAACCTCCATAAGCTGTTGGCCGAAAGGAAAGGGATCATGCTGCTTTCGCCGGACCAGAACGAGATCTTTGCTTATGGTGACCGGGATATGATCAACAGCGTGATCCGAAACCTGATGACCAATGCGGTAAAATTCACTGATAAGGATAAAAAGGTACGGGTAGATGTGCATACCCGCGAAAAGGATATCCAGGTGAGCATTGTGGATGAAGGGATCGGGATCTCCGGGGAGAATCTTGCAAAGCTGTTCCGGATCGATGAGAAATTCAAATCAAAAGGGACCGCCGGAGAGAGGGGAACAGGTCTTGGCCTGATCATCTGCCGCGAATTCGTGGAAAAGAACGGCGGGGAGATCACTGTCCAAAGCGAACAGGGGCAGGGTTCCACCTTCGCTTTCACCATTCCCGTGGCCAATTAACCTGGCCATGTGCACCCTTGTCCAATAAATATAGAGAATTGTGGGTTGATTCTTATCTTTGCCTGGAACAGATGCCAGAGAACCCATGATCAGATCCATGACCGGTTACGGGAAGGCCGAATGCCTGCTTCCCGATAAGAAACTGACCATCGAGGTAAGGTCCCTCAACAGCAAACAGCTGGATACCAATACAAGGTTGCCGTCCCTCTACAAGGAGAAAGAGCTGGAGATCAGGCAGCTCATCGCTGAGATCCTGGAGCGGGGAAAGGTTGAATGTAGTTTCTATTATGAACTGTCCGAGAATGCAACATCGGGGATCATCAATGAACCGGTGGTAAGAAGCTATTACGAACAGCTCTACAGGATCTCGGGGGAGCTGGGGCTGGAAGCATCCCTGGAATTGCTCTCAGCTGTGATGCGGATGCCGGACACCATCCGGACCGAAAAAGCCGAACTGGCAGACGAGGAGTGGAAGCTGGTGAAGGAGGGCCTGAAGAGGGCTCTGGGACAGGTGAACGGATTCCGGCACCAGGAAGGGGAATCCCTGGACAGGGACCTCCGGGAGAGGGTCACCGCCATCAGTGACAAACTTGGGGCCGTGGAATCGCTGGAGGGTGAACGGATCAGCCGGATCAGGGAACGCATCGGAAACAACCTGGTCGGAATTCCTGAAGAAGGAAGATGTGGATGAGAACCGGTTCGAACAGGAGCTGATCTTCTACATGGAAAAGCTGGATATTTCAGAGGAGAAGGTCAGGCTGGCCAACCACTGCGGCTATTTCCTGGAAACCATGGACACATCCGGACCTGTGGGAAAGAAACTGGGGTTCATTTCCCAGGAGATGGGACGGGAGATCAACACCTTGGGATCCAAGGCCAACCACGCCGAGATCCAGCGCCTGGTGGTAGAGATGAAGGATGAACTGGAGCGGATCAAGGAACAGATCCTGAATGTGCTCTGATGGAGGGGAAACTGCTCATATTCTGTGCCCCTTCGGGATCCGGGAAATCCACCATCGTTCAGCACCTGATGAAACTGGACCTGGGATTGGCATTCAGCATTTCGGCCACCTCCAGGGCACCCCGGCAGGGAGAGGCCGACGGAAGGGAGTACCACTTTATCTCCCCGGAACAGTTCCGGCAGAAGATCAGCAACAACGCATTCGTTGAGTGGGAGGAGGTCTACCCCGACCAGTATTACGGCACCCTGCGCAGCGAGGTGGACACGGATCTGGAACAAGGGGCAGCATGCCCTGTTTGATATTGATGTGGTGGGAGGGATAAACCTGAAGAAGGTGTATGGCCACCATGGCTTGTTCCGTATTTGTAAAGCCGCCCATCCCTGGAGGTCCTCGAACAACGTCTCAGGGCAAGGGGCACCGATGATGAAGCCTCCCTGCGGAAACGCCTCGGAAAAGCCGAATATGAAATGGGATTTGCCCCGCAGTTCGACCACATCCTGATCAATGACTCCCTCGACATTGCCCTGGCAGAAGCAGAAACCCTGGTACGCAATTTTCTTTCAGAATAACCATGGAGCACCTGCAACGGATCATAAAGACCGGTCTGTATTTCGGGTCGTTCAATCCCATCCACATCGGCCACATGGCCATTGCCAATTTCATGATCGAATTCAGCGACCTGGAACAGTTGTGGTTCGTGGTCAGTCCCCATAATCCCCTTAAAGAGAAAAAGACGCTCCTGAAGGACTACCACCGCCTTGAAATGGTACGGCTGGCTGTAGAAGATGATGACCGCTTCAGGGTATCCGACATTGAATTCAAACTCCCCACCCCCTCCTACACCATCGATACACTGGCCTACCTGGAGGAGAAAAATCCGGGAAGGGAGTTCCAGCTGGTGATGGGTGCCGACGGATTGAAGACCTTCCACAAATGGAAACATGCAGAACTGATCGTGCAAAAATACCACCGGCTGATCTACCCCCGGCCCGGATCCGATAGGGAAGCCCTCATCAAAAATCCCCAACGCCACCATTGTCAATGCCCCCCTGATGGAGATCTCCTCCAGCTTCATCCGACAGGCTATCAAAGAAGGGAAGGATGTCCGCCACCTGGTTCCCGCCAAAGCCTACACCTACATGCGGGAGATGCACTTTTACGAGTAGGGCCAGGGATCAGGCTATCCTGATTGCCATTTCAAGCTGTGACAAAGAAGAAGAGATCCCGGTCAAGATCTTTCCCGGGGAAGGGATTGATCCGATCGCCGCCTACGCAGTCAGTTTGGCCTCCCGGACGATCTCCATGCCCCGGTGAATGGCCTCTTCGTTCTTGGGGATCAGGTGGTGGTGCCGTTCGGGCAGGGACTTGCGGAGCCCCTTGATCACATTCTCATATTCCACCACCGGATTCACCTTGATATAGGCACCCAGGACCACCATGTTGAAGGTGATGGGGGATTTCATGCGGGCAGCTTCGGCGGCTGCCTCCACCTGGAAGATGCGGAGGTCGTCCCGTTCGGGATGCCGGGTGATCCCATTGGGATCATAGATCATCAATCCCCCGGGCTTCACCATGGATTCAAACTTATCCACCGATTGCTGGTTCAGCAGGATGGCGGTATCATAGCTTTGCAGTACCGGTGAACTGACCCGGTCGTCGCTAAGGATCACCGTTACATTGGCTGTTCCTCCGCGCATTTCAGGTCCATAGGAGGGCATCCAGCTCACCTCCTGTTCCTGCATAATTCCTGAATAGGCCAGGATCTTGCCCATGGAGAGCACTCCCTGTCCCCCGAATCCTGCAATTATAATCTCTTCCGTCATACCTTCACGACTTTACAAACTTTATAACTTTACAAACTTTACAAACTTTACAAACTTTACTATACTTTACTAACTTACCGTCTACTTTTATATCCCCCATGGGATAGAATGGAAACATGTTCTCCTCCATCCAGGTATTGGAATCATTGGGAGTCATCTTCCAGCCCGAATTGCAATTGGACACAAACTCGATGAACGACAGTCCCTTCTTCTCCTTTTGTATCTCAAAAGCTTTGCGAATGGCCTTCTTTGGCTTTCCTGACCGCCCCCGGCTTATGAACTGCCTGCCGGGTCACATAGTAGGTGCCATCAAGCTGTGCCACCATTTCGGTAATCTTGATAGGGCGGGCCCATGGTCTTGTTATTCCTGCCGTAGGGCGAGGTGGATGATTTCATCCCCTCCAGGGTGGTGGGGGCCATCTGTCCGCCGGTCATCCCGTAGATCCCGTTGTTCACGAAGAAAATGGTGATATCCTCTCCCCGGTTGCAGGCATGAATGGTCTCGGCAGTACCTATGGCGGCCAGGTCGCCATCACCCTGGTAGGTGAATACAAACTTATCGGGCCAGAGCCGCTTTGATACCTGTCGCCAGTGCCGGAGCCCGTCCATGGGCAGCCTGGGTGAAGTCTATATCCATAAAATCGTAGGCAATCACCGAACATCCTACCGGGGCAATTCCGATGACCTCTGACTGAATGCCCATCTCTTCCACCACCTCCATGATCAGCCTGTGTATGGTTCCGTGACCACAACCCGGACAATAGGAAAGGGTTGCATCGGTTAATAACGGAGTCCGGCTATATACCTTGTTCTCTTCCCTGATAATCTCTTTGAGTTCCATTTAGAATCCTCCTATGAATTTTTCCTCCACAGCACCGTACACATCATCGGGTGAATGAATCCTGCCGCCCACCATGCCGTAATGGTAAACCGGCACCCTTCCATTCACGGCCAGCCTCACATCTTCCACCATCTGTCCCGCACTCAGTTCCACCGACATCATGGCCTTCACCCTCCTTGCCATCCTGGCTATCTCCTCAGTGGGGAAAGGGTACAGGGTCTGGGGCCTCAGCAGGCCGATCCGTTTTCCGCGGCCTCTGGCGACCTCCACCACTTTCTGGCAGATCCGTGCACTGGATCCGTAAGCCACCAGCAGGTACTCTGCATCATCGCATTCAATTTTTTCAAACATCACATCCTGGATCATGCTTCTGTATTTCTCCTGCAGCTTCAGGTTGTGCTCATACTGCTGGTCCGGATCCAGGTTCAGCGAGGTGATGATGTTCCGCTCCCGGTCAGGAGTCTTTCCCGTAATCACCCATGATTGGTCAAATGTTGTTGTCCGCTCCTTCTGGGCGGGTAGCTCCACCTTCTCCATCATCTGGCCGATGAGGCCGTCGGTGAGGATCATGGCCGGGTTCCTGTATTTAAATGCCAGTTCAAATGCCTTGTCCACATAATCGGCCATCTCCTGGACGGATGCCGGTGCCAGCACGATCAGCCGGTAGTCACCGTGGCCACCACCTTTGACGGCCTGGAAATAGTCGGCCTGTGAGGGCTGGATGGTACCCAGACCCGGTCCTCCCCTGACCACATTCACGATCAGGCAGGGAAGTTCTGCTCCTGCAATATAGCTGATCCCCTCCTGCATCAGGCTGATTCCCGGACTGGAAGAGGAGGTCATCACCTTCTTTCCTGTTCCGGCCGCCCCGTAAACCATATTAATGGAGGCCACCTCGCTCTCGGCCTGGAGGACCACCATGCCGGTCCGTACCTCGGGACGCTGCAGCATCAGGTACTCCATAACCTCAGACTGGGGGGTAATGGGGTATCCGAAATAGGCATCCACTCCTGCCCTGATGGCAGCTTCCGCAATGGCCTCGTTTCCCTTCATTAAAGCCAGTTCCTTCATAAATTGCTCTTTAATTTTGTTTAACCCGGTAAACTGTGATCGCGCCATCCGGACAGACCACTGCACAGTTGGTGCACCCGGTGCAACTTTCGGGATTTTCCATATAGGCATAGTGGTATCCCTTCCCGTTCACCTCCTCAGCCATGCCGATGGTCTGCGTGGGACAGTTCACCATACAAACCTGGCACCCTTTGCACCTTTCCACATCCACCACTATGGCTCCTCTTGCTTTTGCCATGCTACGCTTCTTTTTTTTTATAATGTCCAAATGTAATAATTCTCAATTTCCATGAAAGCTGCTGCCAGCCAACCCCGCCTTTTCCTCCGCTTTTAGGGATAAAAAAACTTATTCTGGGACAGGGTGGTGCTCATGAAACTGCTTCAAACGCTCTTCCAGTATCCCGAACTGATCCCGCCTTACCTGTGACACACAGGCTCTTAGTCCTTCCGTCCTGGTACTTCCCGTGATCCCAAGGGAAATGGCACTGATCCCATAATAGAGCAATTTCTCCACCAGTTGCGGCCCTTCGAACCCGGGGTATGACAGGGTGAAATAGAACCCGTCTGCTATGGGTTCATCCAGGTCCATGTCGTAGACAATCCTGAAACCATATTTCTTGAAAAGGGCCTTCATAATGGCGGCCTTCTCCCCGTATTCCTTCACCTCGCTGATGTAATTGTAGGATTCGTCATTGACCGCCTTGAAGATGGCCGCCAGGGCATATTGTGCAGTATGGGAAGCCCCGGCTGACAGGGCATAAAGTGCACCATAGATCATGGCGTGGCCGAACTTGTCTGAAGTATAGTACCTTCTCAGGTCCGGGTATTTGCGATTGAACAGTCCAGGGGCGATCACCATCATCCCGATCCGCTGTCCAGCATAACTGAACGCCTTTGAACTGGAGACCAGCAGCAGGTAATTATCTGTGAATTTTGCCACAGTGGGCTGGAACGGGGGTACTCCCGGCCGGGACAGGTCCTTGCGGAAGTCCATCCCGAAATAGGCCAGGTCCTCGATAACAGTCAGGTCGTGTTTCATGGAGATCTCCCCGATAATCTTCAGCTCCTCCTCATTCAGGCAGATCCATGATGGATTGTTAGGATTTGAATAGAGGATGGATGAATAATTCCCCTTCCCGATCTCCTCTTCCATTTTTGCCTTCAGGTTGTTTCCCCGGAAATCGTACAGGTCGAAAGAACCATAGTTGTGGCCCAGTACCAGGCATTGCTGTTTCTGCACTGGGAACCCGGGATCCAGGAAAAGTGTTCCCGTCCTTTTGTGGTCGGACCGGTTCACCACCATGAACGCAGCCATCCCTCCCATCATAGATCCCACGGTTGGAACGCAATTTTCCGGTGCCACATCCACATCCAGGAACAACCTGATGAACCTGGCCGTCTCCTCCTTCAGGGGAAGGATCCCTTCAATGTTGGGATATTTGGATGCCACTCCCTTGCGCAGGGCAATCATTTCCGCCTCGGTACCCACAAAGGTGGGATCCAGACCCGGAACCCCCATTTCCATGCGGATGAACTCCTCCCCTGTGATGCCTTCGATGTCATTGACAATCTTTACCAGCTCCCTGATGGTTGATTTCCCGGCAGGGTGGATGCCAAAGGCATCAATCACTTCATTGACCACTTCAGATTTAATGGGGGTAGATTTCATGCACAGCAGCTTTGCTAATCCGGTGTGAATTTAGAAAATGGGATGAAAACCAGTTGTGCCCGACAGCATATGCCCCATGTGTTATAAAACCTCTTTCAGGATCCGTATCCTTGCATCCACCACCAGCAACCGGTCACCCTTTCCGAGAATTGGATTCAGGTCCAGCTCGCTAATTTCAGTGGCATAACGGAGTATGGTTGAAAGCCTTACCAGGATGCCGGCAAAAACCTCCGTATTGATCCCCTCCTGTCCCCGCATCCCTTTCATGATCCCGTATCCCTTCAAAGAACCTATCATGTTCTGGCTCTCAGCCATGGAAAGCGGTGCAAGCCCTGAGGAGACATCCTTCAGGACCTCCACAAAGATCCCCCCCATGCCACACAGTACCACATGACCGAAAGAGGGTTCATACCTGGCACCAGCGAACAGCTCAATCCCCTCCAGCATGGGTTGGAGCAACACCCCTTCAAATCCTTTAATCCTGCTCATCTGCCTGAAGTGTTCAACAAGCTCTGAATCCTTCCCGATCCCGAGGGCCACCCCGCCCACATCCGATTTGTGGACCGGGCCAACCACCTTCATGACCAGGGGATATCCCATGTTGGAAGCCAATCCCTTGAGTTGCCTTTCATCAGTGGCCAACCCTTCCGGAACCCTGGGGATCCCTCCCGCATCCAGGATCCTTCCCACACTTTCAGGATCCAGGTAGCCATCACCGGCAGCGTCAATGATCCTGCGAACAGACTTGATGTCAACACCATCCAGAAAGGGCTTGCTCCCTGCCGGGGGTTGCGTGTTGTGGATACGGGTCAGTGCCTCTCCCAGGAGCACTTCATCGGGAAAGTTGATATGACCTCTGGAGATGAATTCCTGCACCTCTTCCCGGGCGGTGGTTACCGATGGAAGTACAGGATATACGGGTTTGGTACAGGTCATCATCTTCTCATGAAGCACCTGGTAGACATCAAATACCGGCGCCAGTCCGGGGGTACCAAAGATCACCACGATCCCGTCGATCTCTGGGAATGAGCTTTCACAGAAATCCATAGAGACACCCAGCTGTTCTGCATTCCCGGTGGCCAGCATGTCGATGGGATTGGCAGTGGAAGATCCCGGGAAGAGATGGGTCAGCAGCTTCTCCGCCTCCGGCCCTTCCAGGTGGGGAACATCCATACCACCCTGTGCCAGTACATCGGTCAGCATCACCGCCGGTCCCCCTGCATGGGTGATGATGGCCAGGTTTTTCCCTTTCAGGGGAGGCATCAGCATAACAGAAGCCACCGTAGTCAGCTCCTCCCTGCCGTAACAACGGACAATCCCGGCCTTCCTGAAGAGGGCATCTACAGCCAGGTCTGAACTGGCCAGTGCCCCTGTGTGCGAGGTGGCAGCCCTGCTGCCGGCATCCGTGGTCCCGGCCTTGATTGCTGCAATGCTGCACCCCTTCCTGATCAGGGATGTGGCATGCCTCAACAGCCGGTCAGGATCCTTGATGGTCTCGAAATAGAGGATCTTCACCCTGGAGGAGGATCCCTCCTTGTAGGTCTCATCGAAATAGGCCAGGATATCCTCCACTCCCATCCTGGCAGAATTCCCCACCGAGAATACATGGTTGAACTTGAGCCCCTTCTGCAATCCGGCCTCCATGATGAATACAGCTGTTGCACCACTTCCGGAAATAAAATCACATCCCTGGGGATCAAGCCTGGGAATAGGCAGGGTAAATACCCCCTGGTACGCCGGTGTCATGACCCCGATGCAGTTTGGACCGATCAGGGCGGCATCGTGGGCTTTGCATATCTCCACGATCTCCTGCTCGATAGCTGCCCCGGCTTCGTTCTCTTCGCTGAATCCAGCCGACACGATAATGAACGCCCTGGTCTGCTTAGTCTCTGCCAGTTCACGTACGGCTTCAATGCATAATGTGGCAGGAATGGCCAGGATGGCCAGCTCGGTTTCAGGGATCTCTTTTACCTCCCGGAAGGAGGGCTTCCCCTGGATGGTATCCTCCTTCGGATTGACGGCCGTAAGCCTCCCCCTGAAGGTGCCTGTAAGGATGTTATGGAATAATTTACCCCCGGGTTTAGCAATGTTATTGGATGCACCAACAACTACAATACTCTCCGGGTCAATAAGTTGACGGATTACCATTGGGATCGTTTTTGTCGATCCTAAGATAATAAAGCTGGATGTTGTCTTTGAAGTATTCGGACTGTCTTAGAACATACAGTGCCGTGAGAAAAAAAATAAGGCAAGTTGCTACTCTCCCTAAAACCCTCAAAAGATTCGCAACTTGCCTTGCACCCCAACAATTACTTCCTGCTATGATAACCAGAAAATACCAGAGTTGTTTCCCGCAGGGGGATATTTTAACATTTTAAGGAGGATTTTTAACAATTAACCGGCCAGCACCGACCTGACCCTGACTCCCGGCATCCTTCCAAGTTTTCCCGTAAGCGATCCCATGTGATCGGTATTCCCTTCAAGTACCAGGGAGATTACGTTGGTGGAACGATCCCTGAGCGGGATTCCCTGTCTTCCCAGAATCAGCTCCGAATGGTCGGAGATGATGCTGTTGATCTTTCCGATATCTCCCTCCTCTGATACCAGGATAATGACGGCTCCGATTCGAGTTTCCATGATACCAAATATATTAAATACTAATAAATCAGCTCCCTGGCTGCCTCTATACCCCTGTCGGGTGACAGGGGCACCCCGGTATCCAGGTGTTTGTAAAAACGAATGACCTGCATACCGGTTTTTGTACCCTGCTGCTGCTCTGCAGGGAAAAGGAAGATCTCACCACGATGGTGTGTGCATGAAGCTTTCCAACCAGGTGATCCAGTCCTGTTTCTTCCAGCAATGGCCTTTTCTCTTCCGGCGTGGTGATCAGGCTCAGTCCCCTGCATGCACCCCGTCAAACGAACCTACGGTGACAACCGGAAAGCGGATTTCCGGCAGCTGTTCCATTGAAACATGTACCTGCATGTCAGCTGGTTGCCGTTTTTACGAAATATGCCACTTTTTCCAGGGAGGTGATCATATCAAACTCATCCAGGTACACCCCGTCACCGACGTCCACGGGTACTGTGGTGAAATTCAGGATGCCCTTGATCCTGGCCTCTACCAGCTTCTCGGTGATCTCATGGGCCGAATCGGCCGGGACTGTCATGATGGCAATGGAGATTTGATGAGCTTCCACCACCTCCTTAAGCCTGTTTAACGGGTAGCACTTTACCCCGGAGATTACCCGGTCGATCTTGGTGTGGTCCACATCGAATGTAGCCACAATATCCAGCTTGGACCGTTTACCCACAAAATAGGTGGTGACCGCCCTGCCCAGGTTACCCACGCCAATCACCGCCACATTGAGTCCCTTGTCAGAATCAAGGATCTCACCGATCACATTGATCAGTTCCCTCACATCATATCCTTTGCGCTGCATGCTGGTATACCCGATGAACATGATGTCGCGCCTGACCTGCACAGCTGTATTATGGTGAAGCTCTGCCAGCTCGTGCGAATAGATATGGGTTTTTCCCTGTTCAAGACACTGTAGGAGGGTTCTGCGGTACTCACTGAGTCTTTCGACGGTTCTTTCAGGAAGCATGATGGGTGGCATTGTAATTAATAGTACAATAGTACAAAATTATTGTTAATTAATTCACAGTCGCGGATCACCCAATTTGGTGATTCATATCAGCATTTACGCTTCCGGAAGGATCACTTTAAAAGTGGTTCCTGATCCGGACAAACTCCCGGAACAGTTGTGACACCTCCTCCTCATTCATTCCTATGCCAGTATCTTTCACAGGACACTCCCTCACACAGGTGTAGCAAACCCTGCACAGGTCTTTTACCGTATATACCAGTTTTCTTTTCTCCCTGCGTTCCATGCTACAACAGTACCTCCCTTTTCGTGAAAGTGGTATACAACTGTTCCCTGCTGGACTTGCTTCCCGGTTCACCCAGGAAATCCTTATAGACCTGACTGATGCCCGGATCATGATGGGCTGCATGAACCAATCCCGCATTGTCTATCTCATAGACAGCCTTGGTGCGTAAACGTATAATTTGCTCATCCACCGGCAGGGGCTGACCACCTCCATTGGTACAGCCACCAGGACAGGCCATCACTTCCAGCAGGTCGAATGTTAATTTCCCGGCCCTGATATCCTCCAGGAGCGGAACCACATTGGAAAGGCCGCTCACCGTTCCGATCGTGATCTCCCTCCGCCCTGCTTTGATCTTCATTTCCCGGAATGGTTTGTGCATCCTGAAGCGGTGCAATTTGGCAGGTGGAATATCTTTCCCTGTGAGCCCGTGGTAAAAGGTCCGCATGGTGGCTTCGGCTTCACCCCCTGATACCCCCGTTAGCTGTCCGGCAGTTGCGGTTGAATGAAACGGAGATTGGGAGGATTCAGGTTCCAGTTGATCCAGGTCAAGTCCGCTCAAACGGATCAGCCTGGCCAGTTCCCTTGTGGTGATTACCAGGTCGGCCACCGGAATACCTGACCTGGTCATTTCTACCCGGCAGGCTTCACTCTTGGCGGCTGTACAGGAGGAGATGACCACCGATATGATATCCTTCTCTTCCACCCGGATCAGTTTCGGCAGCCAGCCCTTGATCAGGCTGCCCGTTACCTGTACCGGCGATTTCAGGGGAGACAGGTGGGGTATCAGTTCAGGGTAGTACTGCTCCACATACTGGACCCAGGCAGGACATGAACTGGTGATCAGCGGGAATCCCTCCTTCCGGCCATCCCGGTCCATAAGGATCCTGGCCTGCTCCATGATCATCACACCGGCCCCGAAAGAGGTCTCAAAAACATGGTCAAATCCGTACCTGCGTAATGCAGCATGAATGATACTGCCCATATCGGTCCCGGTTTTGTATCCGAGCATTTCGGCCACTGAAACAGCCACGGCCGGACTGTACTGGGCCACCACGGTCTTACCCGGAGCATGGATATGGGCCTCCAGTTCGGGAAACTGCACATGTTCAATGAGGGCCCCTGTGGGGCATGCGATCACACATTGTCCGCAGGCTGTGCAATTTGAAAAATTTAATGGCTTGGCCATGGTGGTGGATATGCACAATTCATTTCCCCTGTGTGCAAAATCCAGCGCCGAGGTCCCCATGATCTCTTCACAAATCCTCACACACCTTCCGCAAAGAATGCACTTGGAGGGATCCCTGACAATGGCCGGGCTGGACCGGTCGATCTTATAGGGACTCTTTTTCCCGGGAATCCTGCGCTCCCTGATGTTCAGGTCTTCGGCCAGGGATTGTAGTTCGCACGATCCGTTCCGCTCGCAGTAAAGGCAATCATCGGGATGGTTGGAAAGCAGCAGTTCCACATTCGTTTTCCTGGCTCTCAGCACCCGGGGGGAATGGGTCTGTATCTTCAGGGGCCCGTCAACCGGGAAGGAGCAGGCAGGAACAAGGTTCTCCCTTCCTTCAACCTCCACAACACACATGCGGCAGGCACCTGAAGGAGAGAGGTCTTTCATGCTGCAGATGGTGGGAACATGCATACCATTCCGGTTCAGCGCAGCAAGGATGGTCTCCCCCTTTTCCGCTTCGATATGAATCCCGTTTACCTCCAGTGAAATTCCCATAACTGATCCTATTTGTAATAGACTGCCGTGAATTTGCACACATCGTAACAGATACCGCAACCGATGCATTTCTCCTGCACGATAAAATAGGGATGCCTTGCAGTTCCTATGATGGCATCGGCAGGACACTTCCTGGCACAAATGGAACAACCTGTACACATGTCCACATCGATGAACCAGGAACGCAATTCTGTACACTCATTGGAAGAGCATTTCCTGTCGAAGATGTGCTCTTCATACTCCTTCCGGAAGAATTTCAGGCTGGTGATAACAGGATTGGGAGCATTCTGTCCCAGGCCGCACAGGGAGGTATCTTTCATAACCTCCGCAAGGGTTTCAAGCTGCATCACCCCTTTGAACCGCTCCAGGGTAGTATGCCCCTCTTCGTCGACCGGTTTCCGGGTGATGCTTCCCAGGATCTCCGCCATCCTCCTGGTTCCCTCCCTGCAGGGAATACATTTTCCACAGCTCTGCTTACCCACATACTCCATGAAGTACTGTACCATGTTTACCACACATGTTTTGTCATCCATCACCAGGATCCCCCCCGATCCCATGAGCAGTCCGTGTGATTTCAGGTTTTCGAAGGAGACAGGCATATTCATGAGTTCAACCGGAACCATGCATCCTGTCGGCCCTCCCACATGAATGGCCTTCAGGTTCCTTCCTTTCTCCACCCCGCCTATGATCTCATTGATGATCATATCAAAGGTGGTTCCCATGGGGACCTCCACTAGTCCGGAGATCCTGGCACGCCCCGATATACTGAAGATCTTGGTCCCCGGAGAATCTGAAGGTCCGATCCCCCTGAACCATTCAGGCCCGTTCCCGATAATTCCCGGCAGGTTGGAAAGGGTTTCCACATTGTTTACCACTGTAGGGCGGCCCAGGTAGCCTGATGTGGAGGGATAGGGAGGTTTTGAAGAGGGCATGCCCCGCCTGCCCTCTAGGCTGGCAATCAGGGCAGTCTCCTCTCCGCAGACAAAAGCCCCCGGGCCCTTCCTCAGGGAGATCTGGAGGTTGTAACCACTGTCCAGGATATTGTCTCCCAGCAATCCTATCTGCCTGAGTTGCCCGATGGCATGATTGATCCGCCGGATGGCATCTGTGTACTCACTCCGTATGTAAATGTAGGCCCTGTTTGAACCGATGGCGTAAGCGGCAATAGAGATTCCCTCCAGCAACTGGTAGGGATTCCCCTCCATCAACGTCCTGTCCATAAAGGCACCGGGATCACTCTCCTCCGCATTACAGATCAGGTATTTCTGGTCGGAAGAGGTTTCGTAGGCCGCTTTCCATTTCTTCCCGGTGGGAAATCCACTCCCCGAACGTCCCCGCAATCCGCTCTCCGTGACCAGGTCACACACCTCTGTAAAGGTATAGCTCCTAATGGTCTTCAGGAATGCCGCATAGCCTCCCCTGGCCACATATTCGGACAGGGAGAAGGGATCAATCATCCCGCAGGCTTCCATGACAATCCGTTGTTGTTTGGAAAAAAAGGGGATCTCATCCAGGTCCGTCACGCCGGTCCAGGACTCCTGCCCTCTCCCCTGCAGTTGTCCTATCAGCAGCTCTTCCGGGACCACATTGTGGAACAGGTCATCCAGCATGGAGGGGACTTTCTGTGCAATCACCCTGCTGAAGAATAGACGTGTCCGTCCCGGCATCTGTATGGAAACCACAGGCTCTTCCGAACTGAGACCAATACTTCCGGTTTCACAGAGTTCGATATCCAGGGACCTTTCCTCCATGTACTGCTCAATGGCTTCCCAGGTCTCTTTCGCACCGGCAACCATTCCCGACGTTGAGCTGTTGACCATGATCAGCGGCCTGGTAACCAGCTCCCGGTTCAAAAGACTCACCTGGTCAGCCTCACCGGGGGTGAGGTCAGCAGGCTCCGATTGGGCCAGTTTCAGCAGAAAAGCGCTATCCGGAAACATCCTCCTGGTATTGTTTAATGATCTTCCGCACCTCTTTCACCGTAACCGCCGAATGATAGGTGCCGTTCACAGCCATGACCGGTGATTGCCCACAGGCTCCCAGGCATGACACCACTTCCAGGCTGAATAGCCTGTCCCTGGTGGTCTCCCCGTCCCCAATCTCCAGGATCTTTGAGACCTCGCTGAGCAACTCACCCGATCCCCCCATATGACAAGATGATCCGTTGCAAAGGGTAATGTGGTACAATCCCCTGGGGGTAAAGGAAAACTGGTTATAAAAGGTGGCCAGACCATACACCTTGCTGGTAGGTAGCGACAGGTGTGATCCGATCCTGGCGATGGCCTCTTCGGAGATAAAACCAAATTCATCCTGGAAAGCCTGAAGAAGTGGAATCAGCGCATTTCTTTTAATCTGCGGAAACCGCTCCAGTATAGCATCTATTCGTTCAGGATCATCCATATCTTCACAGATCATTCAAAGATATTCATTATGTTTGTTATTTGAAAAACACTAATTAATTTGAATGCAGTTTAAATTAGGATCGCTATGGTCTGATTTTATTAACTTTGACCTCAACCAGCCTTATGACACTGAAGAGAAAAGAGATCAGGATCTGCATGGGCAGTTCCTGTTTCAGCCGTGGTAACAGAGGTACCCTGCAGCTGATCCAGCAATACCTGAAAGATAACCAGTTGGAGCGTGATGTGATCCTGAAAGGGAACCATTGCTTCGGAGAGTGTAATTCGGGTCCGGTTGTGAAGATCGGGCACCCGGGTATATGAGCAGGTATCGAAGGATACCATCCTGGAGATCCTGGAAAAGGAATTAGGTAACATGTAACTGTACAAATGATGGAACCCCTCCTGAATATCAACCACCAGACGTGTATTGCCTGTTATGCCTGTGTCAGGGCCTGCCCGGTCAAAGCCATCCGGGTCCGGACCGATCTCCTGAAACCGGAAATTATCCCCCAGCGGTGTATCGGATGTGGTAGTTGTATCGCAGCATGCGGTCCGGGTGCCATCGAGATCAGGGATTCAAAACAGGATCTGAAGAAATTGCTGAAGCATAAACAGCCGGTGGGAGCGCTGGTGGATCCCTCCATTGCAGGTGAGTTCCCGGACATCACCGATTACCGGAAATTTGTTCAGATGTTGCGGACCCTTGGCTTTGACAGGGTGCACGAAGTGGCATTCGGGGTGGACCTTGTGGCCAGGTCATACCGTGATTTGTTCGCAAAGAGCAAAGGAAAATACTACATCATGTCCAATGATCCGGTGACCGTCTCCCTCATCGAAAAATACAGCCCGGGCCTGGTCCCGAACCTGGCGCCCATCCTACCCCCCGTGGCGGCTACCTCCAGGGTAATCCGGGGGATGACCGATGGTGGCATGTCCCTGGTATATATCAGTCCGCTCATCGCCAGCAAAGATGAGATCCGCAGGTTTGAGGGGGAGGGCCGGGTGGACCTGGCAATCACCTTTGTTGAATTGCGTGAACTTTTCGCTGAAGCGGGGATTCATGAAACGGACCTGGAGTACAGCGATTTTGACGCACCACTGGGCTATAAAGGATCGTACTTTCCCGTGGCCAACGGGATCATCCAGGCAGCTGGTATCAAAGAGGAATTGCACGAAACCCCGGTCATTACGGCCGAGGGGGAAGGGATCCTCGATGCCATCAGGGAGTTTGAGCAGAACATCGGCACCATTAAAAGCCACTTCAACCTTTTCTACAAGGAGTTCCTCATGGGACGGGGAACCAGTATGGGGGGCCAGAGGATCCTGCGGCGCAGCCAGCTTATTAAATATGTCAACAAGAGGCTGAAAATCCTCGACCTGGCCCAGTGGGAGAAAACCATGGAAGAACATGCCGGCCTGGACCTGTCACGGAAATTCAATGCGGACGACCAGCAGCTTCCCCAACCGTCACCTGCGAAAATTAAGAAGATCCTGGAGGAGATTGACCAGGAAGGAACCCAGGACGTGGGATGCGGTGCCTGTGGCTATTCCAACTGCACCGATTTCGCCACCGCCATTGCCCAGGGACTGGCCATCCCTGACATGTGCAATACCTATGCCTCCAGGAACAGGCAGGACCATATCCGTTCCCTGAAGATCAGCAATGAAAAACTTGCACAGGCACAGGAAGCCCTTAAAGAATCGGAACGGATGGCCCAGAAGGAGAAAGAAGTTGCCAGGGAGGCCTCTGAAATCGTACGCCGCATGCTGCATAAGCTTCCATCCATGGTGGTGATCTGTGACCAGAACCTGAAGATCATCCAGACCAACAACGGCTTCATTGAACTGCTGGGAGAGGATGCCAGGGAGATCAACGAGGTAATTCCAGGACTGGCAGGAGCTGACCTGAAAACCCTGCTCCCCTACAGCTTTTACAACCTCTTCACCTACGTTTTTACCAACAATGAATCCATCACCAACAGGGACATCATCCATGAGGGCAAAATATTGAACGTCAGTATATTTATCATCGAGAAGGAGAAAATTGCCGGGGCAGTCATCAGGGATATGTCCGCGCCGGAGGTACAGAAGGAGGAGGTGGTCAAACGGCTCACCGATGTGATTGACAAGAACCTGAGCCTGGTTCAGCAAATCGGCTTTATCATGGGAGAGGGTGCTTCGGAAACTGAAAGAATGCTCAATTCCATCATCGAATCATACAGGCAAAACCAGGATCTGAAAAACCAATGAGCGGAAAGTTCTATATAGAGGTTGCCTGTGAACAACGCAATTACGGCCGGGAGCGGATCTGCGGGGATGTATTCATCAGCAGGAAGATCAAGGAGGAGAACCGGACCATTGCAGTGCTATCGGATGGCATGGGACACGGGGTCAAAGCCAATGTCCTGGCCACCTTGACGGCCACCCTGGCGGTGAATTTCACCATGGAGCATAAGGCCGTGGAAAAGATCGCCGATATCATCATGAACACCCTTCCCGTATGCAGCGAGCGGCAAATGAGCTACTCCACCTTTACCATCGTGGATATCGAACATGAAGGATTGACCACCATCCTGGAATATGACAACCCGCAGACAATCATCCTGAGGGATCATAAACCTTTCGATCCCGGGTGGAATTGCCTTGTGCTGGACAGTGAGAAAAATGCAGGGAAAGAGATCCTCTCCTGCCAGTTCCAGCCCAGGAAAGAAGACCGGATCATATGCTGCAGCGACGGTATCGCCCAGTCGGGACTTGGTACCGACAAATACCCCTTGGGCTGGGGTCGGGATCATATCAGGGACTATGCCATCAAACTGGTTGGCAACAGCCCGAAGATCTCGGCATCCAAACTGGCTGAGAAAATGGTGAACATGGCATACAGGAACGATGACTATCATTCAAGGGATGATACCAGTTGTGCCGGTATTTACTTCCGGGAACCCCGAAAACTCCTGATCATTACAGGCCCGCCCTATGAGAAAGAGAACGACGGGCAACTGGGTGATGCGGTCCGTTCGTTCAGGGGAAAAAAGGTGATCTGCGGTGCCACCACGGCTGATATCATATCAAGGGAGCTTCAGGTGGAAATAGAAGACAGCCTGGTGTTTGAGGATCCCGAACTGCCCCCCGTTTCACACATGGAGGGGATCGACCTGGTGACCGAAGGGATCCTCACCATCACCAAGGTCACAAGGATCCTGAAGGAATATTCCCCCTCTTTTGTTCCCGGGAAGGGGCCGGCCGACCGGATTGTAAAACTGTTGAAACAGAGTGATGAGATACAGTTTATCATAGGGACCCGCATCAACATCGCCCACCAGGATCCGAACCTCCCGGTGGAGCTGGAAATGAGGCGCACCGTAGTAAAAAGAATGGCACATTTGCTGGAGGATAAATTCCTCAAGGAGGTAACCATCCGGTACATTTGATCAGGATTCTTGGCACACTTATTGACATATTGGGGTGACCTGCCCGGAAACGGCCGGACTGACAGATTGACGGAATCCAGAGAGAAGAACAGAACATGCAAGGTATTTTGAACAGTTTAGACCAGTGGATGCTCCCCATGGATGAGGAGACAGAATATATTCCTTTACTTTCGGAAGAGGAGGAAGAGGACCTTAATAAGATGAATATCCCGGATGTGCTTCCCATCCTTCCCCTCAGGAATACAGTCCTGTTCCCGGGGGTGGTTATCCCCATCACCGTGGGAAGGGAGAAATCCCTGAGGCTTGTCCAGGAGGTCTACAAGAAGAACAAGATCCTGGGTGCGGTGGCTCAGAGGGACAGCACCACCGATGACCCCGAATTTGAGGATCTCTACCAGGTCGGCACCGTGGCACAAATCCTGAAGATCCTGGAGATGCCCGACGGTACCACATCGGTAATCATACAGGGACGCAAGCGTTTCAGGATTGATGACCTGCTCACTGACAAACCTTACCATGTGGCCAGGATCATCTCTATGGAAGATGCCGAGGAGGAGCCTGCTGCAGAATCGAAAGCGGTGGCGGCTGCCCTTAAGGAGATGGCCATCAAGATCATCAAGCTGTCATCAAACATCCCAACAGAGGCCACCTTCGCAGTGAAGAACATCGAGAGCCCCTCGTTCCTGATCAATTTCCTGGCTTCAAACAGTGAGCTTTCCCTGAAGGAGAAACAGGCGCTGCTGGAGAATAACAGCGTGGCAAAGCGTGGTTTTGCATTGATGGAACACCTCTCCAAGGAATCCCAGATGCTGGAACTGAAAAACGACATCCAGACCAAGGTCAAGAGTGACCTGGACCAGCAACAGCGGGAATTTCTGCTCCACCAGCAGATGAAAACCATCCAGGATGAACTGGGGGGATCTCCCCAGGACCAGGAGGTACAGGATTTCAGGGAGAAAGGGAAAAAGAAGAAATGGAACAAAGAGGTGGCGGCCGCCTTTGATAAGGAACTGGATAAATTGCTGCGACTCAATCCCGCTACGGGCGAATACTCCGTCCAGGTCAACTACATTCAAACCCTGATCGAATTGCCCTGGAACGAATACACCAAAGATAACTTCAACCTGAAACGGGCCAGCCGGATTCTGGACAAGGATCATTTCGGACTGGAAAAGGTGAAAGACCGGATCCTGGAGCACCTGGCCGTACTGAAACTGAAGGGAGACCTCGAAATCTCCCATCCTCTGCCTTGTAGGACCCCCGGGAGTGGGAAAGACCTCCCTGGGCAGCTCCATTGCCAATGCACTCAACCGAAAATATGTCAGAATGTCACTGGGAGGCATGCATGATGAAGCAGAGATCAGGGGACACAGGAAAACCTATATCGGGGCCATGCCCGGCCGCATCATTCAGAACCTGAAAAAGGGAAAGTCGTCCAATCCGGTATTTGTACTGGATGAGATCGACAAGGTAGGCAGGGATGCACACGGAAACCCGGCTTCAGCCCTCCTGGAGGTCCTCGATCCCGAACAGAACAGTACCTTCCATGACAACTTCCTGGAACTGGACTATGACCTCTCCAGGGTGATGTTCATTGCCACAGCCAACACCACTGCCGGCATCAATCCGGCCCTGCTCGACCGGATGGAGATGATTGATCTTTCCGGGTATATCGTGGAAGAGAAGATCCAGATCGCCCGCAGGCACCTGATCCCCAAACAGCTTGAGAACCATGGAGTGGAGAAAAAACAGTTCTCTCTACCTGCCAGGACCCTTGAATATATCATTGAAAGCTACACCCGTGAATCGGGTGTCAGGCAGCTGGACAAGCGGATTGCCAAACTGGTCCGGGTGATCGCCAAGCATATTGCCTTTGAGGACAGTTTTGAAAAGTCGATCACCAGGGACCGGGTACAGGAGATTCTGGGTCCTCCCAGGTTCATCAGGGACAAATATGATGGGAACCAGCATGCTGGTGTGGTCACCGGCCTTGCATGGACAGCCACCGGTGGTGAGATCCTGTTTGTGGAGACCTCGCTGAGCCAGGGAGACGGGAAATTGACGCTGACCGGGAACCTGGGTGAAGTCATGAAGGAATCTGCTGTGCTGGCACTTGAATACCTCAAATCCCACGCACAGGACATTTCACTGGACCCGGCGTTGTTTAAAAAGTACAATGTCCATGTGCACATTCCCGAAGGAGCGATCCCCAAGGACGGACCTTCCGCCGGGGTGGCCATGATGACTTCCATCACATCTGCATTCACACAGAGGAAGGTGAGGAACCACATGGCCATGACAGGTGAAATCACACTGAGGGGGAAGATTCTGCCTGTAGGCGGGATCAAAGAGAAGATCCTGGCTGCAAAAAGGGCAGGGATCACCCATGTGGCCATTTCAGAGGAAAACAGGAAAGATGTGGAAGAGATCAATGAAATCTACCGGAAAGGCCTTCATTTCCATTATGTCCAGGAGATCTCAGCACTGATGGAGTTTGCACTGCTTGGGGAAAAGGTGGACAAACCGATGAATATCACCTAACAGATCAGCAGTTTGGCAGTTTCAATCCCGTGGGCTTTCTTGATCCTTACAAAATAGATCCCGCACGGAAGCCCCTTACTTTCCAGCTGTGATACAGTAAACGTCTCCTCCTCCTGGGCACGGTACTTGTACACAGGCATTCCTTCCAGGTTGAATACTTCGATCATAATGGCAGTCTTGTTTAGGTAGGGGCTAATTTATGTGCAGAACCAATGAAAGTAAAGAGAAAAGTGACTTATTGTGTGAACCGGGGGGTCTGGGTTGTGAACCCCGTCATTTCACTGATGAAGCAATTTTCAGCCAAAGGTGGATTCGAGCATACGGATCTTCTGGGCAGGGATCTTCAGGGAACAGCTTGAATCCGGATATTCAAGGATACACGTGCAGGCTTTGCGATCGACCCTTGCCAGGTACTTCAGGTTGACCAGGTATGACCGGCTTGCGCGGAAAAACGTACCCGAACTCAGCAACTCCTTCGATGGCTCCCAGGTTCTGGGTTGTGGTTTCCATGGATCCGTTGACCATCTGGATATGTGTATAGTTACCGTCAGCTTTGCAGTAGACCACCTCAGGCGGGTGGATCAGGATATACCCTGACCGGGTATTCAGCTTTATCTTTCCCGTACCGGTACCCTGCAGAACCTCCATCAGGCCTGAAAGGTCATGCTTCTGTTTCTTCCCGGGCCGGTTTCTGAAGCGCTCAACGGCATGATAAAGCTCTTCCTGCCTTACCGGTTTCAGGATATAGTCGAAAACCGATTTCTTAATGGCCTGAATGGCATAGTTATCGAATGCCGTTACGAAAATGATTCCGGGTTGATGTTCTCCCTGGTTCATCATTTCAATGAAGTGAAACCCATCCTTGTCCGGCATCTGGATATCCAGGAATACGAGATCCGGAACCTCCTTTTTCAGGATCATCACCGCCTCATCCACATTCCCTGCCATGCCTGCAACACCGATGCCTTCCAACTCCTGAAGCATGAACTTCAGCAGTTCCCTGGCTTCAGGTTCATCATCCACAATCATGATTTTTAGCAGGTCATCCACGGGGCAACGGGAAGTGGTGGTTCTTAAGGGCGCAAGTTATAAAAATCTGTGATTTTCGTATTTTTTTCGTAATCTTCACTGTTTTTTGATGCAAATGCATGGCTCATTTCAACCTGCATAGAACCACTGCCAAGTTCGGCACCCTCCCGGTCTTCATGACCACCATTTCCACCATCCTGGGTGCGATTCTCTTCCTGCGATTCGGCTATGCAGTTGGACACCAGGGATTTTTGGGAGCTCTGGGCATCATCATGCTGGGACATATGGTGACCATCCCGACGGCCATGGCCGTAGCTGAGATCGCCACCAACCAGAAGGTCCAGGGCGGGGGAGCCTACTACATCATCAGCCGTTCTTTCGGGCTGAACATCGGATCGGCCATCGGGATCGCCCTCTACCTGAGCCAGGCCATCAGTGTGGCTTTTTATGTGATCGCCTTTTCGGAAGCCTTCGATCCCCTCATCCGGTTCCTGCATTATGAGATACATACCCCCCTGATCGATAAGCGCTGGATCGGCCTTTTCAGCATGAGCATCCTGTCGGTGATCATCCTTACACGGGGAGCCAACATTGGAATGAAGGCCCTCTATTTCGTGGTCGCACTGCTTTTCACATCGCTTCTTTTTTTCTTCCTGGGGAAATCAACCACAGCCGGACAGCCTTTTGTGCTCAACGCCCAGATCAGCAATCCTGACGGTTTCTTTTACGTCTTCACCATTATCTTCCCCGCATTTACAGGGCTTGTGGCAGGACTTGGCCTGTCGGGGGACCTGAAGGATCCCAGCAGGTCGATCCCCCGGGGAACACTCTGGGCCACCATGGGCGGTTTCGTAGTATACATTCTAGTAGCCTACAAACTGGCCGTCAGCGCCACACCCAATGAACTGGCTTCTGACCAGCTGATCATGGAGAAAATCGCACTCTGGGGGCCCATCATCCCCATCGGACTTGCGGCAGCCTCCCTCTCTTCAGCACTGGGGTCCATCATGGTGGCCCCCAGGACCCTCCAGGCCATGGGCAATGATGAGGTGTTCCCTGGCACCCGGTTGAACAACTGGCTCTCCAGGGGAAAGGAGAAGGACAATGAGCCCACCAACGCGGGACTGGTCAGCATCATCATCGGTTTTGTTTTCGTAGCCTTCGGGGATATCGATTTCGTCGCACAGATCATCTCCATGTTTTTCATGGTCACCTATGGTGTCATCTGCCTCATCTCTTTGCTGGAACATTTCGCGGCAGATCCCTCCTACCGCCCCACCTTCAAATCCAGGTGGTACCTCTCGCTGATCGGTGCTGTTACATCCTTCTGGCTCATGTTCAAGATGAATGCCCCCTATGCCTTGCTATCCCTGATCTTCATGGGAGGCATCTATGTTATGGTTTCGGGCTACAAGCAAAAGGAGAAGGGGTTGGTCAACCTCTTCCGCGGAGTGGTATTCCAGCTGAGCAGGCAGTTGCAGATCCTTGCCCAGCGGGCCGACCGGGAGGACCTGAATGAACACTGGCGTCCGTTCACCATCTGTGTTTCGCAGGACACCTTCATGCGGCGGAGTGCCTTTGACATGCTTCGCTGGATCTCCCTGAAATACGGATTCGGGACCTATATCCACTACATCAAGGGATTCCTTACTGAGAAGACCAACCAGGAATCGCGGGTAGGTGTTGAATAAACTGATCCAGCTGGCAGCCGGCAGCAAGAACAGGGTATACCTGGACACCATCATCAGTCCCTCCTATACCTCTGCCATTGCACAGGTTATACAGCTGTCGGGGATCTCGGGGAAAGGGAACAACATGATCCTGTTCGAATTCTCCCAGGGCGACCCGGGATCCCTGGAGGAGGCCCTGAACACCCACGACATCCTGTATGCCACCGGATTTGACCTCTGCGTGCTGAATACCTCATACAAGGGATTCGGATATAAGAAGCAGATCCATATCTGGATCACCTCGGGAGATTATGACAATGCCAACCTGATGATCCTCCTGGGGTATATCATCCTGGGGCATCCTGAATGGAAGGAAGGGATCATCAAGATATTCGCCATCTACCAGCTTGAAGAGGCAGACCGGAAAAAAGAGGAGCTGAAAGAGCTGATCAAAGAGGGCCGGCTTCCCATCTCCCTGGGTAACATCAGCCTGATCAGTGCTGTGAAGGATATGGAAACCCGGGAACTGATCGGGGAGACATCGGCAGATGCGGACCTGACCCTTATCGGCTTCAGGCATGAACAGCTGAAAACCGAGGGCTCCAGTCTCTATACCGGGTATGATAAGCTTGGCAATGTGTTGTTCGTAAGCGCCAACAAAAAGAAAGAGATCAAGTAAAACATTACCTTTGATATAAAACCAGATGAAGAAAATCGCCGTCTTTCCGGGTTCATTCGATCCATTTACAGTTGGTCATGAGAACATCGTCCTGAGGGCGCTTGACCTGTTCGATGAGATCATTGTGGCCATCGGGATTCACTCCACCAAGCAACCTTTGCTGAAGATTGAAAGCCGGGTTATCATGGTAAACAGGATTTTTGAATCATATGACCAGGTATCTGCAGATTCCTTTGAAGGATTAACCGTTGACTACTGCAGGAAAGTAAAAGCCACCCACATGCTCAGGGGGATCCGGACGGCTGCTGACTTTGAATATGAAAGGGCCATTGCCCAGATCAATAAGAAAATGCTTCCCACCGTAGAATCCATCTTCCTGCTCACCTCCCCGGAACACACCCCGATCAACTCAACCATCATCCGGGACATCATCCGGAACAACGGGGATGTTACCCAGTTCATCCCCGAGGGGATCAATATCAAGGATTTCATCTGATGCGTATTCCCGTTTTCCTGGCTTTTATCCTTTGCCTGGGATGGGGGATCCTCCAGGCCCAGCCCGCTGTGATCAAAGGCACTGATCCCGGATATAAAGGGATCCAGATCACCCTTACGGTTGCCGGTCATCCTTTCATGGAGAATCCTCTTTACGAAGCAGCTGTGGTGTGTGACAGCCTGGGGACATTCCGGATCGAAGCGGAAGTGAACAGGGGTGTAATGGTCAGGCTGAGAGCGGGGATTTACGATGCAGGGTTGTATGTGGAGCCCGGGAAAATTTACGAAATACTGCTTCCCCCTTACAAAGAGCTGGTATATGCCGAACGCATATCCCCTTTTTTTGAACCACTGAAAGTACCCCTGAAGGTATGGGGAGATCCGGGCGATATCAACCACCAGATCTACCGCTTTGATTCCCTTTTCCACAACCTCAATGAACAGGTGATCCTTTCCAGGAGGATGGGAAAAGATAATCCTGCCGACTCCCTCGCAGCAGAGCTCTCTGCGCAATTCAGCAGCGGCACATCTGCCTGGTTTGATGCATACAGAAAATACAAAACAGGCATCCTGCACCTGAACGCCGGCAGGACCGGGCTGGAGTCACTGTCCCGGCACTACCTGGGCCCTGAGATCAGGGAAATGCACCCGGCATTCCTGGAGCTTTTCGGAGCCATGTTCAAGGACTTCCTGGTATACTACAACCGCACAAAAGAGGGAGAGGGGATCCGGTACCAGATCAACCGCACCCATCACCTGGACAGCCTCAGGAAATCGGTTATGCGTCACCCGGCTGTCTGGAATGATACCCTGGCCGACCTGATCCTGTTGCAGGAATTGCCGGCCATGTTCTACAGGGGTGATTTCCACAAGGAAGCCATCCTGATCCTGCTCGACTCCATGGAGGCCCATCCGGTGAAACCGGCCTTTGCCCGCTATGCCGCTGAGTGGAGGGACAAACTGGCCAGCCTCGTGATCGGGTATCCACCCCCACCCTTCTGCCTGACAGCCACCGACGGCCGGTCTTACTCACCCGGGGATTTCAAGGGGAAATACACCTACCTTATCTTTTGCACACCCGAACATTACGGCTGCATGATGGAGTACCCATTTTCTGCAGGCATACCAGTCTAAACACGCTGAATACCTGGAGGTTGTCTCAATCATGGTGGCAGATGATGCCAGCCAGGTGAAAGCATTCATGGAACGCAACAAGTACCAGTGGAAAGCCCTTTTCTACGGGGAACAAACAGGAATGCTGAGTGACTACATGGTAAAGGCATTCCCGGTGGCATACCTGGTGGATCCTGACGGAAACCTGGTCCTTTCACCCGCCCGGCTTCCATCCGACGGATTTGAGCAGGAACTGTTCAGGATCATGCGTTCGAAGGGTGAGATATGATCAGAGCAGATCCCTGGTTTTCAACACATCAAGTATACTTACATAGCTGTTTTTCCGGATAAACCCGGTATGTCCCGGTTTTGCCCATTTGTGCCGGGTTATGCCCTCCTCTGACTGCAGAACCGGGACACTGATGCCCGGATCAGACATTTCGAACCACCTGGTCTCTTTCAACACCTTGTGCCCGGACAGCCTGTAGGTATGAAAGGTGGATGTCAGGGGCTGCAGCAGTTCAAGTCCCCTGAGACCAGTCTCTTCTTCCACCTCCCTCAGGGCGGCAGTCTCAAAATCCTCTCCCTTCTCCAGTTTGCCCTTGGGGAGGTCCCACACACCGTTGCGTTCAATGACAAGGAATTCACCCCGGGGATTCCTTACCACACCCCCTCCCGCTTCAATGCATGTGAAACAGGAGCGGAATGCATCCACCAGCTGACCGGTGTCATGGTGGAAAATAGAGAGGTTCCCGATCTGCTCCATTTCAAAATAGGAATCCAGCAGCTCCTGCAACTCCTCTATGTTTCTGAACCTGTAAAAAAGCCCTGTCCGGTCGCGGAATACACCATTGGAATCCTCAACCAGGATTGCTGTACGGTTCCCGAAAAATACTTTATACATGTGCCGAATTGTATGAATCCAAATGTACAAAACAAAATTTGTACCTTCGTACAGAATATCGGGGTGCCTTAATAATACGGGCTGAGATCAAACCCTAAACCTGATCTGGGTAATGCCAGCGTAGGGAATTGCGTATACCTTAAGCACACCTCCCATATTCTTTGATCATGATGTTTTGAATATTCCAGATGATGAAAAGAATCTACCTGTTGCTTCTGATGCTTGCAATACCGCATATCATCATGTCGCAAAAAGCACAAATCTCCGGCCTGGTAACCGATGAGGAAGGGAAAGCGCTGGCGGGTGCCAATGTGGTTGTGGACAATACGCTTCTTGGAGTAATAACCAGTGCTGACGGCGTATTTGAACTGAACCTGAACAGTGGAAAATCCTACGAGATCAAGGTCTCCTTTGTGGGATTTGAGTCCCATCTCCTGCGGGTAGACCCTCCTTTTGAAAACCGGTATGAGGTCCGGCTGAAGACCTCTGTGTTTATGGCCGATGAAGTAATTGTCAGGACCACAAGGGCCGGGACCAAAACACCCATGGCCTATAAGAATATCAGTCATGAAGAGATATCCGCTCAGAATATGGGACAGGACATGGGTTACATGCTGAGCCTGACACCTTCACTGGTTCAGACCTCTGAATCGGGAACCGGCATCGGATATACAAATTTCAGGATCCGGGGAACCGATCCAAGCAGGATCAATATCACCGTTGACGGCATTCCTCTCAATGATGCCGAATCCCAGCAGGTATTCTGGGTGAACATGCCGGCGTTCTCCAGTTCATTGAGCAGTATTCAGATCCAGAGAGGGATCGGAACTTCAACCAACGGGGCCGCTGCTTTTGGTGCCACTGTAAACATGCAGACAGCATCACCGTCTGAAAAACCATATGCCGATATCGGCACCATTTTCGGATCATTCAATACATTGATCAACACTGTGAAGGGAGGCACGGGGCTGATCAGGGACAGGTTTGCACTGGATTTCCGCTACTCAAATATGAAATCGGACGGATATGTGGATTATGCAACTTCAGACAACCAATCGCTGCAGTTGACAGGAACTTACTTTTTAAAGAAGGGCAGGATCAAAGCGAATGTCATCCTTGGTGAGCAACACAGTGGGATCAGCTGGTGGGGGGTGGATAAGGCCACCCTCGATAGCAGCAGGACCTATAATCCCGCCGGCCAGTATGTCACTCCCGATGGAGAACAACGGTACTACGAGAACCAGACAGACAATTACTGGCAGAACCATTACCACCTTGTATATTCGGTGAACCTGGCCGATAACCTCTATTTGAATACCGCCCTGTTCTTCGTGGATGGCAAAGGGTATTACGAACAATTCAAGCAGGACCAGGCGCTTTCAGAATATTACCTCCCGGATATCACAACACCCGGCGACACCATCAGAAACAGCGACCTGGTCCGGCAAAAATGGCTCGATAACAGTTTCTTTGGAGGGGTATTCTCCATGAATTACGCCAGGAAAAAACTGAAAATGGCCCTGGGCGGGGGACTCAATGCATATGTTGGTGACCACTTTGGCAACATCATCTGGATGAGGGTTGCCGGGAACACTGAGAAACAACACGAATGGTACAGGAACAATGCTGATAAACTGGACGGAACCCTCTATGTGAAATCCGAATTCCAGGTCACACCCGGCCTGAATCTTTTTGCTGATATCCAATACCGCCATGTGGATTACAGGATGAAGGGCCTGGACGACGATGGTTACAACCGCATGCTGGACCAGGAACACACATTTGATTTTCTGAATCCCAAAGTTGGAGCCATGCTGGAGATCAATCCCAACCAGTTTGCCTATGCTTCATTTTCTGTGGGGAACAGGGAACCCACACGCCAGAATTTCAAGGATGCCACGGGCGACCTGGACGCCACCCCGGAATCCGAACAGCTGAGGGACCTGGAAATTGGTTACTCCTTTTCCTCGAGGTCACTGGCCGCGGCCGGCAACATCTATTACATGGACTATACCAACCAGCTGGTCCCCACGGGAGAACTGAGCCAGGACGGATACCCGGTGATGTCGAACGTGGAGAGGAGCTTCAGGGCAGGTATTGAACTGAGCCTGGCGGTCAAACCCCTTTCATTCATTGAATGGAATACCAACCTGACGTTGAGCAGGAACAGGATCAGGGATTTCGTTGAATCATACACCGATCTGGATTCTGACACCTGGGAAGGAACATCCATGACCCGTTCACTGGGTGATGTTGACATAGCCTATTCACCATCTGTTATTGCGTCCAGCAACCTGGCTTTCGGGATAGGCAGATCAGTTGATATCCACCTCATCAGTCAGTATGTGGGTGATCAGTATTTTGTCAACACCATGAACGACAACATGACCATTGATGCCTATTTTGTGCATCATGCAAGGATCAGTTATTCACTGCCCCTGAAGGATGCAATGGTGCTTGGCCTGCAGTTGCAGGTAAATAACCTGTTCAACACCCTCTATGAAAACAACGCCTATGGTGGTACCTGGTGGCAGGACGGGGAAGAGTACTACTGGTCTGCCTATTTCCCGCAGGCTACCATCAATTACCTGGCGAAAGTGAGCTTAAGTTTCTGATGAATACAGGCACAGCAGCCATATGGATTGAGATTTTCGGGGTCATCACAGGCATTCTCTATGTGATCCTGGAGGTAAAGCAGAACAGATTGCTATGGCCCCTTGGGATCATCACTTCCGGGGTCTATGTCTATGTATTCTTCACAGGCAAGTTTTACGCTGATATGGGGCTGCAGGTCTACTATGTCCTGATCAGTATCTACGGATGGTATTACTGGAGCAGGGGAGGGGACCAGCATGGCAGAAAAGAGGTCCCCGTGATCAGGACCAGCAGGAGGTCAGCCATCATCCTTATACTTTTTTTTGCAGCCATATGGAAAGGGATCCACTATATCCTTGCAGGATACACCGATTCGACAGTGCCATTGGGTGACTCCTTTACCACCGCGCTGGCCATTGTTGCCACCTGGATGCTCACCCGGAAGATGATTGAACATTGGTACCTGTGGATCGTTGCCAATGTGGTGGGTGCCGGGCTTTACCTCTACAAAGGATTGTACCCGACGGTCATTCTGTACAGTGTCTATACCGGAATGGCCATCTACGGATATTTCGAATGGAAAAGATCAATGAATAAAAGCGGATGAAAAAGAGCGATGACATCGTGATCCTTGCCAACGGATTATTTCCGGCTGCACAACACTGCCTGGACCTGTTAGAAGGGGCAGGGATCATTGTATGCTGTGATGGTGCAGCAGATAAGCTGGTGGATTTCGGAATAACACCCCACGTGATTATCGGGGATATGGATTCCCTGTCTGAAAGTTCAGGAAGAAAGTTTGCCCATATCATCATACACCGGGGTGGCCAGGATTCCAACGATCTGACCAAGGCTGTGGACTATTGTATTGAACGCAAATATCCATCCGTAACCATACTGGGAGCAACGGGACTGAGGGAGGACCATACACTGGGGAACATCTCCCTGATGGCATCATACGCATCCGGGATCGGGGTCCGTATCATCTCCGATTTCGGAGAATTTTTTATTGCAAAGGATGGTGAATGGATCCCTTCCCATGCCGGGGAAAAGGTTTCAATCTTTTCCACCGACAGTTCCACCTGTGTAACATCGGAAGGTCTCAGGTATGGACTTGATAGTTTACAGCTATCAAGCTGGCACACAGCCTCTCTAAATGAATCATCCGGTGAACGGTTCCGCCTGCACTATCAATCGGATACTCCATTGATCCTTTACAGGGCCCGCTGATCCCCCACCTCATCCCTGTTATCAGCCCAAAACTTTATACATTTGTGAGATGGCAGAAATAAAAAAGAAAACCGCCGGCTACCTGTTGCAAACCAAAGCAATCATCCTTGAACCGTCAAAACCGTTCACATGGGCTTCCGGCTGGCTTTCACCCATTTACTGCGACAACCGGGTCACACTCTCTTTTCCTGCGGTCAGGGACTTCATCAAAGGAGCCTTCATGGATACCATCCTGGAGCATTTCGGGAAACCTGACCTGTTAGCAGGGGTGGCCACAGGGGCCATTGCACAGGGGGCGCTGGTGGCTGACCTGATGGAGCTGCCGTTCGTTTATGTACGGGCCTCTGCCAAGGAACATGGCAGGCAGAACATGGTGGAGGGAAGAGTGGAACCGGGACAACAGGTGGTGGTGGTGGAAGACCTGGTTAGTACGGGTGGCAGCTCACTGAAAGCTGTGGAGGCCATCCGTGCGGCAGGTGGTAAAGTGCGGGGAATGGTGGCCATATTTACCTACGGCTTCCCTGTGGCCGGTGAAGCATTCCGGAAAGCCGGGATAGAACTTGTCACCCTGAGCGACTACCACACCCTTATCGAAATGGCCCTTGAGACCGGATATATCGGGGATCACCAGGTGGACCTGCTGAAACAGTGGCGGAAGGATCCTTCTGCCTGGAGAGGACCTGAATAATAACCAGACCCCGAACTGATGAAGATTGAAAGCAAAACAGGAAAGTCAGCAAGCAGCGATAAGCAGATCTATGAATTCATCACCGACTTCAATAACTTCAGGAACCTGCTGCCGGATGATAAGGTAACTGAATGGGAATCTTCCACGGACCATTGCAGTTTCCGGGTGGATCCGGTGGGCCGGACAGGAATGCAGATTATAGAAAAGGAGCCCCATAAGCTGTTGAAGATCGCCTCGGATCCGGCTCTATCAGCCCACCAGTTCACCATCTGGATCCAGATAAAACAGGTAGCTGAAAGCGACACCAGGGTCAGGATCACCATTGAACCCCATGTGAACATGATGGTACTGTCCATGATCAAAGGTCCGCTCAAGAACTTTGTGGACGGATTGATCGACAAACTGGAAGCTTTTCAGTTCTGAGGCCCGGGCAGCTGGTATTGGATCTCCTGGAAGCCAAACGATCTGGTCCTGCCTTCCCGCTCCACCAGAAGCTCCCCGTAGTCGTTCACACCCAGGATGGTCCCTGAAAACAGCCCTTCACCGGACATGAACCGGGATACGGTATTCAGCAGGTACATCCTCTCAAGGTAATCCGCCTCCAGCTGACCAGTGTCTCCCCCCTTAAGCATATCATACCTGGCCATCACGGATCCCAGCAGCTGTTCTGCTGTTTCGCCAGTGTTGAGCAGCATCCCGGACTCAATGGCCAGGGAAGTTGCCGGAAGGGGAAATGGGGGGAAATCCTGCTGGTTGATGTTCATCCCCACCCCCATGATGGTATGGGTAATCCTGGTCCCGGTAATCCCGTTCTCGATCAGGATTCCGGCAATCTTCCGGCTCCCGATCAGGATATCGTTGGGCCATTTGATGGCCGGATCCAGGTCCCACCCCGTCAGGAGATCGCACAATGCCAGGGAGACAACCCGGGAGAGGTGGAATGAGCCGGAAGCTGACAAAAATGCAGGGAACAACAGCATACTCATTAAAAGATTCTCACCCGGATTACTGTGCCAGCTGTGATCGCCCTGTCCTCTCCCATTCTCCTGGTAATCAGAGATCACCACCATCTCCTCCTGGATGGATCCCTTCCGGATCTCTTCAGCCAGATACCCGTTTGTGGAGTCAACTCGGTCCAGGTGGATGATTCTGGGTTGCATGGTACACTTTTTGACAGTAATAACCAACCAACAACAATTGGGCTACATAAATGTAACATTTAAAATTCATTACCTTTGTCAATAAAACCGCCGATGAGCGAAATCGATGTTTTGAGTGCCGATGATAAGTGCAGGTTGATTACAGAAGCGATCAGGGAAAAAAAGGGACACCATGTTACTGTCATCGATCTTTCAGAAGTTGAGAATGCCATCTGCGATTCGTTTATCATCTGTCATGGGGAATCTACCACCCAGGTGGGGGCTATTACCGAATCTATCGCGAAGAAACTGAAGGAAGAGGCCGGCATCAGGGCCCACCATGTGGAAGGACTTCAGAACAGCCAGTGGGTTCTGATGGATTTCTTTGATGTCCTCGTGCATGTCTTCCTGGAGGAGTTCAGGTCCTTTTACAAGCTGGAAGAGTTGTGGGCAGACGGGAAAATAGTCATGGCTGAGGAGGTGAAGTAACAGAAATCATATGGCTGACAAGAATAACATACCGGGCAACCAACCCGGAGGAAATCCGGGAAACAAGCCCGGAGGAGGTATGAAACCGAAATTCAGTTCCTACTGGATCATCGGAATCATCCTGCTGGTGATGATCGGAATCCAAATGCTGAGTTCCGGCGGCGGACAAACGGAGATCGATTCAAACCGCTTTTTCCAGATCCTGCAGAATGGGGATATTGAGAAACTGGAGATCGTCAATAAAGAGAGGGTGGAGATCTATATCAAGGCTGAACGGTTAACCGATCCCGCCTTCGAGGATGTGAAATCGCAAAAAACAAGCACGGTGCTGGGGCAACCGATTGCCCAATATTACTTTTCCATCATCAGTCAGGAAGTCTTTATGACAGAGCTGAACCAGGTCATCAATGACCTGCCTGACGATAAGCGGCCCGGTTACTCTACCGCCACACGCAGGAATTACCTTGGTGAGATCATGTTGTGGGTTCTCCCTTTCCTGCTGATCCTGGGGATCTGGATCTACATGCTCCGGCGTATGGGCGGAGGTGGCGGTGCCGGGGGAAACAGCATCTTCAGTGTAGGTAAATCCAAGGCAAAGATCTTTGACAAAGACACCAACGTGAAGGTGGACTTCACCGATGTTGCAGGACTGGAGGAGGCCAAAGTGGAGATCAGGGAGATCGTGGAATTCCTGAAGAATCCGAAAAAATATACCGAACTGGGCGGTAAGATCCCCAAGGGGGCGCTGCTGGTTGGACCCCCTGGAACTGGTAAGACCCTCCTGGCCAAAGCTGTTGCCGGGGAGGCGCATGTGCCATTCTTCTCCATGTCAGGATCCGATTTCGTGGAGATGTTTGTGGGAGTGGGTGCTTCCCGGGTCCGGGACCTGTTCAAACAGGCCAAGGAGAAAGCCCCCTGTATCGTCTTCATTGATGAGATCGACGCCGTGGGCCGTGCCCGGGGAAGAAATCCCAATTTCGGTTCCAACGACGAGAGGGAGAATACCCTGAACCAGCTGCTCACCGAAATGGATGGCTTCAGCAGCAACAGCGGGGTAATCATCCTTGCCGCCACCAACCGTGCAGATGTGCTTGACAAAGCGCTCCTGAGGGCCGGCCGGTTCGACCGGCAGATCCATGTTGAACTGCCTGACCTGAATGAACGGAGGGCCATATTCGAGGTCCACATGAAACCCATTAAGATCGACAGTTCGGTGGATATGGACTTCCTGGCCAAACAGACACCCGGTTTCTCAGGTGCCGATATTGCCAATGTCTGCAACGAATCGGCCCTTATCGCTGCCCGGAAGGATAAAAAGATTGTGGAACGGGAGGATTTCCTGGATGCCATTGACAGGATCATCGGGGGACTGGAGAAAAAGAACAAGATCATCAAGGAGGAGGAGAAGAGAACCATTGCCTGGCATGAGGCCGGCCACGCCACAATTAGCTGGCTCCTGGAATATGCCAATCCCCTTGTGAAAGTAACCATTATTCCACGGGGACGAGCCCTGGGTGCAGCCTGGTACCTGCCCGAAGAGCGGCAGATCACCACCACAGAACAGATGCTGGATGAGATGTGTGCCACCCTCGGAGGGCGTGCCTCTGAAGAGCTCACCTTCGACAAGATCTCCACGGGTGCCCTCAACGACCTGGAACGGGTCACCAAGCAGGCATTTGCCATGATCTCCTATTTTGGGATGAGCGACCGCATCGGTAACCGCAGTTACTATGATTCATCCGGACAACAGGAATTTGCATTCAACAAGCCTTACAGTGAGAAGACGGCCGAAGCCATTGATGAAGAGGTGAAGAAACTGATTGATGTACAGTATGACCGTGCAAAAGTCATCCTGAAAAAGAATAAGAAGGGATTGCAGCAACTGGCAGAGATCCTCCTGGAAAAGGAGGTGATTTTCAGCGATGATCTGGAATCCATATTCGGGAAAAGACCCTGGGGCAGTGACGTGGAGGTACCAAGGCGGGCCGAACTGGTAACCAAAACAAAGAAAGCCATCAAAGAAGCCCCGGCTGAAAAGTCCCAGGCCCCCGACCAAAAGAGCGAGGCTCCTGCCAAAGAGGAGAAGCCTGAAAAGAAGGAGAAGCCTGAAAAGAAGGAGAAGCCTGCCAAAGAGGAGAAGCCTGAAAAGAAGGATGCTGCTGAATAATGGGACTGGACCAGGTAAACATATATTCCATAGGGAATCCATACCAGGCGGAACTGATCCGACAGATGTTATCTGACCACAATATCCAGGCTTTCATTGTTAACAAACAGGATTCGGCTTATAAATTCGGAGATATCGAATTGTTCGTCCACCGGGATCATGTGATCCGGGCCAAGAAGCTGATCCGGGAATTCGAAGACCAGTGAAAGACCTGCTTCGCCGCACGGCCACAGGGATCACACTTGTAGTCCTGTTTGCAGGATCCATCCTTGCAGGTCCACTCCCGTTCCTGGTCATGATCCTGCTGATCTATTCCCTGGGCCTCAGGGAACTGTTTACCCTCTATTCCCTCCGTAAAACCCTGTCCGGCATTTTTTATACAGCATCCGGGGCCCTGCTGATCATTACGGTTTACGGGGGACTCCGGTTCCAAATCTCGCCGTTCTGGCTGGTGCTGCCTGCCCTGTTATGGACCACAGGCATCCTTATGAAGGAATCCAGGGAGGCCGGTGCCCTCTCCCTGTTCTGGCTGGCCATCCCGTTTGCATCATTTTATGCCCTTGGATGGAGCAGTGAAGGAGCCGGCTACAGCCCCCTGATCCCTCTTGCAGTGATTGCACTGGTCTGGATCAACGATACATTTGCCTACCTGACAGGAAGCCTGCTGGGAAAGCACCAGATGACCCCAAAACTCTCCCCGGGAAAGACCTGGGAGGGAACCTTGGGAGGAATTCTTTTCACACTGGTTGCCGGATGGGCCGCCTATAAAATTTCGGGATCCTTTTCCCCTGCCGCCTGGATCTCCTTTTCCATACTGATATGCATTCTGGGACTGGCAGGAGACCTTTTTGAATCCAGCCTCAAGAGAAAGAAAGAGGTCAAGGATATGGGCAGCCTGTTGCCGGGCCACGGGGGGATACTGGACCGGTTCGATTCATTGCTCTTTGTGGCACCTGCCCTTTTGCTGCTGCTTATCATCATGAACCTGTTATCATGATCAGGATCCACAGGGAAGGACGGATTATTGTTGCCATTACCGTGGTATCGCTTATGGCCCTGCTGGTTCTCTCTGCCCTCTGGCTGCCGCTCTGGGTAAACTACCCGGCTTCCCTGTTTTCCCTGGCTGTCCTGGTATTGGTATTGCGCTTTTTCCGCACCCCGCGACGGCGACCCTTCCTGGATGAAAGAACCATTACAGCCCCTGCCGATGGCAAAGTGGTGGTGATCGAAAAGACAGAAGAGGATGAATTTCTGAAAAAATCCGCTATCCAGGTCTCCATCTTCATGAGTATCCATGACGTACACATCAACTATTTCCCCGTGAAAGGAACAGTAAGCTTCCTGAAATACCACCCGGGAAAATACATGGTGGCCCGGCATCCCAAGTCCTCCCGGCTCAATGAAAGGTATTCCATAGGTATTGAAACCCCTTCAGGACCGGTGCTGGTCCGTCAGATTGCCGGCTATGTAGCCCGAAGGATCAGGTGCTATGCCACCCTGAACGGAGCCTCCGTTCAGGGTACTGAGATGGGATTCATCAAATTCGGTTCCAGACTGGACCTGTTCCTGCCCACCGATGCCACTATCCAGGTAGAGCTGAACGAGCGTGTCACAGGGGGCATCACGCCCATTGCGCGCATCAAATAAAAGACCGGGGGGTCTTTTTAACATCCGGTTAACAATAACCTGGTCCCCGAATCCCTATCTTGAGCCCGCATAAAACAACAAAAAACATTCGAAATGATTAAAAAAACATTAGCTCTTATAGCACTGACACTGTTCATGGGAGGCCTCAGTGCCCCGGTTCTGGCAGCAACCATGGACATTCCTGTTCAGACTGAAGTTCTGGAAGAGGATACCAAGAAGAAAGAGACACCGAAGTGTGAAAAAAGCGGAGAAGCCAAAGAGACCAAGGCAACCAAAAGTTCCAGTGACTGTTCCCAGGATTGCTCAAAAAAATGTGAAGCCGAGAAGAAATCAGATTGCTCAAAATCGGGTGAAAAAAAATAATTAAGTTTTAGGTCCGTTACATTCAGATTGTGAGTTTTCGAAAAGCTGTTCTGCCTGCGCAGAGCAGCTTTTTTTCTTTTGACACTTTCTCTATCTTTGCAGCCTTATTAACCAGGCTGACCCATGAAACAAAATGTTTTAAAGGTTTCTGACCATGTACACTGGATCGGGGTAATGGACCACGATCTGGTCACCTTTGACATTGTCATGGAGACCAAATTCGGGACCACTTACAACAGTTACTTTATTGATGCCGGAAAGAAGGCGGTCATCGATACTGTGAAAGAGGCCTTCTGGCCTGAATACAGGGAGAAGATCCTTTCCCTGACCGATCCGGGGGAGATTGACTATATCATATGCAACCATACCGAGCCCGATCATTCGGGATCACTCGGGCACCTCCTGGAACTGGCCCCGGAAGCCACCGTGGTTGGCAGCGGCCAGGCACTAACATACCTCGACGAGATGGTAGACAGGCCCTTCCGGTCGCTGAAGGTGAAAGATGGTGATGTCATCGACCTTGGAAGCATGAAACTCAGGGTGATCGGTGCACCCAACCTGCACTGGCCCGACTCCATCTATACCTACCTGGAGGAAGAAGCCCTGCTGTTCACCTGTGATTCATTCGGGGCCCATTTCGCCCATGAACAGATGTGGGACGACCTGGCCGGGGACTACTCCGATGCATTTGACTACTATTTCGATGTGATCCTGAAACCCTACAGCAAGTTCATGCTGAAAGCCATTGAAAAGATCCAGAACCTGCCCATCGATATGATCTGTCCTGGTCACGGACCCATACTCCGCTCCACCTGGAAAGAGAAGATGGAACGTTCCGCTGCCATTGCTTCCAGGTACCTTGACGAAACAAGCAGGAACAACCGGGTGCTGGTGGCCTATATCTCAGCCTATGGGTATACCAGGGAGATGGCCCTCCGGGTGGCCGAAGGACTTAGAAGAAACGGAAACATTGAGGTTGACCTGGTGGATATTGAGAACATCCTGCTGGGTGACCTGGAAGAACATCTTGTCCGCGCCGACGGGCTCCTGGTGGGCTCTCCCACCATCAACCAGAATACCCTGCTACCGGTCTACAAGCTCTTTGCCGTAATCAATCCCATACGGGACAAAGGGAAACCTGCGGCTGCTTTCGGCTCATTCGGCTGGAGCGGTGAAGCAGTCCGCCTCATTGAAGACCATCTGAAGAATCTGAAGCTGAACATTGTAATGCAGGGCATCACTGCACGGTTCCTTCCCGATGAGGAGGAATCGGCCCAGCTTGCAGATTTTGGTGAAAAATTCGGTCAGGCCCTTTTGAACAGCTCTTCGTAATTACCTTGTCCGGACCAGCTTGCTGTGTCCCCTCAACTGACCCGCCTCAATCCAGTTGACCAGGTAGATCCCCTGGGGAAGGTCCGGTACATCGATTTTCTGCAGGGTGAATCCCGGCTGGACCTCGATCATTTTGACCACCCTGCCGGACATGTCGATGATCATCAGCTCCCCGGATGCCACCTCATTCCCTCCAAAATTCACATAGAAGAAATCCCTGGCCGGGTTGGGGAATATGGCCATCTCTGCCACCTGGGTTTCGGTTCTTTTGCGAACACCCACCGGGATGGTATGGAAACTGGCTGATGACTGAAGGATCCGGCCGCTTGGACGGTCCTCCACATAGGCCACAATAGCCAGGTCCTCGATATCCTCTATATAGGCAGGGTACTCCCATGTGAACTCCCTGGATTCACTCATTCCCTTCACCCAGTTTCCGCCCAGGAGTTTTCCGGCCGGTGTGGGCAGCATATCCAGTACCACGTTCCGGAACAGGGTGTCCTGGTTCCCACCCGTATAGGCGGTGACTTTAGTCTCGATGACCGCAGTATAGAGATCAATATTATTCTTATATGCCTCTGCCTGGCAAATGGCTGTGATGGTTGTATGGAGGCTGTTATCGAGCCAGTCCACATGGATTCCCACATTAAAAGCGGGGATATCCAGGGATATGATCTGAAGCTCCTCGGCATCGGGGGAGTTATGCTGATCTGAAAAATCGTACCTGTAGGCCACATTGGTCCCCCCGTTCAGTACCGAGTAGGGAATTTGTGGGATGCCGTAATGCAAGGACCGGGTGGAGGGTGGATCCGGATTGTTCTCATTCATGATGTCAAATCCGGGATAATCGGTGTGGTACTGCAGGTCTATCACATCCCGCATGTTCTCAATGGCAAAAGTATCCACATGGTCGTCAGCCAGCCGGGAGAACATATCATCCGCGTTGGTGAAATGTTCCAGCACCGAATACCTGGTCCGCTCAGCGATGAACACATTGTCGAACGCAAAACCCTGGTTGCCGATCCCCTGCTGACCATTGGTGCCAATGACAAACCGGAGCTTGACCCTTGGATTTCCCGCAATATTATCAAGGTCATGCTTGGCAGTAATCCATTCCGTATCCGGCTGAAAGATATTCAGGCCCCAGCCATACTTGCTGCCACCAGGGCTCTTGAAGATGGTATTGGAATTGTACCAGGAAACCCCTTCTTCATAAAGGCCTACCGTTTTCCATCCCTCCTCAACCACATCCTGGTACTGAAGTACAGTTCCTGTAAGGTTGGGCACAAAACTTTTCATGATATCCACCTGGATCAATGGCCTGGACATGTGGCTGAAGTCAAGGCAGGGGCTCTGCACCCATGAATTCTCATCATACCCGACAATCCCATATGGCAGGTCCGTGTACCAGGATTTATCCCCGGATTCCGGTTCGAATCCCTCGAAATCAGGTTCACCCCACATCCAGCTCTCCACACCGTTAGGTGACTGTACACTCCAGCTCCCCTCCGAAACATTGAATGATTCGGTATACCCGCCGGAGGTAAGCACAACGGTGGGCTTCAACACCAGTTCTTTGGAAACCTCGTCACTGCACCCACCAGTATTGGTGGCCTGAAGTTCAATGGTATAGTTACCCAGTACTGTAAAGGGAATAGAAATGGTATCTGTACCGGGACCGTAGCCTTTTACACCCAGGGTTGCTCCGCTGGAAGTCTTGAAGGTCCAGACCAGGGTATCCAAAGCTGAAAATCCTGCCTCTGTGGCATTCACGAACCGGATCTCCTCTCCCCTTAACAAAACAGTCACTGATCCAGGTGAAATCAGCCAGGGGCTGGTCGGCAAAGAGCGTATCGAGCCGGTATTGTGCCATACACCCATCGGTGGTGACTGCCTGAAGCAGGATGGAGCGCAGACCCGGATCCTGGAAGAAATGTGCAGGGGACTCTTCGTTGCTGTAGTTGCTGGCTCCGCTGTACAAATCGTCAAAATTCCACTGCCACTCTGCAACCGCATATTTCCCGCTGGTGGTATTGGTGAAAAGCACATTGCCCCCTTCCTCAGGGAGACAAACCGTGCTGGGGGTAAACTTTACATTCGGTACGAAATTGTTGACCACCTCTGTGGTCAGGGAGGCCTTACAACCACTGGAAGACTCAAATGTGTAGGTGATCTCATTATCACCTACCGGTGCATCCGGTGAAGCCGGGTTATAGAAAAACCCATAGGTCTGGTCCCCGGATACCCCTGGCCCTGTGAAGCTGTAAGTGGCCAGCGGATCCAGGCCATCCATATTTCCTGTCAGGAGGTAGGGAGCATCATTTTTACATACCTCCATGGGAAGGTCACTGGTGATCTCAAGGGCCCCGAATTCATCAATCAGGACAAAGGTAGAGGCAGTAAGTGTTACCTCATCGATCACATACCGGTAGATAATGTCGTAACCACCTTCCAAACCGGAAGCATCAAAAATAGCCATGTTGTCGGATGAGTCGTTGTCGACAATATGGTCAGGAACCACCGTGGTGGAATTGGTAATCCGCAACTGGAACAGACCCGGTATGCTATCCTCGTTGGCTCCCCTGATCTCATAGGTTCCCTGGCCGCTACAGAGAACACTGATGGTATCATCACCGGAAATCAGGTGTACACTCCCACTTCCCTCCACAACTTCCACATCGGCATATGCGTAACTTACACAGCCAGCATTGTTCTCATAGGCATAGGTGATGGTATGCGGGGATCCCACAGGAGTCGCAATACTGGGATAGAAATAACCCGAAGAGACCCCTTTCCCGGAGAAAACCCCCGGCTCAAGATCCGCGTGCAGTTCAATTCCCGGTTCGCTTGACTCAAAGGTGGTCCTGTCCATGAGGATCTGCACTTCGGTAGGAAAGTTCACAACCACATCCAGCTGGCCGTATGCCACCCCTTCATTGCCCACCCCGTCACTCACGCTGGAAACATAGAATGTCTCATCCACATCACTCCTGATCCAGAACGGGTAAGGGGAATCCACATCCTCCACGGCCAGGTATTCACCTGCACTGTTGCTCACCACTGCATCCCACGGACCCGTTCCCGTGAAATGGAGAAACGCCTGAAGGGAATCACCCAGGCAGACCGAACCGCCACCCACAATGGCTGCCGTTGGAATATCAGATCCGATGGTTACACTATTGTTCTTCAGGGGGATGTTCGAATTGTTGCGGTTCCCTGCCAGATCCTCCATTTCGAGGTTATAGGTAAGCTGCCCCGGATTCACCCCGTTGTCCCCGATGGCCACGGTATAAAGCAGCCTGTATATATTTCCTGAAACATGTTCAAACAACACGTTGGGGGAGCTGATGGGAACAAAATTCACATGGGTTCCGTCAATGGGCGGATCAGGGATCTTCAGTTCTTCGGTTGCATACAGCAGGATCTCCACCTGGTCACCTATGGCTTTTACACCCGGGTTGGCCACCACCGCCGAATCAAGGGCCGGGCTGTTGGCGTCAATTACCGGGGAAAGGTCCTTGTAGAGTGTACCCACCGGAGGATCATTCCGGTTGCCCACCTGGTCGATCATCACCAGTTCCACCACAATCATATCCGATGCGGGTACATCATGGTCCCCCTCCTGCGGCGTGTAGGTCACTGTATAGGTATTGTTCATGTTGTTCTCCACCTGAATCTGGTCCGATGAAAAGGAGACCTCGTTGATGGATGAACGTGAATGGTCAAACTCATAGTCAGAACCGTCAGCCACCACATTCCCCACTACCGGCAAACCGATGGTATGGACCGAGCCGTCTGCATACCTGATATATTCGATCTCTGGCGCCTCCGTATCAATCTTATCATTGTCCTGGACAATGTCAAAATCAACGGGGATTCCGTTGTTGTTTCCGTTGGAAAACTGCAGATCAGCGGCCCGGATGGATTGGTCAGCCCTGCGGTTGGGAGTGCCTTCCTGGATGGTAAATATGGTCGTATAGGTGGTGTTATTGATCTTTTTTACACTGTCTGCGTTCAGCGGTTCACCCTCAATGGTACCGCCAACGTATGAGAATGTACCCTCCTCGCTGTTGTCGGAAAAGGTAATGGTCACCGGAACCACATCCCCCATTCCCATGGGCTCATTGGGAATGGACACACTGGTTACCTGTGGTTCATAGGCTGACGAAAGCGACAGGGTATTGCTTTCCAGGTCTGATCCATAGAGGGTCCGGTCCCCATCCAGGACCAGGGTGATGGATGCATCATCCTCCAGGTTGCCCGAGAATGACAGGGGAACTTCAAAATAGTTGGTGGTCACATTTTCCGGGTTGTTGATCACCAGGCCTGAAATGGCCGGAAGAATCTGCAGGTCGGAAGCTGCCAGGACCGGTTCTTTCAGGCTGGTCTCAGTCAGGAACGCCTTCAGGGTGGATCCGTCCAGGTTATCCTCATTGAGTGGGGAGGGAGTGCTCTGGAGGGTCATGGTGGGTACCAGGGGCACCAGGGAAATCCTGTTGGTGGCATCCGGGAAGGATGATGCAACAGTGGTCTGCATGTTCTCATGGCCCAGTGAAAGGGAGGTCTCTTCGGGAACGTCAATGTCGAAACCGGGAAACCGGGGTATGGTGACCACTATCTGAAAATCATTGTTCCTGTTGAATGTAAGGGTATTCTCCAGGTCCGATTCCCATCCAACGCCCCCGGAAAAATCATTTCTCAGTTCATTGACATTAAGTGGATTTGTAAACTTATCACCCGACATGGTAATGGTAAAGATCCTGTTCCCGCTCCTGATCTCATCTTCCCCGTACTCCACATCCTGCAGTGTGACCAGCGGATCTTCGTTGGAAATATCAAACTTCACCGCCGGGTTGTTGAGCGATTCAGGCAGCACGAGATAGCTCTCCGGCACTTTGACCTCCACGGTCTCATCGTCACCCAGGTAATAATTGGCCGCTGCGGGCATGGTGATGACCAGTACATTCTTATCAATGGATACATGGGTGGACCCGATCAGGCTGACAGCCTCACTGCGGAATTCGCTGGTGCTGAATATATCCCTGATCAGCCCAACCTGGGTGGTGGCCAGTTCAGGCCGCCAGTGGTTATAATCGGCTGTAATCAGTATGGTTGCACCACCGTTCCTCACATCGGTCTCGGTGGTGGCAGTGAGCAGGGATCCCGAGAATTTGATCGATGTGTTGAGGTTTGAGATACCCACATCCGGCGACCCGGCAATGGGCGATGACATCAGGAAAAGGGCCGAAGCGGGTACCACCACGGAAACGGTTTCATCCGAATCGATATAATACCCCTGTGTGGCCGGTAATGTAATGCGGGCCGTCGTATTGGACCTGCGCACCACATTCCCCAGGGGGATGTTGGCCTTCACAAGCTCAAACGCAGCATCACCCGACAGGCCATCTATGATATCCCTTCGGACCTGGTCCGAAAAGGATGTGAAATAGGCACCCGACAGGGTGATATTGATCCGCTTGCCACCATTCCTGATATCAGCCTCATTCATCGCATCCTGGCTGATGGTGGCCGTCTGTGCCCAACCTGCCAACGGAAGAACCACTGCTCCCAGAACCAGGATATATTTCAAAATCTTTCTGCCCATTAGTTGTTTCTATTGAATTTGATCAGGCCTCTCCAATATGGTACCCTTCCTGGCCTGATATGGTTGCCACAAGCCTTGCCAAATTTGATAAACCGGCCTGCCGTTTGGATGAAATACAATCCCCCGCAGTTAAAGCTTGCCCAGCTCATCGGTCTTGATCAGGGTGATCATGTTGTTATTCCCGTTGGCATCACCGTTTGATCCGCATATAATGAGCCCTCCGTCTAACGTATTATCGATGCCCTGACCGGTCTGGTCACCCAGCTCACCAAAAAAGATCCGGTCCTTTTGCAGGTAGTTTTCCGAGAGAAACTGGACGAAGATATCTGACTGGTTGTTAGAAGTCCTTGTACCCACAATGACATACTTACCCGCCTCTGTCCTGATCAGCTTCTCTGATGCCAGGTCCGCGTTGATCTCAGAAATGCTCGTCTGCAGACGCGGTGCTTCAAGTGTCATACCACTTTTTTCAATGGAATAGACCAGCATTTCACTGTTGCCTGTGTTATCCTTAACCCTGTTTCCGAGGACAATATATTTGTTGAGGGTATCATGCACGATGCATTTGCCATATTCGTTGTAATTACCCTGGATCACCTCATCATTGGGGCTCAGTTCGTCATCGAAATTCAGTACCAGGATATCGGTGCCCTCTCCCCCGTATTTATCGTAGGTGCAAACTGCAAGGTAGGTATCCTCAGTGGTCACAATGTAGTTGGCAATGGCGTCTTCCGATCCAAACGGTTTGTTGAAATTGAATTCCAGTTCAATGGAATCGCCGTCCTCTTCAAGCCCCATGACCATGATGTCTTTTTCACTATTGATCTCCTTGTATCCTGTAAGCATGTACCCCGAAGAGAGTCCGTGTGTGCCATGCAGGACCACATCATCTTCTTCCGAACCATATACCCTGGTCCAGTGTTTATCCCCGGTGCTGGAAGTTTTTACGATGAGAATATCCTTTTGTGTACTTGAACTGCCCACCTTGGGCTTCTCCACATAGCCGCACAACAGGAACCCTCCCTGCCCGCCTTTTTTGGAAACAAGGGTGGTCCCTCCTGCTGGCAGGTCATCCACCGTATAATATGTGGGAAATCCCGGTTCGGGATTCCCGAATTCATCGGTGATGATCAGGAACATCCGCGATCCTGTATCCGGAATGGTGGCCGTTCCGCACAGCGCGTATCCCCCGTCGTCGAGGGCAACCACATCCTGTGCCACATCTGAGAGGTAATCCCCGAAATACTTGATAAAAGATTGGGCCTGCTGCTCTGACATATCTTTCTCACAGGAGAAAAGAAACAGAAGAAATGAGAGTGACAGGAGTGCTATTTTTTTCATTTTGTTGCAGTTTCATTGTATTACAGATTCCAGGCCATTCCAACCGAAAAGGTCAGGTTGTGCATCTTGAAATCGCTGTCTATATGATAGATCAACCAGTTAAAATCCTGGTAATCATACCGGTTCTCCTCCAGGTTTGCCTTCCTGAACCCATAGTTGTAGACCGCCTCGGCAAAAAAGTACCCGGAGCGGAGCTTATGTTTGATACCAAATCCTGCCAAGCCATATACGTTCATTTTCGTCCGGGCATCGGTAACCCTGGTGCTCTCTACCTCAACCGGCGCTGAAAAAGGCATCCCCCGAATCATAGCTTCTAACCGCTGAAGCATTGGCTTCCAACAGGTAATCGACCGCTACACCAAACCTGAAATAGGCCACCGTCTTGCTGTCGGGATTCAGATCCACCTCCATGGAAACAGGCAGTCCTATGCGGTTCTGGAATTCATCATACTGGTAACTGGAGAAGGGGAAAGGTTTTCCTGCAAAACTCAGGTGAAGGCGGTCATAGCTGAGCCCGATACCAAGTTTGACACTCCTGCTGAGGTTCAGCGTGAATGCCACACCGGCATGGATTCCCGGAACAGCCTGTCCGAATGCTCCCTGGTCGGTCGCCGGATCTGTCATACTGTAACGTTCCATCATGCCCGGGAACAGGAATACGCCTCCCGCATAAACACCAATGGAATGCGCATTGTCAACATCCCCGGCAGGATCGACCACCGGATCCTCCCGGGTGGGCCTCTCTTTTTCCCGTGTTTCCTCCTGCCTGTCGGACTTTGCAGCCTCTTCCCTGATTCTATCCTGCTCCTCCCTGGCTTTTGCCTGCTCCTCCGCGAGGGCAATTGCTGCGGCAGCCGCATCTGCCTGATCCATCTCCTGCTTCACGGTGTTGTGCATCTGAACAAATTCCCTCGTATCAGAACCGGATGCAGCATATTCCGGGAATTTCATAACAAAATCCTGCATCTTGGCTGTGGCCGATTCAGGCAGGTAGTCAAACAGGTAGGCATTGATCACCAGTTTGTATGCTTCCTGGAGAAGTTCCCCGCTCAATCCCGATTCCAGGCATGGATTTAGGATATCCGGAACCAGTTCCACCATCCCCCCGCTGTATGCCTCCTTTGCATCCTCGAGAAGGGATTCACAACCCACCTCATTCTGAGCAATCAGTGGACTTCCGAAAAGAGTAAGAAACAGAATTATAATGATCCGGTTATGCATATCAGGTCGTTTTTTCTTTAAAGATTGGGACAGGTCTTTCTGTAGGGCTGGCTGTCACCAAAATACTGGTTCCATTCAGCCTGTGTCAGGTTCCTGCCCAACAGGTCACAGAACTCTTTCACCATCTGGGCCGATTCTGAAGGCCTTCCTATGAGCCTGGGAAAATCTGTACTGCCGCTGTAAAAATTGTTGCTGTTGTGGCTGAAGCAAACCGCCAGGATGAATCCCTTGTTTTCCGAAAAGACAAGGGGTGGCTGGTTCCAGTCCGACGTGTTCCAGAGGTACACATTGCCATCATTGGATGCTGCCGCCAGGAATCTCCCGTCGGGACTGTACGCAAGGTCTGAAACCCGGGACCCGGGACCCTTCAGTGAAGCGAGGGTGGCTCTCTTTTCACCTGCAAGAATCCGCACTGATCCATCCAGCAATCCAGCTGCCAGGAACTGTCCCCCTGGACTGTATACCGCAGCCCTCACACTATTCGTACCGAAATCGGCGATGGACTTCATCCCTTCAGGACGTTCCGGGTTGAGCTCATACAGCTTGCCGTCCCTGGTCCCAACTGCCACTTTAGATCCGTTGGAAGAGGCAGCGAGGGCCGACGGCCGCGTACCCACATCCACCAGCAGGGAGGCTTTATAATCACGATAATTCCACCTCAGGATCCGGGTATCGGTACCGGCAGAGATGAAACTGCCGCCCTTACCCAGGTTCTGCAGTAATAAAATGATCTTCCCTTCCGCCTCGGTCTTGTGCAACAGCTTTCCCCCGTTGCGCATGTCAATGAATAACAGGCCTCCCCCACTGGTCCCCACAGCCAGAACCGATTCATCCGGGCTGACCGATATATCCTCGTTGGTCAGGTTGGTATTGGTCAGTAATGTCTGGTTCTTCTTGTTCTTCACATCCCCGGGCAAGATCTTGACCGATCCGTCATTGCTTGCCACCACCATGCTGTTCCTGCTCCTCAGCCAAACAATGGATTTGACCGAATTGCGCATGTTGGGATAGATGTTATAGGCTGAGGAGATCAGTTTCTTTAAAGACTTGTAGAGGCCATTGTATATATCCGCATCGAAATAGTTCCCGTTATTCTCACGGTTGAGCTGGTATGCCTGGTACGCCAGGAGTCCCTGCAAATCCGGATCGCCTTCCATGTCAACACTGGCCCTGGCCACATTCTTTGCCTGAACGATGGCTTCCCGTTTGAGGGCTGCGTTGTTGACTGTGGGTGAACTTGTCCTGGTCTGCTGGCCGGTCCTTCCGGCAGGTGGTTTTGTTTCCCTCGCGGGAGGAGATTGTTCGCGGACCTCTCCTGGATCCTGTTCCCGTGGCCTGGTTTCAGGCTGCGATCGAATCTCCTGAACTGGGTCTGTCCCGGGCCCTTCATCCGGGACCAACGGGGCCGGATTCTCTTCTGTTGCAGTTCCTTCCGTGGTTTCATCCCCGGGCAGGGTGGTTTCTTCCGCACCGCTCACAGCATCACTGCCCTGTGCCGGTTCCCCGGGATTCAGGACAGCCATTCCACCGTCATTGTTGACCGGTGTATCCTGTTGAACGGGCCTGTTCCTACCCAACCAGAAGACAAGACCAAGGATCACCACCGCCACGCTCAGACCGATGGTAATAGTCCGGTTAATGATCAGTTTCCTTCTTTGCCTGAGGACTTTCCGTTCCTCATCCCACTGGTACTCCTCTTCACTGGTATTCAGGAATACCATGGCCCTTTCAAAGGCAGGATTGTACTGGATGCCCCACGAAGGAGTCGGTTTTTGTGACTCCCGCCATTCTATCGCATGCTGAAGTTCCGGATGTTTCCAGAGTTCAGTTCTCCCCTGCTGGTACAACTCAGATGCCTCTGAAAGCTTCATATAGATCCGGATGGATTCGGCCTCCTCCTCGATCCATTTCCTTAACATCTCCCATGTAGTGATCAGGGACTCATGGGCCAGTTCGATAATGCAGCCCTCGGTAAGTGCGTGGTTGGCAGATGGAAGCAGGAACTGGCGGCCCGGTCTGCGGAATATACTGACCACATCCGATACCTCATCCACGCTGCACTGGGCGATCCTGGCAATATTTCCCAGGGAAATCAACCGCCTGTAGCCTATGGTCTGTTCGCCTTTGGCAGTAATGGTCTTGAACAGCCTTTCACAGATCACCTTTTGCTTCTCATCCAGCGAATTGTAGATATCATTCAGCTGGTCATTCAGGGATTTTCCGATGGGACCTGCATCCAGGTAGTCGCTGACGGAAATGGGCGTCTCATTAGACCTCTTCTGTGTCCAGTGGTCCCAGGTCCTCATCAGGGAATGTTGCAGCAGGGGAAGCTGCTCTTCCACCTCCTTCAGGTCATCCAGTAACAGGTCCACGAAGCCCGGTTCAATCTCGGCACCGGCCAGCTTGATGGGACCCCGGATCACCGATGCAATGGCATCACCCGACAATCCGGGCAAAAGGTACTTGCTCCGGTTGATCTGCTCGGTCAGGTCGATGTATTTTGAACAGTTGTCAATGAAGTCGGACCGGATGGAGAGTATCACATAGAAATCCGGTAACTTTTCGTTAACCACCTGCATCAGGAGTTTTACCAGTCTGGATGCTTCCGGGTTCTTGCCATTTGGCCTTCCGTGGTGTCCCATTCTGAAGATCTCTTCAAACTGGTCCACAACAATCAGGTAGTTGTTCTTGCCTGGAATGGTCTGGCTCACCCACTCACCAAGTGACATGTCTCCGGAAATGAATGCCTGGACATCGTCATCGCTAAGGTCCGTGGGAAATACCTGCTGAAAGCCTTTCAGCAGGTTCTCCAGTGGATTTGTTCCCGGCCTCACGGAAACCGGAACCCATTCCCCTGAACCGGAAGTAAGCAATTCGGGTATGATACCCGACTGTATAACGGAGGTTTTACCGGTACCCGAGGCTCCGATCAACGCAACAAAGTGGTTGACCAGAAGGGTATCCTTCACTTCATTGATAACTTCATCCCTCCCGAAGAAATATTTGTCCTCAGCGCTGGTAAATGGCCTGACGCCCGGAAATGGATTTCTTTGCAGAACTCCGGTATCTATTATAGAGGACTCACCCATTGTAAAATTCATTATCTCCAACAATTCATAGCAAACCAGACTTTGCAGTTTGGTTTAGTAAGCACAAAAAACGTGCAACAAACTCCTGTTGTCAAACAAAAGTTCTATGAATTCCCCCCTTTCAATCATATAGGCCTCACTGGCCCCGTCTGTCCCAAGATAACGAATCTGCTCCAGAATTTCAGGCTGGTGTGCCGCAATAATCGCAATTCCCGATGAAAGCGGAGTAGAACCACCTGCAGTTGCTGATCTGGCCAGCAACACCCATTCTCCATCGGCTAAAACCTCCTCCGAATAGGGTTGCAAAACAGACACCAGTTTAAACAGGCAGTCAATTCCCACGTTTTTAAACAACTGCCAGGCGGTTAGATTTATTGTGGTACTTACGTACCATCCCGCTAAATCTTCATGGCCGGGAAAGCTATTGTCTGGAAAATCCAGCCTTTCCGTGACCAGGTCGAACCGCCCGGGATCATTTTTACGTAATAATTGCGCTGCGGTTTCACGAATTTTGGGATTTGGGTGAAATCCCTGTGCAATGATTTGCTGCTCATCAAAATAGCGTGTAACATTTCCCATCCTTTCAAGCACGCAAATGCGGATAAAATCACCCATCTGCATACCATCGCGGTTGAGAATTTTTCTGATCAGCAGGTCTACCGGGATCAGATCGATCCTGTATAAGGACTGGAGCTTATCGATCTTCTCCCTGATAAGTATATCTATGAAATAGGATACCAGTACTGTTTTCAGAGGTTCATTCAGCAGCAGGTCCAACAGCTCAATGGCCATTCCCCTATCCTCTGCCTGTGTGTCCAGCAGGTTCATCCTGATGCGGTTGACAGACCTCCGGTCGTAGATCATAGACAGCAGCATGAGCATGACCTCGTTCACATCCCAGATCTCATGATCAATGGCCATTTCCAGGTCTCCGCCCGGATTGTCCATGCGAATAGATATTTTCGCCGCCAGGTTCCATGCCCCTGTATGCACCAGTTTCAGGATGGCAGTCTGGATGGTGGTCCGCTGAAGCTGTGATGCCTGGAACCGGTTTTCATACAATCCCCTGACCACTGTATGGAAAATCTCCCTGTGGTGGTAATCCAGTTTCTCCAGGAGCAGGTGCATGGCCCTGGCTCCGCCGATGGCTGAAAGTACAGAGATGATCCGTTTTTGAAGCACCAGGCCGGAACCGGGTTTATGAAAGGCCGCTTCGAGCTCCTCCAGCACCCCTTCCCCCTGGGTCACCAGGGCAGACCAGGCAGAGGCATACAGATCAGGATGCCCCAGGCTTTCAATAATGCTGCCCGTAACCCTTCTGGAGTCGATCTGACCGGCTGTGGAGATGGCCACACTCCTGAGATCCAGGTCCTGGTCCTTGAGAAGGCTGACCAATTCGGGAAGGTAGTTCTGGTCATGCTCCCTGGCCACATAATAGAGGGCCGCAAAAACCTCATTCCTGATCCCGGATTGAAATGCTTCGCCTATGGCCAGGTCCACCTCCGGTATGTCATTGGTAAAACGGTCGATCCGTTCTTTGATGAATGCCTGCTGCAGGCCAAGCTTATTCCGGAGCTTACGCTGCGCAAGCTGCCTGATCTGCTCCTTCACCTCCGGCTCCTGTTCACTGATAAGCAACTGGTTGATGGTTAACTGAGGAAGCCCGGGTGAGGTTCCCAGCAAATGATCCCAGATCCGGGTCCGGACACCGGCATGAGGGTGGTCGAGATAGGAGACCAGTTGCTCCCTTGAATTATAGTGATAATAGTATTGATTGAACTCCAGAACCTCTATTGGGAATGCCGTTTGCTTCAGGTCCACCAGGGCCAGTTCCTCCAGTCCCTGGTCCAGCTGATCCCTGATCTTGTCCGATTCAAGAGAGACCTTCAGCATCCTGGAATAATTACGGTACAACGAAAGGCCCACGAAGAACCAGGCCATCACAAGGGCGATCAGCACATAGGTGACGTGTATGATCTCAATAAAGCTGATGAGGACAAAGCAGGCCAGAAACAGGCCGATGGTAAATACTCCTATCTGGCTGAGAACACCCTCAATGCCGGATTTCACATTCTGCTTTTCCCTTGGATCCAGTGACTGGTAGATCACATTCATGGAAGGATCCTCCATGGAGCTTTTCCAGGCACCTCCAATAAATTTGGAGAGATAGATGAATAAAAAGAAACCGGGGACAATGCTTGTTTTTGCTCCCAGGCCGGAGAGGTCCCCCACAATCACCGAAACCAGTGAGACAAGAATCAAAAGGACCGGGGACATCAGCAGGGTTACTCCCGTTGAAAACCGTTTCTTGATCCACCCGTAGAAAAAACGCTTCATGAGCCATGCTGCCATGACCATAGCCGCAAAAAAGAATCCCAGGAAGGAGACCATTTCGATACCCCCGGTATACTGGTCCGAGGCAGCCCACAGGAATATAAAGTGAAGCACAACGGATACCCCTACCCCGAGGACCACAAATGTTGAGATCAGTCCCGTATACCGGTGTGAGAAGAGCCTGATGGGTCCTGTGCTGCTAACCCGCCTGTCGGAATACTCCTGGTGCCTGCCCATACGGGTCAAAACGTACAACTGCGCCCCTGCGGCCAGGATCAGGCTTCCCATGCCCGGGTAAAGGACCTGGCGGACCTGCAGTCCGTTGCGGACCAGTAATGGAATCCCCGCGAAGGCAAGGACCATCCCGGCAAACAGGGCGGCTTCAATGAGCCCCGATAGCTGTTTTCCTTTGCTCGGGGAAAGAAATCCCCTGACTGTGATCCAGAAACCCAGTAAGGTAATCAGGAGCATGGGTCCCATCAGTACAAAGACGGCGAAATCAAACACCGGTTTCTGCAGCAGATGAGAACCTATCAACAATACTGCTGTGATAGCCACCACAGCAACCAGGTTCAGGATACCGAAAGATTTTACCCCCAGCTGCTTGCTGAAATAGCTGTAAATGGAGGCGATCAGGATACCGGCAGCACCTGAGACCAGGATTCCCAGGGGGATCTGTTCCGCTCCATAGGATTCCAGGAACATGGCATTCCCGGCCAGCTCCAGTGTGCCTGTAAACACACCCGTACACCCGGCCTGCACCAACAAAGCCAATATCATGGGCCTGTTGCCGGTATCAATCTGAAGTAATCTGCCTATTCCGGTTTTCATAATACAAATCTTGTCCAGCCTGGATGGCCAGGTGGAAAAGAGCATCTACAATTAAGAGAATAAATGAATACCATTTAAAACAATTAATGAACATGAGGCGAAATCGCGGAGTAGAGGATGTAGATAATTACCATATTTTATATAATTTACATCCGTCATGGAGGATCTGGAAAACAGAAAAAAGGATCATATTGAACTGGCGTTCAAATCCCAAACTGCCTTGCATGTGATGGATCCAAGGTTCCATTACGAACCCATGATGAAAGCACATCCGGTGGGTGGATTGGAACCATTCCCCATTTTAGGAAAAAAGCTGAGGGTACCCTTATGGGTGAGCAGTATGACAGGAGGGACCAGGCTGGCTGGGATGATCAACCGGAATCTGGCAACAGCCTGCAATGAGTTCGGGATGGGCATGGGACTGGGTTCCTGCCGTACCATCCTGGATGATGATACCTGTTTCGGGGATTTCAACCTGAGGAACATCATTGGGGATGACCTTCCCCTATGGGCCAACCTGGGAATCGCACAGATCGAAGAACTCCTGAACAGAAAAAAGGTGGATAAAGCCATGGGGCTGGTAGATAAGTTACAGGCAGACGGATTGATCATTCATGTGAATCCCATGCAGGAGTGGTTCCAGCCCGAGGGGGACATTCTCAGTGCTCCACCGCTGGATACCATCAGGCGTTTCTTGGACCAGTTTTCCATGCCTGTGATTGTGAAGGAGGTGGGACAGGGCATGGGCCCGGAAAGCCTCAGGGCACTCTTGCAACTCCCTTTACAGGCCATTGAATTCGCCGCATTTGGAGGAACCAACTTTGCCAGGATGGAACTGTTGCGGGATAAAGAGACCCATCAGGCACTATTCGAACCCCTGTCCCTGGTCGGCAATGATGCGGGATCCATGGTAACCCATGTAAATCATATCGTGGCACACGAAAAACCAGTGTGCAACGAACTGATCATCTCCGGGGGCATCAGGAATTTCCTGGATGGATATTACCTGGTCCGCAAATCGGCCCTCCCTGCTGTTTACGGGATGGCTTCTGAATTCCTGAAACATGCCAGGGAGGATTATGACCAGCTGAGGGATTTTGTGCATGCACAGGTAAAGGGACTGGAAATGGCATACGCATATCTTTCCCTCAGGGACAATCCATGACAGGATGGGTAACAGACCTGGTACATATCCGTCCGAAGTGATGCTGGTGGGAGAGTATGGCGTGATGGTTGGGGGAAGTGCCCTTACGTACCATGCAGGAACAGCCCTTTATCACTCAGCCAACGGCGAGGTTCAGCAAGTGGATCTCAATCCCTCTGACCTTCCGGGAGGATACTGTTTTTTCCTGCTTGGTTCAGGGATAAAAGCTGATACCGGGCTGCTGGTCAGCCATTTCCTTGAGCAGATGAATGATCCCGGGTTTGCATCTTCTGTAAGGAATGAATACCTCGTTATCAATAAGAAACTGATCGAGGCATTGCTCGGGGAACGGGAGGCAGATCCTGGCCTGCTTATCAGGATATTATCCGATTTTCAGTTCACACACTTCCGCAGGATGATCCCCGTCGAGGTACTCGATCTTTGGATTGAGGGCCAGATCAGCAATGAATTCTACCTGAAACTGAACGGTTCCGGTGAAGGATTCGCGGTGGGGATCACCCACGGGATACTAAAGGAGGAGTTGCAGGCAAAATGGAAGGAAAAGTATCTGCGATCGGATAAAACTGATCAGCGGGGACAGACAGGGGTGAACAGGGCACAACTCGATTTTTGCCTGCAGCAGGGAATGTCATGCGGCGGCTGGTGCCCGGAAGGCCGAATGGCCGAGGATGGGACCATCGATTCCGCGTACCCGGTGGTACCGCTTCCCGGGGCCTCCTACGATGAACGCACCGCTGCCAACGTGCGTGACAGCGATGCCACCGTGATCATCTGCAGTGAAGGGATGACAGGCGGCACCCTGAAATCCTATGAAATCGCGATGGCGATGAAAAAACCATGCCTGCTCCTGGACCTGTTCGTGATGGACCCGGCCACAGCAGCACAAAAACTGATCCGGTTCCTGGGCCGCTACAGGCCCGAGACCCTCAATTTCAGTGGGCCCAGGTCGAGTGAGTGGCCGGAAGGATATAGCACCTGCTATGACGTTTTACGGATATTCTATGCTACTTTACAATAAACCTACCAGAAAAGATGCTACTTCCTTTCACTTGAACCAGGTACATCCCAGATGGCAGTTTTGAGATATCAATTCTGTTCAGGCCATGCTCTACAAGTTGGTTTAGTACCTCACGTCCATAAAAATCATAAATGGATATACTTTGGGATCCCTCTACCATATTGTCAACAAAAATTTCCGTTGTTGCAGGATTCGGGTAAATCAGGGTGTGGGATAATTTTTTGGAATCAACCGATGAAAGGTGTACAACGACTATATTCGAGATGGGAGAAATACAGCCGTGATCATCCGTTACAACAACATGGTATTGACCGTTTTCTACAGGAATATAATGTCGGGAGGTGGCACCCGGGATCAACGCGCCATCCCTGTACCATTGATATCCGGAAGCATTATCAGAAACCAGGGTATCACCGACAAGTTCAATCTGTGGAACCGGTGGAGCAGGGTACAACAGCAGGTCCGTGATAATCACCGAATCACATCCCAATGAGGAAGTAAATATCGACGTGTATTGCCCCTCCTCAGTCCAGCCATTATACGATTCTCCCTCGCAGATGGAAACACTCTCAAAGAGGGTGTCGATGGCTATCACCATCAGATCCGTGATGACCAACGAATCGCATCCTTCCGATGAGGTGTATGTCAACCGATACTCACCGGACTCGGTCCAGCCATTATACGATTCTCCCTCGCAGATGGAAACACTCTCAAAGAGGGTGTCGATGGCTATCACCATCAGATCCGTGATGACCAACGAATCGCATCCTTCCGATGAGGTGTATGTCAACCGGTACTCACCGGACTCGGTCCAGCCATTATACGATTCTCCCTCGCAGATGGAAACACTCTCAAAGAGGGTGTCGATGGCTATCACCATCAGATCCGTGATGACCAACGAATCGCATCCTTCCGATGAGGTGTATGTCAACCGGTACTCACCGGACTCGGTCCAGCCATTATACGATTCTCCCTCGCAGATGGAAACACTCTCAAAGAGGGTGTCGATGGCTATCACCATCAGATCCGTGATGACCAACGAATCGCATCCTTCCGATGAGGTGTATGTCAACCGATACTCACCGGACTCGGTCCAGCCATTATACGATTCTCCCTCGCAGATGGAAACATCCTGATAGGTGGTATCAGGTGTATCGCACCGCAGGTAATCGACCTCATAGAAATCCAGGGTTCCTCCCCTTGACTTTCCCATCAGTATTCGCCTTTTACCCTGGTCATTGTCAAAGATCCTGATGCTGACTGTCGGGTCAACCTCGGCAGCTTCCCAGGCCGGTACGGGATCTATTTCTCCATGATTATTCAGAAAAACAAGATTGGGCCGGTTAAAACTCCCAACAATGATATCCGGGTAGGTATCCTGGTTCAGGTCGGCAGCTTCAATTGCTTTTGGATAACACTCATACGAATCGCCCAAAATGATGGGATCATCAATAAAGGAACCATATTGGTTGCTATACAGGATCACCTTTCCATCATTCGCGGCGATTATATCCGGCCTGCCATCATTGTTGATATCTGAAATGTCGCAGCTCATACCCCCATGCCCTTCAGGCTGAAAATCAGGAATATCAGCGAAACTTCCCTGCTTGTTATAGAACAATATGATGGTCCCGCTACGTCTAGATGCAACCAGGTCAGGCCAGGAATCATTATTCAAATCCTCTAGTTCAAGTTTGAAACTCTGGCTTTCCATATTGATCAGCTGAGTTTGCACAAAACCTCCCTCCTGGTTCATGTATACCCTGATTTCACCCCGGACCGATGAAGACACCATATCCATGTCCCCATCCTGATCAATATCAGCCAGCCCGAGGTCCAGGAAACCCCTTCCCTCATCATCCACGACAACCGGTGTCTCATTGATTGTTCCACCCTCGTTTAGATAGATCATGACACTGGCCCAATAACCAGTCGCTGCAATATCCAGATCACCATCCTTATCAAAATCAAAGGTCTTTGTAATGTTGTAACACTCATAACCGAATTCCGGACGGAGATGTTGAGAGAGATTAAACTTTGAACCATCATTCAGATAAACGTGCATACCAGCCGGATATGTTTGATTTCTAAAATTGCATACGATCAGGTCTTCAAGCTCATCGTTATTCAGGTCCGCGAGTTCAAAGGAATGATACGCCTGGTCAGCAGGCTCCAACGCGGGAAAAATATCCAGATCCAGTGTACTTATTGAGATCTCACGAGTGCCGAGGTCGGCATTGTCAGTGGTAGCAAGGAGGGGTGTACTCTTTTTTTCAACAACAGGATAGTGTCTCACGAACGCGTTGAGACTCTCTTGGTATTGGTCATAATCCACGTAGTAAGGAACATCTCGCCAGGTATCGTGCAGGATCAGGAATCGCTGATCTCCCTCGATCTTATACCCGACACCCACTGTTGAATGTGCCCCATATGGAGGACCAGACCAGCCGACCTCCAATGGTCTGATATATTCATCTATCAAGGCAACGTATATGTTCCAAAATTCTTCTAAGCCATAATCCCTGTTGAAATAGACCTCGTAATCAAATGTATAGTCATTCCCGTACTGACTGGCTTGCGCGTAAAATGGAATAAAGGAAAGCCTTGTTTCTGTCGACTCGGTCCAGTAGCAACTCTCTTCCGTGACCGCCCAGTAATGGCCATCCGCACTGTTCCCACCAGGTATAAAGCTTGGATATCCATGATCATTCCAGTATGCAAAGTGCATGGTGGTTGATGTCAGGAGACAATTCAGGTACCAGAGATAAATAGGAACCCCGGGCACAATAAATTCCTCCTGCTCCGCCATGGAAACATTGGATTCAAATGGCCGCTTAATTGCCAATGATTTGTCAGCCTTTTCCAGGTATTCCTGAAGTTTAAGATCCGGGGAGGCCAACTGAATTTCATTTAGTAAGGTGACATTTACATGCATATTATCAGGATACCTGATGTACTCCCGGTCACCGGTTTTTAAAAATGTACCTAACGGGTGTACAATAATTTTCTGATGCATATCAAATTTCAACTGTGCCCTCCACCGTTTTTCAATGGATTCCCCGGCGTAATGGTCTGTCAACTTTGGAACAATATCGTTGAGAGAAATTCCGATGGTGAGGTATTCATTTCCTGGATCTCCAGGATGGTTGAATTCAAATACCGCGACAACAGGTACCTCCTCCAGATTGTATAATACATCAAAATAACTCACTGTAGCACCAGGCTCCCCTAACAGGTCGAATGCATAACCCAGGGCTGTTTTCTCTAATGCTGCAAACAATGTTTCAGGATTGGATTCAATTTGAGGATAGACAAGGGGCATTATGCTTGCTAGCAGTAGAATACTGAGACACTTCTTCATTGGTTAAAGGGCTTTGTCTGAATCATAAAAGAATTAAGGAGTGAAATCTCCTTGAACGTACCTGATCATTATAAAATTCAAGACGTTCAACAACCATCACTCCTTCTATACAATGTTAAGAATTTTTCTGAAACCACCCTATTGACACACGAGCTTTTGCCCGTATCCGGCAAACAAATAGAACGCAATCTCAGCGGAACTATGGCGAGTGCCTGGCCGGATGGCTAACAGACCTGCTGTGCCATCCTGGAGAGGACCTTCGGCATCGAGTAGGGAATAAAACCAGCAAAGTGCTGATTTTATCTCCCTCTCACACCACCCAGCGTACGTGGAACGTACTGGGCGGTTTCTTTAAAGGTTAAACAATAGTTTTTATAAAGGCAAAATAAGCCGATTTCTTCGAACCATGCCAAGGTTCATCGCTTCGTGGGCCTGGGGGGTGCAGGCAAGCCTGTACCATCCTTTGCCCGACAAAGCAACCAGTAGGGCCCTCCTCTTCGGAACCCCACGTGAGCAAAAGAACCGTATAATTCCACTTGCTCTTTTGCATTGCTTTGTTCTGAAGCATCTGATTCTACGTCGGAGCCAAGCTACCAAAAATTCCAGTTTTTGCTTCATCCTGGCAAGTCTGAAGTAGTTTAGCCATCCCCGTAAGACTGGGTTTAAACCATGGATCATCTGATCCAGACTTATTCCCCTGTTCCTGCTAGTGATGCGTCGTAGTTTCTGTTTGAACCTGTCTAGGCTCTCCCGACTTATACCCAATTTACCTCTGCCTAGGATGCTATAGCCTAAAAAGTTTAATTCATGGGGACGGCATACCCGACTCTTTTCCCGGTTTACCTTTAACAGCATCCGGTTCTCGATGAAGTCGGTTGTGCTCGTCATGACTCTTTTTGCTGCTTCTTCGCTTTTGACCAGTATGATCTGTCGAGTCAGCCCGGGGAACTTCCCCCCGAGCTGCTCACAGAACCGGACGTGAACCTCTCAGCTCATCCGGCTCCTATTGTCCAACCGCAGGCTTAATGCCCCATTTCCAATGGTAGAAAAGCAAAGGTTCTCGACTAGCAATTTTACCCAGCCAAAACATCGCTCTCCTTTTGTGACCTCTAAGCCTTTTGTATTTCCGCGTAGCCCATCGTGCTAATGTTCGATTCAGATGCTGAAAGACACAATATAACTCAGATTTGTAGTATCTGCCATAGTAGTTAATCCATCCTCTAAGCATTGGATTGATCATACGAGATATATCCAAGAGAGATTTATCACTCCGGAGATGTATCTTCCAACTACGTAATACCTGACGCATATCTTTCTTGGCACGATTGCTTACTGCTGGTAAGAAATTGACAAAATATTTACCCCAACGATTCTTTGATCTGCGACTACGATAAGTGTAGCCCAGAAAGTCAAATTTCGTTACCGGGTAGTTTTCTCTTCTGTCATCGTCTTTACAGTAAACAATCTTCGTCTTTTCCGGATGCAGTTCTAAGCCACATTCCGAAAACCTCTTCCCTAATGCATCTCTCAGTTCTTGTGCTTCAGACTCTGTTTTGCAATGCACCACACTATCATCAGCATATCTTTCAAATGGATTCTTTGGATAATTTCTCCTCAGCCATTCGTCCATGCAATAGTGTAAATAAAGGTTTGCCAAAAGCGGGCTGATAACCCCACCCTGTGGCGTGCCTTTATCTCTGTCAACAATTTCGCCATTACTTATTTGCATCGGCGCTTTTAACCAGCGACCAATGTACAGTAATACCCACTTGTTGTCCGTGTGCTTTTGCAAAGCACGCATTAGCAGATCATGCTTGAGATTATCAAAGAAGCCTTTGATATCTAAATCCAGAACCCAGTTGTATCGCCAGCATCTCTCCCTCGCTTTTCCAACGGCATCCAGTGCCGACTTGCCCGGACGATATCCATAGGAGTCTGGATGAAAATGAGGCTCTATTGATGGCTCCAACATGATCTTTACTGCCATTTGAGCTACTCTGTCTCCCACTGTGGGTATATCTAATTGCCTAAATCCTCCTTTGGGTTTTCTTATGCGTACTCCCCGCACCCCTGATGGAGTGTAGCTACCAGTACGTAGTGATGTCTGTAACTCCTGCCAGTTGTGGCTGAACCACTCCTTAAGCTGTGTTACTGTCATCCCATCTATCCCGGCGCTCCCTCCGTTGTTAACTACCTGCCGTAAGGCAGTGGTCAGATTTGATAGATTCGCTATCTTTTCCATCAATTCTGCCGTCAAGGCTCGTTCTTCCTTGCACGCAGTAAGCCACTTATGACTTACCCAGCCGTTCGGTTTAAGGTATACGTCCTCTCCCCGAACAACCGGGCTATCAATATCCCCTTCACCCCATAAAATGAGGTCCCTCGGAGACTCCTGATATTTTCCTGTCTTTCGCATGGCTCATTCTGTTGCTTGGCAACTGCTCCTTGCTTTAAAGATTTGGGCCTTCCTCCTTTCGAAGTAATATGCCCGCTGCTGACTTCTCAACCCCTTTCGGCGTTGAGATCTCCCATGGTAAGTTCTTTCCCTTTCAATTAGTCCTGCAGGATTTACCACCCTCGGTTACGGTTGACTTTCGGGCATCCCCTTCCATTGCAGGGTTACCCCCTCGGTAGGCCTTGTATCCTGTTTCTGTTCGTCAGAACTAATCTTTGCCTCCAGCTTCCTTCAGCCGGATCCTCACGGATCAAACCTTGCCTTCAGCTTGCGGTTCCTGTCAACCCGGCCCGCTCGGGACTTACACCCTATAGGTAAAGAACATGCATGGCACACAATGAAAAACCCCGTCCAGTCGCCCGAACGGGGTGGGATCCCTGGTCAGGGGAACTGTATAGAGAAAACCTAATGAAAGCTTATCTCAAGAGTGGCAATCTCTGCCGGGTTGTAGGGTGCAAGACCTGCAATCCTGTCAACCAGCGGGAGGAATTCGGCTCCCGGTGCTTCACCACCCTTCATGAATCCATCATCATCAAAGTAACCGGGAGCTTCGGTATTGGTCAGCCATGCATTCAGGATCTCATCACTGGCATGGGGCCATACGGTCTTTACCTCGTTGTAGAGCACATTGTACACCGAGTTCTCCACCAGAAGCACCTCACGGCTGTCTGAATCCAACGAGCTCAGGGGCAGGCCCAGTTCGGCCACAGCAATGTCCCCGGCAAATGATCCGGAAGCCACGAATGCCCAGTTATAGCCCACCTTTTCGGTGAGGAACTTGGCATTGGGGTGACTGGAGTTACCGAACACATCCACCTTGTCACCCTTTTTGCCCACAAACATCTTCATGCCATCCATGGCAAAGGGAGCCAGCAGCGGATCGATGGCGGGCAAATCGGCAATGGAGACGATCATATGGCGGTCATACCCCAGTTCGCCTGCACCGCTGTAATCGATCCTGTACATGGCCATGGCCCAATCCCTTGTATTGGTCCTGTCCAGGTTATATGGCTTGATGATGGTGATACCTTCGATGGGCCTGCTGTGGTTCCAGAAGACCTGCATGGCCTTGCCACCATCAGGTTCACTTTCCGACTCGGCATCGGTAATGGTAAGCCCGTATTCCCAGGTCTTTCCTTCAAACTCGGGAGTTTCCACCACAACCAGGTTTTTGACCCGGCCGTCATCATCACTCACGTAAACCACACTTTTCACCTGGTCAATGTTATACAGTCTGATCGCAGCGATGACGTGGCGGGTAAGTCGGGCCGCGTGGTCACCCGTGTGAATAAAGAAACGCAGGAAGCCATAGATCTCCCTTCCTTTAAGCGTATCGACCGCCGCGGCTTTCTTATTCTGGGAAACATCAGCGGAAAGGGCCGACGGGATCTCCACGGTCAGCTCTTCGGGAAGAATACTCTTGGTGTCCTCGAATCCGGGTCCGTTGAACATATTCTCACAGGCAGTAAAGAACAGGGCTCCGGCAAGGAGTGCAACGAATGAATAAAATGATACTTTTTTCATGATTTCTGGTTTTTGTGAATAATTATTACAAGTTTCTGGTTTCCTTCATGTGATCATTCACCTGTAACACACCATGACAGTCATCTTACCCCTATTGACTTTGGATTTTTTTTGAATAATATTTGTAAGTAATTGATTAAGTGTAGCCTATGAAGAGTGCAACATCACACTGAAATTCACCTACACCTTCGAGATGTCCCGCTAATCCACCACCACCGTGTCGCGGATCACAGCCCCTGCGGTGAAGTAACCGATGGCACCTTCGGTGAGGTTGGTCCTGGCATTTCCCGGAAGGACATCGAAGATACCGCCCCTCCAGTCGGTCTCAGACAGCATACTCCTGAGGAACTGTTCATATTCCCTGGATACCGATTCCTTCTCCCTGAAGACAATGGTACCGGGAGGGAATCTCACATGCTCCCGGTCAGGAGCGAATATACGGTTCACATCCACACTCCCCAGGCTGTAGTGATAGATCAGTGCATGGGTCTCTTCAGGGGCCAGGGTATCGTAACCCGGCACATGGCTCCAGTCAAGTTCCATCTTCACAATAGCAGGGCCGCCGTCCTCATCGCTAATATAGGCCTCGTAGAGCAATGGGTCCTGCTGGACGGGGTAGGGCCTCATAAACTGGAACGGCAGTACCTCACGCATGAAGGAGATCCCGGTGATCCGTTTCTCCCCAACCCTGATGCGCAGCTGGTATCCCCTGCCCACCTCCCCGGCAAAATCAGGATCGGTCAGGTAGATCCCCGATCCGGCAGGCGTCTCTGTCAGTGGATGGATGGCCCTTCCGTCATTGATCTCCACCAGGGCCCCGCTCAGCGGATCCGGATCCCTGTTCCGGTCATAGACAGGGAATGTAAGCCGTACCTGGTGCGCTTTCGCCTCATCGGTGATCTTCCCTTCCACCACGATCAGGTCTGTCTCCTGGTACTCCAGCTCCCAGTCCACCCTTTCAGTGCAGGAGCCAGCCAGCACCAGGATCCAGATCATATAAAACCAATTTCCGGTCAGCCCTCTTCCGCATGTAGATCTTGAATGCCTCATGGATTAGAAATTAAAATGGTAACTGATGGAGGGAACCATTCCGTATAGGTAGAACTGGGTGGACAACAGTTCCGGGTTGGAATAGAAGTCATAGGGTACCACGTAATTTCCGTTGCCGTCATCGATTTTATTAAAGTGGAGGGCTACCGGGTTCTTGCGGTTATAGAGGTTGTAGACCGAGAAGATCAGTTCGTGCTGGAACCGGCGTTCAGGCTTGCTCAGGTGCCAGTTCAGGGCCACATCCAGCCGGTGGTAATCCGGAAGGCGGTCATTGTTGCGTTCCGAATAGATGGGGACCTGGTGGTTGTCGTAATAGTAGAAACCGGTGGGTGTGGTGAAAGGCGCCCCGGTCATGAAAATGAAATTGCCGGTGAGGGTGATCCTGGGATGGATGGCCCAGGAGAGATAGACCGAAAAGTCATGGGGCCGGTCTGAATAGGCCGGGTACTCCCTCCCCCCGTTGATCTCATCCATCTGGCAGATGGACCTGGAGAGGGTATAGGAGATCCACCCTTTCAGCTTCCCCTGCTCCTTGTTCAGGATGAATTCCAGTCCGTAAGCCCTGCCCTTGCCAAACCGCAGTTCATACTCCACCAGCGGATTGCATAGCATACGGGCATGGTCCCGGTAATCGATCAGGTTCTTCATGAGCTTGTAATACCCCTCCACATCAAAACTGATCCCCGTGTTGCCAAATCGCTGGGTATACCCCATGGTGAACTGGTCCGCCACCTGGGGCAGCACGTTGGGACCGGCGGGCAGCCATACCTCCAGGGAGGTAAAGGGACTGATGGAATTGGTGATCAGGTACTGGAACTGGCTGGTGCGGCTGTAACTCCACTTCAGGAAGTGCCTCTTGCCCGGCCTGCCAGATCATGCTCAGGCGGGGATCCAGGGAGAATGACTGGTGGTAGACCTTCCCGTCGGGATGTTCCAGCACCGCCAGGCTGTCCCTCTCGAAATCCCCGCCGGTGGTTTTCACGATATCGTACTCGGTGGCAGGACCCACATTCTGCCAGGTGGTCAGCCGGAGCCCGGCCCGGATGGAAAGGTTCTCATTGATAATGAACTGGTTGGAAACATAGCCCGCAAATTCCCGGGTATATTTCGTGGAGAGGTCCAGCCCGGATCCCACTCCACCCCGCCCTGGTAGAAGTTACCCGGATTATGAAAGTGGGCAGCAGACAGGATCCCGAACCTGAGGGTGTCCTCGGGCCTGATGAACCAGGTGAAATCATATTTCAGGCTCAGGTTGTCGATGTGGGAGTTCCAGTAGTCGTTTCTTTCAATGTGTGTGTTCAGGAAATAATCGTATCTGGATCCCAGCAGGGTCAGGTTGGAAAAGAGCCTGTCGGAGAATAAGTGGTTCCAGCGCAGGGTGGTGGTACTGTTCTGCCAGTTGATTCCCGAAGACGTGCTCTGCGTTGTTCTGCTGCTCGAAATTATCCACCCCCCTGTACATGCTGAAAAAGATCCTGTTGTTGGGATTGATGTGATAATTCAGCTTCAAATGAAAATCGGAAAAATGCAGGTCGTTGATCTGTTCATTGAGTAGCTGCAGGGGCCTGGTGATATAGGAGCGTCTCCCCGAAATAAAAAAAGAGATATGTTCTTTCCAGATGGGCCCTTCCAGTGAAAGCCGGGAAGAGAGCAGTCCCACGCTGCCATCGAACCCAAACCGGTTCATGTTCCCATCTTTGGTACGGATATCGATCAGGGAGGAGAGCCTTCCCCCGTATTTTGCCGGAAAATCCCCTTTATAGACCTTGACATCCTTGATGGCATCGGGAATCACCGTACTGAAAAATCCCAGCAGGTGGGTGGGATTGTACACCGGGGCCTCATCGATGGTGATCAGGTTCTGATCCCTGCCACCTCCCCTTACAAAGAAAATGGTGGAGCCATCTCCGAAGAATTTGACCCCCGGGATGGCTGCCAGTGATTTGATTACATCCTTCTCCCCGAAAAGGGCCGGCATTTTCCGTACCGATTCGGGATGGATCCGCTCCTCGGAACTCCTGCGTGGTCCGAATGATCCTGGCCTCATCATTCGGAGAAGATGGTTACCTCGCTCATCCTTGCCACCTCCTTTTCCATGGTAAAATGGAGCGTCTGGTTGTCGGCCCCGTTCACGGGGATCACGATCTGCCTGTATCCCACATAAGAACAGATCAGCTCCTCCACCTCCTGTTTCAGTGTAAGGGAATAGAATCCATAATTATTGGTAATGGTCCCCTGTGCCCCTCCCGGGATGGTAACCGTGGCTCCTATCAGGACCTCTCCCGACAGGGCATCCTTTACATATCCGCTGATGGTAAACCGGACCGGCATCTGGTCCCTCCCGGGAGTACTGACAGATGCAGTCGACCTCCACCTTCAGCCGCCGGGCCTTTTTCAGCACGATCTGGCGCTCCACCAGCTCGTACCGCACTTTCAGATCCAGGAAAAGTGCATCCAGGGCAGTTTTCAGAGGGGCCTCCTTCATATGGACGGTAACAACCTTCCGGTCGTCGATCAACCTGGAACTGTAAGAAAAACTGAGCCCGGTCTGCTCCTCGATCTCGATCCAGCACATCCCGCAGGGGGATGGAATCGGCGTGAAGGGTGACCAGGAGGTCCGGTCCCGGTTGCCGGGCAGTTAAAGAACAGACAATACCCTGTACAAGCAACAGGAAAACTCCAATATGCAGTGCGGATCTTGGCATGAGGTTATTATTCAACACACCCGGCCCCATCCAGCAGGATCTGCTCTCCGGTCCGGGTTATCTCCAGGTCAAGGGTCAATTCCAGTACATTGAGGACCGAGCTCGAGGCTCTGGTCCCTGAAGGTCACTGTGATGGGACAAGCAGCCAGCTCCGGATTCATGATCACCAGGTTGGCATTGTATACCTTGCTGACCAGTTCAGCCACCTCCTCAAGGGTCGTGCTTTCAAAATAGAGCTCCCGTGGTTTTCCAGGAGATGTTGTTGGGATCAGAGGAGGGAATCAGGACCAGTTCATTGCTGACTGTTGTCATAGGTACCACTGTTTCCTGCCCTGAGTACGATCTGCTCATACTGGTCCTGTTTGGCAGTACAGGGCCACCACCCCGCTCTCCACAGTGATCTCCACCGTTGGATTTTCCCTGTAGGCGTTCACATTGAAACTGGTTCCCAGCACTTCCACCAGGGCTGCACCCGCATCGATGACAAAAGGACGTGCTGTATCCCTGGCCACGTCAAACCAGGCCTCCCCGGAAAGGGTCACCCTTCGTTCACCACCGTCAAACTGTTTCCGGAACCGCAATTTTGAATCCCTGTTCAGGAGCACCTGTGACCCGTCATCAAGAAGCACCTCCACCGGCTCGGCACCTGCCGCCACAAGGGTTGTTCCCGCAAACCGGGTAGCATAGATCCATGCAAAAGCAAAGACAATCCCCACAACCAGTACGGCAGCGATCCGGTAGGTATAAAAAAGCAGGGAACGGGATGTACGGGCCATCTCCTTCCCCACCCCGGTTTCCATCCCGGGGATCTTTCCCCGAAGCAGCTCCCATTCTGCATCCAGGTCATAGGAAGTCTGCCCGGCTACCCTGTCCATGGACTCCCAGATCTTCCGGTACTCCTTTAACCTGGACCTGAATGTCCGGATCCCCTGAAACATTTCCTTGAAATGGCGAAGTTCATCCGGTGAAAGTTCTCCGGAAAGAACCTGGTAACCAGGCTGTTAAAATCGCTATGTGGATCATTCAATGACATACTCACCTGTTACACACATTTAACTCCCCTCACCCCTATGATTTCTGACATATATTTCAATTTAATGTATGCATGACCAGCCACAACAGCAGGGTCATGTATTTCATCAGCTTCTCCCTTAGGATCTTCAATGCTTTGGACATCTGGTTCTCAACGGTCTTCACCGATATGCCCAGGTGCGTGGCAATTTCACTGTATTTCAATGCCATCGAACCGGTTCAGTTCGAAATATTTCCCGGCACTTTTCAGGAAGCGATTCCAGGGCTTCCCTGATCTTCTCCTCCAGCTCCATGGATTCGATCTGTGCACTCACATCCCACTCCCCGGCCACCTCAGGCACCTCCACATCTGAAAATTTCTTCCTGTCCCTGATCACATTCAGGCTCCGGTTATGGACCGAGGTAAAAAGATAGGATTTCAGAGAGGTGGACAGATCGATCTCCTCCCGTTTCTCCCAGAGATTGATGAAAACCTGCTGCACCACCTCCCGTGCATCATCCTCATCCCCCAGGATCTTCCTGGCAAAAGAGATCAGGGGGGGAAAAAAATCCCTGAACAGCTTCTCAAAGCTGCCCTGGTCAAGGTCCTACCACAGGATTAAGTCTCTTTTCAGCAGTCATACTGTCATAAATATAGAGAAAACCGGTGAAGCAATTCACCAATTTATTCAACAGAAGTGGATTAGGTTTTTGCCGGATCAAAAGACCTTGCAGAGTGCTCTCATTTGTTATTTGTATTTTCGGACTCAAAATTGATGCTACATGAGGGCTATTGTTCCATGAAAGCATTTTTCCATCCTGGCATGGATCACCATGTCCGTCACATCGCTGATCATTACCCCGTTTTTCCTGCTGGTCTGGGTCTCAACTTTCTGGTGGGACAGGCGAAGGATGGCGGCGCATTTCATGGGCACCTTCTGGGCCTGGCACTACCAGTCACTGGTTCCATTCTGGAAACTCCATCTGGAAGGCAGGGAGAAGATTCCGTGGAACCGGGCTGTGGTGATGGTCTCAAACCACAGGTCACTGGTAGATATCCTGGCCCTTTACAAGATCCGAAGGCCTTTTAAGTGGACCTCCAAGGCTGAAAATTTCAAACTTCCCTTCATGGGGATGGTTCTTACACTCACCAACTCCATCAAGATCCACCGTGAATCACTCCGCTCGGGATCCAAGTTTATTGCCCAGGCAGAAACCGCGATGAAGAAAGGTTCCTCGATCCTGCTCTTCCCCGAAGGGACACGGTCAAAAACCAGCACCATGCGGCCCTTCAAGGAGGGTGCTTTCCTGCTGGCAAAACGCGCCTCCACCGGGATCATCCCCATTGTGCTCACCGGTTCGGAAAATACCTTTCCCTGGCGGAAAAGCCATTCCCATGGGAAAGGCCAGCATCCGCATCAGGGTCCTGGATGAGATCCCTGCAGAAACAGTGGAGAAGCTGGAAATGAAAGAACTTATGTCCATGGTCGGCAGCGTATGGAAACCGCCTTGCAGAAACTGGAACAGGAAGCTGCTGAATGAGCACTCCACGAAAAGCCATCCGGCGCATGGGATACATCCGTGACCAGCAGGGGATCATGAACCGCTATCTGGATGAAAGCTCCCATGGAAGGCCCATCTTGAGAAGACCAGGGAGTTCATCAGAACTTCATTCAAGGAACATCCTTTGAGTCTGTGGCAGTTCTTGGAAGCGGCTGGCTGCTGGATGTTCCCCTGGAACACCTTGCAGCCCGTTGCAGGAAGATCTACCTGGTGGACATCCATCACCCGCCCCAGGTGAGGAAAAGGACTGAACGGATAGACAGCGTGGAACTTGTGGAGGCGGACCTGACAGGGGGAGCCATCAGCCAGTTCTGGAAACTGGCAAAAGACCGGGATCCGGGCCAGCTGGAAGCGCTGACTGAAAGCATCCTGCTCGAAGCCCCCCTTCCAGGCCTTCATCCCGATATGATCATTTCGGTCAACCTGCTGAACCAGCTGGACACCATCCTCTGCGATTTTCTAAAAGAAAAAGGTATTTTCAAGGATGATCAATCTTTGGATCATCTCAGGTCAGTGATCCAGTCCTTCCACCTGGAATGGATCACCAGCACTCCCGGGATGCCTGATCACCGACACCAGGGAGATAAGCACTGATAAGGCTGGTAACGAGTCATCTCGGAACTTGCTGTTACACCAGCTTGCCTGAAGGCATCCGGAAAGAGAGGTGGACCTGGGATTTTGACACCCAGGGAACCTACCGGTCCGGACTGCCACACCCGCATGGAGGTGCAGGCTGTCGAATGGACCTGAAGCCCCGTGGGCTCAACACAGCTGGATCCTCCTGTTTTTAACTGTTTTTTAAGAGTTTTGTGTTGAAAACTGAGTGATGCAGGCCCGTACTTTTGGTTATATTTGTGCAACTGCCGGGAATTCCGGACACGGCCATTTTGCAGGCGTTTCAGCCTAACGGAGAGATTGATATGACGGCGAATTATTCAGAAGAAACCATCCGGACCCTAGACTGGAAAGAACACATCCGGAAGCGTCCGGGAATGTATATTGGGAAGCTGGGTGACGGCTCCTCCCCCGATGATGGTATTTATATCCTCTTGAAGGAGGTGATCGACAACTCCATCGATGAATACATGATGGGATTTGGCAAGACCATTGAGGTAACTATTGATGAACACAGGGTCTCCATCCGAGATTACGGACGGGGTGTCCCGCTTGGGAAAAGTGGTGGATGTGGCCTCCAAAATGAATACCGGGGCCAAATATGATTCCAAGGTATTCAAGAAATCGGTGGGCCTCAATGGTGTGGGGATCAAGGCCGTGAATGCGCTTTCCTCCAGTTTCACCATCCAATCCATCAGGGAGGGGAAAGTAAAGGCTGTGGATTTCAGTGAGGGTGAGATTATCAAAAACCATCCCCAGCGAAACTCTCCGGAGAAGAATGGAACCGAGATCATTTTTGAACCCGATCATACCATGTTCGGGAAATTCAATTTCATCGATGAGTACATCGAAGCCATGCTCCGGAACTATACCTACCTGAATACCGGGCTGACCATCGTTTATAACGGCCAGAAGTTTCATTCAAAAAACGGGCTGCTGGACCTGCTGCAGGAGAATATGAGCGGAGAGGGGCTCTACCCCATCATTCATATGAAGAACGGGGATATCGAAGTGGCCATCACCCATGGCAACCAGTATGGGGAAGAGTATTACAGTTTTGTGAACGGACAGCATACCACCCAGGGAGGAACGCACCAGGTGGCTTTCAAGGAGGCGCTGGTGAAGACCATAAGGGATTTCTATCAAAAAAGATTTTGATGCTTCGGATATCCGTACCTCCATCATTGCTGCCATCAGCATCAAGGTGGAGGAGCCGGTCTTCGAGTCCCAGACCAAAACCAAACTGGGTTCAAAGGACATGGGCCCCAAAGGTCCGTCCGTAAGGAATTTCATCATGAATTTCCTTACCACCAAACTGGATGATTACCTGCACAAACATGGAGAAACAGCGCACATTCTTCTGAAAAAGATCCAGGAATCGGAAAAGGAGCGAAAAGCCATCTCGGGCATCAAGAAACTGGCCAGGGAACGGGCCAAGAAAGCCAGCCTGCATAATAAGAAACTGCGCGATTGCCGGGTCCATTACAATGGAAAGGATGAGCGGAAGAATGAATCCACCCTTTTCATTACCGAGGGAGATTCGGCCTCGGGCTCCATTACCAAATCGAGGAATGTAAATACCCAGGCTGTATTCAGCCTGCAGGGGAAAACCCCTGAATTCATTCGGACTTACCAAAAAGGTGGTCTACGAGAATGAAGAATTTAACCTGCTTCAGGCAGCCCTGAATATTGAGGATGGGCTGGACGGACTGAGGTATAAGAATGTGGTGATCGCCACCGATGCCGATGTGGATGGCATGCATATCCGCCTTGCTTTTGCTCACCTTTTTCCTCCAGTTCTTTCCCAACCTGGTCCGCAACGGTCATCTCTACATTCTCCAGACACCCCTGTTCAGGGTCAGGAATAAGAAAGAGACCTATCTATTGTTATTCGGATGAGGAGAGAAGGCAGTGCCATGGAAAAGCTGGGCAAAAATCCTGAGATCACAAGGTTCAAAGGACTGGGGGAGATCTCCCCGGATGAATTCAAGCATTTCATCGGTCCCGATATCAGGCTGCAGCCCGTTCGGATGAAAAAGGATGACGACCTGAAAGACATCCTGGGATTTTACATGGGGAAAAACACACCTGAACGGCAGGATTTTATCATTAACAGGCTGCGGGTGGAAGAGGACCCGGTGGAGGTGGCATGATCCCTCCTGCATTCACTAGACTAGAAATGACAGATTTCGACGATACTTCATTGGAGAAACACCTCGAAGAAGGAGCATTCCGGGGATGATGTGAAGATCACCCATCTTTCCGGGATGTATGAGGATTATTTCATCGATTATGCCTCCTATGTGATCCTTGAACGTGCTGTTCCCCATATCACCGACGGATTGAAACCGGTCCAGCGGCGTATCATGCATGCCATGAAACGGATGGATGATGGCCGGTTCAACAAGGTGGCCAATATCATCGGGAATACCATGCAGTACCATCCCCACGGGGATGCTTCCATTGGTGATGCACTGGTCCAGCTGGGTCAGAAGGAGCTGCTGGTGGATACCCAGGGAAACTGGGGGAACATATATACAGGTGACGGGGCTGCCGCATCCAGGTACATTGAATCCAGGCTGTCGGGATTTGCCAACGAGGTGCTTTTCAATTCCAAAACCACCGAATGGAAACTCTCCTATGATGGCCGGAACAAGGAGCCGGTCACCCTGCCGGTCAAATTTCCCCTTTTGCTGGCCCTGGGGGCAGAGGGGATTGCTGTGGGACTTTCATCCAAGATCCTGCCCCATAATTTCAATGAACTGATCGATGCCTCCATCAAGTATCTCCAGGGAAAAGAATTTGAACTCTATCCCGATTTCCCCACAGGGGGTCTGGCCGAAGTAAGCCGGTACAATGATGGTCTGCGGGGAGGATCCATCCGGGTCAGGGCCAAGATCGAGAAGGTGGACAACAAAACCCTGGTGATCAAGGATCTTCCCTATGGAAAAACCACCAGCAGCCTGATCGAATCCATCATCAAGGCCACTGAAAAGGGGAAGATCAAGATCAAAAGGATCGATGACAATACGGCCGAGAATGTGGAGATCCTTGTCCACCTGGGGCCCAATGTCTCTTCCGACAAGACCATCGATGCACTCTATGCATTCACCGATTGTGAGATTTCCATCTCCCCCAACTGCTGTGTGATTGAAGATGACAAACCCAGGTTTGTGGGGGTGAGCGAGATCCTGAGGGTAAATGCCGACCACACCAAGGAACTGCTCAAACAGGAACTGGAGATCAGGCTCAGTGAGCTGCAGGAGGACTGGCACATGTCATCCCTGGAAAAGATCTTCATTGAGAAGACGGATCTACCGGGACATTGAGGAAGTGCGAAACCTGGGAGAGTGTGATCGAAGCCATCGACAAGGGACTGGATCCCTATAAAAAATTGCTGCTGCGGGAGGTGACCCGGGAAGACATCATCAAACTCACCGAGATCAAGATCAAGCGCATCTCCAAGTACGATGTGAAGCGGGCCGATGAACATATCAAATCCCTGGAAGAGGAGATGGAAGAGGTGAAAAATCACCTGGCCAACCTGGTGACCTATACCATCAACTATTTCAGGCAGATTAAGAAGAAATATGGCAAAGGTAGGGAGCGGAAAACCGAACTGAGGAACTTTGCCAGCATTGAAGCCACCAAAGTGGTGGTGGCCAACCAGAAGCTCTACATGAATGCCAAAGATGGCTTTCATCGGTACCGGACTTAGGAAGGATGAATATGTCTGCGACTGTTCCGATATCGACGACATCATTGTATTCCTGAAAGATGGCACCTACACCATCTCCAAAGTGGCCGATAAACAGTTTGTAGGAAAGGACATCATTCATGCAGCTGTATTTAAGAGGAATGACAACCGTACCATTTACAACGTGGTCTATTTTGATGGGAATTCGGGCAATGTGATGATGAAACGGGCTCCGGTAACCGGGATCACCCGTGACAAACAGTACAACATAGGCAAGGAGCACAAACACTCCAAAATTCTCTATTTCAGTGCCAATCCCAATGGTGAAGCCGAGGTGATCAAGGTATACCTCCGGCCCAGGCCCCGCCTGAAGAATCCGGTTTTCGAATATGACTTTGCCGAACTGGCCATCAAGGGGAGGGGCGCCATGGGGAATATCCTCACCAAATTTGCGGTCCAGAAGATCGTGATGAAGGAGAAGGGTGTCTCCACCCTGGGAGGGCGGAAAGATCTGGTTTGATGAGGATGTGATGCGTCTGAATGTGGATGCCAGGGGGAATTTCCTTGGAGAGTTTTCCGGTGAGGATAAGATCCTGGTGATCACAAAATCGGGGCATTTCAGGACCACCAATTTCGACCTGAGCAACCATTTTGAAGATGATGTGCTGATCATCGAGAAATTCAGGGAAGGAAAGATCTGGTCGGCTGCCTATTATGATGCAGAACAAAATTATTATTACCTGAAGCGATTCCATATTGAACCGGCAGCAAAATCGATCCGTTTCATCGGGGAACATCCCGAATCCAGGCTGATCCGGATCACCGAAGTGGAATACCCCCGCCTGGAACTGAAGTTTGGCGGAAAGAACAGGGACCGGGATCCGGAAATCATCGAAGTGGCCGAGTTTCATTGGCATCAAAAGTTACAAAGCCAGGGGAAAACGGCTTTCCAACTACGAGGTGAAAGTGGTAGAGGAGCTGGCTCCCCTGCAGGCCGAAACTGGAGAATCAGTTGGTCCCGCCACCACTTCCCCTGCGGAGCAAGAGAAAAATCCCCAAAGAAGGAAGTTCTGAAAGAAAAAACAGCGAAGACGAAAAAAGCTCCGAAGGAGCGAAAAAAGATCTGTGAAAAAAGAGACTCCGAAGGCGGCTGTGAAAAAAGAGGTCCCGGAGAAAAAAGCCGCTAAAAAGAAGCCCGGTCACAAACAGGATCCCGGTCAGAAACAGGATCCCGACCAGGTACCCCTGGAAATTGTAAATCCCAAGGAGGAGAAGGATCCCGGGGATGAAAAGGATCCCGGGGATGAAAAGAAAGGAACAGACGGACAGTTCAGCCTGGAGTGGTAACATGCAGTCAAGGATCTTCCTCATCGGTTTTATGGGTTCAGGGAAATCCACCCTCGGATCAAGACTGGCACGGAAGATCGGGTACCAGTTCGTTGACATGGACCATTTGATTGAGGAAACAGCTGGAATGACCGTCCCGGGTATTTTCAGTGAACACGGAGAGGATGTATTCAGAAAATGGGAACATGACATTCTCCAGGAATTATCCAACCGGGACCAGGTGGTTGTATCTACCGGAGGAGGAGCACCATGTCACGGGGATATGATCAACCTCATGAATGAATACGGTGCCACCATCTATATTGAACTGTCACCGGCCGCCCTGAAAGAACGGCTGCTCCATTCAAGGACCGAAAGACCGCTGATCAAGGGCAAAAGTGAACCGGAACTGACCGTTTTCATAAGCACACTTCTTGCAAAACGGGAACCCTTTTATAAACAGGCCCAGCATACCGTCGGCGGACTGAGCCTGAACGTTGAATCACTGGTGGAGATCCTTAAGGAATCCTGATCCACCTATCCAGATTGCCTGAAATTTCTTACCTTTCATATATGAGACAGTTTGCACGGCTCCTGTTTGCCAGTGCTTTGCTATGCATCGGACTGGGACTGTATGAAAAACAGGCGGGCATTGAAACTGAATCCCAGGATGTTTCCGGTATCTCCCTTGCATTCATCCAGGATGGACTACTTCCCCCCGAACCATCGGTAAGCGGAGGATCCCATCCCTCAACCGGAATGCTCCTCCCGGGAAAGTCCGGTGGTCATAACCCGACAGAAAAGGCTTTCCATGCTGCTTCACTGGACGGTGTGAGATTTAGGACCTGTACCGGAAAATATTTGGAATTCAGGCCGGGAATCCTTCAGAGAACGGGATTGCTGTTCACTGATCCAACAGGGAAAGATGAACCTGCACGCTCCTGGTTCCAGTGTTCCACCTGATAACGATATCCTGCCGCGATGCAGGTATATCCCTTTAATTTATTTCAAATCATACATGTCATGAAAACAATGAAACATATCATATTCGCTATTGTAGTATTGTCCCTGGTTGCGTGCTTCAATCCAACCTTCGGACAGGGTGAACAGCTCTTTTATGAAACCTATAACCCGGGCGAGGTCATTTCCCTGCTGGATGAGGGTGACGGGTTTTTCGATCTGATCAACCTGGAACAAGCCGGGAAAGGGGATGCAGGGATCGGATCCTGTCCTTCGGAGAAAGCAGAATTACTGTGGACGTATGTACAGGGCAGTACATTCCACAAACAACTTCCCTCAGACCTTGAGTTCGCCTGGGGAAAGCAGGTCGGCCAGGATGCCCGGATCCTGTATGCCCTCAGGCTACAGGGCGAGAACACAGTACCCGGGAAGGAGGATATCCGGAACGTGGCTATAAAGGAGAGCAGCCGGGGGGGGAATTATGACCTTCTGGTATCTTTTACGGATGAAGGTGGTGAGAAATGGGCGGCAATGACCAGGGCAAATAAAGGAAGATGCATTGCCATCGTTGTTGATGGTGAGGTGATCTCCGCCCCGAAAGTCATGGCAGAGATCAAGCAAGGAAAATGCAGAATCTCGGGAATGATGAATGAGACAGAAGCCAACCGTCTAAAAACTAAGCTAATGGACCTGCCATAAGGATGATTCCCGGAAGGGCGCCCGTTTCGGGCGCCCTTCCTAAAACATTCCAGACAGCAGAGCCTCGTTTTCCAGGCCGGCAATGTAGTCTGTGACCCTGAAGCCTGAGAGGCGAATCCGGATGGTTTCCGGATCATGGATGGTCCCCACCAGTGCCTCCTCCAACGCGGCAATATCCTTGGTGCCCATGAAATCACCTTCGATATTCACCTCCTGGATGATGCCCTTGTCCACATTCATATGAAGTGCGATATGTCCCGATCCGAACCTGAGGACCTTACTGAACTGGTACTTTGGTGAGTATCCAAAGTTCCATTCCCAGGTGGAGAACTTGGAATCCTTCCGTTTATTGATCCCGTTCAGATCCTTGTCATTGAATTGATAGTCGGTTGCACCGTTCATAGTATCCAAGATATGATCATAGATCAACTTTTGGAAATCTACAACATCCCATTTATCAACAAGATGGTCCTTGATGTTGGTAACCTCCGACCGCACCGATTTTACAGCCTTGTCCTCGAACCGGCCTGTCCTGACCTTCAAGGCAGAGGTCAGTTTATCCATCTCGGATGAAAAAAGCAAGGTACCGTGGTGAAGCACACGGTTTTTATATACATGGCTCGCCGTTCCCGAAATCTTCAGGCTTCCAAGCAGCAATTCATGACGCTTTCCCAGTGTAACATGAAGTCCCGCTTTCTTGAGGGCCTCAATAACCGGAAGGGTATGTTTCCTGTAATCCACCAGGTCACCCTCCCTGCCTGTTGTAATAAAAGTGAATATCAGATTCCCAAGATCATGGTATACCGTGCCTCCCCCTGATATCCGTCTGGCCACAACAATACCATGTTCCTGCACGTATGGCAGGTTTATCTCGGCAAGGGTATTCTGGTGCTTTCCGACCACGATGGAAGGATTGTTCCTGTACAGCAGAAAGAAATCCTCCTCCCTTTCCTTCAGCAGGACCTCTTCTGAAGCCAGGTTGAAATAGGGATCGTTATTGTTACTGATGATACAGTGCATGATGTTCGCTCATGAAAGCATTTACCGATCCCGGCGCACTGTTGCGATCCACCAGTGCCCGGGGATCCTGTTCAAAACCAGGATGAATAACCGGTAGACCAGCCAGCCGCAACCTGCCCCCCACAATCCGCCGGCCAGCACATCTCCCGGATAGTGAACTCCCAGGTAAATCCTGCTGTAGGCTACCAGGAAGGCCCAGAGGAGCATCAGGGCCGTGAACCACCCTTTCCTGATCCAACAGGACATAAGGATGGCGATACCGAAAGTATTGGCTGCATGGGAAGAGATGAATCCGTATGAACCACCGCATTTATTGTTCACCAGGTGAACCAGTCCCCCCAGTGCAGGCTCGTGACACGGCCTCAGCCTCTGGAAAACGTTCTTGAACAGGTGGACCGATGTCTGGTCAGTCAGCGTGATGACAATAATCACAAAAAGGATCATGGGTGCAAGCTGCCAGCCTTTCCTCCATCCCAGGAAACCCAGCAGCAAGAGGTAGAAAGGCCACCAGGTGGTTTTCCCGCTCACCCACCACATGATGCCGTCCCAGGAATTGCTGTGCAATCCGTTCAGGAACAGAAAGAGGCTTTTATCCAGCTGAAGCAACCATTCTACCATATCCTCAGGAAGTCAGCATGTCCCAGATGATATCATTGAGGGTTACCAGGCCCAGGTTGGCCACTGAAGAGATGAAATGATACCTGACATCTGGAAGCTCCTTCCGGATCTCTTCTGTCAGCTCTTCGTCCAGCAGGTCAGATTTAGTGATAGCAAGCAGGCGTTGCTTATCCAGCAATTCAGGATTGTATTTCTCCAGCTCTGTCACCAGGACCTGGTATTCCTTCCCGATATCATTGCTGTCGGCCGGGACCATGAAGATCAGCATGGAATTGCGTTCAATATGCCTCAGGAACCTGTGTCCTAACCCTTTCCCTTCACTGGCCCCTTCAATGATCCCGGGGATGTCCGCCATTACGAAAGAGCGGTCATCACGGTACTTCACGATCCCCAGGTTAGGAACAAGTGTGGTGAAGGGATAATCGGCAATCTTGGGTTTGGCAGCCGACATAGCTGAAAGCAGGGTGGATTTCCCGGCATTGGGGAATCCTACCAGTCCCACATCAGCCAGTAACTTCAGTTCCAGAATGAACCAGCCCTCCCGGCCTGGCTCTCCCGGTTGTGCATACCTGGGAGTCTGGTGGGTGGATGATTTAAAGTGGTCATTGCCAAGACCTCCGCGGCCACCGGGAAGGAGTGTCTTTTCCTCATCATGACCGGTAATTTCAAACAATATTTCCTGTGTCTCAGCGTCCCTGGCTACTGTCCCCAGTGGCACTTCGATGGTTGCATCCTCTCCACTGGCCCCTGATTTCAAAGAAGCACCCCCCGAATCACCTCCGGTGGCAAATACGTGCTTGCGGAATTTCAAATGCAAGAGTGTCCACAACTGGGCATTGCCCTTCAGGATCACATGACCACCCCTGCCACCATCTCCTCCGTCCGGTCCGCCTTTCCTGGTTAATTTATCCCTGTGCAGATGGGCTGATCCGCTTCCGCCCTTGCCCGAACGGCAGAAGATCTTCACATAGTCTACAAAATTCGGATTGGACATGACAGGAGATGAATGAATAATCCGCTCAATTCACCTTATCAAGTACCTCCACAATGCGGTCGAAGATTTTTTCCACGCTTCCCACACCATCCACCGGGGCGTGTTTGTGCATCTTGTCGTAATAGTAGGCAACCGGCAGTGTCTGGCGGTTATATACATCAATGCGGTTGTTGATGGTTTCCGGATTGTCATCACTGCGCCCGGTCTCCTTACCCCTCTTCACAAGCCTTGTAACCAGTTCCTCTCGTGGTACCGTCAGTGAGACCATAACGGTCACCCGCGCATCATAATCTGTCAGGGCCTTGCGCAGCTCCCTGGCCTGTTCAACAGTCCTTGGAAATCCGTCAAAGATGAAACCCGGTCCGTCCTGGTTCTCCTCCAGCTTGTTTTTGATCATCCCGATAACGATCTCATCAGAAACAAGCTCACCCCGGTCCATGATCTCCTTGGCCCTCTTTCCCAGAGTGGTCTGGCCCTCAACCTCCTGCCGGAGCAAGTCCCCTGTGGAAATATGAACCAGATTGTATTTCTCAATGATCTTGCTGGCTTGTGTCCCTTTTCCCGATCCCGGGGGACCAAACAATACGATATTCAGCATATTTTCCTGTGTTTAATTTGCTTGACCAAAAGTAGTAAAGTTTATCCGCATTTCAACGTGAATCCATGAGCTGGTAAATCTCCCTGAAATTTCTGCCGTAACCATCATAATCCAGCCCGTACCCGAGAATGAAATCGTTGGGGATCTCCATTCCCACATAGTCCAGTTTGACCTCCCGGATGGTGGCCTCCGGTTTATGAAGAAAGGTAGCTACCTTTATTTCAGCGGGCTGGTAACCTGAAAGCTGCCTGATGATTGTTTCCAGGGTGACCCCTGTATCAACAATATCCTCCAGCACCACCACGAACCGGTCCTTCAGATCCAGGTTGATGCCAATGAGCTGTTTCACTGTACCGGTGGATTTGGTCCCGCTATAAGAAGCCAGCTTCAGGAAGGTAATCTGGCATGGAAAGGCAAGCTGCTTGTAAAGGTCACTGGCAAACATGAATGCCCCGTTCAGGATCCCAAGGAAGATGGGATCCTTGTCAGCAAGATCCTTGTTCATCTGGTTTGCAATCCTGGTTACCTCTTTTTGTATCTGCTCTTCGGGTATAAACAGTTCAAAATCCCTGTCGTGAACCTGTACCACATGTTTGTCCATTACCATATTTTTCATTAAAATAGTCAATGATCATCAAGAATAAAAATAATTGTAATTTGGTTGGCTGATGAATAACCATTAAGCACATTAATCCAATGAATCCCAAAGTGAGTATTATCATGGGAAGCACTTCGGACCTTCCCGTTATGGAACAGGCAGCAAAACTGCTGGATGAATTTGAGATCCCCTTTGAGGTCAATGCCCTGTCAGCCCACAGGACACCCGATGAAGCAGCTGAATTCGGGAAAAATGCTGCTGACCGGGGAATCCGGGTGATCATTGCCGGGGCAGGTGGAGCAGCCCACCTTCCCGGTGTTATAGCAGCACTGACTTCATTACCGGTGATCGGTGTCCCCATCAAGGCTTCCATCTCCATCGACGGGTGGGATTCGATCCTGAGCATTCTGCAGATGCCTCCCGGAATACCGGTTGCCACAGTAGGACTGGACGGCGCAAGGAATGCAGGGATCCTGGCTGCACAGATCCTGGCCACCGGAGATCCGGCCATCATGGAAAAAATGGATCAGTTTAAGGCAGACCTTGCAAAGAAGATTGTAAAAGCAAACCAGGACCTGAAAAAAGTGCAGTTCAAGTATAAAACCAACTGACCAAACAATGATATTTCCACGCAGGTGGACCTTGAAAAGACCGGGATTGATGATCCCGGTCTTTTTTTTATCCCTGGTTGATGTTACGGGACAGCCAACCTGGAATGTGCCATCCGTTTCTGCGGCCGGCGGAACCTTTGTTTCCCGTCCGGGTGTGACCACCGGAAGATACAACCAGGCAGGATTAGGTTGGTGTACACAGCGTTCCCTGACCATGCATCATGCCAGACCCTTTCTTATGGGCGAACTGGGTGTTGCATCTTTATCAGCACAGGTCCCATACAAGGCAGGAGCCTTCGGGGCCACACTGACAACATTCGGGATCACCGGATACAGGCAATCTTCCTGCTGGATCTCCTATGGACTGAAAATCCACCCTGCCATTACCGTAGGAACGGGTTTGCATTACTGGAATACCAGCACCAGGGACCAGGTGGGTTTTCACATGGGGATCGGCTGCGCATTGGGGATCATGGTCCGGGTGGGTGAAAACCTGATGCTGGGCGGGCATGTCCTGCATCCCGTATCATGGTCCGACGAAACAGAGGAATCCGGTACCGGTTTGATGGTCATTTCAGCCGGATGGTCCTATACCTTTTTCAAAACCGCCACATGGCACAGCGACCTGCACATTGCTCCTGAGGGCATGCTGCAGTGGTGCCAGGGACTTGAGGTCACCGTGTTACATTCCCTGAAGATCCTGGCAGGACTTCATAACCATCCATTGTCACTATCCGGGGGCGTTTCTCTGGAGCATCACCGCTGGTCCGTCACCCTTGCTGCAGAATACCTCTTTGATACCGGGTTCACTCCTTCAGCTTCCCTCTCCTATGGGTGGTAAAAGACAACTGGCCGGCCTGATGACCGCTTTCAGCCTGATGATACCGGGGCACCCACAGGAACGGGATTACCTCACCGATCATGCGGAGCAGATCCTGAGCAGGGATGAGGATTACAACATCCCCGATGAAGTTCTGGAACAACACCAGGAGCTCAACCTGGATCCGGTAAATCTGAATTCGGCCTCCCGGGAGGTCCTGGAGTCCTCCTGTCTGTTCACACCCTACCAGTCAGAGATGATCGTTGCATACAGGGAGAGATACGGTGAACTGCTGTCAGTCTATGAACTGGCATCACTGTCGGGATTCAGGATCTCCCGCCTGAAAGAGATCGCTCCCTTCATTACCGTGGAGACCATTCCGCGCTCCAGGTACCGGAGATCCGCAGGTCACAGGATTCTCCTGTACACCGGCAGGAGTTTTCCGGATGCCATCGGATACAAAAGCACCGGACCGGAAAGGGAAGTCCCGGCCTATGAAGGCTCACCACTGGAATTAAGCCTGAGGATACAATCAGGCATAGGGAGAAGGATCACCTTTGGCCTGGCTTATTCAAAGGATGCCGGGGAGAAGGGATTCCGGGATTACGCCCCTGAATACCTGACAGGGAATATCTGCTACAGGGGATACAGGAAACTGGAGCACCTGGTAGCAGGGAGCTACAGGCTTCACTCGGGAATGGGGCTTGTGCACGGTACCGGGTTTGTCCGGTCTACCGATGGTTACACATCACAACCCCACCTGCTATCCTCCCTGAAACCTTATGCAGGAGTCAGTGAATCATCTGTCAACAGGGGGGTTGCATGCCAGCTGAACTTCAGTCCAGTCAGGGTGTTGGTCTGGTCTTCCATGCAACCCATGGACCTGTCGGCAGGAAACATCCCGGATTCAGAAGCCGGAATGGACTGGGTCCTTTTCAGGCGTGAATCGGGTATGCACAGAACAACAACCGAAACAGGGGGAGAATCGCTGGGGTACCTGGCTCATGCCGGGATCCTTGCCAAGGTCCGGTTCAGGAACCTGTCTGCAGGGGCCCAGTTTACTACTGAACTGAACGGATTGACAAAAAGGGGGCAGGACAGCCTGCAACTGGCCAACAGCCCCACCTGTTTTAACTCCGTGAGTTTGTTCTGGAACTGGCAGAAAGGGAGGCTGGAAGCTTTCGGTGAGTACTCCCCGGGCAGGTCGGAGAGTTCGGCGGCCCTGGCCGGTTTCAGAATGCATTTCAGCGCTTTCCTTTCAGGTTCTTTGCTGCTCCATTACTACGGTTCTTCCCACCGGGAAACCTTTTCATCGGCATATGCCCGGGGGAGCCACATCAGCAATGAAAAAGGATTGGCACTTCAGTTGCATGCCGAACCTGGCAGCAAACTGTTGGCCGATCTTTCCCTTGAATTTTTTGACCATCCCGCTCCCCGGTACCAATGCCGGGTACCCTCATCTGCAGCAAGGTGCCAGGTTGTTGTGAAAAACACCGGGGGCGGACCATTGCGCTGGACATTCCGCTTTACAGAAAGGATATGGCAAACCACCAGCGACCGGACCGGGCCGGGGATCAGTGCTGTGGTTACCAGCCGAATGACCAGGTTGGAAGGCCGGCTGGAATACCAGCCAAAAAACTCATTCCGGTGGCAGTCCAGGTTGATTGTATCCGGACTCCGAACTGATCATCCTGACCAGGGGAATCAACCGGGTCCCGGATATGCAGCCGTTCAGCAGGTAAGTTTGAGACCATGGGCCAGCCTTGGGTATGTGTGTCAGTTTGTTGTATTCAATACATCCTTGTGGGACAACCGGATCTATATTTATGAACCAGGCCTGTACCATCAATTTAATTTTCCCGTATGCTACGGCAAGGGCCAGAAACTTTCCACAGTGATCTCAGTGAAGACAGGAAAACGGGCAACCCTGGAAGGAAAAGGAACCATGATCATCTATCATGACAGGGATCAGGTGGGATCAGGAAATGACCTGGTGGAGGGATCCTGCAGCTATTTTGCGGGCATCCAGTGGCGACTGAGCCTTTAATCGAATTTCATATCCAGGATGTGGATCTGCAGGCTCACCTTTCCCCGGAATTCATTCTCCATCAGCTGGTAACAGATATCAAAAGGAACACCCCTGCGGATATTTTTATAGTCCTGCCCCCTGTGAAATGCAATGGCTGGAAATACCTGGAATGGATGTTCTTCCTGGATCAGGGTAAGCTTCAGGTGTTCCCCGTTGGGCCCGACTGTTCTTCCATAGCCATTGTCAACCACGTTTTCCGACAGGAAAATCGGGCTGATGTTCTCCGGGCCAAAGGGTTGGAACTGTTTGAGTACCCGGAAGAATTTATCGCTGATATCTTTGAGCTGTAATTCCGTGTCAATCTCCACCACAGGAATCAGCTGTTCAGGATCTATGGTTTCCTGGACAATCTGCTCAAACCTTTCAGTAAAAGTCTGGACATTCTTGATCTTCATGGTAAGCCCGGCTGCATACTTATGTCCGCCAAAATTTTCCAGCAGGTCACTGCACGATTCGATGGCCTGGTAGAGATCAAATCCGCTAACAGACCTGGCCGATCCGGTAGCAAATCCGTTGGACTGGGTCAGGATGACCGTGGGTTTGTAATAATAGTCAAGGAGCCTGGAGGCCACGATTCCAATCACACCTTTGTGCCATTCCGGGTTGAAAAGTACAGTGGAGTTTCTTTCCTGGAGCTGTGCACTGGTCCTGATCATTTCAATGGCCTGCTTGGTGATCTCCGTATCAATGCTCCTGCGGTCCACGTTGAAACTGTTGATCTTGGTACTGATAATTTTCGCTTCCTTGCTTTTATCGCTCACCAGCAGATCCACCGATTTTTTTCCCGACTCCATTCTTCCGGCTGCGTTGATCCGCGGACCAATCTTGAATACAATATCCTCGATATCAATCGCCTTCTTGTCAATACCGGCCACCTCCCTGATGGCCCTGAGTCCGGTAGAAGGATTGGCGTTCAGTTTCTTCAGTCCGTAGTGGGCCATGAGCCGGTTTTCCCCGGTAATGGGAACGATATCTGAAGCAATGCTCACCACCACCAGGTCCAGGTATTCGTAGACAGTCTCTTTGGGCATTCCTGTCCTGATGCAGAAAGCCTGAACCAGCTTCAGTCCAACACCGCATCCTGACAGTTCTCTATATGGGTAATTGCATCCTTCCTGTTTCGGGTCCAGTACGGCAGATGCAGCCGGGACCGATTCACCCGGATTGTGGTGGTCACAGATGATGAACTCGATCCCCTTTGTCCTGGCATATTCGATCTTGTCAACGGCCTTGATCCCGCAGTCCAGTGCAATGACCAGTGAAATACCCCGCTGAGCAGCATAGTCGATCCCTTTCTGGGAAATGCCATACCCCTCCTCATACCTGTCGGGAATATAGTATTCAATGGTCTTGAAGTGATCTTTGAAAAAAGAATAGACCAGAGATACTGCCGTGGTACCGTCCACGTCGTAATCCCCGTACACCATTACCTTTTCTCCTGAAAGGATGGCCTCCTGGATACGGTCGATGGCCACATCCATATTCTTCATCAGGAAAGGATCGTGCAGGTTGGCCAGGTCGGGACGGAAAAATGTCCTGGCCTCATCATAGCTGGTTATCCCCCGTTGTATGAGCAGCTGGGACAGGGGTCTGTCAATGCCAAGTTCTCTGGATAATGAAGCAACCAATCCTTCTTCACCCTGTGCTTTTATTACCCAGTTTTTTTTCATGATCCAAAGCTGTTCGGCAGTCAGTCTCCCCTCCTATCCCTGCAAAATTAACATAATCTTTTTTATACCTTTACGCCCAGAAAAAGTTTTCCCGAAATGCACAATCCCGAACTCAGCGAACAGCAACAAATTCGGAGGAATTCCCTGGAAGAAATCAGAAAACTCGGATACAATCCATATCCTCCCGAAACTTTCAAGATCAGTCACCAGGCAGCCGAAGTAAAATCTTTATTTGAAGAGAATGAAGATGCGCTGAAGGAGATCACCCTGGCGGGCCGGATCATGAGCCGCCGGATCATGGGGAAAGCATCGTTTGCCGGAATCCAGGATTCATCCGGAAGAATCCAGATCTACCTGAACCGTGATGAGCTCTGCCCTGGGGAAAACAAGGAGCTCTACAACACAGTCTTCAAAAAGCTGCTGGACATCGGGGATATCATCGGTATCAAAGGTTTTGCTTTCCGGACCCAGGTAGGAGAGATTTCCGTCCATGTACAGGAACTGTTCCTGCTCAGCAAGTCCATCAGACCCCTGCCCATCGTCAAGGAAGCAGAAGGGAAAGTGTATGATGCGGTCACCGATCCTGAATTGAGGTACCGCCAGCGCTATGTGGACCTGATCGTTAATCCCGAATCAAGAGAGCTGTTCCTGAACCGTACCCGTATCTATAATTCATTGCGTGAACTGTTCAATGAGAGGGGCTACCTGGAGGTGGAAACTCCCATCCTCCAGCCCATCCCCGGGGGTGCTGCGGCCAGGCCTTTCATCACCCACCATAACTCCCTTGATATTCCCCTCTACCTGCGCATTGCCAATGAGCTTTACCTGAAGAGGCTCATCGTGGGGGGATATGACGGTGTCTACGAATTTTCAAAAGATTTCCGCAACGAGGGAATGGACCGGACCCACAACCCGGAGTTCACGGTGATGGAGATCTACGTGGCTTATAAGGACTACAGGTGGATGATGGATTTCACAGAGGAGATGATCGAGAAGGTAGCCCTTGACCTGCACGGTAAAACCAAGGTGAAGGTTGGTACCCAGGAGATCGACTTCAAAAGGCCCTTCAAGCGGATCACCATGATCGAGGCCATCAGGGAGCGCACCGGGTACGATATCGAAGGTGTGGACGAAGCCGGGCTCAGGGACGTGGCCAAATACCTCAACGTGGAGGTTGATGAAACCATGGGCAAGGGCAAGATCATCGATGCCATCTTCGGTGAGAAGGCCGAGCCTCATATGATCCAGCCCACCTTCGTCATGGACTACCCGGTGGAGATGTCACCCCTCTGCAAAAAACACAGGGACAATCCCGAACTCACCGAACGCTTCGAACTCATCGTCAATGGCAAGGAGCTCTGCAACGCCTATACCGAACTGAACGATCCCATCGACCAGCTGGAAAGGTTCCAGGAGCAGCTCAGTTTGTCGGAAAAAGGGGACGATGAGGCCATGTTCATCGATATGGATTTCATCCGTGCCCTGGAATACGGCATGCCCCCCACCTCCGGGATGGGCTTGGGAATGGACCGCCTGGTGATGCTCATGACCAACCAGTCCAGCATCCAGGAAGTCCTCTTCTTCCCGCAGATGAAACCTGAAAAAAAGGCTGTTGAGTTGACTGATGAGGAAAAACTGGTTATGAATCTTCTGAAAGACAACTCCCCCATGGATCTGAACGAGCTAAAAGGCCAGACCGGGCTCAGTAACAAGAAGTGGGATAAGGCCATAAAAGGGCTTACCAAAAACAAACTTGCCAGGGTGGAAAAAACCGATGCGGGCTTGTCTGTGTCAGTGGTGTAAAATTCAGAGCATTTTAAAATTGGTTTTTGTGAGCCTCAACCTTCCGGTTGGGGCTTTTCTTGTCACCTGGTTGTCCCTCGCAAATTGCTTAATGAATTATAAATCAAATAGTTCTTGACTTTGGGGTATTGAGGTTGTAACTTGCAATATATCCTAACCAATTAAACTTCATGTCATGAAAGTATTAGTTACCGGAGGAACTGGTTTTATCGGGAAACATGTTCTATTACGACTTAAGGAATCAGAGCATACAATCAGGTGCTTGGTTCGAGAAACAAGTGACACTAAGATATCTGAAGAAATAGGTGCTGAGCTCATTACCGGGGACGTAACAGACCGTTCATCGGTAAAGCAAGCAGTTTCTGGAACAGATGCTGTAATCCATTTAGCCAATATCTATGATTTCTGGATTCCTCATAAAAAGGATTTCCATGCAGTGAATGTTGAAGGAACAAGAAATGTTTTAGAAGAGTCACTCGATGCATCTATAAACAAGGTAATGTATGTCAGTACTTTAGGTGTATATGGAGTTCCGGATGAAAAGCCATTTACTGAAAAAAGTTCCTCTGGATCAAAAAGGACCTGTTTATACTTTGAGACAAAATATAAGGGTGATGAGCTTGCCTGGAAACTTCATAAGGAGAAAGACCTTCCTCTGGTTGTTGTATATCCTTCGGCAGTTACGGGGCCAGGTGATAATAAGCCAAGTGGTCGCTATGTTTATAATATGGTTAAAGGTAATATGCCTGCCCAAGTATTCCTGAACAGTGTTCTTACCTGGGTTGATGTACGTGATGTTGCAGAGGTAATAGTGCGAGCACTTGAGAAAGAAGGTAATATAGGAGAGAAATACTTTGTAGGGGCAGAGCGGCTATCATTTGCCGAGTTCAATAAAATTATTTCAAGTGCTTCCGGAGTGTCTTTACCTCGTATTAAAATGCCAACTTGGATGGTAATGATGAATGCTGCCTGCCTCACATTTTTGGCTGACATATTTAAATTTCAACCGATGTTTGGCATGTCAAGTGATCAAATGCGCACCATGAATAAAGGTTTCTCCGCTGATTGTAGCAAAGTCACAAGGGACCTTGATATTCAATACATGCCCATAAGCAAATCATTGGAGGATGCAATAGCATTAATGTGATCCATGGGAAGAATGACCTGAACGGGTCCTACAATGGCTGGAGAAGAATGATATGCTTTAACTAGGCAATCTATAAGTAACAATTGTCTCTAGTTTGTCCTAGCCCCTCTCCGATCCTTAACCTATCCCAATCTTAACTAGCCAAATACCCATCCTTCATCTCATGTTTCCCGCAGATGAAACCGGAGACTTCGTCTCCAAGTCAAAAGTCAGAAAGTGAAAAGTCAGAAAGTCAAGAGTCAGAAGTCATGAGTCATGAGTCCGCCGAAGCAGAGAATGTGGAAATGACCGACGAAGAAAAAGAAGGTTCTCAATCTCCTGAAAACCAACTCACCAGTTGATCTGAATGCCTTGAAGGAACAAACCGGGCTTAGCAACAAGAAGTGGGATAAGGCCATAAAGGGACTGACCAAAAACAAACTTGCGAGGGTGGAGGAAACAGAAGCGGGATTGTTTGTGGCGTTGATTTAAAGGATTTAGAACAAGATTTAAAGGGCCTCAACTCTCCGGTTGGGGCTTTTTTGTCCCTTGATTGGAACTGATAAATACAGTATTTGTATCTATTCTGGCTTAAAGCTATCCCTTACACTTATAAGTCGAAGAATGACCTCTCCTTTTTTAACAGAAGGTGACGATGTAGTTCTTGCAACTATTCCTGAAAAAGGTGATCTGTATTCTTCAATTTTGTTTCCCCAGTAATCATTTGTATATCCCAACAAAGTACCCTTCGAAAAAGAAAGACCTTTATCTATACACGAAAAAAATACTCCATCATAATTACTTTTAATAACTATATTTTCTGCTAAATAAAGTGGCTGTTCATTTTTAAATGTCTCACCATCCAACATACCAATGGTTCGCATTACATTGATAACTCCTTTCTTGGCATCTTGAAGATCTTCATAATCAACCGTTCCCTGGTCTCCAAACTCAGCAAGAATTGATGCTACTCCCATTCTGAAAGCTACTATAATTGCTGGATCAGCTGACTGGGAACCAAAGCTGGCATTGTATTTAACAGGATTTAAATAGTTATTTCCCATTGCCTGAGCCATCATCCTTGACTTTTCACACAAATCATTTTCAGGACAACCATAAAAGAAATACAGAAAATTCACCAGCCTTTCATTGAATTCTCCCCCGTGTAAATCAATGTAATAATTGCTTCTACCAAAAATCTCGTTGCTTATAGTGAAAGCGATACGTTCTGATATAGTACCATCTTCTGAACCAGGGAATATCCTGTTTAGATTTTTCTGGTCGATAGGACTTGTATATACACTGCGGTTTAAAAAAGCAGGGATATTTGCAACTTGAATCAAAATAACTGTACCGGACAAATCTTTTGGATCTATCTCACTATTTAATTCTTGCAAAGCAATAATTGGAACATATTCGGTCCCATGTATTCCTGCTGTTAGAGTTAGCACCGGGCCTGGATTTTGTCCGTGTATTATCGTAATAGGAATAAACGTGCCTTCATCAATGCCTTTTTCTACGATTAATTTCCCGGTAACCTTCTCTCCCGGATTTGCTTGTATAGATCCAATAGAAAAAATTTCCTTATCCTGTGCATTTACAACTACTGAAGAAAACACGAGGATGAAAATAATGATCCGCTTCATGATTCTTGGGGTTTTAGCTGATTCTCTGCAAGTTACCACAATTCAAACCGCAAAGTCAAACATTATCGTCCTAAAATAGAACTTGATTGCGTCATTTTACAATCTCTTTGTCCCTCCCTTGTCCCAGTCCCTCCCCCAACCATATTCCAACTCAATCACAATGATCTTGTTATCTTTGGATCATCTCATGTTTCCCGCAGATGAAACCTGAGGCTTCCGGTGGTGGCAAGTCACAAGACTCAAGTGACAAGCCACAGGAGGCAAGCAGCGAGGGTGAGCCTGGGTCAGATACCGGGAAGAGCGTAGCCGAAAGCCCATCAGCTACAGTGATGGATTTGACCGAAGATGTAAAAACAGTTCTCAACCTGCTCAAAGCCAATTCGCCCATCGATCTGAATGAGCTCAAAGCCCAGACCGGCCTCAGTAATAAGAAGTGGGATAAGGCCATCAAAGGGCTCACAAAAAATAAGCTGGCGAAAGTGGAGAAGACTGAGGAAGGATTGTATGTTTCGCTGGTATAAAATATTTCGACAATTGATCTAAGCGGCCTCAATCACCCGATTGGGGCTTTTTTTTGTAGCCTGGTTGTCAATTAGGATTTATAGTATAAGGATTATAGGTTTTCTTGTTAAAGTTTTACCCACTTTTTTATGCTATAGGAATCCTCATCTAAATTCCAGTCTTCATCATATGGCCAGGTTTGTATGACAGTATCATTTTTATAATCCCAGATAAACCTTGTGGAAGTACCAACACGGTTTTGATTACCATAATAATGGATGTATTGTATCAATTGGTTCCCTTCATAAGTGTATGTACCTCCACCAAAGTTGTTAAAATATGTTGTATCCAGTTTATAACGGCCAACCCAGTTAAAATACTCATCGTCGAAAATTTTTATCTCATCTCCTTGCAAATTACCAGGCATACTCCAGACGATAGAGTCACCAGAGTATTTTTCCCAGGAAACTGGCCTCCAGGCTCCCATAATGGACGAAGATTCCACTTGGTTACATGCACTAAACATGAACAACACAATACAACTAGTTGAGATTATTGTTTTCATATTATTAGGTTTTGAGGTTATATTGTGGATTTTCAATATACTTTAGCTAATGTATGTCAAATTTGATCACAAGGCAAATCACTAAATATTAACCACTTATTCCTTTGGGCTGTCCTTGATGTGTCCCGGTCTACATACTATCCCAATCCCAACTCAATCACTCTTCTCCAATTACCCCCACATCATCTCATGTTTCCCGCCGATGAAACCGGAGACCTCCGACAGTGGCAAGTCGCAAGTGGCAAGGAGGAATTGGCGAATGCTAAGGATGAGGCTCAACCGGACCAAAGTGCGCATATTGAGGAATCCGGCCTTACCAATGAGGAGAAAGTAGTTCTCAATCTGCAAAAAGACAACTCGCCCATAGACCTCAACGCACTGAAAGAACAGGCCGGACCGAGCAACAAGAAGTGGGACAAGGCCATCAAGGGACTCACTAAAAACCACATTGCCATGGGGGAGAAAATAGATGAGGAGTTGTTTGTGGAGTTGGCGTAAAGTGTAAGTCTTCAAACTAACCGAATTCCTGGATTAAGTTGGACTATAAGATATGGGAGGCAAAATAGTCGGCATGCGCCAGGCCAGGATGATCATATCAGCGCATGAAAAACCCCCAGCGTGAACCGGGAATAAAATAGAAGTAATCGAATTGGTGGATGATCGTTATGTGGTGTGGGTGAATTAACAAGGAAGAAAAAGAACCTTGATGTATAAAACTAAAGCCTAATAACAAACCCCAAATCCACAGCTAATCCAAAACTTTGAGAAGCATTTTTTTTATATGATCCCCCAATACCTGCATTAAACCCATAGCCAATTCTATCACCCCATTCAAAATCACCTCCGATTAGAAGCGACGGACCATATACAATACTGGTCCACAATAAGTGCCGTCATGGCTCTGATAAAAATCTCTTTCACCGAAAATTCCAAACTGTGCGTTTACGTAAAGCCACTTATGTGGATAGTACTTCGCCCCTACAGATACCAAAACTGGAAATTCCGGACCATCCCCTGCACCTGCATGAAATCCGATACCCTGGTATAGTCCTATCCCATGTCTATACTCCAATATAGCTCCCGGAAAACCGTAACTATTTCCAATTCCTATGCCGAGCATAAAATAAGTACCCTTATAATCACTATTTGAAGGTTCATTTTTAGTGCCCTCTTTCTCAGTTTCAATTTCCCCATTAAGAGAAAAGATTTCTCTTTTACCATTTTCATAAATGACCATAAAAACTTCCGAGATCTTAATATTTCTCAAAGGGCCCTCTTGGAAATCAAATTCTTTATACTTAATCGTTTCGGTTGAGATCTCATCAATTTTCGACTGGATTTCATTCCCATCTACTGTTACAATGATATCTTGTCCGATGGAAGGAAGGATTAAAAAACATAAGGAAAGGACGAAGAGAATTAGCCTTTTCATGACTGTTGGGTTTTAGGGTTAGGATAGAACAAGTTACAACCGAAAGGGTATATCAGTCAAGTATTTTGTTAATAATTAGCGGCTTAGTAGCGTCATCTATTCAGATACCTACGACGTATTGAATATTTTCGATTAGATTAAAATAGTCGGAAGCCGGCGTGTCATAATGTTCATCTCAGCGCATACAAAACCCCCAGCGTGAACCGAGAGTTTGAACTATTTTGAGTTCCATCTTCTCAAGTTCTTCAAGTGGAATTGGGGGCTGCTGCTTCATTTGTTCTAACATTTCCAGCATTTGCTCATCTGGGTTAGAAAGCTTCACCATGACATCGGTAACATCAATGAATTCAACCCCTGACTGCTGGTAAACTATATCCCATTTGGAGACAATGAGGTCAACTTTTGCTTGTTTCGCAATCTCTGGAATCTTTCCTTCGATTGTTTCCAAAATATTATCCACCTGCCAAGTACTGAAGGCCTGTTTGTGAGCCAACTCCTGCGAATCTTCACCTATGGCCTCCAATTCTTTGAACAGTTACCTTATCCCCGGATGCTTCCGCTTCTGTATTGTAATATGCAACTGCTATAACACGAGAATCAAATGTACCAACGACTACATTTTTCTTAAGTGTTTGGCCAAAAACAATTCCTGCAAACAGGAAGAGAACTGAGATAATGAACAATTTTTTCATGTTAAATGATTTTGGGGTTAGATTTATAAAAGGTACCCCAATCTATAAAGTAAGTCAAGTATTTCCGTGACTATTTAATGGTTTGAATGTGTCTATGTGTCCAGATCATTGTATTATCAACCTAAAATCCGATAAAACAAAATTGTCGGACCCAGCCTGGTCACAGTGAATTTTTTAAGCATTAATAAACCAGAAAAAGCAAAATGAATCATTTGTGGCAGAAATAAAACACACGATTCCCTTCTATATTCCTGTTTATCAAAATGTTCTTGACTTTGGCAATATGAAATTGTACCTTGTTGTATTTAATCACAAAACCAGAGACAGTTACATAAAGAAACACCTTTCTATTGTCTCTGATCATACCGTTTATAATCGGTAGCTGTACCCAGGAAAAAGTATCACCCACTGAGGGAACATGGGAATTGATATATGTGAAAATGGGAGATTTAGAATACCCTGGCAACGTAACGGGTTCACAAATTAAAATGTGGACAAAAGATTGCTTTGCTTTTACTGGTAAGTTTCAAATTGATACAGTTTCTTTAGATAATTATGGTTGGGGCAAGTACAGGTTCGTTGAAGGCAACCACTATGAAGAGGATGTTTTGTATTTTATGCCTAATGCTTATAGTATGGAGGGAAGTACTATAAAGATGTTAATGGAGGTAAGGAATGACACGCTCATTCAAAAGTGGCCCACTGATGAAAATTGGAAACTTAATGAAGCCCATAATATCGAAAAATATATTCGTGTAAAATAAGATCGCAAGTAGAATTGATTACAGGTATCAAAAACCAGGTGGCAGGCTGGTGTTCCGCTCAGTTCTTCGTTACACTGAAGGTGTTTATTTTGATTTAGGATACAGCATTAATCATAAAGAAAAATGCATACACAGCGACCGAATCTTTAGAAGTGAATGTCAGGGTATTAAAAGCCCAAACCGGACTCAGCAACAAGAGGTGGGATAAAACGTTCAAGGTTCTTCGCAAAACACAATCTTGCGAAGGTGAAGAAGAATGATGAAGGCTTGTTGTTTTCTTGCTAGTATAAAGATATTCCAGACAAATGATCTAAGCGGCCTCAACCATCAGCGGTTGGGGCTTTTTTTTGTCCCTGATTTGTCTCATAAAATCCTTTTATAATTCAATTCATATTAGGGTTTATATCCAATACGATCTCTGTTCTTTAAAATCAGACAAGGCCTGGTCTGCGGTTTTAAGCTTCTTCAGGTAATTGAATATGGCTTCAATCTTTTTATCATGATTATGGTATTGTCTTTCAATGTCCTCCAGCTTTCTAAGGATGTCCTTACTAGAAAGTACAAACGATCCCATTTTAGTGAACATGCGGATGATTTGAATATTCACCTATATTGCCCGATCACTGTTCAAGTACACTAGATAACTTCGCAACTCCCTCTTCAGTGAAGACAAATGGCTATACCTTAAACCCATTCTATCTTCATTGGAGGTGCCAAATTGGCGCCTCCAATTTTCGAATTCCTCCTCATTGAGCTCAAACATAAAATCTTCCGGAAAACGAAGATCATTTCTTCTGACCTGTCTTTTTAAGTTTTTAGTCTCAACCCCATACAATTCTGCCAGATCACGATCAAGCATTACTTTTTTTTCCCGAATAATATAGATTTTACTTAGAATTGATTCATCAGGTATTATTGAATCTTTAATCACATTTGTCATAGATGTGAGTATTAACAGATAACATAAATTACCTGTTAATGTGCTTTGACTACAAATTATCGATATGTAATGCTGTTTTTTTACCTGACGAGACTCCCTGGGGGAGCTGTGGGCAATGCAACATCCTGGGTTTGTACAATAAGGCTCGTCTGCTATACCGTCAAGGAGGCCACCTTTGGCCCGGTATGGCCCTGGATTGTCCCTGATTGGGATTTGGGCTGTGGCAACCTTATGGATTTAAGTAGGTTATGGAAAAATGTATCATTTAGAATTAGAATGAAACATAAAGATAGAACCCTGGTATTAAATTGTACATACCCCAATAATTCCCTTTGATCTGAATACCTAGAAGGAACAAACCAGACTCAGTAACAAGAAGTGGGATAAAGCTATTAAAGGGCTTACCAAAAACAACCTTGCCAGGCTGGAAAAGACCGATTCAGGTTTGTTTGGTTTCGGTGATTTAAAGTGCCAGGTATTCCGATAGATGCTCTATGAGGCCTCAACCTTCCGGTTGGGGCTTTTTTATGTCATTTGGTTGTCACTTTAAAATACCAGGTAAACTGAGATATGACTTGCTTTAAGGGTTATGAATGCAGTAATCAGGAATCCAATCCTATTTAACCTCATATCCAGAAATCTTTCCTTTTTTTTCCGCCTAAGCTCTATTATGATGGTATCGATTTTGTAGTAATATGAAGATATTCTCCATCACCTTGTCTCGACAAGGAATGAAAGGTTTAGTAACTATCCAGATCCGGTTAGGTCTGTTATGAGACTCCATAAGAATTGCCAAGGTACTCTCCGATCGTAATAAACTTCGGATATCGACTTTCCGAGTATTGGGGATAAATCAACATCTACCTCCATATAGATTGAATTCACGGGGGCCTTATATATTTATAATATCCAATTGATCCGTGCCGTAATACCATATCTACCTTACCCTTAGTAGAAATCGGTTCATAAACCACACTGTTATAGGTGCCACCTCTGAAAAAATAATACCAAGTGTGAGATTCAGACATTTTTTGATCTGTCCAATCTTCCTATGATTTCTTTTCTCTCAGAATTGCAGGAATGAAGAATGAAAGCCAGGATAACTAACGAGGAAAACACTTTCGTTTTCATGATTGTTGAGGATTTGAATGATTCTATGCAAGTTATGGAATTATAAAACACAAGTCAAATAAGCTAAAGATTAGCCGCTTATTCCTTCGATAAGTCCTTTTTGTCCCTTAATTTAACCCAAAGATTAGGGTATGAAAGTACATCTCAGGAAAAGGAAAATGCGGCTAAAGAAGGGCACCTCAAAGCCCCGCTATTCCTTGTATTTGGACATCTATTATCGCAAAGGAAAACGCAAAAGGGAATTCCTTGGGCATTACCTTGAGCCTCACGATGACAAGACTTACAGAAATGAGAAGTTGAAATTGGCCGAGAATATCAAGGCCAAGCGTATGATGGAGTTAGCCAATGAGCAACATGGGTTCCCAACCAAAGAAAAGCTAAACCTAAACTTCATTGCCTACTTTGAAAAGCAAATGAATAAGCGAGAAGGAAATTCTAGGACAGCTTGGAATAATACACTAACTCATTTGAAGAGATGGTGCGGGGAAAGTATTCCTTTCACAGAGATTGACCGGGAATGGTTAGAGGATTTTATTGAATACCTTCATTCAAAAGTTTCCTCTTCTATTTATGATAATATGGTTTGGTTCATTGAAAGTGAGTTATATCACAAATTTCATTAATCACCTCTTAATGTGACTTTTAACTAATCTTTAACAAGCCATCTTATAGGATTTAGCAAAAGAATAAGCTAGAGATTGGCACGGTGACCATGGAGTAGGTGTCAGCGTCGATATCCGGCTGATTCGGAAAGTGTTAGTATAAAACTAGTTTATAAGTACATAGAGGCCCTTAATTTCCATCAAAGGTTATTTTTGTACCTTGTTTGTCCACTGGAATTCTGTTATTAACGATAATAAACCGTCAAGTTTATGAAAACTATTAAGCTCCACCCATCAAGGAAAGTATTGTTTTCAGCAATAATCATGATTCTGATAACTACCCACCTTTCTGGCCAGAGAGAATATCCGCCAGACATCACCTGTGATAAAGTTGTAGTATATAAATCCACAGACAATATCGATCTGAATTTATGGATATTCAACCCTGCAAAACACAGCCCTGATGCCCAGTCACCGGCTATTGTGTTTTATTTCGGGGGAGGTTGGAATGCAGGTTCGCCTCAGCAGTTTGTGAAACACTGCGAATACCTTTCAGCAAGAGGAATGGTAGCGATGGTGGCAGATTATCGGGTGGCGAGCAGGAATGATGTAAGAGCCAGAACTTGTGTTGCTGATGCTAAATCTGCAGTCCGCTGGATACGGGAACATGCCGGGGAACTGGGTGTGGATCCGGACAGGATCGCTGCCGGGGGAGGTTCAGCCGGCGGACATCTTGCTGCAGCAACTGCTACCCTAACGAAATTTGACGAGCCCGGTGAGAACATGAAAATAAGTTCCAAACCCAATGCCCTGGCACTTTTCAATCCCGCCCTGGTACTGGCTCCCCTGGGGGATGAAACACCAGAACAAAAAAAGAAACTGGAAAACCTGGAGCTTCGACTGGGCGCTAAGCCAGAAGATATGTCCCCTTATCATAATATCACCCCGGGCATTGCGCCTACTATTATTTTTCATGGAACGGGTGATGAAACTGTTCCTTTCAATTCTGTTGAAGCATTTACCATGCAAATGAAGAAAGCTGGAAATTCATGTATCCTGGCAGCTTATGAAAATGAAGGACATGGTTTTTTCAATTATGGAAAGAAGGATAATGGCGCATTTGTCAGCACAGTATCAATGATGGATAAATTCTTTGTGGAGCTGGGCTGGCTGAAAGCACTGCCGGAACCCATAAAACCATGATAAATGACGCGACCGGAATGATTTGAAGAACAGCTTTCAAGGCATTCATAATATGCAACATACATAAACATCACCTCATGCTTCCTACAGACGAAACTCCAGGCCCCCGCTAAGGCTCCATCGGTGAGTTTAAAGGAAGACTACATTGCAATTGGTGTCCCTGCTGAATGGATTGAACCGCTGCAGGCACATGGATATATCACCATCGATAAAATCAAGGCTCTCGAAAAACCAGGAAAACTACACCAGGAGATGATGGGATACCGCACAAAGAACAACCTGGAGTAAGAACTTCAGGTTTTTTTGCCCCCTATTTGTCTCTATATCTAATAGTTATTGACTGATATGTTTAATAATTGTAACTTCCTGTTCTCTAATCACAAAACCTATCCCTATTAATCACAAAACCTATCCCTATTAATCCCAAACCCTCACCCAATGAAAAAACCAGTTCTAATTGTTGTCACTGCTTTGTTCCTTTTAATAGGATGTACTACTCAGCAAACGAAGGACGATATCGAAGGTGTATGGAAAATGGTCTCTGCTCATTGGTTCAATGACACCATCAATCTTATGTTTCCCCAGGACATGGAAGGTGGCCAGATAAAGAGCTGGCAAAATGGATACGTCATACTTGCAGGCACAGTGAAAATAGGTGGTATTGAAGGGCCAAGTTATATGGCTGCAAGCTATACACTTGATGGAAATAAATATCAAGAAGTAATCATCTATCATGACTATACCGTACCTGAAGGAACAACACTTAATCTGATTTTAGAGATTCACGATGACACACTGATCCAAAAATTTCCGGCAGATGAAGATTGGAACCTTGGCGAAAAATTTATGTATGAGAAATATGTCAGGGTAGAATAAAGAATTACCTCAGCAGATCATCCGGGATGTAGAATCCAAATACCAGGCTGAGCATGAAAAGGTCAAACAATGGCTGGAGGAGAATGACATGATGTAATCCCAATAATGGAAATAAAGAGTTAATTATGAACAACCAACAAGAATTTTTTGACTTTGCTGCTGAGGTGGGCCTCACAAAACACATTGGAGGAATCGAGGCCACAAAAATGCTTATTGAGCTATGCCAGATTAGTAAAGACAAGTACATATTGGATGTCGGATGTGGTGCTGGTGTAACTCCCGTTTACCTTGCAAAAACCGTTGGCTGCAGCGTGGTCGGTGTTGACATTTCTGAAGGAATGGTGGAGAGATCAAAAGAAAGGGTAAAGAAACAATTGTTAACAGACAAGATTGAAATCCGAATAGCTGATGCGCAAGATCTCCCTTTCGATAATCATAGTTTCGATGCAGTCATTACCGAGTCTGTTACCGCGTTTCCGGAAGATAAGCAGAAAGCGGTTAACGAATATGTACGTGTAACAAAGTCAGGAGGATTCATTGGCCTTAATGAGTCAACCTGGTTAAAGGTCCCTCCACCGCCGGAATTGGTCGCCTGGGCATCTCAAGATTTGGGTGCAAATGTGAAGCCATTGACATCATCCGAATGGACAGGACTTTTGGAGGCCGCCGGTTTGAAAGAAATAGTCACAAGAACCTCTAATATCATCGTAAAAGATGAGGCCAAAGGATATATACCGGCGTTATGGTTTTAGAGGAATGCTAAGCATTATGTATAGAATGCTATCCCTTTATGCAAGAAATCCAGCTTACAGGAAATTTGTGAAGAAAGTAAAAAAGGAAGGAGTTGCACCCAAAAACCTTGACGAGTACTTCGGATACGGGTTATACGTCGGAAAGAAGTGATGTTGCCCTGAATATTGTAAGTTAATGTATTGGGGGTTGAGATTTGTTCAGCACAATGAAAGTATTTAAGGCCTTTGATTTATTTCAAGGGCCTTTTTTGTACCTTGTTTGTCACTTCGTATCATGGGAACTCCAGGGAAATCAAAAATCAGCCATCGTGCAAAACTGCTGGCAAATACACTGAGAATAATAGGTATGAGATCAATATTTTTGAGATTGATCCGAAACCCATCCAGAAGCAGAAAAGCGTTTGTGCCTAAAGGAATTAGAAAGAAATACAAGACAGACACCATCACTGTAAACTCAAAAACAGCAGTCACTTTCGAAAAGAAAGAAAAGGTTACCAATCAGCATATCATATACTTACATGGAGGTTCCTGGACATTTGAGGTATTGAGAAGACATTGGGGACTTACGCAAAAGATTATAGAAGGATCTTACTGTAGAATGACAATGGTTGATTACCCTTTAGCACCTGAATATAGTTATAAGGAAACCCTCCAGATGGTGAAGAATACCTATTTACTGCTAGTAGAGAAATATGCAAATGATCATTTCATTCTAATGGGTGATTCGGCGGGAGGCAATATAGCACTAGCTTGCGTCCAAAAACTGATCAATGAAAACTTTTCAAACCTGCCCATAAGGATTGTTTTATTCAGTCCGGCTGTAGATCTGACTTTCTCCAATCCACAAATGAAAGAAGTTCAACATCTGGACTATATCTTATCCCGGGAACTATTGCTATTTGGCGCTGCTCAATATGCAAATGGAGACGACTTAAATTTGTATCTTTTATCTCCAATCAACGGAGATTTGAATGACTTTCCAGAGACAGATATTTTTTATAGTACCCACGAAATTCTCATGCCTGACATTTTGAGATTTAAGGCCAAAGCTGATAAAGCGGGTGCCAGGATTAATTTTTATGAATATGAAAGCATGCAACATGATTGGGTGCTCTTTCCAATACCAGAGAGACAAAAAGTAATTAAAGAGGTGATTGGCATTATTGGAACATCATACGCTCCGACAACTTTCAGCCGTACGTGAAAATTCAACGAAACCTTTTCCCGAGGAAGCCCATCATTGTGACAATACCCACAACCAGTATCCCAAAGGCTGCTGCGATAACAATACCTCTATAATCTGCAGAACGCTTTATAATAACGCCTGTAAAGGCCCATACCACTGAAAGACCGACAAAAGGGTTGTTGATTCTCATTAATGTCAGCGATACAATCAATGTTCCAATGGCAATCAATATGATGGTCCAAACCTGTTGCGAAATACCAATTCCTCCCCAACCGGTATCCACAAGTAAGGCTGTTACATTAGCTATTGTGGCAATGCAGATCCATCCCAGGTATATGCCAAATACTGCTTTCAACAATCCCAACGGTAGATCCCTGAGCTGGATATTGATCATAATAAGTGAAACCAGTAACCCGATCATTACCAATAATGATAATGGGAGTTTCTGGTAATGCCATGCTACAATCCATAATGCGTTAAACACACAGGATATTGAAAATAACCAGCCTATTTTGATAGCAATCTCTTTTGATGCAGGCATAAACTGCACTATGCAAAAGGCAACAAGCAGCAGATATATGATTCCCCATATTGAGAATGTTATACCCGCAGGAACAAAAAGATTGGGATAGGCATCTGATAACTGTCCTGTTGTTTTGCCATTTAATGGTAATGAATTGGCCAGGTAGTTCATATAAACCATTGCCGCAAATAAAAGAAGTGTCAAATAACGAAGCATGGACCAGAAGCTTTGATTTGTAGTAAAAATATTAAATTATAGTTAAAACCTGAAACATATTTCTCTTCCTGTCTCCTTTCATTTTAGGTAACTTCACATGAGTAAAAAAACAATCACCCCTCACTCTATTCTCGAATTTTCGTAAAAGGCGCTGCAGAAACCGGGCATATGGGAATACGATAAAAGAATCTATCTTTGTCGACAATTTCTTAACCTTTTCAAATGAAGTTATCCGTTATTGCTTTTGAAGCACTAACAGGGGATACCATTGAAGCGCAAGCTTCAGACTGCCTGGACCAGATGAATGTATTTATCTCAAATGCATCCATGACCCTGAAAAATATCATTTCCATAAATTTCTTTTTATCTGCCGACAATACGGAAGCATACCACGATCAGACCGGGAAAGTGGACAAATATCTTCCTGACCAGATAAGGACCACTGTCCCGGTTGCTTACCTGGCACAGGCCCCGGCCAATGGTACTTTTGTATCTGTAGAGATTTATTGTGTTACCAACCTGTGCGATGCTGAAGTCATTGCGAAAAGAGTGGACGGCAACCTCTACCTGGTGCTTCAGAATAAGAAAGGTGAAAAACTGGTTATCGCCAATGGCATAGGGGAAGCCAATGAAAATAAGAATATTACTGAGGATGCTGAAAAGGTGTTCGGGGTAATGGAAAAAATCCTCCGCACAGAAGGATTGGATTTCAGCCATGTATTCAGACAGTGGAATTATATCGAGGACATTACCATGGTTGAATCGCATGAAAGCAACAGACAGCATTACCAGGAATTTAATAATGTTCGATCGGATTATTATTCCAGGGCAATCTTCAAACAGGGTTTCCCGGCTGCTACGGGGATCGGCATCAGGACCGGTGGAGTGATTGTCAGTTTTTACGCAGCCTCAACGGAGGGATACCGTACCAAGTCGATTGAAAATCCACTTCAGAAGGCTGCATTTGAATATACCGAAAATGTCCTGGTTGGAGATGCTGAGTACAGGGGATCCTGTAAATGCACCCCAAAATTTGCACGTGCGAAAATAGTGGCAACCCATGAATCGGATCAGATATTCATCTCTGGAACCGCATCCATCCGGGACGAAGTCACCATGGGTGAAAACAATGTCGCCCTGCAAACTGAAATCACACTCGACAACATTCAGAAACTTATCTGCAAGGAGACATTGTCAAGTCTGGATTACAATGACCCGAAATCACCGCAGATCGAATTCATCAGGGTGTATATAAAGCACCCTGAATATCACCTTACCGTGAAGGAAATCTGCGAGCAACGCCTTCCCGGTGTCCCAGGTATCTATGTGGTTTCTGACATGTGTCGCGAGAACCTGCTGGTGGAGATCGAGGCCCTGGCCACTTCCTGATTCCGGGATGATGGTGTTCTCTTAATTTTACAAAATGTTACCATGCGCGACAACACCTTTTGTAAAACTGTGTATCGTTTTGTGCTAAGCTTAGAAATTGATAGTTTTACTTCATTGATGCGACTGATCCCAATAATATATGTATCAACCGGAATAACATAAGCAGAATAATCAATGTCAAAATTCTTGAATGCCAATCACTTTCGGATGCAACATCCCCTCAAAGTTTCATTGATCATTACACTTTTAATCTTTTGTATAAGCTCATGCAAAAAGTTGAATGTTGACGACCAGTTTCAAGCGATAGAAAAAAGCCAGCTCCATCCCTCGGGGATCACCATTGATTATCCCCGGGAAGGTACAATTTTCCCTCCTGAATTTCCATCACCTCAATTCTCATGGAATGATACTATGAATGCCTATGAGCAATGGCATATCCGCCTTTCAACACAAAGCGGAGAAGAGTTGTATCGCGATATTATAGAATCGTCAACATGGAGACCCGATTCGACAGTTTGGCTGAATACCAAAACTGCTTCAGCAACAGAACCTGTTTTCTTTACTATTATTGGTGAACATCAAGGCATTCTTGGTCATAAATATTCATCCGGCAGGATTTCCTTTTCCTTCTCAAAAGATTCAGTTGGTGCTCCGATTTTTTATCGGGCTGTACCCCTGCCATTTGGATATACAGTCAAGCATGTAGATGAGATAGAATGGTATTCAGGGTGGGCTGACGGTAGCAAACCACTTTTGGTTTTAGACAATATACCTGTTTGTGCAAATTGCCATTCATTCTCAAATACCGGGCTTATTGCGATGGATATTGATTATGCCAATGACAAAGGATCGTACATTATTGCCCCTGCAATGGACTCTGTTCAACTCACTTCTGATAAAATAATCACCTGGAGCGATTACAAAAGAGAAGACGGGGGACGAACTTTCGGATTGTTATCTCAGGTTTCGCCCAACGGCAAATATGTGCTTTCCACAGTAAAGGATCGTTCCGTTTTTGTACCGGTAGATAACCTGGAATATTCGCAGTTATTTTTCCCAATTAAAGGGATCATTGCTGTGTATGACAGGGCAACAAAGAAGTATGATGAGCTTCCGGGAGCATCCGACCCCGAATACGTTCAAAGCAATCCGAACTGGTCACCTGATAGCCGTGAAGTATTGTTTACCCGGGCCAACCGGTATACATCCTCAAAAATTGAAAATTCAGAAAGTGTGGTGCTCAATCTGGCCGATGTGGAAGAATTCATTTCCGGGGAACAGGATTTCAAATTTGACCTGTACCGTATGCAGTTTAATCATGGCAGGGGAGGACAAGCCATACCTGTTCCCGGTGCTTCCGAAAACAATAGAAGCAACTTTTTTGCGCGGTATTCACCTGATGGCAAGTGGGTGGTGTTTTGTCAATCTGAAAATTTCATGTTATTACAGCCCGACAGCAAAATGTATATCATGCCGGCCAGCGGAGGCGAACCCCGGTTGATGACTTGCAATACCAACAATATGAATTCATGGCATTCCTGGTCCCCCAATAGCAAATGGCTTGTTTTCTCTTCAAAAAACAGGGGACCTTACACCCAATTATACCTTACCCATATTGATGAAAACGGGAATGATTCTCCTCCTGTTTTTCTTGAAAATCTGGCCTTTAGATCCAGAGCAGCCAATATCCCTGAATTTATGACACCCAAGGCTTCCGGAATGAAAAAACTGGTTGATGACTTTTCAAGGAATGCCGTTTATTACACCCGGCTGGCGGCATTGGGTAAGCAGGACAACAGGTATAAAGATGCCCTTAAATTTCTTGAAGATGCGATTGAAGCAGATCCTTCCTGTTATGACGCTTATGAACAAAGGATATACATCAATTTCATATTGAGGAATTCTAAGTCAAAGGATGACCTGCGCGACAGGATGATTGCCGAAGAACTCATTGAGAAACAAATACAGCAGAATCCGCGAGACAAATCGCTGTACATCAAGCGTGGTCATTTTCGATTGATGATCGACAATTATGAAGGAGCATTACAGGATGGCATGTATGTCTTAAAATTAAACATGGATGATTACAGGGGTTATCAGTTGATTGCAGCAGTCTATGAAAAGATGGGACAGACAGACAGGGCGATAACCTATAAAAAGAAGATGTTGGAATTACAACCCGATGACATCAATCTAACTCAATCTCTGGCTCTTCTATACCACAAAGAAAATCAACCGGAACGGGCCCTTGAATTATTGAATGAATTAATTGTCAAATATCCAGTGATAGCCGATTTGTATATTTCCCGGGCAGGTTTGATGGTGAATAAAGAAGATTATCCGGCGGCAAAAGCAGATTTCGACATGGCAATATCGGTTGAACCCGGGAATTATCTTACATATCAGGCAAGAAGTTCTTACTACAGCATCACATCCTTTCCCGACATGGCCAGGAATGACCTGAACCAGGCAATGGCGTTATTGGGAGATGAGATCGAAAAAAATCCTCAGAATGCCCCGTTATACCTTTCTCGCGCTGAAATCATGGAACAAACGGGTGATATTCAGGGTGCGCTCATGGAGTATGAAAACTATCCGGAGACCTTGCCACTTAACTATTCTGTCCTGAACAGCAAAGCGCAGATTTATTACACCCAGCAGCAATGGCAGAAAGCGATCGATTCGTATACAACGATTATTGAGAATTTCCCTGAAAGAACTCAAATTCTCTTCAACAGAAGTCGTGCTTATGAGCAATCGGGGAATTTACAAAAAGCATTGGATGACCTGAACAATGTCATTGGCTTCTATCCGAAAGAATATAGCTGTTATTATTCCAGGGCAATGATAAAAAATCAATTGGGCGACCTGGATGGTTATAACAATGATCTCAAAACTACAGCTGCTATATTAAACGAACTAGGGATGATAAGGGAACTTAACCAGGCAGAACAAAATACGTTGTTCTCCGTTCAGGAGCAATTGAATTGAAAACCAGATTGTAAACTGAGTTTTTACATACTTCATTCCTCTTGTCACGCTCTTTTGTTTGTCCCAAATTTGTCCCAGCCCCTGCCATGATCCAATTTCAACTCAATTGTATTGACCTCTTAAATAGGTGGGGGGAAAAAGAAAATAGATAAGCCCAGCTAAAACTTATGATAATGACAAAACAACGAGGAAATTGTTACTACATTTAGCTTTTTTTAAAACTCAAAAATAATCATCATGTACATCAGACCTCAAATGTTATTGGCAACCATCCTTGCCACCCTTATTGTCAGTTGTGATGACAGCAGTATCAGTTCGCTTGGAGGAGATGTCTCTCCCATGGCGGAAGTCGGAGTTACTATCTCATCATCTTCTTTCGAAATTGCCGGTGTAAGCTCCATCAATGGAGAAGTTACTGCACTGAATGATGGAATCTCCAGTGTCACCGGTTCTGCAGTTATTACCAATTCCAACATAAAAAATATTCTGAGTAATTTCCCGGAAGCCACTGTGGAGGGTGACAATGTCAGCATAACTGATATAGAATTCAAACAAACTACAGAGGGCATTGCAAGCATAAAAGGCTTGGCAGAAGGGATCATCGTGAAGTACGATGCAGAGGTTGGAGATGAATATAAAACAGAAGATGGTATCAGGCGGGTAGTAAGCAGGTCCACCGAGGACGACTATTTCTATGGATTTTTTTTAATCAAGGTAATAGAAGTTGAAGAGAATCTGAATAAACAGGGTATCAAAACCATCAGGTACTGGGCCAACCATCGATTCGGCCTGGTTGGGATAGAATTTACTTATGATGATAATTCAATATCCAAGTTTCCTGTGTACCTGAGTACCGAAAACCCTTAATACATCCTTTCATTGAAATACTTCAGCCTTGGAGGGATCAAACACAAGATCCCTCCTTTCCCTCATCATAAAAACTATACTTACAGGTATTACCGGTTTTTCGATGCGAAAAACCTGTTCGACTTCCTTACCATTGATGGGTATGGCCAGGAATTAAGGAAGTTCTATATGAACTGGAAAACCAAGAGCGCTGTCCCTCGCTTGTTGCTCATCGATCCAACCACCGCATGCAACCTTCAATGTACTGGTTGCTGGGCACATGATTATAAAAAGGACACGAACCTCTCCTACGAGAAGCTTGATGAACTGATCACCGATGCAAAGAAACTGGGTGTTATTCAAATCATTTTCACCGGAGGGGAACCATTGATGAGAAAAGGTGATATCCTGAAATTGGTTGAAAAGCACAACAACCTCACTTTTGGAATGTTCACTAACGGAACCCTGATCGATGAAGAATTCGCTATGGCCATGGCCAGGCTCGGAAACCTTAATGCTTTTCTAAGTATTGAGGGTTTCCGCGAAGAAACGGATTTGCGACGGGGTGACGGGGTATTCGATAGGGTTATCAGTGCAATGGAACTATTGAAGAAATATGATATAGCCTTTGGTTTTTCAGCCTGTTACCATTCACAAAACTACAAGGTGGTTACAAGTGACCGGTTCCTGGATTTCATGCGCGAAAAAGGAGCTTGGTTGGGATGGTTATTCAATTATATGCCCATCGGCAGTGATGCGGATACTTCGTTTTGCTGCAATGCTGAACAACGTGCGTATGTCATGCAAAAGACCGATGAATACAGAAAAAAACACAACTTCCTGGTGATAGATTTTGCGAACAATGGTCACAAGTCATTTGGATGCGTAGCAGCCGGAAACGATTATGCCCATATCAATGCAAACGGTGACTTAGAACCTTGTGCTTTTTGTCACTACTCCGATTCCAATATCCATGACATGTCCCTGGAAGATGCTTTACGATCACCCTTCTTTCAAGCCTTCAGGAACAAAAAACCATTTTCGGATAATTTTCTGAGACCCTGTCCGCTTGTGGATGTCCCGGAGGCAATTGTAGAACTTGCAAATGCCCCTGGAACAAAATCCACCCACCTTGCACATCCTGAGAGTGCCGAAGAACTTGCACATAAAACCATGCCTAATTCACTGGAGTGGGAAGCTGTTGCTAATGAACTCTGGAAAAAGGTTCCAAAATCGGAAAAAAGACGGTTTGGCATCCTAACAAGGCTTGTGACAAAGGGACACTACCAAAAAGGAAGGGTCAATCATTAAGTTAAATGGTATTATTATAATCAATGCTCGCCTATAAATTTAAGATCCCAGGCATGATCATGGTGTTGGCAGGTACAACACTGGCCTGTTTATACTTTCTCATCGATCTCAGGTTCGAAGTACCCATCCTGGCTGTGGTTTCTTCCTATATGGAAACCAAATTCTTCACGGTATTCAAAACCAATTTTGCTGACGAGACCATTTTATTGCTTCTTCTCACGGGATTAAGCTTCTGGGCTTTTTCCAAAGAGAAATATGAAGACGATAGCATCTGCCTTGCCCGGAAAAAAGCCCTGAAAAGAACCATACTGAGTTATACAGGAATCTTGTTTTTCACAGTACTTTTTATCTATGGAGGTGTTTTCATCGGAATGCTCATCGTTAATATAATCCTGCCATTTATATTATACCTGCTCTTCTTTCATATTTTAAGACGCAGGATACCTCAGCTACAGTAAGCACCACCAGGAGATGATGGAGTTTTATTGACTTGTATAAGTCGAGGCTTTCAATTCAATCTTTCTGAACTCAACTTCAGAACCCTCTGCCTGTAATGCGATCTGCCCCTTGTCGGCTGTGCAGTTAAAGCCATGGTTCACTAAAACTCCGTTTAACCACACCTTTATCTCGTTCCCTACAGCTTCAACAACCATGGTATTCCATTCACCTGCCGGCTTCTCAGAATCGTCTGTCAGGTTTTTAATATTCCGGCCTTTCCCTTCGGTGATGCCCCAGTTTTCTTCCGGACCGCGTCTGGTTTCCATATCGGGCACTGAAATATCTTCGACAATACACCAGAAATCACCGGCATTTTTATGTTGCATTTGTACCTCCATGGATTTTGGAAACATCCCGTAAAGTGCACGAGGTGTACTTGCATGGATCAAAACACCACAATTTCCGGGCGTTCCTGCAAAACGGTATTCAATGAACAAGCTGTAATTCTGATATTCATCGTCGGTAATTAAATGGCCGCCAGGTGTTCCCAGGCTTACCAGCAAGCCATCCCGTACGATAAAAGGATTGAGGGTGTCAGGATTTGAATCCATGGCAGGAACATCGACATGCCAGCCCGATAAATCTGTTCCGTTGAAAAGGCTTTGTGGCTTTGGATCAATATTTCTGCAGGAGAAACATGATAGTGCGAATAAAAGGATAATTAGTCTGGCTTTCATGAAAGTGATTTAAATTGAACTGTTAAAAATAGATATATTATCCGGTATATTTCATGTGAACTCAGAATTTCAGAAACATCCGGATACAGAGAGATGATGTCGCGGGTCTTGCAATCTTGAAATGATATGTGTAAACGCTACGGCTTAGTCTGTCCGTTACATACAATGCAAATAGTGGTCGACCAGTTTCTTTACCTCTTCCTTTTTATGTAATAGTTTTTCACTCAGATGTTGATCATCAAATGCCCTGAGTTTGCTGATGAAGTTATCGATGGTCCCTCTGGGAAATACACCTTCTCTCTGGTAGAAGTCAGCGTCACCCTCCAGGCATGTTGCAGAATCATAACATGATGCCGGCAATGCCTTTAACTGGTCCAGAACCGCTTTATGTTCAGGTTTAAAGATATTGATGTTGATATACAGTTCTTTGGCTCTTTTCAAAGAGTCCTTCGAAAGCAATCCCTCTTTTGAGGCCAGAATGATTCCGGCCATTAAGTGATATAAATCCGCAGAGCCGTCAGGTACCCTGAACTCAACAGTTTGTTTCCCGGGGATATATGGCACATCACCCCTTTCCTGTGGATTGGCATCTTTGATCATATTGGTCTTGGCAATCCAACCCAGGGGTACACGTACCAATACCGATCTGTTACTGTCGCCCCAGCAAACCATGGTGGGTGCTTCCTGGTGGGGTACCAATCGCAGGTATGAGGTTGGTATAGTATTGCCAAAAGCGGTTAAGGACTGTGCTTTATCAAGAATGCCTGCGATCATTCTTTTTGCAGAATTTGTTAATCCTTTACCGTCCGCCATATGGTTCACTCCGTCCTTTTCAATGAGCATATGAATATGCAATCCGCTTCCGGCCTTTCCAACCGTAATTTTCGGAGCAAAACTGATGGTCACTCCATATTTCTGCCCGAGCATTCTGAGTATCCATTTGGCTGTGATCAACTGCTCAACCGCCTCTTCGGCTTCTACTGGATTGAACTCAATCTCATGTTGTTCATACATATGGGTCTCCGTGGTAAAATTGCCAACCTCTGAATGGCCATATTTCACCTTCCCGCCGCTCTGGGCTATAATCTGTAAAGCTTCCAGTCTCAGGCATTCCCAGTTGGTAAATGGTGCTGCAGTATGATACCCTCTCTGGTCCTGTGCAGGGTATAAGTCGTTCTTTTCACTGATGATGTAGTACTCCAACTCACCCATTGCTTTGAAGGTATAGCCGGTTTCTGCTGTAAACAGTTGTGAGGCTTTCTTCAGAATATACTCAGGAGCACTCTCTAGAGGTTTCCCGTCTTTGGTATAGAATGAACAAAGAATATCCAGCGTGGGCTGTTCCGCGAACGGGTTGACAAACGCAGTCCGGAATCTTGGTATGACATACAAATCGCTGTACTCTGCATCGATATAGGAAAACAGGCTGGAACCGTCAACACGCTCACCGGTCGATAAGATCGATTCCAGATAATCTTTGCTGGTTATGACGAAATTGAGTGTTTTCAGTTTCCCGTCTTCACCCACATACCTGAAATTGAGCATCTCAATATGATGATCGTCAATAAACTTTATGATGTCATATTTGGTAAACTCACATGCCGGTTTTTGAAGATGTCTTACCATCTTGTTGGGATTCATCAATATCTCCAGGTCTCTCATTGCAGGAAGTTCAGTTGGTGATTCGGATCTTATTTATCCCGCGAAATTAGGTATTATTCATCAACAGAACAGGTGTGCTGAATGTGCTTCCTAACATCCTTTGTGAAAAGTGTATCATTTTCCCCATATTCTTGACTTGTATCTTAGTATGGCTTAACTTGATGTAAATAAACAACTAATCCTTACAACCATGAAACCAGACAACAGGTACTCAGCCGGAGTGATTCTTATTTGTGCCGCCTTCTGCATAAACTCTTTTTCCCAGGAAACAGGATCCTTTACAGATACCAGGGATGGACATGAATATAAAACAGTGAAGATCGGCGAACAGTGGTGGATGAGCGAAAACCTGGCATATAAAACCAGCAGTGGCTGCTGTATATATGAAGGGGTGGAGGGGTATCTTGAAAACTATGGGTACCTCTACACCTGGGAAGTTGCTTTGAAGGCCTGTCCCGACGGCTGGCACCTTCCGTCCGATAACGAATATGAACAACTATCCAAATATCTCGGAGGGGCGGATGTGGCTGGCGGAAAGTTGAAAGAGACCGGCACTGAGTATTGGAACAGTCCAAATGCAGGCGCCACAAACTCAAGTGGCTTTTCCGCCCGGGCAGGGGGTAGTAACGGCACCGAAGCATATAAAGCCTATTTTGGACTGATCGCCTACTTCTGGTCCTACGACCAGGACTTTGCTGATTCGGAACTTGCCCGGGCATTGTATTCAGCCAAAGGAGAATTTACCCGCTACGGTACTACAAGGGAGAATTTCCTTTCTGTCCGTTGTGTAAAAGACTGAAAGTTGGGAAAGCTAAACTGATTTTTCACCCACAAAAACACAGTACTTGCGGCTGGTCCTCAGGAGGTAGATGTTGAGCCTGGCGTGGACTGTATAGTAAAGCTTCATGAGCAGGTCTTCCATGAAATGCCTGCGCTTCATCTGCCTGAGCCATTTCCTGTAACTGCGGAATCCCCGGATCACCTGGGGGGTGATATCCGAGACCTTCACAATATGAATATTGGCTGAAGGCAGTTCAGTTTCATAACTGCTCATGGGCCAGTGGTAGAATGACATCTTTTTCTTCCAGCGTTTCAGCAATGCATCGCTCCTTCGCTCCCTGGTGAGAATATCTGCGATCACGATGGTCCCCCCGGGTTTCAGTACCCTGTGTACCTGCCGGAGGAATGCCGGCTTGTCCGGGTAGTGAAAAGCGCTCTCGATATTAATGACTGCATCCACAGAACTGTCTTCCACCGTTGACAGGTCATGCGCATCGTCAACGTGGAAAGAGATCTGCTCCACCCCTTTCCTTTCAGCCTCCTCCCTGGCAATGTCAATATTTCCCCTATTCAGATCGATGGCCTTGATCAGACCCGGAGCATAATTCTCAAGGATATGGAATGCCTGTACCCCGTTTCCGCAACCCACTTCAAGCAGCACTTTTCCTTTCACCGTTGGCAGCAGGGACATGCAATAATCGGTCAGGTTGGCCTGGGCCTCCATGAAGCTGTCACCTTCCGATCCATACAGGGGATAGTGCAGCATGGTATACTCCTCATTAAGCCTGAAAAGTGCCTGGTTCATTGAGCTGTAATAACCCCCGGTGGAGGTACCGGAATTTACGTGGGAGCTGATCCTGGAGAAGATGCCCATCATTGAAGAATCTGGTTGGAAAATACTTTAGGGCAGCAATATACAGAAAATGTCATCAACTGGACCAGGTCGTGTAATTATTTGACATGTACTATTTTATCACATAACTTTGAATGATAGCTGATATTTGAAAGGATGTAATTCATGACTTCTCGAATAGCTTTCCGGAAATGGAATAAACGGCTGACATATTTGCTGGGTGTATCCTCATTCCTTCTTCTGAACGGATGTTATGTGGAAAAGATGTTGCCGGACGCTGAACTGAACATCGGGGAGGACGACATACTGATCTCTTACAGCAGGAATGATGGCAGGTCCATTCAGGTACCTCCTCCCGGTTTGCGTTATGAGGATGCGTTCTTCTCAGAAGACAGTCTGCACATCTTGATGAGCGACCGGCAGGAGGGCCAGGCCGACAGGATCACCTACTACAACAGGATACCGGTTACGGAGATCTACTCGGTGAATCTCCTGCCTTCCGGTAAAAGGCTCAGGTACGGATATATTGGGTCAGCTTACGGTACCGGGATCTTCGCTTCCGGGGGGTTTACCTTTATCAATAACCTGGCAGGATTCAGCATCTCCGGGAGATCGCTCTGGTACCGAGCGAAATACCTGCCGGATGACTACACGGGATTGTTCAGGAACAACAATGTCTACATGCTTTCAACCATGGTGGTATTTGGCGGGAAGCCCAACAACAAAGGGATCATCTGGTTGGGGATGGAATTCGGACCTTCCTATGTCAATTACCGGAAGGAGGTGGAAACCCTCAATCCCGACTATGGAGAAGGTTGGTGGTTCCCGGACCTGAATAAATACATCAGGGACAATCAGATCTCACATGCCATCGGGCTGACAGCCAGGATGAAATTTGATGTGATGTTTTCCGATCACTGGGGAGTTGAACTGGCCCTCTTCGGGAACCTGAACAGGTACAAATCCATCTTTGGTTTTGAGTGCAACCTGCTCTTCGGAAAAGTGAGATAACCGGGTCCCCTGCTTTAATGATAGTAATTGAATCCCACCTCATATATCCTCCACTGGGGATTGGGGATGCAGTTGTTCTCCCCGAATAGTTCCAGGTTCAGTTTCAGCTGTTTTCCATAGATATCCAGGAAAGTGGGCTGGTCAGACGGGATCCAGGAAACTTTTGCCTCGAAGTTATTTCCCTCTCCCCCCCAACTGATCCCTCCCATATACTCCCCTTCAGCGTTCGAGATCCATACCCTGTGGGAAGGCAATATTCCTATCATGTCACAGCCCCCCACCACGAAGGAGTTCAGATAGAGAGTTGCTTTTTCGGCATCCTCAGGAACATCAATAAAATCCTTTAGTTTCAGCTGATGGCCTTTGCCAAGAAGGTAAAATCCATCAGATACATCCCCATCGAAGATCCATTTTTCCTGCTGGGACAAATAGGAATCAGAAATGACCGTTCTGAGCGTTTTAATCCTTACATCATGTATCAGGGCCATCCCATCCAATTCAATCTCAAATATCAGCGAATCGTTCAGGAAGTGGCTTTCGGGAACATCACTGCGGATTAAAAGTTTCCTGCTTCCATGGGGAACCCCCGGAATCTCATAGGTCCCTGCTTCACCTGTAAATCCTGTCAATGCGCTTTCTGAATCGTCAGGATTCAGCAAGGAAACCTTCAGCCCCTCCAGTGTAATATTGTCCAAAGTATTGATCACTCCTGTTACCCGGCTTGTAAGGGTCGGGCTGGTCATGGAGATGTTGTAAATTGACAGGGGATTGTCCACATATTCACTGGCCTCAAAAAGATCAAATCCATCCTTGCTGGCAGTCACCTGGTGGTATCCTTCCCGTAAACTCTTTACCACATAGGATCCATCCTCCCCGCTTGTGGTGGTGTATTTCCCAATGGATACTGTGGCCCCGGGAACGGGGATGGTCGTCCCGCTGTAACAGGTGGTTCCCGATACGGTCAATCCCTGGCCCACCTGGATGGTTCTGGTCCGTGTAACCGATGATTTCCCGTCAGAAACAGTCAGTGTGATCGCTTCATAGCTGAAAGGCTCAGCTGTTGTATACAACTCCCATGTTGCAGGATTCTGGTCCGGCTCAACGATGTCTCCCCCGGTTGATTCCCACAGGTATTCGAGGGGATCCCCATCACTGTCATTCACATCAGCGGAAATCACAATGTCATAACCCGGAATAAAGTTTCCTGAAGGATCCAGGTTGATGGATACAATTTCAGGAGCGTGATTGCCTGAATCATCATCACATCCGGCCAGGATGATCAAAGCCAGGCCGGACAAAACCGCTATTTTCCTTACATATTCCTTCATCTGGCACAAACTCGGTATACTTATTATTTACCGCCACAAGATACAGAATAATAGGATCTTAACCTAAAATTCTATTTTATAACTGATGTTCGGAAAGATGAATCCCTCGCCGGTTATCTCTACCTTCTGTTCTTTTTGATTAAACTGGTGATGGAATACCGAGTTCTCAAGCAGCATGTTCTTGATCTGGATCCCCCAGATGGAGGCATAGCGCTTCTTATTCACCCTCAGGGTGACCGTAAAATCAACAAAGTAGGTGTCGGGGTAACGCTCTTCCCAGGCCCTGTCCAGATCGTAGACCACCTCCTGGGCAGTTATGGACTGATTTTCATCCACCGGGTGGGTCCTCTCCCCTCCCTGGAAAACAATCCGGGCATTGACTCCCAGGATTTTGTCCCTTTTCTTCCCCAGGAAGAATTCCCTTCCGCCAAGCAGGTTCAGTACATATCCGTAATCCCACCGGGTATTGTATCTCCTCTCACCGCCGGTCCTGTATTTTGAATCGATGTATGAGCCAGTGACCAGGAAGTACCAGTTATTATGAAGGAACCGTTCCACCGTCAGGTCAAAACCGGTATTGGTTCCTGTCCCTTCATTGCTCAGGGAATCCTTGATCAGGTACTCCTGCTTGTAGTTGATCAGGGAGTACTGGTCACCGGGCTTCACCGGGATGTGATACAGGCGCTGGTGGTATACTTCAGCTGTCATTCGCAGGTTTTGTGCCAGCAGCCGGTGATATGAGGCGACAAAATGGTTGGAACGGGATGGGGAAAGGTCCAGGTTTGGTTTGTGTGTCTCCCCGGAAGCTGAAACAACACTGTAGAAATAGGCCGGCAATGGTTCTACCTGGCTATGATTACCATAGGCCAGGCCCACCGAGTTCCCGTTCAGGAACCTGTAGGTGATCCCCAGCCGGGGCTCAAGGGTAACGGCATTGTTCAGGAAGAACAACATGGAATGGATTCCCCCGTTAAGGGTGACGCTGTGGTTCACTTTCCATCTCAGTTGTGAAAAACCCTGGAGGTGGCCGGTAACACCTTTTTCGGATCCGTACTCAACCACCGGATCTCCGGGGCTGTCAGCAGCCCGGATGCCGATATCGTAGGAGATCCTGCTCACAACCACACCGGTCCGCTGTGAAATTTTCCTGTTATACTTGTGGGTTACCACCGAACTGATACTCATCATGGTGGTGATGTTCTCGGCATATTCGAAATCCACATAGGACCCGTCGGACTGGTAGATCTCCCTGCTATCGGTGAATTGTGAATATGATGCTGTCAGGGAGGTATGGATGGCTGTTTTTTCACGCAGGATGTACCTGTGCTTAAATCCTGCTATTCCCGTCTTCCCTGTCCACTCATACTTCATACGATCCCATTCATTTTCCCACCTGGTGGAATCGGTCTCCGGCTCAGATCCATTCACATCCAGCCCCCCCAATCCCCAGACTGAGAAGGTCCCGGCCCTGGAGGTGGGGAAAGTCAGCTTAAAACTGAGGTCCTGAAAAACAGGAAGCTGTCCCTCCGGGATCAGGTCTTTAAGGAGGGCGGTGGTTGAGTAACGGTAATTGAAGATATAGGATGCCTTCCTGCCCTTCACAAAGGGGCCCTCCCCAAATGCATCCAGTCCCAGTGTCCCCAGCTGCAATCCCCACCCCCTCTTTTCATTGTTGCCGGACCTCAGGTTCATGTCAAAAACTCCCGAAAGGGCATTGCCGTATTCCACAGGGAATGCCCCGGTAAAAAAATCCGAATTGTTCAGGAGCTGCCCGCTGACCAGGGAGACGATTCCCCCACCCTCCACCAGCATCCCTGCAAAATGGTTGGGATTGGGTACGGCCACACCTTCCAGCCTCCAGAGCAGAGCTTTTGGAGCATTCCCCCTGATGGATAACGCATTGTCGTTTGGACTCCCCCCTGCCACCCCGGCAAAGGATGCCGCCATCCTTCCAGGGTCGTCAAACCCACCTGCAAACCGCCTGGTCTCCTCTACTGTAAAGGTCCGGGCACTGGAAAAAGCCATCCGGTTGATGGGAATGTCCTTTCTCACCTGCGCCTTCACCTCTACCTCCTCAATCTCTGAGACCAGCTCCTGCAGGCGGATCTCAACGACCACCGGACGTGATGATATGAGAAGGAGCTCCGGAATAATCCTTGGTTCATACCCCACGAACCTCACTTCAATATTGTAGCGCCCCACCGGCAAACCTTCAGCACGGAACAGTCCTGCCTGGTCTGATATAACACCCCGGGAAAATCCGGGGGATGTAATGATGACCGTGGCACCGGGAAGGGGGATCTCAACATCCTGGTCAATGACAGTTCCGCGGATGGTCTGGACCGGTGTTTGGGAATGAATTGAACAGGGTAGAAGCAACAATAATCCCAGAACAGGCAAAATGATCTTAAACCTGCCGTGCATGGTTATAGGTCTTGGGTGTATATAAAACTACAACAAACAGTGGTGAATCTCAATGAATGCGGATAATAATCCTTATTTTACCCGTACTAAACCAGGGCATGTCCATGATCAAGAACTTCCTGAAAGACAGATTCCTGATCACCAAGATCAGGAACCGGTTTAATCCATCGGTGCAGATCTCGCAGCGGAAGCTTTATCACTACTACCGCGCTCTTGCGAAAAAGGGTGAGCTCCCTCCACTGTCCGAAACTGGATTCAGGGTCTTCTCCCAGTTTGAGGAGGATGGAAAACTGCTCTATATTTTTTCGGTGACCGGGATGGGAAACAAGAGGTTTGTTGAGATCGGTGCCGACGACGGGGTGAACAGCAACTCGGCCAACCTCTATTTCAATTTTGGATGGCACGGGCTTTTCATTGACGGGAATCCCAGGGCCATCAGGCGGGGCAGGAGATTCTTCAGCAAATACCCCCACCCATGGTTCTATAAGCCCAAATTCATCTGTGCAAAGGTGACCCGGGAGAACATCAACGCTCTGGTGAAGGAGTCAGGAATTGAAGGCGAGATAGGTCTGCTTTCCATCGATATTGATGGCAACGATTACTGGATCTGGGATGCCCTGGAGGTCATCGTTCCCAGGGTGGTGATTATCGAAACCCACAACGAATTCGGCATGAACAACATCGTAGTCCCCTATGATGCTGACTATTCTTATCCCGGCAAACATCCCGTTTACCACGGGGCATCACCGGTAGCCATGACAAGACTCGCCAAACGGAAAGGATACAGGCTGGTGGGTGCCAATGACCTGGGATTCAATTTCATTTTCATGAGGAACGGCATTGCTGATGACCTGATCCCGGAGGTCACAGTGGAATCTGTCCTTCAGCACCCCTCTGTGGAAGAAGGGTACAGGAAATTTGATCCTATCCGGGAGTGGGAATACGAAGAGGGGCCCTGATCTGCCTTCCTGCGTGCTGTTCTAATAGAGGTACCTGTGGCAATCTGCACAGGTGAGTTCTTTCCATGCCTCCTCAATATCCACAGGGTGGACAAAGGCAAGCGAACTGTCAATGCCTGTGGTCTGGTATTGCTCCCTGGTCCCCTGGGCCACAATGGTATGACACAGATCGCAATCCCTGGAGATCACTTCACCATCAGCACTCTCATGATTCCCATTGTGGCACCTGAAGCACCCATTGAACTCAATGTGCCCGATGTGATTGGGATAGACATCCCAGCTGGCCTTCATTTCGGGGAACATATGTTTTGAATATCCTTCCATGAACCCGGAAACAGCCTGGCTGATAAGCGCTGGTTCTGATGCTGCCACTTCCGGGTAGAAGGTTGCATAGAATTCCCTGGTTTGCTCTTCAATGACCATCCGGGCCGTATCACGGTCAGAGAAGGAAAGATTGAACACCTGCATGGCCAGGGCCTTCACTTCGGGAAGCTCAGAGGGAATCAGGCCGGAGGCTATCAGCATATCGGTGAATTCCTGAGGTGGCAGGAAATGATGGGAGGGCCGGTTGTGACAGTCAAGACAATCCATTTCCCTTAGCTCAAGGGTATCAAAGGCTTCCGGGTCCAGGGTTTCATAAATATCCTCGTAAATAACTGTATCGCCAGTGGCGTCATTAATGTAGCGAACCCATGGTAGAAACTCCCTTTTCTCCGACGAAGCAACATAGCTGATCCTCACATCGGGATTGATATGCCAGTGAATCCCCTCAAGCAAACCCTGTACACCATGCTCCGAGCCAATCTTCATCTTCAGTTGGATATCCCAGCGGGTGTTGGCCGAATCTGCCAGGTAATGCCTTTCACTGCGTAACCTGGAGGAGTAGAATTTTTCCGGCCAGTGACATTTTTCACAGGTTTCCTGTGCCGGCCTCAGGTTTCTGATGGGTGTTTCGATGGGTGTGGGGTATTTTTTGGTCAGCACCGAATAGACCTGGTAAAGGCCGGATAGTTTGCTCTTCACATACCAGTCTGCACCCTCCCCCACATGGCATTCAACACAGTTCACCCTTGCGTGTGCCGATCCCTGGTAGGCCACATATTCGGGTTCCATGACCTTATGGCACAGTGTTCCGCAGAATTCGTTGGATTCGGTATAATGAAATGCATGATAGCTTCCTACCCCAGTCAACAACAGGAACAGGAAACTGCAAAAAATAAAAAGTGCGGTGGCATTCCAGTGCCGTTTGTTGTTCATGTCCAGGACAAAACCAACCTTTTCACCCTTTTTCATCCTCCTGGCCCTTCTTGCCATTCCAACGGGTATCAGGATGAGCCCCAGCACCAGGAACACCGGCAGAATAATGAAAACAAAGATTCCCAGGTAATTGCCACCCAGGCCAAACAGCCACATTCCGATCAGGAAGAACAGGATGATCACGAAACTGATCCCCGTCAGGATGCTGCCTATCAATGACAGAGGATTATAGATCGATTTCGGGAGTCTCATGGCGAAAGCATTTGGTTGCGCTCCAAGATAGCTGATTTATGAACACATTTCAAATATGTGGGTCGATACCCCGGACAGGGGAAATATCTGTTTTCATCGATGCATATCAGTGGATCCTGAATCGGCTCCCGACTTTCTGCTTTCGACTTTCGGCTATCAATGCTTTCCGCTTTACTTTAAACTTTTAACTTTGCCCCCTGATTTTGGAATAACATGCCACTTTAGCTCAGCTGGTAGAGCAGTTCATTCGTAATGAACAGGTCGGGGGTTCGAGTCCCCTGAGTGGCTCAAATCAAAAGCACAGAAAAACAGGCGGAGGTCCTCAGTAATAACTGAGGACCTCGCACTGCAGTGTAGAAGAAATTCCGGGTAGAAAAGATTACAGCGGATTCCCGGTGACAGTTGTCTCAATATCAATCTTCAGAACAACCACCACACCTGACTGTGAGCAGGTTCCTGCCGCACTGGCGGTAAATACCTCCATTCTTGACAGGATATAGGTCACGCCATCGTAGACATTTCCTCCTACATCCTCCAGTTTCAGGGTAGTCCCAGCATTGATGGGCCAGTCACTGGTAATGGTCCAGGTAACAGTATGCGTTTCATCGGAAATGGTAATGGTGGTGCCACTCAGGAAGACTACATCATCTTTGTTGACGCTCACAACTTCGACCATGACACTGTCAGCGGTAATATTGACGATCTTGTCAGCGTATTCGGCAATTTCATCGTCCTGAAGCGGATCGATGGTAATGGAATCGGCGAACGGAAAACCGTCAGCAGCCTTTTTTATCGGATCCGGTACATCGATGTTCAAAGTCCCGGAAAGGGTGGTTTTAAAGTCCACATCAAAAAGGCTCTCAAGTGAATCGCAAGACACAAGCACTGCCGAAAGGATCAACGGGAGTGCTATTTTCAGAAGATGTTTCATAATATCTGTTTTAATGAAATTCTATACCGTTTTAATAAAAGTAGAATATTAATCTGTCAGAATCAACCGTTCACATTTTTTTTAACGGGGATTTTTTACGAATTGCCAGATAATGATGATATATACATCATCGAAGAGTTCAGGGCCCCTCTGAGGAAGTATCTTTCCTGAGGATCCCCAGGGCTGCGGTTTCTGACCAGTTGCAGATGGCCTCACCCTCCGGCTCACGGATCCTTGCCTGGCGGTGAATGAACCGGTAGCTTTTCAGGGGCATGGATCCCGACTCCACCACGTCACAGATATCCGTGAGTGCTGACACCATTGCGCTCTTCTCCATGCTTCCGAACTCACTGAAATTCAATTCGTCCTTCCCATCCCTGATATGTGCATCCAGGTACCAGGAGAGGGGGGAGATCCTGCTGTACCATGGATATTGCGTGGAATTTGAATGGCAATCGTAGCATGCCATTTTCAGCATGACAGCCATGCTGTCTTGCACTTCCACCACCTGCATCAGGTCATCGCCGGATTCTGCATCTCCGGTATTCCTCTCAGGTTGAAAAAACTGCAGCACGATGAATACACCGAGAATGACCAGTATGGCCGCTTTACCCCTTCTATTCATCAATCTCCTCCATCAGTTTAGCTGATTCCTGTCCGGCCCAGTCACAGACCAGTTTTTTCTGTGTTTCATCAAGGGCCCTGTCGGGATGTGCATCCACATATTTTTCCGGTGGCATTTTATCTTTCTGCACCGTTTTGCAAATACCATCCAGTTTGGAAATCCTCTTGGTAAGCTTGTAATCATCCCATTTGTCAAAATTAAGCGCAGCCTTTGGAACTTTCTTTTTTGCGCCGTTTGAGTGGCAATCGAAACAGGATGTTTTCAATACCTTCTTCACATCATCAGGAATCCCGGGCCCGGGTACAGGCCTGATCATAAATGCCTGGAATACAACACAGGTGATCCCGGCTAAAAACAGAAAAGCAAGTGGTTTTTTCATTATAGAATAGTTTTAACATTGTTATGGATAAGTAAGTTAAGAATTTCCTCGGAAATGCCCTATATTTGATATAGCTATTCAACCCTTTACCTATTCGCAATATGGCCCAGGATAAGCCAACTGTGCTCTATGTGGATGACATGCCTATGAACCTGAAGTTTTTGAGGCTACTTTCAGAAAGGATTATGATATCATTCTCTGACCGAGTCACCGAAAGAAGCATTAAAGATCATTGAAGGAGAAGGAGGTCCAGGTACTGGTATCCGACCAGCGCATGCCAGAAATGAGCGGAACAGAACTCCTGGAGATTGTCAGCAGAGAAATATCCCGACATCCGCAGATACCTGCTAACCGCCTTTACCGATACTGAAACTGTCATTGAGGCGGTCAACAAAGGCCGTGTTCATGGTTATATCAAGAAACCCATGAATGCCGACGAGATCAGGCAATCCATCAACAGCTCCCTGGAGGTATACCACCTGAGAAAGAAGAACCAGCAAATCCTCAAGGAGCTTGAAGAGGTCAATGCTGAACTGCTCAATATGGACGGACTGAAATCTGAGATCATCAACTCCATCAGCAATGAAATCAGCAATCCCCTGAACAGGATCATGGGGACATTGCACCTGCTGAAGACCAAGATCGAAGGGGATGAACTTACTGAAGTGGTCAATATCCTGGACCAATCTGTGTTCAAGCTGGAACAGTTCTCCATGCTGGCACGACAGATTTCTCTGCTGAAATCACCGGGATTCAAGCTGCAAAAACAAACACGGTTTCCACTGAAACAGGTCATCCAGTTCGGAGCCATTGAAACCAGTGAGGAGCTGAAAGAACAGGGGATCATGCTGAAGAAGAATCCGGAAGTCAGAAGACCAGGAGGTTGACGGTGATTCAGGTCTACTGGTGAGTTGCCTGGTAGCCTGATCCGGTTTGCCAGGGAACATACTGAAACCAAAGGAGAGATTCTGGTCGATATCTTGCAGTCAAAACGGCAAGCTCGTCTGCTGGGTGGAGGACCAGGGTGATCAACTATACTGATACCCTGATTCGAACCTGTTGTCCAGCCATTTTTCATGAACAGGACACCCCCCTGAACCTAACCATGGGAATAGGCCTGGCAGTATCCCAGATGATCATGGAAGCACATGGCGGTCACCTGATCTATCAGACAAAGTGACAGGGAACAGTGGACAGCTATGAAAATGGTATTTCCCCATGAATGAATCCATGCTCAACTCCCTGATGCGTTTGTTTGCGATCATGGTAAGCATTAACAGGGGAGCATTGCATATCCTTGCCAGGAATTTCGTGGAATCATTCCTGATCCAACAATTCAGCCAGAAACTGGCAGAAAGATACCTGCTGATCTTTGATGAATATGCCAGGGAAATGGAACAATCTGAAAAAGGACTGCAGGGAAAAAAAATCTCAGCCTGGTCAGTGAAGATCCTGGGGATTTGTAATCAGATCGTAGATGAGCTGCATATCACCCACCGGTTTATGATCCTTCTGAGCCTGATCAGGTTCACCAAATATTTTTCAGACGTTTCCATGGGCGGTATCTGGTTTTTCCAATACCATTTCCGATGCCGTCAGAACCGTGGCTGATGGTTTGCTGATCTACCGAAGAGGAATATGAAAATTGCTCTGCTTTTATCAGGGATAAGTTTTATAATGTCCCCCGGAAGGAGCGAGTTATTGATCATCAGTGATGATCGTGAATTCATGGAAGGTGAGATCAGGCATCTTCAGAAGGACAGCCTGTCCGGACAGATCTTTGTCTTCAGGATCCAGCGTGCGGATATCTACCTGTTCCAGTATGTGGGAAGGCACAGGCTGGAAAGCAACGGGAAATATATTTTCCCACGCCATGTGTACCTGTTTCCAAGGGGAGGATCCATCAGGGGTGAAGGCATTTCTCCCATCTACTACTCTGATATTGTTTCCGGATTATATCCAATACACCGACGGACATGCGGTGGACTTTCTATGCCAAGAGAAATCGAATACCATTTTAAAAACTCATCCAATGGGATCCAGCAGTTCAGCTTCCAGGGCAGATCCGGACAGCTGGTGGGAATCATTGGAGGAAGCGGGGCAGGGAAATCCACACTGTCTGAAAGTACTGAACGGAAGCCTGAAACCACATGCGGGTGGCATTTACATCAATGGCACCAACCTGCACAGGAAGGCTGAGGAACTGGAGGGGATGATCGGCTATATTCCCCAGGATGACCTGCTGATGGAGGAACTGACCGTTTACCAGAACCTCCTACTTCAATGCCAGGCTATGCCTGGATGGTTACACTGCAGAAGAGATAACAGAAGCAGTCAATAACGTTCTGAAAGACCTGGATCTTTTTGAAGCCAGGGATCTGAAAGTGGGAACACCGCTGAATAAATATATCAGCGGTGGACAGCGCAAAAGATTGAATATTGCCCTTGAACTGATCCGGGAACCCCATGTGCTTTTCGTGGATGAACCCACCTCCGGACTCTCCTCCACCGATTCTGAAAATGTGGTGTCCCTGCTGAAGGAGCAGGCCCTGAAAGGTAAGCTGGTGATATCAACCATTCATCAGCCCTCTTCCGAACTGTTCAAACAGTTTGACCATCTGCTGGTGCTGGACCGGGGTGGATATCCCGATCTATTCGGGAAATCCCATTGAAGGGATCACCTATTTCAAAAAACTGGCCGAGCGGGTTGATGCCTCTGAAAGTGAATGTGGCACCTGTGGAAATACCAATCCGGATGAAATTCTGAACATTATCGAAGCCAGCGGAATGTGGATGAATACGGGGCCTTCACCTCCCAGCCGGAAAACATCCCCGTCGGAATGGTACAGGCACTATCAGGAGAAGATTGAGTCCGTGATGAAATTCCAGTTCGGAAAAGAGCTGGATCCCTTATAATAAATTTATGGTTCCAGGAGCTTTCAGACAGTTCCTGATCTTTTTCAAACGGAATCTGTTATCAAAACTGGCCGACCGGCAATTCATGTCTATCGCTTTGCTGGTTGCACCATTGCTGGCAATGATCCTCGGATTCTTTTCAAAATATATTGCGGGTGATGAAACCGATCCCCACCGGTATATTTTCAGTCAGAATGAGAACCTGCCCGCCTACCTCTTCATGAGTGTGATTGTTGCGCTTTTCCTGGGACTGATCATCGCTGCCGAAGAGATCATCAAGGACCGCAGGATCCAGGAACGGGAATCGTTCCTGCACCTGAACCGGAGCGCCTACCTGCTTTCCAAAATGTCACTGCTGTTTATTCTTTCTGCCATCCAGATGCTGATGTTTGTCCTGATCGGGAACCTGATCATGGAGATCAAAGGAATGACATTTTCATACTGGCTGATCCTATTCTCAACAGCCTGTTTCGCCAACATGCTGGGCTTGAATATATCAGATGGATTGAAATCGGTGGTGGCCATTTATGTAATTGTTCCTTTTCTCCTTGGTACCCCAGATCCTCCTGGCCGGGGTGATTGTTAAATTTGACAAGCTGCACTACAAATTTGCATCACACCAGGCAGTCCCGTTGTCCGGTGACATGATGGCCAGCCGGTGGGCATATGAAGCCCTGGCCGTAACGCAGTTTACCAACAATGAATACCAGGAACCGACTTTTCAAGACCGAAATGCTGGAAAGCAATGTGACTTACGATATGCAATTTCTGGTTCCGGCTGTTATCCAGGAGATTGAAGATGCCATGGGGATCTTTCGCGGAAATCCGGAGAGTGATGCCCTTCCCGACCGCCTGGGCACCATCAGGGATGCCATGGGCTCCATCTTCCTTACCGCCACCTACCCGGGCCTGGACCAGATTGTATCCGGAACAGTTCTCACCGGAAATTGGAGAAGATGCCATTGCATGGTTGCAGCAATACCAGTCTGCCCTGAACACGCAAAGAAACAGGATTTCGAAGGAGCTGGACCACCTGGTCGATTCACTGAAAGAAGATGCAGGGGGACTTGAAGCTTATCTGCATCTGAAAAGAGATCATTACAATGACCAGCTTTCAACCCTGGTACTTAACCGGTCAGACCTTCATAAGGTGATAAAGAAAGAGGGAGCCCTCCTCAGGAAAATGGACCCGGTATACATGGTTCCCCTGAGAAGGAATGGACGTGCACATTTCTTTGCATCGGTGAAACAGGTTGGAAACATTTTTATACCCACTTTTGTTTTCAATATACTGGTCATGTGGATATTGACTATTGCGCTCTATTTTCTGCTGAAGTTCGGGGCATTGAGAAGGGCCATTGGTTTTTTTGGAGATTTACGAAGAAAGGGTTAAGGGTGCATGGGACCAACTGGATTTTTTATATTAAATTGGATGATAGTTTGCGATAAAAACCAAGACATATGAAACTGAAACATTGTGGCATCATTCCGGTCATCTTACTGGTCATATTCATGTTAACTGGCGGATGTCAGACAGGCAAGAAAAGGACACCCACACTGATCGATGATGTGGAGGTTGCCGGAACAAACAGCGGCATAGAGTCGTTCAACCAGATTTACCACCTCTATCCATCCCCGGCAGAGATGCTCAGCATCATTGACATGGCTGAAATGACTTACGATGAAACCGTGTTGAACCCTGTTGGTGATGCAGATAAGTATCTGGATACGAAATCCAGGACCTACAACCTCGGAGTCTATATGACCGACCTGGCGTATGCTGCACTTTTCGGACGACATGAAGCGACCCTTGATTACCTGGAAGTGGTCCGGTCGCTGGCAGAAGAGATTCAGATTGACCAGGCTGTTGATGATGCCATGATCGAAAAGGCAAGAACCAATGTGGAGTACCTTGATTCGCTCTACAATATATCCAATGAGGCATTTATGAATATCCTGGCATTCTGCGAGCGGAATGACCGGTCCAATACGGTGGTCATGCTGTCAGCAGGGGCATTTACTGAAAGCCTGTTCCTGGCGGTCAACCTGATCGAAGACTACGGGACTGCAGGCCACCTGCTCCAGCACCTTGCCGATCAGAAGTACACCATTCACAATTTCATGATCTTTGCTGAGAGCGTCAGGGAGGAGGATCCCAATGTGGCATCAACAATCGAGGACCTGATGAAGATCAAGACCATTTATGATGGCATTGAATCTGGTACCGGAGCGGTTTCTGTAAAAACATCCCGGGAAGATGATACTGACCAGCCGAAAAAGCTGGTGATCGGGGGGGCAAGTGCAGACAGTCAGCCCTCCCTGACTGAGGAAGAGTTTGAGGCATTGAAGGCAGCGATCATCGAATTAAGAACGAATATCATTGAAGGATAACGACATTTACAAAAAATGAAAAGAGGTCAAACCATATTCTTGCTGGCACTGTTCCTGCTCCTTCCCGCCCAGCTCCGCGCCCAGAACTGTGAAACTCACCATACTGAAGGTGATTGCCGGTACGACATTCAAAAGGGGTACAAAATATACAGCCAGTCCCACTCGGTAAGTCTGAACCCCCTCGATACGGTGGTACTCAATGCTGTTTTTTACGGACAAAAGGACTATATCCTCTCCTTCTGTACACACCGGAAAATGTACCCTGTCCATTTCATACTGATCGATCAGCAAACCGGACAGGTATTGTATGACAATGAAGAGGACAAATACCTGGAATCGCTTGGACTGGGATTTGATGTAACCAAATCCCTGATCATCAAAGTGGATGTACTGGCCAGGGAATCCACCGAAGAGGAGATCAAAGAGAATATTGGTTGCCTCGGCCTGCTGATCCAGTACAAGAACTATCCTAAAAAGAAGGTAAAATTGCAAATGAACCCATGAGAATAAAATCCTTGCATGTGATCCCGGTCCTGGTAATGCTTTTGCTAACCAGTTGTGTGATTGAAGAAGAACCTGTATTGGTGATCAGACCCACTGTCACAATCAGTGCGCATATTGAAGACCAGAAGATCATTGCCACGGCGCTGATCAATGCCAATCCGGATATACTTACGGCAGGTAATATCGGAACCACTTACAAATACTCAGGAGAACTGACCATCCATAATACTGTCAACGGGGACATCATCGATTCCAACTCTTTCAGAGGAGGGGGGCTTTCACAATTCTATTCTGTCAGGGCTGATACGGTCTCCCATGAAAGATTCATTGTCGTTGTCAAAGGTACCATCAGTGTTTACGCTGATATATCCAATGACGGGGACATTTCCAACGACAAGCTGCTGGCCGAAGGAGATTTCTACCAGGAAGCACAATACATCATCTCCGACATGCTCCTTCCGCCCTCTGAATAGCACTCCCTGGCAATTGATTTTTTTTTCATTGATCCTCATATAAAGGTCATTTTTGTTATTTTTATATGATATGTGAAACCATGAAAGAATCCATTTTTAAAAAAATGGTACCTTTCATAGCTCTAATGAAAAACTTGGAACAAATCTTGACCAGCTGCCGGAAAGGCATATACCGGATGGCTTTCATAGGGCTGGGAATCATCCAGGCGATGATACTCCATGCGCAGGATGTGCCATCGAGGCCCCTGTCGATTCCGATCTATCACCCCATCGTGCTGAATCCCGCGTTTGTGGGAAGCAAGGATTACACCAATATCAGCCTTACCTCCAAGATTTCGAAAACATTTGACTACCAGATGCTCAACCTGCACCAGCGCCTGACAAATTCTGAAGGCCGCTACACCAACCTGGGATTCGGGGCCTATGCTTTCCAGGAACAACTTGGGGACTCCTGGAATGCGGGTCTTGCAGTTAGCGGTGCATATCATTTTGCCCTGGATGACCAGCATCTTCATAACCTGGGAGTTGGTGTTACCGGCAAAGGCATATTCTTCATTCCTAAACACGGAGAAGAGTCCCTGTATGATACCCTGGGGACCAAGTTCCAACCCAATATGGACCTGGGAATCTACTACTACGGACCGCAGGGATTCGCTGGCTTGTCGGCAACTTCCCTGTTCCCTGGTGACAAAGATTCAATCACCTCCCTGTATGCCAGTGTTGACAGGGAATATCACCTGTACGGAGGGTATAAATTTATACTGAGTAAAAAATCGGGGATTGTACTGGAGCCTTCCATCCTGGTGTCTGTAAATGACAACACTATTTCAGAACCGCACCTGCACCTGATCCCTTACCTGAAAGTATACCTTCAGAACTTTTACGTGGGGACCTACCTCAGGGACCTGGATATACTTGGGTTCTTTTTTCAATACCAGTTTCCCAGGTTCTATACGGGTCTTTTCATTGAATTCCCGAGGATTGGTTACTTCAATGATGATAATATCATATTTGAATTATCGCTTGGTATAAACCTGGGCAAAGAGGGAGAATCATTCCTACAGTACAGGCACTGGTAATTGTTGTACTAAATGAACTGGATGATGCCACATATCACAAAGCTTCGTTTCCTCCTGGTCCTTGTCATGGCTTTATCCTTTACGGATGCTTTGGTTTCCCTGCAGGCCCAGGCCTTGGATGATTCCATCAGGGTGGAAGAATTGCTGGTGATGGATACGGTTGACCTGGAGATCCTGGGACCCTCCAATGACGTGGCATTTTACATGAATGGCCTGGTATTCCTGTCCAACAGCAAGTACCACCAGAACATGCTTCCTGACCATATCACTTTCGGACAGGTCACATCATATTTTGTTCCCCTGGAGTACATATCCATTGAAAGCAGCAAACCGTTGTTCAGCAATGATCCGTTTCCCTATTCCCCTTCTGGAACATGTTATTCAAGGAACTTTCAAACGGTCTACTTCACCAAGGTCATGGAGATTTCCGGGAAACGGAAACCGGAGAAGATATTTGAGATGAGCATCATCAACGGGGAGGCTTCCAATTACAACCAGTTACCCTTCACAGCTGGCCCAACCCGGTTTATGCATCCGGCAGTATCGGTGGACGGGGAGTTTATCATTTTTGCATCGGACCTGTTCCCATCCAACGGGGGGCTTGATCTTTTCATCGTCAGGAAGACCGCCGGCGGGTGGTCCACCCCTTTGAACATGGGATCCGATATCAACACAGGCGGTCATGAATGGTATCCCTTCCTTGATCAGCACAACAACCTCTATTTTTCATCCTCCGGACATATGGGTTATGGCGGATATGATGTGTACACATGTTTCTTCAACGGAACCGGATGGGATGGACCCCTGAACCTTGGAAGGCTCGTTAATACAGGCAAGGATGAGATCGGTTTCTCTCTCCATCCCAACAGGAAAATGGCCGTCTTTTCCACCAACTCGGAAGAAGAGGGAGAGAGGGAGGAGGTCCTGCTGATCAGATTGAACAACAGTGCATTTATGCTGGCAGGTATTGATACCAAGAACCAGGATCTGTCACTGCTGTTGCAGGATATGCTCAGGAACGGATATACATCCGCTGTATACGGTGCTGCCTCAGAACTGGAGGTGGATGCAGGATCCATCCTTACCTCCCTGCCCCTGATCCTGGAAGATGAACCCGAACCGGAGCCGGAACCCGAACCGGAAGCTGAAACGACCACAGTAATCCCTGTTCTGGTCCCCGTGATCCAGGAACCGGAGCCCGAGCCGGAACCCATCATTGTTACTGAACCGGAACCCATCATTGTTACTGAACCGGAACCCGAACCTGAAACGACCACAGTGGCCCCTGTACTGGTCCCTGTAATCCAGGAGCCGGAACCCGAACCAGAGCCAGAACCCATACCTGAACCCGAACCGGACCAGCTGGTGTTCAGGGTACAGATCGTGTCTACCTCCAAACCCAACTCAAATCCCTCTGTTACCATTTCCGGTTCAACTTATAAGACCTGGGAATACTACTACAAAGGTGCATACCGCGTCACAGCAGGAGAATTTGCAACTGTCCAGGAGGCCCTTTCATTCAGGACAAAATGCAAGAGTTCCGGGTATGAACAGGCTTTTGTGGCAGCTTTCAGGGGCAACGAAAGGGAAACCGATCCATCGGTTTTCAAACGTTAACGCCCTGTCATGCTGTATGTCATTGACCACCCCCTGATCCGGCATAAACTCACGCTGATCAGGAACAAGGAGACCGGGACCAAGGATTTCCGGGAAAATATCAATGAGATCGCCGGGCTGATGGCCTATGAGATCACAAGGGATGTACCGGTAACGGAGGTACACACCGAAACCCCATTGAAAACGTGCATCACCCAGGTACTGGCAAGGGATATCGTCCTGGTACCGATACTGCGTGCCGGCCTGGGTATGGTGGAGGGTATCAACCGCCTGATCCCCACAGTCAAAGTTGGACACATCGGACTTTACAGGGACCACGATACACTGGAACCGATGAACTATTATGCCAGATTCCCCGGTAACATCCATGAGGCCGTAGTGATGGTGCTGGATCCCATGCTGGCCACCGGTGGAAGCGCGAGTTCGGCCATCACCACCCTGAAAAAAAGGGTGCAGCTACCATCAAGCTGGTATGCATTGTGGGAGCACCCGAGGGTGTCCAGAAGATGGAATCGGATCACCCGGATGTGGATATTTTCCTAGCTGCCCTGGATGAAGGGCTGAATGAGAAGGGATACATCATTCCCGGTCTTGGGGATGCCGGGGACCGTCTGTATGGCACCAGGTAGAAGGCAGCAGCTATTCATCATCTTGATCCTTAATCAATTTTGTCATACTTTTACTTTAAACCCCGGAAGTTATGAGCAAAAATGGTAAGCATAAAAAGTCCGAAACCGGAACCGGATCCTCCAAATCAGGCCGGCTCGATAAAAAGTTCTACTTCCGTGAACTCGAACGGCTGCAACTGGAACTGGTAAAGTTGCATGAATGGGTGAAACACGATAACCTGCGTGTGGTGGTGCTGTTCGAGGGCAGGGATGCTGCCGGCAAAGGTGGCGTCATCAAGCGCATTACACAACGCCTGAATCCCAGGATCGCCCGCGTGGTCGCCCTGGGGGTTCCCACTGAAAGGGAGAAAACCCAGTGGTATTTCCAGCGTTATGTAACCCACCTTCCTGCTGCAGGAGAGATCGTTCTTTTTGACCGGAGCTGGTACAACCGGGCCGGGGTTGAACACGTGATGGGCTTTTGTAGTGAATCTGAATACTCGGATTTTCTGCGGTCCTGCCCCCGCTTCGAGGAGATGTTGATCCATTCCGGGATCATCCTGATCAAATACTGGTTCTCGGTCAGCGACGAGGAGCAGGAGAACCGCTTCAGGGATCGCATCGAGGATCCTTTGAAACGGTGGAAATTCAGCCCGATGGACCTGGAATCGAGAAGCAAATGGATTGAATACAGCAAGGCCAAGGACGAAATGTTCTCCTATACCGATACCAAGATCTCACCCTGGTATGTTGTCAACGCCGATGACAAACGCCGGGCCAGGCTCAACTGTATTCATCATTTTCTCTCATTGGTGCCCTGCAAGGAGATCAAGCACAAGAAAATCGATTTACCGCACATCAATATGGAGGGCTATGTCCGCCCCCCCATTTCAGACCAGACTTTTGTACCCGAAGTCTATTAAGGAACAGGATGGACCCGTTTTAGCCGGAGATCATTGAAGGACTGGCACGGTCAGGCATCCCCTTTGAAGTGGCCTGATCTGTTAAAATAATGTGAATCATTTGATTCACATTTGTTTATAGTCTAACTTGCCTCCTCAATTATCCTTGGATAAAGGATCTTTTTTAGCCTTCATTTAACCTGAACCGCATGAGAAAACTTTTCACATTTGCATTACTTGCAGGATTGCTTATTTCCTGCACGCCAAAACCTGATCCCGCCATTGCCGAGGCCGAGGCTGCCGAAGCTGCTTGCAAAGCCAAAGCAGAAGAGAATGTTGCCACTGTCAAAAAATTCATATCAGCCTTTGAGTCCGGCGACGTGGAATTGTGGCGGGAGATCTGTACAGAAGATTTTGTGACCTGGGGTCCGGGCATCGAATCGGAAGCCAGCCTGGAGGAATACATTGAAAGCATGAAGGGATATCATGAAGCCGTTGATTCAATGAAATCGAATACCCTCGCTATTCTCCCGCATACGGTAGAGGATGGAGAACTTGCAGGGGATTATGTGTTCTGGTGGGGTACCAATTCCGGATACTTCATCGAAGCGGGAAAATCCGTAAAGCTCCGGCTTCATACCGTTTATAGAATTGAGGAGGGCAAGATCAAGTGGTCTTCCGACTACTGGGATACCGGAGATCTTAAAGGACAATTATCCGGAGACCAGAAGAAGAAAGCGAAAAAGGAAGCTGCCTGACGGGAGGTTGAAGAGGCTTCAGACCATTTGTAGAACTGCCCGGACAAACCGGGCAGTTTTTTTTGTACATTGGACTGGCAAAATCCTTAAAACCAGAAGTTCATATGAAACAGCTCCTTCAAAACGGCCTGCTCCTGGCTCTGTCCCTGGTCATTTTTTCCTGTAACACAAATAATTCCATTGAACTGTTCAACGGTGAAAGCCTGGATAACTGGAACATTTTCGTTTCAGATCCCGTGGTGGAGCCGTCAGACCTCTTCTGGGTGGAAGACGGGATGATCCATACTTCCGGGAAACCCCATGGGTACATCCGGACCAAAGAAACCTACAGCAACTTCATTTTGCATGTTGAATGGAGGTGGACCGGTGAACCAACCAACAGCGGGGTTCTGATCCATGTTCAGGGTGAGGATATGATCTGGCCCCTTTCCATCGAATGCCAGCTGATGCATGAGCATGCGGGAGACATAGTGCTGATCGGGGAGGGATCGGGGATCACCATCAAGGATTCTACCTACCTGATCACCCCTGGTGAAAAGCGTTACAAGGTTATTGGCAAATGGGAAGAGGTGAGTGAAAACCCGCCGGGTGAGTGGAACAGTTACGACATCACTTCCGATCATGGAGATATTGAAGTGGTGGTAAACGGGGTGCTTCAACATACCGGAACCGGGCTGACCCTCACACAGGGAAACATCCTCCTCCAATCGGAAGGCTCTCCCATGCAGTTCAGGAACATCACCCTGAAACCTTTGTAACTGAAAATCTGTCTGGAATTTACCAGGCTGACATGGGATTGTCCACTTCGATGGGACCCTTATATTGAGCCACATTGAAACCTGCCCTGTAACAGAAGCGGGTGACCTTCAGAAATTTATCATAGTCGATCAGCTTCTCCTCATCGGTCACCCGGTGGTAATCTGCATGGGTTCCGGTAGAATAGAACAGGACCGGGATGTCTTTCCTGGCAAAACTGATGTGATCACTCCGGTAGAAATAGCGTTCAGGATGGCTGGTATTGTTGTATTCGTAATTTCCCGTCATCCCCTTTTCTTCAAGTGTCTCCCTGTTGATCTGCATCAGTACCGAGCTTTGCAGACCGCCGATCACCTTGATGGTATCTCCACCCGTGATGGTCAGTCCGGGTATGTCACTGGTATCATCCTTCCCGGTTCTGGTGCGACCCACCATATCCAGGTTGATTACAGCCGCAGTCCTCTCCAGGGGAATCAGCGGGTGTTCCGCGTAATACCTGGATCCGAACAGCCCTATCTCTTCTGCTGATACCCACAGGAACCCGATGCTTCTCCTGGGTCTTTTACCACCATGTATAAAAGCCTCTGCAATCTCAATGAGCGCTGCTGTCCCCGAGGCATTATCATCTGCCCCATTAAAAATCCTACCCTCCCTGTCGGTTCCCAGGTGGTCGTAATGCGCCATATAGATCACCACTTCGTCCTTCAGAACGGGATCAGTTCCCTCCACCAGTCCGAACACATTGGAAACTGCCATGTCGGTCTGCTGCATTTGCAGGTGGAGGCTCAAATGCTTACCCTCCAGGAAGAAAGATCGTGGCGCCAGTTCCCTGTCAATCTCCTGCTGCAATTCTTCCAGGGTGGTACCGCTGCCTTCAAGCAACCTGTCCGCCACCTGCCGGTGGATCAGGATGGTGCGTGGATGGCCTTGCTGCACACCGGGATCACGGCCTGACTGCTTCAGGTCCTGCTTAAGGCTCAGGTAGGTTGCCATGTCCGGATTCAGCTCTTCAATGGAATTGTATCCCGATTTGGGATCCAGCACCAACAGGACCGCCCTGGGTCCCTTGGAATAGATATAAGGTATCTTGTAGCGGAGGTTCTGAAATCCGTTCCATTTTTCATTGTCCCACTGTGTGCCTGTTCCCTCCTCATTCAAGGGAGCCCGGTTCATGACCAGGATCACCTTGTCTTCTATATCAATATTCTGGAAATCATTGTACCCCTGATCCTCTTCATTGATCCCGTATCCGGCAAATACAACCTCTCCTTCAATGTTGAACGTGTCCTGATCCACCGCCGGAAGCACGTAAAATGGCTCCCGGAGGGCCACCTGGCCGGAATCCCCGTCACTGACACTGATCCAGCTGTTGCCCCTGTCATAGGTTCTCTCCACAATGGTATAATACTGAAAATAACTGCCCTCAGAATCAGCCGGCTCCAGTCCCAGGTGTTCCGCCTGAACGGCCAGGTACCGGGAGGCGATCTGCAGACCGGGTTCCCCAGTATTCCTTCCTTCCAGCTCATCGGATGCAAGAAATTGCATGTGCATCTCAAGGTCCCTGACAGTGATTGACTCCTCTCCCTTTTTCTGGGCATATGCAGGGGCAATCAGGAGTGAAGCCAACACAATGATAGAAATGATACACAAGGATCTCATGGGATAAACCAGGTTGATAATGGTTGACGGGAAGCGAAGATAGGGATTATTCCGATTGACCTGCATACAAGTTTTTTCCTTACTTTTGCGCCGGCATCAAAACAGAAATTAGCAAGATATGAAACTGGATATTTCTAGGGTACATGACTTCGTATCCTCCCGGGAGATTGAATCCCTGAAAGCAGAGACCGAAGCAGCAATGAAACTCCTCCATCATGGAACCGGACCGGGTAACGATTTTATCGGCTGGCTGGACCTCCCCCACCTGGTTAGCGGACAACTCCTGGATGACATGGAAGCAGCCGCTGCATCACTGAGAGACAGGACCGAGCTCCTGGTGGTGGTTGGTATTGGCGGCTCCTATCTTGGAGCCAGGGCTGTAAATGATGCCGCTGCACATAATTTTGCCCACCTCAGGCAGGAAAAGGGTACCCCACATATGCTGTTTGCCGGGCACAACATCGGTGAGGATTATATACATGAGCTCCTGGAGATCCTGGATCATTACCGGTATTCCATCGTGGTTATATCTAAATCGGGAACCACCACTGAACCAGCCATTGCCTTCCGCCTCCTCAGGGAACACCTGGAGCAGAAGGAGGGAAAAGAGGAGGCCGGAAAACGGATCATCGCTGTTACCGATCAAAGCAAGGGTGCCCTCAGGCAACTGGCAGATGAAAAGGGATACCGCAGCTTTGTGATCCCTGATAATGTGGGTGGACGGTTTTCAGTCCTGACCCCTGTTGGGCTTATTCCCCTGGCTATTTGCGGGGTGGATATCCGGCAGCTTCTTGAAGGCGCAAAAGAGATGAGCCTGCGCTGCAGCCATGAAATCCCGTTTGAAAAGAATCCGGCAGCCCGGTATGCCGCCACACGCAATGCACTGTACCGGTCAGGTAAAAAGATCGAGATCCTGGTCAATTATCACAACAAGCTCCATTATGTTGCTGAGTGGTGGAAGCAGCTGTTTGGGGAGAGCGAAGGAAAGGATGGTAAAGGGATCTATCCGGCTTCGGTGGACAACTCCACCGATCTGCACTCCATGGGCCAGTATGTCCAGGATGGGGAAAGGATCCTTTTTGAAACCGTTATCAGTGTTGAAGAAGCGGATCAACAGGTAGTGGTCCCCGAAGACCCGGCAAACCTGGACAAGCTCAATTACCTGAAAGGAAAACGTATCGACCATGTGAATAAAATGGCCGAACTGGGAACCATCCTTGCCCACGTTGACGGAGGTGTTCCCAACATTCGCATATCCATTCCCCGTCTTGACGAATACCACCTGGGGCAGCTGATGTTCTTTTTTGAGAATGCCTGTGGAATCAGCGGCTATATGCTGGGGATCAATCCTTTCAATCAACCAGGAGTGGAGGCCTATAAAAAGAATATGTTCGCCCTCCTTGAAAAGCCAGGATTTGAAGCAGAGACAGCCCTGATCAAGGAGAGGCTGTAAATGAGGCAGCTATTCCCGGGGATAAGTCCCACGGTTAAAGGCATCTCCCTGGCTTTCGCAGCCACCCTGGGCATGGCCAATGTGTATATTTTTTCAAAGGCAGCCCTGCTTGAGGTGAATTTCTTCCAGTTCCAGTTCTACTGGTTTGGTTTTGCCCTGGTCTGGATCCTGCCTTTCCTGACCATCACCGGGATGATCAGGAAGATTCCCCGGCTGAGCAGGGGATCCAACCTGACCCTGGTTGTGATCGGTCTACTGGAACTGGGAGCGGCTACCATGCTCTTCCTCTCCATCCAACTGGCCGATAATCCGACCACCATCTCCTTTTTGTCCAACCTTACACCCATGCTTGTTACCATCCTGGGGATCAGGTTCCTGGGTGAAAGGTTTAATGCAGTGGAGGCCATCGGGATCATCTTTACCATTGCCGGGGTGATCCTGATTACCTATACACGGGATACCACCATCAGGGAGTTTTTTGGAAAGGGATCCGGCTGGATCCTTGTCTCCTCTGTCTTCTCCTCCATCAGCATTATCACAGCCAAAAGCAGGATCCGCGACATCCACCCGGGCATCCTCACCATGAACCGGGTGGCTTTCCTATTTCTGTTTGCACTGGCTGCCATGGTCATCAGGCAGGAGAGCTTTCATATTTCCGGTAAGGCTGCCTTCAATATGGCTGTTGGTTCACTGGTGGGCCCCTTTCTTACAGGATTTGCCCAGTATTCGGCCCTGCAGTTCATCGAAGCATCCCGCACGATGATCATCCAGTCAACCCGGAGTCTATTTGTGCTGGCAGGATCCATGATCTACCTCTCCATCCTGCCCGAGACCATGCAGCTGATCGGGGGACTGGTCACCATTGCAGGTGTGGTCATCATGACATGGGGTAAAATCAGGTATACATCAAAGGCAGGAACCTGACCGGTCCCTGCCTCATCTTCAAAATACTAACTCCTATCCCCTATCTACTTGATTTCGATCTGTTTGGGAGCCTGTTGTATAACCTCCTCCTTTTTCGGAAGTTCAATGGTCAGAATCCCGGCCTTATTACTGGCCCTGATCTTCTCCTGGTCTACACTCTCAGGAAGCTGGAAGCTTCTCTTAAAAGTACGGTAACTGAACTCCTTCCGCATGTACTTGAGGTTATTCTCCTCCTTACTTTCCTGCTGTTCTGAAGAGATGGTCAGCAGATCATTCTCCAGGTCAATCCTGAAATCTTTCCTGGACATCCCGGGAACAGCCACATCAATCCTGAATGTATTGTCCTCCTCCACAACATTCACTGCGGGAGATGTCTGGTTACAGGATGCAGGTGTGAAACCATTGAAAAAAGTGTCATTGAAAAAGTCATCCCAGTAAGCGGGTACGTAATGCTTGTTGATTCTTGCTAACATTTTAATGTCCTCCTATTGTTTGGTTCATAAATCAATTAAATTCATTGTCAACTTTATGACAAAGCAGATGCCATCACAGGGAATATGTCATATTGGCATGTTCGCATCCATATAGACTGCCATTTTGGCATCTCGCTCGGTTGCTCTACTGACAAAATGAAAACGGAAGGGACAGGAATGTGGTCAGGAAGATGCCTTTTTCAGTTTTCTGATCTCCTTATTTAATGCTTCCTCCCTGAGTGCAGCGTCTCGTTGTGCCTCCTCAAGCTTCTCCAGGTTTTGCCTGAAGACCATCTCCTGGGAGGCCAACTCTTCAGCCTGTTTCTTGGTTTGTTCGAAAAGCTCCCTGCTCTGAAGATTGGCTTTGACTTTCGACAGTGTGGTTGCCAGCGCATCTCCCAGTTGCCTGATGAATTCAATCTGGTGAGAGGGAATATCCCCCAGGGAGGCCAGTTCAATAACGCCAAGTACAGCATCATCAAGCAAAACCGGAACCAGCAGGACCGAGGAGGGTTCATCCTCTCCCAGCCCTGACCGGATCTTGATGTATTCGGGTGGCAGGTCGGTCACATGGATCACCTCTTTTTCCATGGCAGCCCTTCCCACCAATCCTTCTCCAAACTCAAAGGACCGGCGGACATATTTCTCCCGGTCAAAAGCAAAGCTTCCGGTCAGCTCCAACAGGGGCTGATGGTCCCCCGATCCCGTGGTAATGAACAATGCTCCCACATCAGCATCGGTATATGCCACAAGCTCCTTCATCAGCTCCATGGAGAGTTCCTGCAGATCATCTTCAGCCTCCCTGAATAATTTGCTGAATTTAGCCTGGCCATGCGCATTCCAGGTACGGTACTCCTCCTCAAGCCTCCTGGACTCAGACTCTTTCGCTGATTCCATCAGGTTTCCCCTCAAGGAAAGCAATGCTTCACCCAATTCATCTTCACTGCTCAGTTTTTCGAACCTTACAGAAAAATCACCCGAGGCCATATCCCTGGTGAAACGGGTAACGGACCTGAGGTTGTCCACATGTTTCTCCAGGTTCTTCTCCAGATCCCCGATTTCATCAGATGCCCCGGCAGCACTGAAGGAGGGCAAGTTTCCCCGGGTAAGCTGCACCACCAGCTTCCTGACCCTGTTCAATGGCCGGTTCAGCCAGAAAACATGGATCACCCCAACCATGATGCTGACCGCAACACCTGCAGCCGATAGTCCGCTTGCCAGGGTATGCCCGTTGCCCTGTTCACTCATGAAAATGGTCAGGAACAATGCAGCAATAACCAGGTAGGGAAGAAAGATTTTTATGGTAAAGGTGAACCTGAACTTCATGGGACCAAAGCTTTCTTAAAGATACCCTTTTCTGCCTTAGATTTCAAAAACGGTTACCTGCCCTGGCCCATGGCTTCTGTCAGTTGCTCCAGTGCCCTGTCCAGCACATTTCTGGGTGTGGCAATATTGATCCGCTGATGTTGTTCCCCTCCCGGGCCGAACATTGGTCCGTCATTGAGCCCCAGCCTGGCCTTATGGATGATGAACTGTTTCAGCGCCTCACTCTCCATCCCCAGGAATGAAAGATCGAGCCAGGCCAGGTAGGTGGCTTCCATGGGGGATACAGTGACCTCCGGCACATTCTTCCCAAGGGTTTCCATGAGTCTCAGGTAATTCTTTTCAAGGTAGGCAATCAACTGTTCAAGCCATTCATCTCCCTTGTTATAAGCAGATTCAAAAGCCACCTGGCCAAAAAGGCTCCCTCCTCCCACATGGACAGCATCCAGGATGTTGTCATAGCCTTTTTTCAATCCTGGATTAACCGCAATCACCGCAGAAGTGTAAAGGCCCGCCAGGTTAAAGGTCTTGCTGGGGGCAATGCACGTGAATGTGAGATCTGCCACCTCAGGTCCCAGGGAAGCAAAGGGAATGTGCCTGTTCCCGAACAGGAGCAGGTCTGAATGGATCTCATCGCTGACCACAATCACCTTGTGCTTCACGCACAGTTCTGCCAGGGATTCCAGTTCGGGCCTCTTCCAGACACGGCCAACGGGATTGTGGGGATGGCACAGGAACATCATCTTCGCACCGCTCCTGAACTGCTCCTCAAGTTGGTCAAAATCGATCTCATACCTGCCCTGATACTCCTGCAACTGGTTATATACCAGCTCTCTTTTGTGGTTAGTAACCGCCTTCAGAAAGGGAAAATATACAGGAGGCTGTATGACGATCCGGTCCCCGGGTTTGGTGAATGCCATAACGATCATGTTCAGTGCCGGGACTATGCCAGGACTGAAACTGAAGGCGTCGGGACTGACACTCCAGCCATGCCTTCTGTGCAACCAGGATGCAGCACTCTCGAAAAACCGCCTGGGGCGGAATGTATAACCGTATACCGGGTGTGCGGCCCTTTCCATGATCGCTTCCCTGATGAAATCAGGCACTTCGAAATCCATATCGGCAACCCACATGGGCAGGATATCCTCACTGCCAAAGAGCTTACCGGCCAGGTCGAACTTGACGCTGTCTGTTCCCCTTCTATCAATGGGTTTGTCAAAATCATATCTCATATGGATTGTATTTTAATAGAAGGCCTCCTTGCCCGGAAAATGGAACTCCTTACGGGCCCTTTCATCCGGCAAAACGAAATAATCCACAACACCTTCAGAGCACCTGGTTCCTTCCCCGTCCAGCAACTCCACCCGGATGGTGGCGATATTGTGACGCTGCTCTGAAAGCTCAGCCTGCAGGGTTACCGTCCCCTTGGAAATCTTCACCGGTGCCCTGTACTTCACATTCAGCCTGTATGTAACCCCGGCAGTCTCCAGTTTCACAAAAACCACCCAGCTGGCTATCTCATCAATCATGGTGGATTGAATTCCCCCGTGAAGAACATCATGAAATCCCTGAAAATGGTGATCAGGATCCCAACGGGAAACGATTTTCTCCCCCTCCTCATAAAACTCCATCCTGAGGCCCGCATCATTGTGGGGACTGCACCCAAAACAGAAATATTCCGGGAATCCGGCATACGGATTTTTAAGTTTGATCATACTCCTGGTTTTAAGCTTTTCCAAAAGTACCTAAATCATTTTAACTTTGGACGGATCATGGTAAGACCAAAGAAATACCTGGGACAGCACTTCCTGACCGATCCTTCCATTGCCAGGAGGATCGTGGATGCCCTGGAAACGGAACCGGGAGAGCTGGTTGTTGAGGTAGGCCCGGGCACAGGTGTGTTAACAGGCCTGCTGCTTGAAAGGGATATCCGGCTTGTCCCTGTGGAGATAGATCCGGAATCGGTACAACACCTGCAGAACAGGTGGCCCGTCCTGCAGGATACACTGATTGAAGGGGACTTCCTGAAGCTTGACATGGGGGAACTGGCAGAGGGGATGTTCCATGTGATCGGGAATTTTCCATACAACATCTCGAGCCAGATCTTCTTCAGGGTTCTTGAAAACAGGCACCGTGTATCCTCCGTGGTTTGCATGCTGCAAAAGGAAGTGGCCGGGAGGATTGCTTCTCCCCCGGGAACCAAAGAATACGGGATCCTGAGTGTCCTCTTGCAGGCCTACTATAACATTAGTTACCTGTTTCACGGTGAAACCGGGATCCTTTCATCCCCCCCCGAAGGTTACGGTCCGGGGTGATCCGGCTTGTAAGGAACCAGACTGCAGCACTTCCCTGTGACGAAGCCCTGTTCTTCCGGGTGGTAAAAACAGTCTTTAACCAGCGCCGGAAAATGATCAGGAACTCCATCCGGCCAATTTTGTTAAATTTGGAAAGCAATTTTGAACTTCTGGCAAAAAGGCCCGAACAACTGGATGTCCGGCAGTTCATTGATCTGACCCGCTGGGTCGCCGCACAGCAAGAGATAAAAATGGATGGTTCCTCCAAAAAACAGCAAAACCATGAGCAAAGAACTGACACGAGAATACCTGATTGATCTGAGGTCCATTATCGAGACCAAAGATGATGCTGCGGCACTGAAAAAGCTGGAGGACCTCCATCCCGCCGATATTGCCGAGATTTATGAGGGCCTTTCCATTGAGGAGGCACGCTACCTCTACCTTTTGCTTGACCCGGAGAAAGCTTCCGATGTACTTGTTGAACTGGAGGGGGATGACCGTGAAAATTCCTGAAAGTACTTCCTTCCGAGGTCATTGCCAGCCAGTTCATCCATCACATGGAATCGGATGATGCTGCGGATGTGATCGGGGACCTGACTGAAGAGAAGAAGCAGGAGGTCCTTCTTCATATCGATGATGTGGAGCAGGCAGGCGATATCGTTGACCTGCTCAGCTACGATGAGGATACTGCAGGTGGCCTGATGGCCAAGGAACTGATCAGGGTCAACGAGAACTGGGGAGTAGCCACCTGTATCCGTGAGATGCGTAAACAGGCCAAGGACCTTGATGAGATCTATTACATCTACGTGGTAAGCGATGACAATGTGCTGCTGGGTATCCTTTCGTTAAAAGCACTGCTGCTTGCCAGTGCCTCCACCAGGGTGAAAGAAATATTCGAAGGTGAGGTACGTTCCGTGCAGACCGATACACCATCGGAGGAGGTTGCCCAGATCATGGGGAAATATGACCTGATCGTCCTGCCGGTCACCGATTCCATCGGCCGGTTGATGGGAAGAATCACCATCGATGATGTGGTGGATGTGATCAGGGAAGAAGCTGAAAGAGATTACCAGCTGGCATCTGGTATCACTACGGATGTGGAGACAACGGACTCCCCCGCCCGGATGTCAAGGGCCCGGTTACCATGGCTGATTATCGGGTTACTTGGAGGGATTGTGGTGGCTGCTGTGATCGGCCGGTTCGAGAAGGATATCCAGATCAATCCTGAAATGGCATTTTTTATCCCTCTGATCGCAGCCATGGCCGGGAACGTGGGGATCCAGTCCTCAGCCATCATCGTCCAGGGTATTGCAAGCAATAGCCTGGGACTGGAAAGTACCTCCAGGAAACTGATAAAAGAATTCCTGGTTGCTTTACTGAACGGAATCATACTGTCGGGCATCCTGTTCCTCTATAACTATTTCATCAGTGATAACCTGGCACTAACATTTACGGTCAGCTCCTCCCTGTTCGTGGTGATCATATTTGCAGCCCTTTTTGGCACGCTGATACCGCTGCTTCTGAATAAAATGAAATTTGATCCGGCACTGGCTACGGGGCCATTTATCACAACCATGAATGACATCATGGGATTGTTCATCTACTTTCTGATGGGCAGGCTCCTTTACTCCGTATTTATCTGACCAAAGGTCAGAAAGAGGTATTGATGGCCACCACAGGATCCATCCTGGCTCCCTGCCAGGCAGGGAATATCCCGCTGACCAGCCCTATACTACTGGAAATTCCGATGCCCAGCAATATGTTATTCATGGTGAGGTAGACCGTGAAATCACTGGTCAGGCTGATGGCTCGTGGCTCCCAGGAATATGATCAACAATCCGACGATGCCCCCTGCCAGGGAAAGCATGACCGATTCGAAAAGGAACTGAAGGAGAATAAAGTATTTTTTGGCACCCAGCGCTTTCTGTATCCCGATGATGTGTGTGCGCTCCTTCACCGATACAAACATGATATTGGCAATACCGAATCCCCCCACGATAATGGAGAACACCCCGATGAAGAAACCGGCGACCTTAAGTACCTTGAAAAACTGATCCAGCTGATTATCGATGATGCTGGTCTGGTTCAGCGCAAAATTATCCTCTTCCAGGGGTTTCAGCCTCCGGTACGCCCTGAGGATCTGTTTGATTTCGAAGGACAACTCCTCCACACCCACATTCCGTTTTGCTTTCACCCAGATCTGCGGATTGGCCCACTCCCTGCGGATATCGACGAAGCCCTTGAAATACTGCAATGGCAGAATGGCCACCTCATCCAGAATGAATATATCAAAGGTCCCCTTGCCCTCCTTCTTCAGAATCCCGATCACCTGGACCTTCCTTCCCATCAGCTCGATGGTCTTCCCCAGAGGATCGGCACCCTCAAACAGGTCTTTGGCGATCTTGCTTCCGATTACAACCACATTCCGGCCCGCTTTGGATTCCAGGGCATTGAAGTACCTTCCCCTGTCCATCTCAAAAGAGCGGATATCCTGGAATCCTTCTGAAACACCGAAAATGTCAGCCCTGTCTATGTTGTTGTTGCCGTATTCGATCCTTCTTCCCACCGCGGTGAAAAAGCAGGCATCCTTTGTACTCTTGCTTTTCTCTCTGATATACTCAAATTCATCGTAGGTAGGCAGTGGACGGTTCATGTACTTCCACCACGGGTATTCAGTCTCACCCTCCGGGGGAGCCCATGGCCATTTCTCCAGGTAGATCACATCACTTCCCAGGCTGCTCACGCTCTCCCGGATGTTTTTTTCAAGGGAATCAACGATGGTAAAGACCGCGATAATGGCAAAAATCCCGATAGTAATACCCAGCGAGTGAGAGCATGGCCCGGAGCCGGTTTACGGTAACCGCCTGCACAGACATTACCAGGCTTTCCCATATTAAACGAATGGTGCGCATCCGATTATTGATAATTAGTTGCTCTTCTGCTTTATATTGTCAGCGGAAACTGTTTCTTTTGCAAAGTGAGTTAAAGTTAGTAAGATAGTTTTAATATTACACAATGACCTCCCTCAAGCAAATTTCAAGTGCACTCGTGTCGGTCTACTCCAAGGAGGGACTCGACAGGATCGTTAAGAAACTGAATGAACTGGGTGTATCTCTCTATTCTACAGGGGGAACGTATAGTTTCATCGAAAACCTCGGGATCCCGGTATCTGCCGTTGAAGATCTTACTTCCTACCCATCCATCCTGGGAGGCCGGGTCAAAACACTCCACCCAAAGGTATTCGGGGGCATCCTTGGAAGAAGGGAGATGAAAAAGGACCTGGATCAGCTGGAAGAATACCAGATCCCGGAGATCGACCTGGTGATAGTCGACCTCTATCCGTTCGGGGATACCGTGAAATCGGGTGCGGGGGACCAGGAGATCATTGAAAAGATTGATATCGGGGGAATATCCCTGATCAGGGCTGCTGCCAAGAATCATAAGGATGTCCTCGTGGTAGCATCCCGCGACCAGTATGAACCGCTGCTGGCCATGCTCGAAAGCGGGAACGGAGCCACTTCCCCCGGGGAACGGAGGGCTTTTGCCACTGAAGCATTCAATATCTCCTCCCATTATGATACAGCAATATTCAGGTATTTCGACAACGGAAATGGTTCAGCTCTGAAAGTCAGTGAGTTAGAATCTAAAACGCTTCGTTACGGGGAGAATCCCCACCAGGAGGGTAAATTCTTCGGCGACCTGGAATCACTCTTTGAGCAGTTACACGGCAAGGAGATCTCCTACAACAACCTGCTTGATATTGATGCAGCGGTGGGTTTGATCAGCGAATTTGAGGAGACAACATTTGTAGTGATGAAACACAACAATGCATGTGGTCTGGCTTCCCGGGAGAGGCTGGTGGATGCCTGGAACGATGCGCTGGCCGGAGACCCGGTCTCTGCATTCGGGGGTGTGCTGATCACCAACAGGACCATTGATGCTGACACTGCCGGAGAAATGCACAAGATCTTTTTCGAGGTGGTCATTGCCCCCGGCTATGATCCAGATGCACTCGATATCCTGAAACAGAAAAAGAACCGCATTATCCTGGTTCAGAAAGAATCCGGATTGCAGGAGAAGACCATCCGTACCATTCTGAACGGGGTTATCCTCCAGGACCGGGATCAATCCACCGAAACCGAAGCAGACATGAAGGCAGCCACCAGCCTGGTTCCCGGCAAAGCGCAGCTGGAAGACCTGGTTTTCGCCAACAAAATTGTGAAACATACCAAATCCAATGCCATTGTCCTGGCCAAAAACAAGCAGCTGGTTGCATCGGGTGTGGGACAGACATCCAGGGTAGATGCACTGAAACAGAGCATTGAAAAAGCGCTGCATTTTGAATTTGACCTGACTGACGCCGTGATGGCCTCAGATGCATTTTTCCCTTTTGCAGACAGCGTGGAAATAGCAGGGAAAGCAGGGATCACAGCAGTTGTGCAACCGGGTGGATCGGTGCGTGACCAGGAGTCCGTCGACTACTGCAACGCCAACGGAATGGCGATGGTATTCACAGGTATCAGGCACTTTAAACATTAATATAGTAAAGAACAGAAATATATGGGGTTGTTTTCTTTTCAGCAGGAGCTTGCCATTGACCTGGGCACAGCCAACACCATCATCATTCACAATGATAAAGTGGTGGTCAATGAACCTTCGATCGTCGCCATCGACAATCACTCCGGAAAGCTGATAGCCATTGGAGAGAAGGCCCGTCAGATGCATGGAAAGACCCATGAGGACATCAAAACAATCAGGCCCCTGCGGGATGGCGTTATTGCAGATTTCCAGGCTGCAGAACTGATGATCCGGGGTATGATCAAAATGATCAATACCAAACGGAAACTGTTTACTCCATCCCTGAAAATGGTGGTCTGCATCCCTTCCGGCAGTACCGAAGTGGAACGCCGGGCAGTACGGGATTCCTCGGAGCATGCGGGAGGACGTGATGTCTACATGATCTTCGAACCCATGGCTGCTGCCATCGGGATCGGCCTGGATGTAGAGGCACCCGAAGGTTGCATGGTTGTTGATATCGGCGGAGGGACCACAGAGATCGCAGTTATTGCCCTCGGCGGGATTGTCTGCAACCAGTCCATCCGTGTGGCTGGTGATGGTTTTACCAGTGATATCCAGACCTACATGCGGCACCAGCATAACATCAAGATCGGGGAACGGACCGCTGAGGATATTAAGATCCATGTGGGTTCTGCACTGCCAGAGCTGGATGAACCCCCGCAGGATTTCTATGTGCGCGGCCCGAACCTGATGACTGCCCTGCCCATTGAGATTCCCATCTCCTACCAGGAGATCGGACATTGCCTGGATAAATCAATCTCCAAGATTGAAACAGCCATCTTATCCGTGCTTGAACAAACCCCTCCGGAACTCTATGCCGACATCGTTACCAAGGGCATCTACCTGGCAGGTGGGGGCGCCTTGCTCAGGGGACTTGACCGGAGGCTGGCTGAAAAGATCTCCATCCCGTTTCACATAGCCGAGGATCCTTTGCAGGCCGTGGCACGCGGAACCGGTATCGCCCTCAGGCATGTGGACAAATATCCTTTCCTGATGCGAAATGAGGACACTGCTCAGGTTTATTCAGAAGTACTCCAACTTTCTGTTATTCCTGTTTCTTGAAACAGTGGCCATTGTATTTGTTGTCCAGGGGAGCCATTACCAGCGGTCAAAGATTATCGGGCTGAACAGGCAGGTCAGCGGATACATTTTCAGCAAAGTGGATGGTACCCGGGAATACCTTTCCCTGAAAGAGACCAACCGCCTGCTGGTGGAAGAAAACGCTGAATTGCGGAACCGGATCGACCGCTTTGGACAGGTACTGGACAGCGCCGTTGTACACTCCGTATACAAAGAGCCGCACCACTATTCCTTTGTCACCGGGAAGGTTGTCCACAACAGCGTATTCAAGCAGTATAACTATATGACCCTGGACAAAGGAAAAAATGACGGGGTATTTAAGGATATGGGTGTTATTTCCGACGGTGGCCTGGTGGGGATCGTTCTTGAATCCTCGGGAAACTTTTCAACGGTGATTCCTGTCATCAACCGTGACTTCAGGCTCAGTGTCAAACTAAAATCAAACAACTATGCAGGAATCCTTAAGTGGGAGGGTGGATCACCCCACTATGCCGTGCTGAACGAGATTCCGTTTCATGTGGATCTGATAGAAAAGGATACCGTGGTGACGAGTGGTTTCTCCACCATCTTTCCCGAGGGGATCGAGGTGGGGACCATCGATTCATATTCACTGGACAAGGGGAATTTTTATGAGATCAGGATCAGGTTATCAACTGATTTTCAGAAGCTTTTCCATGTGAATATCATCAGAAACTACAGGCAGCAGGAACAACTTAACCTGGAGGAACAAATCCGGTAATGTATATCATCGCACGAAATATTGTTCGCTTCATTGTGGTGGTGCTTTTCCAGGTACTGGTCATGGATAACGTCATGATCAGCGGCTATATGGTCCCCTATGTCTACCTGCTGTTCATTCTCCTGATGCCCTTTGAAACCCCCTCCTGGATGGTCCTGTTGTCGGGATTCATCCTTGGATTCGGGATTGATCTATTCGAACACACCCTTGGAATGCATACGGCAGCCACCGTCCTCATTGCATTTGCCCGGCCATACATCCTCAGTTTACTGGCTCCCCGGGATGGATATGAGCCCGATACTTTTCCCCGGATACACTATTACGGTTTCCTCTGGTTCTTCAAATATACATTGTTCCTTGTCTTCCTTCATCACTTTGTGCTCTTCTACCTGGAGGTTTTCCAGTTGAAGTATTTTTTAAGTACCTTGCTCAGGGTGATCCTAAGTTCAGCTTTGTCAGCCTCAACCATTGTCCTGAGCCAGTATTTTGTATTCCGGAAATAGATGAACCAGTTCACTGACCGAAGGTATGTATTTGCTGTTATCATTATTCTTGTTGGCCTTGTTTACATAGGCCGGTTGTTCCATATTCAGGTCCTTGATAAATCCTACGAGCAGTTTGCATTGAGTAATGCGCAGAGTGTAAGGATCGTCTATCCGGCCAGGGGATTGATCCATGACCGCCATGGTGAGATCATGGTATTCAACCAGGCTGCCTACGACATCATGGTAACGCCGCGCCTGCTGGAGCCTTTCGACACCACCCAGCTGTGCACGATCCTCGGAATATCCAAAGAGGGTGTGGATGCACGACTCAGCGCGGCCCGTGATTATTCCTACCGGGTTCCTTCCATCTTCATGAAACAGATCAATTATGAGACTGCCGCTTTGCTGCAGGAGAAGCTGTTCCAGTACCCGGGTTTTTACGTCCAGACCCGAACCCTCAGAAAATATACCAGGCCCATAGCCTCACATGCCCTGGGCTACGTGGGAGAGGTGGACCAGAAGATCCTGGATAGTGAACCCTACTATCAGCTCGGGGATTACATCGGGGTTTCAGGAATCGAAAAAGCATATGAACCCTACCTGCGGGGAGAAAAAGGGCAGGATGTATTTCTGAAGGATGTGCATAACCAGACCATCGAATCTTACCAGGGGGGAAGGCTCGACCAGTCGGTTGAAGTGGGAAAAGATATCACCACCACCCTTGATGCAGCTCTCCAGGAGTATGGCGAGCAACTGATGGCACCCTACATCGGTAGTGTAGTGGCCCTGGAACCTGGTACGGGAGAGGTATTGGCACTGGTAAGCGCCCCTACCTATCCTCCCAATCTGCTTGTGGGAAGGAACCTGAATTCCAGTTTCGGGGATCTGGCATCCGACACCCTCAATCCTTTGTTCAACAGGGCACTGATGGCCCAGTATCCCCCGGGATCCACATTCAAAACCATGATGGGATTGATCGGGCTCCAGGAAAAAGTCATTTCGGTCAAAACCGAACACCATTGCTACTATGGATTCTATGTGGGAAGCATCCATACGGGATGCCACCTGCATGAAACCCCTTTGGACCTGGTGGAAGCTGTTCAGCATTCATGCAACACCTATTTCATACAGGTTCTGAAGAGCATCCTCCAGGATACTAAATTTAACAGTACGGCCGGGGCATATACAAACTGGCGCAACCACCTGCTTTCATTCGGCTTTACCAGGCCCCTTGGGATCGAACTGACCAATGAGCTTAACGGGAACATTCCCGAAGCGGGATATTTCGACAGGATCTACAGTGCCGGGCACTGGAATTACCTGACGATACGTTCCCTCGCCATTGGACAGGGTGAATTGCTGATCACCCCCATCCAGATGGCCAACATGGCTGCTTCCATCGCCAACCGTGGGTTTTATATCATACCGCACCTGGTAAGACAGATAGAAGGGGAGGAGGGGATCGACCCGGCCTATACGGTTAAACATTACACTACCATCGACTCTGCCAATTATGTGCCCATCGTGGATGGTATGGACCTTGTGGTGAACGGGGGACCCGGTTCCACAGCAAGGAATGCCAAGATCCAGGAGATCACGGTGTGCGGCAAAACAGGGACCGCTGAAAACCCGCATGGGAACGACCATTCCATTTTTATCGCCTTTGCACCAAAGGAGGATCCGAAGATTGCCATTGCCGTATATGTGGAAAACCAGGGTTTCGGAACCACCTATGCTGCTCCCATAGCCAGCCTGATGATCGAAAAATACCTGACCGGGGAGGTAAAGCGGACCTGGTATGAAAACTGGGTTATGCAGAAGGAACAACCGGTAGTGATCAGGACGGCTTCAACACCGGCCGACACCACAGTGTCAACAACCGATTCAACAAACCAATACCCATAGCAGAGCATGGTTCGCAGACAAAACATATATGCCAATATCGACTGGTTATCCATCCTGATCTGGATGGTGATGGTAGCTTTTGGCTGGATGAATATCTACTCTGCCAACATCATGGAAGCCGATGGAGGGATCTTTGATTTCTCCCAGCGTTTCGGAAAACAAATCATCTGGATAGGAGCTTCCGTGATCCTTGCAGCATTGCTGTTTGTCCTGGATGCGAAATTCTTTATCTATTTCTCGTACGTGCTGTATGCGATCCTGGTAATGGTACTGATGGGAGTGCTGGTTTTTGGAACAGAAGTGAACGGAGCCAAAAGCTGGTTTGTGATCGGAGGCTTTCAATTCCAGCCATCGGAATTTGCAAAACCAATCACAGCCCTGGCACTTGCCCGGCTCCTAACATCCCACAATTTTGAACTGAGAAAATTCCGCAACCTGGTAAAGGCAGGTGCCATTATCCTGGTCCCGCCCGTACTGATCATGCTGCAACCCGACCTGGGATCCACGCTGGTTTATTTTGCTTTTATTTTCGTGCTTTTCCGGGAGGGATTTTCACTGAACGTCATGCTGCTGCTGGCAGCACTTGCCTTCCTTTTCTTTGCCACGCTCCTGCTTGACAAGGCCATTATCCTGCTGATCATTGTAGTGGCAGGTATTGTCATTTACCTCTTTGTGGCCAGGTCCTCCAAAAAAGCAGCCATCAATATGGGTTGGATCGCCGGATTATTCGGTGTACTGTTTGGCCTGAACCTGCTTCTCCACACCGGTTTCTCCTTGTTCGTACTTGGCATCGCCACGATTGTCCCCATCGCTGTAATACTGGCCATCAAAGGCATCAACGCAAGGCTCTATGGACAACTCAAGATCCTGGCAGGAGTATTGATTGCCATTGCATTTACCCTTTCGGTGGACTATGCCATGACCCACATCCTGAAGCCACACCAGCAACACCGGATCTACGTGACCCTCGGTCTGGAACACGATCCGCAGGGTGTGGGATACAACGTGAACCAATCCAAAATCGCCATTGGGTCCGGGGGATTCACCGGAAAAGGTTACCTGAACGGAACGCAGACCAAGCTCCACTTTGTCCCCGAACAGAGTACCGATTTCATTTTCTGCACCGTGGGAGAAGAGTGGGGATTCCTGGGAACCTCATTTGTTATCCTGCTCTATGTGGGCCTTATGCTCCGGATGATCATGCTGGCCGAAAGGCAGCGTTCAGCCTTCAGCAGGATTTTCGGATACGGGTTCATCTCCATCCTGTTTATTCATTTCCTGATCAACATCGGGATGACGGTGGGAATGCTGCCGGTCATCGGCATTCCCCTGCCCTTTTTCAGCTATGGCGGATCGTCGCTCTGGGCATTCACCCTGTTCCTTTTCATCTTCCTCCGGCTGGATGCCAGCCGCCTTGAAATCCTGGGATAATTTTAATCCTCCTCATTTTTCCGTAACTTTGCCTTCCGCCAGAAAAAGCCAACAAGCTAAAATCAGGAAGGAGTTCTCCATGAAGTACCAAGTATATGCACGCCATAATTTCCAGAAAATCCCTGCATACGGACGGCTGAGCCAACAACAGGTCCAGGCCATCAGAATGGTATCCGAAGTACTGCCGTTCAAGACCAATAACTACGTGGTTAATGAATTGATTGATTGGGATCGCCACGATACTGATCCCATGTTTATCCTCAGTTTTCCCCAGGAAGCCATGCTGAAACCATCACAGTTCAACGCCCTGTCGGACATGGTCAGGAACAACATCAGCAGAACTGACCTGGCCAAGTATGTAAATGAACTGAGGCTCACCCTGAATCCTCATCCTGCCGGACAATTGGAACACAACGTTCCCATGCATAAGGGGAAACCGCTGACAGGGATCCAGCATAAGTACCGGGAAACCGCACTGTTCTTTCCATCCCAGGGGCAAACCTGCCATGCATACTGTTCATTCTGTTTCAGGTGGCCCCAGTTCACCGGGCAGAATGAGTTAAAATTTGCCATGAATCAGCCGGGGCTGGTGGTCTCCTATCTGAAGGAGAATCCATCCATTACCGACCTTCTGATTACCGGCGGCGATCCCATGGTGATGAAAGCCTCAGTGCTGTCAAAATACATAGATGCCATCCTCAGGGCAGACCTGCCAAACCTCAAAACCATCAGGATCGGCACAAAATCCCTCTCATTCTGGCCTTACAGGTACCTGACCGATCCTGATGCCGGTGAATTACTCGACCTCTTCCGGAAAGTTACCGACCGTGGCCTGCACCTGGCTTTCATGGCCCATTTCAACCACCACCGTGAACTGGAAACTGACGCGTTGAAGGAAGCTGTTCTCCAGATCAGGAATACAGGTGCCCAGATCCGCACCCAGTCCCCCCTTCTCAGGCACATCAACAATGATCCGGAGGTCTGGGCCCGGATGTGGCGGATGCAGGTTGACCTGGGAATGATCCCCTACTACATGTTCGTAGCGAGGGATACAGGTGCTCAATCCTATTTTGGAGTGACCCTTGAACAGTCACACCAGGTCTTCAATGAGGCCTATAAAAAGGTAAGCGGTGTATGCCGCACAGTAAGGGGCCCCAGCATGTCGGCCGGACCAGGGAAGGTGAGGATTGCCGGTATCTCCGAAATAAAGGGCGAAAAGGTCTTTACCCTCGAGTTCATACAGGGAAGAAATCCCGATTGGGTCGGAAAACCATTCTTTGCAGCATATGACCAGGATGCCCGCTGGCTGGATGATCTCACCCCGGCATTTGGTGAACAGGAATTCTTCTTCGAGAAGGATTACGATAAATTGCTGAAAGTGGATAAGCTTCCGGAACCCACATTGAATACGGATAACAAGCAGTACGCCTGATCTCCTGAAATCAGTTCAGCGGTCTGGATACCCGGTCCGGTCAGTGGTAATGCTGATCTGGTACTTCTCTTCGAGGAAACCCACTATCAAGGGAAAGAACTCTATGAAATCCTCCTGAAAAATGGCGTATTGCTCGCTGAGGACCTCCACTGCATAGCCGGCATGGTTGGGCAGGGAAGTATTTGCCGACATCCGTTCCAGTACCAGTTCAATTCCCTCCAGTGACTTGTAGGCCATCATCCAGTTGTTTTCCAGAAAGGTTGGAAACCACTTCTTGATGGCTGCAGGCAGTACCTGGTAGTTCCGTTTCAGAAGGTCGTAGGTTCGTGAGACAAAATCCTCCAGCGGAAGGTTGGAATAGTTGTCCCACAGCGATGCCAGGAAATGGTCATAAAAGATATCGATAATGATCCCAGCGTATTTGTGGTACTTTGCAGCAATGCGCTGTTTGTTCCTCCTGGTGATGGGATGCATATCGGTAAATGAATCTATATCCCTGTGCACCAGGATGCCCTTTTTCACCTGTTCCGGGAATTGGAGGTAATTCCTCCCTTTCACATAATCACCCATGAAATTCCCGACAATGATCTCTTCATTGCATCCGGACAGGTAGGTATGTGCAAGAAAGTTCAAAAAATAGCCATTTTGGGATTTTCGATCGATTTATTCGAAAAATCCTATTATAGATAATACGTTGAAGCTACAAAAATTGTTTCAGCAAAGCTATTATACAGCATATTCGGTTTTATGATGCATGAATTCCTATAAATTTGGTCTTCATGCAACCTCATAATATCTACTTTCTATGTCAAAAAAGAACATTCTGATCATTGGAGCCGCAGGAAGGGACTTCCACAATTTCAACACCTATTTCAGGGATAATGAAGAATACAATGTGGTGGCTTTTACAGCCGCCCAGATTCCCGATATCGATGGCCGCAAGTACCCGGCCGAACTGGCGGGAAGGTTATATCCCGATGGAATCCCCATCTATGCCGAGGAGAAACTGACCGGGCTGATCCGGGAACTTAAAGTTAAAACCTGTGTGTTTTCATACAGCGACCTTCCGTACCACAAGGTCATGGGAATCGGGGCACTGGTCAACTCGGCAGGAGCTAACTTTGCAATGCTGGGCACCAATGACACGATGATAAAAAGTACCAAACCTGTCATCTCCGTTTGCGCTGTAAGAACGGGGTGTGGAAAGAGCCAGACCTCCAGGAGGGTCATCGAAATCCTGATGGAAAAGGGGCTGAAGGTTGTAGCCATCAGGCACCCGATGCCTTATGGCAACCTGGTCGCCCAGAAGGTTCAGCGTTTTGCCACCGTGGAGGACCTGCACAAGCACAGCTGCACCATTGAAGAGATGGAAGAGTACGAACCTCATGTGGTCAGGGGAAATGTAATCTATGCCGGGGTCGATTACGAAGCTATTGTAAGGGCTGCTGAGCAGGACCCAGATGGCTGCGATGTGATATTATGGGATGGGGGAAATAATGATTTCTCATTCTACAAGCCCGATCTTTCCATTGGCGTTGTGGATCCGCACAGGCCTGGTCACGAGCTTTCCTACTATCCGGGTGAAGTGGTCCTGCGCACATCCGATGTGGTGGTGATCAATAAAATAGACAGTGCCGCGCCCGAAGGGATTCAAACGGTGCGTGAGAGCATTGCCAAAGTTAATCCGGGTGCCATCGTAGTCGATGGGGCCTCCCCCATCAGGGTGGACAAACCTGAGGTGATCAAGGGAAAAAGGGTGCTGGTGGTGGAGGATGGTCCAACCCTGACCCATGGTGAAATGAAGATCGGTGCGGGAGTGGTAGCAGCACGGAAATACGGAGCTTCAGAACTGGTCGACCCAAGACCTTTTACCGTGGGCAAGCTTTCAGAAACATTTGAAATCTATCCCGGAATCGGGGTCCTGTTACCCGCCATGGGATACGGTGACCAGCAACTGAAGGACCTGGAGGCAACCATCAACAACAGTGATTGTGATTCGGTAGTGATCGGAACACCCATAGACCTGAACCGGGTCATCAACATCAGGAAACCTGCTACAAGGGTTTACTATGACTTACAGGAGATAGGGAAACCCGACCTATCGGGAATCCTGGATGAATTCGTCACAAAGCACCAGCTGGGATAGCGCGCAAGAGGATTACTGGCTGCACGCTTTATCGGCCAGACCGTTGACAGATGAAGCCCAGCAATGCCACGCGTCATCGTCAAAATGTGCCGGTGCCATAACCCGCCCTTCAATGGTTTCTGTATTCCATTCAATATCGGTCATTCCTGCCGGTACGGATATGGTATACGAAGCATCGAAGAATTCATCAGGCATATAGGCGGCCGTGACATAACTGTCTGTATATTCCTTTTCCGGTTCGGTATAGGTATAGGTCAGATCGGCTTCCCCGGTTTCGTAATCCTTGTTCCAGGCAATCTCCAGCACACTTGTGGTCCCCTCCTTGTAGATGGTCCAGGTGGCCTGGGTATGGTCATAACGGACCAGGCCGTCAAAGTATTTAACACCCTGGTTGGGAGCAGCTGTAAGGGCAATGACCATTTCCATGGTGAATTCTGCATTGTTCTTCCTCGCCCCGGTAAGGGTGGCGGTATACTCCTTACTGTCCCAGTTGAAGCTGTAGGACCATTCCCATGTATTGTCACCCACATATTCTGGTGTTTGCTGCAGGGCATAACCATAAGCGGTCACCGGTAGCGCAGAAACTGCCGCAGCCCATATATTACAGTAAAAGACTGTCCAGTATGAGTGCCAGAAAGCCTGGTAGGTATCCTGGGTACCCTTGGTGCCTCCCGGTTCATTGGCAAAATCAGAGAAATCCATCTTCATGCTCTCCACCGGTGGTAGTTCCGGCGTTTCTCCAACCGGCTCAGTATCCCCACATGAGGTCATCGAAAACGCCAATGAAACTGACAGGATCATAGCCAGTAACGATCTGATATTCAAATATTTTTTCATCACCTATGTTTTTTCCGTTTCAAATCCACGCTTCATATACGCACAGAACCTCTTTTTTGTTGCACCAATCAAACACCGGAAGGTAACCAATGACAGGGTTTAAAGGCTTCAGCGGTTGAAAGCTTCCTGGATGGTATCCATCAGTTCATCTTTATTCCAGGGTTTCATCAGATACCTGAATATCAGTTCTTTATTGAACCCTTCCAGCATGATTTCCGATTCCATAAAACCGGTGAGGAGCATGCATACCTTTTCCCTGTATCTCTTTTTGATCTCCTTAATGAATTCCAGGCCGTTCATGGCAGGCATTTTCAGGTCAGAAATGATCACATGGATATCAGGGTGGGTTTCCAGGATCATCAGTCCCTCTTTCGCAGATGTGGCTGTCCTCACATCCAGTTCATTCATGAAAGTAAGCTGAAGCAACTCCAGGTTGATCGCCTCATCATCCACATATAACACCTTGGGAAGCATCCCCTACAGTCAGTTAATAGCCTTTGGCATGTTCATCGGCAGTTACCACCTGGTAGGACTTATCAACGATCAGTTCAGCCTTGGATTTCAGGGAGGCCACCGCCTGGTGTTCCTTTTCCAGGATGGCCAGCCGGAAATCACTCATGGCCTCCTTCATCCTGATGATCTGGTTGATCTTGGTCTCATGGTAGGTCAGGTCGATAAAGACCCTCAGATCCACATCGGGGGTATTGATAGCATAGAGTCCGTCCATGATCAGCAGGTCGATCTTGCTGAAATCGGTAATCAGTTTATCCACCTGTTCCGGGATCAGGTCAATACATGGGATCATGCATTCCTGTTCCTCTTTGAAGTCGCGAATGGTCTTCCTGATCTTGATCCAGTCATATTCCTCCAGCCCGATCTTGTCAAAACCCTTGTTGCGGCGCCACTCCTCCCGGAGCAGGGGCTGGATCTTGTAATAGTTGTCCGTATGGATCACCTTCACCCTCACATGGTGATCCTTAAGAAGCTTTCCCAATGCATGGGCCAGTTCGGATTTCCCTGATCCCGATTCTCCAGAGATACCAACCACATAACGGTATCGGTCTTCCAGTTTTCCGAGGGCTTCTATGACCCGGTCAAAAATTGTCTGGGCCGCATCTTTGTGCATATCATTGATCAGAAGTATATCTCCCAGCATCAGGTCCGGTCTTTAGTTATATCTCACTGAAAAAGGCTCACCCTGGGGCAATCCAATTTCTTTTCCGTAAATATGGACTTTTATTTTTGCCTGTGTTACATTTTCCGCGGAAATTTTCACCTCATCCCGGGTGATAGCAACCTGGTAATGAGTTCCCTTGAATGAGAACCCGAATTGCAGTCCAGTCCAATGGCCAGGCAGTGAGGGAGAGAGAACCGGATGATTCCCCTTCAGATCCAGTCCCCCGAAAGTTGCAATCACATCATATACGGTTCCCGCCATCACCCCACAATGAATCCCTTCACCTGTGGTACCTCCCTGTATATCTACCAGGTCACTTCTCAGTGCATCCAAATAGAGTGACCATCCTGTCTCCTTCCTGCCCATCTGCCAGGCCAGCCGGGCATGCACCAGCTTGCTCAGGGTGGAACCGTGGGAGGTCCGGTTGATGTAGTAGTCAAAATTGGCCTCCAGGTAATTGTCCGGAAGCTGGTAACCCAGCTGTTCCACGATACGAGAAACTTCAGGTTCCCCCAGGTTATAGAAAGTCATCAGCAGATCGGCCTGTTTGGCCAGTTTATAATCATCAGGCGAGTGTCCCTCTGCCTTCAGGATCCGGTCGAGCCGGTGTATATTCCCATACTGTTTCCTGTAATGGACCCAGTCGAGTTCAGCCAGGCCGAAATATCCGCTGAATTGTTCCACGACCCCTTCATCACTGTGATTCAGGGACAGGCGGTGCATGATATTCTCCCACCTGTCCAGGTCAGCCTTCTGCAAACCCAGTACCTCCAGGATCCGTTTCCGTTGTCCGTTATCAAGCACCTCCAGGATCCTGAATGCTTTCTCAAGCATCCAGCTTACCATCAGGTTGCTGTAGGCATTATCTGTAAGTCCGCCCTCATCACTCCCGGGCAGCTTCTCATGGAATTCATCCGGGCCCATGACCTTGTCAATATGATACCTGTCATTTCCCCGGTCCGGAGTGGCCTTACTGACCCAGAACTTACAGATATCCAGCAACAACTCTGCACCGTATTGTTCCATGAATGGAAGATCCCCGGTGGCATGATAGTAATTGCAAACATTGTAGGCAATGGCCAGTGAAACATGGCGCTGAAGTGAGCTGTAATCGTCCCCCCATTCGCCCGATAAAGGGTTCAGGTGGATCACCTGGGTCTCTTCCCTGCCGTCACTCCCACTTTGCCAGGGAAACATGGCTCCCTCATATCCATACTCCTTTGCATATGCCCTGGCTGCATCCAGGCGGCGGTACCTGTATAAGAGGACTGATTTCACAACCTCCGGGAAATGAAGGTTGATAGAGCGGAAGGATATAGAGTTCATCCCAGAAAATATGTCCCCTGTATGCCTCCCCGTGTAGTCCCCTTGGAGGAATGCCCGAGTCCAGCCCGGCATGGTGCCCCGAGGCAGTAACCATCATATGGAACAGGTGCATCCTCACCAGTCTCTGCGCTTCCCGGTCTCCCCCGATCCTGATATCGATCTCTTCCCAGATCTTACTCCAGCTCCCCGCGGAACGGTCACCTTCTTCCCCGTACCCATCCATATGGTCCATGGTATGCCCGGCTCTGCCCAACGGATCATCCACCCCCGGATCCCGTGAGGTGTACAGTGAAACCATTTTTTCTGCAACAATCTCCTGTCCCTTTTCTCCCTGAACGGAGAAGAGTCTGACTGATCCATCCACTCCCTTTCCGGGTAACCGGCTGCAACCTGCTTCCTGATACACTTGTTCTGGCGCAGAGTGCAATAACTATATCCGATTCGGAGGTCTTTACAACCAGTTCCATCCTGCCGTTATCCGCTGCCTCCGAAACCGGCACAAGGTGCTGCTGGTGCAGATCATTATACCGCTCCACACCCCCATTCCGGTGATCACCCCGGATTTCTGAGCGGATCTCTAACTTTGCTTCATAATTCAGTGGCGTCACACTATACCGGAGACCGGCACGGTGTGGATCCCACATGCTTGCAAACCGGGAAGATACCACCCTGGTGATCCTTCCTTCCCCGTCTTCCACCACCATTTCCCTCCTGAGTTCTCCCGTTGAGAAGTCGAGGATACGGTCAATGCTCCTGATCACCATACTGGGCTCAGGACCAAACCCGAACCACGGTCCGTCTTCGATACGGAAGGTCACCGGCAACCAGTTGGAAATATTTACAAAATCCTCATTTACAATATCCCGGTCCCCGACTTTTGAAACAAGCCTGTTGAAAAGCCCCGACACATAGGTTCCCGGGTAGTTCACCTTGTTGGCCCGGCTCTCTTCCATGGCTCCACGTGTACCGAAATAACCATTACCAACAGCCAGTAAAGCCTCCCTGGAGCGTTCCATGTCAGCTGCATAATCATGGTACCTGAGCAGCCAGTCATCCCTTTCCATCCCCTCCCGGAACCATTCATTGATCCCCTCAAGGCCGATCTCTTCAAGGTCCTCAACCACAATATCAGCACCCCCCACAAGCAACTCCCGTGTATTCTCCTCCCGGGCCACACCCAGCACCAATCCAAAATTCCCCTTCTTTCCGGCCTGAACACCCGAAACGGCATCTTCCACTACCACCGACCGGTGATAAGCCACCCCCAGGTTGTCACATGCAGTGGTGAAGATATCAGGCTCTGGTTTCCCCTGCAGTCCGATCTCTGCCGATACTACGCCATCCACCCGGGTTTCGAAGAAATGAAGCAATCCTGTCTTTTCAAGAACCGGTTTACAATTTTTGCTGGAAGAGGCCACACCGATCCTTACCCCCGCATCCTTCAGCCCTTGAAGCATTTCCACACTGGAATCATAAACCTCCACTCCTTCTTCATCGAGCACACGGTTAAACATGATGTTTTTCAGGTTACCCAATCCGCACACGGTTTCCTCTTCGGGATCATCCTCCGGATCCCCGAATGGAATATCAATCCCCCTTGATTCGAGGAATGAAGCTACTCCCTTATACCTGGGTTTGCCATCCACATAGGGAAGGTAATCCCCTGCATGTGTGAATTCCCTGAATGGTTCACCAAACTGCTCTTCGCGGGATCTCATGTACTGATCAAACATCTTTTTCCATGCGGAAGCATGGACCAGGGCAGTTTTAGTGATCACACCGTCCAGATCAAAGATAACAGCATCAAATCGGGGTTGAAAGGCCATATGCAGGTACGATTAATTTGGTATTGGTCATCAAGGTATCTAAATTTATAGAAGCATTCAAATGATTTCCTGTTAAAACCACTCATGAAAAGACTGATCCTGGTCTCACACCTTCTTCCGGTAGATATCACATGGCAGGATGGGGAATACCTGATTAAAAAGACCGATGAACAGACCATCTCCGGCCTGCAGAATTTCTACGAGGCCTTTCAGCCCATCTGGGTTGGACTTACGGCATTTGAGAATCATGACTTCACCCCGAAAGATGCGAAAAAACTGGAGTATCAGCTGAAACCATTCAACTGCATTCCCGTTTTTCCAAGGTCCCGGGACCGGAACCTCTACCTGCACGGCTTCGCAAGTAACACGCTGTGGCCCCTGTTCCACTACTTCACCGAAAATGTGACCTATAGCGAAGTCACCTGGAAAGCCTACGTGAAGATCAACCGGCTCTACGCAGAAAAGATCCTTCCGATCCTCAATGACGGGGACACCCTCTGGATCCACGACTACCACCTGCTGCTGTTACCCGAGATGATCAGGAACCAGAAACCCGGCGTATCCATAGGGCTGTTCAGCCATGTGCCATTCCCTTCATTTGAGATATTCCGCCTGCTCCCATGGCGCCACGAGCTGATCGAAGGAATGCTGGGGGCAGACCTGATCGGTTTCCAAATCTATGATTACGTGAGGCACTTCATGAGTTCGGTAAGGAGGCTGATGGGTATGGACACTGTCTTCAACCGGATCTCCATCGGTGAAAGAACCCTGAAGGTGGATGTCTTTCCCAAAGGGATCAACTACGACCGGTTCCGCAACAAGGCACTCTCCATTCACAGTGACCGGGCGAAACCTTCAGTGATCCAGAAGGAGATGAAACTATTTAAAAAATCAGCAAAACTGGAAAAGCTGATCATCTCCATCGACAAGCTGGACTATACCAAGGGAATCCCCCAGCGGATCAGGGCATTCGAACGGTTCCTGCAAACCTATCCCGAATACCAGGGCAGGGTAAGCATGATCGTTCAGGCGGTCCCTTCCGGGGAAACCAGCCAGTCCTTTTTCAACCTGAAAAGCAAAGTGGACGAGCTTGTGGGGCACATCAACGGCAATTACGGAACCATCACATGGACTCCGGTACGCTACATGAACCAGACCTTCTCCATGGATGAAAGGATCGATCTCTACTCCCTGTCCGACATCGCCCTGATCCTCCCCCTGCGTGATGGCATGAACCTGGTGGCCAAGGAATTCGTGGCATCCCGGCACAACGGTGAAGGAGTCCTTATCCTGAGTGAGCTGGCCGGGGCATCCAAGGAGCTGCATGAGGCCCTGCTTGTCAATCCCAACAACCTGGATGAAATTGCCGAAGCCATCAGGGAGGCCATTGAGATGCCTGAAGAGGAGCAGGTACGAAGGAATAAAGTAATGATGCAGCGCCTGCAGCGTTATACGGTGGAACGGTGGGCCAACGAGTTCATCAAGAGCCTGGAAGGGGTTAAGGAGATCCAGGAGTTTACCCTTACCCGCAAGATCAACATCACCAGGATGAAACAGATAGTAGAGACCTATGCTAATACGAGGCAAAGGATCCTTTTCCTGGATTACGACGGTACCCTCTCATGGTTCAAAAAGGAACCCGAGGATGCCAAACCGGATGAGCAGCTCTATGAGATCCTGAAGGAGTTGTCCCTGGATGAGAAAAACACGGTGGTGATCATCAGCGGCAGGGACAAGGAGACCCTGGGCAAGTGGTTCGATGGTTCCTGGAATATACATTTTGTGGCTGAACACGGTGTCTGGCTCAGGGAACCGGAAGGAGACTGGCACATGATGGAGCAGATTGACAACGAATGGAAACACTCGGTGCAGCCCCTGCTCGAATACTATATGGACCAGACTCCCAGGACCTTCATAGAGCAAAAGAACTTTTCGCTTGTCTGGCACTACAGGAAGGCGGACCCGGACCTGGGGTTGCAGCGGGCCTGGGAGCTGAAAGATCAATTGCGCACCCTGACCTCCAACCTGAACCTGGAGATTATGGATGGGGATAAAGTACTGGAAATCAAATACTCGGGGATCAATAAAGGACGGGCTGCCCTGCAGAAGATGGGCGACAACCATTATGATTTCATCCTGGCTATGGGGGATGACTGGACCGATGAGTATACCTTTGATGTTATGCCTGAAGGTGCCTATTCCATCAAAGTAGGCACCAAAACTACAAAAGCATCCTACTACATTGAAAGCGTGGAGCTGGTCCGTGAACTGCTCTGCCGGTTCAGAAAGGAGAACTGCAAATGAAACAGTCCCTGAAGATCCGGTGCTTCTTGCATGTCCCATTTGAAGGACCCGGCATTATTGCCGGATGGGCTGAAGAGCACAAACACCGGCTGGAGTACACCAGGTTCTTTGACGGAGATCCGCTCCCTGACAGTGAGGAGGTTGATCTGCTCGTGATCATGGGCGGACCCATGAATGTATTCGATTTCCACATCCATCCATGGATGCAGGAGGAGATCGAATGGGTGGCAGCATTCATCCACCTTGGAAAACCTGTTATCGGGATCTGTTTAGGCGCCCAGATCATTGCAGCGGCCCTGGGATCGGAGGTATACCCTGGTGAATACAAAGAGATCGGGTGGCACAACCTGCAGTTTTTGCCCTGCCTGGGTGACTACCGGATCTGCACGGACCTTCCCCCCAGCAGGAAGGTATTCCACTGGCATGGTGACACATTTCACATCCCTGAAGGGGCCATCCGCATTGCCGAATCCGGGGCCTTCTCCAACCAGGGATTTATCTATAACGGCAGGGTCCTTGCACTCCAGTTCCACCTGGAGGTCACCCCGGAAGCCGTGAAGGAGCTGGTAGAAAACTGCCGTCATGAACTGACATCAGAAGGGCCCTGGGTCCAGACCGAAAAGGAGATCCTGGGAGAGCAGCGCTTTTTCGAAGTGAACCAGCAGCTCATGTTCAGGTTCATGGATCACCTGGCCGGGCAGGTCATTTGACGATCACCAGTGGTTTGGAGCCATAACAGAGGCCGCTGGTGATCTGGATATGGCAGATCCCCATTGCAGATCCGGGAAGAACAATCCTGGTCTTCTCCCCCGCTCCCAGGTAAAGATACTCCCTGATACAGATGATCCTTCCGCCGGGATCCGAAACCACCACCTTACCGATAAATGCTGTCTCTGAATCATTGATCAGGTCAAAAGAACCCCGGTTTGGATTCGGGGCCAGACGGAGCAGATCCGATATGTCACTGCTATGTCCACAGGAGTATCTGAAATCAGTCAGGCCGAAATATCCAGTGATCTCCCGGGCCACATCACAGGACCGGTTTTCGAGGAAAAAATAGAGTGACTGCCTCAGGTCCCTTTCCCAGCTGTTATAGCTGGCCGGATAATCCCACCTGGTAATGTGACCGGGAACCTCGCTTTTGTATAACCTTCTGATGGAGTCCAGCTTGCCCGTCATCACACCAAGCCGGAACTCCCCGAATAATACCGCCTCCCAACGGTTGATGAACAGCTCCGTAAAACGGGCATTCTTCAACAGGTTCCTGAACAGGAATGAGGAGACCGGCTGGCTCTGCCAGTCTGCATCACTGTCCCCGGTAATGGCATGACCGAACATATTGTTCACATGGGGACCGAAACCACCATCAACATCAAAGAAGATCCAGCGCCATTTTCCATCCGGGGTCTGTGGCCTCCAGAGCTTCTGGTTGTTCCCCGGCCAGTCCTTGTCAGCAAAATACATCCTGGCGATCATGTAGTCGATGAAACTGCTCATATCGATACAGGAAGCCACATGGTCATAATGGGTGTCAGAAGATAGATCGCTGGCTGCAATAAACCTGGCCAGTTCCACATAGTGTTCATTACTGCCGGCATCAACCAGGGTATGGTTCCCGTTGATCAGGTCAACGGAATCCTTATCATACCCGGAAGTATAGGCGATATACCGCTCATCGATACGGTCCCGGATGGTATGGATGCCCCAGTATTCCCCGTTGATAAAGACAATAGCCGGCTGGAAGTCCTGGATCTCAAAATCCAGGTCCCTTACAATTTCATGGGCCAGTACATCCTTGATGACCGACTCATCCCCCCAGGATCCCATGCTGGTACGCAACAGGAACCGCTTGTACTCCGTTTCTCCCTTTTGGGGAAAAAGCGGGTAATTGAAGTATTTCTCTCCATATTCATTCCGGGCATAGAGCCTCAGTGTTTTCTGGGCCGCCTGCCTGGTCATGCCTCCATGGATCCTGATCCCCGCATCCTGGGAGAATCCCAGGTCGCCCTGAGGGGTGAAATATTCGATATGCACCTCCCTTTCCCAATCCTCCCCGGTCATGAAATAGTTGCCCGACCACTCCGGATCAGCAGGATCGAAATTGGAACCGGTTACATATATTCCGCTGTCCCTGTCAAACAGGTTCACACTGTCGGTCACCAGGGAGATCACCGGCATGCTGTATCTTTCCCGGACCTGTTCATCTATGAAATAACTCCGGGTATATACCCGGCTGGTCCTGTTTCCGTTCCTGAAGGAGGCACACCTCAGTACATGGGCCTTTTCAACAGGTTTACCTGGCGACTGCCATGCTTTGTAATGGATCCTGGATTGTTTCAGGGTGGTGGGAACCTCGCTAAAACAGTTGGGTTTGGAAGAAGGATCATCCAGCAGCAGGGAATCGGGAAAGATGGCAGAGCCAGGGGCAGGGACACTCCCGTCAAGGGTAAAGCGGACTGGATCTCCCGTGCCTGAGCTGATCCTCAGATAGAAAGGATGGGTATGGAAACCGGCCTCAACGGATAATAACAACGTATTGCTTATCCCATTCTGACCCTGGGCCTGATCCGGAAATAAGATACAAAAGATCAGCAGGATTGTTCCTATGGCATGGGAGAACTTCACCCGCCAAAATTAGCCATAATCGGTGAAACAGACAGCAGACCGGCCCCTCACGGTTTCCCCACTGCCACAAGGTAATGTTGTGTCCTGAAATAAAGCATGTTCCCCGATATGGCCGGTGTGGCCATGATCAGGTCATCCAGGGGATTGCGGGAGATGATCTCAAATTCCGGTCCGGCCCTGACCACAAATACATCCCCCTGTTCGGTGGAATAGTAGAGCCTTCCGCCGGAGGCCACACCGGAAGCGGTGATCCCCATGGCCTCGGGGATCCTCTCCTTATAGACCACCTCACCGGTGGCAGCTTCAAAACAGGTCAGGTTCCCGTTCATGCGGAGGTTGTACATATAATCCCCGTAAACCAGGTTGGTGGGCATGTAGGCTGCGCCTCTCTTAATGCTCCAGGCAATATCCCTGCTGGAAGTACTGTCCTTGTGAAGTGTTATATCCCCCCTGGCATCGGGCCGGATGGCAAAGATGGGGGAGTACTTCCCATGGGCACTGTGGATAAAGATCAGGTCATGTGCGAAAACCGGGGTGGGTACGGGGGCATCTCCTCCCCCGCCCAGGTTCCACAACTGCTCCCCGGTATCAAAATCGTACCCCCCGATGTGCTTCCACCCGTTGACCACGACCTGCCTGTTGGAGCCCACATTGTAGAAGTTGGGAGTGGACCAGGTGGATACCTCCTCACGCAGGGTACGCCAGATCTCCTTCCCGGTTTCCACATCCAGGGAGGCGATGAATCCGTCTCCCAGGAAATCACACTGAACGATCACCCTCCCCTCGTGAAGGATAGGTGAGCTGGCAAAACCCCACTCCACATTTCGTTCTGAATAGGGCCCCGCATTCATGGTCCCGAAGTCCCTCTTCCATTTCAGGTTCCCGTCGAAATCATAGCAATAGAGCCCTTCCGAACCGAAAAAGGCAACCAGGTACTTTCCGTTGGTTGCCGGGGTAGGATTGGCGTGGGAAGCCTTGGTATGCCTTTCAGTCCTGGGTACACCCCGGTGGGCCAGGCGCTCCCAGATGATCCTTCCGGTAGACTTGTCGATGCAATACAGTTTGAATTCATGGACCGACCGGTCATTCACCTCATCGGTATCCCCGTACAATCCCACCTTCAGGGAATCCTTCCCGCTCCCGCTAATGGCTGTGGTCACAAAAAGTTTGTCGTCCCACACCACCGGGCAGGAGTGCCCAAGTCCGGGGATCTCCAGCTTCCATACAATGTTCTCTCCGGTATGGATGTTCCAGGTATCCGGAAGGTCGGCTCCCTCCATGATGCCTGTGGCATATGGACCCCGGAACTGGGGCCACTGCTTTGCATATTCAGTCTGGCCGTCTGCTGAGAGTCCGAACCAGAGGATCAGGACAAGGGGTATCATGATTTTGCGGAGATCCATCGGTGGAGGTTTTTGTGAATATAGGAATTTGACGAAAGCTGCCATCAATTGTTACAGGAACACTCCTGCAGGGCACACTCATAAATGGTGGCCCTGGTCCCTGAAGTTTGCAGTTTCAGCCAGCCAAGCCTCTCCCGCTCGTTCTCTTCCAGTTTAAAGATGATATAGACACCCTCAGGATCATAGAGGGCACTGTCAAAGGCGAAGTAATAGTGCGAGATGGTGAAATAGAGGATGGTGGTATCGCCATTGACCCCGGTACTGTCCGGGCTGATCCGGCACGCGCTGCCAGGGTTTGTGGTTGTACTGGAGTAGATCTGACTTCCGTATCTGTATTTCAACGATCCTCCCTCCATAAAACTACCTTCATTGCTGAGGGTGTCACCCGGGTTGAAAACGCTGATCACCTCCTCTCCGCGCACGCCTACCACCGAATCGCTTTCATGGAAATAGTTCCATTTTTCCAGGACGATGTCTTTTTCAATGCCTTCCCATGTATAGATGTATTCTTTCCACTCTTCCGAATAATATTCGGTATGTTCCTCATGATGATAGTGAAAGCTTACCTGCTCCGAACCGGAGATACTGACCCAGGGATTGTAGTTCCTGCACCCGGTTGGTCCGGAGTATGAAAAGGTGAAAACAATGGTCGCTTCCGAAGCAGGATCAGGTTGAATTTTAACCGAATCATACCCTGTTTCCAGGGGCGGATCAAACAGCTGGTGGATCATCCCTTCGCTCACTCCGGCAATGACGGGGTGTTCTTTCTCCACGTCATCATCGCAGGCACCCAGAAGCAGCAATGTGGACACAAAGAACAAACCGGATCTGATCAATGATTTTGAGGGGTACATGTTACATTCAATTGCTCCTGTGAATTTAACCATTCCATGATGTATCTTGCAATAAATACTAAGGAGATGTCAGAAAAAGAGTTTGATGCCATAATTATTGGTTCCGGTATTGGCGGCCTGTCGTGTGCTGCCTCACTGGCAATGTGTAATTACAAAGTACTGGTGTTGGAAAAGAACCGGGTCCTCGGGGGTTCACTGAGCAGTTATACCGACCCGGAGCGGGGCAACTGGACCTGGTCTCCCGGAGTACAGTGGGTGTGTGACTATTCGGAAACCAGCGTCGATTACATGCTGCTGAAAGCCATTACCGGCGGAAAAGCATCCTTCTCTCCGCTGGATGATGAATGTCAGATAAAGTACTTCCCCACACTGGACTATCAATTCGCATTTACCAATGATAAAGGCAGATTGTTGGAAAAATTGAAAACTGAGTTCTCCGGTGAAAGTCAGAAAATTGAGGTGTACTTCAAATGGCTGCACATTCTTGGGAAAAAATCAGAGATGTTTTCCCTTCCTAAAATGTATCCGCCTGCCATTTCCAGGATCATGTTCGCATTCTCCAGGGCATTGAAGATGCTGCCTCATATGGATAAATCTGTTACTGAAGTTGTGGACAATGTCCTGAAAATAGAGAATAAGAAACTGAGAGCCATACTATTGTCTTTTTCTCACTACTTTGGGATCCCCCTTGCTGAGACACCTTTCCCATTCTATGCGTATGCCCAGAATATGCAGTTCAACGGGATGTTTTACCCTGACGGAGGGGGCAAGGCGCTGGTGGACTCACTTGTGGCTTCAGTAAACTTGAAAGGTGGAGAAGCCAGGGAGTTTTCAGGGGTGAAAAGAATTTTGTTTGAAAATGGCAGGGCCATTGGCGTGGAGACTGAAGATGGAGCCAGGATATTCGCAGACAAGCTGATCAGTTCCATCGGTATTAAAGAGACCCTGTTCGGGCTTGTGCCGGAACAGGAACGGCCCGCCCGGCTGGTCAGGGCCCTGGAAAAGCATAGTCCGGTTCCCTCATTTCTGCTTTTGCTGCTTGGATTTGAAGGTGATATTTCATCTTTTGGAGTCAGGAGAACCGCCTACAAGACCATCATTGGCGACCCATCGGTCATGTCACGCAATCCAACAGAAGAAGGGTGGGTTTGTGATGACCTGACCATATCTTTCCCTTCCCTCCTGAACAAAGACCACCGGGATCCGGAGTATCAGACGGCAGAGATGCATCACGAAACCAGGTATGCATACTTTGAACAATATGAAGGGAAGCAGGACAGCGATGTCTATAAACAGGTCTGCGAACGGATCACAAAACACTATCTCGATCGCCTGGAAGAGAGATTTCCCGGGATCAAAGAACATATACGCTACTCCAAACTTTTCACCCCGCTGGACGTGAAGAACTTCACCCATCACGACCAGGGATCCATGTTTGGCCTTGATATTCAGAAAGCATTTAATCCTGAACTATCACCCAGGTCGGGCATGAAGAACCTCTACTTCACCGGCGAAGACATTTTCGCACAGGGATTAACACCCCTGAACGGTGTGATCACTGCCAGTGTTGTAACTGGGAAGAACCTTATCCGGAGGTTCAAAAAAGTATACAGGACCAAAGGAATTGAAGTGACTTGAAACTTATAACGCCGGATCTGACAGGTCCTGTTTTTCCAGCAATTCTGATGAAATGGAGTCATTACTCCACGCTGGATTGGAGTTGATGCAGTCGATATAAATCTTCCAGGAACCATCTGTCTGCTTTTTGTAGATGTCGAGCACTTTCAGATCTATATGTGTTGTTGGGCCTCCCTCTTTGGGTGATGATGCTATGATGACATTCACCTGGGAAAATGCCAGGTCACCATCCACCTCCACTTCTCTTTCGCCATAGAAGTCAAGATGATTGTTGAGCCGGTCGAAATATATCTTAAAACGTTCCATGATTTTTTCTTTTCCGACAATGATATTGAAGTCCCGCTCCATCCTCTTTGCGTCATCGGCCCAACATGAACTGAAAAGATTCATGTCGTTTGTATTCACTGCGAGTCTGTATTGCTCCATGAGCTCTTGAATCGCAGCAATATCGGTTTCCATTTCTGCTTTTCTATTATTCTGAGTGCAACTGAAAAGAATGCATACCGGAAATAATAACACCGGAATCATTATTCTAGGATTTTTCATTTCAATCTCCTGCTATTTAGTTAGTAATTGATAGGTTACTTATTTAAGCGCTGCTATTTGATCTGAAAATTACGATAAAATATGAAACATCAGCCAGCAAGTCATAAGCAACCGGTTCATCAACAAGTGAATAGAACAGTGAATTGGCCTGCTTTATAAGCATATACCAGGAACTGCGTTTCATAAAATGACGTATATTTATAGGGATTGCCGAATTATTGGAAATGGAAAATCATCCTTCAATGGAAGATCGATTTTTTGATCTTATCAATCAGATCATTGATGATAACATTGGCAATGAAAATTTTTCTGTTGAGGATCTGGCACAAAAGGCAGGATTAAGCCGGTCCATGTTACACCGGAAACTTAAAAGGCTAACTGGCAAATCTGCCAGCGGGCTCATCACAGAGATAAGATTAAAGCATGCCAAAAACCTTTTGGAGAATGATGTGGCAACAGTTTCGGAAATTGCTTACAAGGTAGGTTTCAACGATCCCAGTTACTTCAATAGGGTTTTCAAAAAACGCTTCAATATATCTCCTGGAAATGTCAGGAAAAATCGTGCAGGCAGCCAGAATAATCTGGCCAAATCAAAAGGAAACAGGTCTTTTTCAAAAGCTTTACTTATTCTATTCATTTGCATTATTGCAGGTGGCGGAACATATTATCTTATCAGAGTCATCAAACCCTCCGAAAAATCAATTGCTGTTCTTCCTTTTCATAATCTGACCGGACAGCCTGAGAATGACTATTTCGTTGATGGTATGCATGATGCCCTTATCGGTGAGCTAGGGCAGATTGAATCAATACGGGTAATTTCCAGAACATCTACGCTTCGTTACCGCAGCAGCGATATGTTATTACCGGATATAGCCAATGAGCTGGGCGTAAATACAATTGTTGAAGGATCGGTAATTGGTGCAGGCGACAGTCTCCGGCTGATTATTCAATTGATCAAAGTTTTTCCAAAAGAAAGACACATTTCAGTAGAATATCATGATGATATGCACAATGTAATAGCGGTTCAGACAAAAGCGGTAAAAGATATTGCAGAAAAAATCAGCATTAATCTTTCAAAAGAGGAACAACAGCTTTTAGCGAAGTCTCCCGCTGTAGATCCGGAAACCTATAAAGCCTATCTGGAAGGCATGTATTACATAAACAAGGGAACAACAGCGTCTATCAACATGGGGTTGAATTACCTGGAAAAGGCCATAGAAAGGGACCCGGGAGATCCATTTGCATATGCAGGATTCGCGTTGGGAAAGGCAATACAGGGTCATGGGATGATATTTCCTGTGGAATCATTCAGGAGCGCAAAAGCAGCTGCAGATAAAGCACTCATCATAGACAAAACAAACAACGAAGCTTATACAGCATTGGCCCTGCTTTATCTATACCAGTACTGGGATTGGTCATCAGCACAGAAAGCATTTGAAAAAGCAATTTCCAATAATCCGAATAATGCAGTTGCACACGCTCATTTTGCCTGGCTTCATGTAATACTTGGTGATCATAAGAAATCACTATTCCACGCAAAAAGGGCTGTTGACCTTGATCCCCTGTCAGCCTCCTATCAATCGTGGCTGGCATGGCTCTATTTCGTAGATGAAGAATATGAACAGGCAGAAATTTGGGCCAGAAAGTCCTTGGAGCTAAGCGAAGATATTCCATGGGGGAACCTGGTGCTGGGTTGGACATACCTGGAACAAAAACAGTACAAGGAGGCCATTGAAACACATGAGAAATTACCGGATAAAACCCTCCGTTGGAAATGGTTCCGGTGTCGCACCTATGTGATGACTGGCAATAGAGAGAAAGCATTATCGATGTGGGATGAATGTGAAACCAATTCGAAAGAAAACTGGGTCAATCCTTTCTACACAGGCATGATGGCTGGAATACTGGGATTTACTGACAGGGCTTTTGAATTGTTAGACGAAGCATATGAAAAAAAATACTATCCGGTGTCCCATATGGCCGTTTTCCCTGAGGTTGAATTTGCACGAAATGACCCACGCTACTATTCGCTGTTGCAAAAACTAAATCTGCCCAGACCCTGAAAGAAATTCCACATCCACAACTTGCCAACTCATGAAACGAATTGGATTCTTCAGTATGGCCATTATTCTATTGGCCTTCCCCATGTTTTCCCAGATCATTCACATCCCCGCCGACCAACACACGATCCAGGCCGGTATTGATTCAGCGGAAGAAGGCGATACAGTTCTTGTCTCGGAAGGAACCTATCTTGAAAACATCAATTTCAGAGGGAAAGCCATCACGGTTGCCAGCCAATTCTTAATCGATGGAGACACTTCTCATATTTCCAATACCATTATCGACGGCCGTGAGCCGGTGCACCCTGATACTGCATCCACCGTATTGATGATCTCCGGAGAGGGCTCTGCATCTGTCCTTTGCGGATTTACCATTACCGGAGGAGCGGGTACCCTGATAGATGGAATCAACTTTGTTCCAGGTGAATCACGAACTCGTGATGGAGGTGGAATCATGATCATGGACGCAGGATGCACAATTGAGAATAATACCATCAGGGATAATTCTGTCGGGCCTGGAATACCCGCTTTTGTACCTAACGGAGGAGGTATAGGTATTATGCTGAGCAATAGCGAAAGAAGCAAAAACCAGGCAATAATAATCCAGCACAATATTATCGTAAATAACACCCTGTCTGGCGATCAGGCTGGTGGGGCCGGAATGCATATCTTCATAGAGAATGCCAACTCTGCTGTCTTTTCGGATATTATTATTCAGAATAACACCATAAGCAAAAATAGCAACACACACTCTGGCATAAATTCTGTTGCCGTTGGATCCGGCATATGTATGGGATTCCACCTGCCGGTGCGCAGTGGTGATTACATCATCAGGAACAATGTGATCTCACAAAACAGGATTGATCATTCAAATCCTGTCTGGGTCTGTGGTGGTGGCATTTATATTCATTACAAAGGGGAGGGAGAAAACTTAAATCCTTCTCCCTTGATTTACAACAACATCATTTCAGACAATTATTCACCCGACAAAGGAGGTGGAATAGGTGTTTATTACTGGTCACGGCCCGACGTAAATAACATTGGTCCCCGGCCGCTGATATTTAACAATACCATTGCCAATAACTCAGGTGAGAGCCCCGGTTTACATGTTACAAACGCAAAACCCCTGCTATTTAATAACATATTCTGGAATGAATTAAGGACAACTGCTTCTAAGGAATTTGGCTCGAGAAACGGAAAAATAATCGCAGTGAATAACACCATCCAAAGAATAGGGGAGAATACGGAAGGAAATATTGATGGTGATCCTATGTTTATGGGTGGCTCCTTTGAGCTTTGGAGGGGTAGTGCATGTGTGGCGCGGGCGAAAGACTCAATTGAATATGGAACGAAATGGTACCTGGCTCCCACAGTGGATTTTTCAGGGAATCCACGGCCCAATCCCGCAGATAAATATATGGATATGGGTGCTATTGAATCTGTCTATAATAAATAGGCCAGGGCCCTGACACTTCCCTGAACCGCCGGATGCAACCTAAGTACCCGGATGCAACATTTTTCCTTCCAAATTTACCAAAGATTGCAACGAGCTTGCTAGGTACCAGGTGTTTAATTCCCATACCTTGACGCTGAACTTATACATCTGTGTTATGAAAAAGCTTTTAATCATTTCGGCACTTGTTCTCCTTGGGGGAACAGCATTATATGCTCAAGGAGGTAGTTTTGAATTCGAAGGACGAAACAGACACTATGAAGTATACCTGCCACAGAATTTTACACCAAATATGCCGCTCGTAGTAAGTATACATGGCTATTTTGAAGACATTGAATGGTATAAAACCTATACATTGTTGCATGAAATAGCAGATACTGCAGGATTTATAACGGTATACCCCGAAGCTCCCTGGCCTGGATGGAGCACAGGTGTTGACGATCCTGTTAACACAGAACTTAATTCTATTCCAGATAGAAATGATGTTGGATTTATTTCAGCCCTCATTGATACCTTAAAGCAACGTTATGATGTCGATATGAGCCGGGTGTATTGCTGTGGATTTTCCGGTGGTGGGCACATGACCCATAAACTTGTTGGTGAACTGGGTCATCGTTTTGCAGCAGTGGCAACTGTTGCGGGTCACATCCATGATTCTCTTGCAACCACCCTGAAACCGAAACGTCCTTTCCCAATCCTCACTATACATGGGACACTGGATAACACAGTGAAATGGGAAGGAGGCATAGGTACTAATTGGAGCATTGAGCAAATGTTAGATTTCTGGATTGGAAATAATGGATGTACATCTAATCCCGATACTGTCGATCTTCCGGACCTGGATCCCGGGGATGGATGTACTGTTCAAAAGATCAGCTACACCGACTGTTCCGCAGAAGGTCAGGTGATTCTTTACAAGGTTCTTGATGGAGGACATTCCTGGCCGGGTTCTACGACCGTCTTTGGAAGTGAGGGCAACAAGAACATGGATATTAATGCAGGGATCGAAATCCTGAATTTCTTCAAACAGTACGTGAATCCAATGGCTGATATGGCTTTTATTCAAACCATCGAAGTGCCACCGCTTTGTTATGAGTTTACCGGGGATTCAGTCGTGATCGGAGCCCAGCTCCACAACCCATCGAATCACCAGACTGAGGTATTTGCTTATGTCCGGGGCAAAAAATCTGACACTCCGGATACCCTGCAGCTCTACGACGATGGACAGCATGGTGACGGGATTTCCGGTGATCACATCTGGGGGGCCAGATGGCTGCCTCCTTTAATCGATGAAATGTATGAAATCAACCTTACATGCGAAGATCAAACCTACGGGATTATCCAGGATTACTTCCGGAAGGACACATTTTCAATTCAATCTGATGTTCCTGATATAACGGTCAGGGTGGAGGATTTCCATTCGGGAAAACCTCTTCATGGCAGTGAGGTTTTCCATGCAGGGAATGTGTATCTGACCGATGTAAATGGGGAGATCCATATCCAGGAATGCGGTGGAGGATTTACTTTCGTAGTCGATTTTGATAAATATGGCCAAGTTGACAGGAAATTTGAAGTTCATTCCGATACAACTTTTGTGATTACCCTTGTACGGGATTCATATATTAAGGTTATGGATCGCTTAACCGGCGAGCCGGTAAATGGGGCAGGGGTATATTATAGGAATGCTGGCAGTAGTACCAACGATGAAGGAATAGCTACCATCCGGGATTACAGGAAAGAACAATTAATTTACAGGGTAGAATATGCTCTTTATTTCACCCAGGAGGATTCCACCGTATTGGTACCCGGTGACACCCTGCTTGTATATCTGACCCGCCTGGTTGCAAATATTGATTTCCATATCACCGATGAGGCAGGACCGGTGTCCAACCAGGCTGTAATGATGATCGGAATGAGTAAAAAAACCGGATCGGATGGAATTGTCAGGTATCCGTATGTACCGGCACGCCAGGTATACCATTACAGCGTGGAGCGGGATTGTTACCTCCCGGTTCTTGATTCCGTGATCCTGGAGATAGATACAACAGTCCTTGTTGTGCTTGAACCGGATGCGGAAGTTCCTGAGCTCCATGTTGACATCATTGGAGATACGCTTCTTCAGGTCAGCTGTTCTAAATCAGGGATGATTTACGTGGTTCCTGCCGGGACGGAGAAGCATCTGGATAGTATCCAGACAGCTCAATTGTTAAGTTTTCCTATTGTGGCAGATCAGTTGTTGGAGATACCTGCAACAGGATTACCCGAAAGCGATTACTCGGTCTATGCGATCGATGGCTGTCTGAATATTTCCACTCCCTTCACTACTGATGTCGCGGACAATGTGACCAGGGTCTTTAGGATATATCCCAACCCGGCCCATGACAGGATCATTGTTGAGGTTGATGCATCCAGCGAATGCACGTTGGTCATATCCTCCATCAACGGACAGACGATGCACCAGTCTGTCTTTCTTGGGCCCAGCCAGGAAATAGACCTCTCATCCCTCACAAGAGGAGTCTATTTCATCACCGCCAGGTCAATAGATTTTGTGAGAACTGAGAAGATAATCAAGCAGTGATACGTGCTTAAATCAAAATATATCAGCAAATTAGTGGACAGGTGATGGTTTTGATGTATCTTATACAGTTAATCCCATAACCCTTGGGTTATGCGAAGAAGTATCCTGATTCTATTAATTGGTATTTACGGCGGAATACCTTTGTGTTCGCAGATTGTTAGCATCCCCGACACCTACTTCCTGGATGCCCTCATTGAAGCAGGTGTAGATACCAATGGGGATGGTTTGATCAGTTATGCTGAAGCTGAGGCAGTATATTCATTGAATATTCAAAGTGAGGGAGGATGGGGAGGATCGCAGGGAGAGATACATAGCCTTGAAGGAATTGAGGCATTCAGGAACCTGGACACCCTCGATTGCAGTTTTCATCAGTTAACCAGTCTGGATGTTTCAAATAGCGCTGCGTTAACCTATTTATATTGCGAAGGAAATCAATTAACCAGCCTGTATTTATCTGATAATATTGCCTTGTCAGATCTCAATTGTTCGGGCAATCAATTAACCGGACTGGATATCTCAAATAATGCTGCATTAACCTATTTGTATTGCGAAGGAAATCAAATAACCAGCCTGGATCTTTCGAACTCTGGTGCTTTAACCTATTTATACTGCGATGGTAACCAATTAACCGGACTGGATATCTTCAAACAATGCTGCGTTAACCTATTTGTATTGCGATGGGAATCAATTATCCAGTCTTGATGTTTCAAATAATACTGTGCTTGAAGATCTCACTTGCTCGGATAATCAATTGACCAGTCTGGATGTTTCAGTTGTAATACATTAACAAATTCTGATTGCGATAGTAATCAATTAACCAGTCTGGATATTTCAAATAAAACTGCATTAACAAGACTCAATTGCGACGATAACCAACTTACCAATCTGGATCTTACGAATACTGATTCGTTAACCTATCTCAATTGCGACGATAACCAACTTACCAGTCTGGATCTTTCTAATATAGTTACCCTATTAATTATTTATTGCAGGGATAATCAATTAACCAGTCTGGATGTTTCTAATACTACTGCATTAACAAGACTCTACTGCTACAGAAACCAACTTACCAGTCTGGATCTTACGAACCCTGATAAGTTAACCTATCTCAATTGCATGGACAATCAATTAACCAGTCTGGATGTTTCTGGTTGTGCTGCATTAACCAATTTAGATTGCTAGGGATAATCAATTAACCAGTCTGGATGTTTCTAATAATATTGCATTAACAAGATCTCAATTGCATAGAAAATCAATTAACTAGTCCTTGGATGTTTCAAATTGCACTGCATTTAACAGAACTCAATTGCCAGTACAATCAATTAACCAGCCTTGATGTTTCAAATTGCACTGCTTTAACGAACTCAATTGCCAGTACAATCAATTAACCAGTCTTGATGTTTCAAATTGCACTGCTTTAATAGAACTCGATTGCCGGTACAATCAATTAACCAGTCTGGATGTTTCAAATAATACTGCACTTGAAGAACTCAATTGCGTAAATAACCAACTTATTAGTCTGGATCTTACGAACACTGATGCGTTAAACTCTCTCAACTGCGGTGATAATCAATTAACCAGTCTGGATGTTTCGGATAACACTGCATTAACAAGTCTCTCCTGTTATAGAAACCAACTAATTAGTCTGGACGTATCTGGCAATGCATTGCTGAGAACGTTAGGGTGTAGCTCCAACCAGTTAACCAGCCTGGATCTTTCGAACTCTGGTGCTTTAACCTATCTATACTGCGATGGTAACCAATTTACCAATCTGGATGTTTCAAATAATAGAGTATTGGCCACCTTGTTGCTTGGCGATATGCCCACCCTATTTGGAGTGTGCGTATGGACGATGCCATTTCCTCCGGCAGGTGTGTACGTTGATACTGGTGGTAGCCCGAATCTCGAATTTACTGATGAGTGTGCAGATTTTATTGTAACCATCCCCGACAAAGCCTTCCTTTATGCCCTGATTGAAGAAGGAGTAGACAAAAATGGAGATAGTCTTATCATATATTCGGAGGCGGATGTTATTAGCAGCCTGAATATCTCAGGAAATGGAATAACAGATCTTACTGGCATCAGGGCATTTGATAATCTGGATTCGCTCAATTGTCAGTCAAACGATTTGTCAAGATTAGATGTCATAAAAAATACTGCACTGGTCTATCTGGACTGCAGTAATAACCAGATAGCCGAGCTTCATATAGATCACATTACTGCACTCATATATTTGGATTGTAGTAGTAACCAGATTGGCAAGCTTAATGTAGATAGAAATACTGACCTTTCGTATTTGGATTGCAGCAATAATCAACTATCCGGGCTTGATATCTCAGAGAACAGTGCGTTAGCGTGGTTAGATTTAAGCCAAATGCCAGCTCTGTATGAATTATGTGTTTGGACAATGCCCTTTCCACCCATTGGTATTGATATTGATACAACAGCAAGTCCAAACGTATACTTTACCACCCTTTGCGAATGTGATGGAGATTACTTTGAGGATAATGATTTCTTGTCAGAGGCGGCTTTGATCTTCGAAAAATATCTATTCATAGAGATCTTTTTGTCTCCTATAATGATGATGATTGGTATGAATTATGCTTCACCAGCGAGAATGTGTCAATTTCTTTAACCATTGCTTGTGACTTTAATCATTCGGATGGTGATATCAACATTGATCTGGTTGACGGAAGGGGGAATATCCTTGTATCTGCAAATAGCGAAACCGACAATGAAAGAATCGATTGTCCTGTTGATATTCTGGAATCCTACTTTCTACACGTTTATTTTAGTTCCAGTGCTAACAATTCCTATACATTGTATTGGGAAACTAACAATTATCGGCCAAATGCGGATTTGAGTTTTTGCATGTCTGGTGAGCGCTGTTCCCAGTTTACTATTGATCCTGACCAATCGGATACCACCTATCTTGCGGATACATTGAGCGTGGAGTTGCTGGCAGGAGATAAATCCATTGAAACGTTAGCAATCCAGAATGACGGACCGGGCTTCTATTCTTTCTATTCTGCACTGGATTTCCCACCATGGCCGGATAATGCGAACCAGGCCATCAGTTTTGATGGAGAAGATGGATATGTATGGATACAATGTGCGAATGATATCAATCTTGGTAGTTCCATGACCCTTGAAGCATGGATCATGGATGGGCAGGGAGAATCGGGAGAATCACCGGTTATGTCAAATGAATTCATGGGGAATGGATATGATCTCTATATAACAGGAGAGGAGCAGGAGAGAAGGTTGGGATTCAGGGTTGGTGAGGATATAGTCCATTCAAAAACGTTCCTCTTGCCTGATCGGTGGTATCATGTTGCAGTCACAGCTCAATCCGGGACAATTTGCTTGTATATAAATGGGATCATGGATACGGGTGGTTTTATCCAGGAATCCATCGATTTTGTGAACTACAACTTATCAGTTGGGACCAACCATCCTACCGCAGACCAGCGATATTATTTTCGGGGTTGTATTGATGAACTACGCATCTGGGACAGGAAAAGGACTGCCTGGGAAATACACTCTTTTATGCACAGGGAATTAACCGGACAGGAGCCGGGGCTGGTTGGTTACTGGCCCATGAATATGGAATCAGCGAATAGAGTTGTTGATCTTGCATCTTCAAATAATGGTGTGATGGAAGGTGGGGCCCAGTGGATCCCCTCCTCCAACCCCATTGTAGATCTGATCCAATGGGCTCCTGAAATAGGTTTTATTCAGCGGGGTTCCATGATGAATTATACGGTTACATTTAATGCAGTAAATCTCAAAGGCGGGGATTACTTATCCGACATTCTGTTCATATCCAGTGACCCCACATTACCTGATTTCATCTTACCCACCCGGCTGCATGTCACCGATGGATCCAGGTTCTCTATACAGCCGGATTCCATCTCATTCGGTGAATTCGACCTGTACAAAACGATTTCTAAAGAGCTGGAAGTTATGAACCTGGGGTCACAGACATTGTTCATTGACAGCATAGGTACTGATCTGGTTGGATCAAGGATCACCCCTGGTTCGGCAGCAATTGAACCAGGCGGGAAGAGGACATTCAGGGTGGATGTTTTTATGAGGTACAAGGATCAATTTACCGGGAACATCGTCTTTTACACCAATGATCCTTCTGATCTTGAAGTGAATGTACCCTTCACTGGAAAAGGGGATAAGATCGAAAATTTCTACCTGATACATACCATTACGGATACTGTATTTCTTGGATACTCCAAGTTCCATATATGGCCGTTCCGTAACGAAAGTATGACGCATGATTTAATCCTCAAGCCATTCATTGTCACCTATTCACTGCCAGAGGAGATGAATGACCAAATGCTTCGACCCGATAGTACTCCCGGAGACTGGATCAGCACATTGCTTCCGGATTCTTCCTTAGTGCCACCTTCGGGCCAAATAATTTGCTGGCTAACCCTTAATGCTACAGGGCTTGAGATCGGCGATTATTATGCTGAACTCATCCTGGAATGGTACAATCCGTTTTCTAATAGAGGATTTATCCCCATCCGTATGTATGTAAAAGATACAGTTTCAACGGGAACAATTGAACAAAATACAGACCCTCTGCTTCTCTATCCTAATCCGGCGAGAGATTTTATTATAATCCAGTCCAGGGTACCAGGGGCGTATTCGGTCGAGGTCATATCAATGAATGGCCAGGTTCTTCAACGAAATGAGTTTGTAGGAACCTCACACCAATTAGACCTCACATCATTGCAGAAAGGAATGTATTTCGTTACCATCAGGTCAAAGGCCATTATATCCACGAAGAAGGTCATAAAGTTGTGATTTCCAGCCTTATTTAATGCCATTTATCTCATAACTCGATCACCATTACACCTTTGTGATCAAAGGCATCCATGTTGGGTAGGTGGAAAATCGCTTCCTCCAGGGAGATGGTTTTTTCCAGTAATCTTTCAGGCTCTAATTTGCCATCAATAATCAACTGAAGTATTTCAGGATATTTATGGGCCTGCATTCCATGGCTTCCGATGATCTCCAGCTCATCCGAAAGTATGCGGTCCATAGGGACCGGGGGATGCTTATGGTCGCCCGTCATAAGTCCGACCTGAATATGTTTCCCCCGTTTCCGCAATCCTGAAATCGAATCTGTGATAAACTAGCCCTTTCATATTTTCCCTTTGGATATTTTGTAAGGTGTGGCTTATTCGGGTTTAAATTTTATCAGGAATCGATGCTCCAGGCTCTCCTGCCTGGTTTTCGGATTCAGAAAGGCTGGTTTTATTCTGTTCATGTTATAGTGCATTAGACCTAACTCTTCTTCGATTTGCAGGCCTGAATTTTGAAGAGCTTCCTTCCCATCCAGGCTCATGTAAAACCAGGCATCATCCCCATTTTTCCAGAGTTTTATCAATTCCTCCCATGAGACCACCTCCATGTATCTTTGCAAATAGAACTCTAAAGCCTTTGACTTCCTATTGAAAAAATAGAGTGTTTCATCCTGTAGATCGTTCTCCTTAATAAGCTCTGCAAATCTTCTCCCCTCACTGTATTTCTGGAATCCAGGAATCAGTTGTGCGTTTAAAACAAAACCAAGCGTTAGCGCGGCTATGAACAGGGTGATCTGCATCTGATGCTTTAGATGATAGTAGATGTAGCTAACAAGCAGGAATGCGACAATCAGTAGATGAATCCACTTGAAATCAAAAATCAGAAAACTGAGTGCTGACAATGCAAAAATCACACCTGCTACTATCATATTGTGGATTTTCAACCATCTGACTGATTTGTCATCCGTCAGGAATATCAATTCATGAGCGACCAGTATCCCCACCAATGGCAGGACGACAATGGCATAGTGCGGTATCTTATAGGTGGAGAACGACAGTAGTGTAAGAATAAGCAGTGATCCTCCCAGCAAATAGTATTCACCATCATATTTACTGATAACAGCTTTTTTTAGTTTTTTAAAATATGCCAAAATGGTCAATGCACTAAAGGGAAATACAAGCACCAGGAATGAGCCAAACAGATAGAAGAAGGAGGTATCGTTCTTTAATCTGTTCTCGCCGGTTATTCTGCCGAAGCTTTGCTCCCAGAAAAAGAACCTGAGCCCCGAAACTCCAGTCTCTCCATTCACTACTTTTTCAGGATGAAGGTCGAATTGATTATACAAGCCAATACACATAGGCAACAGAATAATGGCTACTATAACTGGAAGCAGTATCCAGCTGACACGCAATAGCTTTTTAAGCTCCTGTTTCAGAGTCAAATGAATAAAAACCGCAGCCAGGGGAAAAACCAGACCCAGTGGTCCCTTGGTGAGCATACCCACCCCGATTCCTATGCTGCCAAATATCAGGTGCTTTATCTTGTTCCTGTCTGTAAAAAGAATAAGTTGATAGAGTGAGAAAACGAAACAGGCTGTTACAATTGCATCAGTTTTTACATCATTGTTTACCCAAAAGAATCCGATGGAAGTCCCAACAAGGATAGCGGCCACCTTCCCGGTATTTCTGTCAAACAAATAGGCCCCCAGCTTATAGGTATAAAACAAACCAAGGAGGGAAAAGAGTAAGGACGGCAGTTTATATGCAAAATTCGTAAACCCAAATAGACTGAACGATATGCAATTTAGCCAGAACAGGAAGGGGGGTTTATCCAGGTAGTCCTTGCCGCTTTCAGTCACTGTCAGAAAAGTATCATTCTGCAGCATTTCCATACTGATGGTGGCATACTGAGCTGCGTCAACGTCAATGACATCGCATAGAGCTCCAGAGATGTATGTCCAGATGGCAATACCGAGGAAACCTGCCATTAAAACCCTATCGATAGTACTCCTGCGCATCACCAAATCTTGATGATTGTGCAATAAATATAATTAAATGTTATTGATCGTATATGTGGATTGATGCTACTAGAGACGATAAAAAAAGCATCCCTGTTGAAAAAAATAAGAGACGGCGAACGCTTGAAATGTGTGAATGATGTAAATCATAGGGTCAATTATGTAACAGGTTGCAGGATCTGTTGAGTTACCTTTATCTATAATTAATATTAAGCAAATGAAAATCAATTTTTAAACAGATGCAACTCGTGGAAATTGAAAAGTCAAAGGCTCACATTGTGATCGATGTAATTGACTATGTCCCTCATTCCATAGTGACCAGGACCATTATTCGAAGATTAACCGGGAACATCAATGCGATTGCAATAGACTCCGGGGAATCGTTGTCAGAGAAGATTTCTCCCTTCGAAACTTATATACAAATCATTGAGGGTGAAGCTGAAATTGTGATTGAGAATAGTGCAAGTAGCCTGATAGCCGGACAGGGGATAGTGATTCCGGCACATGCTGCCAATATCATAAGGGCGAAGATCCCGGCAAAGATGATAAGAACGATTATCAAAAGCGGTTATGAAGGTATTATTATTTGAGATGACAACGCGAGATTCGCTGTCCAACATACTGGAATTCAATAAATGAAGAAATATTAATTCTAATAACACAACAGATGTCTAAAGATAAAGAAGGCAAGAAAAACAACAAAAAAATTGCAGTAAAAAACCTAAAAGAAAAAAGAGCTGCAAAAACTGCCAAGCGCGCTTTGAAAAACAGCGAAGCTAAAATTAAAATTTAGAACGAATACTTTATCCGCATGAAATTCGCATTTATTGGCACATACCCTCCGAGGGAATGTGGAATCGGCACATTTACCAATAACCTGCTTGATTCAGTTTTACATACCAAAAAAGGAGAGAAGAATAATTTCGAAGCGTTTGTGGTGGCCGTTGATGATCACAACCTGACCTATGATTACCCTCAAGAGGTAAAGATACATATCAGGCAGGAACTCCAGGAAGATTATTTAAAAGCTGCAAAATATATTAATTTGAGTGGCGCCGATATTTGTATTCTGCAGCATGAGTTTGGCATATACGGAGGCCAGAATGGCGTATACATTCTTCCCCTGTTGCATCGGTTGGAGATACCCATGGTAGTGACACTGCATACCATTCTGAAAACTCCAAGCTACAACGAAAAATCGGTTATACAGGAAATTGGGAAAATGGCTCAAAAGATCGTTGTGATGAGTCAAAAAGCCATCGAATTTCTGGTTGATATTTATGGAGTGCCCAGGGAGAAGATTGCGCTTATCGAGCATGGAGTACCCGATATTAAGTATAACCCGGAAAAATCGAAAGAAGAATTTAAACTGGGAAGCAGAAAAGTAGTGCTCACATTTGGATTTATCGGCCGTAACAAAGGCATTGAAACAGTCATCAATGCCTTACCCGATGTGATCAAAAGACACCCTGATGTGGTATACATCATATTGGGGAAAACCCACCCAAATGTATTAAGGCATTCCGGAGAAGAATACCGTATTTTCTTAATGCGGCTGGTGAAGAACCTGCAATTAGAAAATCAGGTAATTTTTTTAAATCAATTCGTAGATGTCCAGGATTTATTTAAGTATCTGGCAGCAGCAGATATTTATATCACACCCTATCTGAATGAATCGCAAATCACCAGCGGAACACTTTCCTATGCTGTGGGGGTTGGCGCTGCAGTTTTGTCAACACCATACTGGCATGCTGCAGAACTGTTGGCAGACGGAAGAGGAAGGCTTTTCGATTTTGGAAATACCAAGCAACTCTCTTCCACCATGAATGAACTATTAGATCATCCGGGTGAGCTGGATATTTTGAAAAAAACTGCTCTTGAATATGGAAGAAATTTCACATGGCCTAAAACCGGAGAGAAATATGTTAAGGTTGTTCATGAAGTTCTGGAGAAAGGATATGTGCCTGTAGAAAAGAGTGATTCAGTCATTAATTTTCTCATTTTACCACCTTTCTCACTGGTCCATATCAATCGCCTGACAGACGATACCGGTATCATCCAACATGCAAAATATGGCATCCCGAACCTGAAGGAAGGATACTGTTTGGATGATAATGCAAGGGCCCTGCTGATGGTATTAATGGCCTTCCGCCAGATAAAAGACGACAGGGCACTTGAATTATCCCCCGTATATCTGAGTTACATTCACTATATGCAGAATCCAGATGGGACCTTCAGGAACTTCATGAGTTTTAACAGAAACTTTCTTGACGAAGTGGGTTCTGAAGATTCCTTTGGCAGATCCATCTGGGCGCTTGGTTACCTGCTGGGTAATGCTCCCAATGATGCCTATTTTCAGGCAGGAAGTGGGGTGTTCTTTCAAGCTGCACGCAATTTTGAGAATTTAAAATCCATCAGAGGCATAGCCAATGCCATGATTGGGATTTGTTACTACCTTAAAACGAACCCTTCGGATGATTCCATGACCGAAAGATTAAGAAACATGGCTTTCAAACTAATAACTCACTACCATGAGAATGAATCGGCCGAATGGAAATGGTTTGAATCGCTGCTGGCATACGATAACGGAATTTTACCGCTTGCGCTTTTGCATGCAGCAGGCATTCTGAATGATGATCAGGTGACCGATGTGGCCCTTATTACCATGGATTTCCTGACCGCCCACACCTTGAAAGACAATTACCTCTCGATCATCGGAAACGAGAAATGGTTTAAAAAAGAGGGTGAACGGTCTGTTTTTGCACAACAACCCATTGATGCCATGGCCATGGTATTAATGTATCACCAGGCCTATCATCTCACCAAAGACAAAGATTACATCAAAAAACTCTACACTTCATTTTTGTGGTTCCTGGGTGAAAACGACCTGAGAATGAGCTTATACGATTTTGAGACGAAGGGTTGCTGCGATGGATTTGAAAGTTATGGTGTTAACCGGAACCAGGGAGCCGAAAGCTCATTGGCCTATTTAATCTCTCATCTAACGGTTTTGCAGGCCTATGAAGAATTTCACAAGCATGACTAGATGTGCTGATGATCATCCGCAGGTATCCATATAATCCTATCCTTACGAAGGATAATGTTCCTTATCCGGTAGCTACGGTACACAATGCTGCTGTTATAAAGTACCAGGATAAATATGTCATGATATTTCGTTCCCATACCATGAACGGGCGAAGCATATTGGGAAAGGCTGTGAGTGATGATGGCTTCAATTTTGAAGTGGCCAAAAAACCTTTCATGGTTCCGGCTGACCGGGGAATTTTTAAAGAATACGAAACCTATGGAGTGGAAGATCCGCGCATCGTATTCATAGATGGTGAATTCCTGATTACTTACAGCGCCTATTCCAGTCACGGGGTTCGCATTGGACTTGCCAAAACAGAAGATTTTGAAACCGTTGAAAGGTTTTCATTAATCACTGAATCAGACTACCGGAACGTTGTCATATTTCCGGAAAAATTTGACGGACTCTATGCCAGACTCGACCGCCCTCATTCTGAAATCTCCCCATGGTCGATATGGATATCATACTCTCCCGATTTAAAATACTGGGGCGAATCGAAAATAGTCATGAGACCCATGCAATACCACTGGGATGAAATGAAGATTGGTCCGGGAGCGCCTCCCATGAAAACCGAAAGAGGTTGGTTACATATTTATCATGGTGTGTTTCCAACCATGGATGGTTGCGTTTACAGACTTGGTGCCGCATTGCATGACTTGTCTGATCCTTCAAAAATCATTGCTGTAGCTGATGACTGGATTCTGCAACCCGAGGAGGAATATGAGATTACAGGGTATGTTCATAATGTGGTGTTTTGTTGTGCTGCCGTACCAGAGGATGATGGCAGTGTAAAAATTTACTGGGGAGGAGCTGATAAAGTAATGTGTGTGGGAACTGCCAACCTGGAGGCCCTGGTCGACCATTGTCTGGATAATCCACGTCCACCCCTTTAAAAGGCAACCGAATAAAAACCAAACCCATGAAAATAGCCATCTTATCACCCATCGCCTGGAGGACACCTCCCAGGAAATATGGTCCCTGGGAACAGGTATCCTCAAACATCGCAGAAGGATTGGTTGAGCGGGGTATGGATGTTACATTATTTGCATCGGGTGATTCAATGACAAAAGGCAAGCTGGCCTCTGTTTGTGAGCTACCCTACGCCGAATACCCGGATGTTGATCCCAAAGTAGCAGAGTGCCTTCATATCAGTCATTTAATGGAACAGGCAGATCAGTTTGATATCATACATAACAATTTCGATTTTCTTCCCCTGAGTTATTCTCGCCTGATCAAGACACCCATGGTAACCACGATTCATGGCTTTTCTTCTCCGAAAATTATTCCAGTCTATAAGAAATACAACAGTACCAGTTACTATGTTTCCATCAGCAATTCGGATCGCAGTCCTGAGCTCAGTTACTCTGCCACCGTATACAATGGCATTGATACAAGGGAGTTTAGTTTCAATGCTGAATCGGGTGAAAGCCTGTTATTTTTTGGCAGGATCCATCCCGAAAAAGGAGTCTCTGAGGCCATCGAAATTGCCAAAAAATCAAATAGAAAGCTGATCATTTCCGGTCTGATTCAGGACCAGGAATATTTTGCCCGTAAGGTAGATCCGCTTATAGATGATCGGGATATTGTGTATTTGGGCAATTCAGGCCCTGTAGAACGGAACAAGCTTCTGGGTGATGCTTATGCCCTTCTTCACCCTATTGGGTTTGAAGAACCGTTTGGCCTCAGTGTGGTCGAAGCCATGATATGTGGAACACCCGTTATTGCATTCAACAGGGGATCCATGCCTGAACTTATTCTGGATGGGAAAACCGGTTTCCTGGTAAAAAACGTTGATGAAGCAGTAGAGGCAGTAAACAGCATTAAATTTATTGACCGGAGAGATTGCATGGAGTGGGCTTCTTCAAACTTCAGCAGTCAAAAAATGGTGGATGGCTACCTGGATGTATATAAAAATATCCTTCGTTAACAGCCAAAGGGAAAGCAGGACTCCTTTCATTTGATTGCTCCATTGAGTTTTATCTGTTTTCTGGCTTCAAAAGAATTATTAAACTGCCAGAAAGATTCTGCCCTGGGGGTTGTCATTGCCTCAAAACTGCTGGTCTCAAATCCGTAAGTCTCCGTAATGATGCTGTATTTTCGCAGCCAGATCCTTTTTGTAAGTGTTCGGACAACGCTCGCCTCGTGCACGGGTTTTGGCAAATATTCTTTGTTGCCATCTTCGTAAGCAAAAGCCCAAAACTCACCTGTTGATATTCTTCCCGAATGCCAAAGTCTGATCACGGCCTGGCCTGTCTCCTCATGCCTGATGTGCCGGGTGTATTCACCCGACGGATGATGTGAAATGACCAGGTCATAAAAACCCGGAGGCAATAATTCCAGAATGGCATTCTCTACATCGTTTTCCTCCAGGCCTCTTTGATCGGAACCATCGTCCAGATCACCCATGATCCCCTCCGATCTTAACTCCTTTAAAGCCTCATTGAATTTTGGTGCGCGGTCTTCATCCTTTCCCCGGCAAAGACAGACGATATAGCATTCCCAGGAAGGATGGCTCAGGATGATTCCGCCGGCCCATAAGGTCTCATCACCGGGATGAGCCACGATCAGTGCTACTTTTTTTGTGTTTGCTTTGTCCATTATCAGGACCCAAAATTATGATCTCTCCAGGGGTAATACTCCTGCCATGTCACCAATTACATTGACCAGTTCAGATCCCGAGGGAATAACTATTTTCGCATTCTTTTCCAGCGATGTCTCCATAGCCTTAAGCTTCCTCAATAACTGTGCATTTCCAATGAAATACTTATCTGCAGCTTCATTGACCAACCTAATTGCTTCAGCTTCTCCTTCGGCATGCAATATTTTCGATTGTTTGAAACCTTCTGCTTCCTTAATCTTGGCGCGTTTGATGCCATCGGCGACAGTTTCCGCTGCGGTAGCCGAATCGATGGCCGCGATTTTTTCATTTTCGGCTTTTACAACCTTATTCATGGTTTCCTGAACGTCACTGGGGGGATCAATTTGTTTCAACTCTGTCCGGACGATCTCAATCCCCCAACCCTGAGTTTCATTGTGCAGGGTTTTATACAGATCGGCATTGATTTTTCCCCGCTCACTGTTAGCTGACTTCAAGGTAAGGGTACCAATAATATTACGTAAGGTAGTCCGGGCAAGATTTACAATCTGCCAGGTGTAATCGTTGACATTGTATATGGCTCCTTTTACGCTCTTGTCATCTGATTTCACCCTGAAGTAAACCTGGGCATCCACACTTGCATTCAGATTGTCGTTGGTGATGATCTCCTGGGGTTCGGCATCCACCATCTGTTCAGTTACATTGACCATGTAGAGCCTGTCAACTATGGGTATAATCCAGTGAAATCCTGGTAAAGCCAGGCTGTTATACTTTCCAAGACGTTCCATGAGTCCGCGTTGCGTAGGTCTTACAATCCTGATCCCCGCCAACAGGATTACCAATACTGGAATAAAAATGTATAAATAAATCATCTCAATTTGGATATTAATTTCTTCAGTGAATTTTGTGTTTGATTATCCCCGAGTATTACAGCAATGATTGCCATAACGAGAAGAATGTGGATGATATCTCCCGCATTGGTACTGTAAAGCCCTATGATCCAGGCGATAACCAGGATAATGGCCAGAATAAACATTGAACTCCTCATTGATATTCAGTTTAATGATCCATGTAATTATGGTTCAGGGACATGGATAAAGATAATTCTCCAGGTCGGAGAATGCATTACACAATTAGGGATAAGAGTTACATTATTCACATGTTTTTATCCAATGCATCATGATGAATTCCAATGCATCATGATGAATCAGTATGGCGGAAAAAGAGACCTTTGTTATTTGGATCTTTTCAGCTCATCCAGGAGTTCATTCAGATGAACTGAGGCATAGGTTGATGAATAATCAGATTTGGCATATGGGATAATCAGATCCTCATTGTGAATCATTGATCCGCAGGAATAAACTACGTTGGGGACATATCCCTCCCGCTCTTCATTATTGGGAACGAGCAAAGGTGATTTCAACCTTCCTATCTCTTTTTCAGGTTGATGAAGATCGAAGAGGGAAGCACCGAGTACATATTCCCGCATGGGGCCGACACCATGCGTGATCACAAGCCAACCCTCACTGGTTTCGATGGGTGAACCGCAGTTCCCTATTTGAATGAATTCCCAGGGGTATTTTGGCGTTTGTAATAATTTTGCCTCACGCCAGACTGTGATGTTATCAGAATAGGCGATGTAATTACTATAACCATCCAACCGGCAAAGCATGGCATAGTTCCCATTAATTTTTCTTGGAAACATGGCCATCCCCTTGTTCTTGGCAATTTCTCCATGAAGCGGCAACACCCTGAAATGATAGAAGTCCTTGGTATCCAATAGTTTTGGCAATATCGTGGTGCCGTCATATGCGGTGTAGGTGGCATAATAGGTCACTTCATTGTTGTCATCAATGAACTTCACGAAACGGGCATCTTCAATTCCATTGTTTTCGTTCGAGGATACAGGGAAAATAACCCTTTCGGAAATATTGGTGTCCAATGAAAACTCTAGTTCGTAATGAGACGAAGCCAGCCACATGATCTGATTAAAAAACATCTCTCTATAGGCAGCAAGGTGCAGGGTCTTTTTATCTTCTTCAATGCATTTTCGAAGCTCGCCATAGGTAAATTTCTCGCCGAGCTTATCCAGTATTAACCCGGATGGAATAATTCCTTGAAAATCCTCCATTTCGTCCAGCTTGCTTTTGAAGGTTTCTTTGTCGTATACATGCCGGCGGATATGTTCAGCCTCCTCCAGAAGTGTGCCTACAGGTTCTATTTTCAGGTTGTTTTCTTTATCGATCAATCCGGTCCGGAAGACAATCGAGGAAATGTGTCCTTCCCCTGTTGCCCTGAAACTGATGATCACCCGCTTCTGACCCTTTCCGGTCTCTGACTGATCAGGATGTTCAACCATCGACGGATTAAAAAAGGCGGCCGACTCAATGGAATACTCCATTGTAAAATAGGAGCCTATCAAAATTTTCCTGGAATAGTCGATCGATTCAGGATCAACATTTATCTGCTTAAACAGGTATGAAATTCTGCCAAAGTGCTTCTCAAAGACCTTTGAGATATTCCTGTGACGCATGGAATAATCCCTCAGTGTTTGTTTCAATGCAAGCGAGGCATCCTCTTCAGACATTTCCAGTACTGAACGAACGGTGCTTAGAGCCCTATGATCCCCTGCAAACAGAAAACGAGCGATGACTCTGCTGGGGTCAGGGTGAAATACGATATCTTTCCTGTTTACGACAACCTGCATTTCAGTTTTATTTATCTTCTAAAGATAATCTCTAAAGTCCGATATGATGAGTTTCTTTGTTTTATTTATTACTGAGATATAGAGATTCCAGACTATTTATATTTCATTTAATATCAGATCCTTCAAGAATCAAATCAAAAGGCTCCCCTGATTTAGATTCACTCTCAACATACTCAAGAAACACCAGTAGGTTACTTCATCGTAGATAAACATTGATCTTTTATGACTATTTCATATTCGTTGCAGTGAGATGATAGCTGAGCTTCTTCACCATGGTATTTCCGAAATATGTGGGGATTTCTACGATAATCTCAACATGCTTGTTCAGCATATCCCCGGGTTTGACATAATATTGCATGGAGGCCTTACCATTTTCTGTAATTAGATATACCCTGCTTGTCCTTCCTGCATCCTTTTCCAGCAGGAAATATTTGATTCCACTAAGCTTCTCCGAGCAGTATATTTCGAGATCAATTCTGTTTTTAGTTTCCAGGTAATTAATTTCTCTGAAAGCTACTTCAGGATAGGAAGTAACTATTGAACCGTCCTCATTGTACTCCCTCAGACCAGGCAATACATTTCCCTTTTCGCATTCAATCTCGGCCAGCAATTTTCCGCTTCTGTGGTATTTTCTGGTGGGACCATGCATTTTCCCCTGATCAAAGCTGGCATGTTTGAATACCTGGCCGTTGTTATAGTACCAGATCGAGGGACCCTGTTTTATCCCGTGATTGAAGGTGAGCCTTGAATAGATCGTTTTTCCATCCGGGTAATAGGTCGTCCTGATACCATGTACGACACCCCCCTCATCCACCTGGTTGACACTGGAAATGGTACCATCATCCCTTTTTTTAATGACGATTTCAGGGTTCAGGTCAGGGGTGGTATCTATTTCTTTATCCGCAGAGATTGTGCAGGAGAAACCACCCCATAACAACATAGTTATCAAGAAGTAGCTGACACATTTCCCTTTCTCGAACTTTCTCATTTTCAGACTCTCTACAGATTTTTCAATGCTGCTGCCGGCGACTTATTTGCAGCCCTCCACGTTTGGATGCTGACAGAAAGAAGAGCAATAATAAGAATGATAGATGCTCCCAGTAGAAATACCCACCCTTCGAATCCCCTTCTGTATACATAATCCATCAACCATTGTCGCATTACCAACCAGGCAAGCAGGCTACCTATGAACAGGCCGGGTAGGAAAATTTTTACTATGCTCATATTCAGGGCTATCATCATTTCACCGGTGTCAGCTCCGAACACCTTTCTTACTGCGATCTCCTTTGTCCTGGCTTCGTTGCCGTGGGTCACCACCCCTATCAATCCCAAACTGGAGAGCAGAATGCTTAAGATCGTGAAAAACAGAATGGCTGATATGATTTGTTGTTCGCCCAGATACAGCTTTTCATAATCTTCAATAACAAAACTATATTGAGCCGGCTTGTCATACAAATCTGAAATATGTTCCTGGATCTGTCCCACAGTTTCTAAGGCATCTGATCTAATCTTGACAAACAGGCGCCTTGCCGACCCGGTATAGGTAAATACAAGAGGTTGAATTTCACTACTCAGGTGCTGGAAATTAAAATCCCGGACCACCCCTATGATTTCGTATTCTGTTTCACCCTGTCGAAGTATTTGCCCCACAGGATCCTCAATTCCTAATACAGCTGCAAGTCTTTCATTAATCACAATCCGGTCCTGATCTCTTCCCAGAGAGGTGAAGAATCTTCCCTCAGCCAGAGGAATCTGAAAAACCTTAAGATATTCCTCATCCACATTGATCCTGTAAAATGAAGTATGCGCCCCCTCCCGCAATCCTTCCCATTCCCATTTTTCCAGGGTATTAAGCATGGTCAGCCTAACCGGAGATGAGCCCCCAAAACTGTAGGCTTCCACATTTGGATTGTCATTCAACCAGTTATTGAGTCCGTATATCACTGTATCACCCTTTGCGGGAAGACTGAACTCCACGATATCCTGCTTTGCATACCCTGTCTCAAATTTCATCATAAAATTGGCCTGCCTGATGATAATAAGGCTTGAGACGGAGAGCGTAATGGATAGAATAAACTGACTCATTACAAAAGCATTCCTTAGATTCCTCTGGAACATGAAGTTCGGCTTCCTTGCTTGGTTTGTATGATTCAATACACCGGAGCCTGCTTTTAAAGCGGGATAGAATCCCGAGGCCAGGCCCACAATGGTCATTGCTATGATCAAACCAAATGCAACGCTCCCATAGAAATAGGAAGGATCTATCACAACTCCCAACATCTTCTCGAAAAGGCGAAGTCCCAGGATCGAAAGCAGGGTGGCCAATACCCAGGCAACAAAGGAGAGCATCATTGATTCGATGATCAGATAAGAGGTGATGTTTCCTGCGCTCGCTCCGTGAACTTTCCGAAGCCATGTTTCATCTTCCCGCTTTATTGCATATGCCGAAATCAAATTCATGTAGTTTAAACAGGCCAGGATCAGAATCAGGAGAGCCACTCCAATAAACATATAAAGTTTCTTTCGGCTGCCATGTCCATGTTCTGCATTACAGAACTCGAAATCCGCACCGTACCTCAGGTCAGTTATTGGAATGATCCCAATGTTAAACTGCTCATCTGTGAGTTTTTTTCTCCAAATGCCCTTCATTAAACTGTGAACCTTTTCCATATCTGCCGATGGAGAGGTCTTTATAAAGGTTTCATCAGAGAGTTGCCACCACTCCTCGGAAATCCCATATTCTATCTCATAGGGAATGAGAAAATCAAATTGCAGGCTTGAATTCCTGGGCACATCTTTGAAAATTCCTTTTACGATCAAAACCTTGTCATCTTTGTATTGCAGTTCCTGGCCTAAAGGACTGACGTCCGGGAATATTTTATCAGCAAGATTTCGTGAGAGAAATATGGAATTTGGTTCTTCCAGCTCGCTCGCCCTGCCCGAAATAAGTGGAAAGTTGAATACCTCAAGAAACTCCGGGCTCGCTGCAATCCCCGCCTCTTTGAATGTGATTTCACCAGTTCTGATTGCACGACCTCCATACAAATAGAGAAAGTGAAATCCGGTTTCAATCTGAGGGATCTGTTCCTCAAGCGCAGCTGCCAGTGGAGCTGGTGTCTCCGGGAAACGAGTCTCGCTACCGGTATTGTTCTTGATATCGGTGGTGACCATATAGATATGTTTCGCCTGGTGGTGAAACCCGTCGTACCTCAACTCCTGGATGGACCAGGCAGAGATAATAAATACACATGCCAATCCTATAACCAATCCCACAAGACTAAATGCCGTATGGCTTCTGAATTTCAGAATGAATTTTATGGCGCTTTTAATATTGTATCGAATCATGACGATATATTCGTTCAGAATTAAAAGGATTCATCAAAGTCATTTATTGATAACTTTCTTCTACTAAATATCGTTGTATATAACTCATTCTATGCTATTTATATCATGTGTGGATTTATTCTACAAATACGTCAAATATATTTAAGTGAAATGGGTAATTTAGGCATGCATCTAGCTTGAGTCAACCATCTTCATAAGCTCGTTGATGACTCCCTGAATAGCATGCCTGACTTTTTTATACTCAATGAACTGCCAAGCTCTTAAAAGAGGAATAAAATTCGGATTGCCTGTATTTCGTATTTTATCGATCAACAACAGGATCATTCCCCTGTTCCTGTCCTTTAATTCCTCTACAAAGCTGAAGTCATTTCCACTAAGAAGATCTGAAAGCTTCTGCAATAATTCCTGTGAGTATGTTTCCCTTTCAATCTCCCAACCCTTTTCAGTATAGACTATAACAGGAAGTCGTGAGCTGTATTCAATTTCAAGATATCCATTTTCTATTACAAAGTCGATACGATGGGATATTTCCGACAGGGTCAATTGTCCGTAAAAGCCATAAACTGGACACTGATCCAACCCATGTTCAAGTAACTTCTTATCTCTTGAGCCTTTCAGAATCTTGGACAGCATGGTCCGGCCACCTGTGGCAATAAGCTCATCGGCCGCGCGGAGAATCGCTGCGATTTCATTTGAGTCCATCTGAGTAATCCCTCCGCAGTCAAGATGGTAATTTACTCTTTGTTTTCTTCGGCTCATAAATGCATTTATTATGCTATTTCTGCTTTCCTCGGGCCAGGAAATTTGAAAAACGATTGATCAATCGTTTTATTTTATTCCTGAATCCAGACAAAATCCCCTGCTCAACATTTTCATGCTGTTCATCCCGGGAAACAGAATCTCTTTCCTTACCCTGATCCTGTGACCGGTCCAGCTGATCCTGTTGATGATCTCTCTGATATAACGCATCGGATTCTGCCACAAGACTGTGTGTAACTTCATCTACCACTTCAACCGATTCCTTTTGATCCGGGTCTTCCAGATTAACATCCAGCATGGCTTTCAACGACTGAAGGAATCCCTCAAGCATCACCCTGTCTTCACCCCCATCATCAAGAACCCCTTTAAAGACTGCCTTCTTAAAGTCCAGCAGATGAAGTATCCTGTGTTCGATGGAAAATTTCGAAATGAAGTTATAGACCTGTATATGCTTCTTTTGACCAAGCCTGTAGATCCTTCCGATTCGTTGCTCAAGCACTGCCGGATTCCAGGGCAGGTCAATGTTAATCAGGATGTTCGCGCTCTGAAGATTCACACCTACTCCACCGGCATCTGTTGAAAGGAACAATTTCAAAGCCTGATCAGACTGAAACTTTTCTATGATTGTATTACGTTGATCGGCAGGAACATCACCATTCAGATATTCATATTTCAGGCCCATTTTATTGAGCTCTCTTGTAAGCAGGTCAAACATTCTTTTCCACTGGCTAAAGATCACAATCTTATTATTTTGACCTTCTGTAATTTCCTGGATAATGCTCTTGAGTTCATTGATCTTATTACCCGAATTTGTCTTTCTGTTCAGTATATAAGTAGAATCCGAAACCATTCGCATGCAATTCAGGCTAATAAGCAGATTCTGTCGATCCTCTTCACTCAGGTAACCCTGCTCAATCCATCTGTTAGCAAGCCGGGCAACCACATTGTAATAATCCCAGTGTTCAGATTCCTGCTCCGTTGTCATCTCAACAAAGAAATTCTTGTCAATTCTTCCAGGCAGCTGATCAATGATCTCCTTTTTTGTTCGCCTGATCAGAATATCCTTCAGGGTTTTATTGATGGTCCGGAGGTTCTTATAACCGATCAGTTTCCCGTATTCATCCAGCACCTGGTGATTATCCAGAAACCGGAATAACGGTCCCAATTTGTAACGGTCTATATACTCCACAATAGAATGAAGTTCATCAATCCTGTTTTCAAAGGTGTTCCTGTTGTTACAATAGTGTAATCGGATTGGATCTTCTTCACAGATTTTGCAGTAAGCGTCTTCCAGTTCTTTATTCTCTGGGCCTCATCAATAATGATCAAGTCTGCCTTCCACGCATTGATCAGCTCAGTGTCATTGCGGACCACACCATAACTAATGATCTTATAGAAATCATCCTGACAGTAAAGATCTTTCCTCTTTTGGATCAATCCTTCAACAACACTAGCATCCCTTCCTGCAAATTTCCGAATCTCGGATTTCCATTGGTACTTTAAGGATGTCGGACAAATGACAAGGACCTTTGTCACATCGAAATACCTGGCAAAGATCTCAACAGCTGCGATGGCCTGAATGGTTTTCCCAAGCCCCATATCATCGGCCAGTAGTACCCTTCCAGCATTAATGATTTCGATAATTCCCGCTTTCTGATAGGGATAAAGCCTGGTATTGATCAGGTCTTCCAGTATCCTGCTTTCCGTTCCCTCCGGAAAGATCTCTTTTAGTTTCGTTTTTCTGTCCCTATTCTTTTTGTGCTGAGTGATATATTCAAATACATCGGGATAAATCCTGAAGGAAGGATCCGTTTTGACGACACTTTTTATGAAACTATCAAGTTCATAGATCATTCCTGGTAAAAGGAAACCCTGATCGTCAAAATATTTCTCCTCATTTTCATATTCATGACGGCTGTCGGCTTTTTTCAGTCGGATATGCCGATCATGACCGTATAATATGCTGAGTGAAGAATAATTGTTTGGCTGTAGTTGGGTGAAGTATTTCTGGTACTTCTTATACCTCAGCAGCTTAAACAATACATATTCAATATGTTTGCAGGTACCCAGTGTGTTGACTTTGAAATCGGGACAAGAGCAATAATTGTAACTGCTAACATTATCTCTGATGGAAACTTTGTAAGTATTTCCTGTTTCCGGATTGAAAACTTCAAAATCTGAATAAAATGGATGATCGCCGGTGTTCTGAATCTTAAATTTCTGATCCGTTGCAAATTGCTTTCTTAATTCAGCCTGCCACTCATCCACCGACATCTCAGCCGGCTTCTTGGAATAAGGCACCCGTTTCCTGATTTCAGATTCTGGCATTTAATAGACGTTTTGATCCGATTGTTAAAGATAATGGTAAACACTGAGATACCGTCAGAATTGGAATATACCAGCTTGTGTAAAAAATGTACAAGTTCAGCAGCGAAAATCCGGCCAAATATGATAACCTGTCATTTTAGTATCTTTGTAACATGAAGTCTAAATCCAGACATATTATCCAGTTAATTCGGCGAAATATTAATTCGATTGACCCGGGAGCAGAAATCATTCTTTATGGTTCCAGGGCTCGTGGTGAAGAGCATGCTGATTCGGATTGGGATCTTTTGGTTTTGACAGATTATGGAGTCGATCTTAGTATTGAACGTAAATTCAGGAATAAGCTCTATGATCTGGAATTGGAAACAGGAGAACCATTTTCCATTTTTGTTTACTCAAAGAATGATTGGAATACGAAACAAATCATTACTCCATTCTATCATAATGTGACCCGGGAAGGTTTAAGGATATGACTTTCAGCAACAAAACCGAGTATATCCAGTACCGCTTAGATACTTCTTATACAACCTTTGAAGCGGCCAGAGTGTTAGCAGATAACGGATTCTGGAATTCTGCAGTGAATAGATTGTATTACTCTGTTTTTTATGCAGTCAGCGCTTTGTTAGTCGTACACGATATTCATACGAAAACCCACTCAGCTGTAAAAGGTCAATTCTCTTTGCATTTTGTAAAGACTGGGGTGTTTGACAAAAAATATGGGCAGTTGCTATCAGAACTCTTCGACTGGCGTCAAAAAGGAGACTATGAAAACATCTTCGAATACGATCAAGAGTCTGTTGAGCCACTCTTCATCCCTGTAAAAGAGATGTTGGATTTAATAAAGGCAGAGATTCAAAAATCA
>CAWCAK010000007.1:0-149500 GCA_963793455.1 uncultured Bacteroidota bacterium
AGTGTTGTGGTCATAGGTGGCCTGGTTGGGATTTTTGGTCACTGTACCCGTCCCCACCGTGCTGATGGAGAGGGTATGTGTCGTGGGCCTGAAAGTGGCACGGATGGTGGCATCCCCTGCCTCCAGCTTGACGGTGGTACTCGAAGCCGAAGCATCGGTAAAGGTCACCGGGTGCCGGAAACATGCTCCCAGCCGTCAAATACACTCCCCGTCGGGTGTGGTGACCACCTGGATGTTGGTCAGTACACCATGGTCCACCGTTTCATCCCCGGATGGATCCACAATGGCACCGATGGTGCCATCGGTATTCACTGTCAGGGTGTACTGATCGATCAGGAATGTGGCTGTCACACTCTTGTCCCCGTTCATCACAATGGTTCCCGGATTGGCCGAACCGGTGAGGTCCACCGACCAGTGGTCGAAATGGTAATTGGCACCGGGATTGGGGATCAGCTGCACCGGCGTGTTGTAGTCATAGGTGGCCTGGTTGGGATTTTTGGTCACTGTACCCGTCCCCACCGTGCTGATGGAGAGGGTATGTGTCGTGGGCCTGAAGGTGGCACGGATGGTGGCATCCCCTGCCTCCAGCTTGACGGTGGTACTCGAAGCCGAAGCATCGGTAAAGGTCACCGGGTTGCCGGAGACATACTCCCAGCCGTCAAATACACTCCCCGTGGGTGTGGTGACCACCTGGATGTTGGTCAGTACACCATGGTCCACCGTTTCATCCCCGGATGGATCCACAATGGCACCGATGGTGCCGTCGGTATTCACTGTCAGGGTGTACTGGTTGATGGCGAAGTTGGCAGTCACGCTTTTATCCGCATCCATTGTGATGGGAGTGGGATTGGCCGATCCGGAAAGGTTCCCCGACCAGTGGTCGAAATGGTACCCGGTTCCGTCAACAGCTGTCAGGGTCACCGAAGTGTTGTAGTCATAAGTGGCCTGGTTGGGATTTTTGGTCACTGTACCCGTCCCCACCGTGCTGATGGAGAGGGTATGTGTCGTGGGCCTGAAGGTGGCACGGATGGTGGCATCCCCTGCCTCCAGCTTGACGGTGGTACTCGAAGCCGAAGCATCGGTAAAGGTCACCGGGTTGCCGGAAACATGCTCCCAGCCGTCAAATACACTCCCCGTGGGTGTGGTGACCACCTGGATGTTGGTCAGTACACCATGGTCCACCGTTTCATCCCCGGATGGATCCACAATGGCACCGGTGGTGCCATCGGTATTCACTGTCAGGGTGTACTGGTTGATGGCGAAGTTGGCAGTCACGCTTTTATCCGCATCCATTGTGATGGAAGTGGGATTGGCCGATCCGGAAAGGTTCCCCGTCCAGTGGTCGAAATGGTACCCGGTTCCGTCAACAGCTGTCAGGGTCACCGAAGTGTTGTAGTCATAAGTGGCCTGGTTGGGATTTTTGGTCACTGTACCCGTCCCCACCGTGCTGATGGAGAGGGTATGTGTCGTGGGCCTGAAGGTGGCACGGATGGTGGCATCCCCTGCCTCCAGCTTGACGGTGGTACTCGAAGCCGAAGCATCGGTAAAGGTCACCGGGTTGCCGGAAACATGCTCCCAGCCGTCAAATACACTCCCCGTGGGGGTGATCACCACCTGGATGTTGGTCAGTACACCATGGTCCACCGTTTCATCCCCGGATGGATCCACAATGGCACCGGTGGTGCCGTCGGTATTCACTGTCAGGGTATACTGGTTGATGGCGAAGTTGGCAGTCACGCTTTTATCCGCATCCATTGTGATGGAAGTGGGATTGGCCGATCCGGAAAGATTCCCCGTCCAGTTGACAAAATGGTACCCTGTACCAGGTGTGGCAGAAACGGGAACCACCGTTCCGTCCACGTAACTGTGAACCCCTTCGAATGGAACGACTGTTCCTGGTCCCCCGGCAGTGGCCATGGTAAGTTCATATTTGGTGGCCTGCAGGGTCAGGAATGAATCAATGGCCGTGAACCAGAGGTCGGCCATCTTGTCGTAGCCTGTCTGGTTCGGGTGGACCTCGTCCATGAGGTCGGTGTCGTAGTCCAGTCCGGCGCCACACTCCATATCCACCAGGATAATGCTGTCACCGGCCGCCTTCCTGGCAGCATACAGGGCATCGATGGAGTCGTTGTAGGTCATCACCCCCAGGCCGGATCCGCACTCATCCCCCGCCCTGGCAATGGTCCTGGCAAGGAACACCATTACATCATCCCCGGAAGCAATTTCATAAGTATCGATGGCCTCCAGGATATCGTTGATCTCGGTCACCAGGGTATCGGTTGCCAGGATATCATTGGTCCCGATATGGAGCAGAATGATATCGGCCGGATAGGTGTTCATATAAGGCCCGGGGGTTACCGGAACGGCATTTTTATCCAAACCCGTGGCCATCAGGTTAGCGATCTATGGTCCCTGTATCCGCTGAATCCCGCGCAATCCGGGTCGGTCATGTAGGTATTGCCATAGGTCTCGCTTCCCACGTAATCAATGGTATACCCGACTCCTGCGAGCAGGTTATACAACCTGTGACGGTACCCGATGGCTTCGCTATCTTCTATAGAAGGGTCGCATCGAATAGATCGTGCCACTCATGCACATACTTCCTCTAGTGATCGAGTTGCCGAGTGGCATGATCCGGATGGTCTGGGCCTGAAGCCCGGATCCGGTCAGCATGAGCAAAGAAAACAGGAGGGTTGCTATATGGGGGAAAAACTTTCTGTTCATAACGTCAAATATAATTTCTGTTCTAACAAAGGAATGTACGCAAAACTACCATCATTTTCCTTCCCTGAAATCAATATTTGATCAATCAGGGAATTCGGGATATTAATGTCTCCCGCTTTCTGCAAAACCAAATAATTCAATGCATTCACCCTTCTAACGCGTTGATTGATTGGCTATTCCTGTATACGTAAAAACACCGGGAATTGTTCCGTGAAAATGCGCGGGATTCCGGAGATTGCATTCATCACAGGAATCGGACCGTTGATCCAAAAAAGCGGTCATTTGGGAATAATCCCGGGCTCACTCCACCTTCTCCCCGGGAAAGACCTTATCGGTCCTGATCCCGAAATAGATCCCCCACAATGAGACAAAAGCTGTAATGATATAGAACATCAGGCTCAGTGCCACACTCAGGCTGATATCCAGGGTAAGGATCCTTGAACCGTACAGGAAGGTCAGCTCCCTCAATCCCACCCCACCGATGGATACCGGCAGCATGGCAACGATGGAGGAGATCAGGAAGACAAACAGGTATTCGAATTCCCGCCCGTACCCGCCAATGGCCTTCAGGATCAGGAATGCCGAAAGCACCTGGAGGCTCTGAACGGCCAGTGAGAGCAGCGTGGTGATGGTGATGCACTTGTAGATATACCTGAAAAACCGCCTGATCACCAGGGCAAACAGGGCAAGGCCCGCCGGAACAGCGATCCAGAAGAAGGGCCTGTAGTCAAACCCGATGTCAAACTGGATCAGGTAGGAGATGAGTACCACCAGGCAGCACAGTGCGACCACCCCGTTTACCCGGTCGATCAGTACCACCCAGAAGATCCTGGAGGTCTTGACATCGGTCCTCTTGTTCAGGATAAAAATCTTGTAGCCGTCACCTCCTATCCCGCCTGGCAGGAACAGGTTATAGTACATGCCCAGAAGATAGAGCTTCAGGTTCTGCAGTCCGGAGATGTTGATCCCGATGGCACGGAAAAAGTGGTTGAGCCTGACAGCTGCAATCATCTTGGAACCGACAAATGCCAGCAAAGCGAGAAAAAGCAGGAAAAAATTGGATTTCCTGAAAACTTCAAAAACCTCGTTGAATTCGATCTTGGTGAATACAAATACAAGAGCTCCGATTGAAACGACGATCTTTAAGGTGGTCTTAAAGATCGCATACAACTTCTTCTTATTCACCCTTTGAGATCCTTTTGATGCTGTATGGGGCCTTGTCCTGTGACTCAAAATATGTTCTCATCAACAGCTCGGCAATGATACCAATGGTCACAAGCTGGAACCCTGCAATGAGCAATAAGACTCCAAGCAGCAGCAAAGGCCTGCCCCAGATATCATTCCCCAGGATCTTCAGCACTACCAGGTAAAGGTTAATCGCCACGCCCACCAGGGCAATCATGATGCCCCATGTCCCGAACAGGTGCATGGGACGCAAAAGGTATTTCTTAAAGAACAACATAAGTAACAGGTCCGAAACCACCTTGAAGGTCCGCCCCATGCCATACTTGGCCTTCCCGAATTTCCGGGGATGGTGCCTGACCCCTACCTGGGTTATACTGGCACCATCGAAACTGGCCAGAACGGGAATGAACCTGTGCAATTCACCGTACAATCCCATGTTCTTTGCCACAACACTTTTGAATACTTTCAACGTGCAGCCATAATCCTTGATCTTCACATTGGTTGTCTTCCTGATGATTGAATTGGCAATCCAGCTGGGGATCTTTCTCAGTATGAATCCGTCTTTACGCTTCAGGCGCTCCCCGGCAACCACATCCCAGCCCTCCTTCTCCGCTTTCTCAAGCATCATGGGTATATCATGGGGATCATTCTGAAGGTCCCCGTCAAGCAAAACGATATATTCTGACTCAGCATGGCTGATGCCTGCTGCAAGGGCAGAGCTTTGACCGTAGTTCTTACTGAATTCAATAAGGGTAAGCCTGGGGTGTTTCAGCTTCTTGATCTCTTCAACCGTTTTATCCGTGGAGCCATCATCCACATAGATGATCTCATAATCCAGTTTTCCTTCGAGCGCTTCTGTAATCTGTTCAACCAGTGGCTTGATATTCAACTCTTCGTTATAAACACAAACCACAACCGATAGTTTCTTCATTCAATTCAGATTAATATCAGTAAAACCTTTACTAAATCCCCAAAAAATCAATGCTGTACAACCAGCCGACTGGCAACCACCTTGTGTCCGACAACGAGCATGACCGAATAGATCCCTTCTTTAAGAAGCCCTGACAAAGGGATCAGCTTGTCATTAATTCCTGTATCCAGGGAGGGAGGGCCTTCAGCGTTGGGATCAATCAGTGAATTCTCCTCGCAGATGGCCGGTAACTCCTCAAGGACTTCATGATAAACAACCTTTCCCATCATATCCACAATTCTCAGGAAGGCATCGCCTGCATCCGCAAGCGCACATTCCACATGCACATAGAAGTCTCCGTCAGAAGGATTTGGATACAACGCAAGATAAACGCTGTCCTCACCGGTATTGTACAGGATATTCTCATTCAGCACGCCCTGGACATCACCATATACAATGCCCTGGTCGGTCAGGACAAATGGCCTTATTTCATATGATATATTGTGTTCAACGGGCAATTCGGTGGTGTAGCGGATTTCTCCCAGACCGGCGGAAAAATTCTGGATTACCTCATGACTGAACAGCGCCTTGTTGTAAATAGCAAGCAGATAGAAGGTTCCTTCCCATGGCCGCTCTCCAGATAACTCATTGGCAATGGAAACAAGGTAATCATCCCCCAGGGAGGAAAAATCACCTCCCCTGCTTCCGGAATAGACAGGGGCTCCGTCCAGATAAATATGCTCTTCCCCCAGGTAATCACGGGTGTATACCACATGGTGCAGTTGCATGCTGATAAAATCCTCCGTAGTGAAGATCTCTGGCAGCCCGTTATCATCTGCTTCGCTGGTATTCATGCGGACAGAATAGTTGTATGAAGTAGGATCTCCCACCTGTCCGAGTGTGGCAGCCCTGTTAAAATTATCTTTGGAAATGGAAAGGATCCTCGCAGGCCCCGACTGGTTCACTTTGGAAGTCCGGATCCAGGCCTCCAGGGTGATCTCATTGGTGGACTTAAGCGCGTCGATCAGCCGGGTCGGGACCTCTGTTGAAGAAATGATGGTACTGCCTTCGACCTTCAGCCCCTGCCCTGGCAACCATGCCACCTGTGAAAGATCGGCGATCTCCAGGTCAATTGGATCATCAGATGTTGACTTATCCAGGATCACCCCCCCCACTCCTTCATCGAAATAATACAGTGCCTGCAGACCGTATTGCACCCTATCTCCGTGCACCACCTGTGTGGTTTTTTGCACCAGATACAGGGTATTCCTGCCGGTCTCTAAATCATCATCCCTTGAAACATTGACATTGCCCTCGTCAGTCAACTCGGTGATGGTAACCCCGTATTCAATGGTTTCCACATGGCCGAAGGAGCTGATGGTGGAGACCGAGCGGGTAATATCCTCCTCCTCCTCTTCAGTCTCAACTCTCAGGATCTCCACTTCGGGAAATTTCACAACTACCTGACCATCAGGATTTCTAGTCCTGGCAAATACTGCGTCCGACTTGTCACTCTCATTGTCCATATGATCATATGCAGATACAGTAATGATATACTCTATACCCGCACTGAGACCACTGATCGTAAATGAATTCATCAAAGACAGGGCGCGCTGGATCCCGTTAATGTAGATGTAATATCCATCCACCTGAACATTGTCGGTTGATTCCTCCCATTCAATTCCAATGGAGTTCTGGGTAACCAGGGTTGCCTCCAATCCCTGGGGAACCGAAGGAGGTGTCAGGTCAGGTGCCGTGGTACTGATTGAAATGGCCGCTGTCTGGGGGCTTTCATTATTCTCTGCATCCACTGCAGAGATGGCAATGTTATAAGAGGTGCTGGCCTGAAGCCCTAGTACAGAATACTCGGTAATAAAACTCTGGGCCACCTTGAGCCCGTTCACATAGACCAGGTAACCATCCACCGCCACATTGTCCGTGGACTCGTCCCAGGCAACGGTGATGGTCCGTTCATTGATAAAGGTGGAATGCAGGTTGGTGGGCATGGCCGGTGGAATCGTATCGGGAGCAGTGGTTGTGATCACCAGTTCGGCGGTGGGATCACTCTCTTCAAAATCGTCATAGGATGAAACAGCAATGGTATAGGTTGTGTTGGGCCTCAGGTTCCCGATGGTATAGTTTTTTCCCAGGGCAATACCCTCCTTGTCCAGCCAGTAGATCTTGTATCCTTTGGGAGCCAGTGAGTCGGGAGGATAATCCCAGGCCAGGGAAATAAAGGAGCCACCCACCAAGGTCGTATGCAAATTGATGGGGGTTGTAATATGCATGGTATCTTCCTCTACCGGGGGTGGGGTCTTGGTCTTCAGATTCGGGAGCTCCATGATCTGGTCCTGTGACCAGTGATCGAATCCCCTGGGGACATCTTCCCCTTCACCGTAATACCATACGACAAAATCATCAAGCCAGGCCCATTCATCCCTTTTGGCCGCATGGTTGATAGAGCACCCGCCGAAAAAGGAGGCAATACCCATCCGGTCAAGTCCCATCCCCTCATTGATGCCGGATAGAAATTCAAGGTTATACATCCCCATGATGAATTGTCCATCGATAAAACCCTCAATGAAACCATCCCGGTTACCCACTCCGTTGGCCCAGCTGTTCACCTTGATCCTGACAGCAATGTTGTACCATGTGCTGTCCGAAACATCAAAGATGAAAGGATCGCCAGATGGATTCACCCACTCCCTCGACTCCGCGTAGCGCGGGTCAGGACAATTCTGGTGGTAAACGTAATACTGGATCCGTCCTGTGGTCCGGCTGTCCTCCGCTGAGGTCCGGAACATCAGAATGCAATCGAAACCCATTTCCTCGGTTGGCTTAGTGGCATCCTGTGTATTTACCGGCCCGCCTGCCAGAAACGGCAATTTACCCCCATTTACAAAATCAAATCCCGGCCTCCACATTACATTGAAGGCAAAATAGAGTTCATCGTAACCGTCGGTATCTGTAAAATAAGCCGTCCAGTAATCACCCCCGCCTCCCCTTAGCTCTGAGTCAGGAGGACAGGTCCAGTTGGTATAGGTACCTACCGAACCTCTCGGGTAGGTCATTTCAAAAACCCTGGATCCGGTGGTTGGATCTTCAATGATATAGATTTCCTCTTTCCTGGCATGCTCTGAATCCCTCCAGACAGGCTTTGGATTCCAGTCACTCCTCCAGGCATCATTGTGTATGCACCCAGGTCGTTGTCTTCCCAGTCATGCTCAAAGAGCACATGGTACTTTCCCTCTGTATCCTCGAGCTTGGTCGAGAGAGAGGTTACATCCCGCGCAACATCCTCCGGAGCCTGGATTTGTCCGATTTCCTGCGCTGCGGCAAGATATCCTCCCAACAGGATCAGTCCAAGTGCAATCTTTTTCACCTTAATCACTTTACAATAGTTCTCGGCAGCTGTTACCCGTTTACGAAATTCCCTGAAAAATGTTTTAAGTCTGTCGAATTAATCCAAAATTAAATCTTTTATCCAAACTTAGTACAAATAGAACGTTAAATTAGATCCAGGTACAGTAAAATATATTATTTATTTTTCCATTCTATGGTCCTCTTCTTCAACCAAATTAGACATCCAAGCACCAAAAAAGGTTGCTGATGAATAACCATATATATGATTCTTCCGTATAGTTCAGATATTAATTGTATGATTTTGCCGTTTCGTTCCTAACAGATGCTAACATCATAACACTTAAAATTGTTTATGAAGAAAGTAGTAATTTTAAAAAGATATGACAGGGAGTTCAGAATTCCCATGTATGATCTGCTGGGACGAAAATGAAAGGGACGGAATGGAACTGGAGATCATATTATGGACAGCCTGACCAGTGGGAGGAGAAGACCATCAAAGACCTGATCCTGCCGCACCAATGGGGTAAATACATCAAAAACAGGTATTTGGGAAAGGGGAAGAGGTCGGTGTGCTGGCAGCCTGTGATGAGGTATGTCCGGGATGCTGACCTGGTGATCGTTCAGCAGGGAAACAGGGAACTGGTCAACTACCTGCTTATGCTTCGGAGGATCTTCCGGAAACGACCTGCTTTTGCCTTCTGGGGCCACGGGATGAACTTCCAGGCCACGAACGAAAAGGGATTGAAGGAACGGTGGAAACGGTTCTACTCTAACTTCGCCGATCATTGGTTTGCATACAACAGGCTCTCTAAAGAGATCATGACCAGCCGGGGATTTGACCCGGAAAGAATCACGGCCCTTGAGAATACAATTGATACCAAAACAGAAGCGGAGCAATATGATGCAATCCCCGGTCAGGAGGTTGATTCCTTAAGATCAGCTATTGGTATCGGAAAGGAGAGCCTGACAGGGATCTACTGCGGTAGCCTTTATCCGGAGAAACGCATCGATTTCCTGGTCCGGGCCCTGCTGGAAATAAGATCTGATCTTACAGATTTTCACTTTGTTATAATTGGCGACGGGATTCTCAGACCGCAGGTCCTGGAATTGACCCGGGGGCATGAGGAGTGGATTCATTATGTGGGTCCAAAGTTTGGCAAAGAGAAACTTCCCTACTTTAAAATGGCATCTTTTCAGCTGATCCCCGGCCTCGTCGGGCTTAATATCATTGACTCATTCACTACCCTGACCCCCTTGATCACCACCGAGAACAGGCTGCACAGTCCCGAGATCAGCTACATGATCAACTGCGAGAACGGCATCATGACCGGCAATACCCTGGAAGAATATTCGGAGGCTATTGTAAAATTCGCCAATGATCCCCAACTTCAGGAAAAGATGAAAGAGGGCTGCATGCGTGCCAGGAAGATTTACACCATCGAAAACATGGCTGATAATTTTTACCTTGGCATACGAAAAGCAATGAAAACTAAATAAGGAATTGTGGAAGAACTGGTGAGTGTAATAATACCTTTTCACAATGAAGAGGAGTACCTGAAAGATACCATTGAAAGCGTCCTTGCCCAGACCTACCGGAACCTTGAGATCATCCTGGTGGATGACCACTCCACCGACCGGTCGGTGGAGATCTGTAATTCGTTTGATGATACAAGGATCGTTCTGCACCAAAAGACCGATGAACCCAGGGGAACGCCCATTTCACGCAACCGGGGCATTAAGCTGGCCAGGGGATCGATCATTGCGCTTCAGGACGGGGATGATATTTCACTGCCAACCCGGATCGAAAAACAGGTTGCACTGATCCATCAAGCATGGTCCCAATACCATCACCGGTGTCTTTGTGGAAAAGGTCATAGGCGGAGAACCCTTCAGGATGAAGCTGCCGGTTGATCATGAAGGGATCGTGGAAGGATTCAAAAGGGTATACAGGCGAGACGGATCCATCGTTGCCGGTGTCATGTGTGCCAGAACCGAGATCTTCAGGGAATTCAGGTACAATCCCCACCTGAAATTCATGGAGGACTGGGACCTGCTGCTCAGGCTCTATGAAAGCGGAAGGTTCAGGTTCTGCAATGTACCGGAGTTCCTCTACCGGTACCTGATCCACTCCTCGGGAACCAAATACCAGAAGGGATGGGTGGACTGGAACATGGTGGTCAGGAACAACCAGGAACGAAGAAAAATGAACCAGCCGGAATTCACAAATCCGGCAGAAATGTACCGGAGCCTGAGGAGCCAACCGGTCAGACTGACAAAGACCATCATTCTCAGAAACCTGATCGACCTGAAACGGAGGATCAGCTTTGAGTTCAGGAAGACATGAAAGGCATATACCTGTACCCGGTCACCGGACGGAATACAACCGGTGTGTCGAATCCCTACATTGACCGCGTTGCGGAGGCACTGAACGGGCAGTACCGCATGGTGAACCGGAATGATCCCAGCAACAGGGGGATCATGGATATCCTGAAATACCTGAAAAATACAGATATCCTCTACCTGAACTGGATCGAAAACCTCCCTGACAGGCACAGGGGGTACCTGCAACTGCTCTTCTTTTTCCTGCTCTGCGGATATTGCCGGATCACACACAAGAAGATAGTCTGGACCCTGCACAATAAAAGGTCACATACAGGGAACAACCGTTTTTTCAAAAACCTGATTTTCAGGTTTATGCTGATCAGAAGTGACCTGGTGATCACCCACGCTGAAGAGGGATTGGAACTCATACCAAAAAGGACCAGGAAGGTGTTCATCCCCCACCCTGCAGCACCCTCTGTATCTGCTGCTCCCTCGCCGGACCAAAAAGAGTATGACATCATCATCTGGGGAACCATTGCCCGGTATAAGGGGGTGGACACCTTCCTCAGGTTCCTGGAGGATGAAGGAGTGCTGGATCACTACAGGATACTGGTTGCCGGGAAGGTGGTGGAACCAGGTTTGCAGAAGCTCCTGGAGGATCTTGCAGGAAGCCACGGGAAGCTGACACTGATCAACCGGTTTGTCCCCGACCTGGAGCTGGCCCGCCTGATCGGCCAGACAGGCGTGATCCTGTTCACATACCATTCCTCCTCTGTACTAAGTTCGGGGGCCCTGATGGATTCATTGCATTACAATGCCAATATCCTGGGTCCCCATACCGGTGCCTTTGCTGACCTGGCCGGTGCAAACCTGATCAGAACCTTCAAAGATTACCAGGATCTGCTGGACCAGCTGGAACTGCTAAAAAAGAAAGCGTTCATGGAACCCTACCGAATCCAACTCAAACGGAGATTCCTGGAGGAACATTCGTGGGACAGGTTTTACCTGAAGATATCTCCCCACCTTCAACATCTTTTCCCGGCTAACGGGTAAGTCTTTCCTGGAGCCCGGCGATCTCCTTCCGGATCAACGAATGCTTTGCAGCGATCTGAAGCAACTGCATGGAATAGCCTGTCCTGTAACGGAAACTGAATTCTGAATGGTTTCCTTCACGGTACCTGGCACGCAGCGCCAGGTATGGAGGGATGGTCTTGATAAGGTTGTAGGTGCTGATCCCGAAGCGGATCAGCCAGAACCTGACCTTCAGTCGGTCCCATCCGGTGGGATTGTGGAGTTGTAGTCCGTAAAGATCCAGGATCACTGCGGCTTTCCCGAACTCCTTTGCAAGTTTGACCAGGTACTTCCACTCCAGCCTGTTGTCCGGGATGATGTGCTCAAATCTCAGATCCGGATCATACCACAGGGCATGGCCGGCCAGCCGGAAGGCGTAGGTCAATTCAGAGTCCTCACCCGAACTCAGGGATTTGCCCTTTCTGCCTGAAAGCAGGAATTCGAAACCACAGGAGATCAGCTTTTCCCAGGCCTCCTTCCGCATGATAATCCCTGCCCCGTGTATGTAGCTCCTGCTGGCAGGAGGGTACCCCGCCACCTCACCCTGGGGCCCAACGGCATAGGCACTTTCATTGGCTTTGAACCAGCCGGGCAGATCCATGGATACCAGCGGAACGCCGAGTCCACCCGCCAGTCCCACATCCGGATGCAAAGTCATGATCCGGTGGGCCAAAGCGATGTATTCATCACACAGCAGGTTGTCATCATCGACAAACACAATCACGGGAAACCGGGCCTCGGCAAGTCCCTTTCTCCTGGCGCTGCTTAGTCCCGGTTCACCCTCAAAAACCACCCTGAGGCCTACACCATCCCGGTCCCATGCATCCCTGGCCACAACGGCAGTCCGGTCGGTGGAGGCATTATCCACCACCACCACTTCCCACGGGAACCCTTCAGTGCCGGTCTGCCTGGTAAGATGTTCCAGCACCCTGCCAATGGTGGCTTCACTGTTATAGCAACAAATTACAACGCTGATCCCATTCTCCACTGTCAATGCTCATTTATTCCAGGAATGATAAATCCGGATTGAAATATAGGTAAAAAGCCCGCATGTGATAAGAAAAAGTTTTCCCATCAGTCACCAAAACAGCCTGCCCTGTCAAAATGTGGGAAAGATTTCGACCAAATTGAAAACTTTTTCCGTAATTCAACGTAAAGATTGAAGTGTATATCCAGAGATCAATTCCGTCACATCAGAAATGAACGTCCTTGAAATACCATTATATGACCAGGGCATGGATCATGCTGTGAGCCATGTCATTGAGACCTGTGCAGGAAAACAGGGGCAGGAAAACAGGTGCGTGAGCGCCACCGGGGCACACGGTATGATCATTTCAAAAAAGGATCCTGAATTTGCAGAGATACTCCGGGGATTCCACATGAACCTCCCCGATGGCAAACCCGGGGCCGTTGTGGGCCGTCTCAAGGGTGCCAAAAAGATGGCACAGTGTACAGGTCCCGACTTTTTCCGGCATGTGATGGAAGCCTCTGCGCCCACGGCGGTCAAGCACTATTTCTGCGGAGGAAAAGAGGGTGTGGCTGAGGAGCTGAAACGCTCTTGCGAGGAGAAATTCGGGAACATGAACGTGGTGGGTTGTTACAGTCCCCCGTTCAGAAAAATGACCGACAATGAACTGAAGGAACTGGGTGAGGAGATCAACGAATCAGGAGCAGATGTTGTCTGGATTGGATTAAGTACGCCCAAACAGGAGTATTTTGCCAGGTCGCTGAGTCCCTTTGTAAAGGTTCATTTTATCGTCACCGTGGGAGCAGCGTTTGACTTCCACTCCGGAAAGCTCCGCAAGGCTCCGAGAGCCATACAGCACATGGGACTGGAGTGGCTCTACCGGCTTATCCTTGAACCGAAAAGGCTCTGGAAACGTTACTTCGAGATCGTACCGAAATTTATCTATTACAGCACCATAGAATTGTTAACAAATAAAAAGTAATTATGAAAACTGCTTTAGTATGCGGCGCAGGCGGCTTCATTGGCAGCCACCTGGCAAAAAAATTGAAAAACGAAGGTTTCTGGGTTCGGGGCGTAGATCTGAAATACCCTGAATTCAGTCCAACGGCTGCTGATGATTTTGTGATCGGTGACCTCAGGGATCCTGAAGTCTGCAAGTCCATCCTGGACAGACCCTTCACTGAAGTATATCAGCTTGCAGCTGACATGGGTGGGGCCGGCTATATTTTCACAGGCGATCACGATGCCGATGTGATGCACAATTCAGCCACCATTAACCTGAACATGCTCCACTTCGGACAGAAGGCAGGGATCGGAAGGATATTTTACTCATCCTCCGCCTGTATCTATCCCGAATACAACCAGATGGATCCCGATAATCCGAAATGTGCAGAGGACACTGCATATCCTGCCAATCCCGACAGCGAATACGGATGGGAAAAGCTTTTCAGTGAAAGGCTATATCTCTCCTACAACCGCAACTACGGGGTGGATGTGAGGGTGGCAAGGTTCCACAACATCTTCGGTCCGGAAGGTACCTGGCAGGGTGGCAAGGAGAAGGCCCCTGCAGCCATCTGCAGAAAGGTGGTCGTGGTGGAAGAGACCAATGGCGAGATTGAGATCTGGGGTGACGGTAAACAGACACGCTCCTTCCTTTACATTGACGAGTGCCTGGAGGGCGTCAGGAACCTGATGGATTCTGATTTCCACGGACCCGTGAACATTGGATCGGAGGAGATGGTGACCATCAACCAGCTGGCAGAAATGGTTATTGAGATCGCAGGAAAAAATGCAACACTCAACCATATTGAAGGCCCGCTGGGTGTCAGGGGAAGAAACTCGGATAACAAGCTTATCGCAGAGAAACTGGGCTGGGCCCCATCACGCCCGCTGAAGGAAGGCCTTGCAAAGACCTATCAATGGATCAATAAGCAGGTTGAAGCCCAGAAAGCATAGATACGCAGGTAGCGAAAAAACAGGAATATCATAAGAAAAGATCCGGCATTATTCTGCCGGATCTTTTCTTGTTAAATAGGTGCCGAAGGCGGTCTCATCATGGTGGTAGAGATCGATCATATATAGCAGCATGCAGTTGATCAGTATGTTGGTTCCTGCAGTTCCAAACGCCCCGGCTGCAGTGACCAGGGTCAGCAGGATCCCAAGGAAGTTGTATTTGATGAACATAAGGCCTTCGGGAAGTTTCGCCCTCAGGGCCCTGACCAGGAGGATCAGCACCCCAAACACATAGATAACACCATACCTGGTATACTCCCCGATCAGGCCGATGTCCGTCTGGTAATGGCCATACTCCTCGGCAATCCTTGCAATCCTCAGTCCGTAAAGTGACCTTCCTGTGGCACCATTGCCGGTGAAGTAGGCCCAGTCATTCTTGAAGAAATCGGTCAGAAAGAAACGGACAGACTCGATCCGGGCATTCCCCTGTACGTTCTGGGCCTGGTTCCTGGTCACATCCAGCATGGCAAAAATTACATCCTGGAACAGGAAATAGACCGGGATAATGGCCAGTCCGATCATGAAGAAAAAGAAGAATTTCGATTTCACCACCCGGCTCTGAAGCATGAACAGGATGGTTAACAGCAGGACCGAAGCAATGATCTGCCTGGTTCCCAGTAATACGAAAACCCCAAGGGAAATCAGCAGGAAGATGGGATATTTGATTTTGAAATCCCTGAATGTCAAGAAGATCCATATGAAATAGGAGATCACCAGGTACCCGGCCCCGGCGAGGAATATCCGCAGGGTACCCCGGTCCACAAACACCTTGCTCGTGGTGATCTGTCTCGGGTAGAGAGTGTACTGCAATATGTAGAGCCCCAGGTAGACCAGGGCAAAGGTGACGATGACCTTTACCAGAAAGTCGCCCGGCAGCTTCATGTAGTGTAAAAGGAAATAGATAAAGTAGAAATAGATCACCCGCTGACCGTAGGCCGTGGCCATAAAGGACTGGTCCTGGAAGGCATAGGCCCCGAACATACTGATAACCACCGAAAGAAGGATCAGGAAGATGGGGAACCCGAAACGCTGCTTCATGAGAGGTTCCCTGTTGTAAGCTACGTAGAGGACAGAAAACAGGACAATCATTGCGATCCCAATCCACTCTGAGATCTTGATAACCACTTCGGGAATAAAGACCAGGCTGTAGAACTTGAGGGAAAGAAGGATAATGATGATGAATATGATCTTCCTGAACATACAATTAAGTTTGTAACATTGATGATCAGCCTCTGTTTAACACATTTACCACAATGATTTCCTTCACAAACCGAATCCCGTAAAGCGGGAACTGGTAGAGGTACTTCAACAGGGGCCATTCCAGCAGCCTGAGGGAAAGCCACGGAGCATACCAGTTGTTCACAAGCCATTGGATGAGAAATTTGGCAACCACGATCCCGAGCAATCCGTATTCGGGCATCACCAGGAAACCGGCCAGTATAATCAATCCTCCTGAAATGGTGGCCGGCAGTACAAATGGAACATGGTTGGTGGAAGTATAGATGGTTGCGTGAAATGAAGCATGCAGGTCCAGGATCTCTGTCACGGCAATAATGATGAGGATCAAGGCCGGAACAAACCTTGTATCAATACCCAGCAGCTGCAGGGAGGGGTTCCCCAGCAGGATCATGAACAGGAGGCCGGCCACCATGACACCAAATCCGAGAAACATGTACTCGGATGACTTTTTCCTCAACTCCTTGAGGTTCTTCTGTGCTGCCAGGCTGTAGATCTTTGGCACATTGGTATAGAAGGGTGCCCTGGCAATATTCAGTACAAAATTAAAGATCCTCATGGTGAGCAGGAAACTGGCCATCATCGCCGCATCATCCAGCTGTGAGGCCAGGATGGAGGTGCCTGACTGAATGGCATAGGCACCCCAGAACAACAGGCCGGTCCGCCATGTGGCCGACCACAACGACCTGAAGATCTCCTTGTCGAAATAGGTCCTGTTCTCAATAACCACCTTCTCCCGCCTGAACCAGCGCAAAACGAACCACCTGGTGTAGATGAATTTGACGACTGCCTCTATCGTCATGTAACCCACCAGCCACGCGGGGCCCAGCTTTAACAACAGGAGGACAATGAATATCAGGATCCGGATCACCCCCTGCACCACCCCGAACCGTGCTTCGGTGGCGATGAATCCCAGGCCCCTCATGATGGAGCTCCACTTCACAGCAAGGATCATGATCCCGCTGTAGGGGATCACCAGAATGAAGGCGATCCAGATGTCCTTCTGGTGTCCCGATATCTCCAGGATGTTCCATGAAGCAGCCAGCCCCCCCGTGGATATAATCAGAACCGCCAGGACGGCCAGGTAGACATAGATCCTGTTGGCAGTGGTGAGCAGGTTCTTCAGCTTCTCCAGGTTGGGGGCCCCCTCCTCGATTTTATCTATTTCATCATACTCCTTCTTGTTCCTCGGAAGGTAATCTGCCCCAGCCTTGAAATAGGAGACAGCTCTGACGGTGGTGGCCCCAAAACCGGAATCAGCCAGCATGGCAAACCCGATAATGGTATTGATAAAGAACCAGAATGACTGCTCAATGGGAGTAAAGAACTTGAGGATCAGGGGTAAAACAAACAATGCACTTCCAAACCGGATGAAATAGGATGCCCAGGACATCATGGTCGGGCTGTTCAATATTCGTTTCAACATAGAATCATCCGGTTTTAATGCATGGCAAATCACAAAGCTAACATTATTGTCAATAATGAGGCTTTATTTATTCACCAAAACTGGTTACTTTTATGGCCCGAAACAACTGATCAGCCCATGAAAGATAAGCTTACCATCGCACTGCCTGTTTACAAACGGACCGACTTTGTCAAAAGCGCCCTGGATAGTGCTGTGAACCAGAGTGTTGGTTGCAGCATCGTATTGATTGACAACAACTCTCCCCACCGGGATTTCGAAACCATTGTGAAAGGGTATAACAACCCGGATATCAGGTATGTGAGGATGGATGAGACCGTCCCCCAGGACGAGAACTTCAACAACTGCTTCCGGTATGCTCAGACCCCCTGGGTCACCGTGCTGCACGACGACGATATGCTGCATGTACAATACGTGGAGTTTTGCCAGAAAGTCATAGAAAGGTTCAGCGGGGATGTGGGAGGCATCATCTTCGGAACCCATGTGGGGGAAGAGGAGTGGAAGGAGGTGGGTGAAACCAAGGAGCTGACCTCCGATATCCGGAAACTGCACCCGGCTTACTTTCAGTTCCGCCAGGTTCCCTTCCCCGGGGTACTGGTCAAAACAGAAACATCACTGAAACTGGGTGGCTTTAACAATGACCTACACCCTGTGGCAGATTTTGACTTCTGGCTCAGGTACTCCAAGCAGGAACAGTTCTATTTTGTGAACCAGCAGATGGCTTATTTCCGCATCTCCCCCACCCAGTCGACCAACCACCTGATCGATGCCATGGTGAACAACATCTACACATACAGGCTTCAGGAGATCCGGGAGTCGGGGCATAACAACTTCCTTGCAAGGCTCGGGCTGGAGCATATCAGGAATGCGAACCTGGACTACTTCAGGAACACCTATACATCTGTGGAGATCCCCGAAGATATCGTGAACAAGGAGAAGATGGTGCGTTCGAAAAAGATCCTCAGGAATACCCTGGTCAGGAAGCTGGTGGAAAAGTACATCAACCTGCTCTCATTTTCGAAGGCCTGAAACCTGCCTTTCTGAAGAGAGCAACCTTTTCATATGAACATTGGTTGAAGGAACAGTGAAGCTGAAGGAACAAATCCAGCGCTTTATCAAAGTGGACCGGACGAAATTGAACTGAAAAGAGAGGGGGATTGATTTGACTGAACCGGAGAAAATCCTGACCAACGAAGAGACCCTTTTTTCTTTATTATGTATTTTTACAACACATGAATATCTGAACGCAAAAACATGAAAAACAGACTCTTAATAATAGCATTACTGGGAGCCATCCTGTTCCCTTTTACCATGCATACCGAAGCACAGACCGTTGTATTTGACGGGGAGATCTACTGGGAATGGCCCACCGCTGACAACGATTATGGCGGATACGGTTTTTACTGGTGGCATCAGACAGACAATCCCAATCTGGGAGAGATGCCCACGGATGACTGGCTGTCGCCCGACAATTACTTTGACGGGGAGTTCAGGATGCGTTTCGAGGTGCTGGAACAACCCACCGACGAGCCCTTCAAGCTCCAGTTCGGGATCTGGCAGGACAGTTACCTGGGGCATGACCACCTAGAGCAGGTGTGTAGCAGGCAAGAGATATCCAAGGGGACCGTTTTCGATGCCAGCATCGGCACACCCAGTGACTGGTGGAGCCTGCAGGGTGACGACAACAAACTCGATTTTTCCCGGCCTGAGGATTTCTACCACATCGGCCTGATCCTCTGGAATCCCAGTCCGCTCTGTATACCCAAGGATCCCAGCTGGGGATCTGACGGGTGTCCCGAGTACAAGGATGATTTTTTTCCCATGCGCGCCAGGGTGACCATCACGGCCTACACGGATGGAGGAATTCCGAAACCTGACTACACTGTTGATTACAACCTGGAGCGGACCATACAGCAGATCTCCACCGATGACCAGTGGAGTCCGGACAACTCCACCTGGTATGACGGGAACGGTGACTACCTGGACCTCACTCCGGGAGATACTGTCTATTTCCGCAAGCGCCAGGATTATTCGAAAACACAGACACTGGTGGTGAAGGAGAGGCCTCTTGCCCCTGAATTCACCATCGACTACACCAACGAGCGCACTGCCGATACGGTCAGCAGTGACCACAAGTATTCCACCAGCAGCGATATGAGCGAAGCTGTCGATGGAACGGGCGACTTCGTTGACCTCACACCCGGGACTGATATCTATTTCCAGAAGTGGTGGACATGGACTGAATTCCGTTCAGACATCCAGGCCCTTACCGTTCCGGGTCGCCCCGCTTCACCAGCATACACCATCGATTACGCCAACGAGCAGACCGGCGAGGCAGTGCCGACCACCGATGAATATGCCAGTGATCCGGGTATGAGCGATGTCCAGGCAGGTACCGGTGCCACCGTGCCCGTTACTCCGGGAGACACCCTCTATTTCAGGACCAGGGCTACAGCTTCAAGCTTCAATTCGGCCAGCAGCCAGCTGATTGCCCCCGGCAGTCCCGACACCCCCTCATTCACGGTGGATTTCTCCATGGAGCGGACCGCGGAGGTGGTTGAACCCATTATGGAGGTTTCCTCCAGTGCCGATATGAGCGGAGCCGTGGCTGGTCCCGGTGATTACCTGGATATTACGCCTGGAAGCGACCTGTTTTTCAGGCAGGCGGCCACGGGATCCGGCTTCCGGTCCGGCGTGCAGTCACTGGATGTTCCTGGCAGACCGGCATCTCCCTCCTACACCATTGATTTTATCAATGAGGCCACCGCTGAAGCGGTACCTGCCGAGGTGGAATATACCACCCAGGAGGGAATGGGTGATGCTGTTCCGGGGGACGGTACCCCGGCTCAGGTTATCCCCGGGGTAACCAACTATTTCAGGGTGATGGCAACTGCCAGTTCCTTTGCCTCTGAGGTCTTTCCGCTTCCGGCACCCGGAAGGCCGGCAACAACCGCATATTCCATCGACTACCCGGGGGAGTCAACCAATGAAGCCATTGCCGTTACCGACGAGTACGCTGATAACATGGAGATGACCGGTGCAACCGCAGGAGGGGGTGCCATCCTGGGCCTGACACCGGGAACCGGCCTCTATTTCCGTACCATGGCCACCGCATCATCATTCACCTCGGAGGTACAGTCCCTGGAGGTTCCGGCACGGCCGGCCGATCCTGCATTTTCCATCGACTACAGCAGTGAAACGACCGCAGAGGCTATCAGCAGTGAATATATGTACGCTGCGAGCATTGACATGTTGGGGGCCGTTACCGGGAACGGTGTGAAAGTCCCTGTCACCCCCGGCTCGGAACTTCATATCCGGAAGAAAGCTACAGGAAACGACTTCGCCTCCGGAATACAATCCATCCTCATGGCCGCACGGCCTGCCAGTCCGGAAATGGCGATTGATTTCCAGGGGGAGACCACCTCAGAGGTTGTTCCCTCCACCATGGAGTATTCACAGAACTCCCTCTTTGATCCGTCCGGTGCGGGAACCGGGCAAAAGGTAGACATTGCTCCCGGTAGTGATCTCTATCTGAGAATGATGGCCACCATGAATGATTTCTCCTCCGAAATAAAGGAATTGAATGCACCTCTGAGGCCCGTGATCTCCTCCGATGAAGGAGATACCACGGAGCTTGATCCCTTTGTAGTATCGGTCATCTTCTTCCAGCCTGCCTCCAACCTTTCTGCTGCCGGGATCACAGCCATGAATGGTACTGTGGAAGGGATCACCCTGATCTCTGCCATGGAGACCAGTACGGTTTACCAGGCCACCGTATCACCCATGGCAGGGGGTACCGTATTGCTGCAGGTGCTGGCAAACGCCGTGGATGAAGGGAATTTCATATCTCAGTTTTTCAATATCAACTACAAGAGCGGAACCGGGACCTTACAGGTCAGCGGGATGCAGGAACTGACCCTTTATCCCAATCCGACCACCGGCAGGATCAAGGTCTCCTCCCCGCTGCTGGGAATGCCCGGAACCGTGCTGGGTATCTATTCCCTTACCGGAAAGCTGGTGGTCACGGAGCAACCGGCTGCCCACTCGAGGGAGATGGAGCTGGAGCTGGGTCATCTTGATCGGGGAGTTTATATCCTGAAGCTTACATCCGGCTCAGGGAGTGTCACCAGGAAGGTGGTCCTGCAGGGTCACAAATAGGGCCACGCCGGATAATGAAAATGAGAAAAGGACTGATAGCTGGAGTGTTGACGGGAATGATCATCTTCCTGTTCATGCCGGGGACAGGTGCCCAAACCGTGGTCTTCGACAAGGAGATCAACTGGGAGTGGTCCACGGAAGGCAACAACTTTGGTGGATATGGTTTTTACTGGTGGCACCGGCAGGACGGGATTACCATACCTGAATACGGGGATATGCCAACGGATGACTGGACCACTCCGGATAACTTCCTGTATGGTGAATTCCGGATGCGGTTCGAGGTGCTGGAACAACCCACGGACGAACCCTTCAAGGTCCAGTTCGGAATCTGGCAGGACATCCAGAAGGGAGAAGATCACCCGTTGACAGTGTGCAGCAGGGAGGATATGGTCAAGGGGACAGTGTTCGACGGCAGCATCGGATCACCCTCCAAATGGTACAACAAGGAGTCAGATGACAAGGTCGATTTCTCCCGGCCGGAGGATTTCTTCCGCATGGGCATCGTATTGTGGAATCCCGATCCCCTTTGCATTCCCACAGGGCTTGACTGGAATCCAGACGGTTGCCCCGAATTCCAGGACAGATTTTTCCCCATGCGGGCCCGTGTAACCATCACGGCCTATCCAAGCGGAACACTCTTCCCGCCCAGCTACAGCGTGGATTATGAAAATGAGCGGACCATGGAGGAGATATCCAGCAGTGACCAGTGGAGCAGGGACAGTGTGAACTGGACCACCGGGAACGACGAAACCCTGAGCCTCACCCCCGGTGAGGATCTCTATTTCCGCAAAACGGAGGATTGGACGAAAATACAGACACTTGACGTGAAAGAGAGGCCTGTTACTCCTGACTTTACCATTGACTATATCAACGAACGTACCACTGAAACAGTCGGCAACTCCTACTGGTATTCCGCCAGCAGCGATATGAGCCAGGCCTTTGAAGGAACTGGCGGTCAAGTGGCCCTTGCCCCGGGGACCACCATCTATTTCCAGACCAAATGGACCAATGTATCATTCAGCTCAGAGATCCAGGCCCTGCCTGTGCCATCAAGGCCAGATGCGACTGCATACACCATCGATTACGTGAACGAGCGGACCAACGAGGCGATGCCAGCCACCCATGAATACGCGTCCACACCGGGCATGAACGGGGCAGTGCAAGGCACCGATACCACTGTGGAAATCACCCCGGGTGAGACCCTCTATTTCAGGAAAATCGCCACCATGGAAAGCTTCGCTTCCGGGATCCAGATACTGAATCCGCCCCTGAGGCCGGTGATCTCTTCCGATGAAGGAGATACCACGGAGCTTCATCCGTTTATGGTATCGGTCATTTTCTTCCAGCCTGCCACCAATTTCACTGCGGGGGTGATGACAATTGTAAATGGTTCAGTGGCGGGGATCCAGCTAATCTCTGCCCTGGAGACCAGCACACTCTACCAGGCCACCGTATCTCCCCTGACAGCCGGTCCGGTAACCATGCAGGTGCTGCCAAATGCAGTTACAGAAGGGAGTTTTATGTCCGACGTATTCAATATTCACTACAGGTGGGGTACAGGCCTGGAAATGGATAACAGTGGGGAACAGCTGACACTCTACCCGAATCCTGCTACAGGCAGAATCAAGGTCTCGTCAACCCTGCTTGCGAAGGCCGGGACCCTGCTGGAGCTCTTTTCCCTGACCGGGAAGCTGATGATCTCGGAAAAACCGGACACCCGCACCGGGGAGATGGAACTGAAGCTGGGTCACCTCGACTGTGGTGTCTATATACTGAAGCTGACCTCCGGCCAGGGAACCGTTACGCACAGGGTGATCCTGCAGGGCCAATGAAAAAAGCACCCCAACGGATCATGGAACAGTTAACCGGAATTGACCGGGATGAACAAAACCGTGACCAACAGACAAGCACCTGTTGCTTTATTTCCTATTTTTGCAACCAATGGATATTGTGAACACACACATGAGAAACAGACTATCAACCATCATATTACTGGGAGCCATCCTGTTCCCGTTCTGCATGATGGCCGCTGCACAGACCATTGTATTTGACGAAGAGATCTACTGGGAGTGGCCCACGGCGGAAAACGATTATGGCGGATACGGTTTTTACTGGTGGCATCAGATTGACAATCCCAACTATGGAGAGATGCCCACGGATGACTGGCTGTCACCCGATAACTATTTTGACGGGGAGTTCAGGATGCGCTTCGAGGTGCTGGAACAGCCCACCGACGAGCCCTTCATGATCCAGTTCGGGATCTGGCAGGACAAATACCTGGGGAATGACCACCTTGAGCAGGTGAGTAGCAGGCAAGAGATATCCAAGGGGACCGTGTTCGATGCCAGTATCGGCACACCCAATGACTGGTGGAGCATTCGGGGTAGCGAAAATGAACTCGATTTTTCCCGGCCCGAGGATTTCTACCGCATCGGCCTGATCCTCTGGAATCCCAGTCCACTTTGCATACCAAAAGACCTCAGCTGGGGAGCTGACGGGTGTCCCGAGTACAAGGAACTCTTTTTTCCCATGCGCGCCAGGGTGACCGTCACGGCCTTCCCCGAAAGCGGAGGTGTGATCGATCCGCCCAACTACAGCGTGGACTATTATAATGAGCGGACCATGGAGCAGGTATCCGTTAGCGACCAGTGGAGCCGTGACAATTCCACCTGGACCAACGGGGAAGATGAAACCCTGAGCCTCACCCCCGGTGAAGATCTCTATTTCCGCAAGCGCCAGGATTATTCGAAAACACAGACACTGGTGGTGAAGGAGAGGCCCGGTACCCCTGCATTCACCATCGACTACTACAACGAGCGTACCACAGAGACGATCAGCAATGAATTCGAGTACTCCACCAACAGCGGTATGACCGGGGCCGAAGCAGGAACGGGTGATTACCTGGCGATCATGCCTGGTAACAGTCTTTATTTCAGGCATATGGCCACGGAGTCTGATTTCCGGTCGGACATCCAGGAGCTTCCAGTACCCGGAAGGCCCCCCCTGCCGGCCTACACCATCGATTATGTGAACGAGCGGACCAATGAGGCCGTGCCAGCCACGGATGAATACGCCGGGAACCCGGAGATGACCGGTGCTGTGGCAGGCGGGGGTGCGAAGCTTGATTTGACACCCGGCTCGGACCTCTACTTTCGGACCATTGCCACTGCTTCAACCTTCAAATCGGAAACCCAGCACCTGGATGTACCCGACAGGCACGATACCCCATCCTTCGGAATCGATTTTGCCCAGGAAAGAACAACCGTGGTGGTGGAAACCGTCACAGAGGTAGCTACCAGTGCAGACATGGCCGGGGCGGTGCCCGGCCCGGGGGACTACCTGCCGATCACACCCGGCATCAATCTCTATTTCAGGCATATGGCAACAGAGTCCGGGTTCCTGTCCGGCATCCAGGAACTGCTGGTGCCCGGAAGGCCCGCATCGCCCGGCGGCTTTGGCATAGATTACTTCAATGAAACCACTGACGTGGCTGTGGAGGCGAACGTGGAGTACTCCACACAGGCCGATATGATCGGGGCTGTGACCGGGACCGGCGCACCGGGAACGTTGATCCCAGGGAAGGATCACTATTTCCGGTTCAGGGCCACAGGAAGCTCCTTCGCCTCGGAGAAATTTACCCTGGCTGTTCCAGGACGCCCCACCGCTCCCTCTTACACCATCGATTACCTGAACGAGCGGACCAATGAGGCGGTGCCATTAACAGATGAATATGCTACCTCACCGGATATGAGTGGTCTGGTGTCAGGTTCGGGCTCCACTGTGGCAGTCACCCCGGGGGAGGACCTCTATTTCAGGACCAGTGCCACCCCTTCCGTGTTCAGTTCTGAAATCCAGATCCTGGATGTGCCCGACAGGCACATGCCTTCTTTCAGTATTGATTTCAACCAGGAGAGCACTGCCGAGGAGGTTAGCGACGTGTATATCTACGCTGCAAGTGCCGATATGTCCGGTGCCAGTACCGGCAGTGGGAACAGGATCCCGGTAACACCCGGTTCTGAACTTCATATCCAAAGGAAAGCCACTGCCACCGCGTTTGTCTCTGATATCCAATCCATCTTCCTGCCCGACAGGCCGGACACCCCCTCTTTCGGGATCGATTTCCCCCGGGAAAGGACAACCGGGGTGGTGGAGACCTTCATAGAGGTAGCCGCCGGCGCGGACATGGCCGGGGCGGTGCCCGGCCCGGGGGACTACCTGCCGATCATACCTGGCAACAACCTTTATTTCAGGCATATGGCCACGGAATCTGATTTCCGGTCGGGCATCCAGGAGCTTCTTGTGCCCGGAAGGCCCGCGACGCCCGGCGGCTATGGCATAGACTACCTCAATGAAACCACTAACGTGGCTGTGGAGGCAAACGTGGAGTACTCCACACAGGCCGATATGAGCGGGGCCGTGGCCGGGACCGGTTCACCGGGACCGCTGGTCCCCGGGATGGACCACTATTTCCGGGTCAGGTCCACCAGCAGCTCCTTCGCCTCGGAAAAATTCACCCTGGTTGTTCCCGGCAGGCCTCCCCTGCCGGCCTACTCCATCGATTATGTAAACGAGCGGACCAATGAGACCGTGCCAGCCACCGTTGAATACGCCGGGAACCCGGAGATGACCGGTGCTGTGGCGGGCGGGGGTGCAAAGCTTGATTTGACACCCGGCTCGGACCTCTACTTCCGCACCTTAGCCACTGCTTCAACCTTCAAATCGGAAACCCAGCACCTGGATGTTCCGGACAGGCACGATACCCCATCCTTCGGGATCGATTTTGCCCAGGAAAGGACAACCATGGTGGTGGAGACCGTCACAGAGGTGGCCACCAGCGCAGACATGGCCGGGGCGGTGCCCGGACCGGGGGATTACCTGGAGATCACACCTGGCATCAATCTCTATTTCAGACATATGGCCACAGAGTCCGGGTTTCTGTCCGGCATCCAGGAACTGCTGGTTCCAGGAAGGCCCGCGTCGCCTGGCTATGGCATAGATTACATCAATGAAACCACTGACGTGGCTGTGGAGACAGACGTGGAGTACTCGACACACCCCGACATGAACGGGGCCGTGACCGGGACCGGCGCACCGGTAGTGGTGATCCCCGGGGAGGATCTCTATTTCCGGATCAGGTCCACGGGCAGCTCCTTCGCCTCGGAGAAATTCACCCTGTCTGTTCCGGGACGCCTGGCCGCTCCATCCTACACCATCGATTATGTGAACGAGCGGACCAATGAGGCAGTACCATCAACCGATGAATATACTACCTTACCGGATATGAGTGGTCTGGCGTCAGGCTCGGGCTCCCCTGTGCTTGTCTACCCGGGTGAGGACCTCTATTTCAGGACCCGTGCCACCTCTTCGGTGTTCAGTTCGGAAATCCAGACCCTGGATGTGCCCGACAGGCACATGCCTTCTTTCAGTATTGATTTCAGTGGGGAGACCACTGCCGAGGTGGTTAGCGACGCGTATATCTACGCTGCTAGTGCCGATATGTCCGGTGCCAGTACCGGCAGTGGGAACAGGATCCCGGTAACGCCCGGATCGGAACTTCATATCCAAAGGAAAGCCACCGCCACCGCGTTTATCTCTGATATCCAGTCCATCATCCTGCCTGACAGGCCGGCCACCCCCTCTTTCGGGATCAATTTCGCCCTGGAAAAGACAACCGGGGTGGTGGGGACCAATACAGAGGTATCCTCCAGGGCGGACATGGCAGGGGCATTGCCCGGCCCGGGGGACTACCTGGCGATCATACCTGGCAGCAACCTTTATTTCAGGCATATGGCCACGGAGTCTGATTTCCGGTCGGACATCCAGGAGCTTCTTGTACCCGGAAGGCCCGGCCCGCCCAGCTATGGCATAGATTACATCAATGAAACCACCGACGCAGATGTGGAGGCAGATGTGGAGTACTCCGCACAGACAGATATGAGCGGGGCGGTGACCGGGACCGGTGCACCGGGATCGGTGATCCCCGGGGAAAATCTCTATTTCCGGGTCAGGTCCACCAGCAGCTCCTTCGCCTCGGAGACATTCACCCTTGTTGTGCCCGACAGGCCCCCCGTGACAGACTATACCATAGACTATGTGAACGAATGGACCAATGAGTCGGTGCCTGCCACCGATGAGTACGCGGACACCACGGACATGAGCGGAGCCATGCAGGGCACGGGTACCGTCTTGAATATCACCCCGGGGGAGAACCTCTATTTCAGAAGATCGGCCACCATGGAAAGCTTCGCTTCCGACATCCAGGTACTGAATTCGCCTTTGAGGCCGGTGATCTCCTCCGATGAAGAAGACATCACGGAACTTGATCCCTTTGTGATATCGGTAACTTACTTCCAACCTGTCTCCAACCTGTCCACCGCGGGGATCTACGCCCTCAATGCCTCGGTTCCCAGGGTGGAGCTGACCACTGCCCTGGAAACCATCACAATTTACCAGGCCACCATAGCTCCCTTTACAGCCGGGAAAGTAACCCTGCAGGTAATGCCAAATTCAGTTACTGAAGGGTGTTTTAAGTCAGATTTCTTCCGTATTCAATACCAGCCAGGCACCAGAAGCCCGGATCAATACCTGGGAAATGAACAAATGACCCTCTACCCGAATCCCACCACAGGAAAGATCAGGATCACATCCTCGTTGCTGGGACAAAAGGGACTGATCCTGAGGGTCTATTCCCTGACCGGGAGGCTGGTGCATGCAGTGCAGCCTGCAGAGGATCAGAGCGAGGTGCAACTGGACCTGGGCCACCTGGATCAAGGGATGTACATGCTGAAGCTCTCTTCCGCCTCAGCGGCTGTCACCCGTAAGGTAATCCTGCAGGGTCAATAGTAAGAGAAAACCAGCGGTTCATTGAACAGATCAGCGGAATTGACCGGGGTAAGGAAAATCCTGACCAACGGACAGTCATCCGTATGCTATATTACCTATTTTTGCAACTTATCAAATTTGAATACTGAAACATGAATTACAGGCTCTTAACAATATCGATACTGGGGACCATCCTGTTCCCTTTCCACATGCAAACCGAAGCACAGACCGTTGTATTCGACGGGGAGATCTACTGGGAATGGCCCACCGCAGGCAACGACTATGGCGGATACGGTTTTTACTGGTGGCATCAGACAGACAATCCCAATCTGGGAGACATGCCCTCGGATGACTGGTTGTCGCCCAATAATTACTTTGACGGGGAGTTCAGGATGCGTTTCGAGGTACTGGAACAACCCACCAACGAACCCTTCAAGGTCCAGTTCGGAATCTGGCAGGATAAATACCTTGGGCATGACCACCTTGAGCAGGTGAGTAGCGAGGCAAGAGATATCCAAGGGGACCGTATACAATGGCAGCCTGGGTACGCCCAATGACTGGTGGAGCCTGCAGGGTCACCGGAAATGAACTCGATTTTTCCCGTCCCGAGGATTTTTACCGCATCGGCCTGGTCCTCTGGAATCCAAGTCCTACTCTGCATACCCAAAGATCTCAGTTGGGGAGATGACGGATGTCCCGAGTACAAGGATAATTTTTTCCCCATGCGCGCCAGGGTGACCGTCACGGCCTACCCCAGTGGTGGACCGGTGATCGATCCGCCCGACTACAGCGTGGATTATGATAACGAGCGGACCAAGGAGCAGGTATCCACCGACGACCAGTGGAGTCTGGACAATTCCACCTGGAACGACGGGAGCAATGACTATTTGAGCCTTACCCCCGGCCAGGATGTCTACTTCCGCAAAAAGGCGGATCACTCCAAAACGCAGACACTGGATGTGAAAGATAGGCCCGATACTCCGGCATTCACCATCGACTACAGCAACGAGCGGACCGCCGAGACGGTCAGCAGTGACTTCAAATATTCCAGCAGCAGCGACATGAGCGGGGCCTCTGATGGGACAGGCAGCCATGTTGACCTTTCCCCGGGGAACAACATCCATTTCCAGAAGTGGTGGACATGGACTGAATTCCGTTCGGAAATCCAGACCCTTCCTGTTCCAGGACGCCCGGCCGCTCCCTCCTACACCATCGATTATGTGAACGAGCAAACCAGTGAGGCCGTGCCATCTACAGATGAGTACGCAACCTCACCGGATATGAGCAGCGCCGTAGCAGGTTCCGGTTCCGCTGTGGCAGTCACCCCGGGGACGAACCTTTACTTCAGGACCCTTGCCACCTCTTCCGTGTTCAGTTCAGAAATCCAGACCCTTTCTGTACCGGGACGCCCGGCTGCTCCCTCCTACACCATCGATTATGTGAACGAGCAAACCAGTGAGGCCGTGCCATCTACAGATGAGTACGCAACCTCGCCGGATATGAGCGGCGCCGTAGCAGGTTCCGGTTCCGCTGTGGCAGTCACCCCGGGGACGAACCTTTACTTCAGGACCCTTGCCACCTCTTCCGTGTTCAGTTCAGAAATCCAGACCCTGGATGTGCCCGACAGGCCGGTGATCACCTCAGAAGAGGGCGAAACGACCGGGGACGATCCGTTCACGGCATCTGTCACTTTCGCCCAGGCTGCCACCAACCTGACCACAGCCGGGATCTCGGCCACCAACGCAACCGTGGATGGGATTCAGCTGATATCTGCCAGTGGGACCAGTACGGTCTACCAGGCCACCATCGCTCCCCTCGCAACTGGCTTGATAACCCTCCAGGTGCTGGTCAATGAGGTGGATGAAGGGAATTTTCCGTCGGACCTCTTCAATATCACCTACCAGATCGGCGCGCCCGACTACAGTGTGGATTATGATAACGAGCAGACCAAAGAGACAGTATCCACCAGCGACCAGTGGAGTCTGGATAATTCCACATGGACAGACGGCAACAATGAAACCCTGAGCCTCACTCCCGGACAGGATGTCTATTTCCGCAAAAAGGCGGATCACTCCAAAACGCAGACACTGGACGTGAAAGAGAGGCCCGATACCCCGTCATTCACCATCGACTTCAGCAACGAACGGACCACCCAGACGGTCAGTAGTGATTACCACTATTCCGCCAGCAGCGATATGAGCGGGGCCGTTGAAGGAACAGGCAGCCATGTGGACCTGACACCCGGGAAATGACATCTATTTTCAGACCAGGTGGACATCGACTTCCTTCCGCTCGGATATCCAGGCCCTTTCCGTGACGGGACGCCCTGCCACTCCCTCCTACACCATCGATTACGTGAACGAGCAGACCAATGAGGCCGTGCCTTCAACGGATGAGTATGCAACTTCGCCGGATATGAGCGGAGCCGTGGCAGGTTCAGGCTCCGCCGTGGCTATTACGCCGGGGGAGAACCTCTATCTCAGGACCAGTGCCACCTCTTCCGTGTTCAGTTCGGGAATCCATACCCTGGATGTGCCCAGCAGGCCGGTGATCACTTCATCTGAGGGCGGAACCACCAGGAACGATCCCTTCCCTGCAACGGTCACCTTCTCCCAGGCTGCCACCAACCTGTCCACTGCCGGGATCTCGGCCACCAACGGAACCGTGGAGGGGCTGCAGCTAACCTCCGCCAGTGGAACCAGTACGGTCTACCAGGCCACCATAGCTCCCCTCGCACCTGGCACAATATCCCTGCAGGTGCTGGCCAATGCCGTGGATGAAGGGAATTTCCTGTCGGATCTCTTCAATATGATCTTCCAGACCGAGCCCATCGACTACAACGTGGATTATGCACTGGAACAGACCCTGGAGAAGATATCCACCAGCGACCAGTGGAGTCTGGATAATTCCACCTGGACCGACGGGAACAATGACTATTTGAGCCTTACTCCAGGCCAGGATGTCTACTTCCGCAAAAAGGCGGATCACACCAATACGCAGACGCTGTGGGTGAAAGCGAGGCCCGATATCCCTGAATTCACCATTGACTACAGCAACGAGCGGACCGCCCAGACGGTCAGCAGTGGCTACAAGTATTCCACCAGCAGCGACATGAGCGATGCCGTTGATGGTTCCGGCGACCATGTGACCCTCAATCCAGGGAACAACATGCATTTCCAGAAGTGGTGGACATGGTCAGCCTTCCGGTCGGAAATCCAGACCCTTCCCGTTCCGGGACGCCCTGCTACTCCCTCCTACACCGTCGACTATGTGAACGAGCAGACCAGTGAGGCCGTGCCATCCACAGATGAGTACGCAACCTCGCCGGATATGAGCGGCGCAGTGACAGGTTCAGGTTCCACCGTGGTTGTCACACCGGGGGAGAACCTCTATCTCAGGACCCGTGCCACTGCTTCCGCCTTCAGTTCAGGAATCCATACCCTTATCGTTCCGGGACGCCCTGCCGCTCCCTCCTACACGATCGATTATGTGAACGAGCAAACCAATGAGGCCGTACCATCAACAGATGAATCCGCAACCTCACCGGATATGAGCGGTGCATTGGCAGGTTCCGGTTCCGCCGTGGCAGTCACCCCGGGGGAGAACCTCTATCTCAGGACCCGTGCCACCTCCTCCGTGTTCAGTTCAGGGATCCAGAGCCTGGATGTGCCGGAAAGGCCGGTGATCACTTCATCGGAGGGGACAACCACCGGGAACGATCCGTTCACGGCATTTGTCGACTTCTACCAGTTTGCCACCAACCTGACCACTGCCGGGATCTCGGTCACCAACGGGACCGTGGAGGGGCTTCAGCTTACCTCCGCCGGTGAGACCAGTACGGTATACCAGGCCTCGGTATCACCCATTGCAGAAGGGGTCGTATCCCTGCAGGTGCAAGCCGATGCCGTGGATGAAGGGAATTTCATCTCCGGGCTCTTTAATATCAACTACGAGATCGGAGCAGTGATCGATCCGCCTGACTACAGTGTGGATTATGAACTGGAGCAGACCCAGGAGAGGATATCCACCGGCGACCAGTGGAGTTTGGACAATGCCGCCTGGACCGACGGGAACAATGACTACCTGAGCCTCAACCCCGGCGAGGATGTCTATTTCCGCAAAAAGGCGGATCACTCCAAAATGCAGACGCTGGATGTAATAGAGAGGCCCGATACCCCTGCATTCACCATCGACTACGCCAACGAGCGGACCACCGGGACGGTTAGCAGTGACTACCAGTATTCCGCCAGCAGCGATATGAGCGCGGCCGTTGAAGGAACAGGTAGCCATGTGGACCTTACTCCGGGGAATGACATCTATTTCCAGACCAGGTGGACATCGGCTTCCTTCCGCTCGGAGATCCAGACCCTTTCCGTTCCGGGAAGATCGGCCACTCCCTCCTACACCATCGATTATGTGAACGAGCAAACCAGCGAGGCCGTACTATCCACAGATGAATACGCAACCTCGCCGGATATGAGCGGTGCAGTGACAGGTTCAGGTTCCACCGTGGTTGTTACACCGGGGGAGAACCTCTATCTCAGGACCCGCGCCACCACTTCGATGTTCAGTTCAGGAATCCAGGCCCTTCCCATTCCGGGACGCCCGGCTACTCCCTCCTACACCATCGATTACGTGAATGAGCAAACCAATGAGGCCGTTCCATCAACCGATGAATACGCAACCTCACCGGATATGAGCGGTGCAGTGACAGGTTCCGGTTCCACCGTGGTTGTTACACCGGGGGAGAACCTCTATCTCAGGACCCGTGCCACTGCTTCCACGTTCAATTCAGGATTCCAGGCCCTGGTGGTACCGGACAGGCCGGTGATTACTTCAGAAGAGGGCGAAACAACCGGGAACGATCCGTTCACGGCATCTGTCGCCTTCTCCCAGGCTGCCACCAACCTGACTACTACCGGGATCCTGGCCACCAACGGAACCGTGGAGGGGCTGCAACTTACCTCTTCCGGTGAGACCAGCACGGTCTACCAGGCAACGGTATCACCCCTGGCAGAGGGTACCATATCGATGCAGGTGTTGTCCAATGCAGTTACCGAAGGGAATTTTACGTCAGAATCCTTCAGTATAGCGTACGAGTTGGGCACAGGCCGGGAGGACCAAAGTGTGGATCAAATGACCCTCTACCCCAATCCCACCACGGGAAAGATCAGGATCACATCCACGTTGCTGGGACAATCCGGACTGATCCTTGGGGTATACTCCCTTACGGGGAAACTGGTGCATACAGAGCAACCTGCAAAGGATCAGACCGAGGTGCAACTGGACCTGGGCCACCTGGCTCACGGGGTGTACATGCTGAAGCTCTCTTCCGCCTCAGTGGTCATCACCCGTAAGGTGATCATCCAGGGTTACTAGGAAGATTCCTTCGGAAAGTTCTGAAAGCTGCAGGTGGGGATGGTCCGCCTGCAGCTTTTTCATTACTGCGGGCTGGTGGATGAGGTATTCCACACCGGGTGTTACCGGGCCTGGTTCCAGGATGTTTATTTTAGTGCCATCCTCCTCAAGCAGGTAGGTGTAGAAAAGGAACTGCTGGGCATTCTCACCCTCGTGGATGATGTTGAACCCACCCTCCCCGGTCCCTCCATCATGGAGGTTGCGCAGGTAATGGCTGAGCCTGTAGGTTTCATCCTGCTTGAAAGATTCACCGCTCCTGACCTGCTTGAATACATTGTAGTAGGGAGTGAAAAAGAAGAAAAACAGCAGGCACAGGGGGATCATCCTCCTGCCCCACTCCGCCTTCACCGGCGAGTGTTCGCCTGTAAATCCCCTGATAATGATGTGGAAAAAGAGGGCTGCCATCATCACAAGGAACGGGAACACCGGCAGGTCATACCATTCCAGTTTGGTCTCCGAGGCACTGATGATCAGGATATAGCATAGCGTGACCAGGAGGGTGAGATTTAAAAACCGGGTGATTCGCCTCTCCTTTACCAGGTAGCCCATGAATACAGCGATGGGTACCAGGTAGAACCAGTTTTTGAAACGCCACTGGTATATGCCCCTGATGTAATAGTGGAACGGTGCAGCATTCTTCTCCAGGGTCTCGAAATACCTGCCTGTCATCTCGTTTTCCATCACGGCCTGAAGATATCCCGGATTCATGATCTCCCTGAGCAGGTAATATCCCCCGAACAGGCCCACAAGTATTGCTGCCCCGATCCAGAAATTCCACGATCTCAGCCATGTTAAGAGCTGCCTGGAGATGAGAAGGTAGACCAGGAGGGCCGGGGCCAGCAGAAAGGGAGCGATCCCCTTGGTCAGGGCTGCCAGGGTAAAGGCAATGAAGAACAGCAGTATGAACCGGTCCCGCTTCCGTTTTTCCTCCGTTTCACAGGCCAGGAGCATAAAGAAGATGCCGGCGGTGGTGAACAGGATCAGTATCAGGTCGAAATCACCCGACCTGGCACTGTGTACGCTGATCATGGCGGTGGTCGTATAGAGGACCAGGGCCGAGATAAGGCCGTAAAGGTGGTCCCTGAAATAGATCCCGCTGAACCAGACAAGCAACAAAGCCAGGAGCATGCCTGAAAGTGCCACGGGGAACCTCAGTGCAAATTCGCTATCACCGAACACCTTGAAACTCAACGCCTGCATCCAGATCATCAATGGGGGTTTGGTCCCCCACATTTCGGGTTCACCATCGAAATAGGTAACGATCAGTTTTCCGTTATGGGCCATTTCGTATGCATTCACAGCCCTTCTCGATTCATCCCAGTGGTTCAGGACCGGACCACCCAGGTTATAGAAGAACGGAATGATACCCAGCAGGAAGACAAGGATGTAATAAAAGAGCGGGCGCCTGGTGACATCGCGTAATTTTGAAAAACTTGGGCTTGAGCTCATGCAGGTTCCGTTTTGAAACAAAAACCTTTTACAAACCGTACATCTCCGGTTCGCAACCCATTCCCTGCAGCATCTTGCGGATCTCCTCCATGTAGACGGAGTTCATCACGATGACCACATCGGGCTGGTAATCCGCCAGAAATTCGGGGCCCACATACTGGATCCCGATCCCGGGTATGTAGTTTCCTTTCATGTGCGGATTGATATCCACCACATGTTCAATGACCCCGATGTCATTAAACTGGGTAAGGAATCCCACAGATTTCGATCCTCCGCCCCAGATGACCACTTTTTTCTTCTCCTCTTTAAACCTGCTGAGCTTCTCCCTCCAGTCACCCAGCTGGATCCGGATCTGCTCAACAAAGTACTTTGTCAGCTCCTTGAGTTCCTCTACTGATTCCTCCAGCGGGTGGATTTTGTCCGGGATACCATCCACCGGCTTTGCCTCTATAAACAGGTACTGTTCGTCATATTCCAGGTACATGTCAAGCACTTCAAATCCGTTCATGCGAAACAACCTTGCCATGGATCCGGGGCTCAGGTAGGTACAGTGTTCATAAAAGATATCCCAGAATGCCTGGATCTTCAGGATCCTCACGATACTGGGCACTTCAAAAAAGAGCACCACCTTTTCGTTGTCCTTGATGGATTTCCTGATGGTCTCCATGAAACCATAGGTGTCAAAGATATGCTCCAGGGTATGGCGGCATGCAATGCAGTCGGCCTGCAGGTCACCATGCTCCTGGGAATAAAACTCCTTGATGAAACGCACGTTCGGGTTGGGTTTTGTCCTGCCCGGTACCCAGGCCGGGTCTATCCCGATGCCGTTGTTGTTGCCCAGTTCGCTCATGAGGGAGATGAAGTCGCCCTTTCCGCAACCAATTTCAATGACATCCTTTCCCTTCACATCATATTTGTCGATGAACCGCTGTGAAACACCGGTAATGAACTTGACAAACGTGGGAGAAAATCCCTGCTGGTCCTCATACCCCTGGGTGTAGTAATCCAGCGAGGTATCAAAGGAGCTGTTGAAAATAAAACCGCAATGGTTGCAAAAGGCCAGCGAGATCTCCTTGGTGGGTATGGAGATGGCCTCATCGTAGTCCTTGATGGTTACCAGGCTGTGTACCGGGGCGCTTGGAATTACAAAGAAATCCTCTATGTCGCTGTGCCTGCAATTGGGGCATTGGGTATGTTTCATCGAACTGTTCTATTTGTGAAAATTATGAATATCAAAAGGTGGATGGCCCAGGTCCTTATCCGATACATGTGATATCTCAATGGGCCACTGGATGTTAAAGGCCGGGTCGTCATACCGGATCCCCCGCTCTGAACCCGGGGTGTAGAACTGGGTGACAGGGTAGTATATTTCAGAATGGTCCTCAAGTGAGAGAATGCAGTGTGCAAAATTCCCGGGGACATAGACCATCCGGCAGTTCTCCGGGCTCAGTTCATGACCCACCCACTCCAGGAAGGTGGGCGAATCGGGCCGCAAGTCGACCATGACATCGAATACCCTCCCCTTTGTGCATCGGATAAACTTGGTCTCCTGGTAGGGATCCACCTGGTAGTGCATGCCCCGGATGGTCCCTTTTTTGGCCGAATAGGAGGTGTTGATCTGGCAGATATCGGCATTCAGACCAGCCTCCTCAAACTCCTGCCGGCACCAGGCCCTTCCAAAGAATCCCCGGTCATCCTCCAGTTTCTTGATCTCAACCAGGTAGGCTCCTTTCAGCTTGGTTTCAGTGAAGATCATAGTACAGGTTTTTTATTCCACTCCAGGTTCTCATTGATCAGCTGATGCTCTTCAAGATACTTGAGCACCTTCAGGCGGATCAGTTTCGACTCCCTGAAATCGGGATCATTAAAATTCATCTCCAGCAGGTTATCCCTGATCTCGGCAATGGTGCTTTCCAGGTCCCAGATGGGCTGGTGATCGGGTGCCAGGGATTTGTAGAGGTCAAAATTCACCCGGTAAGAGCGCTTGTCGGGGGCTGCATCCAAGTTCACGGAAACCTTCACCCCGGGAATCTGTACTGCCACAGCCTCAGCCAGGGGTTTGATCTGGTTGTTCCATTCATTGGAACCGGTATTCACCGCGATGAAATTTACCACCCTGCGCCCTCTTCCTGAGAACGCCCCATTCAAAGGCACGTGCCATGTCCTTGGTATTGATCATGGGCCGCCAGGGGGTTCCGTCACTCAGTATTCCGATCTCCTTGTTCACCAGGGCCCCGGCCACAAAATCATTCAGCACCAGGTCGAGCCGTAGCCGGTTGGTAAAACCGCAGGCCGTGGCAAAACGCAGGCAGGTCACAATGAAATGTCTCGTCAGCGAGCGGTTCCAGTTCTTTTTCTGCGGCCACTTTTGAACGGGCATAGGCGGTGAGGGGATTCAGTTCGTCACCCTCTTTTTTGGGATATTCACTGGCTGCACCATACATGCTGCAGCTGGATGCATACACAAATCTCTTCACCCCGTTGCGCTTGCACAATTTGGCCAGGTTCACAGCTGCCCTGTAGTTCACGTCCATGGTGACCTCCTCATACTTGTTTCCCATGGGATCATTGGAAATGGCGGCCAGGTCAAGTACCGCATCCACATCCTTCAGCAGCTCCTCCGGAAATTTCCTGATATCCCCGTAAACCTGCTTGTCCAGCATCACTTCAGGAAAATAGTGCGGATTGGTCAGGCTATGGGCGAAATAACCGATATCAAACCCGATCAGTTCAGCTTCCGGGAATGTGGCCCTCAGTTGGTTGGTAACACTCGGACCAATATAGCCAAGATTACCTGCAATAATGATTTTCATATGTTCAGTTTTAGATAAATATGTTAGTCCTCCCAGATCTTCCAGGGAGCCTTGTTCTCATTCCATAATCCCTCCAGCAGGTTCCTGTCCCTCAGGGTATCCATGGGTTGCCAGAAGGAGGTGTGCTTAAATGCATTCAGCTGACCGTCTTTGGCAAGTGCCTCCAGGGGTTGCTTTTCAAACACAGTGGAGGGACCCTCGATATAATCGAACACCTTCGGTTCCAGGACAAAGAAACCGCCATTGATCCAGGCCGAATCATCCCCGTCTCCCTGTGGCTTCTCCCTGAAATAGGCGATCTTTGATTCCCCGGGCCTCAGGTTGAACACCCCGAACCGGCCATGCTGCCTCACAGAAGTCAGCGTGGCCAGCAGGCCCTGGTTCTTGTGGTGCATGATCAGGTCGTTGATATTCACATCACTTACACCGTCACCGTAAGTGAGGCAGAATGTTTCATCACCCACATATTTCTGCACACGTTTGAGCCTTCCCCCGGTCATGGTCATCTCCCCTGTATCGACCAGGGTCACGTTCCAGGGCTCCGAATGCATGGAGTGCACCTTCATCTGGTTGTTCTTCATGTCGAATGTGATGTCGGAATTGTGCAGGAAATAGTTGGAGAAATACTCCTTGATGACATACCCCTTGTAGCCGCAACAGATGATAAAATCGTTCAGCCCATAGGTTGAATAGATCTTCATGATGTGCCAGAGAATGGGCCTTCCCCCTATCTCCACCATCGGTTTGGGCCTGATGCCACTCTCTTCACTAATCCTGGTACCAAATCCCCCGGCCAGCAATACAACTTTCATAGCAATTCTTTTTTGTGGGTTAGTTATCCAATGTTCCTAACATTTCAAGTGTCTTGTCCAGTGCAATCAACAGACCATTTTCCCTCCAGTGGGTGTCGGTCCCGTAATAGAGCACCTCCTCCGAATTTTTGAAATCATCGTACAGCCGTATGACCGGGATCCCCCGCTCCTCAAGCCCCGCATAGATCCTGGGGAGGAAGTTATTGTAGGGATCGTTGTTCAGAAGGCCATGGTTGATGGTATATTTGGAGGGGATGGACATGAAGACCATCTTCAGCTTGTATTTCTTGTACAGCTTCCCGGCCAGGTCGGCAATGTTATCACAATAGGTGTCGATCTCCTGGTCAGTGTGCTGGTAGTAGAAACTTGAGGGCTCCCCGTTCAGCTGGTCATAATAGAACAGCCAGGGGATTTCACCCCCGAGGTAGTATTTGGGCGTGTTGTCGGTAATATATCCAAACACATTGAACTTCAAAGTGGTACTTAGCGAATAGAGGTCGGTGGTGAGGATATTCCGGGAGAGGAATGTACTGTATAGCACGTCCGTGTTTTCCTGAAAAATGATATCCCTGACCGCTAGCCACCGACTGCCGGATCCCGCCCCTTGGATCCACGATTGGATCCTCAGATGGGGGGCAGAGAAACGCGTGGGGATATACCTTTCGGCCGATTCATAAAGCAGGATCTTCTCCTCGTGAATTTTCAAAGCCATGTTCCTCCAGATACTGGATAGGGCGGTCCATCCGGGCGTAGAATGTCCGCTTGCCAAGGGTATCTCCCAGCCTTTCGGGAAAGGTCTTCATACGGGTGAAATCAAAATAGCTGTCCCCGAACAGGAGCAGGTCCGCTTCCTCGACCGATGGATGCTTCTCGGAGAACCTGTATTTCTGGCTATGCGGTGGCAGCCCATCCTCCCTGAACTGGTGAATGAAATTGAAATAGTACAATTCACCATATTTGGTGTTCTCCCAGTACTCGGGAATGATCTTCTCCTTCAGAACCGCGTTGAACATGCCGGGGACCCTGACAGCAATAAATGCATACAGGCACAGGGCGCCTGCGATATAGATGATGGTTTTTAACAGCTTCTCGTTCATATTCTTACCTCCTCATATTAGAATTGGAAATAGAGAAAATCGGTTCCCTGCCATACGCCAAGTATAAGGACCAGGAGTATGATAACTGTGAGCACCACCCATTTCACCGGACGGTTCAGTGCCAGTTTCATCCTTCCGTACAGACCGCTGTATTCTTCAAAGAACTCAACCGTGATCAGCAGTGCTATGGCTGCAAAAGCGATGTAGAAGTCCACTCCGAACTCAAAAAGGTTCACGGGATCCGTTCCCTGCAAATTTGAAGGTATTCCCGATGATCAGGAGGGCATCGTGGGTGTTGTTGGCCCTGAAGAAGATCCAGGAAAAATAGACAAGGACAAAAGTTACAATGATCTGGGTGAATTGATACAACCGCTGGTTGTTACTGATTCCCATGAACCCGTTTGCTTTCTCGCGTAACTTGGCAGACCAGATGGCAAAGACCATGTAGAGGCCATGCAGTGCACCCCAGATCACGAAAGTCCATTCGGCTCCGTGCCAAAGGCCACTCACCAGGAAGGTAATGAACAGGTTGTAATACCACCTCCATTTGACCACCCGGTTCCCTCCCAGGGATATGTAAACATAGTCCCTGAACCAGGATGAAAGGGAGATATGCCAGCGTTGCCAGAAATCCCTGATGCTGGTGGCAAAATAGGGCCTGCGGAAGTTGGTCATCAGGCGGTAGCCCATGATCAGCGCACCCCCGATGGCAATATCTGAATACCCCGAAAAGTCACAGTAGATCTGGAAGGAGAAAAAGAAGGTGGCAATGATGTTTTGCAATCCCCCGTAATCGGTGGCATTGTTGTACACCATGTTCACATATTCAGCCAGCCTGTCGGCAATGACCACCTTTTTAAAGAATCCCCAGGTCATCAGCAGGATCCCGTCCCTGACCCGTCCATACTCGAATTTGAAATCCTGCCTGAACTGTGGAAGCAGGTTGACGGACCGTTCGATGGGTCCGGCGACCAGCTGCGGGAAGAAGGATACAAACAGTGCAAACCTGCCGAAGTGGTACTCGGGGGCCTGCTTTCTGCGGTATATGTCAATGGTGTAACTGAGGGTCTGGAAGGTGTAGAATGAGATCCCCACCGGCAGCAGGAAGTCGTAGGCCGGAACCTCCGAAAAGATGTTGAATTTATCAAAGAAGAAGTTGACTGTCTCTCCGAAAAAATTGAAATACTTGAAAAAGAAGAGCAGCCCCAGGTTGGTAAACAGGCTGGCTGACAGAAGCAGCTTGCGTGGCGTTTTCTTTTCCGTTCGGTGCATGAGTATCCCGGCGAAGTAATCCACCACCGTGGAGAACATGATCAACACAATGTACTTGTAGCTCCAGCACATGTAGAAATAGTAGCTGGCCACCAGCAGGAGGATCCACCTGTACCTTGGTTTCAGAATAAAATAGAGAGCAACAACAATGGGGAAGAAGATGATAAATTCGAGGGAATTAAATAGCATACGGCCGTATTGTGTTAGATACTAAAAATACACTTTATCAATCTATTTTCACCTATTTGAGAACCGGATTTATCAACGTCCTGCCAACTTCAGAACCACCTTCCCTGAGAACAGTACGTGCCCCCTTCTTCCCCGCGAATATGGTACAGGTAGACGCCGTCGGTAAGTCCCCTGCCCTGCAGGCTGAACCTGTTGCTGTGGGCACTTCCCCGCTCCCGGTATACACACCTGGCATTCAAATCGTACAACATGAATTCAAACCCTCCGTTGCCACCCGGAAGCAGATCCAGGTCGATCACCACCTCACTGGTGACCGGGTTGGGATAAACCCGGTGGTGCAGTTCCGTCCCGGCAGTTCCCGATGACATGATCATATATACCTCCACATAAAAAGAGTTGTAGGTGGTATCGGACGGATCGGATACCCCGAGGGTCACCAGGTGTTTCCCCACATTCTCAGATCCGGGCATCCCGATCAGCACCTTTGATGCCGGATAAAAGGTGAGCCAGTCGGGCACCTGCACTTCAAAATAGGTAAGCGGATCATTTTCAAGATCCACTGCCTGGAATCCGTAAGTATAGGTCATGCCCACCAGGGCGCTGTCGGCAGGTTCGGAAACGACCTCCGGGGGACTGTTGTAATCGATCACATTGATGAAAAAGGACTGGGTATCCTCCAACTCCCCGTCGGAGACCTTCAATGTCACGGAATGCGTACCAAGGTGATCCTTCGAAGGCACACCGTATACCAGGCCCGTGATGCCATTCACCTGAAGCCAGACCGGCTTTTCCACAGCCGAATAGGTGAGTGATGCACCGGGATCGATGTCTGTGGCCTCCATCTGGTACAGGTAGGCAACACCTGTGCGTCCCTCCGTGCCGGGAGTGCTGGTGATCACAGGTGGATCGTTCACGTTATTACCGTGATGATAAAGGAAGTATCTTGGAGTAACATTGCCATCGGTAATACCCAGGGTCACCCGGTTCATCGCCCACATGATCATTGCCCGGGATTCCCGACAGCAACTTCGATGGAGGATTGAAATTCAGCCAGGAAGGCAGTTCTTCGGCCGAGAAGGTGAATGATTCCGGATCATAATGGCTGATCCCCGCCTGTTCGCTGTAGGCTCATCCTGGGGGCATTCCAGGTTGTCTGGCAGGATAATGACCGGGTTAACCGAAAGCACCTCAACCTCGATACAAATGTATTGCTGTAGTCCTCCCCGTCATGGACCCGCACGTTGACCGGCAGGAATCCATAAAACGACGGGTTGGGGCAGACCTCATTCTGGGAATGGCTGTAGTTGGCACCTGAAAGGATCTGAAGGGTGAAATCGGCCGGGTAGGAATCATCACATCGGTAACCTCCAGCGCGGAAAGGGTCACTTCCAGGCACTCTTCCTGCATGGTGGAAAGGCGGAGCCCTGTCCTGTAATGACAGGAAGGTCGTTCACAGGGGTCACATCGATGACCAGGTTATAGAGATCGGAGTCCTGCCCCCGGAACTGATCTTAACCGGGACGGTCAGTTGGCCGTTAAATTGGTGGTCGGGGTAATGGTCAGCCCACTGTAGCTGTAATTGCTGCCCGGCAGTATGATCAGCTCGATGGCCCCGGGTGCCTTATCCGGTTCGACCACGGTAATATCGTCGAGTGACAAGGGTAATATCGCTGTCTTCCTGGGTGACAAGTGGCTGCTGACCGGAGATCTCCGGGATCCAGTTGACAGTGAAGGTCACAATGGTATTATCCGACTTTGCCAGTCCCTCAATGACCCGGCCATTATCGGTGGCCACAAATTCGATGGCTTCGTTTCCGCTCCACAGCGGATCCTTGGGGGTGATGGTGGCCTTCCGGTTCCCGTCAATGGTGATATCGAAATGTTCGGGTGAAGAGGGATAGATGGTCCAGTTCATATTCTGTGCCGCTTCTTCAGGATCATACACGTAAGAGTCGAGGTTGATCTGTGAAAAGGCTGCCCCCCGGTCCCTGGCCTGGTCAGGGATCTGGGAAACCACCGGGGCCGAGTTGTAGTTGTCAATGGCACTAAACCACTCATCGCCCATCTTGTCATACCCTGTCTGGTTGGGGTGCACCTGATCATCAGGTCAGCATAATAATCAAGCCCGGCCCGCATTCCATATCCACGAGCACCAGGTGGTCCCCAGCTGCCAATCCGGCTTTGGGCCAATGGTATAGCTAGGCTATTGAATGTCTTATATAGTTATCGGTATTGCAAGGCTTGTTCTTGCCGGGAGATCATCATGGCAAGGAATCACGAGGACATCCTTGCTGTTGGCGTCCTCATAATCGTCGATGGCATCAAGGATCCGCTCCACGTGCTGAAACGTCCGTTAAATTGCCGGCAAGGATATCGTTGGTGCCGATATGCAGCAAAACATGTCGGTACGAAAGAGTTCAGGTAAGGTCCGGGTGTCACCTGGTCTCGTAAAATCGGACGTGCCGGTTTCCATCACATCGGCCAGGGCTGTCCGAATTGATCCCGTCAAACCCGGCACACAGGGAATCAAAGGTGCCGTCGCAGTACCCGAAATTCTAGTTCCCAATCATGTCCACATTAAATCCTGCAGCGGTCAGCAATGTATACAATTGCTTCCTGTAGCTATGGCATTGGCATCCAGGTTTTGGATTGCAGGTATGGATATTACCGTCAGGCACATGGTACCCCTGGGTAATGGAATTGCCCAGCGGAATGATCTTCAGCGTGGTCTGCGCTTGAACAGGAAAAGATGACATGGTGAGAATCCATCCCAGGATGATACTTGCCAGATGCCTTTGGTACCTCATTGGAAAAACAGCGTGAAATGATTATTAAAAATAGGGTGTCAATATCTGACACCCTATTTTTTTAACTATTGCATCAATAATTGTTTATTTATTGTACTACAATTTGACCGGTCTGGAAGCTGGGTTCTGTCGGAAACCTTATACAGGTAGAGACCGCTTCCCAGATGGGAAACATCCATCTGTACAGTGCGTTCCCCGGTTTCAACAGACACCATGGCAACCACTTTACCGGTCAGGTCGGTGATCTCAATCTGCCTTGCATCCCGGTCCAGGTCGAAGATCACATGATGCCTGCAGGATTGGGGTAGACCCTGGTGGCAAATTCCACACCATCGCGGAACCCAGTAGAGTTCACCACATTGATATAGAATTCGTGCGGAACATTATGAACGCCTGCGATCACGCTGATGTATACCCGGTTGGGTCCCAGGTTTGCGGTGGTTGGTGTACCGCTCAGAACCCTGGTTGCCGGATCAAATGTCGCCCAGGTTGGAATGACAATGGATGACAGCGTAATCGGATCGTTGTCATAATCCACCACCTCAACCAGGTATGTGTAGAAGACATCCACAAGGGCTGTATCATTGGGCTCGGAGAGGATCATGGGAGCCACGTTCACATCCCTTACATTGATGGTAAATTCCTGCCTGACGATATCGAAGCCGTCCGACACAGTCAGGATCACATTGTTCATACCCACATTGACCTTCTGGGGAATACCGCTTACGATCCTTGACTCCGTATCAAAGGTCAGCCAGGAGGGGAGCAGTTCCACCCCGTATGTCAGTACATCGGTGGGATCAGCATCATACGCAGAGATCATGTAGACGTATTCCGAGTAATTATCCACCATTGAAGGGGGAACAGAGGTGATCACGGGCAGGTTGTTGCTACTTGTCACCTTGATGACAAAGTTGTGGAACACCTGGTAGGTGCCATCCGTCACCATGATGCTCACGGGGTTGTCACCCACATCTGTGCGCTGGGGTATACCCACCAGGATATTGCTTCCCGCTGTGAACGTGAGCCATGAGGGAAGCACCACTGCAGTGTAGACCAGGGGCTGCGGATTGAGATCATCATCCTCATCCGGGTCGAAAGCAGTCACCATATAGGTATAGGCCTGTCCCTCGTCGGCTGTGGTATCCGCGGTGGAAGTAAAGACCGGCTCCACATCCACATAGTTTACCCTGATCACAAACACTTCATGAGCGGTGACCTTTCCATCACTGATATCGAGGTTCACATCCAGGTTCCCGTAGAAGTCCGGATCTGGAGTAACCATGTTGCCCACGAAGGTATAGTCGTCGCCAGCCACCACGGTGATGGTATGATCGGCCGGGTAATAGTCGTCGGGATCTTCCACGTTGCAAAGGGCTTCAGTGATCTCTCCCGATCCGCCCCTGTCAAATTCCAGCTGATCCTGTGAGGCCAGTACCGGGGGATCATTGATGTTGTTCACCGTAATGATCACCTCCTGCTCGTCGAATGCACTGGCCAGGTCGGTAGCCCTGAGGACCACCTGGTGGGTGGTATCGGGTGAATAACCGGCAGCGATCGGTCCCGGGGTTCCGGAAAGGAGCCCTGTTGCGGGATTGAATGTGAGCCAGTCGGGAATGGTCTCGGCCGACAGTGTAACCACATCACCGGGGTCTGAATCCGTGGCGATCAAGGTATAGCTGAATGGCGATCCCTGGGTAATGGTTGTTACGGAGGGTGTGGAGGTAATTTCAGGAGGATCATTCTCGTTGTTCACGGTCAGGGTGAATTCCTGGAAAATATCCGTCACACCGTCGGTGGCCTTCAGTTTAATGGTATGGTCTCCCACATCCAGGTTTGAAGGAGTGCCGGTAAGCTCTCCGGAAACCGGGTAGAAGGTGAGCCAGTCAGGCTTGATCTCAGCGGAAAGGGTGATCAGGCCGCCCTCGTAATCACTGGCCTCGAATATATAGGAATAGAGCTGGTCCTGAACGGCCGTGGTGATGGGTATGGATGTGACCAGCGGGAAGTAGCTACCCGGTTTGCAACTGGGTTTTCCGTTGAATCCGTCACTGTAGATCTGATCCACCTCGCTCTGCGAAAGGGCCTTATTATATACCACCACTTCATCCATCATCCCGTTGAACGGGTAATGGTTGGTGCCATAGGGAGACCAGAACCCTATCTCCAGGTCCTTACCGGTGCCCCCGTCAAAGCTGGCATTGGCTGCCCAGTACGTATCTCTCTGGTTGTGAGCCTTATTCACGTAAATATGCTGAATGGGTCTTTCAGGATCCGGTTTGCCTTCATACACTGCCACCAGATGGTACCACTGACCCGGAGTGATCGAAGTGCTGGAGTAGACATCCTTCACCTCATCTGTGCTGTTGGGCCGGATCTGGAAATAGGCCTTCGGTGGACTTTCGTTTACTGCATCAATTGCGATCATGTAAAACAGGTGGTTGTTCGTCATGGAAGGAATCCCCCTGGCGGCCAGTACCTGGTTCACCGTGGCGGGTGTATGCTGACCCTGGTAGTTAAACCACAAGGAGATAGTAAATCCATCGGCCCTGCCGAAATCGTACTGCTGCATGTCCGCCACGCTCATCCCCTGGTCGGTGGTCCCGAGGGGCGCAAAGCGCACAGCGCGATCTACCTTCCCGACGGTATCATTGAAAGTGGCCAGGCCAATTGCATCATACCCGTTCTTGAAATCCTCGTATGTGGTCCCCGATGTCTCATCCATTTTCCAGTAGGAGATGATATCATCCGAACAGACAATGGCATCAGAAAGGTATACCAGGAAAGAGCGGACCGACTCACCGGCCGTATTGAAGGCCTTGACGGTCACAACTCCTCCGTCGTTCTGGGATATGGGGGTCCAGGAGATCAATCCGGTGGCCGCATTGATGGTCATGCCCGGGCGGAAATCGATCAGTTCATAGCTCTCTGCCGGATCAGCATAAAGCGCATCAACATCAAAGTTCCAAAGCTCGCCGATCCCTGCTGTCTGGTCATCAATGGGAGGCAAGTAGGGTGCGTTTGCAGCATTCACCGCATTAATAAGGGTAATGCTCATTATAAAGGCAAATGCACTGATCATGGTTATCTTTCTCATCATATTAAGAATTTATGGTTTCTATTCATTTTTATTTCTGGCATATACGTGAATTTTCCAAGAAGGTTTTTAAAATAAGGGCCATTTTATTGCATTTTTTTCAACGACATGCATAATAGTTTAACTCAAAAATAGATATTATAGTTTCACCATGCCTGTCCTATTTGACAGGAACTTTATTTCATAAGCCATATGGGGTGTTTCTGATGTTGAAAGGGCGCTGTAAACGAACGAAGCTTTCATTCCCCTGATCAACCGAAACCAGCCATTCGTCCCAGGTATTCATGCATTCATCCATTCAAACAAGTAAGAACCAATCTCCAGGCAGGGCGGAATGATCATGTGACGATCTCAAGGGGAATGCCTTCCAGCCTGGCTGCCACTTCCGAGAAGGAGCTGTAATAGCTCCCGATGATCTTCCGGGTCTTCCCCAGGCAGAAAAGATCCACCAGGGCATCCACAATACCCTGCTCCGAATTCCTGCTCAGCTCCTTTTGGGTAACCAGGATTCTGTCCCCGAACTCCTCGACCAGGCGGTTCTCCTCATCCGGGTTATCGGTGGAAAGGAAAAACCTGGTTCCGGGATCAGCTTCCAGGCAGCCGTTCATGATCCCTATGAATTTCTCGGTAGTGCTTGTATTAATAGAGATCCTGTGGTCCGACCTGCGGATATGTACACCCATTGTGTTCCCCGTGTACTTTCCGGTAACAGTCCCGATCTTCTCCCGGATGGCTTCCGTTGGCTCAAATGGGTAAAATGGTTTATCCGGGGCGTAGAACTGGTGAACCGATGCAATAAGGATTTTTTTTCTCCTTTTAAGATCTGCCAACTGGTCCGAATCCAGCTCCTTCTTGCTGATCAGCCTGAGGGCCCTGCTGTAGCCCACCGACCTGGCCAGAAAATAGAGCGGAAACAGACTGGACTCATGGAAAAGATCAGGAGAGCGTTCCCTGACTGAGAAATCTTCCGGATTCCTGAAGAGGGTTGAGAAGGCACAGTTCAGGCCTTCATAGGGGGTCCAGGTTACCTGCAGCTCCTTTCCAAGGTCCCTGGCCAGCCAGTAGGCCGAATTGATGACCCGCATCCTGTTGGCCAGACCGGCCATGGGTTCCACTTCAAGCATTTTCCTCATTTTTTCGTTTCCCGAAAAGGGAGTAGATCCTCCATTTAATGAAACCCCCGAACATCTTCATATAGGACCAGATCAGCGTTCTGTAAGCAAATGGTGAGGAAACATGCTTCCGGTAGAACATGAAGCTGGTTCTGATCCTCGTATTTGACCGGATGCTGGTCAGCGCCCTGTACAGCCCCTTCAGGGTCCCCCCGTGGGTCAGGCCACTGGAGGATTTGTCATTGGCAAGGACCAGCTGGGGATACACCGTGATCTGGTAACCCGCCTCCCTGGCCCTGAGTGTGAAATCACTGTCCCCGTGGTACTGCGGGAAATTCTTTGCATCCCAGAAACCAATCTTTTCGATCACTCCCGAAGGGATCAGTGTCCCCATTCCCGGCAGCCAGTCCACCTGCATGGGCTTCCCGAACTGTTCCGAATCGGGCAGGTCGGTACCGGTCATGTAGAAGGCCCCGGACCTGGGATTGAAGATCCCTCCACAGGACCACAGCAGGTCCTTTTCCCCCGATTTAAAGATCTTGGAACCGGCCACAACGTTGTCAGGCATCTCCCCCACCAGCCTGTCGACCTGGATAAAATAATCATCCGACGGGATCACATCATTGTTCCACAATAGCATAAAATCGGCCTTCAGCTCCCGGATTGCATGTTCGGCTCCCGTGTTCACACCCCCGCTCCACCAGAGGTTACCATCCCCTTCAAGGACAACGACCTCCGGATGGTGTTCCCTGAGCCAGGCCCCTGTTCCGTCGGTGGACCCGTCATCCACAACCACCATAACGAACTCGCTGTTCCTGAGATTTTTATGGGAAATTAATGGCCCCAGGCTCCCGATACAGCTCTGCGTAAAGCGGAGATTATTGAACACCGGCATGGTGATGGCAATTCTCTTTATCATAATTTGGGAACTCAACAAAGAATCATCTAAGTTTGTTTGGACTGTAAAAAAAGAAAATATTCTATAAACATCCCACTTCACATCCTGATATTATCCAAATAATTCCATGAAAAGATGAAAAGAGCCTACCGAAGGATCCTGATCGCCCTTGCAGCATTGTTCATCCTCTGCCTGACAGCAGCCTTGGCTGCACTGTTCCTGTTCGAAGACCGGCTTATCGGCTACCTGTCCGTCAACCAGCCTGCAGAAGAGGAATACCTGGTGGTGGAAGGCTGGGTGGACGACCTGGTGCTGGACCAGGCAGTGACACTCTACCAAAAAGGGAACTACTCAGGGGTGGTAGTCACGGGGAGCTACATCGAACCGGATCTTCTGATGTCCACCAACGGACTGCTGGAGTTCAACCTGGCAGGTGAAGGGATCATCCTGGAACCCGGGGACCAGGTGCGGGTATGCCTCAGGGGGACCCCCATGAAGCATGTATTTCCATTCTTTGTGGTGGTGCTGAACGGAAGGGAGTACCACCAGGGATTTGCTACCGGTGACTGGGAAGTGTACACCTTACCAGTTGACTCCGCCATAAAACTCAACGATGTGGGGATCTTTTTCGGGAATGATGATTTCTACGGAAAGGAGGACCGGAACCTGGAGATCAGGAACATCACCATCGGGGACAGGATCATTCCGGCCAGGTCGGAATACACTTTACGGTATGACAAAAAGGACCAGGCAAAGCAGCACCCCTATCCCACCAACTTCAGGTCGGTTGCCGCCATCTGTGCACACAAACTCGGGCAGCGTGGCATCCCCCCAGAGCAGATCGTTGTATTGCCCTCCACCGGAAATATACGGTTCCGCACATTAACCAGTGCGCTGGAGGTAAACCGGTGGCTTTGCTCCGCCGGTCTCCCTGAAGCCACCTCCATCAACGTGGTTTCGGAGCGCATCCATGCGCGCCGGACCCTGATCCTCTACAGGATGGCCCTTGAAGGATCTACAACCAATGTGGGGATCATCTCCATTGCCCCCGGGGGGGAGAGGTACCTGGGTTTTACCATCAGCAAAAAGAACATCGTCAGGGAACTTGCCGGTTCATTTTACTACCGGTATATCTTCAGTAAACGTAAGTTTGAAAAAAAGCAGGGGAAGCACGCGCAGGAGGTACCTACTTTTTGACAGATTTCCTGGGAGGTTTCCCGGATTTCGATTTCGATTTCGGCATGGCCCTTTTGAACATACCCTCCTTTTTATGATAGGTATAGTACTTCCCGTGAACCCCCTTCTTGGGAATATCCCCGTTGATCAGCATGTGAAGGTTCTTGATATCCTTGAGCGCAATATCATCCAGGCTTGAGAGCAGCATCCGTTTCTTGACAAATCCAAGCCTGGTCACATAGATGTTGAAATCGGCATAATTCATCAGGACAAACGAGTCGGTCAGGAGTCCATACGGTGGCGTATCAACGATGATATAGTCATACTTCTTCCGTAGCATCTCAAACAGTTGCGTGGTCTGGGCACTGGAGATCAGCTCAATGGGATTCGGGGGTATCTGCCCTGCCAGGATCACGTCCAGGTTGGGGACATCCGTTGAGATGATGATCTCATCCAGCGATGCCTTGTTGATCAGGTAGGAACTGACGCCCACCAGGCCCCTGATCCCGATCTTGGTGTAGATCTCGCTGGGCCGCCTGAGGTCAAACTCCACCAGTACCGTCTTGTTGTTGGTCACCGCAAAACTACTGGCAATATTCAGGGCCGAAAAGGATTTTCCCTCCCCTTCATTGGTGGAGGTAACCAGGATCACCTGGTTCATTTTGCCCATGAGGTAGTAAATGATGTTGCTCCGCAGAGAGTGAAAAGCCTCGGCAGTGATGGAATTGGGCTGGTCGGCCACCACCTTGATGGTCCCCCTGGTGTTCTGCGGGATGCTTCCGATCTGGGTCAGGTGGGTATACTTTTTCAACTCCTCCTTGTTGACCACATTATTGGCAAAGAATTTCCTGATCAGCACGAACAGGGAGGGCAGGAGCAATCCAAGGAAGAGGGCCCCGATGAAGATGATGATCTTCTTGGGAGCATGGATCCCTGCATACTGCGGTGGTTCGATCACCTCGCAATCCGGCAGGGTCGATGCTTTAATGATCTGCGCCTGGATACGCTGCTCCAAAAGTGTCATATAGACATTCTCACTCAGGTTGAACCTTCTTTCGATGCCAAGCAATTGTCGCTGGGTGTAGGGCAGGGCCGAATACTCTGTGTTCAGCCCGGAGATTCTTCCACTAACCTCCCTCAGCTCAGCTTTGGTGGTATTGATGCTGTACTGGAGGTTCTCCAGGATTGTCGCCTTCATGTTGGTAATGGAGATCTCCAGGGTTCTGAGCCGGGGGCTCCGGAGCTGGTTATTGTTGATGTACTGCTGGCGCTCAGTATTCATGGCCGTAAGTTCCCCGATCATGGAGCTTAGCAGGGGGTCGTCCAGACCCATGGCCGAAGGGGCCATGAAACCAGAACTGTCCCTGTTGTTGGCAAAGTAATCCTCCATCTGGACCAGGTAGCTGAGCCTCCGTTCGATCTCATCTCTCTGGGTTTCTGATGCCTGCAGCTGGTTGTAGATGCCGCCGGCCTTTTCATCGATGTTCATGACACTGGAGCTGGTCCGGACATTCTGCAGCTCCTGTTCTGAACTCCCGAGGGATTTGGAAATGTCTGCCAGCTGAAAGTCCAGGTGCTCAATGGTCTTTTGTGCCAGGTAGTTCTTCTTCTCCAGGTTGTTCTCAATGTACTTATTGATCAATCCTTCCAGGAAATCCCTGCCCTTTTTCACATTGTCACAGTTCAGCGACATATCGACCATGGTGGCATCCAGGGCCGAGGCCTCCACGCCCAGAGCCCCCCTGAAAACAGCAGTCAAAGAGCTGATGGTATTGAATTTGAAAAAAAGGTCCTTTCCCTGGTACGATTCCGAGTTATAATTGGAATTGAGCAGTACCTTGAATGAGATGAACGGGTTACTTACTTCCTCGCCGAATTTATAGATCCCCCCTATCTCGAAGGGGGACGAGGTCAGCACCACCGACTCATCCCTGAAATCGACAATGGTTGCTTCTGACGTAATTGCCGCAACTCCGAACCGCTCCTCATCAACAATCTGAAGATAGATATAGAGATCAACAGGCTGCAGGTGCTCTTTGTCCGGGATGACCAGGAACGGCGTACGGTCGTAGAGGTCTTTCATGCTGAACTCAACCTCCTTGGGTATCTTATCCTCCTGAAGGTAGTAGGTCACCTGCAGGTCCATCTCCTTCAACCACAGACCTGACAAGTGGTGTGGAATTGAGGAAATAAATCTCATTCTGCAGGTTCTTGCCATGTTCGATCAGCTCATTGACGCGCATCATATCCTCCGATTTGCCACCATATGCATTGGATCGTTCAATATTCAGCACTACCGAGGCTGCCACCTTGTATGATCTTCGCTGAGAATTTGATATAGAACATGGCTCCCCCCAGCATGAAGCCCAGGGATATCCCCACAATATACCAGTATTTCAGCAGGTCGCGGAAAAACTCGGTCAGGGCATTCAGGATAGTATCATTTGAATTGTTCATCCTCTACCTCTTAATAATAATAAGTGATCATGAACGTGAAGATCACGATGGTCAGTGAAGCAATAGAGAGCAACAGGTCGTACGGGAAGGTATCCAATCCCCACATTTTGCTTCTAAGTGGTTCAACGTAAATAATATCATTGGATTTCACCATGTAAAATTTGGAAGTAAGCAACGCATCGCTGGTCAGATCAAGCACATGCTTCGAACGGTAGTCTCCCTCATTCCTGACCACCAGAACCTTTTCACGGTTCCCGAAGGTCGAAATATCATTGGCATAACCAATGGCCTGGAGGATATTGATGTTTTTATAGTTGAACATGTATACACCCGGCCTGTTCACCTCACCCAGGATGGTTACCTTGTTATTCACAAACCGGATAAACACCGATGGATGCAACAGGTATTGGGAGAGCTCCTCCTCGATCTTATCGGATGCTTCAAGCAGTGACAGGCCAGTGAGCCGGACCCGGTTGATGTAGGGAAGCTTGATATCCCCGTCCCCTTCCACTGTATAACTGATCACGGAAGGGTCCCTGACCGTTTCATTGCCACCCTGGTTGAAACTAGTCTGGGTCTCATCTGCGCTGGTCACCTTGATATACAACTCGTCACCCGTCCGGATGAGGTTATCGGAAACCTCATCAATGAAATACATGTTGTCGCGCTGCTGGGCAGCCATTTCCTTGGAGTCCTGGACAAGGGAGACCTTGCGGTTGGGGACGCAGGACAATGCTGCAACCGCTAAGAGGACGAATATGCCGGGCTTTCTAACTGGGATCATAGGCAGGTATTAAACACGATCATAAAGATAAAAACTTTATTGATCCGGGAGCCATCAGTGTCCACCTGCCATGAAAAAGGTTTTGACTGTCTTGAAGAAGAGGCCCAGGTCCCCGAAAAGGTTCCAGTCATCGATATATTTCAGGTCCAGTTCCATCCACTCCTCAAAGGAGACATCATGCCTGTCGGGAATGATCTGCCATGTGCAGGTGATTCCTGGCTTTACGGAAAGCCTCCTCAATTGCCAGCGTTCATATTGCTTTACTTCATCCTCCAGCGGTGGCCGGGGTCCGATCAGGGACATATCCCCTTTCACCACATTAAACAACTGGGGCAATTCATCCATGCCGGTCTTCCTCAGTAATTTTCCCACCCTTGTGATCCTGGGATCCTCCTTGATCTTGAATACGGGTCCATCGGCTTCATTGCGGGCCTTCAGTTTTTTCAACTGCTCTTCGGCATCCACCACCATGGTCCTGAATTTATACAGCTTGAATTTCCGTCCCCTCAGTCCGATCCTTTCCTGGCGAAAGAAAACCGGTCCCCTGGAACTGAGCTTAATGAAGATAGCCAGTAACAGGAATACGGGGGACAACAGAATGATGGCCAGGATGGAGAAATAGATATCACCCATGGTCTTCATGATCAGTGCCAGGCTGTTGGAGGGAGCATCCACGATGGACAGGTCCCCCGATTTATTCAGCGTCTTCAACTGGAATTCGGTAGGATCCAGTGGCGAAACGGAAGATTGCAGCCTGAAGATCACACCCACCTCATTGCAGATATCACCCACCTCTTTGATCAGGTCGATATCCACATCCCTTCTGCAATACATCACCTCATCGATAACCTGGTTATCCATCACATGCTTGATATCTTCACTGCCGGGGACAATCTCTATGGTAGGGCCATATTTGGCTTTGATCAGTTTCGAATCGGTCATGATCGATTCTATCTTGAATCCCCACTCCTTCTGCCTCAGCAGGTTTTCAATAACCCCGTCGGAAAAAGCATCAGCGATAATCAGGACATTGTGCAGGCTTTTCCCATAGGAACGGTAAGTCTTCAGGGCCATAAAAGCCAGCAGCCTGAACACCAGGGTAACCATAAAGACGGAGCCCACATAAATAACGATCAGCATTACCGGCAATGGAGGTAAGCCTGAAAAGAACCTTCACGGCAAGCAGGCCGATGAATACAATAAAAGCTGCCCGGACAAACTGGAAAGCCAGGGTCAGGTAGCGCTGGGTTCTCGGAATCTTGGCCATGGATGTCACCTGCGACAGGACAAACCAGGACATCAGAATGAATGCAAAGAAGAAGATGGCCTCAAAGGTCTTCACCTCCATCTCGGGAATAAACAACTTCCTGGTAATCCAGATTGAAACAGGAAAGATCACACTGACAAGCATCAGCTCCACCATGTCGATAATCGCTTTGGCCCTGCCCCTGTTATTCAAACGGTAATCTCTGAGTCTGCTATAGATGTGTGTCATGTTCTCTTCGTGTGTCTGATTCATAGACTATGCTAATTTCGCTATTTTATACTGTTTTAACGTGAAAAAGATGTTAACGTTATTCACAATTTGATCAAGCAGGATATAGCGCAATCCAAATGCGGTATTTGGAAGGACAAATTCCGTGAAAGCCAGAAATAACGGGAATTCCAGGACTTTTTCATATCTCAACTCCATCTGTCATTGTTCATCCGGAAAAACCTTTCATTCGTCAATATTTAATAACTTTTTAACCCGGCCCATAAACATCTTTGCTAACTTAGCTTTGTGTAGAAAACCCATGGAAATGAAACCCGGTTTTATATGGATGACCTGATCATTAATCCCACAGATAAATCACTTGCTGTTGATATTTCATACGGCATCATGAATTTTACAGGTCGCTCAATCCTCACAGATCCCAAGATCTTCTTTGAGCCTATCAATACATGGGTTGGAAAATACCTCAGGAATCCGGCGGAAGAGACAGTAGTCAATATTAAGCTTGAATACATCGACACTGCATCCACCCAGTCCCTCTACCAGATACTTCGCCAGTTGAACGGTGTGAGGAAGAAGGGGCTGGTATTTATGGTCAACTGGCATATTGAAGATGAGGATCCCGAGATGAAAGAGCTGGGAGAGATGATCGAACAGCGCCTCGGCGTTGAATTCCAGTACATCCCTTATTAACCAAAATTCCTCCAAATCTTTCTGTTTTTTCCAAATCAAAAAAAATCCTAAATTCGTTTAAAAAAATATTCTAATTTCGGTAGCTACATGGAAGAGACAAACAAGCTATCGAGAGCTGAACTGGAAGAGCTTTGCCTCAAGCAGAACATCATCATTGAGCGGAAGGATCCTTTCACCAATTCCAAGATCTTACCTCCCCAACATCGAAAAAATCAATAAGATGATCAGGGAGTTTGATTTCCTGGTGGACGGTTCCTCGAGGGGAAAAGCGGTGAACGAGATCAGCAAGATCGAGCGGTTCCTGTACGACAACGAGGACAACCCGGACGCAAAAAGCCAGTTCCTGGCAACGTGCTATTCCAGTGCTTCCATGTACATTGAAAACCACCGCAGCCTCCTGGACGACAAACGTTCCGAAAACTGGAAGTACCTCTTTGTCAGCTACTTCAAACTTGAGGATATCTATAACTATTTCAACAAGAACATCAGCGCATCGGTCTTTTTCAAAGACTATTCCATCTACAATGAGATGGTGGACCTGACCTACAATGTAAAGCTGATGGAGTACCTCAGGAGCCAGGTGGAACTGGAGATCCCGGTGGAGGATGACAAGGATAATCCTCCCAAAGATCGATGAGATCAACCTGAAGCTGGTCATGCTTCATGAGCTGGGGATCCTCGAGTTGCTCATGGAACGGATTCCTGAAAACACACTGCCGAACATGGCCAGGTTCCTTACTGTGGTCCTGGATGAGGACCCGTCAGGCTGGAGGGATGTGCTGAAAAAACTTAAGAACCTGAACCTGCAGAACGACAAAGACATGCTGACGGAACTTAACCTGAACAAGGCCCATGAAATTATCTCTGTGTTTGGTATTGAATTGGAAAAGGAGTAATATTATATTTATATAAAATTGTAATTATGGAAAATATAAGTATCGAACCCACCAAGAAATCCCTTGAAGTGGAGTGTTCGCCCGGTTATTTTAAGCTGTCTGGCAATTCCATTCTCTCCGATCCGCGTAAATTCTTCAAACCGATTGTTGATTGGGTGGAGAACTATATCCAGGATCCCCAGGACCTGACCACCATCGACCTGAAACTGGAATATGTGGATACCGCATCGGTCCAGAGTGTGTTTGATATTATGCGGATGTTCAAACCCCTGCAGGAAATGAACAAGGAGGTGGCCGTAAACTTCTATTTCGAATTCGATGATCCCGAGCTGCTGGAACTGGGCGAGATCATGGAAGGCCGCCTGGGCATTAAATTCAATTTCATCGAATACCAGTAGCAATATCCCCCATAAGATTCGTATTTTTAAGGATTGAGCATTTAATCCCTGAACTTTGTTATGAATAAAACCCTCAACCGACGCGCATTCCTGGGCACCACAGGAACCTTCGTAGCCGGAAGCCTGATGGCTTCCCCCCTCTCCTCCAACGCCCTGCTGAAGGGTAATAGAATCAAAGCCGTCCTGGTGGGGACAGGCGTCCGGGGAACCTCCTTCTGGGGTAAAACCCTGGTGAAAAATTATGCTGATATCCTGGAATTTGTCGGGCTGTGCGACATCAATCCCGGCAGGTTAGAATATGGTGCCCGCTACATGGGAGTCTCCTGTCCCACCTTCACCGATTTCACAGAGATGATCCGGCAGACCTCCCCCGACCTGGTTATCGTCACCACCAAGGACTGCACCCACCATGAATTCATCATCAAGGGGCTGGATATGGGGTGTGATGTGCTTACCGAGAAACCCCTGACCACCGATGAGGTTAAATGCCAGGCCATCCTGGATGCCGAACGCCGGTCCGGCAACAAGGTGATCGTGGGTTTCAACTACCGCTGGGGACCCTACCCGACAAAGATCAAGGAGCTGTTGCAGTCAGGTTCCATTGGCCGGGTGACCTCGGTTGACTTCCACTGGTACCTGAATACCTACCACGGGGCCTCCTATTTCAGGAGGTGGCACGGACTGAGGCAGGCAGGTGGCACCCTCTGGGTCCACAAAGCCACCCACCATTTCGACCTTCTTAACTGGTGGCTCGACAGCGATCCCGAGGAGGTGTTCGCCTACGGGGACCTGGAGCATTACGGGTCAAACGGGCCGTTCAGAAGTGATAAATGCCGGACCTGTCCCCATACCGGGGAGTGCAAATTCTACTGGGATATCACCAAAGACAAGCGCGCCATGGACCTCTATGTGAATAACGAGCACCATGACGGTTACATCCGCGACAGCTGCCTGTTCCGGCCCGAGATCAACATTTACGACAAGATGTCGGCACAGATCAAATACCGTGACAATACCTTCGTGAATTACTCACTGACCACCTATTCCCCCTATGAAGGATGGAAGATCGCCTTTAACGGGACCGAAGGCCGCATCGATGCATGGCTCGATATCCCCTTTATGAAGGAAGAGAACATCAGCCAGGCCGAAATGCATGAACTGGAAATGTCCCAGGGTAATGAGAACCTTTATACCGAACCCATGATCCTCCACAAACTCTGGAGTGACTACGAGGTGCACAATGTGAGCTATAACAAGGGGGGCCACGGCGGTGGCGATGTCCTGCTGCACAACCAGGTCTTCCGGACCCCGGGCAAGGCGGATCCCTTCAACAGGCCGGCCGGCGTCAGGGATGGTGCCATGTCCATCCTGATCGGCATTGCAGCCCGGAAGAGCATCGAATCGGGGCACCCGGTCCGCATTGCAGAACTGACCGACCTTGAACCGAGAGAACGAAGAATATGACAGACCGGTTTCAAGCCCATTACTGCAGAGCTTTGCAACCTGATCAGCCAGTGGGAACCCAGGCTGAGGAAGCTGGACAGGGAGACCAGGACCGGGCGGCGGAACAGCCAGGAGAGGACCATCAAACAGATCCTGGGGCATATGGTCGATTCGGCCACCAACAACACCCACCGGATCATCAACCTGCAGAACCTGAACTGCCACCTCAACTACCCCGATTATGCCAGCAAGGGCAACAACGACAAATGGATTGCCATCCAGCGCTACCAGGAAGAGGAGTGGAACCTGGTGGTGGACCTGTGGGCCTCCACCAACCGGCACATCGCCCATGTGATTGAGCAGGTGAATGAGGGGAAACTGGACCGAACATGGGTTACAGCCCTGAAGGAGGAGATCTCACTGGAAGAGATGATCACCGATTTTCCGAGGCATTTCAAACTGCACCTGGGAGAGATTGAGGAGCTGATAACCCCAGGCTAAAACACCAACATGATGGACAGAAGGTACTTTATCAGGACAGGAGCTGCCTCAGCTGTGGCTACTGCCCTGGCAGGGTGCACCCGTGCTGAACCGGGATCACAGCAGGCAGAGAACACGGGAGGTATCCGGCACAATCCCATCGGAGTTTCCACCTATTCGTTCTGGCAGTTCAACGGTCCCCCCGAGGCCATGCCCATCGAAACCTGCATTGATCATGCTGCAGCCATGGGTTTTGACGGCATCGAACTGCTGCTGGTACAGATGACATCTGAGGAGAACAGCTACCTGCAAAGCCTGAAGAGAAGGGCTTTTCACAGCGGGCTGGACCTCATGGGATTCTCCACCCACCAGGGATACCTCAACCCGGACAAAGCATTCCGGGAGGAGAACATCCGAAAGACCATCCACCAGATCGAATTGGCCTACAGGCTTGGGATCCCTACCATGAGGCTGAATACGGGACGCTGGGGGACCAGTGATTCCTTCGACCACCTGATGGAGAACAGGGGCATTGAGCCTGCCATCGAAGGGTATACCGAGGAGGACGGTTTTGTCTGGGTAATCGATTCCATCGGACAGTGCCTTGCCAAAGCTGAGGAGTGTGGCGTGGTGCTGGGACTGGAGAACCACTGGGGACTGGACCGGACCGCAGCCGGTGTCCGGCGCATCGTGGATGAGATCAACTCACCCTGGCTCAGGATCACCCTGGATACGGGGAACTTCCTGGAAGATTCCTATGAACAGATGGAGATGATGCGCCGGCACAATTACAAAGGCTATATATCCCTGGAATTCGAGGGGAACGCCGATCCGCTGGAGGCCATCCCGGAGAGCCTGGAACTGTTCAGGGAGTGCTTCTACTACGAAGTTTAATCCTTCGGCTTAATCCCAAAGGTGCACCTGTCAATCCTGTTTTCTTACATAGAACTGGTCTAATTATAAATCATGTTGCAGGTCCTAGAAAAAAGGACCGAATGGGTTACCTTTAATCAAACTCCCACAAACAGCTGCCATGGTCAATTACGAAGCCCTGTTCAAGATCTCATACGGTCTTTACATCGTCAGTTCCGGCTCTGAGAAATCAGGCAATGGATTCATCTCCAATACAGTATTCCAGGTCACCTCCTCCCCTCCCCGTTTTGCCGCCTGTTGCAATAAGGAGAACCATACCGCGGGAGTGATCAGCGCTGCAGGATCTTTCTCGGTCTCTGTCCTTCACCAGGATACGGCAGCCGGGCTTATCGGGACCTTCGGATACAAGAGCGGAAAAGAGATTGACAAGATGGAGGGTATGGAGATCCGTTACGGGGAGACCGGCGTGCCTATAGTACTCAATGATGCCATCGCATTCCTGGAGTGCAGGGTGGTGGAAACCTACGATGTGGGAACCCACCTGATGTTTATCGGGGAACTTGTGCAGGCCGGGCTGCTGGATGACGGATTGGAACCCCTTACCTACCTCCATTACCGCCAGGTCAAAAAGGGAGTGGCGCCGAAGAATGCGCCCACCTATATTGACAAGTCCAAACTGGAGAAGAAACCGGATGGAGAAGCGTTTGCAAAATATGAATGCGCGGCCTGCGGGTATATCTATGACGAAGAGAAAGAGGGGGGGAAATTTGAAGCGTTGCCCGGTGACTGGGTTTGCCCGGTTTGCGGATCGGAGAAAGACGATTTTTACAAACTATAATCATATCAACTATGGAAAAATCAGTGAAAGGAACCAGGACAGAACAGAACCTGCTGAAAGCTTTTGCAGGTGAATCACAGGCCAAGAACCGCTATGAATTCTTCGCCAAGCAGGCCAAGAAAGAGGGGTTTGAACAGATTGCTGCCATCTTCATGGATACAGCCAGGGAAGAGCAGGCTCATGCCAAACGCTTCTTCTCTTTCCTCGAAGGAGGAGTGGTGGAGATCACAGCAAGCTACCCTGCCGGTAAGGTAGGAACCACCTCCGAGAACCTGAAGGCTGCCGCTGAAGGGGAGAACGAGGAATGGACCGACCTCTACCCCGCTTTTGCCGAGATCGCCAGGGAAGAGGGCTTCCCAAAGGTTGCCGCCGCCTTCAAGATGATCGCCAAGGTGGAAGCCGAGCACGAACGCCGTTACCTGGATCTGCTGCAGAATGTATCGGAAGACAAGGTCTTCATGAAGGATGGCAAGGTGTGGTGGAAATGCATGGTGTGCGGGTATGTGTACGAATCAGAAAAGGCCCTTGAGAACTGTCCTGCCTGCCTGCATCCCCAGAAGTACATGAAAATGAGGGAGGAGAACTGGTAGTAAAACTCCGTACCTATGATCAATGTAAAAGAGGCTGCCGAAAAGGCCAAATCGCACCTGGCCTCCTTTTTCCCTGATGCCGAAAAGGTGCAGCTGGAGGAGGTGGAATTGACCGAAGACAAAGCCCACTGGTTTATTACATTAAGCTACGAGGGAGTCAGCAACTCTGTTGCCAGCTCCCTCCTGGTGGGTAAATCGGTCCGCTACAAGCTCTTCAAGCTGGATGCCGAAACCGGCGATGTCATCTCCATGAAGATCCGGGATATCAAGTAGGTGTGCTGGCAGGGTATTACCTGTTCTGAATGAACTTCTGCACAGTATACAGGTGATGGTTGTTCACCACCAGGGCCCTGCAGGTTATTGCGGAAAAATAAGGATCACGGTGGTCCCCTCCCCTTTTACAGAAGAGAGCTGCACATTTCCGCCATGCAGCCTCATGATCTGCCTGACCAGGCTGAGGCCAATCCCCGATCCCCCGGTTTTGGAGGTATAGAAAGGAATGAAGATATCTTCCAGGATCTCCTGATCAATTCCCTCCCCGTTGTCGGATACGCCCAGGAGCACCTCATCACCGGTGCTTTTACAGGTCAGCCTGATCTCAGGATCACCCGGGAGGCAAGGGCATCCATGGAGTTGTTCATCAGGTTGATCAGGGCCTGGTCAATCAGGGCACGGTCGGCCCTGATTTTCAGCTCCTCCTTCTGGATATCAAGGATAGCCCGTATATGCAACTCCTCCAGTCCGGGTTGCATGAACAGGACTGTATCCTCCAGGAGGGACCTGCATGGGATCTCTGCGGGATCAGGGGCAGGGATCTTTGTCAGCCTGTGGTATTCACCTATGAAATCATGCAGGGACCTGCTTCTTTGCTGAAGGGTCCTGACTGAAACAATCATATCCGAAAGGTTGCCGGCATCGATCTCCTCAAGATTCTTATCCCGTCCATCCTCGTGCTGAAGGATCATCATCACGGTATCGGCCAGGGAACTGATGGGTGTCACAGAGTTCTTGATCTCATGGTTCAGGGTACGCAGCAGCCGGATCCACGCCCCGGTCTCCTTTTGCTCAACCACCTCCCCGATATCCTGTATGGCCATCAGTGAATAGGCCCTGTCCAGCATCTTTGTCCTGGATACATGCACAGCCAGCCTTTTGCCTGTACCGGGAATTCCCGGTTCGATCAATGCCTTCACGGATACCTCCAGGGATCCCACCGAAGCCCCGATCCCCGGGTTTCTTTTAATGAGGTGGTCCCAGGAACGCGGTGCCGGCACCCCGGTCAGGTCTGCAGCAGCCGTATTGGACAGCACCACTTTTCCCTGGTGGTCAAAAACGATGATCCCAATTTCAATCAGTTCGATGATATGTTCCAGGAACCTGAACTGAACCTCCTTCTCAATGCGGATCTCCCTGTAGATGTCCAGCACCTCGTTGAACGTCCTGTAGAGGTTTTTTCTGTTGCCCCTGGCCTCCCTCCTCATCAAACCTCAGGTTGAAATCACGGTTCCTGATATGTTCAAGGAACTGAACCATCTCTCTGACGGTACGGTTCAGGAACAGATAGAGCTCAACAACGAGCGATACGAGGATCAATCCAAAAACAAGGTAGGTAAAGACGAGCTGGCCCGGTTCCACAAACCGCCCTGCGAAAGGAATGGAGAACATGACCGCCAGGATCAGGGCCAGCCGAAGGATCAGCCATATGGCGTGTTGCTTATAATCCATGCTTCTGAAGCCTTCTGTAAAGGGCTGCCCTGGCCAGTCCCAGGTCCTTTGCAGCATTGGTGATATTCCCCCTGTTCTTGCTGATGGCCTTCAGAATATAGCGCCTCTCCATCTCCTGGAGGTTCAGGGTCGGGTCATTTTCATGATGGGCATGGACCGACAGGTCGGTGAGCAGGTCACCGAACTCGAGGACTTCACCCTCGCTGAGGATCACTGCACGCTCAACGGCATGGCGCAACTCCCGGATGTTCCCGGGCCAGTGATAATTCTCCAGCCTGGTGATGGTTGGTTTGGAAATCCGCAGACCGGGCCTGTTGTATTTCCGGGAATAGTGTTTCAGGAAGTAATCTGTAAGCAGGGGAATATCACCTGTGCGTTCCCTGAGGGGAGGTACCCGTATCTCTACCGTGTTGATCCGGTATAAGAGATCCTCCCTGAACTCCTTGCTCCTTGTCATTTCATGCAGGGGCATGTTGGTAGCACAGATAAGCCTTACATCGATGGGAATTGGCTGATGGGATCCCACCCGGATCACCTTGCGGTTCTCAAGCACGGTCAGCAACTTGGCCTGCAGGGGCATTGTCAGGTTCCCGATCTCATCCAGGAAGAGTGTTCCCCCCGATGCAATTTCAAAACGACCGGCTTTTGCCTGCTTTGCATCGGTAAATGCTCCTTTCTGATGACCGAACAGCTCACTTTCAAAAAGGTTTTCATGGATGGCTCCCAGGTCGACACCGATGAAAGCCTCATCCCTCCTGCCGGAGCGTCTGTGAATCTCCCTGGCAATGACCTCCTTACCCGAACCATTCTCTCCAAGCAACAACACATCGGCATCGGTACCGGCCACCTTCTCAATGGTATTGAAGACCTTCTCTATGGCAAGCGAATTCCCGATGACCATCCCTGAGTGGTGGTCCATGTCTGCCAGCAACAACTCCTGCCGCTGCCGGTATTTTTCCGATACCTGGCGGGTTTCACTCAGTTTCAGGGCCGTATGGATGACATTGAGCAGTTTGTCATTTTCCCACGGTTTTACGATGAAGTCAAAGGCTCCTGAACGGATCGCTGATACCGCCAGGTCTACACCTCCGAAGGCGGTGATAAAGACCACCACTGCTCCCGGGTCTTTCTCCAGGATCCTGCCCAGCCACGCAATTCCTTCGGATCCGTCATTCTTACCCTGGGTGAAATTCATGTCCAGCAGGATCACATCAAACCGCACCTCATCCATCATGGCCGGGATCCTGGCCGGATCACCCTCTGCAACCACCACGGTGAAGAGTTGTTTGAGGAACATCCTGGCTGCGGTCCTGACAGCCGGGTCATCATCCACGATCAGTATGGAGGCATCATGTCTGGGCATCAAATGGTCTCTTATGGTCCTGACAAGGTAAATGTACTAAAAACGGACATCCCGTGTACTAAAAACAGACATCATTATGTGGATATGATGGATGTGAATCCCTGGAGCTCACCCTTACCCTCCCTCTATCTGGCTGAACACATACATGATATGAATAATGGCATCGGGATTGCACCCATAAACACGAATAAATGGATATTTGTATGATGATCGCCCAATTCCTGAAAAACCAATACCGGATTATCCGGAACCGGAAAATATTCTATGCTGTCAATGTCTTTGGCCTTGCCCTGGGAATTGCCAGTGCCATCCTGATCATGCTCTGGATTGCCGATGAGATGGGTTACGAAAAGATGCATGCCAACGCCGGCCGCATCAAGATGGTCCATAAACAGTACATCATGGGTGATGACTACCAGGTAAACAACTCACTCCCCATGCCCCTTGCGCAAACCCTGGAAGATGAGCTGCCGGAAATTTCAAAGGCCATCAGGGTTGTACCCTACCGGTCCGTACGTTAGTTCCGGGGAGGAGGTCTACTCGGAACGCAATATATGTGGTGCCGATCCGGGCTATTTCGAGCTATTCAGCTTTCAGTTCATCAAAGGGAATCCGGCCACTGCACTTGCCAAACCCAATTCGGTGGTGCTGTGCAGGGACCAGGCGACCAAATACTTTGGAAGCAATGAGGCCCTGGGCCAGGTCCTGGAATTTGACGGCAGGGACAAGTATACGGTAACCGGTGTCATTGAGAATATCGGGGAGAATACCCACCTGGATTATGATATGGTGGTCCCTTTTGAGACCATTTATATACCAGGATCACCTATGGACAGCTGGTATGACCATTTTACCAATACATACATCATGGAAGGAACAGATGTTCAGCCTGACAGCCTGAATGCAAAGCTTACGCTCCATATGAGGAAATACATGACCGAAGACAGTACTATTACACTGTTTGCACATCCCATCCTTGACCTTCACCTTCACGATCCCACATCACAGAATCCAAAGGCCATGTACATCTACATATTCTCTGTGATCGGATTCCTGGTCCTCCTCATCGCCTGCATCAATTTCACCAATGTTTCCACCTTTGTCTCCCTGAAACGCTCCAGGGAGATCGGGGTCAGAAAGATCAACGGAGGGGGACGCACCCGGCTGGTTTCCCAGTTCTTCGGGGAGACCTTTCACCAGTCATTTGCAGGCCTGGTTGTTGCCATGATGATGGTGGAGCTGATCCGGCCCCTGTTCAACCAGCTCACCGGGAAATCCATTACCATCCCCTATCTTGAACCATTCTTTCTGCTCTCCCTGGCAGGTTTGTTGCTCCTGACCACCCTGCTGGCAGGGATCTACCCGGCCCTGCTCATCTCTGCCTTCAGACCGGTGGATGCTTTCAGGGGAAGGATCATTACAGGAAAGGGACAGGCCCGGTTCCGCACCTTCCTGCTGGTATTCCAGTTCACCATTGCAGTGGGCCTGATCATCACCACCCTGACCATTTTCAGCCAGCTGAGGTACATGCAAAGCAAGAACCTGGGTTTTGAAAAGGAGAACCTGGTGTACCTGCCCCTGGACGATGCCCACCGGGCCAACTTTGATGTGTTCCGTGAAAAGCTGATGGATCATGCCCGGATCACCCGGGTCTGCAGGACCTCATCCCTCCCATCCTCCGTGTGGAATGTCATCAGGGGGCTTACCTGGGAAGATCACGAGGGGGATGGCATCTCCTCATTCTCCTTTATTACGGGAGATGAGGAGCTGGTGGGAACCCTTGGATTGCAGGTTCTCAAAGGCCGGGATTTCTCCAGGCAATACGCGCTCGATTCCACCAGGGTCCTGGTGAACCAGGAAGCAGCCAGAATGATGGGTTATGACGATGCGGTTGGAAAAGCGATCCTTTCCGACTCCGACCGTATAGAGATCATTGGTGTTATCGAGGATTTTCACGGTCTTCCACTGACCGACAGGATTGAACCCATGCTGATCACCCTCTGGCCCGATTTCCATAACTATACACTGATCAGGATCAGCCCTGGAAATCCTGAACAGGCGGTTGCCCACATTGAGAAGGTCTGGAAATCGCTTTACCCTCATATCCCGTTCAGCCTTAACTTCATGGATGAAAGGCTCCAGCGGCAATACCAGAGTGAGATCCGGATCGGGAAGCTTTCAGCAGCCTTCACCATCCTGGCCATCCTGATCACCTGCATCGGGCTCTTTGCCATAGCAGGTCACAGCGCACAGAGGAAATACAAGGAGATTGGGATCAGGAAGGCCCTTGGGGCCACCAGCCGGTCTGTGGTCCAATACTTCGTCCTGATCTACCTGAAATGGGTCCTGGTGGCCAATGCCATCGCCTGGCCGCTGTCATGGCTCCTGATGAGGAACTGGCTGAACCATTTTGCCTACCGCACCCAACAGGGAATTGCGGTATTTCTCCTGGCCACCCTGATCAGCATCCTGATCTCGGTGGTTACCATTGCCTGGCACGCCTGGAACAGTGCCCGTACCAATCCGGTGGTGGCTTTGAAATGTGAGTAAATATGCTTATCATGATGGTGTTAAACCATCCGTGATTATGCATGAGGTTCTCCCATAAACTCCACGTGTTGACATGCCTGCTGATCCTGGCCACAGGGTGTGACCAGGGGGACCAGGTCAGTTATGTTGAGATTCCCGACCAGGCTTTCCTTGAGGCGCTTTCGGAACAGGGGGTGGACACGGACGGAGATGGCCGGATCAGCACCATGGAAGCCGAAGGAACACTTTCCCTGGAAATCGGGCCGGCCAGTATCCATGATCTCACAGGCATCGGGGCTTTTGTCAACCTGGACTCCCTCACTGTTTTCATGAATCCCCTGTCGGTGCTGGATCTTTCCGGGAACAGGAAGCTGCGGTACCTGGAATGCAGGGGTTGCGAATTATCAGCGCTTGGCATTTCGGAGAACACGGAACTGAGGACCCTGGACTGCTCCGGGGATTATGCCCTGGATAACTACCTTGAATCCCTGGATATTTCAAGCAACACCATGCTGGAATACCTGGATTGCAGCGGAAACCAGATCTCTGCCATTGATCTCTCCCGCCATCCCTCCCTGACAGAGCTCTACTGCGGTCGAAATGAACTGCCGGAACTGGATCTCACTGCCAACACCTTACTCAACAGATTGGCCTGCAACAACAACCACCTGACCAGCCTCTCACTTTCCCACAATACAGCACTTACCAGCATGATCAGCTGCGGGAACCGCCTGACCAGCCTGGATATTTCCGCCAACACCTCTCTTGTGAAAATAGGGATCGACAACATGCCGATGCTGCTGGAGGTGTGTGTATGGACCCTTCCATTCCCTCCTCCGGGGGTGGTGATCCTGATGGATTACAGTCCAAATGTGGTCTTCAGGACCGGTTGCAGCAGGTAACATAACCCGGAACAACGCGAAAATAGTGATGAAATTTTGAAAAATGGCTGCCCATTAATCCTCAACAATCCCTAATTTAGCTAGCGGATAAAGCACTAACCTAAACTACGCTGCCATGCTACAACTCCTGAATGGTGAAAACCGGGGGCTTTGCCGTCTTTGTGTTTTAATCGTGTTACAAATTCTTATAACTATCCCGGTGCTTTCACAGGAATTAACGGGAACAGTGACGGATGAAAGCAATGCCCCTCTCCCGGGCCTCAACGTGGTGGTGAAGGGGACCACCAGTGGGACCGTCACCGATTTTGACGGGAACTACACCATCGACGTGCCTGGTCCGGATGTGGTCCTGATGTTCTCCTTTATCGGGTACATCACCAAGGAGATCCCGGTGGCCGGCCAGACAGTGATCAACGTGCAAATGGAACCCATGACCCAGCTCCTGGAAGATGTGGTGGTGATCGGGTACGGTTCCGTCAAGAAGCAGGACCTGACCGGTTCGGTGGCCGTTGTGACCGAGGAAGAGATCAACCGGACTCCCATTCATAATGTAAGCAAGGCCATTCAGGGGAAGGCCTCCGGGGTGGTGGTCTACCAGGACGGATCCCCCGGGGGGGGCGTGAACATGCGTGTCAGGGGCATCGGCTCCATCACCAACGACCCGGATCCGCTCTTCGTGGTGGACGGGATCATCGGCGCCGACATCAACGCCTTCTCGCCCGAGGATATCAAGTCGGTTTCCGTGCTGAAGGATGCCTCGGCCACGGCCATCTACGGGGCCAACGGGGCCAACGGGGTGGTGGTGATCACCACCAAAAGGGGCGCCATCTCCGACAAGCCGAGGGTATCGCTTTCGGCCAGCGTGGGCACCAACCTGATGCCGAAACGGTTCAACCTGATGAACGCGGATGAGTATGCTGCATTCTACATCGCCTCGGATACCATGAACAACGTGGCACCCCAGGAGGCCTATGCAGATGATTTCAGGCAGTTCTATTACGATGGGAACTGGCAAGAGGGAACCGACTGGCAGCGTGAGATCCTGCAACCGAGCCTTACCCAGAACTATTATGCCAACGTCTCCAACGGGAACGAGACCAGCAACTACAGCATCTCCTTCAACTACTATGACGAGGAGGGGATCCTGCTCAAATCTTCCAGCAACCGGATCAACCTGCGGGCCAACTCCGATTTCAAGCTGGGGAAATTCTTTAAAGTGGGTGAATCCCTGAGCATTACCAGGAGAAACAACAGCACCCCCAACAGCGGTTCCTGGGGAATGGCCCTGGAATCTTCCCCGCTGATGAATGTATACAACGAGGATAACAAGGAGGGCTATGAAGGGGCCCAGATCCCCTTTGAATACATCACCCCCGAAGGTGATACCACCTTTGTGAACAACACCGGAGGGAATGATAAATTTAATCCCAGGGGTATCGCGGACATTCCTGACAACCATTACATGGAGGACAATATCATCGCCGATCTCTACCTGGAGTTTAAACCGTTCGAGTGGCTGACCTTCAGAACCAATCCCTCGGTCAATGCACATTTCAACGAAACCTACAACTGGCAACCTGCCTACGATATGGGTGTCAGGAGCCGCCCCTCGGCCATCCTGGAGCACGGGAATGACAGGGGCCAGATGCTTGCCTGGAAAAACCAACTGGATTTCAGCCGTACCTTCGGCAGGCATTACATTGCAGCCACGGCCGTTCACCATGTGAGAAAATATTTTGGCAGGACCCTTACCGGCAATGCTACAGGATTTCCCTATGAGCAGTTGAATGTGATTTCGCAATCCCTGCCCGATGGCAGGACCGCTTCAGGAGGAGAATCGAACAGCAGCGAACTCTCTTTCCTGGGCAGGCTGATCTACAATTTTGACTCTAAATACCTGATCACAGCCAGTGTGAGAAGGGATGGCAGTTCAAATTTCGGCCCCAAGATGCGCTGGGGAACCTTCCCCTCTTTCTCTGCCGGCTGGAAGATCAATGAGGATTTGCTCCAGAACGTGGAGCAGATCAATATGCTCAAACTGCGTTTCGGGTGGGGTATGACCGGAAATTCGAACATTGGCAGTTTCAGGTACCAGACCCTGCTGGGCACACCTGATGAGTTCAGCCCCATTTTCGGGGAGGGACAGCACAAGGTATATGCGCTGAATGAACTATGGACCTCCGGGAATCCCCTGATCAAATGGGAGGCAGCCAACATGACCAATATCGGAATGGACCTGAATGCTTTCAATAACAGGGTGCAGTTCTCGGCCGAGTATTACATCAAGAAGCAGTCGGACCTGATCATGGCCGTTCCGGTCTCCCGGATCCATGGCAAAGGCCTTTCCGAAACCTACGCGGATCCGCTGGTGAATATCGCCGACATCGAAAACCGGGGATTCGAGTTCGACCTGAGGTACAACAAAATGGAGGGAGATTTCACCTATGCCGTATTTGCCAACCTCTCTACGGTGAAGAATGAGGTGATCAGCATCCCCTCCTCCATCCTTGAGGATGACAACATTACCCAGGTGGGGAATACCATCGGCAGCATCTACGGTTTTATTGCCGAACGGATCATCCAGGAATCGGACTTTGATGAAGAGGGCAATTACCTCCATGCAGTCCCGACAGAAGGAGTACCTGAACCGGGCGACCTGTTGTATAAGGACCTGAACCTGGACGGCGCCATCAATGACAACGACCGGACCGTTATCGGGAAAGCCGTTCCCGATTTCACCTACTCTCTCGGGGTGGAATGCAACTACAGGGGCCTTGACTTATCAGTCTTTCTCTACGGGATCGCCAACGCACAGATATACAACACCATGAGAAGGGATATTGAATCTTTCGAGTCCCAGGACATGGACCACAACAAATCAGTCGACTGGGCATCCAATTACTATGGCAAGGACGGGAACCCGTCCACCGAATATGTCAGGGCTGATGTGAATAACTCAAACAACAACACCCGGATCTCCACCTGGTGGGTTGATGAGGCCTCCTTCCTCAGGTTGAAAGATATCCAGATCGGGTACACGCTTCCTTCATCGCTGACCGGAAAGATCGGCATGAGCAAACTGAGGATCTATATCAGTGCCATGAACCTCTATACCTTCACGAACTATAAAGGGTATGACCCGGAATCTCCGCTGAACACCGATGAACCGACCATGCCGGGAGTGGACGCCAACAGGTATCCCATGCCCAGGACTATCACTGCCGGAATCCAGGTTAACTTTTAAACCGTAAAGATCGCGTCATGAAAAAACAGATCACTACCATATTAGCTGCCATCCTCCTTTCAACTTCCTGCTCGGACGATTTCCTGGAGGCGGAGAACAAAGGTGCACTGACAGTCGATAACTGGTACCAGACAGTCGATGATTTCCAGGCTGCCATGAATTCATGTTACATTCCACTGATGGACCGTGGATTTTTTGCCCTGGGGTACACCTTTTCAGTGGGGACCTTCGAAGACAGGATCCTGTTCGAGACCACAGCCAGGGACCGGCTCAATACACTGTACTCCTCCAGTTACAATCTGCTGGAGATCTGGTGGTCCATGTACCACGGGGTCTACTATACTTCAATGGTCCTTGCAAAGCTGGACGAAAAAGGGGTGGAAGGCATCGATGGGATGACCCGGGAGAATTACGACTACATGGCTGCCCAGGCAAAAGCATTAAGGGGGCTTTATTACTTCTACCTGGGTATCTTCTTTGACAGGCCCATCCTCTATGATGAGACCAACATTCCGGATGATTACCTCAAGGACTACGGGAACTGCGAACGGGCCGATCTCTGGGCCCAGATAGAGAAGGACCTGAGCGAGGCCGCCCCCGGCCTGCTGCTCCGGAGCGAAATCACCTCGGAGGAGTGGGGACGGATCACATCGGGCGCGGCCCAGGCCATGCTGGCCAAGGCCTTGCTTTACAAGCATTACTACTACTATGTGAGAGAAGGAAAAGCAGGGAGCGCGGAGGATGTTGCCGACCTCCAGAAGGCCCGGGAAACCTTCCTGACCGTGATCAATTCGGACCAATATGAACTGATCCTGCCCCAGGAACCCAAAACGGAACTGGACTACGAATATGCCATTCTCTGTAATACCTCCTTCGTGGACCTGCCTTCTGAGAACAACGTGTATGAGTCGGAGAACAACATTGAATCGGTCTGGGAGGTCCAGTTCAGCGATGATCCGGCCTTTGAAGCCAATCCCTGGCTGAACGGGTATTACGGCGGGGGCGGCCTCCATGAACAATATTTTTCCATCCATTCTAACAGCTATAAAAACCACGAGGCACACCCCCTCTTCTATGATGAGTTCGAGACAGCAGGAGTGCCTCCACCCTTCGACAGGGATCCCAGGTGCTATGCCACCTTCTATTTCGACGGGGATTTTATGGACTTCGATCCCGAATCACCCTATTATAAGGCATTCAACAGCCTGATCAACGTGAAACGTGTGGCACGGACAAGGAAGATCCCGGTACCGGTTGGATTCGGACTGGGCGTAAAGAAAACCCACTTCCCGGTCTACTGGGACGGGCTCCAGGCACCCTTCAATGATCCGGTCAACAAGAGGGTCATCAGGTATGCGGATGTACTGCTGATGTATGCCGAGGTCATGTTCCTGCTGGGGGATGACGGAACCGGTCTCGCTTCATTGAATGAAGTGCGGGCCAGGGTGGATATGCCGGCCATCCCGGCGCTGACAATGGATGCCATCATCCATGAACGGGATATTGAACTGGCATTTGAGGGACACCGGTGGTTCGACCTGGTGCGCTGGAGTTTCGACCCGGCCTGGGGGATCAACTGGGATGAGATCCAGTGGGGCATTGATGGAGACAATTCCGTCAATCCCTTTGTCAAGGGAAAACACGAATTTTTCCCCATTCCGCTGGATGAGATCGATATCAACGGCGGAGCACTGAAACAGAACCCGGGCTGGTAGACTGAAGGGCCCGGAACATCATTCTTGCGTTACTCACATGTAGGTTAACATAACTGCTATGCCAACAAATACCAAGATTGGGTGCTGCAGACTCCGGCGGACAGCCACGTTTCTCCTTCTACAATTGGTACTGGTGATCCCACTATTCTCACAGGAGATCACCGGCACGGTGACCGATGAGAACCGCTCCCCGCTGCCGGGCCTGAACGTGGTGGTGAAGGGAACCACCAGTGGGACCGTCACCGATCCTGACGGGAACTACACCATCAACGTGCCCGGTCCGGATGTGGTCCTGATGTTCTCCTTTATCGGGTTCATCACCAAGGAGATCCCGTTAGCCGGCCAGACAGTGATCAACGTGCAAATGGAACCCATGACCCAGCAGCTGGAGGATGTTGTGGTGATCGGGTACGGTTCCGTCAAAAAGCAGGACCTGACCGGTTCGGTGGCCGTTGTGACCGAGGAAGAGATCACCCGCACTCCCATACAGAACGTGAGCAGAGCCATCCAGGGCAGGGCCTCAGGGGTGGTGGTCTACCAGGACGGATCCCCCGGGGGGGGCGTGAACATGCGTGTCAGGGGCATCGGATCCATCACCAATGACCCGGATCCGCTCTTCGTGGTGGACGGGATCATCGGCGCTGATATCAACGCCTTCTCGCCCGAGGATATCAAGTCTGTCTCCGTACTGAAGGACGCCTCGGCAACAGCCATCTACGGGGCCAACGGGGCCAACGGGGTGGTGGTGATCACCACCAAAAGGGGCGCCATATCCGACAAACCGAGGGTATCGCTTTCAGCCAGTGTGGGCACCAACCTGATGCCGAAGCGGTTCAACCTGATGAACGCGGATGAGTATGCTGCATTCTATATCGCCTCGGATACCATGAACAACGTGGCACCCCAGGAGGCCTATGCAGATGATTTCAGGCAGTTCTATTATGAAGGGGACTGGCACGAGGGAACTGACTGGCAGCGTGAGATCCTGCAGCCCAGCCTGACCCAGAATTACTATGCCAACCTATCCAACGGCAATGAGCGGAGCAACTACAGCATCTCGTTCAACTACTACGACGAGGAGGGGATCCTGCTCAAGTCGTCCAGCAACCGGATCAACCTCAGGGCAAACTCCGATTTCAGGCTGGGTAAGTATTTCAAGATGGGAGAATCATTGAGTATCACCCGGAAGCACAGCAGCAGGCCCAACGGCAGTGCGTGGGGCATGGCACTGGAATCCTCGCCCCTGATGAATGTCTACAACGAGGAGAACAAGGAGGGATACGAGGGATCGCAGATCCCCTTCCAGTACATTACCCCAGCCGGAGATACCACGTACGTGAACAATACGGGGGGGAACGACAAGTTCAATCCAAGGGGCATCGCGGATATTCCGGACAACAACAGTTTGTATGATAACCTCATCGCAGACATCTACCTGGAATTCACCCCATTCAAGTGGCTGACCTTCCGTACAACACCCGCGATCAATGCCTATATCAGTGAGACCTTCAACTGGGTACCGGAGTATGACATGGGTGTCAGGAGCCGCCCCGAAGCAACCCTCGTGCATAGCAACAGCAGGGGACAAATCGTTTCCTGGAAAAACCAGCTCGATGTCAGCCACGCCTTTGGTTTGCATTACATTGCTGTTACGGCTGTCTACCACATGCGGAAGGGATTCAGCCGCAACCTGAATGCCTCAGCGGCTGGCTTCCCCTATGAGCAACTGAATGTAATCTCACAGTCGCTGCCCAACGGAAGGGATGTGGGGGGCGGTGAAGGGAGCAGTGGCGAACTCTCCTATCTGGCCAGGCTTATTTACAATTATAACTCCAGGTACCTGATTACTGCTTCCGTGAGAATGGATGGCAGCGGAAATTTTGGTCCTGACAGAAGGTGGGGAACCTTCCCCTCCTTTTCCGCAGGCTGGAAGGTCAACGAGGATCTTCTTCCCAACGTGGAACAGATCAACATGCTGAAGCTGCGGTTCGGATGGGGAATGACCGGGAATTCAAACATCGGGGCTTTCAGGTACCAGACAACCCTGGCTGATCCTGACAATTTCAGTCCGGTCTTCGGCCTTGACCAGCATGAAGCCTATGCCCTGAATGAAATGTGGACCGCCGGTAATCCCCTGATCAAATGGGAAGCGGCCAGTATGACCAACTTCGGACTGGATTTGAACGCTTTCCGGAACAGGGTCCAATTCTCGGCCGAGTATTACATCAAGAAGCAATCCGACCTGATCATGGCCGTACCTGTCTCCCGGATTCACGGCAAGGGGAATTCCTGGACTCCCGCGGATCCCCTGGTCAATATTGCCGATATCGAGAACAGCGGATTCGAGTTCGACCTGAGGTACAACAAAATGGAGGGAGATTTCACCTATGCCGTATTTGCCAACCTCTCCACGGTGAAGAATGAGGTGATCAGCATCCCCTCTTCCATCCTGGAGGATAACAACATTACCCAGGTGGGGAATACCATCGGGAGCATCTATGGTTTTATTGCCGAACGGATCATCCAGGAATCGGACTTTGACGAGGAGGGCAATTTCCTCCATGCGGTTCCGACAGAAGGTGTACCTGAACCGGGAGACCTGTTGTACAAAGACCTGAACCTGGACGGCACCATCGATGACAGCGACCGGACTGTTATCGGGAAAGCCGTTCCCGATTTCACCTACTCTTTCGGGGTGGAATGCAACTACAGGGGCCTTGACTTATCACTCTTTCTCTACGGGATCGCCAACGCACAGATATACAACACCATGAGAAGGGATATTGAATCTTTCGAGTCCCAGGACATGGACCACAACAAATCGGTCGACTGGGCATCCAATTACTATGGCAAGGACGGGAACCCGTCCACCGAATATGTCAGGGCTGACGTGAATAACTCAAACAACAACACCAGGATATCCACCTGGTGGGTGGATGAAGCCTCCTTTCTCCGGCTGAAGGATATCCAGATTGGGTACACGCTTCCTTCAACCATTTCTGGCCGGATGGGGATGAGCAGGGTAAGAATCTACTTCAGTGCCATGAACCTCTATACATTCACGAATTACAAAGGGTATGACCCTGAATCACCGCTGAACAGCGACCAGCCGACCATGCCGGGAGTCGACAGCAGCGACTACCCCATGCCAAGAACCCTGACTGCCGGGATCCAGGTGGGTTTTTAAACTAAAAAGAAGGAGCCATGAAAAAACAGATCACAACCCTATTAGTTGCTGTCCTTCTCTCAACTTCCTGTTCGGAAAATATTCTGGAGCTGGAGAACAAGGGTGCCCTTACCGTGGATAACTGGTACCAGACAGCGGACGATTTCCAGGCTGCGCTGAATACCTGCTATATAACCTTCATGGAGAGGGGGATGTATGCCCTGATGCTGACCTGGACTGCTGGGCACGTTCGAGGACAGAACGCTTTTCGAGACCACTGCCCGCGACAGGCTGAACACCATGTTTTCCTCAAGTGAGGAACCATTTAGCATATGGATTGCCCTGTACCATGGGGTATACCGGACTTCAACGATCCTCAAGAAACTGAATGAGAAGGGGATAGAAGGGATAGAGGGAATGACACAAGAAAACTTCGACTATATCACAGCCCAGTCAAAATGCCTCAGGGGGACCTGCTACTTCTACCTGACCTTCATTTTTGACAGGCCCATCCTCTATGATGAGACCAATGTACCTGATGATTACCTGAAGGATTACGGAAATGCAGAGAGGGAAGACCTCTGGGCACAGATTGAGAAGGACCTTGAGGAATCCATCCCCCACCTGAAACTGCGCAGTGAGCTCAATCCGGAAGAGTTTGGGCGGGTAACGCGTGGCGTGGCCATGGCCCAGCTCGGCAAAGCATTGCTTTTCAAACACTACTATTATTACGCAAGATTCAGCAAGAAAAGGGACCACCGAGGACAATGCAGACCTGGTGAAGGCACGGGACATGTTCCTGGAGGTGATTAACTCGGCTGAATATGCGCTGATACAGCCCCAGGAGCCCAAGACAGAGCTGGATTACGTGTATGCCATCCTGTGCAATACCTCCTTCGTGGACCTTCCCTCCGAAAACAACGTATACGACTCGGAGAATAACATTGAATCGGTGTTTGAAGTACAGTTCGGTGATGATAAGGCCCTGGATAACAATCAGTGGTTAAACGGGTATTTTGGCGGAGGGGGACTCTGTGAACAATGGTTTTCCGTACACTCCAACAGCTACAAAAACCACGAGGCACACCCCCTTTTCTATGATGAGTTCGAGACAGCAGGAGCGCCTCCACCATTCGACAGGGATCCCAGGTGCCTATGCTACCTTCTATTTAGACGGGGATTTTATGGACTTCGACCCTGAATCACCCTATTACAAAGGTTTCAACAGCCTGATCAATGTGAAACGTGTGGCACGGACAAGGAAGATCCCGGTGCCGGTTGGATTTGGACTGGGCGTAAAGAAAACCCACTTCCCGGTCTACTGGGACGGGCTCCAGGCACCCTTCAACGATCCCATCAATAGAAGGGTGATCCGCTATGCCGATGTCCTGCTGATGTACGCCGAGGTGATGTTCCTACTTGGAGACAATGGCACGGGCTTGGATGCCCTGAACCAGGTTCGGGCAAGGGTCGACATGCCGGCCATCCCGGCACTGACAACGGATGCCATCATCCATGAACGGGATATTGAGCTGGCATTCGAAACACACCGCTGGTTCGACCTGGTGCGCTGGAGTTTCGATCCGGACTGGGGTATCAACTGGGATGAGATTGAGTGGGGCATTGACGTCGGATAGAATCGGTGAATCCCTTCCTCAGGGGCAAACACGAGTTCTTCCCCATCCCGATCCACTGAGATCGATATCCACGGCGGAGCCCTGAAACAGAACCCGGGCTGGTAGGTCAAAGGGGAAGGCATCTTCATTTTTCAGGTTGTTAATAACCGGGGGTTATGACAATAGGAATAACCATTTCCCATGGTTACCTTCATCGCGATTACTGAATCAGTTAAACCTTACAGGTTCAATAGCCTGCATAATGTAAACGACATGAAATGTAAGATCTTACCTATCTGCGCACTTACACTCACGGGTCTCTTCATAATATCCTGTTCTGAGGATGACAGTGGCCCGGAACCATTCAGCCAGAAGAGTGTGGAAGAGAATAAACAGGTGATTGAAACATCCGGCATCACGCTGGCAAATTCGGTTGATGATCTGAATGACCTCAGTGCCTTTGAAGTGGTGGTTTCACTGGCGATATTGCTCGATGAAGCGGACCCGCTGGAGAACAAAACCAAGAAGGCATCAAAGGTTGCAACCACATTCGGGGTACTTGCCGGGTATAAGAATGGCACCAATACGATCAATGACCTGTTTCGTGTCATGAAATCCCCCCAGGACCTGGACGATCCGGAATCGGCCCAGGAGGTATGGGACGAGCTTGTCGGCACCTACACCTGGAACCGCCACATGGAAGAGTGGGACTACGCTCCCAATTCGAGCCAGATGGTCCTTAAATTCCCTGCCAAAGAGGGTGGTACTTCAAACAACGCTGAACTGACCATATCTAACTATGGGGGTATCAACAGGAGCAATCCCCTTGATGAGGAGTACACCGGGGACCTTCCCGCCTCCCTGAATATGGTTCTGAAGGCGGACGGAACAACCCTGGTCACCCAGACATACACGGCGGGCTATAACAGCGATGGGATACCTGAATCTATCGCTGCCGACCTGACCATCGAAACCTTCAGGTTTGAAGTGGACCTCACCAACAACAGCACCGAAGTCTCGGTTAATTCCAAACTTACCCATGATGGCAGGATCCTGATCAATGCAGGGGTTACCGGGAAGGGCGATTTTACCGGGGACAATATTGACAACAGCTTGGTGACCCATACCAGGACCTATACCTGGACCGATTACGTATGGGATGAAGTCTCACAATCATACCAATGGGTAGATGTTACTGAAACCGACGAATGGGAAGAACTGGACGTGGGTAAGGTATTTCATTCTGCCAATGCACGTTGCCAGGTGGTGGATATCGCCCTGAAAGGAGATGTGGATATTCAGAACCTCTATGATGAGCTGGAGGCACTCTACCCGGATGATTACCGGGATGATCCAGGTTACGATGATGAAACCTACACGAACCAGGAAGAACATATCATCAATAAGTACGTGAACCTGTACGCCGTGGATTTGAAAGCGGGGACAAAGATTGCTGAAGCGGAAGCTTACGTGGTGAAGGATCGTCGTTGGGACGATAGTTATAATTACTGGATCGATTTCCGCCTGAAATTCGGGGACGAATCCACGGTTGACATGGAAACATATTTTGAAGAGGGATTCAGTGATTTCATCGGTGAGGTTAATGCCATCATCTTTGAACTGAACTCGGAATATGACTGGGACCTGGACCCCCTGGAGTATTAAAAGGAATGATTATCAGAATCTTATTTCCAGACCGGGTCCGGTCGACCCGGTCTGTTTTTTATCTTCTGGCTACAATGGTGTCCACTGAAGAACCATAGCCGGACCAAATCCCCAGTCCATCGCCCTCAATGTTCGAATGAATTTCACTGAGGGAGGATGCAAAAGGGTGGGAAGAATTCAGGATCTCATCCTGTAAGGAACTCCAGAAATCATATGAGGCCTTATCCATGGAACTTAACTTGACCAGGATTGTTTCTCCAATCCTGAAATAACTATCCTCTTTAGAATAAAGTTGTGACTCAGGGGCCCTCAATAAGGTCAATGAAATCTTGCTTCCAGGAAAGTACTGGTCATCGATGGCCATGATAAACGTTGAAATATATCTCTCATCCAGTCCCTGGCGCATGGTAAAAATCCTGTAGTAGTTCTTTTCGTCAGGGGGATCGGAGAACTCAATGACTATAAGACCAACGGTATCGGTTTCCTCCAGTAACTCGAAATAACATGTATCGATTGAGACCGGTTCAGGAATTGTTGTCTGGGACCTTACAATCTTTCCTCCGTACTCTGCAGTGATGGTATAGGTCTTGCCAGGCTCGCCGAATATCTCGTTTCCTGCATAATAGTACGGAGGGAAATACCTTGTATCCTTCCTGAGGATCAACACCTCCGATTGGTCCCCGTCATCAAGCGTAACCTTGGCCCTTGAAAGTACGATATCCCTCCAGCTGGCCGAGTCTATGGAGGAGAAATAGGATGCATTGGCAGTCAGGAATACGGTCGCCTGGTCCGAATTCTCAATCCACCCGTCCACCACGATCTTGTCCTCCTTCTCAGGCAAATCAAATTCCGGATCAAAACCACATCCCGCGATCACAGCCAATCCTAACACAATGAATAAATGATGTACTGTTGCCCTCATAACTAAAATTCAAACCTCCAGCTTAATGATGGAATAATAGGGAATAAGGAGACCATTTTGGGCTCCACATCCAGACGGTATTCCTCCAGGTTTCCTGAAGTCTCAAAATAAAAATAGAATGGATTGGCATGGTTATATACATTGTAGATGGAAAAATTCAATGAGGAGAGGTTTCCCCTGGGTGTAACCCGGGTCCGGCTCACAGACAGGTCCAAACGGTGATATGGAGGCATCCTGAAATTATTTATTTCGCCATACTCGTTGATCAGGTTTCCTTGAATAATGTACCTCGCTACCGGTAGGGTAAATGCGTTTCCGCTGGCGAATATGAATACCGCCGAGGCATTCCATCGCTTATTGATTTCATACAACACTGCAACTGAAAGATCATGCCTTCTGTCGTACTTGGCCGGATAGATCTTCCCTTGATTAATCCTCTCGAATTCCTTTTCCGTTCTCGCAAGTGTATACCCTATCCACCCGGTCAGACGGCCACTGATTTTCCTTATAAACAGGTCAGTTCCATAAGACCTTCCACCACCCACTGCCATGTTCTCTTCAAGGGTCATATGGAGGCTGTTGTTAACCACACCCCTGATAAACTCAACCTGATTCCTGGAGGATTTATAATAAACCTCCAGGGAGGTTTCGTATTGTCCGCCACCCCAGTCTCGAAAATAACCGATGCTCACCTGGTCCCCGGTCTGAGGACGAACGGTCCGCGAACTGGGAAACCAGAAATCTGTCGGCAGGGATACCGATGAAGAAGTTGCCAGGTGGACATATTGGGCCATATGCATGTAGGAGGCCTTGATCGAAGCACTCTTCCCTACACCGATCTTGACCGAAATCCTTGGTTCGGGCTGGTGATAAAATGCAATCGTTTGTCCATCAGGATAAAGTACCGAGTCCTTCTCCATTGTAACCTCATCTATGATGTACTCCTTATAGGGGCCAACCTGGCTAAAAAAGGAGTATCTGAGTCCCATGGCCAGGCTGATCCGGTCTGAAAGAACATACTCGTCATCAAAATAGACCCCGCCTTCATAGGCGTAAAGTCTGCTAAATTCGAGAAAAGCCAGGGTAAAACCACTGGCCTTCACATCAATATCGTTGGGAGAAAAGGTGTGATGGGTCAAATCAAATCCCATGGCAAGTTTATGCTTATCGCTGAACCGTTCAAGCTGCGTACTGAGCTTATAATCCCGGATGGATGATGCAAGGCTGAAAGCATACTCAGACTGGTGCCCTGCAAAACCGAAATCATACCTTGAATGTGTCACAGAGGTGGAAAGGCTCATCCGGTCACTGAATATATGTATCCATTTGCCAGCCGCAACCGTGTTACCCCACGTCATATCACTTTGTGCATCAATGGAGCCCCTGTTCATCTCATACAGGTCATTGCCATAATAACCCGAAAAATGCAGGTGATCCTTATCTCCAAACTTAACTGTGAGGCCTCCGTTAAAATCGTAAAACCTGTAATCGCTCTCATTAAAGTATGGATTTGCCTCTTCGATAAACGGGAGTATAAGCGGCTTAACAACAAGGTCTATTGACGCCCTTCTTGCAGAAACGACAAAGCTTCCCCTTCCTTTGAGAATGGATCTGCTGACAGAGATCCTGGATGAAATAAGTCCCACCTGTCCCCTGATCCTCAATGAATCAGAGATCCCCCGGTCAGGATCGAGGAGGACAACCGATGACAGGCGCCCCCCATACCTGGCTGGTATTCCTGATTTGATAAGGCTTACCTTCCTCACCAGATCCGGATTAAAGACTGAAACAAAACCCAGCAGGTGCCCTGGATTATAGACAACTGCCTGGTCATACAGGACTAGGTTCTGGTCCACGCCTCCACCCCGGACATAGAATCCGATTCCACCTTCCGTGGTTGACTGAACACCCGGGGTCAACTGTAGGTAGGCGAGCGGATTCGTTTCCCCCAACAAGGCGGGCAACCTGATGAAATCCTCCTGCTTCAGCTGAATCTCCCCCATCCGAACCGATTGCACATTGTCCCTGCCCGATTCACTGGTAATCGTTACCTGTTCATACTCGATGGTATCCCTGTATAGTTTAAATTCGATGTGTACCGGACCCGTTAGGGCCAGCACAGTATCCAGTTTCTGGTATCCCAGGTATGAAACACTTATCCGGGATTGTGTTCCGCCAAGCATCAATTTGAAGGTCCCGCCGGTACCGGAAACAGTTCCTCTTCCAGATATGGAATCACTAACAGCAGCCCCAACCAGTGCATCACCAGTGTTCCCATCCAGGACTTTTCCTTCAAGAGCCTTTCTCTCCTGTCCAGATCCCGGAAGTACCATGAATAGCCAGAGCAATCCGAGAAAAAGAGTCTTCCCGGTTTCTTTTATTGGAACAAACACGTATTCACCTAAATATTGTAGCAACCGATCAGGCATATTATACATCAAAAGCGAAGTACATGGCGATGAATTTCTCGCGCCTGTTGTAAAAGTTGTTCACAAGGCTCCTGCCGTTGTAGTACTGGACACCCAGCCTGAGGCGCAGCCTGTCCCTTTCCTGGGGCAGGATATAGCCCGCGTTGATGCTGATGTTTTTGGCAAAGCCGTTCTGCTGGTAGGTGCTCATGTTCACAGCGGCAAATACCCCGCCGAACCAGCGGTACTTCCCGTTGAAATAGTACTCCAGCTCCACTCCTGCCTGGTAATTCATGGTGGCATAGTTGTTGGGCCAGCTTTTTCTGGGCCCCAGGAAATCACTCCCCGGATCAAAATAACCCAGCTCGCCGTATATCTGCAACATATCCAGCCGGGGCCTCACAAAGGGCTGAAGCGGCCGGGCAGCCACTGCGAACCTGAAATCGTCCATCACGGCTCCCTGCTTGTTCATGGGATCAAAATCGGTCACCGTGGTGGTGAGCTGCTTGGGATACTCATCCCCGATATGGGTGCAGATGTGGTGCTTTGAAAATCGCAGGAACAACCACTCTGTCGGATTCCCGGCGATGGCGAAATAATAGACCCCGTCGAGCCCGATGAAATCGTTGCTCCCCATCCGCATGTGGCACGGGGTCATAATGCCCATTTCTCCTTCGATTCCGAGCTTCGGATTGCTTTTTGGCCGGAATTGCAAGAGGGAGATCCGAATGGCCGGAAAGATGGTCAGGTGTCCCCTGTAGGACCCGCCCTGGTTGATCTCATCCGTATAGTCATAGTCGGAATAGTGCATGAATTGTGCAGCTGCCTCAAACCGGTTCCCCAGCGGATCGGCCAGGTATGTGGGGTATATGTGGTCCAGTCCGACCACTTTCAGGTTCCAGGTCTTCAGGGGGACCAGGAAGGTGGAGTCCTGGGAACAAAGCCGGGCGGTTCCCAGGTGCAGGACCACACATAAACTGACTGCAAGGTAGATGGTTCTTTTCATTGCGCTCATCTTTCTTTGTGATCTCCTCAGTTGCTGATGGTTCCGCACCACACATCATTGTTGGGACCATTGTCCGCCGTCTCTCCTCCCAGCACCCAGACCTTCCCGTCAAATTCAACGGTGGCATAGGAATGACGCCCACTGAAGGCAGATCCCTCCGAATCAAGGACCCACTCCTCCCCATCAGCCCTGGAATAGGTATAATAGAGGTCATCGCCAACAAAACGAAGACCATTGTTGTTCTCAATTTTACCCGGGAACAACCAGAGCGACTGTTCGTACATCAGGAATGAATGACCGGCTCTTTTCAGGGAGAAGGTCCCGTCGGGAACCCAGCTGATCCCATCGTCCGAATACCACACCTCATCATAGTGCTCCCCGGGCTGGTTAAGCAGCTCATCATTGTCAAAGGTGAGGCCGTGCAATCCGCCATGCAGGTAGATCCTGCCGTTTGACCGGTCAACAAAAGCTGTATGCTCACTGCGTGGCCCGAAGTCGTTGTTGTCAAGCTTCACCCAGCTGATCCCGTCTTCCGAACGCCATACATCACTAAAATAGCGGAACGAGTAATACCCCTCAAAATCCTCCAGCATGGTACCGCCCCCGATCAGGTAGAGATAACCGGTTCCCCCGTGGGTGGCCGAAACACACACGTGGTTGAACCGCGGCATGAAACCGGCATCCATGTCATCGACGGGATAGGTCCGCTCCTTCATGCGTTCCCATTCCTGCCCGTTGGACGACCTCCAGACATCGTTGGTATACTGGCGGTACCCGGTCTTCTCATCCACCTCGAAACCGCCAACCAGGTAAAGGGCCTCACCGGTCCCGTCATCAAACACGGTGACCGTATGGCCCCTCCTGCCCTTCCAGGGTGCGTCGCCGGTCACCAGGCTCCAGTCCTTCCCGTCGGACGAGTTCCATACATCCTCCAGGTAGGAGTCGCCCGATAACCGTCCCGGATCATACCCGCCGAAAATCCACATTTTACCTTCAAAGACCACTGCTGCATGGTCATAGCGGTTGCTCCAGTCCGCCTTTTTGTTTACCTCTTCCCAGGTAAATGCCCCCGTGTAGGGTTCCATCCGGTAATCCTTGTAGGAGATGGGATCGCAGGAGCCCAACAGGATCACCAGGGCAACGATCAATACTGGTCTGGTCCTTTCCATATGCGATTGGTTAGCGTTCAAATAGTTCCACCACATGCTTCAGCTCTTCAATGATGGGGATCTGCTGGGGACACTGCTCCTCGCACTGGCCGCACTCCACACAGGCCGAAGCGCGTTGCTGCTCACTGAGGAACCCGAAATACCTCATTTTTGCACTGGGGTCCTTCAGCATATGGTGGTCGTTGCTGAAGGTGAAGTTCCTCGGGATATCAACCCCTTCGGGACAGGGCATACAGTATTTGCAATCTGTGCAATCGACCCGCTGCAGGGCCCTGATCACCCGGCTTGCCCGGTCGATGGCCTCCTCATCGGCTGCCGTCCATGGGGCAGCGGAAACCTGGTCCGCCAGGTCCGCGTTCTCAACGGTCTGGTCCAGCGTCGACATGCCGCTCAATATGGTGGAAACCTCCGGCTGGCTCCACACCCAGCGAAGTGCCCATTCCACCTCCGTTCTCTCCGGACCGGCCTCCTTCAGGATCTTCCTGGCCTCCTCCGGTAGCCCGCTGACCAGGGCTCCCCCCCGGAGGGGCTCCATCACCACCACCGCCAGTCCTTTGTCCGCCGCATGCCTCAATCCCTCCATGCCTGCCTGGAAATTCACGTCGTAATAGTTATACATGATCTGGCAGAAGGTCCAGGGGTAAGCATCCACGATCTCCCTGAAAAGTTCCAGGTTGTCGTGGTAGGAGAACCCTGCATACCGGATCTTCCCTTTCCGGATGGCCCTGTCAAGAAAATCAAATACTCCGTGGACCTTCATATTGTCCCAGGTACCACGGTTCAGGGAGTGGATCAGGTAAAAATCGATGGTTTCCGTTCCCAGCCTCTGCAGCTGTTCATCCAGGTACCGGTCCATCTCTTCCGGGGATTGCACCAGCCAGGCGGGCAGTTTGGTGGCCAGGTGCACCTTCTCCCTGTAGCCATCCTTCAACACCCTGGCCAGGAACGGTTCACTGGATCCCCCTTCGGAGAAGCTTTTTGAATGGTAAACATAGGCCGTATCCAGGTAGTTCACTCCCTGGTCAATGGCATACCGGATCATCTCTGCAGCCCTCTCTTCATCGATCTTCGTATGATCCTTCCCCATAACCGGAAGCCTCATGGCTCCAAAACCCAGTGCAGAGACCTCAATCCCTGTATTTCCAAAAGTCCTGTATTTCATATGAGAGCCGTTTAACCGCTTTACGAGTATAGCGATTTTTTTAAATACTTTCTCTATTTTTATCGGGGACCCTTACACCTGAACTTCATTGAAATTGCTTCCATTGGCCGGATGATCCACCACATGAAAAAGTACAAAGCATGAGAAACACTTTGATCGCACTTGCAGTGGCCCTCGCCGGGCTGATAAATGGCTGTAAAACGGCCCCGCCGGAAGTTTACCAGTGGCGTGGAGTGAACCGGAACGGTATATTTCCGGAAACCGGTCTGCTGGATCAGTGGCCAGAAGGGGGACCAGGACTTCTCTGGGTAATCGAGGGACTTGGCCAGGGATATGCCGGTCCCGTGGTGACCGGGGAACAGATCTTTGTCATCGGTGAACAGGAGGGCAACAGTATCCTGTTCTCACTGGATCTGGATGGAGAGCTGCTGTGGAAATCACCCAACGGGAAAACGTTCCTGGGGGAAGGCTTTTCCAGCACATACCCCGGAGCCAGGTCCACGCCGACGGTGGTGGGCAACCTGGTCTATACCACCTCGGGTCAGGGGAACGTGGATTGCTACGAAGCCGCCACCGGCAACCGGAAATGGGACCTGAATATCGTGGACGACCTTGGCGGCCAGGTGACCTATTTCGGGTATTCGGAATCGGTGGCAGTGGACGGGGAAAAGGTCTATTGCTTCCCCGGCGGAATTGAAAATAATGTGGTCGCCCTTGACCGCTTCACAGGGGAGATCGCCTGGTCGTCTGAGGCTATCAGGGATACCTTTGCCTATGGGTCCCCCATACTGGTGGACCTTCCAGACCGGAAGATCCTGGTCACCACCTCGCGGCACCACATCTTCATCCTTGACCGTAACGACGGGAGCCTGCTGGGCTCGTACCCACTGGAAGGATTTGAATATGACGGCGAACACTGCAACTCGGTAATCTATGAAAATGGCCATCTCTATTTCGTGGCCAACGACATCCCCGGTCAGGGAGCCATGAAACTTGCGCTGTCAGATGGTGGAACAAAAATCACAGAGGTGTGGCGGAATCCCGTTATCCTCAATAATTTCGGTGGATTCGTGGTGGTAGACGACCACCTTTTCACCATGGTGAAAGGCAACCGGTTGGTATCGCTGGACCCCGGGACCGGTGCAGTGTCCGATTCCCTTAAGATATCCACCGGAAGCATCATCTTTGCCGACAACAAGTTCATCTGTTACGGCAACAACGGCACCGTGCACCTGGTCAGCTACAACCCGGAAAGGCTGGAAAAGGCTGGGGAACTGAAGATCAGGGAGGGCACCGGGCACCACTTCTCCCACCCCGTACTGTCAGACGGGATCATGTATATCCGCAGGGGGGATGCCCTGATGGCCTACAACGTCGCTGATTAAAGGGTTCCGGAACGGATCGATCAGCAGCAACCTTACATGCGTGGGATCACGAGGGAGAGAAAAAGCGAAATGGATCCACAAAATCTCATATCATGGTAAGGTTTTTAACGATCCCGGTAACTGGTTGATTCTTGCTCATTCAGGAGTTTCTTTTTCCGGTCTGCAACATAGCTGGCAATGGTGTGGACATCATCGATCCAGATCCCGTTGGCCGGATCGGTGGCATACTTGCAGATCGCCTCGATGGTGGACAGGTAGGTGACCAGGGTATTTGGATCGCCCGAGGTGCGTGTTTCATGACTGACGAAGACAAGCCAGTCGCCCTTCTCCCTTGACGCGTTGATCACCTCGATGGCCCTTTCCGGTGTCAGCCCGTCCAGTTTGATACCGTACAGCTGGTGCAGGTTGCAATAGAGGGGATCGTTCGATGCTTCACTTAACCAGGCCCGTCCGGTCTGGAACTTCTCAGCCACCAGCGGCACGTAGCTTCTCGTGTGAATCCCTTCACCAACGTACATCATGCCACACGGGTAGGCGAAGGAATACACCTTGACACCCAGCTGATCTTCAATGATATGGGTTGCCGAATCAAGCTCCCTGTCCATCCGGGACAGGGTATAGTCCTCCAGGGCACTTCCCCTGGACCAGTCGAAATTTCCACTGCAGGAGTGGTTGATGGTATGGTTTGCCACCTCGTGCCCGTTTTCCACGGCCTCCTGCCATTGACCTATCTTTTCCATCAACCTGTGTACCCTTACATAGAAGGTACCGTCGACGTCATATTGATCCATGAGTGGAACAGCACTGTCGATCTGTGTGAACCGGGCATCATCGAATGTCAGGCTCAGGGCCATCCGGTTATCATCAGGCCACGTGTATGCTGCCTCCTGCTCTTCCACCTCCCCGGAACCGTAAGCCTGCGCGGAGACAGGGTTCAGAAACCCCGGCAGGGCAGCAGCCAGAAAGAAAAGTGTTACCGTTGTTCTCATCATGGTAGGATATTTGGTTCATTAATTTCAAGGTTCCCCCGCAACCGGATATCTTTGGACGAGCTGCCAACCATGATCTCGAACAGACCTGGTTCAACCACCCGTTTCATGCCGGCATTGATCAGCGACAGGTGTTCCGGCGTAAGCAAGAATTCAACCGTCCGTTTCTCTTCCGGATCGAGTTCGATCTTCCGGAATCCTTTCAGCTCAATGACCGGGGTGACCACAGAACTGATCATGTCGTTCACGTAGAGCTGGACCACCTCCGTTCCCCTGGTATCTCCCGTGTTCTCCACGTCCACGTACACCTGCACCTGACCCCCGGTACCGGTTGAGCCGGGAGTGATCCTGAGGTTGGAATACCCGAAGGTGGTATAGCTTAATCCGAAGCCAAATTCATACAGGGGCTCTGCGCTCATGTCCTTATAACTGAATTTCATCCTCATCTCCTTGGACGGGCTCATGCTGTAGTAAACAGGCAGCTGTCCGGAGTGGCGGGGGATTGTAATAGGCAACCGGCCACCCGGATTGTAATCTCCAAACAGGACATCCGCAATGGCATCACCCCCTTTTTCACCACAGTTCCAGGCTTCAATGATCGCCGGAACATGCTCGGAAACCCACCTGATGGAGAGCGGCCGGCCATTGATCAGGACCACGATGGTGGGCGTACCGGTGCTGTATACCGCCCTGATCAGCTCTTCCTGCCTTCCCAGAAGGTCCAGGCTCGCCACGTCCCTTTTTTCACCCACGGCATCCCGGCTTTCACCGAGAAAAACGACGGCAACATCCGCCCGCTTTGCGGCCCGTTTTGCCTGCTCAATCTGGTTTGTTTCATTGACATAGGCATCACAACCCTCCACATATTCTACTTTCGTCCCGGATGAAACTGCGGCCCGGATACCCATGACCGGCGTAACGATCTCATGCAGGATCTTCCTGGGTGTATAATCTCCCAGCTGGTTCCTGCTGTTATCGGCATTGGGGCCAATGACCGCGATGGACCCAATATCCTTCCGGATCGGCAAAAGATGGTCCTCGTTTTTCAGAAGGACAATGCCTTCCCTGGCTGCTTTAAGCGCCAGTTCCTGGTGCTCCGGAGCATGCAGTATCTCCACGGCCCTGTCCGGATCAACATATGGATTTTCAAATAATCCGAGCCTGAATTTCTGTTCAAGAATGTGACCGACAGCACGGTCAATATCTGCCAGGGAAGCGTGTCCCTCCCTGACACTGCTAAACATCTCACTCATGTACCCTGGTTCCAGGGAGATGCTCACATCCAAACCCGCATCAAGGGCCATCAATCCTGCCTCCTTCTGCGTGGCAACCACCTTTTTCCACATGATGGTACGGATGCTGTTCCCTTCTCCGAGCACCACTCCTTCAAAGCCCAATTCTTCTCTCAACACACCGGTAAGCAACTTTTTAGACGCATGGACAGGCAATCCCCCGAATGCATCGATGGACGGGTGGGTGGCCATCACGCCCAGCCCGCCTGCTTTTTTGATCCCGGCTTCCCAGGGAGGTAAGAATACCGACCTGAAGATCCGCTCCGACATCTCCATGGGACCGAATTCCATCCCGCTAACCGGTTGACTCTGGCCTGGAAAATGCGCCAGACCGGCAACCACCCTGTCAGGGGCGGATACATCATTGCCCTGGCATCCATGAACGATGGCCTCTGCATACCTTGAAGTCAGGTATACATCCTCACTGTAAGCTTCCTCGTTCCTCCCCAGCCTTGGATCACGGATGGGTTCAATCACAAGCGTGAAAAGCTGGTGGATGCCCAATGCCCTGGCTTCCCTGGCTGCTACAGCGTAGATATCCCTGATCAGATCCGTGTTCCAGCTACTCCCCAGGGCAAGCCCTTCCGGGAATATGGTCCCGTTTGAACACATCAGTCCGTGCGTCCCCTCCTCCGACTGAAGGAGCGGGATTCCCAGGCGTGTCTCCTCCATGGCGATCCGCTGAAAATGATTAAAACCTTCAGCCTGGGAACGGACATCGGTCTGGAACAGCCTGTTGGCCATGGTAAAAAACCCGCCTCCCGGACCCAACTCGTTAAACGTGCCCAGGGTAAACAGCTCACAGTCCCGGAATTTCGCATCAAGGATTGATTCATCAGTTTTCCCGGTTCCCTCTTCAAAATCCCTTACGTTTCTCCTGAGCGAATCGCCCAACTCGTTCTTATACACGCATGGCATGTTCATCTGACCGAGCTTCTCCTCCAGCGTCAACCTGGAGAGCAGGTCCCGGACCCTCACGTCAACAGGCTGTAAACGGTCCCTGTAGAGCACTGCCTGACCGGCCACGGAACTGTCAGGACCGGCGACTGTCACCAAACCGCTTACCCTGGCGGTGCCATCCGGGGAGTCACCTGCCTCCAGTGGAATCACTGCAAACCAGGCAAATAAAAATAAGCAAGCGGGCATTCTCAGGAATAGTCTTATCATGGCAATTTATTCAGATTTGAAATGTGTACTTTGATTGTTTTTACGTCAGGTAAGTTCATTGAGCATGGCCGCCTTTTCTGCTATTTCCTGGTCGTTGGAATGTATGTTGAGCCCCCATCCTGCTCCCAGTCCGCCATCCACCACACCGATGCTAATGTTCAGGGACCGGCTCAGGATGTTATCCGTTTGAGGATACGATCCCCCCGTGTGAGGCTGCCCCACCTTTTTCAGGTATTCCAGCACGTGCTCCATGTTGGCGTAAACGTGCCACCCGCTTTTGTCCACTGTCTTGGATCCAAGGGCACCGGCAACCTCTTCTGCCCTGTCAGGAGACTTGAAGACAATGGTACAGAGGGTTGCACAATCGTTTTGGTCATTCAGCTTCCTGAAAGCATACTGCCCTGATGGAACCAGCAGGTTTTTGAATTTTTTCCGTCGCCCGTGAAGCGCGTCCAGGATGCGGTCTATCTTCCTTAATTGCGCCAGTCCAACCGCACCGGTAATCTCATTCATCCGGAAATTGAGTCCCAGGATACTCCGGGTTCCCACCTCAACCCCGAACCTGTTGGGCTTATGTCCCTGGTCATGTATCCCGAATGCACGCTCGTAAAGCGCTTCATCATTGGTCACGATCAGTCCCCCGTCCCCACTGTTGATGGTCTTGAAGAAATTGAGTGAAAAGGCCCCAATGTCCCCGATGGTACCCACCTTCTTACCCTTGTAACTGGCACCTGCAGCCTGGCAGCAATCCTCTATGACCGCCAGGTTGTGTTTTCTGGCGATGGCCATGATGGGATCCATGTCACATGGATTCCCCAGCATATGAACAGGCATGATTGCCCTGGTACGCGGGGTAATCCGCCTCTCGATATCACCGGGATCAAGGGTCAGGCTCTCATCGATCTCTGCCAGGACAGGAACCAGTCCGCAAAAAATCATCGATGAATAGCTGGCCACGAATGTATAGGCAGGCACAATAATCTCATCGCCCGGCTGCAGTCCGCATGCCATGGCAGCCACCAGCAGTGCAGCGGTCCCCGACGATGTGGCCAGCGCATACGGTGCCCCGCAATATGTGGCGAATTCTGTTTCCAGGGTGGCAACCCTGTGCAAGAAATTGGGATCATCTTCGTTCCCGTAACGAAAGAGGTATCCTTTTTCCATTACCTCTGTTACTGCATGTAATTCCTCTTTATCAAAACAATAAGCTCCCGGACCTGGCATAATGAATCTCCTTTTTTATGGTTGTTTGCGAATATTCGCCATTTTAAAAAATTGGATCATGGACGGTTTCCCTCCCCTTTGAACCAGGAATAGAAAAAGGTGCCATCTTCATGTGCCGCCACATGGCTCAGGTCCGCCAATCCCTTGTTCCAGACAGCCGGATCCACCAGGTTATTCTCCAGCACATGCTTCTCCGAGGAGAATACCATGGGGACAATGATCTGGTTCACTCCGCCGTCAAGCAGATGATGATCTGACTGGTCGGCATAGATGGGCCTGGGATTTACCCCGCTGATACCGATCCCGGCATTTTTCATCAGCGGATACAACCGCCGTCCAATGTTGGGATCGTGCCCAAGCAACTGCTGTGAAAGGATCAGTCCGTTCCAGGCTGCCCTCGATTCAATGGTTTCCGGGGTCCAGATCCCGGACCCGTGATCCCCTTCAATGACCGTGATGCTCCCTCCCGGCCGGAGCAGGGCCATCATCCTTTTAAGTGCCAGGACCGGATCCTCCAGGTGTTCCAGCACAAAACAGACAAAAACATGATCGAACGATTCCGGTCCCATGGAATGGTCCATCACATCCTCCAGCCTGAACTCCACATCCCTGAACCCGGCTGCATCCACCGAAGCCTGGGCCCTGGAGAGGGATTCTTCGGATATATCGATGGAAGTCAGCGTGATGCCGGGATTCCTCCGCAGCAGGATCAGCGTCTGGGCCCCCACCCCGCATCCCACCTCCAGCACCCTGCTTCCGGGTGGATAAGCTGTCCCGGAATGCAACAATTCCTCCAGGATCAGGGACTGCTCCTGCAGCCGTTGGGTTTCCCTGTCGGTATAGCCATGCACATAAGCCATCAGGTACAGTTCAGCAGCATTGGACAGGGATTATATCTGAGGTTCCCAGCCTGGTTCGTACTCCCGGCCCCAGAGCTTCATGGCATCCCGGTCGTACATCTTCCCGGTAACATCGTCTATATCAAATCCTTTACCTAAACGATAGGCGATGTTTGAATAATGCACCATGGCCATGGTAATGGCCCCTTCCTCAATCGGTGCATTCAGGCTTTCCTTTCCCCGGATGGCATTGAAGAAATTGACGATGTGGGCAGTGGACATATCCCCACCTCCACCAAGTGCCGTCCCGGCCTCGTTTGATACAGTCTTGCTCTCTTTTACCTTTTTCCCGGCACGGTCAAACAGCACATATTTGCTGCGGTCAACAAACACAGTTCCTTCCGATCCGAAGATAATGGTTCCCCTGCCGCCACCGTAGGTACCAAATCCGTTTCTGCTTTTTCCGTCCCACTGAATGACCTTGTCTCCGGGGAACCTGAAGACCGCATCCATGGTATCATACATTTCCCATCCATCATCATGGAAATGCCGTTTCTCCGCCTCCACATCTACCCGGACAGGATAGTCCACCTGGAGGGCCCACCGTGCCACATCAAACTCATGGGTTCCGTTATTCCCGGATTCTGCGGTGCCGTAGTCCCAGCCATACCAGTGCCAGTTGTAGTCCCAGGTCTCCCGGGTATATTCCCGGCGGGGTGCCGGTCCCTGGAAAAGTTCCCAATCCAATCCCTCTGGTACGGGAGCACTTTTCTGAACCGGGACTTCTCCCCTGGCGCTGGTATAAAAGGCTGTTGCTTTATAGGGCGTTCCGATGGCACCCTCGTGAATTTCCCTGATGATCTCGATGGTATGAAGGGAAGAACGCTGCTGAACTCCCATTTGAACCACTTTGTCATGTTTCTTCTGGGCAGCGACCAACAATTCATTTTCCATCATGTTGTGGCTGGCCGGCTTTTCAACATACACATGTTTGCCACCTGCGACACCCAAAATGGCTCCAGGTGTGTGCCAGTGATCGGGAGTGGCATTGAAAATGGCATCCACCTCCGGATCATCAATCACCTTGCGCAGGTCATTCTCCGGTTTTGCATGGTGCTTCACTGCTTTCGAAAACACACCGGCCGCATGGTCACGCTGACTTTTCATGACATCACACAGGTAGAGCAGTTCCACATTGTTTTCTTTCGATGCAATGGGTGGAACAAAAGCTCCCAGGCGGCGCCCCAGTCCAATGACCGCAACATTGATACGGTCGTTGGCACCGATGATCCTGCCATAACTCCTGGCCGTCATTCCCATGGCAGATCCACCCGCTGCAACCCCGGCTGTTCCCGCTGCAATTTTTTTTATAAAAACCCTTCTGTCTGAATTCATCTTTCGAATTTTATTTTGTACCATAAAATTATCTTCCTGATTTGAGCAATCTAAATTAGAAATATCCCGGCAATTTTCTTAACATTCATACAGGAAGAGTGCTAAAACAGTGATATTGCAAAGAGAGGTATGGTAAATTGATTATCTTTACACATCTTTATATCTAGATATTTACATATATGGAATTCAAACCATTGGAAATCAAATCCCAGGGAAGCTGGATAAAACGTACCATCAACTCCCCCCGGTTCAGGACCACAGCCATTGCCATCATTGTGGGGGCTGCTATTGGATTTGGATTTTTCTATTTCACCGAAGGCAGGCTCATGGAGAGTATCCCCGCCAACGAGGTAGTAAAAAGCATGCTCATCGGGGGATTTTTCGGATTCTTCGTGACCAACAGTCCCTGCGCCAGGGGAAGGTGCTGAATCCCTTACTGCATTTATACAAGCTTGATCCCATCCGGCAGGATGTCGATCCTTTTCTGTTTGTACAGGGCACCAATGGATTTCTTAAAGACCTTTTTACTGATCCCTAACGCAGCATATATCTCATCAGGAGAACTTTTATCTGACAGTTTGAGAAAACCGTCGTTTTTTGACAGATGACTGAGAATCAAGTCAATACTTGTATGACTGTAGTTTCTGTATCCTTCGGCCTGAAGAGAGATGTCTATTTTCCGGTCTTCGCGGATCTTTTTTACGTACCCGGTAAGAGGTTCACCGACACTTAATTCCCTGAAAATTTCATTTTCGTAGATCAAACCCTTGTGGGCATGGTTGATAATCACTGAATATCCCAGGTCGGTTTTCTGCCATACCAGCAGGGAGACTTCCTCTCCTTCCCCGAGATTGATCTTTTCATTTTGCAGAAATCTTTCCACCCTGTTGCTGGCATAAAGCCGGTCTGTCTTTTGATCAAGGTTCAGGTAAACAATATACCATCGTCCCTCCTCCATTTTTTGCTTTTGCTCCCTGAATGGAACAAGGAGGTCCTTATCCATTCCCCAATCCATGAAAGCACCCACATCCGTAACAGAGGTAACCTGCAATCTGGAGAACTCATTGATCAGGATCTTTGGAGACTGGGTGGAAGCAACCTTTCTTCCTTCGGAATCGCGGAAGACAAATACCTCTATTTCCTGTTCAGGCTTCATTTCTTCCGTACAAAATTTGTTTGGGAGCAGAACTTCCTCACCCGATCCTTCCCCCAGATACAAACCAAAAGTCGCCCGTTTTATGATTTTTAACCTGTTTATTTTTCCCTGCCCGATCATATGCCTGTCGAAAAATCCATCATTACTGTTGCTTTTCGAAAACCCCTGGTACGGATCGCCAGGTAGATAATCCCAACCAGCATCCAACTTCCGCCAATAATGAAGGTTTTTGCGGGTAAATTCAGCCAGATGATCAGGCAAATAATAAATCCGGCAGCAGGAGGCAGAAAATTCAACAGGAAGCTTTTTACAGACCTGTCCTTCGATTTAAAAAAGTATTCCCGCATGGATGCAATATTTACTCCCATGAATGCGAAAAAAGCCCCGAAATTAATCAGCCGGGCACACTCTTCATAGTTCAGTAAAAATGCACCTGCCAGAGCCAGCCCGCCTATCAAAAGCACATTATAACTGGGTGTAGCACTTTTTCTGCCCAGGTGTCCGAATATCTTCTTTGGGATCACACCGTCTCGCCCCATTCCGTACAGTAACCGGGCTGCTCCAAGTTGCCCGGCAATTCCTGAGCCTATGCTTCCAACTAAAAGTATAATGGATAAAGAGGTATCCAGGATTGTACCCCCTACCCTGTTGGCAACTGTCATAATCGCTGTATCGAGGGCATTGTTCCTGGCCGCCTCATCGGGTATACCACTGGTAAATGAAGCCCAGTCGGGCCACGAAAGCTGAGCCAGGTAGACCTGTGCACCGCTCCATATTCCAGTAATAAGGCAGGTGAAGACTACTGCGATCAAAATATTCTTTCTGGGATTTTTCACTTCCTCTGAAAGGGTTGTCAATCCGTCAAAACCAATGTATGTTAGTGCTGCCAGGGCCGTTGCAGAACCAATGGCTCCTACTGAAAACGAATCGCTGTCATAAAATGGCTTTGAAGAGAACAATCCGCCTATTCCTTCCTTTAAAAACAGATAACGGATCGCTGCTGCCATAAAATAGAACACCACAACACTCATGATTATCATCAAAACCCAATTTGCCCTTGAAGCAACCCGTATGCCTCTGAGGTTAAGCAAGGTAAAGCAAGCAACAAAAAAGAAGATCCAGAAATGGTACGGAACTACGGGCAACAGATGGTTGGCTGCAACGCTGGTAAAGATGACACAAAGGATCGGGATAAACATATAATCCATAAACATGGACCAGCCAGCCACAAAACCCAGGTAAGGGTTCAGACCTTTACCAACGTATGTATAGGCTGAACCTGCTGCCGGGTATTTGTTCGCCATCCTCCCATAGCTGATGGCCGTAAAAATCATTGCCACCATGGCTATCAGGATTGTGGTAACCGCGTGACCCCTGGAAATATTGTTGGCATGGCCAAACAGGGGCAATGCAGCAACAGGTTGAATGAGGATAATACCATAAATAATAAGATCGGGAAGGGATAATACCCGGCGGAGTTTTACTTCAGAGTTTCTATTTTCAGTGCTCATTCCCTGTGGATTATTCTGCTTAGGAGTATGTGAAAGCTTATCTCAATATAAGAATATTCAGTCAACCATGAACATGAAGACACCGTTGAAAAAGATATTTGCCTATATTATATCCCTTTTAACGGCTACTCCAAACACACCCGCAAAATGGACCCCAAACCACTACCTGCATTCAAAGTTGGTTTCGACAACGAAGCCTACATCAAAGCCAAACTGCTTCAATCCTGGAACGTGTTGAACGTTCAATGAGAAACTATACCTCGAATTCGGGGGAAAGATCATGTTCGATTACCATGCATCAAGGGTACTGCCCGGTTTTGACCCAAATGTAAAAATGCGCCTCTTACAGGAACTCAGGGATAAAACTGATATCATTCTATGTGTTCACGCGGGGGATATTGAAAGAAAAAAAATGCGGGCAGACTTCGGGATCAGCTATGATTCAGATGCATTGAAAACCATCGACGATTTCAAGGAATGGGGAATAGAGATCACCGCGGTTGTAATTACCCGCTACCAGAACAACCCCAGGCAACATCATTTAAAAATAAGCTTGAGCGAAACGGAATCAGGGTATATACCCATGGATTTACAGAAGGATATCCCACGGATGTGGACCTGATCGTCAGTGACCAGGGATACGGGGCAAATCCATATATTGAAACCACTAAGCCCATTGTCATCGTAACTGCCCCCGGACCGGGAAGCGGGAAACTGGCAACCTGCCTGAACAATCTCTATCACGAATACAAACAGGGTGTGAAGGCCGGGTATGCCAAATTCGAGACCTTTCCCATCTGGGACCTGCCCCTCTCCCATAAGGTGAATATTGCATATGAAGCAGCTACTGTTGATCTGAAGGACATTGTTCAGATCGATCATCACCACCTGGAAGCTTATAATATAAAAACCGTTAATTATAACAGGGACATTGAAGCATTCCCCCTGCTGAAAAGGATACTTGAAAAGATCACCGGGGAGGAGGCCATGTACAAATCTCCCACCGATATGGGTGTAAACAGGGCAAGTACGGGCATTGTGAATGATGCTGTGATTACTGAGGCCTCCCACCAGGAGATCATACGCAGGTATTTCCGCTGTGCAGTGGAATATGCCATGGGACTCGTAGAAAAGGATGCACTGGACAGGGCCAAGTTGATCATGGAAAAGGTAAAAGCAACAGTCGGAGGACAGAAGGGTGGTCGAACCTGCCAGGCAAGCAGCACAGGATGCCAGGAAAACTGGAAAAGGAAATGAAGGGATGTACTGTGGTGCAGCCATTGAACTGAAGGATGGTACCATCATCAGTGGTAAAAATTCACCCCTGATGCATTCCGCCTCAAGCCTGATTCTGAATGCCACAAAACACCTGGCCGGACTTCCCGATAATATGCATCTGCTGCCTGCCAATATGATCGAACAGGTAACCTTCATGAAAAAGGAGGTCCTCACAGGAAAAATGATGAGCCTTGACCTCGAAGAAACCCTGATCATGCTGGGGATATCTGCAATCTCCAATCCGGCTGCACAGGTAGCCATTGAGAAGCTTTCCGAATTGAGGAATTGCGAGGTTCACCTGACCCATATTCCCACCCCGGGAGATGAAGCGGGACTCAGAAAACTGCATGTCAACCTTACCTGCGATCCTGAATTCTCCTCAAAAAGCCTGTTTATGGGGGATTAATCTACAGGGCAAGCAACCTGTCCTCATTGGCCGGATCGGTCAGGATCCGTTCCAGGGCTACCAGCCGTGCATTGGTGTGGTAGGTGGGATCATCCACCTCCCAATCTTCAATAAGCTGGTTCTCATTGGTCTTGCTCTGGAGAAGGGCCTCCTGTCCATCAATCACGATCTTCGCCGAGAGCATCCAGGATCCATTGCCTGAAGGCTGTTTATCAATCCAGTGCAGATGAACGTTTTTTGTAAGCAGGGGCTCAGGAATTGCCTCTTTAAGCTCGTCGCTGGTGATGCCGGGTTGGTGTGAGGTGATTGAAGCCACTGCAGGCAGGTTGGGTTTGGAATCAATGATCGAAGATAATAAGAAATCACGATTTGCTGACAGTATGATCATGCAATTCACATACAGTGTATTGAAGAATAGAAGCAAACATCCCGGAAATATTCATACTTTTAACGAAGTCCTTTCAACGGTGAATCATGGTCTCACGCGCTCATATCATTGTACTGATAAATAGAATTGCCCGGATCTTTTTCGTCCTTCTTTTTCTCTTCTTTCAGGTCCTCATCTCCGGCCAGTTCAAATCCATCGGTGTCCCGGAGATCATCAATATTACCCAATACGAATATGGTGGCAAGGCACAGATCTGGGATATTATTCAGGATAAGCAAGGGAATATCTACCTTGGGAATAATGCAGGGGTGCTGAGTTTTGACGGTGAAGACTGGGAAGTTCTGCCGGTATCGAACAATTCCATTGTCAGATCACTGGCTATAGGATTAGATGGAAGGATATATGTGGGAGCTTATAATGAAATAGGGGTCATTGAGAAGTCCCGCAGTGAAAGGCTCGTTTACAAATCTTTAAATCACCTGATTCCTGAGGCAGCAGGAGATTATGATGATGTATGGAAGATTTACCAGACAAGGTTTGGAATTATTTTTCAGAGTTTTGAGTACATATACATGTATGAGGATGACTCCATTGAAGTGATCAAGCCGGGGGAGCGATTTGGATATTCTTACTATCTGAATAACAACTTTTATGTGGTTGAGAAAGGGATTGGCCTCAGGATGCTTGTCAACGGAGCACTGGTTACCATTTCGGATGATCCGATGTTTTCAATGGATGAGATCCATTCGATTACACCTTTCAAATCCAATGACCTGTTGATCGGTACCCTGAGCCATGGATTGCATATCCTGCATGAGGACCGGTTGCAAAAATGGGAGACGGAAATATCAAAGGAACTGGAGGAACACCAACTATATAGTGGGGCTGCCCACAAAGAGACGTATCTCTTCGGCACCATCAAAAATGGATTGTACATCATCGATGAAAATGGCACGATCATACAACATCTGAACAGGTCCAGCGGATTGAAGAATAACACCATTCTGTCGCTGTTTCTTGATGAACGAAGAAACTTGTGGCTGGGCCTTGATAATGGCATAGACTATTTAAAAACAAGTCTCCCGATCTCCTATCTGAACTACACTTTCAATATTGAGACTGCTTATACCTCCATATTTTATGATGACAGGTTCTACGTGGGGACAAACCAGGGCCTCTTTACTAAAAAGGCCAGTGAACTGGAGAACTTTTCAGAAACAGAATTTGAATTTGTAGAGGGAACTGATGGGCAGGTTTGGAAACTGACCATCCAGGATGGTCAGCTGCTTTGCGGCCACAACAGTGGTGCATTTTTGATCGAAGGAACCAGTGCAAGAAGAATAACCAACTCAAGAGGGATTTGGAATTTCTTAAGCATTCCCGGCCAGGATGACCTTCTGGTAAGCGGCACCTATGACGGATTGATCACTTTTAAAAAAGGCCGGGAAGGAAAATGGGAGTTCCGGGATAAGGTGAATGGACTGGATGTTTCTTCCCGGGAGATGGTTATAAACGAAGATGGCACCATCTGGATGAGTCATGAATATCTTGGCCTTTACCAGTTTTTTCTCAATTCAGACTTCGACAGCATAACCGGCCTGCAAGTATTCAAGAACTCCAACAACCTCCCCGAAGAATTGCCATACCTGCTCCACCAACTGAATGGAAATATCTTCTTCTCCACAGACAATGGCATCTACCAGTATGATGAATCGCAAAACAGTTTCTACAAACCCGACGACCTGAACCAATTCTTCAAAGGCATCAGTCTGATATATTTTGTAAGGGAGGACTCTAGGGGCAATATCTGGTATTCATCGGACCGGGGAATGGGACTCTTCAGGCTCCTGGAGGACGGCACTTTCACCAACATCACCACACCATTCCTTGCCATCAATGATGCACTGATCACCACTTTTGATAACATCTATTTACAGGACCCGGAAAACATCTTTATCGGGACGCAGAACGGAATTGTTCATTACGACCCAACAATTTCCAAGGACTACTTCTATGATATCTCTGCCAGCATCAAAAACGTCATAGTATCTAACAAAGGGACCGATTATGTCTGGTATGTTACCGGAAATATGCAACTGGATGAACAATCCATCAAAGAAAAATACACCCTCCCCTATTCCGACAACAATATTTCATTTGGATTCAACTGTACTGACCTGGAGAATGCCGGTCAAATAGAATACAGCTACCGGCTGGATCCATTTGAAGAACAATGGTCCGGATGGAGCACTTCCAGCAACAAAGAGTATACGAACCTTCGGGAGGGAGCATACTATTTTGAAGTCCAGGCAAGGAATATTTATGGCAATACCAGTTCGGTGGACCGTTTCCATTTCCTGATAGAACCTCCCTTTTTCAGGTCAAAAGAAGCTGTGCTTCTCTATATCCTGTTTGGACTCGGGATGGTTATAACCTCCATCTATTTCTTCCTGAAGAGAATTGAGAAGGTGAGGTCCCAGGAAAAATCCAGACAGGCAGAAACCTTCCAGCGGAAAGAGGAGAAGCTTCAGGAACAGAGGCTGGCTGCGGAGAAGGAGGTCGTTCAGCTCAGAAATGAGAAACTACAGACTGAAATGATGCACAAAAACAAAGAGCTTGCAACATCAACTTACCATATCATCCAGAAGAACAAGTTCTTAAATACATTAAAGGTGGAACTAGCAAAATTGAGCCATAGTGCCAAAAGCGAATTTGTAGAGAAAGAACTGAAAAAGATCAGCAGGAAGATTGACAGAGACATTCAAAATGAGAAGAGCTGGGAGGTGTTTGACAGGTATTTTGACGCAGTTCACCAGGAGTTCTTAATCCGGCTAAAAGAAAAACATCCGGAGTTAACCCCGAAGGAGCTTCGGTTGAGCGCGTATTTGCGCATGAATATTTCGACCAAGGAGATCGCCCCATTGATGAACATATCGGTCCGTGGTGTGGAGATCAGCCGGTACCGGCTCAGGAAAAAGCTGAACCTGGAAAGGGATACAAATCTCACTGAATACATTATGCAGATCCTGTAATCACAGATCCTTCTGAAATTCCACCCGAATGCACCTAATGTTGCCCGTCCTGTAAAAAACATGCTTGCTGAGCGAGCTATCCAGAAGATGTTTATGGGGCAGTTCGACCGTTTCTTCCTTGGACAATTCAATGACGATTGATGAAGCATTCCCGAGCCTGTAGATCACAGGTGTACCGCAAAGCGTAAAACCCATCTCTCCTTTTCTGAGCCTGATCATATGCCCGTTTACATGCCAGTCTGTCTCTGATTCCAGGTATTCACCGGTTGACATCAGCCTGGGCCGGAATTTGATGCGTCCATCCTCAATGATCACACCCAATTCACCAAGCCGGATCATAAAATCTTCTTTAACCTGCCCGGTCATACCCGGTTGCTGAACCCCGTGAAACCAGGGGGTGTGCGAATAAGGATCTGTGGGAAAAGCCCCATACGCATCGGGCGACTTTCTTAATCCCAGGCCATCCTTTATTTGAAAGTAGTGCTCCTCTTAATCCCGAAGAGGATCTCTGAATTCCCTGAATCTTCCTCTGCCTGCAGGTAAAGTTCCTGAACAGCCAGCAAAAGTTTGGAAACCATGTGCCAGTAAATAATCCCAATCCTTCGTATTTGTAAAACGTGCCTGATCGGCCGGTAAATTGCTCTGTGTTTAAAACAATCGATATACAGGTTGCAGATGTTCTCTGTTTCCTCACTGGATATATCATCCCTGAGATTCAGTTTTTTCCTCAAGCTCAGCGGCATTGCGTATGGTTCCGTTAAAATGGATATTTCCATTTTCATCTTCTTCAATAATGCTTCCTCTGCCTTTCTTTAATTCTTCCATTAAATATTCTGATTGGATGAGTATACCTGGAGGAATAATGTTCTTTTCCAGGAATCCCGGTAATTGTTTATCCGGATAGAAATATAGGAGTTCTGATCATTCCTGTACATCTTACTTTTTCTCAGGGCATCCAGGACCTGAACAGTCTTTTCTGCCTGAAGGTAACCCGAACTCAATAATGCCACCTGTCCTTCAAGCATCTCAGGCAGATGCTCAATGCTGCATGTATCTGAACCAAATCCCACAAGATTATAGGAATGGTATAAATTGTCCTCCCGCCTGTTTGCTTCTATTGTATGGTCTAAAAATTCCGTGGTCAGGGCAAAGAACTCTTTTAACTGGTCACTCCCTACCGCTTTCTTTCTTTCAGAAAATCCTTTACTATAGATCGCGTTCCGGTATTTACTTCCTGCCTGCCCCAGTTGGTCCACAATGCAGCGGCGTTCCTCATCCCTGATCCTGCCGCGAAGCAGCTTTTTACGCTCCATGAAAGCTTGAGAAACTTCGCCAAGCAGCTCTTCCACCTCCCTGGCGATCATATAGGATCCGGGAGATGATACCATCAGTTCTTCCATTTTGGTTATAAACCGCCTGAGGTAATAGAGGGTGACCATCGACAGACCGTTCCCGACCAGGGCATTATTGGCATCATTCCATTCCGGACGCTGGGTATTCATCCAGATACCACCTTCGGGGACGAAATTGGTCAGTTTCGACAGCAGCGATACCAGTAGTTTTTCAGCAAGGTTGACCTTGCGTACCTCTCCATGTGAGTTGAACAGAAGCTTTCCATCCGAGCCAATCCCGGCAATCCGTTCAGCGATAATCTCTTCCAGGTCTGCATCATACTCAATACTGTTCCTGGCATCGGCAACCAGTTCATGATAAGGTCTGATCCTGTAGGGAACATTGGCATAAACAAAAATATCCCGGAACAACAGGATTCTGAGCTCTTCCGGATGATACTTCAATGAGAGCTCCAAAAGCCTTTGCAGGTAAATAATCTGATGATCGCCCCAGTACCCGATATTGGACCAGGGATCATCCGGATCAAGCACCTCCCAGTCAATTCCGTCTTTCGTAATACGATAGGGATTATATCCATCCGCTGTAGATGCATTGACGAACTTGGCAATGAAGCTTTCAATAAAACCCGGGTAGGAAACGGCCAGGGATTCCCAGTTCTGAAAAATATCGCGCCAGTTCCCCTGGAAGGATAGCTTCTGACTCCCGTCATCCTTTTTAACATCTATGGAAAACTGGTTCCAGGGTCTGCTGGGATCACCATGTCTCCTGCTGAAGGTCAGTGGCAAATACTCATATACCAGCCTGGTCAGATCAGGATCTTCAAGTTTGCCCGCTTCTTCCATCAGGTCATGATAGAATACATGCGCTTCCAAATCCTTGAAGAAGGTCTTATTCCTGCCAGGGACATTGGAATTCCATCCTCTGACAAACTCCTTAAAATCTTCCGTTTCAACCAGATAACCGCGGGGGAATATGCCTCCGCGCATGATATTGAACAACGTATTTGAAAAATGCCTTGCAGTTGCTAGTCCGTCGGCTGACATCTGATTTCCATCGGCCATCGATACAAGCTCCTTCAGAGCGTCGGTACCGCCGGCTACATCCTCAAGGATCAGATCACCAAGGTTTCTCTCCCTTTTCAACAGATTGATGGTAGCCGGAACATCTGACGGTCCCTGGTTTATATCCGCCACGATGAACCAGTCTCTCTTCTCCCCGGGGTTCAGTTCAAAATCACCATGAACGAAATAAGCACCGCGTGTACCTTTTAGGGATGTTTCTGTTTCCGGTCTTCTCCCCTCCCTGAAATCCTTCAACTGATCCGTGGATAACAGGTACCTGGCATTCTCCAGTCCGGTTGACCACACTGTTGTTGCCTTTAACGCTTCACTTGGTTCTGCCCTGTCTGTGATAATAGAACTGAGGGTGAAAATACCTGTTCCGGTCTCTTTCTGGAGTTCACATTTCTTGTAGCCATCCACCAGTGTGCTCATATTTGACTGGAGATTGCGGTTCACACCATAGGGAAGAATATTTTGCACTCCGTCTATCACTCTTAAATTAGTCCCCGGTTGCGCATGAAGGTTGGTTAATCCTGATCGTTTCACAAACCCAAATTTCTCACTGTTCATCCAGGCATACCGAAACTGAAGCCCGAGGGAGTGATTTATCTCTTCGAAGATGAGTTTGTTTCCCACGGTGTTTTTGTAAAGATTGCGGGAGGTTTCATACACTTCAGGGATCTGGGTACTAAAAGGTTCCCATAGATAGCTCCTCCCCCCACTGCCGATCAAAAATATGCTCCTGGGACCGGTTGTAAAAGAAGCATCATGGATCTTATCATCCGTATCGTATGGAAATAACGCATTCTCAGGACTCTTTCGTCCGCATGTGATCCCCCCCGTACTTGATACAAACATCCAGTGATCAGAATGACTTACAACAGTCATGAAAAAGGGAGGCATCTGATCGTAATCTGAGATCCGGAAATATTCCTCTCCATCCAACATCATGATTTCACCCCGGACTTTGCATTTCCGGGAGCTCAACAGCGATTTTCCGTAATAGACTTCTCCGCGTGCTTTCATGATGGTGGATAATGTGGGCTTTTCTTCAGTCCGCTACTACTCAATCAGGAAGGGTATGTTCGCAGTGGCAGATCTGTGGCCTTCATCAGTAACATACACAAATAACCGGTAGGGTCCCGGTATTTCGGGTACCTCAATCTCAATCGCAGCCTGATCACCCAACACTGAAAAAAGTGTTTCCGGGCGATCCTCATGATCTCCCCCCAGACCAAGATCTGTGCTTTCCGGAAGTATTTCCCACCGGTATTCTACCTGATCATTCTCATAATCGGATGCGACGACAACGGCTTCATATCTCTTTCCAGCCTTCAGTTTGATATTGTTGTATGCCGATCTTCCGTCCAGGGTAAACGATTCAATGGTCGGACATCGGTTCAAAGGCCACTCTCCTGACCATGCAAATTGCATTGCATCAACAGTTTCAGTGATGTTTCCATTCTCCAGAAACATGCCATACCAGGTGGGGGTCCGTTCCTGTTTCTGGCCCCAGAAAAACACATAGGATCCCATACAGTGAACCGGGTCTGCCAGTATCACACGCCTGTATCTGTCAACGAAAGCTTCTGCCTTCTCCCGGCTGGTCTGCTCAATGGCCACATCCCATTCGGTCCTGGCCACCTCCCAATGGCCTGTGGCTCCCCATTCAGTTACCAGATAGGGGCCTTCCCAGCCGGCATGACCGATACGCTCCTGAAGGTTCACGATATCACCATACATCTGTATGGACAGGAAATCGAGATCCGTGCAATGCTCCGACATATAAACAACCTCCTTCCTGCCTATCCCGGCCAGGGTAGTAGTTGTAGGATGGTTCGGATCAACTTCATGGATCATCTGTGATATCTCATTCACCGCATCGTATACCTTCAGGTTGCCTGCTTCGAGATTCAGCTCATTCCCGATGGCCCAACCCAACAATGCAGGATGATCCTTTAGCCGTTCAACTTCACCTTTGAGATACTCGAATTGTTTTTTGACTTCCACCGGATCATTGTAATCAAATCCATGACGCTCCCGGGCAACCTCAAGCCCCATCAAGACCAGCAACCCACTCTTATGCGCACGGTTCAAGCACCTCCAGCGCGTCCTCATTCTTATTCCGGGTACGCCATGTCCTGAAGGAATTTCCCCCGTATTCGGCCAGCGCCTCAACATTCCCGAACTCTAGTCCGGCACCCTCAACAAAAAACTCCTCACCGTTTACAAACAGGCGGTCATAACCCAGGTGATTTTTCTTAAGTTCAACGTTCACAGGTCCGTTGTCAGAGCTATTTGAAACACAGGACATCGTGCATAATGCGACCACGATAATCATTGTACATATGAATCTCTCCATGGTCCTTCCTTTATTTTTCTTTAATGAGTAACTCTTCCAGCGCTTCCAGAGATTTCCCTTTGGTTTCGGGCAGTTTCATGATCACAAACAGCAATCCCGCAAATGCGAATACTCCGTAAATGAAGTAAGTTGCTGAACTTCCGATATTTGACAATTCCCATGGGAAAAGTTGTTGCACAAGAAAGCTGACAGCAGAATTGATCACCCCTACAAATGAAATCGCCAATCCCCGAAGCCTGTCCGGAAACAACTCTGAAAAGAGGATCCACATCACCGGGCCCAGGGAGACGGCAAATGAAGCCACAAATCCAATGATCCCTATAAGAACCAGCCAGGCATTGATGGTGATGGTGCTGGTCAGGATCTCGCCTTCATATTTCTTCACCACCTGGGGATCCACAAGCAATTCAGACTCTGTTTGAAATCCACATCACTTGTGAATACAGTGCCTTCAAGTTGTTCAATCTGCCTGAATTCATCATAATCCGCATGTTCTGTTAACTCGATCAGAGCCTGCTCATCAACTTCATATTTTGCATACTTAAAACATCCGGCAAGCAGGAACATTGAAATGATGATTCCAACCAGTCCGAATGAGAGCAGTGGTTTTCTTCCCAGTCTGTCTACAAACGCAATGGCCACAATGGTAAAAACCAGGTTTGTCAGTCCGATAATAATGGCATTGGCAAAAGAGGCATCTGTCCCGATGCCTGTCTGCTCAAAAATCATTGGCGCATAGAAAAAGACCGCATTTATTCCCGTAATTTGCTGTAAAACAGCTATTACAATTCCAATTGTGAGCACATATCTCATGGCCGGGCTGAAAAGATCTTTGAGCGGTACCTTCCCGTTGCCTTTTTCGTTATGAACAGATTCCACGACCTGGTTAACCTCTTTACGGGCATTCTCCTTATCACCAAATCTTGACATGATTTCAATAGCCTTCCGGGTTTCCCCTTTCATGGCAAGCCACCTTGGGCTTTCAGGAACAAAAAACAGGAATCCGAAATAGAGGATGGCCGGAATGGCTTCAAGACTCAGCATCCAGCGCCAGTTGTTTTCATCGAGTTTGATGGCCTGAGTCCAGGCTTGTTCAGAATCACCCAATTGAAGGATCAGATAATTCGTAAAAAACGCTGCAGACAGGCCAATAACAATGTTCAATTGGTTAAATGAGACCAAACGCCCCCTCATTTTGGGAGGTGCTATTTCGGCAATATACATTGGAGGAATGATGAGTGCCGCCCCTACGCCCAGGCCTCCGATCATCCTCGCAATAACAAGCTGCGCATAACTGGCAGAAAGGGCTGAAAAAACAGCTGAAATAAAAAACAGCAATGCTGCATAGATCAATACTTTTTTGCGGCCAATTCTATCTGAAACCGGACCGGAGAACATCATGGCAAGCGTAGCTGTCAGCGTAAGGCAGGCTACAGCAAAACCATGCTGAACAGCGGATAACTCAAACTCTATTGAAACAAACTTAATGACACCCGAGATCACAGATGCGTCGAATCCCATCAGGAATCCACCAAGGGCTACAATAAAAGCAATGTAGAAGGAGTAGAATTTTGACTGTCGCATGTATCTTTTTCTAATTGGCCGACAAAAGGGAAGCCTGTTAATCTGTTTTGTAAAAACTGCCAGCATACTTCAGCCTGTCACCGCTGCCAAGCAACACATAATAGATACCCGGAGGCAGATCATAGACAGGAATCTGACCACCGGACTGAATGATGCCTTCTCCCAGCACTCGCCCCAGTATATCTGTGATGGAATATTGGCGTGCTGAAATAAGGTTCTTTATAAAAACGTACTGATCCGGCATCGTAGGAAACAGATATACCTGCTCCGAAACATCAATACCCTCAACCATATCGGGAGATGCCTCACTGAAGAGCAATCTGCCCATATTGAATTGCCCGTTTAATATATGGATCCTCATCAGGTTATCCTCCTCATAGAGTTGAACCTCCCTCAATGTAATGGTTGTGAAAGCGGTCCAGGAACCCGTCTGGGGCACTGAAACATCGCCCGTCCTGTCATCCCCGTTAAACAGCATTTTAAACCAGCCCATGCTGTTGGGCGAGCCAACCCGGATATCCACATTGTACAGCCCGTTTTCTCCACCTCGATGGTATACTCTAACCACTCACCGGATTCAAGCCACCCGATGTTCTCACCACCGTCGTTTGGCTCTGTATCGACTCCTTCATCCTGTCTCGATCCCGTACCCAGGTTATCAGCCTCTGTATCGTGATAGGCAATACCCTCTCCCCCGGAATCGTAATGCACTGATTCTATGGTCCCAGGAATGATATGTGGCTGTTCCGGATCGGGATAGGGCAATTGCATAGCCACAGAAATGATTTTTGAGGCAGTATCGGCTCCGCAGTAATTTGACAGCATCAACAGGATTTCTCCATCAGCGTCATTCCAGTCCACATTGATAGCATTCGTATCAGCTGCGGAATTGAGATACACCCCACCGGGCAACACCCAGTTATGCATGGCTTCCCTCGTGGGTGGAATGGAATAAGTAAGGCCCGTCTCATTGGCTTCAATTTGATCTTTCCCCGCGATTTCCAAATCTTCAACTGTTACAGGGTGCTTCAATTCGTACTGGGCGCATAGTGTTGTCAGGTCGCAGGTCACCGTACCGGTATCGCAACCCCAATCCACTGTTATTGCATGCGTACCCTGCCCTTCTGAGATACTTGCCCCTGCAGGCACAGACCACGAATAGGTAAAATCCTCAGATTCTACTGTTGTGAACCGGATCCCTTTTTCTGCAGCCAGGACGGTCGTATCTCCGGCAATCTCTGGAGAAGCATTTAACTGGTACACCCTCACATAATCCACAACCATTTTTTGTGGAAAAATCGTTGAAGCATCAGGATTTCCCGGCCAAGCACCACCTACGGCAATATTGAGCAGGATGAAAAAATCTTCATGGAACTCACTCATATGACCGGGAGTGATATTGACAACATGATACTGTATCCCATCGAGGAACCATTTGATGCTTGTGGCATCCCATTCAATAGAAAACAGGTGGAAATCATCCGCAAAAATCCCGGCATCCAGCTGTTTCTGTCCACCGTAGGAGGCATGATTCCCATTGTCATCTGACCAGTGAATAGTGCCATGTACCACATCATCCCTTCCAGTCCCGCCGCCAACCATTTCCATGATATCAATTTCTCCGCATGCAGGCCAGGGCGTCCCATCAAATATTCCATCACCCAACATCCAGAATGCAGGCCATATACCCTGACCGAAGGGAAGCTTCATTCTTGCCTCGATCTTCCCGTATTTAAAAGAGTGGCCATTGTGGTAGGTAGATCAACCTGGCGGAGGTGTAGCTATTGCCCTCGTAATTCTCTTTCCTGGCCTCAATGATCAGATTGCCTTCTTCAACCCGGGAGTTCTCAAGCCTGTTCTGGGTATAATATTGCAGCTCGTTGTTGCCCCATCCTCCACCGCCAACCTCGTTGGTCCATAGTGTAGAGTCAGGCAATCCCGGGTAATTAAACTCCTCGCTCCAGACAAGTTCATAACATGTCTGGGCCCCCAGCTCTGAATGGAATAACAGCAGACCTGAGATGAATAGAATTGCTTGAGATAATCGCATATTTCTCATTATCAATCTATTATTGAATACCAGACACAACCCTGATTGAATGATGAATGAAAGGGATTGCCGCGGCAATCCCTTTCATTACCTCAGTCTTAAAAATTGGTTATTGAATCTTTAATTTCTGAACGGATAGAGTCACCATTCATATCAGTGATGCTTATCAGATAAACACCCTCTGTAAGGTTACCCACATTGATAGTAGTGGTAAAATCGTTTACTGAGCTGACTGAACTGACAGTGCGCCCTGTCATATCCATGATCGTGACCGAGGATATCGTCACATCAGAGCGTATCGATACCATGTTCACTTGCAGGATTCGGGTAAACCGAAACATTCACGGTTTTATGATCCCTGACAGCAGTTCCACCGTTCTCATTGGTAAGGTCTGACAAAGTAATGGTACCAAAGTCCCTTGTATTCATATAGGCGATATCTTCAGCCGTGGTCCAGGACTCCCTGTAAAGACGGGTACCGCCACCGACATCCACATCAGCAACCGAGCAATCGTAATTGAATTTGGTCCCAATGATGGGCAGGAAAGTGGCTGAAAGGGAAGTCCACGGGATGGCCAATTCAATAATATATCCGGCATCATCGGCCATTGATGACTGACCTCTCTGAACATCAGCTCCCCATGTATCGGTTACATTGGCTGATCCGGTCCAGGTATCAAGTCCCCTGATCGTACGGATCTGCCAGTCATCAGCATCGTAGGGAGTCGAGGCTGACTGATTCATATCGAAGAATGTCTCCATGCAATCATTCTGGTAAACAGCATCGACATTGCCGTTATAGGGTGTAGCATCTTCCACAACATACAACAGATAAAGATTGTCGATATCCCACATGACCTTAAAGAAGGAATACAAGCCCGGTTGGGGAACCCCACCAGCTGCGTTGCTGCAGGGTATGGGTTTTTGCATTGTCCCACACGGCATCAATAGTCCCATCAATTGTTGGAGGAGTCTCACCAACACTGATAGCAAGGGCAGTTCCATCTTCAGGCTCTTCAACAATAATAAGTTGTATCATTTCCTGGGTACCGGATGGTGAGCCACATATCAGGCTGGTGGTATCCCTGACCTCCACGCCATTGCCCATGTGCGAATATACGATCTCATAAATACCTGCACTCTGTCCTGTAAGGATGGTATAAGGAGCCAGGGAGGTAGTGTTGGTATAGACATTCCCGGTCTGGGTAAGTGTTGCAGCAGCACCATCAATGAACAGGTTTACACCGGTTGCATTGTTGAACTTGTCAGTAATACTAAAGGTTACCTCAGTATCTCCATAAGCTGTAAAGCCCGGTGCGATAACATTGTCAAAATAGTACACGTCGCCATCACTGGCATAATCCCATCCAAAAAAATAACCATCTGGTTGTAAGAACCTTCCGCACCATCAGGCAAGGCAAATTCAAGGGTTTTCCAGGAACCTACCTGGGTGTCATTGGCATCGGTGTAATAGGCATCGACCTCTATGGTCTCAACACCGCCATACCGGTTAAACAGTTGAAATCTAAATAAAATAGAGTCATTGATTCCGGCATTTTCTGTGTAAAAGTCAATGGTGAATTTATCACCGGCTCCGGTGAAAACAACATCACCACCAAAATAGACATTGATACCACCCCAGAATGCCCATCCTGCTTTCACCAGTTTTCCAACAGCAGCCATCGCCGTTGGGATTGGCTACGGCACTCTCATAGGATACTATATCAAACGGTTCCACCAGCGGATCTGTGACACTCTCAAAATCGAGAAGGGTTGTTTGTCCAAAAGCACCTACCGTGAGTGCAAAAATGACTGAAATCGAAAGTAAATAATTTTTCATAATTATTGATTTTAGTTAAAATTTAAGGATTTAATCATGTGTATGCATTAATAATTATCATTTTGAACCAATGTATTATTGGAGTTTAATATTTCGTCCTGTGGTATAGGAAAAACCTCATGTTTGTTTTCAACAAAACCAAGGTTGCCAAGCACGGCAGGAGCATCACCCCAGCGAATAAGGTCAATATAACGGAATCCCTCCATGGCCAGTTCAAGCCGGCGTTCCTTTTTGATGTCATCCATGGTCACCGCTGAAAGGGGATTCAGTCCTGCACGTTCTCTTACTTCATTAAAAGGAATCGTTGGATCTCCCGAACCACTGCCAACCATGGCTTCTGCAGCATCAGCAACAGGTCTCCGTAACGCATCACCCTTTCATTGGTCTCATAATTCCACTCCGGGACACTGGAGGAGGTTGCATAACTCCACGGCGCACGCTTCTTGCTGAACCAGCCCGTGTAGCCATCATTTTTATCCCAGCCGGATGCCCCTATGGACGAGAGGAAAGATTCACCATATGCGGTTCCGTCTTTTCGGACATTATCACCGGCCGCATTATATTCAGCGATCAGATCTGTTGTTACCATGTCAAAGCCCCAGCCAGCATTGAGGGTATCGGTTGAGATAGAGCGGGGGCCGCTCATCTGCACATCAATATTCCCTCCGTTCACACGCCCGTTATCCCAATCACCCCCACGTTCAATATTGCCGTATTCAATTTCAAAAATGGACTCGATGCCATGCTCCTTTTTGAACTGCCAGATATCATCGTATGCAGGTTCGAGATCATATGTACCAGATTCAACAACGATGGTAAATTGCTCAGCTGCAAGGGCATAATATTCTGCCGCAGTCTTTTCGAAACTGTAACGTTCCTGGAAATAGGGTGAGGCCATGTAGAGATAGACCTTACCCAGGAGGGTATGTGCCGCTCCCTTTGTAGCCCTGTAGTTATCGACTACGGTTAAACCCGTTTTCTCAGCAAGATCGGGTATGGCTGTCAGCAAATCCGAAATAATCTGAGCATATACCTCTTCTGCGGGTGATTGCACCTGATCATACTCGTCAGCACCAAGATTTTCGGTAAACAATACAACATCGCCAAAAAACCTGACCAGTTCAAAATAGAAGTAGGCCCTTAAAAACAGTGCTTCGGCAACGTATTCTTTTGACTTTGCGGAGGCTTCCGGATCTGCGTTGAGCAGTACTGCATTGGCCCTGTTTATCCCATAATACCCGCGTCTCCAAAGCTGCAGAACTGCTGTATTGGTGGGCAGGGTTTTAAATTCATTCACTTCATGGTATTCAGGCCTGTCGCCTTTACCACCACCCACAACTTCAGAATCATCGGATGGGAAATTTGCCATGAAATAATAGGAGGACCAGCCGGAGAAATATTTAGGCTGAAGCATCGAGTAGCAAGCAACCAGACCCTGGAATATCTCCTGTTCGCTCTGGTAAAAATTACTTTCAAACTTTTCACCTACAGGTTCCATCTCCAACCAGTCTTTGGAGCACCCTGTGAAAAGAATCATCGAAATGATGGAGATATATTTAACGCTTTTCATATTGTTAAGTTTTTTCATTACAGCGTGAGATTAAGACCAAATGTGAACACCTTTGACTTTGGGAAATAATCCCCGGTCGATCCCGATACTTCTTTTATCATCACCTCCCGAACTGTTGCCAATTTCAGGATCACTTCCGGGATAACTGGAAATAACAAACAGGTTCCTGGCAGAGGCATAGACCCTCAGTTTGCTGATCCTGATTCTTTCTGACAAGACTCCTGGGCAGCGTATACCCAAGTTCCAGGTTCTGCATCCTGAGATAGCTGCCGTCGAATACAAACAGGTCATTATGCGAGAAATTTCCGTTATTGTCAGTTACGGTATAGCGGGGAAATTCATCTGTCGGGTTCTCAGGTGTCCATGCCTTCTCATAAAAGTATAATGGCTTATTGTTATCTGTCAGATCAGTCCGGTAGGCGCCGAAATAGACCTCATTACCGAGAGTCCCGCTAAAGAAAAATGAGAGATCAAAGTTTTTGTAACCCAGGTTTGCATTGAATCCGAAAATCCAGTCCGGGTGGGGGCTCCCAATGTTGGTTTTATCATCCTCATTGATAACTCCATCGCTATTTAGATCCTTGAACTTAACATCACCGGGTATGGCAGCAGGTTGGATTAATTCACCCTCTGCATTGATATACGCCCTGATCTCATCAAATGAATCAAAAATTCCATCAGTCTTATATCCATAAAAATACCACAGGGATTCGCCCTGCTCAGAACGTGTAATAGCCCCGGTTGTACCTAAATTTTCACCTAAAATGGCGAAGTTAAATCCGTAACCATATTCCTATTATAGGCTGCATTTGCTCCAAGCTATAGGAGAAATCTCCCGCAGAAATCCCTGGTAGGAGATCTCCATTTCAACTCCTGTATTTGTAATATCTCCGGCATTGGCATTGGGTACATGATTGCCAACATATTCAGGGATGGAAGCGGTTGTGATCAGATCGATGGTTTTCTTCCTGATAAAAATCGATGAGAAAGAGAGTTTATTCTGCAGAAACCGAAGATCAAGTCCGATATCGATCTGTTCCGATGTCTCCCAGACAAGATCCGGATTGCTTAAGGATGATGGTTCAGAACCAGCTAGTCTGGTGCCCCCACTGATATAGTAGGATGATTCAGCATCTGTTTTGATCGTTGAAACATACTCGAAATTGCCCAAAGACTGAATGGAACCATTTTGTCCCCAACTTGCCCTGAGCTTCACAAAATTAATAACTGGTACATTCCAGAAATTTTCCCTGTGACAATACCCAGCCGACAGATACTGATGGAAAATACTGGGTTCGGTTCTCTTTACTTAATTTGGAAGAGGCATCGGCCCGAAAACAAGATCCACCATATACTTTTCCATGATAATTATACTGTGCACGTCCAAAATAGGAAAGCAACCGGTTGTCCTCGTTCCTGCTCCCACTTGCAGCAGCTTTTGTTGAATCACTCAGGACAGCATCCAAAACAGCGAAGTCCCATGATTCCTCCTGAAGCCCTTCGCCGAAGCCACTTAAGTACTTATAGGTATATTCCCGCATGGTCATCCCGGCAAGGAACATTACATTATGTCCGCTAAAATCCCTTTGATATGTAGCCGTATTTTCCCATTGCCACGTAAACCAACGGTGGTTCTCATGACCTGTGTGTACTTAAGAAATTATAGTTTATGGAATGATAGTAATATTCCGGAGTCCAGTACATCCTGTTGCCGGTTGCATAGATCAATGCTGTAATCTGTTTTTATGGTTAATCCATCGACAGGAGTAATGCTGGCATTGATGCCTCCCAACAGCTTATCAGTAACATCCATCGTCGTGCTTGTTGTCAATCTGAGCGACCGGATTCCGGGTCTCATTCTGAACCAGCGTTGACATACCATAATAGCCCTTATCTCCCGGAGCTTTCAGTGATGAGTGTTCGATATCATCAATATTGTCGTAGATCTGGGCCTGGTATTTTTCGGGAAGCATGCTCGCATCTTCGTAATAGACAGGGGTAAGCGGATCCAGATTCATGGCATTTGATATCACTCCTCCAAATTCATTATTCTCATCGATTTCGGTTCGTGTGAAATGTGTAAAAGAAATATTTGTTCCTATGGTGAGCCATTCTTTCACTTTGTGCGATAGGTTTACCCTTGCTGTATACCTGTTGAAGTTTGCTTTTGAACCTCCTATTATACCATCCTGATTATAATAAGATCCGGACGCAAATACAGAAGTTTTATCATTTCCTCCGCTAAATGACAAATTGTGTTCGGTCACTGGCGCAGTCTGAAAGATCTCTCCTAACCAGTCGGTTCCTTTACCGAGCGTATCCGGATTGAATGGATATGCATTATTTAAAGCCCTGTCCAACAATACATCTGGAATTTCAATCCCTTCATATGCACTTTCAATTTCATGCCGCAGACCTTCACGGTAATAGGTGGCATATTGCTGGGCATTCAATACTTCACTTGTCTTGCCAACCTGTTGTATTCCATAGCTGAAATTATAGTTGATAACAGACTGGCCTGTATTTGAACCTCCTTTTGTGGTTACAAGGATCACCCCGTTGGCAGCCTCGGCGCCATAAATTGCAGCAGAAGCTGCATCTTTCAGAATTTCAATAGATTCAATATCATTGGCATTCAAATACTCAATTCCTCCGGTGCGCATCCCATCAACTATGAAAAGTGGATTAGAGTTCTTATTTGTACTGGTTCCCCTGATCCGCACAGAAAGCCCTGCTCCCGGGGCACCGGACTCCTGCATGATATTTACACCGGCAGATTTTCCCTGTAACGCCTGTTCCAGGCGGGCCTGGTTTTTGTTGAGATCATCAGCATCCACTTTGGAAATAGCGCCTGTTACCAGGCTTTTCTTCTGCGTGCTGTATCCAACAACCACTACTTCATCGATGTCAAGGGTTTCTGTTTCAAGGCCAACATTGATCTCCGCCAACCCGCCTACCGGAACCATTTTAGTTGAATATCCAACATAGGAGAATACCAATACCTGACCGTCAGCAGCATCGATGGAATAATTACCATCAAGGTCAGTACTGACACCTCTAGAGGTGCCCTTTATCACAACAGTTACACCAGGCAATGTCTCGCCTGTTTCATTGTCCGTGACTTTGCCATTGATTGTCCTGTCCTGGCCAATGCCAATGGTAACAAAACCGAATAAAAATACCAGTGTAAAGAATTTCCTCATAAATCGAAGTTTAGTGGTTAGTGAAAAAATCCATTCGAATCTTTTGATCAAAACTATGGCAGGAATCTACGTGGACCAAAAAAATGTTCACATCAAAAATACTTCATTATACTTTTTGACATACATCATATATACATCTTTTAACTGTTATTATTATATATATCAATGCTTTAAATTTATTAAAAAACTCTATAATAAGATTTTGCTCATTTCTCATTTGAACTTTACTGATTATGCAAGCACCGGATAATGGAGATGTTCTGTTAAGGCTACGCATCTATCCATCACATCACAGGATGTCGGTAATTCAGGAAAGGGAAATGAAGGGATGGCACCACGGCCCCGGGGCTGTCAACCCTAAAAACAGTTCCAGCATCATCCACTCCTCTTCACCGGCAGGTTTTCCATCCCGGGGGTGGATTCAGGATCAATTCTTCTCAAAAAGTATACTTTTACTGAATAAATCTGAATGATGATATACACCATCACACTAAATCCGGCTCTTGACCGCAACATCTGGATTAAGAAGATCAAACATGATGATTCGAACCGTATCCAAAAGGAGGAACGCTTTGCCGCCGGTAAAGGTATCGATGTTTCACGGGTGCTTACCGCACTGGGAATCAAGAATAAAGCGCTGGGATTTTTGGGGGGATTTGACGGAGACGAAATGGAAGGCCGGTTGATCAATGAGGGAATCAGCTGCGATTTCACCAGAATATCAGGTGAGACCCGTACGAACATCGTTATCTATGATATGGAGAAAGAGAGTCAGACTATCTTCAGTGCTCCTGGCCCTGAAATTATGCCCTTTGAGTTGATGAGGGTCATTCAACAAGTCGAAAAACTTGAGAATCCGGAATATGTAATTATTAGCGGGAGCCTTCCTCCTGGTGCTCATCCTGAGATTTATTATAAAATCATGGAAATTGCGAAGAACAAGGGTTCAAAAATTTTACTTGATACAGATGGTACAGCACTAAAAACAGGTATTCAGATTTTCCCTGATGTCATGAAGCCAAATGTTCATGAACTGAGTCGCCTGACAGGTTTGGAGCTGAACAATATCCAGCAGATCATAGGAGCAGCTCAAACGATCTGTGACAATGGTACAGGCATTGTCCTTGTCTCCATGGGAGCCAGGGGAATCCTTTTGGTAAGTAAAAAAGAACGGTACATGGCAGTCCCGCCCCAGGTGAAGGTGATAAACACCATTGGTGCAGGGGACTCTGCCGTTGCCGGGTTCGTTTTCGGAACCACCACCGGTAAAACACTCCAGGAGTCCCTGGTCTATGCGGTAGCTGCCGGTACCGCCACTACCCTGAAATCTGGACCGGCCCTGTGCACCAAAGAGGATTTCCTTGCGTTGGTCCCACAGGTCAAACTGTTTGAGAATGAAGAGATCAGCAAAGCATTCCCGGAATATTAAAAATTAGCATAAGGAGTCCCTGTAGTGCGTAGGTCTGCAGGGACTCGTTCAAAAAAAAACAGAAAAGCCGAAGGTTCTGCAAATGATTTCATTTTGCACTCCTCCTTCTAAGCAGCCTGGTATGGACCACCGTACATGAGAGAATATGATAACTGAAGCTTTTGTTTAATTGCACTTTTGTAAACCCGATATCCAGGCTCCCTTTCTCATGGTCTGAAAGGATCTTTTTTTCAATCAAATGTGTTCTGAATGGTTTCTGATAAACCAACGAAAAGGGTGCCTCGTTCATGCTCTTGGAAACTTGTTTTGAATAAATGTACCTTTCTCATAATTTTAATCAATACAGAAATGAGAGGAAGATCATTATTCATTTGGGCAATTGCACTATTAGTAGCGACTCATGCACACGCTCAAAACAAAGAACAGAAACCAAATTTTGTCGTCATCCTTGCCGACGATTTAGGGTTTGGGGATGTGGGATTTACCGGAAGTACACAGATAAATACACCTCATATCGATGCCCTGGCAGAACAGGGAGTCAGTTTCACACAGGGCTACGTTTCAGCGCCTGTCTGCGGACCTTCTCGAGCCGGATTAATGACGGGGCGTAACCAGGTCAATTTTGGTTTTGATAACAATCCGATTGTTGATTTACCTCAATTTGATGAAAACTATGTGGGCCTGCCCGTAGAAGAAAAAACCATCGCCGACCGCTTGGCCGACCTGGGTTATGTCAATGGCCTGATTGGCAAATGGCACCTTGGTGAAGCAGGGCATTTTCATCCCACCAAAAGAGGCTTTCATGAATTCTGGGGTTATCTGGGAGGGGGACATAACTATTTCCCTTCAGAACCTGACCAACAGGCATATCATAGAAGAATAATCTGCACTTATAAAAAGCCGCAGGCAATTACCTACATCACCGATGATAAGGGTGATGAGTGTGTCGATTTCATTCGCAGGCACAAGGATGAGCCCTTTTTTCTGTACGCTTCATTCAACGCTCCACATACTCCCCTGCAGGCCACCGAAGAAGACCTGAAACTGTATGCGCACATTCCGGAGGATAAAAGACGCACCTATTGCGCTATGGTACATCGACTGGATGTAAATGTGGGAAGAATTGTAGATGAGCTGAAAGCCCGGAATCTATATGAGAATACAGTGATTGTTTTTTTAAGCGACAATGGCGGACCGGTCTCAGGTGAAACACCCTGGACACTCAACGCACCGCTTCGCGGTTCAAAAGGCATTCTTCTCGAAGGCGGCATACGGGTGCCATTCACCATGACATGGCCAAAACGCATTAAAGCCGGATCAACTTACGACAAGCCTGTTTCCTCTCTTGACCTTACGCCCACTTTTGTAGCATTGGCAGGTGGTACCATAACACCTGCTGACAAAATGGATGGTGTAAATATATTCCCTTTTCTCAGCGGTGAAAAAACAGGAAGGCCTCACCCTGAAATGCACTGGCGATTTACGATCAGTGCTAGTATTCGCGATGGTGACTGGAAACTGGTGCGTTTACCTGACCGTTTGCCCATGCTTTATCATTTGAGCGAAGATATTTCAGAGCAGAACAATGTGGCCGATCAACACCGCGAAAGGGTGGAGCGCATGCTAAAGGCATTGGGCGACTGGGATGTTTCCTGCCCACAGGTGCTGTATCTGGAAGGCAATCGCTGGAGACGGGAACAGCTTAATCTGTACGATAAAGAGTATCAATTGATGCAGTTGATGGAATAGGCTTGTGGTTTTTCCACTGACATCACTATTTGTCTGATAAAACAGGATATGGGACATCATATCCTTTTACAGAATGCCAGATTACCCGATTAAATATATCCTCATCAATTCGATCAACATCGTCCAGATCCTGGTTGAGGGACAATTTTGCATAAAAAAGTGCTTTTCCTTTTAGACTTTCCAGGGGTGGATTCAATTCATCCAGGGGAATGTTGGCTGGCAAAGCGTTATAAGGAGTATAATCCGGGATAGCAGTGAAGCAGTCCACCATGGTTTCTGCGGCCAGATCAAATTGGTTCATGGGAGGAATCCCAAGAATATTCTCCATGGTTCGAACCATATTAATTTGAGAATAATAGGTGGAAATAACTTCTCCGCGTTTTGTATATGGGCTAATAACCATTCCGACCGTGCGGTGCCCGTCTACGTGATCCAGTCCTGCCTGAGGATCATCTTCGGTCACAAAAATGCAGGTCTCTTCCCAGAATTTACTGTGAGAGATCGCCTCAACGATCTGTCCCAGCGCCAGATCATTGTCTGCAACTGCTGAGCGTGGAGTCGGTAAACCGGGACGTGTTCCAGATGTATGATCATTGGGCAACAGCATGATCATAAAATTTGGAAAATCATTGCTCTTTTCGAATCCTTCCAGCTCTTTAATAAATTCAGCAGCCCGGTAAACATCAGGTACTTTATTCGGGAATCCGACGAAGGTGGGACACAGGTAAGGTTCAAGTTGCTCCAGTTTTGCCCTGGCACGTATTTTTATCTTATTGGTTCCATCCAGAAAATCCCTGTAGATATCCATAAAACTGGCATCTTCAGGCTCAATTTCTGCACCAACAAATTCGCCATAATCACGAAATGTCAATCCGTGTCTCAATACATTATCCCAGATAAAACCACTGCTTGCATATGCCAGTGCATCTCCGCCATCATATGGATAACTGCGTGAAAAACCACCAAAAAACTTTTCAATATAGTCAGTCACATAGGCTTCATCTGTCCATTGATGTCCGTCAGCACTTAAAATGCCACTGCAATAGTAATTGTCCATCAAAACAAATGTTTCTGCCAATTTATGATGATTTGGGGTTACCTCCCGACCGAAATGGACAAGATTTATATCCCCGTTGCCCTGCGGCATATCACCAAAAACCTGGTCGTAAGTGCGATTCTCCTTGATGATGTAAACAATGTGCTTAAATTCAATATCATCCAGGGGGGACATCAGATTCTGAACATAAGAATTATTTTCATCCACAGTATTGGTCATTTCTGCAAGCTTAAGCTCGTCTGGAAGTGGAATGATGGATACAGTTCCCTGGTGGTCATGGGTATTGAAACCGGGCCTGTTGGTTAATTGATTTCGTGAACCAATTCCTTTTAAATTCGCAACATAGAGGAAATTGGTTCCCTCGTCCAGGATAAGTGAAGAAGGATACCAGCCTGTGGGAATGTATCCAGCTATCATGCTGGGAGTACCTATACGGATTACACAAACGGCATTGTCCGTTCCGTTGGCAACAAAAAGGCGCTTTCCGTCCCGGGAAATTGCCAATGCATTGGGAGCACTGCCGAAGGCCATATCCTCATCCATGTGAACAGATATCTCTTCAATTACTTCGTCCGTACTGGTATTGATTACCGAAACAATGTCACTATTGGCACAGGCAACATATAATCGGGTACCATCAACGCTTAGCACCATCCCACTTGGATGCAAGCCAACATTGATCTCCTTAATTTTGGTCTTTGTGGCCAGGTCGATCACAGAAACGGTTCCATCATTGGCAATTCCGGTTTCAGGATCAACCAGTACCTGACTTCCAGAAGTGTTGTACGTAGATTCACCTTCCTGTGGTTGCCTGCCTCCCCAATTACTCACATAAGCTTTTGAGCCAGGCCCTTGCACCACCTCGTAAGGTGCAATTCCCACTGGGATCTCTTGAATAGTCTGATCTGCCACATTTACTATTGCCAGTGAATTATTTCGGCTCAGGGTAACATACAGTTCATTTTGTTGTTCATTTATTGTCAATCCACCAGGCACCGGATCTCCACCGATGGCAGGAGCGGGCAATTTGATTCCATCCGTCCATTGCAATATGCGGTTCTCATCCAATTCGGCAATGTGAATCTGATCTTTTGCGTCGGTCACAAATATTTTGCTACCATCTGATGATATAGACAGTCCTGTAAATGAACTTCCGCTTTTATGATAGGCCAGTGATTGCAAAATAGTGCGATCCTTTATCCGAATAATATCAACAGATCCCTTATTTTTTACCAGTAGCAGTTTTTTATCGGGAGTCAGCGCCAGATCGACCGGTCTACCAGGAAAATAAACCTGGAAACCAGCAGGGCGCAACAATTGATTCGTAGGCACCAAAATACTTCCGTCATCCTGGAGTCCGACTTTGATATTTTTTGTTTCAACTTGGGCTTCTGATCTCAGAGCGGGTAGCATTGTAAGAAATACAATTGTTAAAACAGAAATCGATGTTTTCATGGTTTTCATATTATTTCTACTAAAAATAAGATAATTGTTTTATGTATTTACATTTCAGACACTTGGATCAACTATCGGAATTTACCCCAATCAACGATTATTGAGCGGAATATACAATGAACGGATCGCGGGTAAGTATGGCCTGTTTTTCTTACTTCAAATTAGCCAGTAAGAAATGTGATATTTAAGCTTTATCATGGTATACGATCCCCTTTAATAACCTTCCAAGTATATCCGCCCCTGTAATGATCTGTTTCCGGTGAGCCCACAGGAGAATAATATCCTGATCAATTACATCATCATGTTCTGACTCTGGCTGAATCTTGAGCAATTGCAGGATATCTCCCAGTTTTTGGGATTTGTCTTTTACTATAATGGGTTCATGACAGTAATCAGCAGGCTGAACGTCTTGATTCTCAAAAATTGCGGCCCTCAGGAAGCCGTCGGCATCCATTACCCAAGATGGATTATTCATTCGGTCAGTGATTACTACCCATTTTTCACCTGACTTGTTGATTTTCATTAAGAATTCATCGTCCTCACGACCGGTCCACCCGGGGAAAACCGGTTGTCCATTCTTGTGATCCAATTGCACTATACTGGCTGGATGTAAACGCTCTCCTTCCTGGTCTGCTGAGATATCATCCAGGGTCAGAAAATTGATAGCACCCACCCCTTCCACATAGTCTATCTCCTCTGCACTTTCATCATCTACATGCCGGCGGATTAATCTTGCCAGGCTTTTTTCTTTAAAATAGTGGATACTTTCCTGTCCAACCATCCAGTTAAGCATGAGGGCAGAAGGTTTGGTGACCGGGTAAAGCAGGTACTGATAAAAAATCAATAAGGGAGAGAGACGTGAAGCCATTTTTAAAGCATGTCTGGAAAAATATGCCTGTGGAATGATCTCTCCAAAGAAAGTAATGAGGAATGTGGAGAATAAAAATGCCGTTACCCCCGCCATTACGGAGTTTGATAGCAAGGTAAGCAGGACATTAATACCCACATTGCCCCAGAGGATCGTCGCCAGAAGAAAGTTAGAATCCTCCCTCAGGCTCAATACTTTAACGGCAGCTTTATTCTTATTAGCGGCTTCAATCTCCAGCCGCAATCTTGGAATACTGAAAAAGGCAAGGTTCAGTCCTGAAAACATGGCCGATTGTGTAATACAAAAGCCGATCCCGGCCCAAAGAATTACGTTCGAAGTCGTAGCTATTTCCATGGTCAATTAGATATTTCCTGTGTCATTTGTACCGCCACAATATACAACATATCCAACCGGGCACTAGTCCCAGTCAGCCACTCCGGCAGAAACAATGAATTTCATTTCTGCTTCCTTATAACAAGTTCGGCCATTCTCAAATGGAAACAGGACCTTTTTCATCTTTGATAACTTAATATTTCTTAAATTTTGACCAAAATGAAAACAAAAATCATCACCATCATCATCCTGGCAGTTTTGCTGATTATCTTTGTTTTGCAGAATACTGCCATTGTCGAAATTAAATTCTGGTTCTGGGAACTTAGCATACCCGGGGCTTTATTACTTTTTATATGCTTTGCCGTGGGATTAATTATTGGATTAATTATTCCCTCCACTCGAAAAAAGGAAGAGCAAAAAGAGAATCAATCCTGAATTAACACCTTCGGACAAAAATGGAAAAGATATTTTCAATACCATATATAAAATATTCCATTATTACAGTGGTTACGCTACTGGTAGCGCTTATAATATCTAAGATTTTAAGGATATTGATCAGTAGGTTTATCAGACTCTCCTCCAATAAACTGAAGATTGATCCAACCCAGTTCAATTTCCTTAAAAATGCAGTTACATTCATAGTCTTCCTGGGAGCAATTATCTTTATTTTCTATACAATCCCCAAATTAAAAGCTTTAAGTCTCACCCTGTTTGCAGGGGCGGGAATCCTCGCTGCTGTTGCCCTGTTTGCATCCCAGCAGGCATTTGCGAATATTGTAAGCGGCATCTTCATCGTTATCTTTAAACCGTTCCGTGTGAATGATCTTGTGGATATAGGTAACCTTCCAAAAGGCAGAGTAGAAGATATTACGCTCAGGCATACCGTGATAAGGAACTTTGAAAACCGTCGAATGATCATACCCAATTCGACGATTAGTACTGAAATCATCATAAACTCCAGTATTGTTGAAGAAAGCATATGCAATTTTATTGATATGGGGATCAGTTACGATTCTGATATAGATAAAGCCATGGAGATTTTGCGAAATGAAGCTGTAGCACATCCAAATTATATCGATCACAGATCTGAAGAAGAGAAGAAGGAGGGCGTGCATCCCGTGACCACAAGGGTCATGGGTTTTGGTGACTCTTCGGTCAACATTCGGGCTTTTATCTGGACCGAGGACCACTCGAAGGGATTCGTTCTGAAAACAGACCTGTATAAAACCGTCAAAGAACAATTTGACAAGAACGGTATTGAAATTCCATTCCCATATCGGACTATTGTATATAAAAAGGACATATAAAGATGGCACGATTCATTAAAGACAGAATTGCCTCAAAAGGACAAATCCCCGGATCCCTGATCTTGATTGGCAAGCAGAAGATGGAGCACGCTGTAGTAAAACTTATGGAATACGATACAGAGAATCTTGTTGAAAAGGAGATTGACTCAATCGAAGATGTGGCATCATGCAAAGAGTCGGATTCAGTATCCTGGATAAATATCTATGGGATCCATGATCTTGATCTTATTCAGCGACTCGGGGAGATATTCGGACTTCATCCATTGTTTCTCGAGGATATCCTGAATACTGATCAGAGGCCAAAATATGAAAATAGCGACTCCTGTGATGCTTTCATATTGAAAATGTTGAAATACGACGAAGAGTCAAAGATTATATCATCTGAACAAATAACGTTGATCCTGGGCAAAAACTATGTCCTGACCCTTCAGGAGCAGACAGGGGATGTGTTCAATCCAGTCCGGGAAAGGATTCGTAGCAGGAAACCTTCCTCGAGGTTGATGGATTCAGATTACCTGGCTTATGCATTACTGGACACCCTCGTTGATAACTATATTCTTATCATAGAATCAATTGGCAGGGAGATTGAATCTCTTGAAGAAAGGTTGTTCAGCAATCCGGATAAATCACTTGTAGAAGAGATATATAGATTAAAAACTGAACTATCATACCTGAGAAAATCGGTCCGGCCGAATAAAGATGTGATAAGTCACTTGCTGAAATCTGAAGATTCCTATTTTCAAGAAAAACACCAGCATTTTTTGAGAGATCTGAACGACCTGATCATCCAGGCTACTGATGCCATTGAGTTATACAGTGGGATGATATCGGACCATCTAAACATATATAGCACAAATGTCAGTAATCGCATCAACGAGGTCATGAAGGTTCTCACCATATTTGCTTCTATTTTTATTCCGCTTACTTTTATCGCCGGGATCTATGGGATGAATTTTGAATACCTGCCTGAACTGACCTTTAAGTACAGTTACTTTATCTTTTGGGGAGTTGTCTTGTGCGTAGGCATAGGATTGCTTATATATTTTAGAAGGAAGAAGTGGTTATAACACAAGTGCCCCTACATTGCTCGCTATCATTGCCATACACTTCCTGGTACCTGAATGGTTATCTGATTTGGAAGGATTAACCTAGGGCTTGATGATCTTTCTCGTGGATACAAAGTCCATTGACCTGATGGTGATAAAATATACTCCTTTCTGGAATAAGGAGAGGTCGATTTGGTGAGAGGGCCCTTCCATCTCAGCAGTGAAAATAACTTGACCATTCAGGGAGGAGATATTGATCGAATAGTGGTTGGGGTATGCTGTTTTGATAATGAGGAGGTCATTCGTAGGATTGGGGTAGATTGAAATTTCAGAAAGACGGGATTCCTCAATACCCGTATTAGTACAATCACCATTGCAATCAGTTTGGAAGCATACATTTGGGCTACCAGTTGTATCAATATTTAATCCAATTGGGGGGAAATCAGAGGTCCATACGCATACTTCGTACAGGGAGGGCATATTACGTAGATCAAGTTGATTACTTTTCCAGGCATAACCCGTACCAAGTAGGGTATTATTTGATAAATCCAAATGCTCTATCAAGTTGTTCCCACATACAAGGGTAGTTAACTCAACATGTTCCGATAAGTCAAGACTGGAAATCATATTTTCCTCACACAACAGGACTTCAAGATCAATATTGTATGAACAATTCAATTCTGTTAATTGATTTACTGAGCAATCCAGACTCCAGAGTTCTGTGTTTTCAGTAATGTCAATGGTTGCCAGGATGTTCATCCCGCAATATAATACTTCAAGCCCGGAACACCCAGTAACATTCAAACTGGCTAATTCATTTCCAGAACAACCCAGTAATTTGAGCGCTGTATTATGAGAAACATCCAGGCTGGTTAATTGGTTCTCATCGCAAACCAAAAATCTTAACTTCGGATTATTTGAAACATCCAGGCTGGTTAACTGGTTGGAATAGCAGTATATTACTTTTAATTCCATGTTATTTGAAACATCCAGAGTGGTTAATTGATTTGCACCACAATTCAAGGTGTCTAATTCAGCATTCTTGGAAACATCAAGACTAGTTATACTGTTGCCCCGACAGTCCAGGTAGATTAAAGCAGATAAATAGGAAACATCCAGAATGGCTAACTGGTTATCTTTACAACGCAGTTTATCCAAATTTATAAATGCTTCAACACCTGTCATATCAGTAATTCCTCGTTCAGATACTTCCAAAGATATTATCGCTTCTGCCTCTGCATAACTAATCAATCCATCTTCATTGGTATCCACTCCCTCGTCAATAAGGGCATACAGGAAAGCAGTGTCGGGGATGGTAACTGTCTTGTAAATATTCAGTTCTGAAATTGAACGTCGCCATACACCGGCACCGCCGGTGCCCACAAACAGATCCTTGGCACTGACATCAAGGGCCATAACCGGACGGTTTATCAACCCCGAATCAACAGGATGCCAGCTGGAACCGTTATTATCTGACAGATATACCCGGCTATCTGAAGTTGTTACAAGCACAATCGAGTCTCCGGAGGCCAGGCACCTGATATTCAAATCGGCCAGACCGGCATTTACCGGCATCCAGTTGTTCCCCTCAATGGTTGAAACATACACTCCGCCATTTTCTGTTCCCGCAAAAAGACCCCTGCGATTTACCGCAAAGCACTGGACCTTACTGTCCGTTAGTCCAGTGCTAAAATCCGTCCAGCCGGTTCCAAAATCCGTCGAATAAAACACCCCGTTATCAGTTCCTGCATAAAGGTCAGTACCCCTGACGGCGAGGCACCGGATCTGTTTGTCTGAGAGCCCTTCATTCACGGGAGTCCAGCTCTCGCCCTGATCCGTCGAATAAAAAACTCCGCTACCTGAGGTCCCTGCAAAGAGGTTTGAACCAACGCCAGCAAGTGCTGTGATCTTGCTCTCCCCAATGCCGGTTACCGAATTCATACTCCATGATTCCCCATTATCAGCTGACCGAAATACCATCTCTCCCGTACCCGCAAATAGATCTGAACCAAGGCTGAGCAATGCGTTGACATTCCAGGAACCCAGCGTTCTGTTCCAGGTAGTACCGTCGTCGTTTGAACGGAAAAGTCCGCTGCTCTCGGTACTGGCAAAAATCCAGGAATCATTTCTGTCAAATGCCACAATCTTCGTTGCGATCAGCCCGGTGGTTATATTACTCCAGCTATCACCCTCATCTGAGGAGACATATACACCATTAAAGGTCCCGGCATAAATATCCGTATCGTCGACTTGAAAACAATTCACGATACTTTGAGGATCGTTTTCCAATGGAGTCCAGTTTGTGCCGCTGTCAGAAGATAGAAACATTCCGCCGTGTGTGCCGGCGAAAATCAACGTATCAAGTATCGCCAGAGCATTCACATCCGGGTTCCAGACCGGAGGCTGTTGGATAGGCTCCCAGGTTGTGCCATAATCTGTCGAACAGAACACACCATATGTCTCCCCCCAGGTGCCTGCCAGGATTTTTGTCTTAAGCGAAGCCAGCGACCAGACTACCTGGCTTGTCATACCGTTGTTCGCTTCGGCCCAGCTTTCACCATAATCGGTGGAACGGTAAACTCCTCCACCGTATGTCCCGGCAAAAAGAACGGAATCTTCTACCAGCAGGCTTATTACCAACAGGCTATCCTGGCCTGAATTCCTTTTTGTCCAGTTTGCTCCATGGTCCGTGGAGAGATAGACGCCCTGATCTGTTCCTGCAAAAAGATCCTGGCCGTTGACCAGGAAGGAAAAGACATTACTCCCCTGGTGCAGGCCCGACTCCCACATCTGAAAAGTCAGACCGTGATCATGTGATCGATAAACACCCCCGCCATCCAATCCGGCAACAAGAGTCGTCCCACTGATCTTAAGAGAATGGGCGCTCAACACCCATTCGTAGTCTGGAAGATATGGAACCCAGACGGGATTACTCTTTTCCATCCGAAAGATTGGACCCCAAGTGGCTGCATATACGTAGGAGTCATCAACCGTCACGGAATGAACGTAACCCCCTTCAGGTCCTTCTGTCTGCACCCACTGGGCCATCATCTGGCTCCTGCAGAAGCAAAGGAGAACGGTCAATAACAAGAATCGGATAATAACTCTCCTGCGATTCATTCCTAAAATCAACATGAAATTTTTGTGGTAAGATTCTGTACCAGTATTAAACGTCAGGAAACCAGGAGAATGGGGGAAATTTTGAAATTGCATTTCATAGAAAGGCATAAAACAAGTGCTCATGATATGTTGGGTTCAGGCTATGCACAACCAAATTACATTTAAGAGACGTATAAGTCAAGTATTTTGCTGACTTTCAACGGCTTTATTGAAAAACCCAGCCCCATCACGTGAAGCCGGGTTAGTACGCATGAAAATTGAATATTCGCCCGGAGAGACTGATTTCCCTGTTTTCTCAAACCAGGAGGTGTGCCTGGTACCGGGGGGGCTTTCTATATATGCCAGCTGGGGCTCCAATTATAACGCCGGAGTAAACTGATACTGCCCACCGGTAAAAACGGTACCACCCCGAATAATAATCACGGTGAGTTCAAAGCCAGTGTCACATACTCCCTGAAAATCAATCACGATCTTGCTAATGAATCGAACTCTTAAAAAGATCATAAAACAATCTTCACAAATAATCCAACAAATGAAATTCGTTTAACCAGCTAAATGCGAGCTATTGACTCTCCTCCCGTCCGCTAACCCGTTTGCCGTTCACATTGAAGGAGAATTCATCCGAACGTTCCGAGAGATAACCTGTATCGCCATCTATAAGAACCAGGGATATGGTAGAAAAGCTTCCGTCTTCCGAATCAAAGTTTAACTGCCTTTGCACAATCCCGTTATCAAGGGTCAGGTTGAACTCATCCCATGTAGTATAGGGTTGTGCAGATGCAACGTGAAGGATCAGACATATGCCAAATAAGGTCTGAAGACGTTTTGGGCTTAAATACAGCATTTGATTAATTTTTGAATTCGTTTTCGAACTCACCATTTTTCCACTCTCTTGACAATATCCCTTTGAATATCCTGAGAGGCGGCAATACACAGGTAAAGCCCCCTGGGATCCATCCTGCCGATAAACTCTTCAAGCTCATCAAGGTGGAGATCTACCACCACTGATTTACTTGCAACCTGGCATTTTTTAATGAATGGCAGCCATTGCATGATGGGACGGTCGACGCCTTCTCCCTGAACCCATTGTATGGCATTGATCTCCGGTATGTCCAGGATCCTTTCAATGTTTTTCCCTACACCTTTGCCGTCTACATGGAAAATATTGTGGCCCATGGGTTTTACTTCCGCCTTTAAATTGGGCAGTACAAACTCATCAAAATGCTCTTGTGAGAGCATGGCTGCCACATCACAACTCGGGATATGCATTTTCCCGAAAGAGGGTATACCCATCCAGGTGGCAGACAGCTGGTCCTGCTCTTTTATCATACTGTCAAAATGGTCGAAAACCAATTGAAATTCGGTATTGGCGATTGTAAGGGCTTCCTTGACCTGTTCCGGTTCCAGCAGAACATCCAGGCAAAGCTGCTGGGGATCGCGCCAGGCAGCCACACAGTCAATACCCGCATGCAGGTCCGTATACCCGACCATGAACTGGTTCGGGCATTGCTCCAGTGCTGCCCTGGTGAGTTTTTCAATGGTGCGGAAATATTCATTATGCATATCCAGTTTCAACTTTTCCAGATCCTGCCATTCTTTGACCAGCGGAACAGAGTATGAGGTTACCTCCTGATAGATCAGTTCGGAACCGTAAAAGGCGGAATATACTTCCGGTCCCAGGTTTGGCCAGAACACCGGAAAGGTTTCCGCAAGGAATTCCTGTCCCTTGATAGAATGTACAAAATACTCCACCTGGTAATCCACATCAAACCAGCGGGATTTCAGATCGGGCCAGCTTCTATCCTGGAGTTTTTTTTGAATTTCAAATTCAGAATTGTGCGCGGTAAAACGTATGGGTGGCCGGTCTATCATTTCCTGTTCATACCAGGCATAGACCCTCTCCATGGCCTTCGCAAAATCCGGTTTTGTTTCGAGTTCGAGATCCCAGCCCTCAGTGATTTGCATTGTATATTGTTTTATAGGATTTATAATTTGGTAATTTTATAATGCACTTGCCCAGCTTACTAAACCCATTCCCATGAAGAGAATGACCATTCCCGATATCATATAGATCACAGCTCCCTTATCCGCACCCTTCCATTCTCCTATCAATATCCCGCTGACACTGCCGCTGATGATGGCCACGCTTTGAATTAGCGGCCAGCCTATCGATGCACCCAGTACGCCCAGTTTGGTAACGCCCATACCATAGAGGGTCACACCACCGAACCACATGAGTCCCATGATAATGCCTATGATATAATTTTTTGCAGGAAAACCCGAATTACCGGGCCGTATAAACAGGGAAATGGTTTTTCTCCGGATGCCAAGGTATATGCAATAAATGATGGTAACTGTTCCTCCGGCCGAAAGGGACAGGACCCAGGTGGCGTTGGAGACATGGATTCTACCGACACCGTTTGCGGCAGCAAGGATTTCTATGGGCTTGCCTGCAACCAGCGCCAGGTTGAACATGGCACTGCAGATCCCTGCAATGATGAGGATGATCACTCCGGTTAAATATCCCTTTGAAGCCTGACCCTCTAAAGCTTGTTGTTTCTTTTTATCACGGCGGATGGATGCAACAGCAAAAAGAACTATACCCACCAGCATAACAGCGATGCCGGCAATAATTACTTTCCCGGCCAGTGTCTCCATCTGATCAGGCTGGTACAGGACCAGGGGCATCAGCGCTCCAAGGGTATTACTCAAACCCAGCATAATGGCCGTTCCGACGGAAAGTCCCACCATTTTCAGTCCCAGGCCAAAACCTATATTTGACAGTCCCCAACCAGCACCGAAAGCCATTACTGTGAGAATAACCCCTCCTGGGACATCCTCATAAATACCCCGGAAACCGGGTATGGTGGCCATAGCCAGCAGGAGGGGAAGGATCACGGCTCCGACCAGCGTGAAGACGGCCCAGTAGTTTTCCCATTCCCATCTTCTGATGGACTTGGAAGGCAAGGCAAAGGAACCCAGAAAGATCCCTGCAGTAATACTTAATAAAATTCCGGCTGCTATATTCATATCGATTTATTCATCCAGTGAGATTTCGTAAAGCGTCCCATCGTATTTATTTTTCATTTGCACGCTGAATCCTTTTTCAGCAAGTTCCTTACCCGACAATTTCATCAGCACCTTGCCATCGGGACAGTAGGCAATGGAATACATTTTCACAGGGTCAAGGTATTTAACCGCCACCATGCGCTCATTCTCGACAGCTCCCTGCCTGAATATGCCAATGATCCCACCGCTTTTTGTGTCGGTATTGATCCGCTGAAAGCCATCCCAGTGTCCTTCTGAAGGTTCTCCAAAACCGGTCAGATCCTGTCGGAACATCATGTAATTGTGTTTGTTTTGCATGGCGCGCAACCAGTCGGCATATTGCTTGAATTCACTGCGTTTTTCCGTTGACAGTTTTCGCGGATCTCCAAGCATTATGGGTAAAGAACCCGCCAGGGATTTAAGAAATAAGATGGCATTCTCATCATCCATACGCGGATTCCCAATTACAAGCGATGTTGCCGGAATGGCCGGTGAGCGCCACCATGACATTTGCCTGATCCGCATGCTCCCCGTGGGGGCCGGTTCCTCAAAATTTGATAACCAGTTTCCCTCTGCATGTTTGCACATGGCAAAATCTATCAGCTGGAGTTCACCCATGGTTTCATACGTACAATCCAGGAATAATTCCGGAGCTTCCTGATGTATTTCTTCAAACATGTTAAACAGGCCACGGTAATTCATCAGTAAAGACTCAGCCCGGTCTCTATGCTTATGTTCCGTTGCATAACATCCGGTCCGGTAAGGATCATATGTATAGGGACTGGTCACCACCGCCAGATCAAGTTTGGCATAATCCAGGCCATATTCCTTAACATATTTCAGTATCACATTTTTAATATATTCCGGCCATTCTGTCGAGAAACATGCAGATGCGTTGTTTCTATCGTCAGAAGTATGTAAAAACATTGTACTGCTGTCTTTATGCCGGACCCAGTATTCAGGATGTTCATTGTAAACCCTGGAATTCAGTGAAGCCTGTCCCAGGCTGATCCACAGACCAGGTTTCATACCCAAAGATTTTATATTGTCAAAAACGGGTTTGAAACCTTGGGGAAACTTTTCTTCATCAATCAGCCAGTCTCCGCATTCGTTGAACCAGTTGTCGTCGGGATCTTTCCATCCTGTTGCATTTTTGTACCATCCAGCGTCTATGATAAACTCCTCGACTCCACATTCTGAGGCTGCCGTGGCTATTTCACCGATCATTTTCTCATTGATGTTCCCTTTAAAGGGATTCCATGTATTAAAGACAAAAACAGGTTTTTCCTTGATTTGGGCCAGCCGGATATCCATATGCTTTCGAACGAAGTCATTCACCGTGGTTTCAATCGCTGAGTATGGATCATCTGTATGGTGATATAGTGCAGTGAATACCCAGGGACTTTCCCATGTTTCACCAGGTCCGAGCCATTTTCTGAAACCATAAACCTGGTCAGGATATGTCAGCCCGATTGTCAGGGTACGGCCATCCAGACAGGCTGTTGTACGCTTCATAACACCAGGGGCCTCATTGCCCAGAATAAATCCTCTTCTTTGATAAACATCGTGTGATCCTACCACAGCATCATGCCAGTTTCCGGTATAAGGGCCCAGACGTTTCTGGCGGCCATAGTCGGCTGTAACAACATTATGTGTTTCTCTCCAGGGGATAGTAAGACTTTCCACATCAACTGCTTCCAGTTTGAGATCCTCATTGCCCAGATTCCTGAACGTTAGCTTCTTTCTTATTAAAGGAAGATCAGGGTAGAGCAGATAGGTAATAGATAATTCGATATTTCTGATTATTCCAGTTTTTCCGCGGAGTACCAGTTTCGCTCCCGATCCCTGCAGGTTATCATTTGCCGGTTGTACTGCAACAACTGCCCAATCACTTTTTCCATTGAAAACTTCATCGTCCAACGCAAAGGAAAACTCATCGGGATTTGGACCAGTGAGAATAATATGCTGGGTTGAGTTTTCCGGTGGAATGAAATTCTTATCAAGGAAAGGTACTTTATGATCGACTCTGACATAATTTATTGGGTATTCCGGGACATATAACTGTTCCGTATAGATCTTGTCTGTCAATTGAATAACACGCTTAACACATTGATTATCAAGCAAAAGAGCCTCGTTGTCCCAGGAAGCAAAATCAGTGGTTTGCGCAAAGCAAAATCCCTGCATGAGTGTGAGGCTAATCATTAAAAATGTTTTCATGTTTCTGTTATTTGGTTGTTTATATGTTGCCAATTTGATAACCACTCTCAGGTGGAACCTCTTATTATTAATTCACATTCCAATGCGACCTTTTGCTTAAGGACTTTCCCGGTCTGAATTGATTCTATGAGTATTTTTGCTGCTGTACTGCTTAATTCCTCCAGAGGCATCGCAATTGTCGAGAGCGTCGGGATGGTATATTCACAGAGCATAATATTATCAAAGCCGATTATGCTTACCTCGCCGGGAATGGAAATATTGTTTTCATTGAAATACTTAAGTGCCCCGATTGCCATAAGATCCGTAACGGATATAATCGCATCGGGTGGTCTGCTTTGTTCAAAAAAATACCTGGCGGCATGATATCCGTCTGCAATCTGAAAGTTTCCTTCATAGACCAGGTTTTTTCTGTAGGACTCATTACAATCTTTTTGCGCTTCAAGGTATCCCAGGAACCGCTGATGTGTGACCGCATATTTTTGTGATCCTTTAATGATAGCTATATGCTGTCTGCCCTTTTTATTCAAAAAATGATAAGCTTTTTTCACTCCTTCAAAACCGTTGGCGTAAATACACGTCTCATCAAGACTGCAGAGAAAATGATCAAGGAAAATAATAGGGATATGATGGCTGTTCCTCTTTAATATTTCAAGGTTTTCTTCATTTCTGAAATAGGAGAAGAAGATGAGTCCGTTCACCTGTCTTTGTAGCATTTCCAGGATGACATCCTTTTCCTTCTCAATGTCTCCGTCACTTGAGCTGACAATGACCAGGTAACCTTCGGCAGACAGGGCCAGGTGAAGCTGCCTGTAAAAATCAGAGAAGAATAGGTTTCCATGGTCAGGTATGATGAGTCCAATGGTTTTCCTTGCTGTTCCCCGTAAAGCCCTGGCATGGTAGTTTGGCTGATAGTCCAATGCTTCAACCACCTCCAGGACCTTTTCCCGGGTTGAGTTCTTTACGGCTTTGTCATTGTTAAGAACCCTTGAAACGGTGGACTTAGAAACGCCTGCTTCTCTGGCTATGGTTAGTATACTGCTTTTCATGTACAGTTAATGGGAACGTTCCCACAAATATATTGAATGTTTATAAACTTTCTTAAGAAATGCCTCAGGATTTTCTTGATTTAGTTAATTTAGGAATGTAGGCAGCGGTTCATTTTGGTAATGTTAAATTGGTTCGTTAATGTGCATCAGGTAGAGATGCTTCATTGATCAACTAACTAAAGTTTAGCACTTGTTTTTAATGTACATAAAATCAGTTGATTACAATATGACTTTATGTGCTATATATATGTTTATCAATATCTTAACGTTTCCATTTTCGACTAAGCTGCTTTTTTCTTCTATATCTTGTTAGTTTTCAACATTTAAAAGAACTGCGAAACTTTAACAAAATAGGAGGATGAAGAATGGCAAATAATAGGTGAATTGCCTCTCAGACTTTAAAGATAACAAGGTGGAGATTCCGGTCGCATTGAACACCTCATTTCGGAGTGTAAATATCATAATATCAATGCATAGTGATTCATCCTTATTTGCAAATGATGACTGCTCAGTTACGCTGGAATATGCAATCACGTGAGGCTTACAGTAGATTTTCAGTTCCAGAAAGTTCTTCTTACCTTTTGGTCATCAATGAGGGAATCAAAATAATCTTCACAATAAATATCTTTATATGGACCGTAGAGAAATGCTAAAAAGATCAGTATTGCTGGCAGGCTCGGTATGTTTGTGCAATTCTGCCGCTGCTGATGATCCTCCCGGTAAATCAACCTGCTGTTTCACTCCTGAAATCGAAACGGACTGCCTGACCTTTAAAACCGACAGCCTTATTATTGATCTTGAGAAGACGGCGACACTTCAGGAAAACGGCCAGGCCGTGTACGTTGATTACCCTGAAAAGGATGTTAAAATGATCGTTGTTCGCGAGAAGAGGAACAGGTATTATGTTTTATCCAGACAGTGTACACATGGAAATCAGGCACTAAGCTATATACCTGAAAGGAAACTGCTGCAATGCAACAGCTACAATCATTCCGCTTTCAACCTGGATGGTACGGTCTGGAAAGGACCTGCACCTGTTGCCATCCGGTCGTTTGATATCATATTGGATAGCAACAAACTGGAGATCTTCATTTAACGTCAGGGGGTATGAAAAAAGTATTATTCGTGACGGGACTGATCATATTTGCCGGGGTGTTCCTCTCGGTTGATGTTCCTATCCCGGATGTTTGGATTAATCCGGTCGATCACATGAAGTTTGTATGGATCCCTCCGGGGAAGATCATGTTGGAAGAGCCATTTGAAATAGGAGACAGCACGGCCTACAGGAAGAAAGAGGTAACATTCCCGGATGGATTCTGGATGGGGCAGACTGAGGTAACGGCCCGGCAATTCAGCCGGTTCGTAAGGAAGACAGGATATGTGACCGATGCTGAAAAGGAAGGTGATCACTTTACCTGGAGAAATCCCGGGATCAAACAGTCCGGCAAGCATCCCGTAATTTATGTAAGTTTTTCAGATGTTGAAGCATATACAGAGTGGGCCGGGGTTGAAATTCCCGGCGAATCTGAATGGCTTTATGCATGCCGGGCAGGTACCGCGACAACGTTTTACTGGGGAGATGAGTTTGATTATGATCAAATATGGTGCCGTGAAAATTCAATCACCGGGACAAAACCGGTGGCTAAAAAACCAGCCAACCCATATGGCCTGTATGATATGATCGGGAATGTCTGGGAATATATCAGGGTATGTGATAGCATCATTGCGCTGAGAGGGGCATCCTGGACCCGTTGTAATACAGCCAAAGCCTGGTGGGGCCCCGTTTATAGCGATGTGATTGCCGGGACGGTAACCACGGCCCTTCTCAAGTGCAAGAAAACTCCTTTTCAGCCAAATCTGAGGGATGATGACCGGGGCTTCAGATGCATCTACCATCCCGGGTGATGTTATCCGAAAGAACCAATAATCACTCTGAAAATAGCAACCTTTCATAATTGGAAGAAGAAGTATGGAGGGATAAGTCTTCAACAACATGCATATTCTTGTCCTAACCGGACACTCATTCCTGCGGATGAGAAGCTCCTTCGGGCAAGCAATGAGCTATAGCGGAACATTTTCCACTCCACCCAATTTATAGACCTTGTCTTTAACCCATTTTGCCCATGCCAGTGGCCGCTTTGATTTGTCGAAAGTTTGCCAGGGGATAGGCTCACCAATCGTGACAGTAATGTGCTTGCCGCGGTGCTTATATGTTTCGTCTATTAAATAAAGCATCTCGATGTTTGCTTTAATACCAATAGATTTCCTGAATCTGTATAAACGATAAAAGAAATTCGTGTTTTCACCTCCCATGTGTATTGGGATGATGTCTCTCTGATACTGTTTTGCTTTATTGACAAAGCTTTTTTTCCATTCCAGGTCCATAACCTGTCCCTTGATCTTCCGGCTTACCAGTCCGGACGGAAAAGTCAGGATTTGTGTTTCGGATTTGAATGCAGTATCCATTTGTTCTGCCAGCTGGGAGCCCTGCTTCCCATGCTTATTAACAGGGATGAATACGCCATGAAGGTTCTTCAGGTTCATAAGGAGGTCGTTCACTAAAAATTTATACTTATCCTTACCGTATTTCTCCCCTACCATAACCATGATAACATGTCCATCTAAACCTCCCCAGGGATGGTTGGCTGCAAAAATGTATCTTCCATCATCAGGCAACTTTTCTTCACCTATTACTTCAATCTTCAGATCGAAAAACTTCATCATGGCCTTGCTGAAATCGTATCCTTTCAAATGACCGAAATCCCTGATCATCTCATTGATCCAATCCTGGTGAGCTACTCTTCTTAAGTATCGGTATATGAATCCAGGGATCCACCTGGCCAGTTTCGGATTTTTATCGTAAAACAAATCCTTTACATCAATTTCTTTAAAGCTCCTGCTTTTGTCTGCTTCCATTTCTTCTCCTTATTGATCCTGGCATCAAAAGTATAAAAGATACAGAAATGAACTGAACCTGAAAAGGGCATCCAGTTTCTTACTATTTCAGAACCTTTAATCTCCACCTTCTCACCCTTTGCTGCGCGGTAAACAATTCCTTTACTATTGGAAGTTCCACCCCTTGGAGGATTCACTCTTTCACGATAGACGCCCCGGTGCACTGTAATCACATCACCGGGCTGGGCAAGATTGGCTGCCATTTGAATGGTAAGGAAAGGCGATTCCTGCGTGCCATTGTTGTTATCATTGCCGGTTTTTGCCACATGATATTCTTTGGCAGAAATAGCAATAGTACAAGCGAAAGCAAGCAGGATAAATTGTATTCTTTTCATGGATTCCAATAGAAAGTCAGTGTTGACATACCAAAATAGGGATTCCATCCATATTTCGCTATTATATCACACATGAAAAAACATAATCACACAATTAATTGACTTACTAATTCGATTATGCTAAATTAGGTCTGGCCATGAAGTAATTTCAATTTATCTATCCGCATCATTATCAATGATTTATCAAACAAAGAAGTGATGAACCCAAAAGATCTGAAACGAAGAGATTTTATAGCAAAGGCTACTTTCGGCACAGTCGGAGCTGCAGCTTTCATATCAGCTTGTTCCACTGGTAATGAAACAAAAACAATAGATGAGCCACCAGAATTGCCTGAACGGGCACCTGACGGCAAAGTTATTAAAGCCGGATTAATTGGCTGTGGCGGACGCGGAACCGGAGCTGCCATAAATTTTTTAGATGCAGGACCGAACCTGGAAATTATAGCTTTGGGAGATGTTTTTCAGGATAGGATTGATAGTTGCAGAGCAAACTTAAAAGAGGAGAAAGGTGTGGAGATCGCCGATGAAAAATGTTTTCTGGGCTTCGATAGCTATCAAAAAGTGATTGATTCAGGAGTGGATGTGGTATTGCTTTGCACACCGCCTCATTTCCGTCCCTTACATGTGGAGGCTGCAATAAATGCCCGCAAGCATGTTTTTATGGAAAAACCAATTGCTGTCGATCCGGTAGGTGCACGCTCTGTATCTGGTTTCTTCAAAAATGGCTGAATCGATGGGACTGTGTATGGTTAGTGGTACGGTTCGAAGAGTACAGAAGGATTATATGACCACCCAGATGAAAGTAGCTAACGGTGAAATAGGCGAAATTGTTGGCGCTAATATTATCCGAAACGGAGGTGCTCTGTGGTATAGAAAAAGAAGAACCGAATGGACCGATATGGAATACATGTTGCGAAACTGGGCAAATTTTTGCTGGCTTTCGGGCGATCATATAACGGAACAATTTATTCACGAAATTGACGTAATGAGCTGGCACATGGGTAGGCCTCCGGTAAAAGCAGTTGGCTGGGGTGGCCGCCAAAGGAGGGTTACAGGCGATCAGTATGATTTTTTTAGCGTGGAGTACGTATACGAAAATGGTGTAAGAACACACTGTGCAGCACGTCAGATAAATGGCTGTTCCAACGGTAAGGTGGAACGTATTGTAGGTACTCATGGAGTAGCTATAGCTTCCGGTCAAATACTTGATGTTTACGGGAATGAAGTATGGAAATATCCGAAGCCGGAAGAAGGAGATACCCAATCGAAATGGAAGGTGACCAATCCATTTGTACAGGAACACATTAATCTGGTAACAGGGATAAGAACCGGAAACATCGTTAACGATGCTGAAGCACAGGTGAATTCGACCTTGATGACCATCATGGGTCGAATTTCAGCCTATACCGGAAATGATGTTACCTGGGATGAAATAATGAACTCAGACCTCTATTTGGGACCCAAAACATATGCATTTGGACCGGTCCCCGGAATTCCTGAAGAAAGACCCCTGGCCGGGGAAGAAAACAGCTTGACTTAAATCTAACTTTTAGCTTATTTGAAATGAAACAATTGCTTTTTATTGCGGGATTAGTACTATGGGCCGGAGTTATCCCAGCGCAGGAATCACTGTTCAGTTTCGGTGAAGAGCTTGGTCTGCAAAAGATGATATCAGGAGAGAATCTGGAAGGTGTACCCATTCACTGGATACAGGTAAATACCGAAGCTGAAACCTGGAAAGTAAAGGGTGATGAGTTGATTTGTTCCGGACATCCAATTGGTGTAATCCGTTCAGAGCTTGAGTACGAGAACTTTTTACTACACATCGAGTGGAAACACATGGAACCAGGAGGGAATTCGGGAACTTTTGTGTGGAGCAATGCCGAGCCAGGCGACAACCGTTTGCCAAACGGCGTGGAAGTACAAATGCTGGAACTGGATTGGGTAAACCTGAATACCAGAGATGGTAAAACTCCTCCGCTTGCTTATGTACATGGCGAAATTTTTGGTGTTGGAGGAGTAGAGACTGTGCCTGATAATCCACGGGGAAGTCGAAGTAAATCTGTTGAAAACAGATGTAAAGGGAAAGGGGAGTGGAACACCTACGATGTGGTGTGTGTCGATGGGACCATTAAGCTTTCAGTAAATGGCAAGTTTGTCAACGGGATAAGTAAATCGACTAAAAAAGTGGGATTTATATGTCTTGAATCGGAGGGAGCTGAAATTCATTTCAGAAACATAAGAATCATTCAATTGCCCTGAAACTTCTGCAGCTTGTCGCAAACCAACTTAACTTTTTTTGAAAAACTCTCCAACTAGAATCATTCCGTTGCCCTGAAACTTTTGCAACCTATCGTGTAAGGGTCTTCTAAAATACTCTTTCATCATTCCAGGGACTATCTCGATCGAGAAACCCCGAGAAATGCTTCTCAGGGTTTTGATCGTTTAGCGGTCTGGACGGGGCTTGATACAAGTATTCTTCAACCATTTTACTAGGGTTATAGCCTGTTTTAGTGTCTAAATCGATGTCTAATTTTGGTGTCTAATTCTCCAACCTAAAAACTTTCACTATCTGATTCACTAAATCATCTGCGGTTACAGAAATAATCCCCATTTATCTTCATTATAGATTTTATATCAGGTGATGTAATCGTATACATTAGATTAACAAATCTTTTTAAGTCCTTTTTGATCCCTCCCGGTAGCTCTATTGTTTCCTCTATTTTTAATGTTGCAGCTAGCCTGAATACATCATTTCTGTGTTTCTTCACATCCCTGGCATCTACCCGTTCGCCTGCATCTTTCTTCTCAGACATTTCTAAAAATGCTTTTGCCTTCAAACAAATAAGCGCCAAATCATCTGCTCGATGGAAAGCAACCCCTTTCTTTGAGTTATCAATAGTGAAATGGTAATATTCATCATCCATAAGGATTGCGGAGAGACTTGAGAGTTCCTCGTCGGCCGGAATTGGGGTTAGTTCCATGCCCTCAGTTTCTGGAATTATATCAGGTTTCCTTGAAAACAATTCTATCTGCATTGGATATTTCTCAGACTGTGGGTTAATGAAGCGATAGTACTTCCTTTCAATCTCCCCAACCTGTTTCATTTCATATTTACCCAATTCAATAAACTCCCAGAATTTGGCAATAAAGTCATTATTAACAGCTTCTACAACTAACACCACGTCAATGTCTTTAGTAGCCCGGAAATCAAGTCCTTCTTCATCGAAATGGTCCTCACAGGCAACACCACCAATAACAATATAACTTTCATAAAAGTCCTTGAAATGCTGTGTGAATACTTCAATTCCTACCATAATTCTTCTAACATTTGTTCCAGAGCTGTTGGACACGTTCATCTTCATTGTCTGATAAAGAGAGATACAAAGACAATGAATCTACCTTTCCAGAATGGCCTAAGATTTGAGGATCATACCTCCAGAACTCAATACAATAATTACCTATCCCAGGTTTTTACCATATTTTCTTAGTTCTTGATATAGCTGTTTGGAATATTTAGTACTCGCTGCATAAGATATCTTTCTATCCTCCGAAATATTTGAATAACCCGCTAATGCAGATATACCTGAAAGGAGTAGTTGCAATTCTCCGGCAAATCATTGATCCATATTTTCTTCTTTATAGGCGATTTCATAAAACCCCTTGCTTTGGGCCACAGTTTTTCTTTTCCCAAATCAAAGTGGATACGCTTATCCTTCGCACGTGTCAACCTGCAAAGTTCAAACCCCTCTAACTCCTTTACGGACCTCGTCGCTGTCATAGAAGAGTAACCTAATAGGTTAGCAATTGCTTTCAGATTAGCTCCTTCCAATGACCCGACCATCAAATGATAGATCAATATACATTGGCTTGACGGAGAAAGAAAACTCCTTACCTGCTTCTCAGCCTTACTTTCTTCCAAATCTAAAAACATGAATGGAATATAGACTTGTCTGTTTTCAATGATAAATGCCGTTCTGTTCTGAATCATCCTTTTCCTGGCATAGGTGTTTATCCTCTCAAATACAATATTCCAGGCAATTGAATAATCTTTTCGATCTGTTCCATTTGCTTCTTCAATTGATCAGGAGAGGGATATTCAGAAGTTGTTGGTTTGACAAATACAAGCTCTGTTTCTCCCAGAAGGACAAAAATAATCTTATATCCCTTCATCAAATGAAATGGCAGATTGTCTAATAACTTCAGGTTATTCTTCAATATCGATATTTCAACACCAAAGGTATCCTTCAAATATTCGATTAACTGATTCATATTCTATTAAATAACATTAATTATTCAAATATATCATATAATATGTTATTTTACAATTTATCGTGTTATTTTATTTATTGACTGCAATATAAAATACAGGAAGGATAATGCTTTTCAGAACAAAGAAAGGAGAAGATGACCAAAATGGTGTCTAAAAGAAGCGTATATGACAACTTAAGCGGTCTGACCTTGGGGCATAAACAACAAAATCCCTTGTATATCAAGGATTTTTGTTGATAATTGCGGTCTGGACGGGATTTTGCTTCGCAAGTTCCCTACCCCTACCACGGGCTACCCTGCAATCCAATCAAAACCATGGCGCTGACGCGCCAGGCTTATTTATGCCAAACTGCTCACTCAAGCAAGCTTGGTTCGCAATATGCCATAAAAAACCCCCGAGAAGACTTCTAGGGTTTTGATCGTTTTGCGGTCCGGACGGGACCGTAACCTATTTTGTCGTATTTTCCTGCATCACACGCCACACATAGAATAGAGCCTAATATACAGAGCATGTCATATTAAACAAAATACGAGAAAATTAAATAAAACTAAAAGTATTCTTACCCCCATTCTTACCCCCGACTTTTTATTCGTAAATTATGACCTGTTATGGAAAAGGTCATTTTTAAACTTAAAGAACCACAGAAGGGTATCCCAAAGAGCAAACAGATACCAACTCCTGTGAATATGTTTTTTTCTTTCGGTTACTATGAAATAACTAGAGATAATAAGAGAAAATACATCCCCCTTAAATATGCAACTGGTATGAGTATTACTCCTTGCTATTGGAATGATAACCCAGAATACAGAGCCAAACAGACAAAGGAGTTTGCTTATGAAAGCTTTAACACAAAATTAGAGAACCTGCGAAATTCAGTCATTGATCTAAAAAGGAAGTTTGAAAATAGTGGTCAATTACCATCTCCTGGCAAATTAAGAGAAGAATTGGATAAGAAGCATGGCAAAGGCACTGTAGTGCATCAGATGTCCTTTCTTGGCTTTATTGAACAATTTATCAAAGAGAACCAAGAAGGCAAAAGATTTGGGAAGAAGGGGAAATTATTCAGCAAGGCTACAATTACTAGTTACACATCTACTCTGAAGCATCTAATGAATCATCAAGATTCTACAAGGAAACGAATCGATTTCGATCAAATAAACATGAGGTTCTATAAAGATTTTGTCTCATATCTCCAGAGAAAAGATTATATGCCAAATACAATTGGCAAGTATATTAAGAACATCAAAGTCTTTTTAAAGGAAGCTAATAAACGAGGTTTAACTGCCAATGAGAGTTATAAAGATGAAGATTTCATTGTATTCCAGGAAGACACTGATCATGTCTACCTAAGTGAATCTGAATTAAGGACTCTTTTTGAACTCGATTTAAATTTAAATAAACGGCTCGAAAAGGTTAGAGATCTATTTCTTTTTGCATGTTACACCGGGTTGCGTTTCTCAGATATTACACAGATTCAAAAAGAACACTTCATTGATAACAATTCACGAATTAAAATCCATACAATTAAAACTGGTGAAGCGGTGGAGATACCGGTACACTGGATAGTAAAACAACTCTTTGAGAAATATGGAGGTGAGATACCTTCTTCAATTAGTAATCAAAAACTAAACAAATATTTAAAGGAGCTATGTGAGCTTGCGGAAATAGATGAACCAATCATATCAGTACGAACAAAGGGTGGTCTTAGGTATGAAGAGAAAGTCCCCAAGTTCTCCCAAGTGACTGTTCATACAGCGAGAAGAAGTTTTGCCACAAATATGTTCTTGGCTGAAGTACATCCATTGAAAATTATGAAGATTACAGGCCATAGAACTGAAAAGGCATTTCTGAGATATATCAGGATCTCACAGGAAGATAATGCAAAAGGCTTAGCTAACATCCTTACTTCAAAGAAAATTCGAATCTAGATATTGTTAATAGATAAAGGAATGAAGAGATATACTTACCTAGATTGGCTAAATGGGGTTGATAATATATCAGCCAGCAAAGAGAATTTTAACCTGGCAGAATGGGCGAAAGTTGAAGTAAAACGGTTGGAAATTTATGAAGAAGCTGCTAATAAACAATATAATGAACTTATAGAGGCATACAAAAAAGGTCTCGAAGGATCAATTGATGAAGAAAAATATAGAAGGATATTAATCCTTGAGTTAGAAAAGGCTCTGAAGAATACACATATTCAAGGGAAAGGGCTAAGTCCTGATCTTGATTATTTAAATAAGCAATTTGCTGATCTTGAAAGACTCAATGGAATACCTATCGTTATGCCTTATCCAAAATATCCAGATACGGAAGAGGCACAAAATGCTATAAAGGCAATGGCATACTCTAGATACTATAAATTTCTGCTTGATCAACAGGAGAAGGAAGATTCAGAAATAGATTCTAAACAAAAAGGCTTGACAACAAAGCAACAAATATTGCTTATTCACTTACTCAAAAAGATTGGAGCAATAAGCTTAACTAAGATTCATCAAGATGAAACCGTCCAAGCATTGGTCTTTAGCAAGCTTTTATCCCGAGACCAATCAAATGTTCGAAAATATTTGAATCAGATTCCGGATCAAAGGTATAGGGCAACATATTTTAACGAAACGAATTTAAATGCTATCCTTCCGATTGCTGAAAAAATTGGCAACCCTGATTTAGATGAAGAGATTAGGTCAGAAATCCATTCAATTAAGTTAAGTAAAAAAAATATCTGAGGTTACCTCAACCCCTACCCCTGCTAATTTGACTACTTAAATTTGGCTATTGTTAACTAAAACAGTAGTCATGAAAGACATTTTATTTGAGAAGGGCACGACAGATGAATTTGTATCAATTGTAGTTGATGCCATTCGAAGTGAATTTAAAAACCTGCCTAAAGCACCTGATCAAAAACCAAAGGTTTACGGTACTCGGATGGAAGTAGCGAAAGCGCTTCACATTTCACTCCCTACCTTAAATGAGCTTACCAAAACTGGAATACTAACCGGCTACCGCCTACAAGGTCGAGTCCTTTACAAATGGATTGAAATCGACCAAGCTTTAAAGAAAATCGAATCCGTTAAATACCCTAGAACCCAATAAAAAAGCTCCCTGTTGGCGCAAGAAGCTCTTTACAATATAAAAATGCATATAAGTGTTCAATTATGAGTAAAGGTACAAAACAAGATTATTCAGAACAAATCCCTGCTTCTTCAGAGTTGGATGATATCCTCAAATCCCCCTCAAGGATAATTACAGAATCCAAACCTCCTGTACTATCCATTACACCAATGAACCAATATATTGATAAGGTTCACCAACAATCAATACCAAACCAGCTTTTCGGGCCTCTTTGGTATGAAGGTGAAATATGCTATTTGTTTTCTAATACCGGTTTGGGTAAATCAATTTTAGCAGTCCAAATTGCGGACAGCATTACAAAAGGAAATTCCATATTAAACTTCAATCAATACATAGCTCAAGCCCCGATAGCCTACCTTGATATTGAGCTACACGGGAAGTTAGTTGAGCACAGATACTCCAGTAAATATGCGAATCATTATAGGTTCTCAGATGATTTCTACCGGCTCGATATCGATCCTTCTGCTATTGATGAGAACATCAACCTTGAAGACCAAGTGCTTCAGGACATAGTCCGAATATCTAATGATAAAGGAATAAGAATTTTCATTATAGATAATATCACTGCCCTGATTTCAGACTTCGAGAAATCAAAGAATGCGGTGCAGCTCATGAAGAAGCTCTTTTTGCTTAAAAAGGAAAAAGGATGTTCATTCCTGGTTCTTGCACATACTCCCAAAAAAGATCCAACTAAAGAAATCACAGCTGATCATCTGGCCGGATCAAAAGCACTCATGAATTTATGTGATAGCTCATTTGCCATAGGAGATAGTATCACGGATGAAAAAATAAGATACCTGAAACAGATCAAATCCAGGTATGGCCCAATTGAGTATGGTACTGCGAATGTTCTGAAATGTCATATTGAAAAATCTGCAGATAATATGACAAGGTTTATCTCTGAAGAAACTGTTAAGGAGGTCCTATTTCTCAGCAGATTTAAGGATCATGAGAAAGAGGCTTTGTTAGAAAGGGTTGTCCAACTGAGAGATAAAAAGGGATTGTCATTTGCAAAAATCGCTGAGGAGACAGGCATGTCAAAGGGTAATGCTAATAAGATATATAATAAAGCGAATGATGGAAAATCCAACAAATAGAATACGTGGTTCTTTTGGAAACATGGAAACGTTTTATCATATCATGAAGAATACCAGCACTTTAAAGGGTGTATGGGTGTTTCCTTATGGAAACCAGAGGAAACGGAACGTTTCCAAGTTTCCTTTAGAAACGTTTCCTACTGTTTCCATAAATACAACAAAATATTTATATATAATATTAATTATTAAGAAGTTAAGTAAGACGTTTCCAAGTTTCCACTTATTTATATGATATGAGTTACCATGCAAGCCTGGAGAAAGGCAGTAAAAAATATCCCTGTCCTTCATGTGGACAAAAGACTTTCACGAAGTACGTGGATAATTCCTCCGGGACTTATTTGGATGATACCATTGGACGATGTGATCGTGAGACAAACTGCGGTTACCATAAGCCTCCAAACAAAACTCCAGAACCTCTTCTCAGATTGCTCCTTCTCATGCACAGGGTCCTTCTGATTTAAAGCCTCCAACATTTATTCCTCATGACATATTCGATGCTACTCTAGCATCATACCAGAGGAACAATTTCACAATGGGATTATCAAAGCTCTTCGGACCTGATAAAGTTTCGTCCTTAATAAAAGGATTTAAGATCGGCTCCATAGGTTCAAAGGTTGTGTTCTGGCAGATTGATCAAAATATGAGGATCAGAACTGGTAAGATCATGGATTATGATACCCAAACACTGAAAAGGCAAGGGCATATAACCTGGGCTCATTCATACTATAAGCTCAACGGCTTCAATCCATCTCAATGCATCTATGGCCTACACCTACTCAAAGAGGCTTCATATGATGCTCCTATATGCATAGCAGAGGCCGAAAAGACAGCTATTGTCATGGCTGGATACTATCCTGACCTTATATGGATGGCTACAGGAGGAATTCATGGGTTAAAGGCAGATAAGCTTTTGCCTCTGAAGGGACATTCCATTTATCTTTTCCCAGATATTGGATGTGAAGTTAAGTGGGCAGAGAAACAGCAGGATCTCGAAATATAAAGATTGTTGATTGGGCAAAAGTCCTTAGTCTGGATCGAACTCAATACTCTGGGGCTGACCTTGCTGATTTTATATGTCAGGACTCAGCCCTCAGAATGCAGTTCTCCAGGATAACAAACTCATTACATTAAGTTCATTGAAATCATTAATAAATATCAAAAATTAAAAATCATGGAAAAACAAATTGTTGGCAGTATTGTATTTACAGCTCCACCAAAATTACGAACTCGAAAAGGTAAGAGTTACATGGAGCAATTGTTTTGTATAGCTACATACTACCCCTTCAAGGATATCAGAAGTTTTGTCATTCAACTGGACCAATTGGATCAGGCGGAAATTTTGTCTGCTAATACTGGTGTATTAATTCATTATAATGGAGGCAGAAGCTACAGATCAATCTTTCCACTGAAAGCCACCAAAGCAAATTCTATCAGGAAACTTAATATGATGGAAATGCATAAATACTTCGGGAATATTCCAAAAAGTAGAGATCGTCAAATATTAGAGGAAGGTCATCAATCTATGGAATCCAGACTTTGGAGAGAGTGGATCGAAAAGTATCATGTGTCAATGCATATCGGCAGTCATGTGATTCAAAGAAAAGACGGAAGTACAAGTTCACTTTCCAGGTATGAAGGATAAGAATGGGCTCAGACTCGAAACAAGGCTTGTAAATGGGAACTCATGCTTTTACTACTGCCCCTCCACCCCATTCCTGACCCATTCAAGTTGATCTTTGGTATGGTTAGAGTATGGGTGAAAAAGTGGGGTATTTATAGTTAGTGTTTCTGTTTGGGGATAAATCGCTGAATTGAAGGCCGTTTGGCATGGTTTGAGTATGACCGAAAATCAGCTAGTTAAATAATATGTGATTTTTGCTCGATAAATAGGATACAAAATGACATACATTTTATTGATATTTTCAAAAACGTATGTCATTTCTGCAATTCCAATTTGACGTACATATTGAGTTTATACTTTAATTCTACGTCATTTTGTTTACACTGATATTGGCAGGAATCTTTGAACTTCATCCCCATCCAATACAACTCAGCACATGATGAGCTGGTAAACT
>CAWCAK010000008.1:0-431428 GCA_963793455.1 uncultured Bacteroidota bacterium
ACTCCAGAGTGCTTAGCCCTTGTATAACGTATTTTCAATCATCCCAATATATGATGAGGGACTTCGACTTTATTCCGTTCCAGCAGGTCCATAACATCATCATATTTGTAGTAATATGTACCTTTGATTTTACTGCAAGGAAGGGCTCCGGTATTTCTCAAATACTGGGCAGTGCTGTCGGTGATTCCTAAAATCTTCTTCAATTCGGAGTGTTCGCACCCACGCTTTTGGCTTAGAGGATTCTATTACACTGAGTATTCTATTATACAATCTTTCTTCAAGCTCATACAATTCAGCAACGGTTGGAAGGTCATTTCTGTTCATGATTCATCAAATCTGCTCTATTACAATTTCTTACACACAATCAATAACCAGGAATTCTAGTGAAACGAATCCACAGAATTACCTTGCATTATTAACATTCTCATCCTTCTTCGATAAGAAGGATTCAAGTTTGGACATGTCTTCGCTCACTTTTTTATCAATCACTTTTGCATAAATCTGGGTAGTCCGTATGCTTTTATGTCCAAGCATCTCACTTACAGATTCAATGGGGACTCCATTTGCAAGGGTTATGGTAGTAGCAAATGTATGACGAGCAAGGTGGAAGGTTAATGTCTTGTTAATCCCCGCCAGCGTAGCAATTTCCTTCAGATAAGCATTCATTTTCTGATTGCTGTTTACAGGTAGAAGAGAACCGGAATTGGAAGTTTCAGGATCGTCTTTGTATTTCTCCAGTATCAGCAGAGCAGGTGAAAGCAAAGGTATGTTTGATTTGGTATCTGTTTTCTGCCTGTAGGTCTGGATCCAGAGCTTTCCATCGATCCCCTTTACCAGGTTATCAGGAGTTAGGTTTTCAATATCCACATAGGCCAATCCCGTGTAGCAAGAGAATACAAATACATCTCTTACCGTATATAGCCTTCGTAATCCTATTTCCAGTCCTTCTAAACGGGCAAGCTCCTCCCGGGTAAGGTATTCCCTCTTGACAGGCTTGATCTTTGCTGAAAAGTTGATAAAAGGATCTTTGTTCAGCCAATCGTTCTTAAGCGCCAGGTTAACAACCTTTTTCAGGTTCTTAATATATTTCGCAGCAGTGTTGTGATTGCATTTGCGGACAATCTTGAAGTAGTGATCCAGGCTGCTGACAAATTCATGATTCAGTTGGGAAAGAAATACATCCTCTACTCCATATTTGTATTTGATGAAATTCTGAATGTGCTGCTTGGTTGTTTTGTACCTGACAAGTGTTGTAGGGGAATATTCTTCAGGAACCAGTGCTTCCATGAGTTTGTTATGATCCTCAAATAGGCCCATAAGGGTGTGCTGCTTCTTATCGACCCCCTGGACCCTGTTTCTCAACGCAATTGCAGTTACCGGTGAATTTTCATCCATCAGCTCTTTTTGAGCTTCATAAACCTTTTGTCTTAAGCGCATCCAGATATTCGTTTAACAGCTTTGCCTCAGATCGTGATCCCCTGGCAAAGCCTCCCTCCTTGTTCCATTTATCCGGATCAATGAAGCGCTGGACAGCCATTTCAGAACGCCTTCCGTTTACCGTGATTCTCAGGTAGATAGGAGCCTCCTTGCTTGTATTAAGCTTGTCTCTTCTGAGGTAGAACAGGATCGATAATGTTTGCCGTGGAGTCATTTCTTCAAATTAGGTATCCGAATAAGGAATAATTCATGTATATTTATGCGATAATATTGACTTTGTAATAAATTAATTATCTGTGCTTTACAGCTTATATCGGATACCTATATAAAAAGACCCCTCAGGTATCCGAATAAGTATAATAAATATACGTATTTATTATGATTTAAGCAAGGAAAAGGGAAAGAAAATAGGCCTTAAATGTCTGATTTTAAGGCCTATTGTGATTTTTGGTGTTATTTTCAGTGGAGCTGCGGGGAGTCGAACCCCGGTCCAAACGAGAAACCCATATGCTTTCTACATGCTTAGCCGTCTATCGGTTGTCGGGAAGGGGCCAGCGATCGGCTACAAACCCAATCCTTAGTCACCTTTGTTTCGCCGCCGGACCGGGACCTTCCGATGGCTATCCTTGCTTTGCTTGTGCCCCATATGCTACTGCCAACCAGGAGGAAACAGCAGCGGAACATCTCGTCCTCAGCCTCTAAGACCGGGATTAAGCCAATTTTACTGAGTAAAATTAAGCTGCGAGAGCATAATTAGTATTGCCAATTATAAGTGTGAGACCTGGGTTTAACGGGCCAAATCACCACGCCCGGCATGCTTACATACCAGTTTATCCCGCTGTCAAATCCAGCTCAGCCCCTGGTATTACTGTGTAAAAGTACAAAAAATGGACCAGGTCCCGGCATAGAACCGGTAATTCTCCCGGATTAACAGCTGTTATTAAGATTTCATATGATCCACTGTGACCTTAACGGGTTAATTCATAATTTGCATGTGTTATCATCAGCCTGAAATCATGAAAACCGTACGGATTAAACTTGGAAACCTGATCGTTACAGCGATCCTTTTACTGGCCACATGCGGATGCAGTAAATATGGCTACGTGAGTCTCTCCTACCCCGTTGAACCTCAGGTGTACCTGCCGGAAAACATCCATTCAGTCGCCATTGTAAACCGTTCGCTCACCACGGAGGAGGAAAAAGGGGCCAAGGTTTCAGAGGCCATTATCAGCTCGGAGATCGGATCTGATTTCCTGGCTTCGGATGCCTGTATCAAGGGGGTCCATGACGCGATCGCCAGGCTCCCGGAAGCCGACCTGGTCATTCCCTCTGAATTCAGGATGTTTGGTACGGGTACCCGGCAACTTCCCGAACCGCTCCCCTGGGAGCAGGTGGAGGAGATCTGCAAAAGGGAGGGTGCCGATGGACTGCTGGTCCTTGAAACATTCGATTCGAATACTGACCTCCTGGCAAAAGCCGCAACCGAACAGATCGCATCCCTGATGACCACCGGGAGGCCTAAGGTCACCCCGCCCTCCCAGGTAAAGATGAACGTGACCGCTTACTGGAGGCTGTATGACCCGGGGACACGCCGTATCGTTGACCAGTACCAGCATAACAGCCATATGACCTTCAACACCGTCGGGGGCGTTCCACCCCCGGATGCACTCCCGCGCACGGCCTATGATGCAGGCATAGCCTACATCGACCGTTACCTCCCCGGTTCGTACCGCGTAAAAAGGAAGCTTTATAAAAGAACCAGCGGATCGGCTAAGAACCAGTTCAAAGCCGGGTACCGGAGGACAGAAGTGGCCAACTGGAACGGGGCCATGGAGCTCTGGGGGGAACTGACTGATGACCCGAAACGCAAAACTGCAGGCAGGGCCTGTCTGAACATGGCTGTGGCCAACGAGGTGCTGGGGCAGACAGATCCGGCCCTGGACTGGGCCCAGAGATCATATGAATTCTACAGGGACAAACTGGGACGCGACTACAGCAAGATCCTCCTCCGGAGAAGAGCCATTGAGGGGTTAATTCCCTGAAATCTATTTCGGATTCGCCCCGGTGTCAGGGGTTTTGCCGATGGTGTCATCCGACCGGATATGCAGGTCGCGCTGCGGGAAGGGGATCTCGATGCCGGCCTCTTTCAAGGTCGGTGTTGATGGCCACGTTCAGTTCACTCTCCACCCCAAGCCGGTTATCAATACCAACCCAGGCCAGCAACCTGAAATCCAGGGAACTGTCGCCAAAACCAATAAAATATGGGGCCGGAGGAGGCTTCTTTCTGACCAGCTTATGCTCTTCGGCAACCTTCTTCATGATGTCCAGCACAAGACCCGGATCCGTTCCGTAGGCCACACCCACCCTGATGTCCATGCGCCGGTAGATATCCTTCAGGGTCCAGTTGATCAGGCTGTTCGATATAAGGTTGCCATTGGGAACAATCACTTCGGCACCATCAAAACTTTTGATGGTACTTGCCCTGAGCCCGATGGTCTGCACGGTACCCATCAGTGTACCCACCTCAACAACATCTCCCACATTGATAGGCCTTTCAAAGGCCAGGATCAGTCCCGAAACCATGTTGTTGAAAATATTCTGCAGGCCAAACCCGATACCCACCGAAAATGCCCCGAGCACGATGGAGAGGTTGGTCAGCTTCATTCCTGCAGCCGCTGCAGCCAGAAAAAAGCCACCGATAATTAAAGCGATCTTCACCAGCATGATAATGGTTCCGGGTACTCCTTTGGCAACATTCACCCGCACAAAAACATCCCTCTCCAGGATATAGCGGACTATTTTTGAAATAAATACCGACAGCCAGATCACAAATACAAAAACCAGCACACTCTGAAGCGAAATATCAACCTCACCGATCTTTCTCCCGGTGGTAAACAGCCTTTGTCCCCAATCAAATATGACCTCTTTGATCCGTAAGATTTTCAACGTCATGACAAGAAAGAAAATCCAGAAAAAGAGGTCCACCCCCCGGCTGATCTTCCTGTGGATCACATCAAAAAAATCGTTCACTGCATGCACCCTGAGTAAAAAATTGCTGGCAAGCGCTATATACAAGTGCAAGATCCGTAAACCTGGTAACTACTTTCACGACCAGTACCAGGAAGGCAATCTGGATAGGGATCAGCGTCAGGAATTGGGCCAGGCTGAATGCCCCAACGAGGTTTGCCACAACAGCAATAACCAGCAACACCATGAACCCGATCTCGATATTGCGTACGAGGTTTAATACAGATTTTTTCCTGTACAGGTGAGCGGAGGGCCTGGTCCATATCATCCAGGCAAACAGGGCCAGGCTTGCCAGCGACAGGAAGAGCAGGAATATCCGCTGCAGAATATCAGGAGCATAGAGAAGCTCGAACAGAAGAGCCAACAACAAACACGCCGATCATCCAATAGATCCATGCCATCACCTCCCTGCCATACATACGTACGATCAGGATCACCATGGGAATGATCAGGATCAGGATATTGATGGCCCTGAAAGTAAAAGGGATTTCCGCGAAAGCAAACCTGACAGGAAACAGGTTATAAAGATGGCCACCAGCAAAGGTGATTCTATCATCCTCAGATGTATGGCTGTGAAGGTGATTTTCTCTGTTGAGATCACCTTTTTATAGTTGGACTTAAACCAGAAGAGAAAGCCGAGCAGACCAATAAAGAGAATAACCATGAACCTGATCGCTTTGGAAAATTCAGCACCGAATACCTGCGCATCATTCTTTACATTTCTCCGTACCTGCTGGGCGTGAGCCCTGAGAAGGGTTGAATCCTTTAAGCCCGCCAGATCTTTAAAAAATCCCGGCATGTCCCTGCGCAACAATATGCTCACTCATGGATAGCCTGGCACCCTGAACGCTGCTCTTCATCGTTTCGAGCTTATTCTTCCTGCCAAGGAGCCGGTCCTGCTGCAGAAGCAGCTGTTTCATGTCGCCCTGCAGCAAATTGTTTACCGAATCGACACTGTTTTTGGTCTGGTGTATACGCTCAACCAGCGCATCAGGAATATTGTTAACGGCCGACTGGTCCAGGGTAACCTGCCACCTTTTGTTTGCCGCATCAAGACCATTAAAACCAGCCAGAAGGTCATCGTATCGCCTTTTCAGCCTTGCCTGTTCAAGGGATATCTGAACCAGATACATATTGATCCTGTTATCGGTGTTGTCAAGATCCCGGCTGGTGAATCCTGTAAATGCCAGGTAGATGGAGTCGTTCACAAAGGCATCTACGGTGGCCAGCATCGAATCGATCTCCGAGGTATAATCCCGGGCCTCCTTTTCAGTCAACCGGTCTGCCCCTGCCCTGTTGGCCAAGGTGATCGATTCATTGGACGACTGGGAGATATTCGAAAGAGGGATGGGCAGAATGGGCGCCGCTGCAGAATCCTCCGGAATGCTCTGGCCTGAAAGCACGGGCGACAAACAACATAAAATAAACAGAAGGGAGAGCAGCCGGGAAAGGTGGTATTTCATGTGATCTGCAGATTGATCAATCAAATCTACAAAAAAACCGCGAAGCACACACCTGTGTGTGTACCCCGCGGCAGGCCTGATGAGCCTGGGAGTTATTCTTTGGATGTCACATCTTCAGCCTGGCCTGATGCAGCGTCCGCTGCATCCATGTTTACCTCCACCTTGCCATTCATTTTTGCTTCATATTTCTGCCTCCACCTGCTTTTTGGCATGGGTGGGAAATCATGACCGTGGGACGGGTGACGGTGCTTGCTCCCTGATCCGATCCCGGAGAAAATGATCTTGGAGAGGACCAGCAGGCCCAGGGTCTGCCAGTAAGAGAGTTCCGGTCCTTTGAACAATTCGGGCACCAGCCAGTTCCAGAGCCACATCACCACGAAGGTGAATCCGATGAGTCCGATGATTCCCAGCACACCGAACCCGGAGTATCGCCAAAATTTGTTTGTTTTCATGACTATTGTGTTTTTAGTTGTTTGTATAAATCCATTAACTGTTCCCTGAGGTAAGTCACTGCATACCTTTTCCGGGAGAGCAGTGTATTGATCCCTTCACCGGTGATTTCAGAGATCTCCTTAAAGCTCATATCTTCAAATTCGTTCATCACAAATACATCCCGTTGCTTCTCCGGGAGCCTTGACAGGCAGGCTTCGATGGTATCCCAGATCACCTCCCGCATGTACTCATCTTCCGGACTCCGGGTAAGGGAGGGGAGGATATCTTCCAGCATCAGCGAATCCTCGCCTGCATCCGGTGAGGCCACCCTGCTGTCCGACAGCCGCTCGGGCCTGCTCTTCCTGAAGTAATCGGTGATCCTGTTGCGGGCCACCGTGAAGAGCCAGGAGGTGATGGAGGAGACCGAACGGATGTCATTGAACCCGGCGCTCAGCTGGTAGAACACATCCTGCATGATGTCCCGGGCATCCTCCTCGTCCCCCACCCTGTTGCGGATAAAGCCCAGCAACCTGTCCCTGTTCCTTCCTCACCAGGTTATCCATGTATGTACGTTCCGCAGCTGTCATCAGGTCTCGGTATAGCCGTTTGATTATATAGACGATTGTGAACCGGAAATATGCTAAATCCAGCGTTTTAACAGGATATCGTATATCCTGTTAAAAGCATTTCCGCCCCTGGTAGTAGGGAATGGAGTCAGTGGCCTTTTCATATGATAATCCCTATACAGGTAGTCATCCCACACACTCACTGAACCGGGACCAATTGATGGATGAACCGGCCGGGCTGGTCAATACAGTCCCTGACTACCTCCTCACCCTCACCGGGTAAGGCGGACGGACCGGGTCGGGCTGGGGATTCTCCTCCAGCTGCTGAAGGATGATCTCGATGGCCTTTTCCAGCTGCGGATCGTTGCCTTTGATCACCTCGGCAGGGGTCTGTTCCACGTCCACATCGGGCGGGACACCCACATTTTCCACCACAAATCCGCCATCCTCGGTCCAGATGGCCAGGTTTGGCGCTGTGATATAGCCCCCGTCCAGCAACTCCGGGAATCCGAGCATACCCACCAGGCCTCCCCAGGTGCGTTTTCCCACCAGGGTACCCACCTCGAACTTCCTGAACATCCAGGGCAGCATGTCGCCGCCTGATCCGGCATTCTCATCGATAATCATCACCTTGGGCCCCTGGATGGAGGCGCTGGGTGTCTTCAGGTCCTTCCCGTACCGCATGTTCCAGTGGCTCTGATAGGGCTTCCGAAGGATATCGATGTAATAGTCGGCAATGGACCCGCCCCCGTTGTAGCGTTCATCCACGATGATCGCCTTCCGGTCGGCCTGCGGGAAGAAATAGCGCTTGAAGTATTCGTGTCCGGCGCCGGCCGTGTTGGGCACATATACATAAGCCACCTGTCCGTTCGTGGCTTCGGTCACCTGCTGAAGGTTGCCCTCCACCCAGTCGCGGTTGCGGAGCGCGCCATCGTCGCCCACCGGTACCACCTGGATCTCCCTGGATTCGCTGCCGTCTGCATTGGGCCCCACCTCCAGGTTCACGATCTTGCCGGCGGTATTTTCAAAGGGCTTGAAAAGGTTCTCGCTGGACTTCATATCGTGCCCGTTCACCGCCAGGATGTACTCCCCTACCTTCACGTTGAGCCCCGGTTCGGTAAGCGGGGAACGCAGGTCGGGATTCCAGTTGAGCCCTTCGTAGACTTTGGTGATCCGGTAGCGGTTGTTCTCCACGGCGAAATCCGCTCCCAGCAATCCACCGCCTACCCTGGCCGGGTTCACCAGGTTATCGCCTCCGCCACCCCGGTGGTGTCCTACGGCCAGTTCGCTGCACATCCACTGGATCACCCTGTCCAGGTCGTTCCGGCAGGTGAGGTCCGGGAGGAACTGTGCATACTTGTCCTTCATGGCAGGCCAGTCGGCCCCGTGCATGCCGGGATCGTAGAAATAGTCCCGGTTGATCCGCCACACCTCATCGAAGATCTGCGGCCATTCGGCCCCCGGATCGATCTTGACCTCCATGCTCCCGGTATTGATGTTTCCCTTCTCCGGATCCGGCTTGGAGCCTGCATCGGCAATCCCGTATTTGCGGCCTGTCCTGTAGAGCATCTTCTTGCCGTCGGCAGAGATGGTGTAATCATCCACGGGGGCTACCTCCTCATCCTTGCGCTCCTCCAGGTCGTACTTGTGCATGACCGCATCATCGGGATCATGGTCGATGTAAAGGAGCTGGTTCTCTTTGGCGCACCCCAGCTGTCCGTATGCACCTGCATCCACCGGAACAGCCACGATCCTGTTGTTGATCCCCTCCAGGTCAATGGTCAGGGTCTCCTCCTCAGCTTCATCATCCTCCCCTTTTTTCTTCTTTTCGGATTTCTTATCCTTCTCTTCGTCACCGTTATCGCCGTTATCCTTTTCGATCTCCTCCTCGTCACTCTCTTTGGCGAACGGATTCAGGGTCTCCTTCTGCAGGGTGGCCAGGTAGATGTTGTTGGTCATCTCCATGTCGGCATTGGACTGGTCGAACCAGTTGATCACCGGCCCGGCATCGGTAGAGGCAAAGAAATAGAGGTACTTGCCGCCACGGTCGAACACCGGTTTCGAAGCATCACTCAGCCCGTCGGTCACCGCGAATGATTTTTGCTGCTCCACCGAATAGAGGAATACCTGTTTGAAATAGGTGCCCTTCATACGGGTATAGGCGATCCATTTTGAATCGGACGACCAGTCCCCGTGGATCCTCCTGAAAGGCCCGGGGAAATAGACCTCATCCGCATCGATCTTCGTGATGACGCTGCTCTCCACATCCAGGATGTAGAAATTCCGGCCGTTATCCACATAGGAGATTTTACTGCCGTCCGGCGACCATTCGGGGAAGGCATAGAAGCCGGTCCCTTTCAGCCGGATGGACCTGGCTTCACCCTTGCCGTCCTGGGGGGCAATGTGAAGGGCATACGCTCCTGAAGCATCTGAGAAATAGGCAATGCTTTTGCCATCGGGAGACCACACCGGGTGTTTTTCATGGATTCCGGTGGTGAGGGTGATGTTGCGCGGATCGCCCTTATCGGCGGGAACGGTCATGATATCGCCCCGGAAATCAAATACCGCCCTGGCCCCCGAAGGGGAGATATCGCCAGAACGGATGTACTGTCCGCCCTTCACGTAACGGGGCCTGGGCTCCTGCAGGTCCGCGGCAATCCCCACGGTCAGTTTCTCCGCTGTCCCGCTTTCCACATCGAATGTGTGCAGGTATCCGGCCTGTTCAAAGATGATCTTCTCTCCGTGGTGCCCGGCAGCCTGGATGGGGAAATCCCTGTAGCGGGTATGCTGCTCGATGGCCCGGTCGGATGTGTTGTAGGAAAAAAGGTTGAACTCCCCGTTACGGTCACTGAGGAAAAAGACCTTCTCCCCGATCCACATGGGCTGGATATCGTTGCACCCGCCATCGGGTTTGGGGATCTCCACATGGGAATGATCTGCAAATGAGAAGAGCCAGAGCCTTGAGATGGTGCCCCCCCGGTAGTTCTTCCACTGGCGGAACCGGTCCTGTATAGGCGAATAGGCCATCTGTCCGCCGTCGGGTGAATAGCAGGCATGGTAGGCATTGGGGATCACCAGTTTCGTGGGGAACCCTCCGCCCACCGGGACGGTAAAGAGCTGAAAATAGCGGCGGGTGTGCACCGAACGCTGGGAGAGGAACAGCACCTTCTGCCCGTCCACAGTGAAACCTTTGCACAGGTCATACCCGGGGTGCCAGGTGAGGCGCATGGGGATGCCTCCCTCCACCGGGACCACAAACACATCCACGTTCCCATCGTATTCGGCACTGAAGGCGATCAGTTTCCCGTCGGGTGAAAAGAAGGGACTGGACTCGATCCCTTCATCGATGGTGAGCCTGCGGGGGCTGGAGCCGTCGGCCTGAGCCACCCAGAGGTCATTGGCATAGACAAAGGCGATATGGCTGTCGCTGATGGCCGGCTGCCTCATGAGCCGGGTGTCGGTAGGGTTAATTCCGGTCAGGCTGGCTGCCGTGAGCAGCAGCCCGGTACAGATGGCAATAAAGGATCTGGTAAATCGCATGGTATGGTTGTCTTGTTGGTGATAACGGGACTCAATTTACACATTTGTTCGGAAAAAAAGTGCGGTTGAGAGAATCTAATGGCCCGTGAAACCGTATTATAGAACATGAAGGTTTACAGCATCAACAAATGGGCATTCTATGGCATCTGTGTGCTCATCCTGGCCCTGCCTGTATCCCGGCACTGGAAACTGCTCATCGGTGGTGAGGGAGCCCCGGGGACCGTTACGGGATTCACCAGGTATAACCATGAAAATCGTTTCGGGAAAGTGGAGCGCATCTTCGCCAGCGAGGTACAGTTCCGTGCCGGTGACAGCATTTACACCGCCCATGGCCCGGACGATTTTCAGCTGGAACGCGGCCGGACCCTCCGGGTGATCTATGATCCGGACGATCCCACACACAACTGCCTGATCGCCTTTTCCGGCTTTTACCTGAACAACTATGCCGCCCTCCCCATTATCCTGCTGGTCCTCTGGGCCTCTTTCTACCTCTCGTTCAACAGCTATATGAACAAGAAACGGGCAAGCCGCACCGCAGACCTGGCAGAAACGCCTTACCGGCCGTTCCGTTCAAGCAGGGATGCAGATTCTTTGTCCAGGTAAAGCCAGCACTGCTGGTGGGTCTTCAGGATCGAGGAGGGGATCTCCGGCGTTACGGCCTCCGCCATCGCTCCCTTCACAGCCTTTGCCTTCCTCCGGTCAGGCACACTGCAGATGAGCGACGCCGATTTCAAAATCTGTTGAATGGACATGCTGATGGCCCTTTCGGGGACCTCCTCCACCGATGCGAACCATCCCTCGCCGTGTTGCTGCTCCCTGCATGCCCGGTCCAGCTCTACCAGGATGTAGGGCTCTTCCGTTATGAAATCGGCAGGGGGATCATTGAATGCCAGGTGGCCATTCTCGCCGATCCCGATGAAGGCCACATCGATGGTTTGTTGCCCGATCAGCCCGCCCAGCCGGTGGCATTCGGCGGCCGGGTCGCTCTCCCCATTGATATAGTGGAACTCCTTCAGGGGCACCAGGTCCACAAAGCGCTCTTTGAGGTATTTCCTGAAGGATGCCGGGTGGGTCGCAGGGATCCCGATATACTCATCCAGGTGAAAAGCTGTGACCTTTGACCAGTCAAGGGGGGCTTTCACCAGCTCATTCAGCATCTCGAACTGGGAGGCACCCGTGGCAACAATAATGCTTGCCCCGCCCTTCCGGGATATCGCCTCTGCAATCAGCTGAGCCCCCTTATCTGCGGCGGCTTTCCCAAGTGCTGTCCTGGTATCTGAGAGATGTAACTGTACCATGCAGGTAAAATTAGGACAATTTCATGGCCCGGCAAACCGGGGGAGATCTGTTTTGCGGGGAGGAGCGATCCTGCCCTGTTTTTCTTACATTTGAAGAAACTGACAACCATGAACCACAAAACAACCATCCGGGGAACAGCAACAGCACTTCTTTTCATGGTGTTCAACCTGACAGCTCCCATGCCAGGATCCCATGCTCTGCATGGGGGCGCACTGGACAGAGGATGAGGCCAACCTGAAAATGAAGGAGTTTGCATCAACCTGGAATGACCTGCCCTCCTGGGAAGAGCGGGCATCGGTCATCAGGGAGGGGATCATCACAGGCATGCAACTGGAGAAGATGCCCCGTGTGGAGGGCCATTTTCATCCGGTGATCAGGCACTCCCGTGAAATGGATGGATATATGGTTGAGAACATCGCCATTGAAAGCTTCCCCGGTTTCTATCATCACGGGGAACCTCTACAGGCCATCGGGATCCGGAGAGAAAAGCACGCCGCAGTGCTCTGCCCGCACGGCCATGCAAAGGACAAGCGCTTCACCGGGGATGTGCAGAAGCGTAGTGCGGCGCTGGCAAGGATGGGAGCCATTGTTTTTGCCTACGACATGGTGGGCTACGGGGAATCACAACAGGTCACCCACCGCATGCCCATTGCACTGCTCCTGCAGACATGGAACAGCCGGCGGGTGCTGGAATACCTTCTCTCCAGGCCCGATGTGGACCCTGAAAGGATCGGGATGACCGGCGGCTCGGGGGGAGGCACCCAGACTTTTGTCCTGACGGCCATTGATGACCGGATCAGGGTATCGGTTCCGGTGGTGCAGGTATCGGCCCATTTTTTCGGAGGGTGCGTTTGTGAAAGCGGCATGCCCATTCACCGGAGCGACCACCACCAGACCAACAACGTGGAGATCGCCGCCCTCTGTGCCCCCCGGCCCCTGCTGCTGGTCTCCGACGGGGCCGACTGGACCCGGAATACCCCCCGGATCGAATACCCTTACATCCAGAAGGTGTATGCACTATACGATGCCGAACACCGGGTGGAGAACGTGCACCTGCCGTCGGAAAAGCACGATTACGGCCATTCAAAAAGGGTGGCCGCCTACAATTTCCTGGCCCACCACCTGGGCCTGAATCCGGGAGCGCTGCCCTATGACAACGGCTACCAGGAGGATTTTGTAACCATCCTGGAGCCGGAGCAGCTGAGGGTATTTGACGCCGGGAACCCGGTGCCCGCCGATGCGCTCAGGGGGGATTCAGCGGTGATGGAGTACCTGCAGATCTTCAACCCGTAACCACCCGGCGCTTTTTCCTGAATAAATCCACGGGACCAAAAGATCCATATCAGGGAACGATCTGGACTGACTCAAGGACATTAATCCGAAAGCCCAATCAGGTAATATTGTCTTCAGCACCAATAAGGAGTACCATGAGGGTGGTTGTAAAGATCTGCAGGTGACCATTGAGACGCATCTATAGTTTTTTGACCAATGAACTTTGAACAGTTACTACAGAATTGTGAGCAGGCCCATAACTATCTGCGGGGCAATGCCGTATCTGCGGTAAACCAATCCCTGACTATCCGGAACTGGTTGTTTGGTCATCATATCGTGGAGTACGGGCAAAACGGGGATGACTTACCAGGATCAATTTGGCAGACGCTGTCTGCCAAATCTGGAAGAGGCCCTTATTAACCATCTGCAGGTGTTCCTGCTGGAGCTTGGAAAAGGTTTCTGTTTGTTAGCCGATACCAGGTCCAGTTGCCCACAGCCAAAGAGTTGGAAGAGTTCATCAGGCAGGATATCAAGATGCTGGGAGGATTCAACCCGTAACCACCCGGTGCTTTTTGATATAGTCCGGATCGATCACCGCCCCCAGCCCTGGTCCGGTGGGGACCTTCACCTTTCCCCCCTCGCTTTCCAGGGGTGAGGTGGGACAATCCAGCGGGATCTCCCTGTTGAATCCCTTGAACTCGTGGTAGGGACCCGCGTTTGGAACAACGGATACAAAATGCATCATGTAGAGGTATCCCAGCCCGGACCCCGAGATGTGCGGAACACAACGCTTGCCCAGTACCTCCGCCATCCTGGCCACCCTCATGGAGCGCACCATGCCGCCGAAATAGAAGATATCGGGCTGGACGATATCCAGCGCGTTGTTCCCGATCAGCCAGCGGAAGTTGTGCATGCTGGGCTCCTGCTCCCCCCCGGCAATGGGGACCGACAGGGCATCGGCCACCTCCCTGGTCTCTTCATACCAGTCGAAGGGCACCGGCTCCTCGTAAAAATCGATCCGGTACTCCTCCAGGATCCTCCCGATCCGGATGGCCTCGGCTGCATCATAGGAACCGTTGGAATCGGCATAGATGGTCATCTGGTCCCCGAATGTTTTTCTAACCAGCGGGATCAACTCTTCGGTACGGCCCGGCGGGTCATCACGGTTCTTGCTCATCCTCCCGCCGATCTTGATCTTCAGGGCACGGGCACTGGTCTCCTGCACCTGTTTCTTGATCAGTTCGATGGACTCCCCCGCCGGTTTTCCCCTGAAATTGTTGGCCCGGTACACGTTGATGTACGGATGGTGCACCTCCCCGATCAGTTCCCCCATGGACTTCCCGGCCACCCTGCCCAACAGGTCCAGCACGGCGAACTCGATGGTGGCCAGGGGAACCCAGAGGGCCAGGTTCTGCACCTTGTAGTTGCTCTGGTAGACATAGACCCCCTCCAGCAATTGCTCCCAGTCGCGCAGGTCCTTTCCCATGAAGAAGGGTTGCAGGCGGTTGGTGAAAACAGGATAGAGTGATATCATCTGGGCATTGTTGGAAACCGAGTACCCTTCTGCCCCGTCCACGGTGGCCACCCGGCAAATAAAGTTGTTTTCATACCTGAGCAACTCCAGCCGGTCCACAACCAGGGGATCGGGAAACAGCTCCCTTTTGAGGACCGGACGGGCCAGGGCTTCATCCAGACTGTTGTAATCTCCCATGGGCGCAGGTTCATGCCCGCGGGTGCACCCATTGAACATCATACTGCCTGCAGCAGCACCCGCTCCTGCAGTTTTCAGAAAGTTTCTCCTGCTTCTCATGATCAATTTTTTATGGCTGAGATGGATTTCATTGCAAAATATGGTAGTTTAGATGCAATGGAAAGGAAATTCATCGGTTTTTTTCTGGGCATTGCCCTCTTTCTTGTCATCATCCTGTTCCTGGACCTGGAACCCGGGAAACCGGAGGTCACCGCCACGCTGGCAGTGGCAGCGCTGATGGCCACCTGGTGGATCACCGAGACCATTCCCCTGGCGGTGACCGCCCTGGTGCCCCTGGTCCTCTTCCCGGCCCTGGGTGTGATGGACGGGAAAGAGGTATCGGAGACCTACATCAACCACATCATCTTCATTTTTATCGGCGGTTTCATGATGGCCCTGGCCATGGAAAAATGGAACCTCCACAGGCGGATCGCCCTGAGGCTGCTGGTGCTGATCGGGGTGAGCCCGGGACGGATCCTGCTGGGATTCATGGCTGCCACAGCCTTTCTCTCCATGTGGATCTCCAACACGGCCACCGCCATGATGATGATCCCCATCGTCCTTTCTGTCATCACGAGCCTGGAGGAGAGCCTTCAGCTGAAATCGATCAACAGGTACGCCACCGGCCTCTTCCTGGCCATCGCCTACAGCGCCTCCATCGGGGGCATGTCCACCCTGGTGGGCAGCCCCACCAACCTGGTCTGTCCCAGGATCCTGACCCTGCTCTATCCCGGCGCACCCGAGATCTCCTTTACGGACTGGATGGTCTTTGCCCTCCCCATTTCCCTGGTGATGATGGTGGTTGTCTGGCTGGTGATCTACTTTTTTTTCAGGCCCCGTGAGAAGTGGGAGAATGTGGATAAGAAACACTTCCGGAAGGCTTACGCGGAGCTCGGGAAGACCAGCCGGCAGGAACGGATCGTCTTTATCCTCTTCCTGGCCCTGGCGCTCCTGTGGATCACCCGGGCAGGGATCACCATCAATGAATGTGTGATCCCGGGGTGGGCGAAGCTCTTTAAGGCCCCTGCTTTTATCAATGATGGAACGGTGGCGATGTTCATCTCCATCCTGCTTTTCATTGTCCCCACCGGACGTCAGAAGGGAGAACGGATCATGGACTGGCGGACCGCACAGAAACTTCCCTGGAACATCGTGCTGCTGTTCGGGGGCGGTTTTGCCCTGGCACTGGGTTTCCAGTCCTCCGGCCTGGCCATATGGTTCGGGGAACAGCTGGCCTGGAGCAGGGGGATCAATCCTTACCTGATCCTCCTCTCGGTGGTGGCCCTGATGTCTTTCCTCACCGAGCTGACCTCCAATGTGGCCTCCACCCAGATGCTGCTCCCGGTATTCGCCAGCCTGGCCATCAGCAGCGGGAACAATCCCCTGCTGCTGATGATCCCGGCCACCCTGGCCTCCTCCCTGGCCTTCATGCTTCCCACGGCCACCCCGCCCAATGCCATTATCTTCGGCACCGAACAGGATCCGGGTAGCGACCATGGTGCGGACCGGGTTCATGCTCAACATGATCGGGATCCTGGTGGTGGTCCTGGTCACCTGGCTGCTGGGAGAACAGGTGCTGGACCTCGAAACAGGGATATTGCCGGGTTGGGCGGTCCCATAGTATCATACCCATGGAAAAACTGAACTGCACATGAAAAAGAAAGGTATCCTGGTCTCAATCCTCATGCTGGCATCTCTCCAGGCCATGCCCCAGCGATCTGTCACAGACCTGAACGGGACCTGGGAGTTTGACCGGACAGAGAAGGCATTCCCCCCTGCAACATTCAGCCGGACCATCCCCGTACCCGGACTGATCCACCTGGCAGAACCGGAGATCGACGATTATGATGTGTGGTTCAAAAAACCACTGGAACCTGAAACCAAGCAGGCCCATGGGGTATATGACATCGATTATACCCCGAAATACAACTGGTACCGCAGGGTGGTGCAAATTGATGAGGACCAGGCCGAACTGGAATTCCTGCTGAGGATCAAAAAGAGCCAGTATGTCACCCAGGTCTTTGTGAACGGCATCGATATGGGTACCTCCATGGAGTGCTATACCCCCATCGAGATCCCCATCACCCGGGCCCTCCGGTTCGGGGAGGAGAATGAGATCCTGGTCAGGGTGGGCGACCGCTACTGGCTGCCGCCGCAGGCTGCCGGTTCCACCGACAAGGAGAAGGAGCACTACCTTCCGGGGATCTGGGATGATGTGGAGCTGATCGCTGCCGGGAAGGTCCAGGTGAACAACACCCTTTTCCTGCCCGATGCTGCGGGCGGACGTGTCACTGCAAAGATCCGGCTCAGGAGTTTCTATCCACAGCAGATCATGTACGGTGATCCCAAATCCGATGCTGTAACGGTCAGGGTGGAGATCTTTGAGAAGGCAACAGGAAACAAAGTAGGCGGGGAAAGCTGGCAGGTGGAGGCCAGGAGGGAACACCTGACGGTAACAGAAATGGAGATCGGAATTGACAATCCGCACCTGTGGAGCCCCGGCGACCCCTTCCTCTACCAGGCAAGGACCACCGTGCTGATGGATGACCGGGCCATTGATATGCAGGAGGAGCGGTTCGGACTGAGGGATTTTGAGAGAAGGGGCAAATACTTTTACCTGAATGGAGAGAAGATCCTGCTCAGGGGCACCAACATCACCCTCCAGCGGTTTTTTCGAGGATCCTGACTGCGGAAACCTGGCCTGGGACAGGGAATGGGTGAAACAGCTGATCATCGATGATCCCAAAAAGGTCCACTGGAATGCCATGAGGATCTGCGTGGGGATCGTGCCTGACTTCTGGTATGACCTGGCCGATGAACATGGCATGATGTTCCAGAACGAATGGAATTACTGGCAGACCCACGGCTGGGATGACCAGGTAAGGGCGGAATACACCAACTGGGTATGGAGCGACGGGAACCATCCCTCGATTGTCATCTGGGATGCCATCAACGAAAACTGGGATGCCTACATCGGGAACACCCTGATCCCGGAGCTGAAGCAGCTGGATCCTACCCGGCCCTGGGATGCGGGCTATATGACCGCCGGGGAGATGGGGCTGGATGAGATGGATGAGCCGCATCCCTATGAAGGATTCAGGCCATGGAACAACGTGGAGCAGTTCGAGAAGGACCCTTACCCCCTGGGGGACCTGGACTACAGGAACCCGGCGAACATTGCCAGCATGGAATCGGGGGCCGCCCAGCTGGTGAACGAATACGGGTGGATCTGGCTCTGGAGGGACGGGCGAACGGCCAAACTGACCAAACGCATCTATGAATATTACCTGGGGGATGCCTCCGATCCCGATGTGAACAGGGCGTTCCAGGCCTACTGGCTGCAGTGCGAAACAGAGTGGCTGAGGAGCATCCGGGAGCATGCCGGGGTGCTGGCCTTTACCCACCTGACCAACAACTACGGGTATACGGGCGACTGGTACATCAATGAGATCGCTGACCTTGAACCGGGCCCCACCCTCGCCTGGTTCCGCCATGCCTTTGCGCCATCGGCGGTCTTCATCAACCACCCGGATGAACGCTATATGAAACAGTTCCCCCCGCACGAACCGGGATCGCAGCTCCTGTTCACCATCAGGGCCATCAACGATTACCCGTCTAAGGAGACAGGGAAGGTGAAGATCACCCTGTTTGACAGCACGGGGAAAACGGTCTGGTCCGGGAACCGGGAGGTTACGCTGGCACCTTACGGGGAGAAAGATTACCCTGTGGTACTGAACCTGCCCGGGAGCCCGGGCGGGTATACCCTGGTTACAGCATTCTCGGGAACGCTGAGCCCGGTTGAAAAACAGGTCAGCCGCAGGTACATCGATGTTGGCGGGAAAAATAACAACTACTACGAAATCGATCCACTTTAATCAATATTTACCAGATGATGACACTTCACGCAACGACCATTCACCCTATGACCATTCACCGGACCTCCCTGAAACCGGTCATGACGCTCCTGGCAGTGATCATGGCGGTCACAATGTTCCAGGGATGCAACCCGGCCCCGCGAACCTCTCCCTTCATCAGCGTGGTGGACGGGCAATTTATCAGGGACGGGGAACCCTATTACTTCATCGGCACCAACTACTGGTACGGTCCCATTCTTGGTTCCAAAGGGGAATACGGGGACCGGGAACGGCTGCTGGCCGAGCTGGATCACATGAAGGCCCATGGCATCGAAAACCTCCGGGTGCTGGCAGGTGCCGAAGGTCCGGACGGGGAACCATCGCGGGTGACTCCCACCCTGCTGACCGCTCCCGGTCAATACAATGAGGGATTGCTCGACGGACTCGACTTCTTCCTGGCCGAGCTGGGGAAAAGGAAGATGACTGCCGTATTGTTCATCACCAACAACTGGGAATGGTCGGGGGGATTTGCCCAGTACCTCAACTGGAACGGGTACGGCCCCATCCCCTATCCCAACCTGGAAGCGTACAGCTGGCCCGATTTTATGAAGTACAGTGCCCAATTCCACGAATGTGATCCATGTAAGGAGATGCTGAACCGGCATATCACCTTCATGCTGAAACGGACCAATCCCTATTCGGGACTGGCCTATATTGACGATCCGGCCATCATGAGCTGGGAGATCGCCAATGAACCCAGGGCCACCTTTGAGAGGTTCACCCCCAACCTGGAAACATGGCTCTCCGAAACAGCCGCACTGATCAAATCCATCGATCCCAACCACATGGTGACCGCCGGTTCAGAAGCCATTAACCTGCCCTCCTTCACAAGGATCCATGCCGATCCCAACATGGACTACCTCACCTTCCACATCTGGCCCAAGAACTGGAGCTGGATCCACCCCGATTCCATTGAGGAGACCCTGGAGAGTGCCATTGAGAAGACCAACGCCTACCTGGAGGAACGGGTGGAAGTAGCACGCTCCCTGGGTAAACCACTGGTATTCGAGGAATTCGGACTTCCCCGGGACCATCATCAATATACCCCAGGAAGCCCGGTGACCCTGCGGGACCGCTACTATGCCAACGCCTTCGAATACCTGGTCGCCCACGCCGGGGAGAACGATGTCCTGGCCGGCTGCAACTTCTGGGCATACGGGGGATCGGCCCGGCCGTCGGACGGGCGGCTGTTCTGGCAGGAGGGGGATGCACCCATGGGAGATCCGCCCCAGGAGGAGCAGGGATTGAATACGGTTTTTGATTCGGATCCCACCATGGAACTGATCAAAGAATACTCCGAAAAACTAAAACCTTAAAGCAGACTGTCATGCCCCTGCGCCGGATGCTCATCATCATCACTGCATTTGCCATCGCCATGGGATTCCTGGAGGCGGCCGTGGTGGTCTACATGCGGGAGATCCTCTACCCGGGGGGATTTGAGTTCCCCCTTTCGCCCATCCCTGTAAACCTGGCGCTGACCGAACTGTTCAGGGAGGTGGCTACCATGGTCATGCTGGTCACCGTGGGGATGATTGCCCCGGGAATGAGCGGCACCAGGCGGTTCAGCACCGGTTTCGCCTGGTTCATCTACAGCTTTGCCATCTGGGACATCTTCTACTACGTGTTCCTGAAACTGATCCTCGGATGGCCCGAATCCCTGAAAACCTGGGATGTGCTCTTTTTGATCCCCACCACCTGGACCGGCCCCGTGCTGACCCCCGTGCTGGTCTCCCTGACCATGATCCTGCTGGCGCTGGTGATCCTGGTTTGTGCTGAACGCGGGAAGGATACCCGCATCCGCAGGATGGAATGGGCAGGCCTGGCGTTTGGATCGCTGGTCCTGATCTTCGGGTGGATTCTGGATTATTCAAAGCACATGCTATCCCATTTTTCCCTGGCCGGCATGCTGCAGGTCAAGAATCCTGAGGTTCTTGAGGTTGCCACGCAGTATGTTCCGGGACAATTCCCCTGGTGGATCTTCTGCGCCGGAGAGCTGGTCATCCTTTCGGTCACCGCTCTTTACCTGAGGCGGATTGCGAAATAGCCCGGATTCCCCTATCTTCAGACCATCAATAACCAATTCCCATTATCCAATAACCATTATCCAATATCCAACCCATGACCGACCAACAATGGAAACAGCTTCTGGATGTGGTAAACGGCCAGGTATCCACCCCGGCCCCGGTGGGATTCATCATCGATTCCCCCTGGCTTCCCAACTGGTATGGGATCTCCATCCTGGACTACTTCACCAGTGATGAGCTGTGGCTGAAAGCCAACCTGAAGGCCCTGGAGACATTCCCCGATGTCATGTTCCTGCCAGGATTCTGGTCCGAATTCGGCATGTGCAGTGAACCCTCTGCATTCGGTGCCAGGACCTCCTTTCCCTTCAATGAGTTCCCCCACGCCTTCCCTTTCATCACTTCCCCTGACCAGATCGATACTGTACCCAGACCCAATCCGGTGAAAGACGGACTGGGACCCATGGTACTGAACAGGCTGAAACTGAACGAGAAGAAGATCAATGATGCCGGTCACAAGATCCGTTTCTCGGTCTCCAGGGGACCGCTCAACATCGCCTCGTACCTGATGGGTACCACCGGATTCATGCTGGCCATGATGACCGATCCGGACCGCGTCCACAGCCTGATCCGGATCATTACCGATTACCTGGTGGTTTTCCACGACCACCAGGCTGACCTGTTCCCCTCCACCGACGGGATCCTGATGCTGGATGACATCATCGGGTTCATCAGCGGGGAGCAGTTTGTGGAATTCGGCCTCCCCTACTTCAAAGAGATCTATGACCGTGAAGTGAGCATCAAATTCCTCCACAACGATGCCCCCTGTTTGGAATCGGTCCGGTACCTGCCCGAAATGGGGGTGAACCTCTTCAACATGGGATTTGAAACCGATCTCAATGAACTTAAAGAGCTGACTTCCAATTCGGTGACCATGCTGGGGAACATCCCCCCAAGGGATGTGCTCGCCAGGGGAACCGAAGGGGAGATCACTGCCGTCGTGCAGTCACTGACCGGGGGACTCAAAGACCCGTCCAGGGTGATCCTCTCATGCGGGGGCGGTATGCCTCCCGGTGTCACCACCGCCCAGATCAACGCATTCATCCAGGCCGCAAAATCCCCTCAACCCTAACCCCTATCTGATAAATATCATAACATCGTTTACATTTTGATCGATACGTTCTTTGAAATATTGTTTTTCGTCACCATAACCCTATTGAATATGGAAGTCGATCTCATTCTCAGGCAACAGGCAGTGGATCCGTTGCAGAACCTGATGAAGGCATTTTTTATGGTGGAGGGTATTCCGTTCAAGGGTGGTAGTATTACCGAATCGGTAATACATTTTCGTAGTACTACCAAGTGATAACGGGAACTGGGTGTATAAACCGGATTTTATCACCACTTCGTATTTGCAATGCCTGTAGATTGAAAAAACAATATGTCAATAAATTGACGATATTTTGCCTTGCTTAGAAGGCGCCCCTGGGGCGAACAATATAAATTTTAACAAATTTGATTTACAGTTTTTATCATGTGTAAACGATGTGCTGATATATTACAACTATCTAATAACCAATAACCAATAACCATTTACCATGCCCATCCGCACCTTCATCCTCATTCTGACGATCAAAACCATCACCGCCTGCAATCCTTCACAGGATAAACTGACCCTGGAAACAGGCGAACATGCAACCACTATCTTCTCCGGTGAACAACCGCTCCTGACCTATGTGCATTCAGAAACCCCGGCACCCGACGGACAGAATCCCCTGTACAAACGCTCGGCCTACATCCACCCACTTCATTCACCTGGCGGAGAGGTCCTCACCCGGATCCAGCCGCCGGACCACTACCACCATTACGGCATCTGGAATCCGTGGACCCACACTCTGATTGACGGGCGCCGGGTGGATTTCTGGAACCTGGCCGAAGGGCAGGGAACAGTCCGTTTCGCAGAATACCTGGACAGGTGGGAGCACAAAAATGAGGCCGGATTCACAGTCCGGCATGACCATCTCTATTTCCAGGAAGACGGAAGCGAAGAGGTGGGCATTAACGAAACCTGGGATGTAAACACAGGCGGGATCAGCGACAACCGTTATACCGTGGACCTGGTGGTCACGCTGAACTGCCCCCTGGAGGGAGGCATCATCCTGGAAGCTTACCGGTACGGGGGCGGACTGGGATTCCGGGCTACGGAAAAATGGAATACGGACAACAGTACAGTGCTTACCTCCGGGGGGAAAACGCGTGCTGATGCGGACGGAACAGAGGCCCGGTGGGTGATCGTCGAAGGGGAATCGCAGCTCCCCGAAGGCAGGTCCGGCATCCTGTTCATGAGTCACCCGGACAACCAGGCGCACCCCGAGCCCATGCGGATGTGGCCTCCGGACCAGAACGAAGGGAAAGCGAATGTCTTTTTTGAGTTCTGTCCCATCCGCCACCAGGAGTGGGTCCTTGAACAGGGAAAGGACTACACCCTCAAATACCGTATGGTGGTGTTCGACGGAAAAATAGCACCGGAAGAAGCCGAAGAATACTGGCAAAGCTTCAGCAGGGAATAGGATCCGGCAAATGCGCTACGGACCCTTCCCGTAGAGGCTGTCCAGTTTCTCAAGCAGTGCCCGGTACATTTCATCGCGCCTGGACTCAAGGGTGCCCATGGCATGCCGGCACACCTCCATGTGGTTTTGCCAGGTAACGCAGGGATCGGCATAATCCCATTCCACCGGTCCGTTTGCATCCGTGAAATAGTGAGGACGCTTATCCGGCATGGGCTTTACGAATGTCCCTGCCCAGCTGCTGGAGGTTGGATCATCCGGGTCATGGTCCCGGTCGATCAAGTAGAGTACCGTAGGAGTATCCCCCACCCTGAAATACTGTGCCCAGGCATGGTTACGGACCACCTCCTTCATATGCATTCCCAGGTTCCCGTATTCCGACAGTGTATGGAACATCTCCTCCGGTTCCTCCCCGGTGAACATCCCCCCGTAGGTCCAGTTGATCTCCAGCCACCACATGTCAGAAAAGCGGGCATCGTGATAGATCCCATTGCGCCCAAAGCCGTTCCAGTTGGGCTGCTGGCAGGGCCTGGGGGCCCTGGGCCAGTTGCCCGGCATATGGGGAATATCCTTCTCCAGCATGGGGCCGGTGCCAATGGTGATCAGCCTGATGTTCCGGGATAGTTCCGGGGCTTCCAGGAGAACCGATGCGAACCGGTTCATGTTCCCCCACACCAGCACATAGAGAGGCCCCTTGCCCTGACCGGGTCCCACCGAAGCGGCCCTTTCGAATAGCCTGAGGGCATCCGCTGTGTCCCTGGCGATCAGGCCGGCAAGCGCTCCGGGCTCAGGATACCCTGACCCGGCGAATCCGAATGCATTGTAGTCCTTTTCATAGGCTTCCACCACCAGGCTGCATGCCTCGTACCCGCGGGCACTCCAGCGGTCAGGCACCACCCCCTCGATCTGCAGCTCATCGGCGTACCAGAACAGGTGGACCAGGGACTGCCGGTCGTCGGGATCCCCCGAGTCAATATTGATATCGGTGAAGATAAACACCCGGGGATTGGCTTCCTTTGTACCACTGCACGACAGCAGGATCAGGAAAAAAGAGAGGATAGCTATGGTTCTCATGGTTCAGCATTGAGGGATTCATCCATAAAAATAGTCAACCTTAAGAGGTTTTCCGGTAAATTATCTCATTTCATTGTTGTCCATGGCCGGGTTCCCGGTTATTGCCCATTACCTGAGGAAGCTGATGGCACCGATCAGGTAGTAGAATGGTGCGTCCCATACCTCCTGGGTGCTCCACTCCACCAGGTTACGGGTCTCCAGGTAAGGCCTGTCATCAGGGGTCCCCATAAATCCGATCGCCGGTGCGGAGGGGATCTTGTAATTCACAAAGCTTCCGGCTACGGGATGCCTGAATCCCACCCCCGTAAAGAGGCAGAGTCCGTAGGGATTGTGGCCCATGCTCCAGGCAATGATCCGCTCGGCAGCCTGTTGCCACTCCCCGCGCCCGAAAAGTTTGCCCGCCCGGGCCATCAGGTACGCCTGCTGCAGGAAGACCTGGTTCACGCCATGGGGAATGGGATCGTCGCTGAACACATGGATGAAGGTCCGCACATACCTGTCCCTTCCGAATTTACGGAATGACTGGCTCTCCGGGTAAGGCGGCCGGGTATACACGCCGTAGGGGGGGATCCCGAAAGGATTGGTGGCGGCATCCTCAAGCAGGTATTCCTCGATGTAGGTTGTCACTGCCCGGACCGCCTCACCGGTTATCTCCTCCAGCCCCGGGATAGCCGCCTCCGCCAGACGGAGCAGTGCCATTGCCGGTTCGCAGCTGAATACAATGCTGCGGTAGCCATCGACCTTGTCCTTCTCCATGAAATAACCGCTCAGCCCTTCCCTGTTCACCTCCTGCCGTTCCAGCAATGCTCCTGCCAGCTGGCCGATCCGCTCCGTTTCCACCACCGGGCTTCCGGCCAGGGTAAGCTCGACGGCCGCCAGCAGCTGCTGGGAGAGGTAAAGTGTGCGGTTGTCATGCCCCGCCGATTCCCCGTATTTCCAGGCGCGGCTGGCAACGACCAGGCAGTTGCTCTTATGAGGGTGCGGCATCACGACGGATGCTGCAGCCTGGTGCCGGGCGAACTGGAACTGGACCATGGGATTGTAGTTGTCCCGCACATGCCGTTCCACGCCGTTCATGGGCACATTGTCCGATTCCAGGTCCCCGGCTGCCGTCACCCCGGGGTGGTTCTCGTTCCACCAGCTATCCCCGTATTCCCCGGCCCGGTTCCTGCCACCCCCCACATCCTCATACACCCTGCCCTTGTCAGTGATCATGTGGTGATAGTAACGGTTCCCCCACTCCATCTCCTCCAGGGCCCGCAAACGGAAAGCAGGATGGCCATGTGTGGCCACCTGTCCCAGTGCATCCAGGTTGGGCTGGGTCAGCGACAACCATTTCCGCCAGTCCCCCGCATCGTTCCACCCGCCGGCCACCGGGAGGTAATGATCCGGATCGGAATAGAGCCTCCCGTCATCCGCATTCTCGGCGGGCCGCACGCCGGGGATCTCCACGCCTGAGCGCTGGCAGAAGAGGAACTCCAGGTAACCGCGCTCCATCTTTTGGTAAACATCGTTGCCGATCACAAAGGGGGCGGTGAAACCATATTCATTCTCGATCTGGTAAACCCCCGGAGCCATAAAATCCGTAAAATCGGCCCGCCATATTGTACCCCAGCCGGTTTCCATCCTTACCAGGGTACCCGCGTAAAGGGCTTTGCCGTAACCCGGCTTCAGCACTTCGCTTGAATACCTCCCCAGCGTATCATTAAAGGGCCAGCGGAACACGTTGCCCTCCACTTCCCACTGCTGAGGGTGGGTCTTCTCCCTGGGCAGCCGGTAGCCCACGGGGGTGATAAAAAAAGGTATCACATCCGGGAACGCCTCTTCCGCCTCCCCGGCGTAAAAGGTGACCTCCTTTGGGCTCCCCTCCGGGAATCCCAGCTGGGAAGTGGCCAGGAACGGTCTGGTGTAGTCGTAAAGGGGCTGGGCGCCCGCATTGAAGGCTGCAAAAAGGATTACAAGCACGCAGAATAAGGCGGTTCTCATTTTCCTGGTCTGTTTTGCACGGCAAGATACAAAATCCCTGCGGCAGGAGTGCTTTGCCGGGTTGAAGTATTATATCACTATATTGGGGCTACTATCTCCAGGAACAAACCGGACATGAAAAAACTGACACAAATCCTGATCCTTGTGGCCCTGTCCTTCGCCTGCGCCACGGAAATCGACCGGCCCTCCCTGGTGGTGACCGGGGATGTGGTCAACCCGGTCAATGACCACCTCTTCGGCCACTTTATGGAGAAGTGCAGCTGGGGGGGAGAGATCGGAGGCGACCTGGTGATCAACCCGGGCACGGGCGGATTTGATCCCATCGTCCTGGAACACCTGAAGTCCATGAAGATCCCGAACATCCGCTATCCGGGGGGATCGGATGTGGATTACTATGACTGGACCGAATTGATCGACCATGCTCCCGGTCAGGCAGTAAGGAAGCCCTACCGGCAGTACCGTCAGGTACTCGAAGGCAAAGTGGTGTCAGACAACCGGCTTGGCCTGGACGAATTCCTGGATCTCTGCGAGGCTCCTGGGATCCGAACCGATCCTGGTATTGAACATCGGGGATGCCTACCATGGAAAGGATGGGCCTCCGGGAGGCCGGGGAATCCGCCGCAGCCCTATTTACGGAATACTGTAACCTGCGCAAGCAAAAAGCAGGGGAACCGCTGGGCCGCCTGCAGGAAGATGAACGGGCATGAGGACCCGTTCGGGGTGAAATACTTTGAGATCGGGAATGAATACTGGGGATTTGAAGGATTCCGGTGGAAGCATGACTATGATCCGGAAGGGCCCGTCCGGCGCCTCTATCAATGCATTGAGGCCGTGGCGGACACCCTGCTTGCCCTGGACCCGGATGTAAAGATCATCGTGGACGGCCCGCTGCCGGAACTGAACAGGATGCTGGAGGCCGGGATGAAGGAGAAGATCGAATACCTGGTGTTCCATACCTATGTGCCATGGGGGATCAGGGAGGTATTCACCGGAGAGGACACAACAGCCGCCGATCCGTCCACTTTGACCTTCGAACAGCTCTGGAACGCCTGGGTCGCCACCCCGGCAATCGATCCGTCCACCGGCCTCTCCACACTCCCTTCAGACCGCTACCACCTGTCTGCACTAAACACCGGATTTCAGATCGCGGTGACCGAGTGGAACTGGAACGGATGGCTGGAAGGAGCGCCGAAAAAAGCCGGCCTGCCTGAATCCGACCTGGCCAAGGGTATCGGTGCGGCGGGATTCCTCCACGCCATGATGCGCCGTGGGGAGAGGCTGGAGATGGCCTGCCAGAGCATGACCGTGGGCCAGAGCTGGGGGATCACGGGGATCCGCGTGGATCCGGATTACTTGCAGGATGCAGTACCACTGCCCTCAGGGCAGGTTACCGGCCTCTATTCGAACCACCACGGGAACAGCCGGCTGCGCACTGAAACCCGGAACATACCCTTCTATAACCAACCGCTGCGGATGAACGCCATCGCACCGTGTGACAGCGTTGCCACGCTGGATATCCTGGCCACACGGTCCCACCGTCAGCTTTTTATCCATGTGATCAACCGGAGTTTTGTCCGGAGCTTTGACCTTGGTTTGGAGCTGGAGGGCCTGGAGGCAGGCAGGGATTTTGTCCGGCACACCCTGACGGGGGAGAAAAACGCGGAGATCTCCAATGACACGCTGAAGCAGGGAGCCTGGACCACCACTACCCCCTTTTCACGGTCTGGAAGATCGCTGGTCCTTGAGGTACCCGAAAGCACGGTCAACGTATTTGTGTTTGACCTGGAATAGAGAAAACCCCATGGTTTTCCATCATTCCATCACGATCCGGTGGACCCCCACCCCTTCAATACGCACCCCTGCATATGTTGAGCCTTCGATTTCCCTGAGGGAGAAAGCGGTCTCCCGGCCGTCAGCGAGCATGCGTCTGATTTCTCCTCCCTGCGGGATCATGAGCTCCAGCTCCGTTTCTGAAGCGTTGCTGGTGAATTCAATCGTACATTGATTCTCAGGAGTTTTTTCATAATGATAGGAGGCATATCCTCCTGAAGGAACATAGACAGCCGCTACCCCTGCCTTATTCACGCCTGCTGCCTCCCATCTCGGTCTTAGCTGCAGTTTGCTGAAGGCCTGTCCGGTATTTTTCGATCCCGGCCAATCCTTCTATGAGGGCCTTGATCACATGGGCAGACGCCCAGTGATCAGGGATTGTGGAGACAATGGTGGGCCTGAAGTAATGCGGGGCATCGCTCAGGGTGATCCCCAGCAACGCCCATTTTGAGGAGGATGGATTGTGGAATTCAAGGGTGTCGATCTGCTTTTCAGGATGCGGGTTGTCCATTCCGAAAGCATATACCCCGACTTCCTTCACTGCTTCGGCCGGGCCCCTCCAGGCCACCACCAGCTGGGGGATCCCTTTGCGTGACACCGGAATGTCGGGGTACCAGAAATGGGCTATCTCGGTCTGGTCCCTGATATACCTGGAAAAGCTGCTTCCGTCTGCATAGCGGATATAAAGGATCCCTGCAAGAGAGGAACCATCCATGGTATGCAGCAGGTAAAGGGATCTGGCCTTTTGCCCGATGCTCACTTTTTCAGTGCCCCGGCTGATGATAAGGCATGCTTTCCGGTTGTTCTCATCCGGGTCGATCACTTCAAAAGGGACCCCTTCAAATTCCTGCACCCCGGTGGGGATATTCCTCAAATCAGCCACCTCAGATCCCAGAGCCAGGCTGCCCTGCTGCTGATCCGACACAAAACCTGCGTTGGCCATTTTTTTCAGATCGACCGGGGTGAAATTCCGCCGGCCTGCTTCCGGAATCATTCCCTTGTAACATCCGTGCAGGTGATTGCCGGACCGCCGGGCCAGTGCATCCAGCCTCCGTAAAACATCAACCCCGTATTGTTCAAATCCGTGTTCAAATGCGCCCAGTGCCAGATCACCGGCCAGGATGGGGCTTACCCCCCCGTTCATGTATTCCCATTTGTTGACATGCCAGCCCTTTTCAAAGGGAGGATAGCACATATACCATTCCCCGGGGGAGGAATCCGGCATCTCCGCTTTGATCCTTTGATACGTCCGAATGATCTGAACAGCCCTGTCATGATCCACCCCCCTGGGCAGGGCCATGGCGTTCGAAAGGGTCACCTGTTCCCTGGTATTCACCCCGAAATCCAGTTCCTTTTTATTTTCCACCGGGACCCAGTGCTCGTAGAAAGCCCCGTTCCAGGAGAGGTCATTGATGCGTTTCCAGAGATCCCTGCTCAGCGTTGTCATGTTCTCTGCATCTTCTGTCCGCCCGGCATATTCCAGCATTTCGGCCAGCCAGGTACAGCCGTTGGCCAAACAGATATTATCGCCGAACATCACCCCGTAGCGGGTGCGGTCCAGGTCGGCTCCCATGAAATCCTTGCCGGTGATCGCGGCATCAAAATCCGATTGAAAGTCCCACCTGTCGATGGAGAAGGGTCGTTTCAGGAGTTTGAATTCTTCTGACCAGTACCAGGGAGAGGAAGTGGCAAAAGCAACCGCCTTCAGGGCATGGTCCAGTTTGCTTTTCATCCATTCATCATCCCCGGTTGCTTTCCATGCATGGTATAATCCTTCCAGGAAGGTGTGCTCCCCGATATTCTCCACCGGGATCCTGACGAAAATCGCGCTCGAGCGCGGATCTTCCGGGCGATAGGTAAAACCGCCATAGCCGAAACGATACTCCCAGTAGCTCTGCAATTTGGGATAGGGATGTTTGTAATTGTCCCAGATCAACCCATCCTCTCTCTGGCCATCCGCGTACAGGTCGACCCCGGTTTTCAGATCATCCGTAAAATACTTCATGCCTTCAGCCACAAAAACATGGTCCTGGAACCAGCTGGAGTAGTACCGGTAATACTTTTCATTATAACGAACCGTTCTTCCGAATCCCGACCCGCCGGAGGTCAGGGTTTCATAGAGTATCTCCATCAGGCGGCTGAACTCCCCCGTTTCATCAGCGATCTCAGTCTGACAATCCACAGGAAAGACCGCCCACTCCCTTACATGGCCTTTCGGGTCGTGCAGGGTGACTTTGTGATAACCCAGGGCACCGCCTGCCGGGAACCGGACCTCCTGCCGCGCATCCGACCGGTAGTAATTATTTCCTGCCCCATCCCAGACCTGAATATAAAGGGCCTCCCCCGGCATGGTAACCGAGACTGTGACCTCCTCCAGGGGTTTCCAGTAGTTCCACCCCCGGGGCCTGCTGATGGTGAGGGAACTGCTTTGATACAAATCCTGGGGATCAAACCGGTCCGCAGCCAGCACCCTTTGAAGCCCCACCGGTGCCAGTCCCCCGACCAGTGCACTTTTTTTTAAAAAATCGCGTCTCCTGACTCGCATGATCTATGAATTATAAGTTGTTCATCAATTTTCATCCGGATCCCGGGTCCATCTAATCAAACCTGATTTCAGTCATCCATATTCCGTCCGGGCCGGTAAGCGGCCAGGTAGAGCCTGTTGTCAGGTCCGCTGATAATCTCCGGGGCCCAGCAGCGCTCTTCATACCTGCAACTCTCCAGCACAGCCACTTTTTCGGAGAACGCCAGGGGGTCCTTTGAATGAAAGACATGAAGCTGGGCAAACAGGTAGTAGTCCTCCCCGATACGATGTACAAAGGGGCTCTCTGCAAACTCATTCCTGTAAATGGGACTGCGGGTGCCGGAGTAGCCATCGTAAACCATCCCGGCTTCGGACCACTTCCCGGAAAGGGATGAGGAGGTACGGGCCGATACGGACTGGGGCCGGGTCTCCGGGTCTGTATAGTAGGCGATCCACCGCTGCCCGGGATCATCGCGGAAGACCATCACATCCCTGCCCATCCGGAAGAAGGAGAGGGATCCCATGTCGTTCCGCAGGGGGGTGAAATCCTTCCCGTCGCTGCTCACCAAACAGTGGGCGTCCCGGTTGTTGTAGAAAAGATTGTAGAGGCTGTCCACCTGGATGCAGTGCGGGGCCTGCAGTTTTCCCACCTGGGGATAATGCGTTGAATCGTATGCAAAGCCGAAGCCGTCAGGCCCCGGTCCGCTTCCCGTGGCCAGGAAGACCCCCTTTTCCTCCCAGAGGGTATCGGTCAGCTGCCCGGCCTCCCAGCGGTAGAGGAAACGGTTGCTCCCGGGATAGGTGTTCCCGCGGACACAGGCAATAAGCTGCCATGTCCCGTCCCTGGCCGGGAAAATAGTGAAATCGCACACCTTGTTGTCCCCTCCGGTGTATGCGTAGGGTGTGATATCCGGGTAGGTGGTGGTCAGCTGCCACCAGCCGTTTGGCAGTGCAGGCAACGGGATCTTTTCCCCCGGCCCGTTGCATGAAAGCAACACCGCGGTAAAAAGGAGTGCCAGAAGAGGAATCTTTTGGTGCATGTGTTTAACCGATGCCTGGTCCATTCGCTAAGCTACAACTTTTCCCTATTTTTGTTCCGGGAAAAACAGGGAAATCATATGAAACACATCCTGGTTACAGGCGCATATATCCTCCACGATTTTGAAAAGTTCAGGATACGTTCCGGACAGGCTACCCGTTCAGGATCCTGTCCAGCGCCGAGGTGACCAGGGTCACGTTCTCCATGCGGCTGTTGAAGCCCATAAGCCCGATGCGCCATACCTTGCCGGCCAGCTCACCCAGGCCGTTCCCGATCTCGATGTTGTAGTCGTTGAGCAGGGCGGCAGTCACCGCTTTGGCTTCCACACCCTCAGGCACGGCCACGGTGATCAGGCTGGGCAGCCGGATCTCATCCGGGGCATAGGGCTCCAGCCCGATGCTGCGCAGCAGTGATACCAGCTGGTCCGCATTCCGCTGGTGCCGCTCCCACCGCTCCTGCAGGCCCTCTTCAACCACCAGGCGCATGGCCTCATAGAACCCGTAGTTCATGTTGATGGGTGCCGTGTGGTGGTAACTGCGCTCCTTGCCCCAGTAGTTGCTGAGCAGGGACATGTCCAGGTACCAGTTCTTCACCTTACCGCTCCGCCCGTTGATCTTCTCCAGGGCCCGGTCGCCGAAGGTCAGGGGCGAGATGCCCGGGGGACAGCTGAGGCACTTCTGGCTTCCCGCATAGGCGGCATCGATCTTCCAGTCATCGATGAACAGCGGCACCCCGCCCATGCTGGTCACCGTATCCACCAGCAGGAGGCAGCCGTTGTCACGGCAAAGATCCCCCAAGCCGTCCAGGTTCTGCCTGACCCCGGTGGAAGTTTCCGCGTGAACGATGGCAAAAATGGCAGGTTTGTGCTCCTTTACAGCCGCTGAGATCTCCTCGAAGCTGAAGGCTTCGCCCCAGGGCTTTTTTATCTCCACCACTTCAGCGCCATACCTGCCGGCCATGTCCGTCATGCGCATTCCAAAGTACCCCTTCACGGCCACCACCACCTTGTCGCCCGGTTCGATCAGGTTGGCAAAGGTGGCCTCCATGGCCGCACTGCCGGTCCCGCTGACTGGAATACACATCTTGTTATCTGTCTGCCACACATACCGGATCAGCTCCTGGTTGCGGTTCATGATCTCCAGAAACTGGGGATCCAGGTGTCCCAGCTGGCGCATGCCCAGGGCCTGCAGCACACGTGGGTGGGCGTTGGAGGGCCCGGGTCCCAGCAGGAGCCTGGGAGCTACATCCAGTTGAGGAAAGCTTTGCTTATGGGTATCGGAAACCTGAGTGCTCATATGATTTGATGTTTAGATGTGAATATTGGATTGGAGCCATCTAATTTATCCCAATATTCTCAGTCTGGCAAACCGGAATACAGCTGCCATGCATTTGACACCCTTTTGACCCCTCTTCCCTCAAAATATCATTATCTTGTATCCAATAACCAATATCCAATATCCGATATCCGATAACCAATATCCAATATCCATTTCCCCATGCAACGAAGATCCTTTCTGAAGAAAACCACCACCACCGCAGCCGGGACCATCATCCTCCCCACCATCATCCCCTCCCATGTCCTCGGGAAGACAGCCCCTAGCAACAGGATCCGCGTCGGGCAGATCGGGTTCGGGCGCATCGCCATGGTCCACGACCTGCCCGAAACCCTGAAACACGATGCAGCCATGGGTGTGGCCGTAGCCGATGTGGACATCAAACGTGCAAACGATGGCAAGAAGTGGATCGAGAATTACTACACAGAGCAAAAAGGGAAACCCGGGTATGTGGATGTGGCGGTGTACCAGGATTACCGGGAGATGCTGCAGGACAAAAGCATCGATGCGGTGATCATCTCCACACCCGATCACTGGCATGCCCAAGCGGCCATGGAGGCTGCCCTGGCAGGGAAGGATATCTACCTGCAGAAACCTGCCTCGCTCACCATTGGGGAGGGCAGGCAGATGAGCGACACGGTGAACCGGACCGGCGTGGTCTTCCAGCAGGGGAGCCAGCAGCGGGGCACCTCTCCCTGGCCACAGTTCCGCAGGGCATGCGAGCTGGTGCGCAACGGGCGTATCGGCGAGTTGCAACACATTGAAATCGGACTTCCGGGTGATCCTTCCGGTGAGGAGGAGCTGCCCATGCAGGTGCCCGATAACCTCAACTATGACATGTGGCTGGGCTCCACCCAATTCAAATACTATACAGAAAAGAGGGTCCATCCCCAGGCCGACTTCTCCCGTCCCGGCTGGCTCCGGTGTGAACAGTTCGGCGCCGGGATGATCACCGGATGGGGTGCCCACCACCTGGATACGGCACACTGGGGTATGGGTACCGAGTACACCGGACCGGTGGAGGTGGAAGCTGAGGCTTCATTCCCCCAATCGGGACTATGGAATGTCCATGGTGATTTCAGGGTACACGCTAAATATGCCAATGGTGTCTCCATGGAGGTCAGTGGTGACTTCCCCAACGGGGTGAAGTTCAAGGGGACCGAAGGCTGGATTTTTGTCTCCCGCGGCAACGTGGCAGTCACCTCCTCCGATCCCACCAAACCGGGGAAAGAGCTGAAGGCCCTGGACGCCAGCGACCCGAAGATCCTGGAATCGGAGATCGGTCCGGACGAGGTACACCTATACAAGGCACCAGAGCAGCACGAGGACTGGCTCCATGCAATCCGGTCACGCCGTGACCCGGTGGCCCCTGCCGAGGTGGGGCACCGCTCCTGCTCCGCCTGCCTGGTAAGCCATATTGCCATGAAACTGCCCGGGAAACTGCACTGGGATCCGCAGCGTGAACGGTTCATCGACAACGACCGGGCCAATGCCATGCTCAGCAGGCCCCAGCGTTTTCCCTACGGAACGGATTACCTACTGTAAAAGCATAAATAGTTACCATGAAAACCAACAGACGGAATTTCCTGGCTTCGGCCGCCATGGCCGGTGGGGCATCGGCCATATTGCCCCTGCATTCCTGTACCACAGGAACAACCGCAACAGGCACACCCACCGATTATTCTAAGCTCGACGAGGTCCTCAGGAAACCGGTCCTGAAGAGGGAGCTTTTCCCGGACCCGGTCACCATCGAATCCCTTGAACTGCTGCGCGACCGGGACAGCCTGCTCTACCGGGTGCGTTCCACGGATGGTGCCGTGGGAATATCTGCCGGCCACCCCTTTATTGCAGAGTCCTGCTACCCCATGGTCCCCAAGGCCCTGGCCCCCCATTTTGTCGGAAAGGATGCACGGGATCTGGACCGGCTTATTTTCAACGCCGTGGAGATGAATGTCAAGCGGCAGGGGATTCCGCTGAATGTGCACGTGGCGGGCATCGAGTTCGCCATCCTCGACATGCTGGGAACAACCGCAGATAAGCCGGCCGGACTGCTGATCGGCGATCTGGTCAATCCGGAGGTCTCCATCTACCTGGGCAACCACCTGGCTGACTTCCGGCAGAAAGAGCCGGAAGTCTCCCTGGAGCTGATGCAGAAGGACGTTGAGGCCACCAGCGCGAAGGCGGTAAAGATCAGGGCCGGTCGCGGAGACAACCTGGGGCAGGACAATGAAAACGCACCGGGACGGACAGAAAAGCTGATCCGCATGGCCAGGGAGGTGTTCGGCGAAGAGATGGTCCTGATGATCGACGGGAACGGAACCTACTCGGTCAAAGAGGCCATCCGGATCGGGAAGATCCTGGAGGAATACAACTACGCGTTCTACGAGGAGCCCGTGCCATGGGACTGGTACGAGGAGCAAAAACAGGTGGAGCAGGCACTGGATATCACGATGGCCGGCGGGGAGGAGGAATTCGGCGTGCACGCATTCCGCTACCTGGCAGGCAACGAGGTGTTCCAGATCCTTCAGCCCGACCTCTTTTACTACGGGGGGATGATCCGCACCATGCAGGTGGCCCGCATGGCAGAGGCCGCCGGCCTGCAGGTGACCCCGCATATATCAGGCGGAGGATTTGGATTCCTCTACATGCTGCACATGGTCGGGGTGTGCCCGGCAGCCTACAAATACCATGAGTTTAAGATGTTCACCACCAGGGACTCCAATGGCACCACCATTCCCATTGAAAGTAAGGCCGGACCTTTTGAAAGCCGTAACGGGATGATCCCGGTGCCCAAGGGAGCGGGACTGGGCATTCACATCGATCCGGACTATGTCAGGACACATACGGTCTTCACCGGGTAGGTTGTATATACTATCTAGGAATCATGCTAGATTCTCAAAAATAATGGATATTTCGTAACTTTGAGAAAAGCCTTAGCTATGGGACATGAAGCATTAAAACTAGAATTAATTGAGTGGCTTACCCATCTGGATGATGATGATACAATTTCATATCTGAAGATTGTCAAGGACTCCAGCGAGACAGGTAACGATTGGTGGCAAGAGCTTTCAGGTGAACAGAAGCGAGGAATAGAAAGAGGTCTTCGCGATATCGATGCAGGGAAAGTAACACCATACGATCAAGTCAAGAAGGAATATGGATTATAAGCTATTCTGGTCAGATGAATCCCTGAATAATCTGAAGGGGATCATTTCTTACCTCGAATCAGAATGGTCTGAAAAGGAAGTAGTTGCATTTAAGAAAAAGTTGTCGAGACAACTTGATTTAATTGTAATGAATCCGAAGTTATTCCCAGTTTCTAATTTCCAACCCAGGTTAAGGAGGGCCGTATTAAGCAAGCAAACCACGATTTTTTATGAAATAAAAGAATTCGAGATTCATATTGCGTATCTATTCAGTCATAGAATGGATATCAATAAGATAAAATGAAGAACGATTCCTCACAGAACTGATTGAAACGGGGAAGCTAAAACCTGTTTTAGACAGGAGTTTTCCTCTCGATGAAATTGTTGAAGCACACAGATATGTTGAAAAAGGAAATAAAAAGGGAAATATTTCAATAAGGGTAGTTTAACTGTAACATTATTAAAATACGCTCAATGATGAAATATATGCTCATATGGTTCTTCTTCTCAACCTGTGTAATGGTGGCACGGGGGCAGTCCGAAGGCCCGCTTGAAAATGGTGTGATAACATCCAAAAAGAAGAAAATCCAGGTACATACCAATGAAAATGGGCAATTACATGTCAATGTATCCCCAAAGGATCTCCTTAAATTCAAAGCCATTGGATGGGTCCGCTATAGTGACTTCGGTGCCAGGGGCGACGGCAAAACCGATGATATCGACGCTATCGCCGCGGCCCATGCATTTGCCAATCAGCACGGCTTTTTAGTGAAAGCCGACGATGGAGCCACATACTACATTGGAGGAAAGGAGCGCACAGCGGTCATCCGGACCGACACCGATTTCGGCACGGCGGCCTTCATCATTGACGATACCGAAGTGCAAAATCGCAATGCATCTATTTTCATGGTTGGTTCCAGCCTGCAACCGTTCAACCTTGAGGGGATCGCTTCCCTCAAGAGGAATCAGGAGAAAATCGACGTCTCCTTGCCCGGAGCCTGTCTGATCACTGTCACCAATTCCAGCGTAAAGCACTACATCCGTTTTGGGCCGAACCAGAACAATGGATCTCAACAGACAGATATTTTTGTCGTTGATAAAAACGGCAATGTGGATATGGACGCTCCGATCATCTGGGACTTCGACCAGGTCACGGATATCACCGCTCTTCCCATTGACGAGAAGACACTGCACATCACCGGAGGACAGTTTACCACAATGGCCAATAAAGCTGAATCGAACTACACCTATTACAGCCGAAACATCGCGATCAGGCGTTCCAATGTTCTTGTGGATGGGCTGGAACACCGCGTCACGGGCGAAGGAGACCATGGTGCGCCCTATGGCGGCTTCATCAATATCCGTGACTGCTCTTACGTATCTGTTAAGAACACCATCCTGACCGGTCACAAAACCTACCGCACCATTGGCTCAGCAGGGAAGCCCGTTTCCATGGGCACTTACGATATATCGGTCAACCGCGCCCTCAATGTATCATTCGTGAACTGCGGCCAGACAAATGATATCAACGACAGAGGATACTGGGGGATCCTGGGTTCCAACTACTGCAAAAATCTTCTTTATGACAATTGTACCTTTTCCCGGTTCGATGCCCACAAGGGAGTTGCCAATGCCACCATCCGCAACTCGACCCTGGGACACATGGGAATCAATGCCATAGGCAGCGGGACCTTAACCGTGGAGAACTCCACCATCCGCGGCAGGAGCCTCATCAACCTGCGCCCTGACTATGGCAGTACATGGCAGGGAGAATTATTTATCCGCAACTGTGTTTTCGTGCCTGCCGGAGGCAGCCAGACCAGTGCCAGTCTGATAAGCGGATCTTATTCCGGTCAGCATGATTTTGGCTACACATGTTATATGCCGGAACGGATCACCATTGAAAATCTTCATATCGATGACTCCAATCATCCGGAGGATTACCAGGGGCCTGCTATTTTCACAAATTTCAATCCACAAATGACCGACGATTCCTACCAGGAGACGTATCCCTATGTCAGAACCAGGGAAGTTTTTCTCAGGAATGTGACCACTGCCAGTGGCAAGGCCTTGAGGCTCAGTGACAATCCGTTCATGTTCAAGGATGTGAAGGTAAATACCGAATAACGCAACGCATTGCATTTAAATTACATCCGATACTGAGAAAGATACATGATAGAACCGGGTAGTTTGTTTTGATTCAGAATTTAAAATAATGGAGGACAAATCATTCAATTTGAAAAACTGTTCAAATATGAAAACTAGAAAGACCTGCGTCAGATTATTCATGATTCTCATAATATGTATTATTCCAAATAACAGGATTCATGCTCAAAACGTTTCTGATGGGCTTACATTGATTAATCCTGGGACAGATAGTGTCTATTTTAGCTACAAAGACAAGCCCCTCCTTTCATTTGGCACATTTTCCGACTTCCTTTTCTATGCTTCTGAAGACGCATATGATTATAAACAATGGGCTGACTGGCAAGCAGTCCATGGGATGAACCATTGCCGGGCCTACCTTCCTGGAAGTTGGATACATATTGAAAAGTTTGCCGGGGAGAATGGGGGGTCGGTTGAAAATGTTCTTTTTCCATTTGAAGAGACAGAACCAGGAAGCCGGGAATTTGACCTGACGAAGTTTAATGATGCTTATTGGGACAGGTTCCGCGAACAATGCCAGTACCTGGAATCAAAAGGGATTATTATTGACTTGTTAATGTGGAATGGCTGGCAATTGTGGACACCCTATAGAAGTGAATTTAATTGGGATGGTCATTTTTTCAATCCAAATAACAATATGAATCCCTGCACAAGCCATCTTGAAACAGAAACAGACAAATCCAACCGTCTTGAATTTTATCATTCGGTGGCAGATCATAAAAAGGAACTGTTCGACCTGCAAAAAGCCTATTTTGAAAAGATTATTGAGGTTACCCATGACCTTGGAAATATCTATTATGAACTGGTTCACGAATTGGCAATGAACTATGAAGATTGGGATAAAACTTCGCAATGGCTTGAAGCTATGGCAATAGCTGTCAGGGGGAAATGGGATGCGTACAATCCTGGCAGGCCTATCATACTGGCTACGGATGGAGGCCATTTGAAAGGTTTTCCATTTAACCAGGGTGGTGGTTATCCTCAACCGGATTCAGAAATGGACTGGGTATTTTCTCACCCCCTTTTCGATGTGATGATTTATGGAAACCAGCATCACACGGGAAATGCCAGGGAGTGGTTGTTAAAATATAAAAAGCCATATGTAGCCCAGGAATCAAGGGATGATAGTGGGCATGCCTGGAGTTACCGCATCCCGGAAATGCGGAATCATTTAAGAAAATATGTATGGAAGATGATGATGGTGAAATGTCAGCAAATTGATATTTACTCAAAAGGTTTGCGCAAATGATTTCCCGGTTGTTGAAAAGGCGGGTTTCTCTCATAATTATGACCCCAATGGTTGGAATGAATTTGAAAATGATGCACTGCTTTTAAGGCAATTTTTTAACAGCATCATTGATTATGGGAGCCTGAGGTTCAAAGGGCACTTTTTCATCTCCCCGTTAGGGCATAACCTGGTTTTATCATCGGATAAAGAAATCATAGCCTATGTTTGTTCACCCACAGGGATGGAGAATGTGCCTTATGCTTATGCCTCATCAGGAGGGGCGCAGATCAGGCTGACCGATTTGCCTTTCCCCGACGGGAAATACCAGGCTACATTATTCGACCCTAAAAGCGGGTTTGTAAAATCAAATGAGATCAGGATACAAAACGGGGATTGTATGTTCGGGACACCCCCCTTTATTGACGATATGGCCATCCACATCCTCCGTAATCCATCAACCCAATAAGATCTGTTCATTTCAAGGATAAGCCTTTGATAAAAGGAGCATATGAACATTGTTAGACAACCAATATGATCACGAGTAACCACTGAAATTTAAACGAAAACTGACATGAAACGGATTTTTATCACATTGACGCTGATCATTGTATGCTATCCATTGGTAACTGCTCAAAGCCAGAATGAAATTGTAGCTGAACCGCGTTCCAATTTATCCGGAATCCTTACCGAGATAGAAATCATAGGACCTGTTACAAATGATTCAATACTATTTAGTTTGTATGTACCTCCGGACTATGATGGTTTTGAAAAAAATATCCCTGTGGCCATCTGGTTGCATGGGCTGAATGGGAATCATAAAGGAAGTGTCAATATCATAAGGGCATATGAGGATGCACTCAAGAATCAACTGGTGAGGCCCATGATCATCATCATCCCTGATGGATATACGAACACGATGTGGGCTGATGGTCAATCAGGAACAAAAAATGCAGAAACAAATGTCATTCATGAAATTTTGCCTTATGTAGAGGATCACTATAAAGTTATTCCAGACAGAAAAAGTCGTTTGGTGATGGGATTCTCAATGGGGGGATTCGGGGCTATCGAATATGCGGTTAAATTTCCTCAATTATTTGGTGTTGCCGTGAACTTTGATGGTGCATTGCATAATTGGGAATCAATCAATAACAGACCCACATTGGTAGATGAGATATTTCACAATGACAGCACCTATTGGAAACAATACAATCCCTATGACAATCTCATGATAAATGCCGATTCAGTACGATCAATGGTAAAATTCAGAACTTATGTGGGAAGATTGGTAGAATACAATGAAAGGTACAAGCGATTAATGGAAGAGCAAAATATCGCATATGATGTTATTGTTACCAGCTGCGGGCATAATATGAAATGCATCATGAATGAGGTCGGAACAGATTTCTTTACGTTCATCAATACCAATGTATTGTTTTAAAACCTATCAGGTATCAGGCCTTTTTCATCAGTTTTGACATTCCCGGCCGGGTTTCAGCCCGCTCTAAGTATCCAAATTTGTGATAAAATTCCTGAACCCCGTCAGCCGCCATCAACCCAATAAAAGAATTGTTGTATGCATTTTCTTCCAGGTAGGCTTCAATTTCTTTCATGATCAATGCCCCAATTCCTCTCCTTTGGTAATCCGGAATCACAATGATGTCCTGGATGTAAAAATATAGAGCACCGTCGCCCACTATTCTTCCCATTCCCACCAGTGTATCGTGATCAAAAACGCATACTGAGAACAGATCATTCTGAAGGGATTTTTCAACGACTTCATCATCTATGGTAAACCAATCTGTAGTCCCCCTTAAGGCTTGATATTCATTGACACCGGGTCTTCGCTTCTCAATTCTAAGATTTTCCATCTCTCTTTACTGCTATGGTTTTTTCTCAAACAGGTTCGAATAAAATTTCCTGACATAATTTTCGGGCATCTTATCGACCGGATATGATCCGTGCATCTGTTCATGGATCCACCGGCCCCCCTTTTTTTCCAGAACCCCGGTTTGAAAAACGTTTTCCAAACACGATTCCTTGCCCTTGTAGGAACCGCAGTCGTCGAGAAAGCATGAATACCACGCCACATCTCCAGAGCGGGAAAACACGATGCGTAAGTCCTTAAATTCAAAGCGGGTTCCGCGGAACTCTGGATCCCTCCACTGTTCGGCATACATCTTAAAACTATCCAGTCCGACCACCAGGCTGTTTGAAAACAACCAGAAATGAAACATACTGTCGTCCCAGATGCGGAACATGGCATCGAAATCCTTCTCTATGGCCCAGCCGATCGATTGTTCGATGGTCTTTTTCACCGCTTCATAATCTGGTGATGTAATCTCCTGAGAAGCCCCTCTGCCTGCAAAACCAAGCAAGAAGAGCAATACAATAGAAATCTTCATCAATTTTTCTTTCATCATAACCTCCTGTTTAAATACTATTGATTATATGAAAATGCTGCAGTACTCCCTCGAGAGGCTGGATAGCGGTGGAATGAAGCCGCCGTAGCGTGGAGCATATTTTACGTTTTCTGCAAAGGGCATGATATGCGCTACGGCCGGCTTTAGTGATTAGGTTGCCTTCTTTACCGAAGCTTGAGAAATAGGGTTTTAGTGTATCAGTACATCGCGCATCCCGGCCATATCCGACCACGGAATATTTGGGTATTTGGAACGAAACTCGTTAGATACCCTCTTGGTAGCTTCACCAATAATTTCGAGTGGACGTACTACCGCATCTTGGGTTAACAAATCCGCCTCGAAAGACTCGCGATCCCTGCCTGAGATGTAATCAAGTATTCTGTTGATGCTATTGATTATATGGTCGATATAAATGCTATCCTCCTTCATTCAAAGATGATTTTGAGGTCATTATAAATATACTGTTTCAGCTTCTTGTTCTTCAATGCAGATTCAGTGACTACATCAACCTTTTTACCTAAAACAAGAGACAGCTCCCTATGAATGCGTGCAAGATCCAATAGGCTTGGGGTGTTGCGAAACCTAACAAGGATATCGATATCACTGGCATCATTATCCTCCTGCCTTGCGTAAGACCCAAAGATTCCTATCCTTTCCGGATCATAAGGATGTAAGTAATTGATTATTGCTGTATTTATTTCCTGTCTTGTCATTTAGAACAAAGATACACTTTTTCGAATCAGTCAATTTTGAGCGTGGTTGTTACGAAAATAGCTTTATCGCTAACAGATTCTCTGCCCGAATTGAAGCTCCTCGGAGCAGAGCTCCGAGGAATCTTCGATCCAAATATTATTTTATTGGTGCTCGCTTACCCCGAAGTAGAACTTCGGGGAACCGAGTTTACGAGCTCGGCGCAGCCAATGCGCGAGCGGGATTCCAGATGATCGTCTGAGTTTTTTCTTTTCCAATAGTGCCATTGACCTCCTGTCATGACGCAGCTTCGCCCTGGCACCGGCCAGGACAAATGTTTATGCTCCTTCCCCGATCACTGCTCCCAGTAAAATTCTGTTTATATGGGGTTTAATCCGGATGGAGGATCATTGTTACCTTTGGATGGGCACAGCAGGGAAATGTCCCCTCTTTTCTGCACTGATTGGCAGGGCCCTGCTGCCGGCCTCCCTGGTTCGTGAAGGAAACGGCCCTTGCCCCAAAAGGATGCATAATCCATCACCTGCAGAACATAATATTATTTAACTTTGCCTTACACTGCACGAACAACTTCAAGCGAAAGACCGGGGATATGCCTCAGCTTGTGAAAGGTGGTAAGAACGCGTATGCATGGTCAAGGGTGACACAGGCAGGCCGGGTCGCCATACCTGATGATGCGTTTCTGGAATATGGATTCACGGAAAACCATAATAACCTGGAAGTTTATGAATAAGATCAATGGCAAACAAAAGACGCTGCCACTTCGCGCGGGTATGATCCCGCTCTCCCTGGCCCTTTTCCTCGCGCTCTCATCGTGCGGGAACAGGGGCAGCAATGAATCCGAAACCAAAACCCAACAAGAAACCACACCCATGTTCAAACCTGTGGAAGGAAAAGTCAGGCTCATGAACCTGGCCCCGGGGCATTTCCATGCCTCCCTGGTCCAGAAGACCATGTATGAAAGTGTCGATCCGGTGGTGCATGTCTATGCACCGGATGGACCGGAGGTTCAGAGCTACCTCAACCGGATCGTGGATTACAATGCACGTGAAGAGGATCCCACCTCCTGGGAGGAGAAGGTATACACCGGGGAGGATTACCTGCAGAAGATGCTCAACGAAAAACCGGGCAACGTGATGGTGGTCTCCGGCAACAATGCCAAAAAAACCGAATACATCCTGGAAGCGGTCCGCAACGGCATCCACGTGCTGGCTGACAAGCCCATGGTGATCTCCCCGGGGGAGTACTCCATGCTGGAAGAGGCCTTTGAAACGGCCCGCAGGAACGGTGTGCTCCTCTATGATATCATGACCGAGCGGTACGAGATCACCACCATGCTGCAGAAGGAGCTTTCACAGATCCCGGAGGTGTTCGGGGAATTGCAAGTGGGCAGCCCGGACAATCCGGCCATCACCAAGGAGAGCGTCCACCATTTTTCCAAGATCGTATCGGGCAAACCGCTGGTACGTCCCCCGTGGTTCTTCGATACAGAGCAGCAGGGCGAAGGGATTGTGGATGTGACCACCCACCTGGTGGACCTGGTCCAGTGGGAGGCCTTCCCCGAAGAGGTGCTCATGAAAGAGGATGTGGTGATCCTGGGCGGAAAACGGTGGACCACCGACCTGACCCCCTCCATGTTTGAAAAGGTCACCGGCCTGAAATCCTTCCCGGACTACCTCCGGAAAGATGTGGATAACAACCTGCTGAAGGTATACAGCAACGGGGAGATCAACTATACGCTGAAAGGTGTACACGCGAAGGTTTCGGTCATCTGGAACTTCCAGGCCCCGGAGGGAACCGGCGACACCCACTTTTCGGTCATGCGCGGCACAAAATGCAACCTGGTGATCCGCCAGGGAGCAGATGAAGGGTACAAACCCATGCTCTACATCGAGCCGGCCAACCCGGAGAGCGCAGACAAGTTCGGGGCTCTCCTGCAGGCAGTGGTCACCAACAAGGTGGCCCAGAAATACCCGGGCGTGAATCTGAAATCCCTTGAAGACCAGCGCTGGATCCTGGAGATCCCCGAAGCGTACAAGGTGGGTCATGAAGCACACTTCGGACAGGTCACCGGAAAATTCCTGGAATACCTTGGGACCGGCACCATCCCGGAGTGGGAGATCCCCAACATGATCGTGAAATACTACACCACCACCGAAGGGATGAAAAAGGCGATGGAAAATGACAAATAACGAAGTGAATTTCCCCGTTCAGCAAAGCGGAAAATATACTATTCAAAATGAAAAAAATGCTCAAATCATTCAACAAAAACCTTCTATTGCTTTTTTCCATTTCAATTTGCCTGCTGCAATTTTCGTGTACAACAACTGAGAATTCTGAAAAAGGATCCAGTGAATATAATGTTGCAGCGTATATCTGGCCGTCATGTCATCATGACGAACGTTTTGGTGATATGCTTTGGCCTGAGAAAACCGGTGAATGGGAAATAATAGAGAAAGGAAACAGCCGTTTTGAGGGCCATTATCAGCCAAAGCTACCCTTATGGGGTTATGAAATGGACGATGACCCGAAAGTGGTGGAAAAATGGATAGATGCTGCCACCGAACATGGGATAAACACTTTCATTTTCGATTGGTACTGGTTCGATGAAGGGCCATTTCTTGAAAGTGCACTGAACAATGGATTTCTGAAAGCACGTAACAGGGAGAAGATGAATTTTTACCTGATGTGGGCCAACCACGATGTAAAGCAAAATTTCTGGAATGTTTACAAATTTAAGGATGTCGATACATTGCTATGGCACGGTAAAACTGATTTGCAAAATTTTAAAGTCATTGTTGACAGGGTAATAAATAAGTATTTCAGTCAGCCTAACTACTTTAAAATTGATGGTATGCCGGTATTTTCCATATTCCGTCTCCATAATTTAATAGAGGGGCTTGGTGGTATAGAACAGACCGCAAGTGCTCTGGATTATTTCAGGGAAAAAACAAAAAAGGCCGGATTTCCAGGCCTGCATCTCCAGTTAATAACGTACGGTCTGCCCAATCAGGAAAGACTTCATACATTAAATAGACTTCAGATTAATAGCCTGACACAATATAACTGGGGATGGATGAGGGAGCAGGATTATCTGAAATGGGCAACCAAAGCTATTGAGATAAGAGATCAATGGGATACCCAGCTTTCAATTCCTTTTTTTCCGAATGTTTCCATTGGTTGGGACAATACTCCGAGATTTCCTGATAAAGGAGAAGCAGATATTGTGCGCTATAATAAGTCACCGGAAAGTTTTGCAGCATTTCTGCAGGAAGCAAAAGAGTATTGTGATGAGCATCCGGAGCAAACAAAGCTGATTACAATTTTTTCATGGAATGAATGGATTGAAGGTGGTTATTTATTGCCTGACAGAAAGTATGGATTTGAATATCTGGAAAGCGTAAAAGAGGTAACAGAAGGCTCCTATAATCCATATTGAATCTCCTCGCACCAAGCTGCGGGGAACCGGGTTTACGAGCTCGGTGCAGCCAATGCGCTCGCGTAATTCAATAGTGATTAACTTTGGTGGTCAATTTGCAATCAAAGTTGTATCTTCCTTCATCAAAAAGTGAATCACTATGGAAAAAATGAAAGCGGTCATCTGCACAAAGTACGGACCACCCGAGGTACTGCAGGTCAGGGAAATTGAAAAACCCAGTCCAAAAGACCATGAAGTCCTCATTAAAATAGAGGCCACCGCCGTGACTGCAAGTGACTGCATCATCAGGGGATTCAATTTGCCTGGCGATCATCAAGTTTCCCATGAAACAGATCATGGGATTAATGATGAGGTTTTATGTGGGTTTCACCAAACCGAAAAAACCTGTTCTGGGACTTGTTCTATCCGGCGAAATTGAATCGGCAGGGAAGGACATAAAGCGGTTTAAGAAAGGCGACCAGGTCATGGGGTTTACAGGATACAGCTTTGGTGCATATGCTGAGTATACATGCATGTCTGAAGAAGATTCCAAACATGGATGCCTGGCACCCAAACCTGACAATATGAGTCATGAGGAGGCAGCCTCAATAGCCTATGGAGGCATGTTAGCGATCCATTTCCTGAGAAAAATGGATATCCGGAAGGGACAAAAAGTGCTTGTCTATGGAGCTTCAGGGGCCATAGGAACCCTGGCAGTGCAAATCGTTACATCGTATGGTGCAGAAGTCACAGCTGTTTGTGGCTCATCGAATACCGAACTGGTAAAATCCCAGGGAGCCGGGAAAGTCATTGATTATACCCGGGAGGATGCCGCAGACAAACTGGAAGTGTATGATTATATACTTGATGCTGCAGGAAAAAACAAAACTTCAACATTAAAAACCGAAGCAAAAAAAGCGCTTGGTCCAAACGGGAAATATGTTTCAGTGGATGACGGACTTCTCGAGCTACGCTCCGAATATTTTATGCAGCTCAAAGAGTTGGCTGAATCCGGACATATCAGGGCGGTCACAGATAAAACCTTTCCCCTGGAACAGATAGTCGAAGCCCACAGGTATGTGGATACAGGGCATAAGAAGGGAAACGTGGTAATCACCATATAGTCGAAAACAAACCACCAACTTTGGAATAGAACAGATTGGGGGCGGATATGAATGAAAAACAGACCGGCGGACAGTTTTCACGGCGTGACTTCCTGAAAATCTCAGGCAGTGGCTTGTTTATATTCTTTTCCACAGGACCGCTGGGTGCGGTTTCCCTGTTGCAGCGCGGCAGGCCTTATCCCACCGACTTCAATGCATACCTGAAAATTGGTGATGATGGCCGGGTCTCCCTGTTTTGCAGCAAGATAGAGATGGGACAGGGGATCATTACATCCATGGCGCAGATGCTGGCAGAAGAGCTCGATGTGGCGCCTCGATCCATTGACATGGTGATGGGAGATACCATGCTGTGCCCCTGGGATAGTGGCACTACAGGGTCACGCAGTACGAAATATTACGGACCGCCGCTTCGACAGGCAGGAGCCGAAGCAAGGGCCGTATTGCTGCAAATGGCATCAGAACAACTGGAACTACCACCCGGGCGCCTGGTTGTAAAAAATGGTGTGGTCATCGATAAAACGAATGCAGCAAATAGAGTGACTTACGCGGAGCTGGTGAAAGGAAAACAGATCGACCGCCATATACCCGGCGTGTCCATCAAGCCAATTTCCGAACATACTGTTTCCGGCAAGCCCACAATGCGAACAGACGCCAGGCCAAAGGTGACAGGCGAAGCGAAATTCACCGGTGACATGACACTCCCGGGATTGTTGCACGCAAAGGTCCTCCGGCCACCATCGCATGATGCCACACTGGCATCTGTCGATCTCTCCAAAGCTCAGAATATTCCCGGTGCGGTTGTGATCCGGGAAGATGACCTGGTTGCGGTGTTGCATGAAAACCCGGAACTGGCAGAAAATGCGCTTGCACTGGTTTCTGCAACATGGGATCTGCCGGAGCCGGAGGTGGATAACCAAACCATTTTCGACTATCTTAAAAAGGAAGCTCCCGAAGGCCGCGTTTATGTTGAAAAAGGGAGCCTCCCCGATGGGCATGCTGCAGCGAAACAGCGCGTAAAATCGGAATTTTATAACCACTATGTGGCCCATGCACCCTTAGAACCCTATGCGGTACTGGCACATGTGGAGGATGAACGGGTGACTGTCTATGCATCTACACAGGCTCCCTTTCGCGTGCAACAAACAGTTGCCGAAACCCTGGAACTGCCGGAAGAGAAGGTTCATGTCATCACACCTTTTGTGGGAGGGGGATTTGGCGGTAAAAAATCAGGCCGGCAAATCAGCGAGGCTGTCATATTATCGAAACTTACCGGGCATCCTGTACAACTGGCATGGACAAGGAGAGAAGAGTTTTTTTATGATGCATTTCGTCCGGCGGCTTTGGTTCAGCTGGAGTCGGGCATCAATGCGGAGGGCCATATTACCTTCTGGAAGTGTGATATCCTGTTCACCGGTTCGCGAAGTTCGGAACCCATTTACAACATCCCGCATTTCCGTGTTTATACGCGGAACAAGAGCAGTGTGCATCCATTCGGAACAGGTGCCTGGCGGGGACCGGGAAGCAACACAAACGTTTTTTCCATGGAATCGCATACCGATATGCTTGCAAAGGCAGCAGGAATGGATCCGTTGTCATTTCGCATGCAAAACTTAACGGATAAGCGCATGATCCGTGTGCTTAAAGCTGCTGCGGAGAAATTCGGACAAGATTTTAAGAAAAGTCCCGGCGGCAAGGGATACGGTATCTCCTGTACCAATTACTTAAATACCTATGTGGCGACAATTGCACACGTATCTGTGGATAGATCCACCGGAAAGGTGAAGGTAGAACAGGTTGTGTGTGCCCAGGACATGGGTGAGATCATTAACCCGCAGGGTGCGATCATCCAGATTGAGGGTGGAATTACCATGGGTCTGAGCGCTGCGCTGTCCGAAGAAATTGAATTCAGTGGCGGGAAAATACGTACGGAAAACTTTGATTCTTACCAGATTACCCGGTTTTCCGATGCCCCGCCCATTGATGTTATTCTGGTCGATAATCCGGACCTGCCGCCCCAGGGTTGCGGAGAACCGGCGATCACCACAGTAGGCGCGGCGCTTGCCAATGCGATTTTCGATGCGGTCGGAGCCCGGGTCTATACATTGCCCATGACACCGGAACGGATACTGGCAGCAAAGGTCAAAAACTAACTTTCGCCTCAGGCACCGCTCCTGGGCTTATCAATGGCCGAATCCAGCCTGTTATTTATGTACCACACTGGAATAAATCTCCCCATACATGCAATATTTGTTTTCGTTCTGCTAAATTTGATTATACTGAATCAATAAATTTCCCCGCTATGAAGAATCAACACTTCCTGCCAGCCCTCCTGCTTATGGTCATGCTGGCCGTCAGCTGCAACAGTGTCATGGAGCCCCCGGTGATCGCGCCGTTCCAGGACCTGGATACCATCTGCACCAACGACTGGTGGAACCGGGCGCCCAATCCCATCCACGATGTGAAGGTGGAGCGGGACAGGGTGGTGGCCTTCGGACTCTACACGGTTTTCAATAACACCCTGAAGCTGAGTGCGCAGTTGTATCCCCTTTATCCGGATGAAACGCGTACCGTAAGGCTGGAGGTGCAAAAGGAAGGCCTGTGGGAGGAGATCGGCCGTGAAGAGGTGAACGACATTGGCTGGTCGGCTCTGTTCAGGATCGAAGGCTGGGATGCCACCAAAGATGTAGCCTACAGGCTGAGGCACGGGAAAAAAGCCATGTACGAGGGAGATGATCCGCAGGGACCCGGTGGACAAGGATGAGATCGTGGTGGCCGCGTTTTCATGCAGCAGCAACAAGGACCGGGGCGACCGGGAAAGCTACGTGAGGAACGTGGAGTACATGGATCCCGACCTGATTTTCCTGGCAGGCGACCAATCCTATGACCATACCGAACACACAGCTTCCTGGTTGCTGTTCGGATCGCAGTTCGGAGAGATGTGGCGCACCCGTCCATGCATCTCCATCCCCGACGACCACGACATCGGTCAGGGTAACCTGTGGGGCGAGAGCGGCAAGGTTTCTAAAATACGCGGCGCCGCCGACGGGGGGTATACCTACCACCCCGAATACGTGAAGATGGTGGAACGGTGCCAGACCGCCAACCTGCCCGATCCCTTCGATCCCACCCCCGTCGGTCAGGACATCGGTGTATACTATACCCGCCTGGTGGTGGGTGAGGTGGATTTTGCCATTATCGAGGACCGCAAGTTCAAATCCGGTCCGGCCGGTAAAATTCCACAGCAGGGGCCCCGGCCCGACCATATCATCAACCCGGATTACGATCCGGCATCCATCGACCTGCCCGGACTGGTGCTCCTGGGTGAGCGCCAGCTGGAGTTTCTGGACCAGTGGGCCGGATGGAAGGAGGGTGTGGCGATGAAAGCCGTACTCTCCCAGACGGGATTCTGCGGCGCCGCCCACATCCACGGGCAGGTGGAGAACCGGCTCCATGCCGACCTGGACTGCAACGGCTGGCCCCAGAGCGGGCGGAACAGGGCCCTGCGGATCATACAGAAGGCCAATGCGGTGCACATCGCGGGTGACCAGCACCTGCCCACGGTGGTCCAGCACGGGATCGATGAGTTCAGGGACGGCCCCTGGGCATTCGTGGTGCCCGCCAGCGTGAACACCTATTACAACCGCTGGTGGTGGCCCGAGGATGAACAGCCCGGAGGAAACCACGACCCGGAAAATCCGCTGCCGTGGACCGGTGACTATCTCGATGGACTGGGCAACCGGATCACCATGCACGCCTATGCCAACCCGGAGAGCCCCTCCCGTGCCGGGGGATTCGGGCTCATCCGGTTTAACAAGCCATCCAACCAGGTCACCTTCGAATGCTGGCCTAGCGATGTCTACGTGCTGGAGAAGGGTGCCAAACAGTTCACCGGCTGGCCATTCACCGTGAAACTGGACCCGCAATAACCAATATCTTCACCTACGGCTCAGTTCCTGCGATGCCCAATATCCAATATCCAATAACCAATATCCAATAACCAATAACCAATCCCAATAACCATTATCCAATAACCAACACTTACTTTACCCACTGGATCAATCTGAACCATCATTAAAAAAAACAGATACATTGACTCCATACAACCCGAAACTCCTGCCCGTGGCACTGGTCCTCATCCTGGCTGCAGCACTGCAGGCCATTCCTGCCGCCGGCCAGGACACCATCATTCCCCCCGACAGGCGCATCCAGTGGGATCCCGGCATCCCGGGCGGTATCCCGGAGGTGACAGGACCGGTGGAAAGTATCCTTGATCATGCTGCCGATCCCTCGGGCATTGCCGACAGCAAATCTGCCATTCAAAGTGCCATCAGCGCCCTTCCGGCGGGGGGAGGCGTGGTGTTTTTCCCAGAGGGGAAGTACCGGATCAGCAGTAAGATCTCCATCGGGAAGGACGGGATCGTCTTCAGGGGAGAGGGCCGGAAATCCAAACTGTTTTCCGAGGCCAATGGCGAATGCCTCGAAGTGATCACCTATGAACGCGGCTCCTGGCAGACACTCCCCGGCGGAGCCTCCAAAGGGGACATGACAGTGACCGTGGAGGATGGTTCCAGGTTCACCCCGGGTGAATTTGCCGAGATCGACCAGGTGAACGATTCAGCACTCATGTACACCGACCCTGACTGGATCGTGGACTGGGCAGAGAATGCGGTGGGACAGCTGTTCGAGGTGGAAAGCGTCAGTGGCAACCAGGTAACCTTCAAAACTCCCGTGAACCATAATTTCACAGACTCCCTCAACGCCAGGATCAGGCCCCAGGGATTTGTGAGAAATGTGGGATTTGAGGACTTCTATATCGAAAAGATGGTGGCCAACAACCATACCATCATGTTCAAGAACACGGCCTACTGCTGGGTGAAGGGGGTGGAGAGCTACCATACAAGGAGGACACATGTGACCCACAACACCAGCCTGGGGCAGACGATAAGGGACAGCTATTTCCATGCTTCCTTCGACTACGGCGGTGGGGGCAGTGGTTACGGGGTGGAGTGCGGCTACCACACCACCAACTGCCTGGTGGAAAACAACATATTCGATTCCCTTCGCCACGCCATGATCATCCAGGTGGGGGCCAACGGGAACGTTTACGGGTACAACTACTCCATCAACCCGGTGCAGGGGGAAGGGGAGACCAACCTGAACCAGGGCTGGGATCCGCCGGATATCTCCATCCACGGGCATTACCCCTACATGAACCTGTTCGAGGGCAATGAACTGGAGGAGATGGGCATCGGTGATTTCTGGGGACCGGCAGGACCGGGGAACACCTACTTCCGGAACAGGGTCAACGGCGAAGGGATCGTCTACCACGACGCATCCCACACCCAGAACGTGGTGGGCAACATCACCACCGACCTGAAGGACCCCGAGGGCCTCAGTGAAGAGAAACTGGAACACGGGAACCAGGTGAACGGCATCCTCTCCTGGGATCCCGGCATACCCAGCCACGACCTCCCGGCATCCTATTACCTCGATTCCATGCCGGCATTCTTCGACCAGCACAGCTGGCCGCCCTTCGGGCCCGATGCGGAACCGGGCAATAAGCTGCCTGCCCAGACCAGGTTTGAGGATCGTCCCATCCTGACAGTGACCCTGGACAACAGTTCCGTGGAGAAGTACCAGAAGCTGGAACTGACCATCGACAACGGCAAGAGCTACACCAATCCTTTTGACCCTGATGAGGTGGATATTTCCGCGCTATTTACCTCTCCCAGCCTGGAACCCATGAGGATCAATGCATTCTGGGACGGTGCAGACTGGAAGATACGGTTCGCAGGTAATGAAAAGGGCATCTGGAAGTACAAAGTCTCTGTGGTCGATGAAGACGGTACCGAGGAGCTGTCAGGAAACTTCCGGGTCAATAAATCGGACAGGAAAGGATGGATAGGTCCCTCGGCCACCGATCCCCACTACCTGGTTCACGACAATGGCACCCCTTTTTTCGGCGTGGGGATGGCTGTGCCATGGCTGGTGTATGATAACCGGTACTACCCCCAGCCCGGACTGCTGGAACACCTGGAAGGATACGGGGTAAATTTTATCAACTGGCTCTTTACAAGCTGGGATATACTGCTCCTCCGGGAATCCTTTGACCGTTACAGCATGGCCGATGCCACGGCATTCGACCAGCTTATGGAAGATGCCGAGCAGCATGGCATCAAGCTCCTGCTGGGGATCTGGATCCATGACCTGCTGAGGGATGATCCCCATCCCTGGAGCGGATTCTATGACTGGGAGTCCAATCCCTTTAACCAGCTCACCGACGCCACCGGATTTTTCGGCGACTCTGCCAGCTGGGCATACCAGGAGAAGTATTACCGGTACATCATCGCCCGGTGGGGCTACTCCTCCTCCGTCGGCATGTGGCATACCGTGGCGGAGATCAACGGAACCAATGCCATCTACGACACCCTGGCCATGACAAAGGAGGAGGAGGGGTGGCACTACAGGATCAACAAATTCTTCCAGGACAACGATCCCTTCCGCCACCCCACCACGGTATCCGGGAGCGGAGGGTACGAATTTGGTGACGGCTGGGACCTGACCGGCTCTCCCCAGGTCCATGAATACCCCTGGCCCGAGGACCAGATTGCCGGGAATGCCGAACGGATCGCAGCGTGGACCGACCAGCTCACCCATACCTATGAGAAGCCCTGCCTGGTGGGTGAGTTCGGGAAATCGGTGTACGAAGAGGGCAAGTCCGAAAGCTTCCTCCACAACGGGATCTGGGCTGGCCTCATGTCGGGGGCCTGCACCACCCCACTGCACTGGTGGGGCGGTCAGATCGCCCTTCAGCCTGAGAACTTCAGCACCTTCAATCCGGTCATGATGGAGCAACTCACCTACCTTCAACAGTTCGCGGAAGCCACCCACCTGGCCGCCTGCAATTTTGCCTCCCTGTACAGCGCCCCCGATTCCCTGCAACCCATGCTTACAGGTGTGCCCGAAGGCAGGGCCTACGGACTCCGGGGCGATTCCCTGCACCTGTGCTGGGTATATCAAATCGGCGAAACCTCCAATGAAGATTTTTCCGGTGTCACTGTTACATACCCGGAACTTCCGGCGGGACGGTATGCTGTCTCCTTCTATGACACCTGGAACGGGGAGTGGATCAATGAACCGGATACCATTGATACGCAGCCTGTCGGTACGGATACAACCGGAAGGGAACCGGAGCCCCTCAGCTTCACCTGTCCGGATTTTACGGGCGATGTGGCCATGAAGATTGAATACACCGGTCCCAAAATCCCCGACGGCCCCGATGGGCTGATCCGGTACAGGAACACCAGCCTGAAGGTCTATCCCAATCCTGCACAGGGGAGTGTCACCATTGAAAACCGGGAGCCGCTGCAATCGGTCAGCCTGATGGATGCCTCCGGCAGGCTCCTCTCACAGCTCTTCCCGGAGGGCCGCACCCGGTGCACAATCGACCTTGCCGGCCACCCGTCCGGGATCTATCTGCTGGAAATCTGGGATGAACACGGGTACCCGGAGATCCGCAAGGTAGTGGTCCGGTAACCAGGGCGTTCTTGCATCAGTCACCCGTCCCGTTGGACATTACCTGCGCTGCAAAAAGATTCTTCTTCGCGATCCCGGAGTAATCCCAGGGGGGAGCGATGCATTCCGGGCACCAGTGCCCCCCTTTGAGCACCGTATGGGGTGTCATTTCAAATGCATGGCCCTGGCAACAGCTCCACGAAAGCATTTCATGCATATCCCCGCTCCAGGCTGCACCCTCCGGCGGTCTGCTTTCCCCATCCGGCGATCCGCCTTCCCCATCCTGCGGTCTGCTTTCCACCGGTGCACGCGAGGCGCTGCCCAGCAATACCCCACCCCGGAACGTGGCTGCCTGATGAAGATCCTCCACCTCCAGGGTCTCCTTGGTTTCGTCATAGCCGTGATCGAGCCGCTGGTAGGGCTGGTCATGATCCAGCGAGGGCATTTTCTCCCCCCACCCGGGAATGGCCTCATATGCTTCCCTGGAGCCGAAGAACGCATTGATATGCCCTTCATCGTTCTCCCTGATCCATCGCATGGTACCTTCCGGTTTCCGTGAGAGCTTCCTCAGCTGGAGCCAGGTAACACCCTCCACGAACCATTTGAAGGGAGGAATATACTTGCAATACCATGCCGTCGCCTTCAGGTACCAGGGCAGATTCCTCCAGACCTCCCTGGTAGAAATCCTCCTGGGTCATGCCTCCCTCCCAGTGGTGCAGGTACCCGTTCAGCCTGGCGGAGTCATCATAGAACTGCATATGGAAATTCTTCAGGGCGAACCACTTCCGCTCCATCACCTTCCGGTACCTGAGGCCCAGCAACCGGTAGATGCTGTCCAGGAACTCCAGGAAGGTGGTCCGGCATTCCGGTCCCCCGGAAATATTGAAGTACTGCCCCCAGAAACCGGAATCCCCGGTCATATCCAGGCAACTGACCAGCAGGCGCCCTGCATCCCTGGCGGTGATATTCTCCATGTAGGAGTTAATGGCCTGGTGGAACATGATGGGATCCATCAGGGAGAAGAGCTCCGGGATCATGATAAAGGTCTGCCGCAGCGATACCCTGTACCTGATCCGTGACTGCATGACCGCCAGTTCAGCCCCGATCTTGGTAAGGCCATAATGGTCATAAACACTCGGTAAAACAGGATCACCGGTACGCCCCACATGCACAGGGGGCAGCCTGTCACCGTACGTAGCTACCGAACTGATGTTGACCATCCTGGTGTTGTCCGGATCCTGTGCCTCGATGGCCTCCACAAGGCGTTTGGTTCCCTCCAGGTTCACCTTGTAGGCCATCTCCGGATTCCGGTCCGCCTCGGGTGAGATCAGGGCCATGGTATGCAGGCACCAGCCAATCCCCCGGCAGGCTTCCTGCACATCCTCCCGGTTCAGGGCATCCCCCCAGACAATCTTCAGCCCGTTTCCGGATACCACACCACCCCCGCGGATGGCTGCGATCCCCGCTGCCTTTTCATATTTCCTGAATAGCCGCTTGTTCTTTTCCGAGGGCCTCAGCAGCAGCACAATGTCATACCGTTCACGCTTCTCCCACAACAGCTTGAAGGCCTCGAATCCCATGGAACCCGATGCCCCTGTCAGCAAAACCACCTCCTTGTTTTCCCCCATCATCAAACCCACTTTATAACTTTATAACTTTAAAACTTTACGAACTTTACGAACTTTACAAACTTTACAAACTTTACGAACTTTACAAACTTTACAAACTTATTTCAGGCCCAGCTCCTCCCCCCTTTCCAGTTTCCTTACCGACTCCTCCACCCTCTTCCGGATGGTTTCGGCCCGTTTGGCCATGTTGATCCATATGTTGTACTGTTTCCGGCACGATTCGCGCATGGCAAAATAGTGATCCCTCGCCTTCGGGTTTGACTGGAAGGCATTCAGCAGGGCCCCGGGAAGCCGGTCATCCACTTCCGGCGGACTGATCCCCTTGTCCCACATGCCATTTTGCTTTGCAACCTCCACGGTCTTCATCCCCGGTTGGGTCATCCTGCCTTCCCGGATCAGGTACTCCACCCTCTTCTTGTTGTTCTCCGACCAGGTACTGGAGGGTTTCCTGGGGGTAAACTTGCGCATATACTCCTTTTCGTCCATGGACTTCAGCAGGCTGTCCACCCACCCGTAGCAAAGCGCCTCATCCAGGGCCATCTGGTAATCAAAGGGCACATTCCCCTGTCCCTTCTTCCTGAACACCAGCCATACCACATCCTCCTGATGGTGGTTCTTCCTGAGCCACGCTGTCCAGGCCCCGATACTTCCGGCCCTGAGTATCTTTGTCTCCTGATTGTCTTTACTCATTACGCAGTCCTTGGTATATGTCAGGATTCCTGAGGGCAGAGCGGGTGACCAGGTGGATCCATATCCAGCCGTTGACTGCCAGGATGGCCAGCCACAGCAAGATGGATGTAAAGGAGCTCCCCGAATGGGCACTCACAATGGATGGCAGGGTGGCGATAATGGCAGTGGCAAAGCCTGTGATGATCCCTGCCATCAGCAGGATCATATACTCACGGGTGATCAGTTTACGGATCCTGCTCCGGCTGTAACCCACTGCCTTCAGCAGCGCGATCTCCTGCCTTCTCTCCAGGATGGTACGCGAAAGCACAACCACCAGTCCGAATATGCCCAGTAACAGGCCAAGGGCACCCATCACCATGAAAATTGAAAGGTAGGCGTTGGTGACCGAGTTAAACTCTGCCAGCCGTACAGAGGCCAGCTGCATATCCCATCCCAGGTCCCTGAGTCCCCTCCCCAGTTCTGCACTGATAACAGCCGTATCTGCCTCATTCCCCTCCACCAGGAATACCTGGGAGCCGCTGCTCGCCGGAAAATGTTCCAGGAAATGGTCGTTGGAGATGATCACATTGCCCTGGAACACCGAAGGAGCCAGTCCCCCGATAAGCAGGAGGTCCATGGTGCCCCCTTCCGAATTCCGGTAGTGCAGTGTATCGCCCACCTCCAGGCCCAGTCCCCATTTGATCACCGTTTCATCGGCGATGGCCGGGATCACTCCCCCGGAAAGTTCGGAGGAGAGGGAGCTCCAGGGCTGATCCGGGTCAAGGAACCCGGTCCGGGTTACAAAAGAAAAACGCTCCTCCATCAGCCGGGGATCCACCCCCAGTATCTGTGGATTAACGATCTTATTCAGGTTCAGGCAACTGGCATCATCCCCGTCAGCCTTGCGCAGCTGGACAAGGGAATATTCCCCTTCCAGTCCCAGTTCCGCCCTGACCCCCGGATTATTGACCTGCCGGAGTACAGGGATGGTCGACTCGGCATAGTAGAGGAATCCCCCTGTTCCGCTGGAGCGGTCCTGCGAACCGGAAAACAGGTCCTTCCGGTTGCTCCCGGTGGAGATCACCAGGAATGCGCCGATGGCAAACAGGAGCACGATGCTCAGGCTCCGGGTACGGTTCCGTGTGGCATTCTTCCAGCTCAGCAGTGGCAGGTCCAGCTCCCTGGCCGCCCTGTTTTGCACCCTTCCCAGGAACCAGAGGAAAAAGGTGACTGCCGAAACCAGCAACAGTCCACCGGCCGCGAAAAAGACGGGAACATTCACCACCTCCAGCCTGATCAACTGGGAGGCAATCAGGAGAAGAGCTGCAGATCCGCTGAGGATAAAAACTGCCGCTGCGGCCCGTTGCTTCCATGATGCCTGCCGGCCGGCTAGTCGCGGTGCAGGCTTCCTGTGGCTGGCTGACTGCCGGCGAAGCTTGCGGTTAAGGGGGATCCAGAGTGCCAGCAGTGCAATGCCCATGGAGATCACCCACCCAATGGCCAGTGTTGAGAGGCGGACATCCACATGCATCATTTCGGTTCTCACCACATCCCTCCATACCCCGTTCAGGGCCAGGAAGACCAGGCGGTTGTAAACTACAGCAAGCAACAGCCCGGCCAGCGCACCGGTGAACGCCACCACCATGGTTTCGGCCAATATGATCCGCCTGATGGTTTTTACCGGAATCCCCATCACCACCAGGGTCCTCAGCTGCTCCTCCCGGCTTTCAATGTTCAAAAGGAAGAGCAAAACGGTGAGCAGCACCCCGGCCAGCAGGAGGAAGAAACTGAGCCCGGCGAACAGCTGGCTGAAATCGACACCGCTGGCAGCAGCCTCGCTGCCCTTTGCCCTTGTGGCTTCCACTGAAAAGCCGAGCATGGATGGTTGAATATGTTCTGACAGGGAGGTTTCGAAATCCTGCATCTTATGGGTTCCGTATCTGAAAGCGGTATAGGTACCGAACCGGTTCTTCCACAGCTCCACTCCCCTGGATACCGGAATAAATGCCTTGGGCGTACCCCCGTACTCATCCCAGTAGTCCTCATCCTTATCCCGGATGCTCTCCAGTTTAATGGGCACCCCCGTATCCCAGTCCCTGCAGTTCCCTGCGTCGGACAACCCGGGAAGATCGGGCATCAGGTCCCTGTCCCCGAACCTGCCCTCCATGGGAACAATGGCTTTTACCACAAACCATGCTGAAGCTTCTGTCAGCTCCCGCAGTGGCCCCACCTGGAAATAGGTCATCCTCACAGAATCCCCCGCAGCTGCCCCCAGGTCATCTGCCAGCCACCGGTTGATGATGATCTCACCGGGTCCCAGCATCCGGTCGGGAAGTGTGGAAACAAAGGAGTAGGGTGTAGCCCGGCTGCCGGACTCCAGCCTGTTCACAAAGTAGGTCACGATCCCCTCCGGGGGAGCATGAAACCGCTGCCGGTTCTGCGTCCTTCAGAGGCTGCACCAGGACATCGTCAATGAACACCCTTTCGCTTGTAATCCCGGTCTGCCCGGATGCTTCCAGGACGGTGATCTTAAGCCCTGCATCCGCAGCCGAGAACTGTTCATCCACCACCTCCATGATCTCTTCACTGCCCGTTCCCTCCCCGGCATGGATCAGCATCACGTTCACCCTTCCCGCAAAGTCCATCAACTCCTGGAGCCTCGTCCTGGAGATGAACACATTAAACGGTGCGGTCTGAGACACCTTCAGGTTGAACCGACCCAGCTGATCCTCCCCTGCAATTCCCCCGACGGTTGCCCGAAGGGTCACCACCGATTCAGCATCAGAAACAAAGGGTGCATTGGGAGGGATCATGCTTGCTTTTTCGATCCTCAGAAGGAGCTCTCCTCCAGCCTGAATATGAAGGCGGTTGGCCAGGTTGGAGCTGATGATCACCGTATCACCTGCCAGAGAGCCATAGGTTTTCTCCAGCCCGGCCATCAGGTCGAAGGTCCCGTCAACACCCAGCACCCTCACATGGTTGACACGTGCCTGCCCGCCGGCTGCAGTAGCTGAACTTTCCTGCTGAAGGATGGAGGAAAAAGGAATCCTGAGCTGCTCCCCCACCCGCGCTGCCAACGCCTCTGTGAAATAGCGGTCACCCGCTTGCACCACATGGGTCACTCCTCCCAGCCTTTTCTCCACGATCGTGTTCAGGCTGTACTTCACCGAATCACCCACCACCAGTGCCCCAGTGATCACCGCACCACTGATGGCCACCCCCAGCGCAAGCAGCAGGTTCTTCTTCCAGTAATGGAGCAGGTTGTTTCTTATGAGTCTGCGGGAGTTCATGGCCTGGGATCAACCCGGTGTTCCGCGTTCATGCAACTTGCCGTTGCTTATTTCCATGGTCTTGCCCATCCGGGCAGCCAGGTTGGCCGAGTGTGTCACCACCATCAGGGTCAACCCGTCCTCCCGGTTCAGTTCCAGGAGCAGGTCGGCCATGGTGGTCACATTCTCCCTGTCCAGTGCCCCCGTGGGTTCGTCAGCCAGCAAAATGGATGGGCTGTTGATCATGGCCCTTACCACGGCTGCCCGCTGGCATTCCCCACCGGAGAGTTTTCCCGGAAGCTGATCCCTGTAATCCCAGATGCCTACGCGTTTCATCAACGTTTCAGCACGGCCGGAAGCACCCTTCCGGTTCCCCGGATCTGCCAGGGTGGGGACCATGATGTTTTCAAGGAGGGTGCATTGCGGCAGCAGGTGATGAAACTGGAATACAAATCCGATGTTCCTGTTCCTGTAGCGGTCCATTGCTGCCGCGGAGTACCCGGTAATATCCCCTCCCCTGAAACTGACCGATCCCTGGTCGGGATAATCGAGTCCCCCGATCAGGTTCAGAAGGGTGGTCTTACCCGATCCTGAAGGACCCAGGATGGCCAGTTGTTCCCCCTCATCCACATCCAGGGAGAGGTTCTCCAGCACTGTACGGCGGGACTGGTCCCCGGGCTGGCCGTATCCTTTGGAAACATTCTGTAATGACAGTAGCATATGTGGCTAAGTTATGGTCTGAGCTGGTTGGGGATCATAGCTTTCAATGGCCCGGGCATACACCTCCACCATCCGTTCCGCCTGCACGTTGATATGGAAATGCTTTTCGACGCCCTCCTTTCCGTTCCTGCCCAACCGGTCCATCTCTTCCGGGTCTGACAACAGCTTCTCCAGGGCACCCGACAACGCCTCCGGGGTATTGGGCTCATATACCACCCCGCCGCCTGTGAGATCCACAATCTCCGGGAAGGCTCCCAGGGCAGGCTGAACCACAGGGATACCCGACACCATGCACTCCAGCAGGTAGATCCCGAATGCCTCCCCGTTCCTCACCGGGACAGAAACCACTGACACCTTCTCCAGGAACTCCCTCAGCCCCTCCTCCTCGAAGTCCTCATGAAATTCCACCTGGTCATGCAGACCGTTGTCCCTGATCTTCATCCTGATGTTTTGGAGGAACTTCCGGTCATCCCCGGTGGATCCGCCTGTGAGTACCAGTTGCACATCCTCAAACCCCTCCTTCTGCTTCAGCTGGATAAATGCATCCACCAGGATGTCCAAGCCATTCTCATGGCACATCCGGGATATATACCCGATATTCCGTTTCTTCTCACCGGGTGGTTTATAGGTATAATCAGCCGGATCGACGCCGATATGGACCGACTTCAGTTTGTCCTCCGGAAGGTCCATTTTCTCCTTCATCACCCCGGCATAGTAATCGCTCACAGCGATAAAGGCACTGACATGTTCAGCCTTCCGGGACATGAGTTTCCATACACTGTCACGGGCGGAAGGCTTCATCACATCCACCCACACATCCTCATCCTGCAGGGAGCAGATCACAGGCACATGCAGGCGCCGGGACAGCTGCTGCGCCAGCCCCAGCAACAGGGCATTGGACAGGTGGATCACATCCGGATCGCAGTACTCCACGATCCAGTCCACCATCCTCTCCAGTTCATCCTTCTGCTGTCCCTCCTCCCCCAGGAGCATGGAAACGGTCATCTCCTCCAGTCCCTTGGCCCTGGTGGAACCGGCAAACTTTGAAGCCAGTTTCAGCATGGGTTTGGAATTCAGGGCCCGGTCAAACCAGGCCGGGGCTTTCCTGAAAATGGGAAACAACTGTTTCAGGTAGATGCTGATGGCCCCGTAGAAAACGGGAATCTCCCTGCTCAGGTCATGCTCATCTGCAAACAGCGGAAGGTACATGGGAATCTTCCTCACCAGGTGATCCGATTTCCTGAGTGCTTCCACATATTTTGAATCCCGCAGGCAATTCCCGCAATAAAAGCTTCCCCCCGATCCGGGGATGATATGCATAATCTTCATTTGCTTACTTTTTTTTTCCAAAACAATATATCCTTCCGTCATCCCCCGCCACATAAAAGCGGCTCCCTGCCACTGCCGGATTGGCATGAATGGCAGTACCCAGCTCATAGGTCCAGTCAGGTTCACCCGACTCCTTATCCATCAGGAACAGGTCTCCCCGCATATTGGCTACCAGTACCCGTTTGCCCACCACCACCGGCGAGGCATCCACCCTGCTCCCTGTATTGTATTTCCAGACCAGCTTCCCGTCTGTTTTGTTCAGGCAATACATGAATTTATCCCTGTTCCCGATATAGAGGTAGTTTCCCTGGATGGCCGGGGACCCGATAAAAGGAAGGTTGGCCTCCTTGTTCTCAAAGCTCCAGGACACCCTCTGTGCCTTCAGGTCCACCGCCGAGAAACGGCCGTCGTAATCCCCCACAAAAGCATGGTCCCCGTCGATGCAGGCCGAACTGGCCACATAGGTGGAGATCTCCAAACTGCAATGTTGCCTTCCCGTTGACTGCATTCACCAGGTGGATAAACCCGTCACAGCCTCCGAATACGGCATTCCCCTGATACAGCGCACAGGTGCCGTTGATATAGTTGTAGGTTTCATACTTCCACAATCCCTTGCCGGTGGCCGGATCGACCCCGTGCAGGTAATAGTCGTAGCTCCCGACCATCACCACACTTCTGATCCCGGAACTATAACCAGGCAGGCGCCCCCATGATCTGGTTCTCGGTCTTGTAGGTCCACAGGATGTTCCCTGTCTGCAGGTCGATGGCAAACAGGGTCCCGTCCAGGTTCCCCGCATACACCACGCCATCCACGATCAGGGCCGGCGCCTCAAAGCCGTTTTCGGTAACGATCTTCCATTTGAGGGTCCCGTTGGTCGTTGATCCCGAACAGTTTCCCGTTTACCGTTCCTGCCACGATCACCCCATCACACACCACCGGTGCCGCCTTGATGCCCTCCTGTGTGTTGAAGTTCCAGAGCAGCGCAGGCTGGTCCGGTAATGAGGCATCGCTCACTCCCGTAAGCCTGGCATCACCCCTGAAGTTGCCCCAGCACCCTTGGGGCTGAGCCCACACCGGCGATACGTGAAAGGCGGCAGCTATGATAAGAAACAGTCTGGTCAATCTCATTCCAGTATCTTTAGAAAACCCTCCGGGGTCAACACCCCGGTATGACTCTTTATATAATCTTTCACATTGCGGGTGAGGATTGCATCGATGATCCCTGATTGATCCGCCGTGCAGCTCTGCAAAGCATCTTCAAAATCCCTGAATCCGGAATTCAAAGCCATCATCACCATCTCCTTATTCATTTGCAACACATCCATGACCCTCATCAATTGGTTCATTTTGTCAATGACCTTTTCATGCCGTGCAGTTTGCCTGAGAAGGTAATATGTGTTGCTGCATATCACCGGAGTAACATAGCCATTGATCCTGCCGGATTCGCACAGGGAAAATAGACGGGCCGCATGACCGGCAAAGGGATCCCTGTCAAAAAAGAGATCCAGGATGACATCTGTATCGATCAGCACATTCCTCATGTTACAGGTATTTCTCTGACAATCCCTTCCCCAGTTGCTCCTTATAATCAAAACCTTCCGGAGCTTTGAAAGATCCCTTCAGTGATTTCACCAGGGGAGTGATCTCCATCTCATCCGAAGCATCATCCCTGGTGATCACCTTCAGATAGTTCTCAACGATATCTGACAGGCTGCGCCCCCTCTCACTGGCATACTTCTTGGCCTTTCCGATGATATCACGTTCTATGGTTAATGTGAGCTTCGTGTTCATGACACTTCTCTTTTTGTTACAAAATATACGTGTAAAGTTAAGACATTATCACCACACGTGCAATAATAAATAATATCATACGTGTCTGGTGGCGTTAAGAACTTTCGGCTTCTTTCTTCAGGCTTATGGCTCCTGTCGGGCATGCTTCGGCCACCTCCCTGGCAACCTTCTTCAATCCGTTCTCCAGCGGTTCGTTGAAGGGGATATCCACCACCACATCAAATCCCCTGCCAATAAAGGTAAATCCATACTCCTCCCTGTGTTTTTCAGTGAGCCGGACGCAAATTCCGCATTTGATGCATTTGGAAGGCTCGTAGATCACCTGGTCATGCTGGTCCACCTTCCTGCACATTGTCCTTTCGTCTGACCTGAACCTTTTCTGGTCAGCCCCGTACCGGTCCGCATAGATCCGCAAACGGCAATCCTTCTGGTCCCGGCAATCGCAGTGAAGGCAGCGTGCCGCCTCCCGCATCACCTGTTCCCTGTCAAGGCCTTCCCCTTTCACCGAGGGCTCCAACCGGTTGCCTTTCACCGACTCCTTCAGGTATTCCCCGAATTCGGCCGCCACCAGCTTCCCGAAACGGGAATTAAACCGGAATGGCTCGCCGGTGACCGCTTCGCCCCTCAGGAACTGGTCCACACTGAAAGAGGCCTCCTTGCCCTGTCCCAGTGCACGGATGGCCATGCGGGATGGCTTCAGCGCACTTCCTGTGGCAAACACATTGGAATCCCCGATGCGCCAGGTATTTCCGTCCGCTTCAATGCCCTTTGCGTGCATGGGAATGCCCCAGCCGGAAACGCCACTCTCCCCTTTCCCGGTCGCCACCACCAACGCATCGCTGGCTTCTGCCAGGGCCTTGAACCTGGCTGCATCCACCGTTTCATTCAGGCTGAATTCCACCCCTGCCTGCCGGATCAATGCAACCTCTTTCTGCAGTATGGCAGGAGGGAGTTCCTGCTCCGTGACCTCCTTGCGGAGGCTTCCCCCCGCTTCCGCATTGCGGTCCACCACCGTGCAATGATGGCCTTTCAGGGCCAGGTGCCAGGCAGCAGCCAGGCCGGCCGGTCCGGCCCCGATAATGGTCACCTTCTTACCGGTTGCAGGAGCGGGATCCGGCATCCATTGTTGCTCCTGGTCCAGGTCAGTGTCCCCGGCAAATCTTTTTAAAAGGCAGATGGAGACTGCTTCATCGATGGTTTTCCGGCGGCAGGCCCCCTCGCAGGGTGCAGAACAGATCCTTCCCAGCACCGAGGGCATCGCAATGTCCCTTTTCACCACCTTCAGTGCTTCCCGGAACTCCCCTCCGGCCAGCAGGCGGTTCATCAGCGGGATATCCATGTGGGCCGGGCAGGTGACCTGGCAGGGGGCCTCGCAGTCCCCCACATGTTCGCTCAGCAACAACTCCAGGGCCATTTTCCGGGCCTCCAGCACCTCCCCGTCACTGCTGATGATATCCATCCCCTCCTCCGCTTCCCGGGAACAGGAAGGAATGATCTTTCCTGTGCCACGGTCCTTCACCACGCACACCATGCAGGAGGTAAAGCGGGCCTCCCCCTTGAGGTAACACATGGAGGGGACCTCCGTACCCGTCTCCCGGATCACATCAATGAGCACGGAACCTTTTTCCGCCTTCACCTCCCTGTTATCGATCTTCAGCGTAACCATGTTGTCTCCTATCTCCTATCTCCTATCTCCCCTTTATGCGGCTTTCGCCTCGTGAGCTTCAGTTCTATTTTCTATATCGTGATCACTGCATTTTCAGGACACACCTGCCTGCAGCCATCGCATTTGATACACAATTCGTTGTTCACCTCGTGCTTTTCATGGGGCCTGAAGGCAATGGCATCCACCGGACAGTCCTGGGCACAGAGTGTGCACCCGATACAATCGTCCGTGATCTCGTACCTGATCAGTTCCTTGCACTTTCCGGCCGGGCACTCACCCCTGATATGGGCCTCATATTCATCCCTGAAGTACTCCAGGGTTGACAGGATGGGATTGGGTGCCGTACCGCAAAGGGCACACAGGCTGCCCTTGCTGGTCCAGTGGCCAAGCTGCTCAAGATTCTCAAGGTCCTTTTCCGTCCCCCGGCCCGAGGTGATTTTTTCCAGGATTTCCAGCATCCGCTTGGTCCCGATGCGGCCGAAACTGCATTTCCCGCAGGCCTCATTCTGGGTGAATGTTAGAAAGTACCTGGCAATATCCACCATACAATCACGATCATCCAGTACCACCAGTCCACCGGAGCCCATCATGGCCCCCACCTCCTTCAGGGATTCAAAATCAATGGGTGTATCTGCTTTCCAGTGGGGTACACAGCCCCCTGAGGGTCCACCGATCTGTACTGCCTTAAAGCTGCGGCCATCGGCCACCCCGCCACCGATCTCTTCCACCACCTCCCGGACGGTCATTCCCATGGGTACCTCGATGAGTCCCCCGCGGGCCACCTTGCCCGCCAGTGCAAACACCTTGGTCCCCCGTGAGGTCTCCGTACCGATACGGTTAAATGCTGATGCCCCGTTTTTCAGGATATAGGCGATCTGTGCAAAGGTCTCCGTGTTGTTCACCAGGGTGGGTTTGCCCCACAATCCCTTCACTGCCGGGAATGGCGGACGGACCCTGGGGAATCCCCGTTTTCCCTCGATGGATTCCATCAGGGCGGTCTCCTCCCCGCAGACAAAGGCGCCGGCACCCTGGTAGATGGAGAGGTCGAAATCAAAACCCGATCCCAGGATGTCGCTGCCCAGGATCCCCTGCTCCCTGCATACCTCAAGGGCCTGCCGGACACGGTTCACAGCCAAAGGATATTCGGCCCGGATATAGAGGATCCCCTCCCCGGCTCCCACCGCGTAAGCAGCCGCGATCATCCCCTCGATGATGCGGTAGGGATAAGACTCAAGCAACATCCGGTCCATAAAGGCACCCGGATCCCCCTCATCCCCGTTGCATATGATGTATTTCTGATTGCTCTTTTCACCTGCCACCAGCTGCCATTTCATGCCGGTGGGAAAACCTGCACCACCCCGTCCGCGCATCCCGCTCTCCACGATCTCCTCCACCACCTGTGCGGGTGTCATCTCAGTCAGGATCCGTTCAAGGCCCCGAAAGCCCTGCCGCTCCCTGTACTCCTCCAGGTCCACCGGGTTGATGACCCCCCTGAATTCGGTGGCCATGGGGACCTGCTTCCCGAGGAAGGAGGAGACATGCTTCTCCCTTATATCCAGGTGGTAGCGGTCCACCCCTTTCCACCGGCTGTCATCCCTGATGGTATCGGCAGCCTGCAGCAGTTTGCCGGAGACCCGTTTAAAAAAACCACCGGGCTTGAAGTGCTGCTCTACGATCTGTTCCACATCGGCCGCCTGTACCTTCGAGTAGAGGATCGCCTCCCCGTCCGTCGGAACGATCTCCACCAGGGGAACCTGGTGGCACATCCCCACACACCCCACATGCTTCAGCTTCACGTTCAGGCCTTTCCTGTCGATGGTTTCCCTCACCGCATCCCTGATCTCATCAGAACCGCTGGCCACGCAGCACGATCCCAGCCCGATCCTTATCTCTCCCTTCACCTCGGTACCATCCGCATATTTATAGCGCCTTTTGCCCGGCTCCCCCTTCTGGCTCTCAAAATCCTCCAGGATGGATGCCACTTTCGATGTACTCACATGCCCGTAGGTCACCTGGTCGATCTGCACTACCGGCGCCAGGGTACAGCACCCCAGGCAGTTGACCCTCTCAATGGTATACTTACCCGAACCTGTGGTATCCTCCGATTCCCCGAGATCAAGCTCACGTTTCATGGCATCGAAAACCTGCTCAGCTCCCTTCACGTGGCAGGCGGTCCCCACACACACCTTAATCATGTGCTGACCTGCAGGGCTGAAACGAAACTGGGAATAAAAACTGGCCACCCCCACGATCTGACCGGGGGTGATCTCCGAGATCTCGCACACCCTCCTGAGGGCCTCCTCGGGCAGGTAGTTGTACCTTTCCTGGATGGCCTGCAGGATGGGGATCACAGCACGCTGCTGCGTTCCCAGCTCCTCCACGATCCCGTCTATGTCATGTATCTCTACCTCCACCTGTAATCACCATTAACCAATACCCATTATCCAATACCCATTATCCAATACCCAATATCTATTTTCCAATAACCGTCGCGAAGCGACCTATTCCCCAATACAATACAGGCTCCTGGTTCCCCCCCGCAAATAGATCCTCCCGTCTGCGAATACGGGAAGTGCAAATCCATGTTCGCCCAACTCAGGTTCCGCGATGACGGCACCGGTCCGGTCTGCCTTCAGGATGTGCATGATCCCTTCCTTGTCCCACATATACAACTTTCCATCTGCGATCATGGGTGAGGACCAGAGTTCATTGTCGAACTCCTTCTCCCACTGCTTTTCCCCGGTCTTGCCGTCGTAGCAGACCAGTACCCCGTAACTGGTGGCCAGGTAGAACAGGCCGTCATGCGCCACAGGACTGGCCACTTCGGAGAGGTATTCGTCATCTTCCCATACAAATTCACCTGTGGATCCCGGTTTGATGGCCACCGTCCTGGCATACTCCTGGGAGGCATAGACCAGTCCCCCGTCATAAGCAACCGAAGGACCCACCTCTCCCATCATGGCCTCCACCTTCCACAATTCAGCCCCCGTCTCCAGGTCATGCCCGGATACATAGGGATCGGCGCTGGTCACCACCTGTATCTTCCCGTCCACCTCGATCAGTGCCGGGGAGGACCATGAGATCTGGACAGGCCGGACAACATCCCAGATGGTGTCACCGTTTGCCGTATCCAGTGCCAGCATGCGGCCGCCGCTGTGGGAATCATACTGTACCACCAGCTTGTTCCCCCATACCATCAACGATGAGGAGTGCCCGTAATGGTTGCTGGGAACCCCCAGGTTCCTTCCCCATACCTTCTTCCCGTTCAGGTCAAAGGCAACCACATCCCCGTTGGCGAATATGGCATATACCCGTTTCCCATCCACTGCCATGGTAGGTGCAGCAAGTCCGGTATCATCGGTAACCTTTGGCATTTCAGCCGGGGAACCGGGAATATCCCGCACCTCTTTTTCCCAGATCAGCTGACCCGTATTGCGGTTGTAACAGGCCACGATCCTTGCACTTGCATCCCCTCCCGAGACAAACAGTTTATCGTCCCAGATTACCGGGGAATTGTAGCCCGGTTTGGAGAGGGTTACTTTCCACCTGATGTTCTGGCCGGAGGGGCCATTCCACTGCTCAGGTATATTTTTATGATAGGATACTCCCTGTCCCATATACCCCCTGAAGGTGGCATGGTTCTTTTTGAAGTCCTCTCGGTTAAAGCCCTTTGTTGCCGGGAGAACAGCTGACTTCTCCTCTTCACCACCCTGTTCAGCACCTGCCGATAGATCGGCGCCCGGATCATCAGCGGAAACCCCTGCTGTGCTGGTTGAATCCCCGTTGCCTCCTCCTTCAGTCCCCTGGCCCGCGGGCTCCGCCTCGATCACCTGGATCACCTCTACCCCGTTTCCGGCTTCAGGTACCTCAACGGTAACCTCCATCTGGCTGAACTCCTTCAGGTAGTCGTTGGAGAACCAGGCTGCAACCAGTGCCAGCCCCAGGACCAGTCCCCCGGCCATAAAGAGCCAGTACTGGGCATTGGCCCTTGCCTTCAGCAGCACCTCGGTGACCTCTTCAGGCTTTTCGATATGGGCTCTCAGGTCGGTATACAACTTCAGGGAGACAGCCAGCACAATGCCGCCGGCCAGCAAGAGCCAGGTTCCGGTCTTCACCTGCCAGCGGCTGGTGAAATAGGCCTTCCGGGCAAGCAGGTCAAAGCTCCTGATCTCCTCCTTGAGCTCCTCGTTGTTGGGTTCGGCTTTCAGGCGTTCCACCAGTGCTTCGATGGTCTTGCTCTCCAGGGGCTCATGTTGTTTCATGTGCCAGAAGTTCAGGATCAGCAAAAGGGCTACCACCCCGCAGAAGATCCCCGATACCAGCATCGCCCTGTATGACAGTTTTATTTTATTCTCCCGATCCATATCCCTTTCTTTATAACTTTACAAACTTTCTTCGGCTTAGGCCTCAGTTCCTTCGGTTTTCAAACTTTACAAACTTTACAAACTTTATAAACTTTATAAACTTTATAAACTTTATAACTTGCTTTTGTCCACAGGACAAAAATCCATACACCTGCCGCATGAGAAACAATCCCCCTGATGGGGTTCATACGCCTCTTTCCTTCTGAACACCACCTGGTTCATGAGTGTGATCCCCAGGGCCAGCCCGATGAACCCACCCAGGAACCATCCCCCCTTCTTAAACCTGCTCCTGATCAGGGAGGCCTCTTCCACCAGCTGTTCAAAGGTATCACCCGATTCCAGGAATGCCTGGATATCCAGGTTCTCCTCATCCTCCTTCAGTTCCGGGTGGCTGATCATCAGTTCCGCCAGGTAGACATCCGGATGTACCCTGCTCAGGTAAACATGGGACCTGGATCCGATCCATCCGCCCAGAACCGTCAGGATAGGAATAAGCCCGATGTAGAGGATGAACCTTCTCAGGTTCCTTCTGGACACTTCGGGGGTCCGGTATTCCTGTTCCACCGGGACCTCGATGGCATCGAAGGGACAGGAATCCTTGCAGAGTTTGCATTTAATGCATTCGGACGGGGTGATGCTCAGGTGCCATTTTGAGAATCTTGACATCCAGCCCAGCAATACCCCGTACGGGCAGAATACCCTGCAGTAGGGCCTGGCATAGAACATCCCCAGCAACAGGAAGGTAATGCCCAGGAAGATCATCAGGAACGGACCATCCATCCGGAAAATCCCCACGAAAGGATCATACCGGCAAATGATGAAATCGCTTCCCGTAGCTGCCAGCAAAACGGCGAGTCCCAGGTAGATGACCGGGATAAATCCTAGTGTTTTCCTGATCCAGCTGGGGATGGAAACAGGATGGATCACCAGCAGGTCCTGGATGGCCCCCAGGGGGCATGCAGCCGCACAGAAGGTACGCCCGAAAAACAGGGCGAACAGGAGCGGCAACAGGAAGAAGAGCAGGGCTGCCAGTGAAATGGAATATGCGGGATCAAAGATAGAGAGGGCCACATTCTGGATGGCCCCGATGGAACAGATGCAGCCGTCACGGTAAAACCCGAAGTAGATCAGGGAGAAGAGCGACAGCCAGAGCAAACCCCTCCTGGAGCGTTTCCTGACGGCGAGCCATGAGGCCAGGGAAAGCACGGCAAGGAGCACAAAGACATCAAAGTACTCCAGTGCAACGGCACGGGGCTCCGGTGTGGCCGGATCGGGCTGCACATAGCCGGTCCCGAATTCAGGTTTCGGGAACCGTTGCTGGGAGTGCAGCTGGCTTCCTGCAAGGAGCAGAAGCAGGATGAACAGGAGTATGCGGGCTGGGGTCCGGTATCTCATCTATTCCTCCTCCTCATTTGTAAAGTTCCCCTTGATCATATAGGGTTCACTGGCCGGAACCCTGCTGATGGCATCCGATGGACAGACCCTGGCAATGGAACACTGGTTGCAGTTGAGGCACCTGTCATGCCGGATCTGCAGGTGCAGTGATCCGTTCCCGAAGGCGGAACACCCTTTCACACATTTCCCGCAGCCTATGCAGAGCGCTTCGTCAATGACGTATTCAAAGTAGGGCTCCTCGATAAATTTCCGCTGGATGGCCGCTGTGGGACAGAGATGGTTCTCGGCACCGGTCTGCAGCTTGGCCCCCGGCTTGAAATAGCCGCCGCAGAGGTCACAGTACCCGCAAAGGTCAAAAGCATGCACACACTTCACAGCCGATTCATCCATGACACATTCGGTTGCACAGCGTCCGCACTGGGTACACTTGAAGGGGTCGATCTGCCAGACCATCTCTTTCCCGGACTTTGACTTTGCCAGGACCAGGGCCCCGGTACCCACAACTGCCAGTCCCAGGGTGGCCCTCACCCCGGTGTTGATGAACTCGCGCCTGGCGTATGCCTTATCCTTTTTCATCTTCGAATGCCTTATCCTCAACCTTTGTTTCTTCAATTCCCCTTGCCTTTTGAGCCTCCGGCAGGCGGCACCGGTTCAGCTTCGAACAGTGTCCGCACTGATAATCCAGGCCGCACTCACGGTGCAGGGCCACCTGCCTGCGGGAGACCAGCATTCCGGCGACCATGGCCAGTATGGCCAGTAGTCCGCCACGGACACCCCTGTATAAAAATGTTCTTCTATCCATTGTCTTTGGGTTCAAATACCCTGATTACATTGCGGTCGTAGTCCAGTGCATACACCACCCCTTTGTCATCCACGCATACATCGGGGGCCTTGCCCTCCTCCTTGAATTGTGAGGGGATTGCCACCACACTTTTCAGACGGCCTGACTGGTCATAGATCTTGATCCTGACCATACCCTTCTCACTGGTAACGAACGATCCGTCCTCCATGGTGGTGATCCTGGCAGGATTGCAGCATCCCAGGAATCCTTCAATCTCGAACGATTGGCTCTCCCAGTATCCCCTCATTCGTCCGTCATCGCTGTAATTTTCCAGGGCGTGTTTCCCCGGGTTGACCACCCACAGCTCCCCGAAGCTGTTCACCACCAGGTCCAGGTTGGCACTTGGAACAATAAAACCATGTCCCGCTTCTGTCTCGGCCTTTCCTTCAAATTCGCCAACCGGTTCTCCGTCCACACTGTAGATAACCACCCTTCGGTTCCCTGCATCAGCCGCGTAGAGCCGGTCGCTACTGCCTGCCAGGTTGGTGATGACCGCACGTTCCCCCAGGTCATCCCACTGCTGCAGCAGGGTACCCTCATGATTGTATTTTACCACATGGCTGTGATACCCGATGAATATGGATTGCTCCTGCACAAACATGGAGACCGGATGCGGGAGGATACCAAACTGTGCCTCATGGGTACCATCCGGGAGGATCACCACCAGTGAGGAGTCCCCTGTGATAAACAGCCTGCCTTCATGGAATTGGATGGCCGCTGCAGTCATCGATCCCAGCGAAAAGTTGCGGGTTTCCTCATGGGAGACCAGTTCCGGGTCCACCTCCTTGTACCGGTCCACTTCCAGTGCATAAGGATTCTCACCCCTGCGGTCGGGCCGGCTATTGATGAAATCGACCACGATCACTGCAAGGATCACAGCAATGATCACAAGGATCACGATGGTCAGGCTTCTTTTCTTCATGCGGATCGGCTTACAAGTTTTCTTACAGTTCCGGTCAATTTCTGTTAGATGCCATATCCAGGCATACCATGGATTTGGAATCCCTCATCACCAGGTACCCGTCGGCAATGGCCAGCGGTCCCCAGGCATCATGCCCCTCCATCACCCGGTAGGAGTCCAGTTCCAGATACTCACGGATACTTGGCCTCACAATGGTCAGTGTTCCGTCGTCACTCACGATAAAGAGTTTGTTGTCGGCGATCATATAGGGCCCCAGTCCGAACCGCTTGTCCTGTCCGCTGGACCAGATCACCTTTGTAAAATCTTCCGGGTGTACGCAGACCAGCTGGTTCCTCAGCGGACCCGCATCTTTGGGGAGAATTCCCAGGTAATGCCCCTCAAATCCCACCGGGGTCTGCTGTTCAGATGCAAGCCCCTCCTTGGGCAGGTACTCCCGGACCACCTCCACCCCGAATGTCGGTCCCTCCCCCTTCAGCTGCAACACCATGGCACCTGCTCCATAGCCGGCGGTCAGGTAAACCTTCCCGTCGGACATGCATACAGGTGAGGGAGCCACCACCTGGTGGTTCCATGCGGTGGTCTCCCAGAGGATCTTCCCGGCCTCCGGGCCCCCGGCTGCAATTCCGCAGACACCCCCGTAGGCACTGTACACATACATTTTAACACCCCTGTATTCCCATGGCATGATGGATGAATGGGACATCTGCCATCCACCGGGATTGGGGGTCTCCCAGAGCACCTGTCCGCTTTCCATGTCCAGGGCCACCAGGAGGGAGGTCCCTCCAACTGCGATGACAGCTTTACCGTCATCGATCAGCGGGCACTGGCCTGTATACCAAAGCGGTATCTCTGTGCCATATTCCTTCTCCACATTCAGTCCCCAGAGAAAGTCCCCGTCCTGCCTGCGGAGACACATCACATGGCTCCTTGGACCAATGGTCAGGATGTGCTCTTCCGTAACAGCCGGAACGGTCCGGGACATGCCGTGGTTCCGTTTCAGGTTGATACGGTATCCCCTCTTCCACAACTCCTCTCCGGTTTCCAGGGAGAAACAACGCAGCAGGTCGGCCCGCTCCTCCTCGTCGTAATCCAGGACATAGACAGCGCCTTTATAGATGGCAGCCCCGGCATGACCCTCTCCCAGGCCTGTTTTCCAGACCACGCGGGGACCCCCTTCAGGGAACCGGTCGATCAGCGGGACGGTGGACCTGCTGATATTATCGAAGTACTCACCGCGGAAGCGCGGCCAGGTCTCCTCCAGATTGCTCTCCAGGGTACCCATGGCCTCGAAATAGTCCCCGATGCTGATATCCGCCACCACGGCCCCGGCACCCCGGTTGTCCAGTCCCGGCTGGGTGGTCACAAATTCATCCACCGGGTCCTTTGCAAGCCACCAGGCAATGGAGACCAGCCCGGCAAGGACCAGCAGAATGGTTGCGGTATTTATGCTATTCAATCTCAATCCCGGTCTGCAATATCATACACAAACAGCACCTCTCCGTGCCTGATGAACAATTTCTTATCGTATATGGACATATGGGCCCAGTGGGGACCTGATCCGCCGTCAATCCTGAACGTGCTGATCACCCGGAACTCCTCCGGCGTAGGTTCCACCAGTGCCACGTTCCCCTGTTTCTCTTCGTAAATGTACAGAAGTCCGTCAGCATAGATGACCGATCCCTTGTTGTGCCATTTCTCCTCGTACATGACCCTGCCGGTCTCCCACTCCTGGCAGACCCAGTTCCCGTTCCCGTTATTGAGCCAGTTGGATCCGTAGATATACCCGTCCACCAGCACCATCCCCCCGTGATGGATGTCGAGGGTGGCATCGCTCCACTTCAGCTCCGGGGCACCCCCGTCTGGCGACAGGGTGATCATAATGCCCTCCACATCATACCCGCTGGTGGTAAATACCTGCCCATTATGGAACAGGGGGGTGTTGGTGTTGTTGCGCCCGCTCCTTTCCCCTGAATGACCGGTGACAATGTCAAAACTCCAGAGGATGGTCCCGTCTCCCGGATCCACCGCGATCAGGTTCTTGCTCGAGGTGACCAGGATCATGGAGCGGCCATCGTGCTCAATGAGAAGGGGCGAAGCATAGGACCTTACCCCCCCCAGGGATGCTGATTCCCACACCAGGGAACCATCAGCCTTATCCAGTGCCACCACCGCAGTCCGGTCCCCCACCGGGGATGAGATCACAGCACGATCGGTCAGCAGCAGCGACTCGGCCATGCCCCACCGGTGAAATTCCCCTTCATACTCCTCGTGGGTATTGACGGCCCACAGGATCTCCCCTGATCCTGTTTCAATGCACACAACACTCCCCATGCCACCCATGATATAGAGCCTGTCATCTTCGATGACCGGTGTACTCCTGGTTTCCGGGAATGATTGATCCCACACCTTCCCGAATGGAGTCTCCCAGATGATCTCCCCATCGAGCCCGAGCCTGGTAACCACATCCATGTTGTCCCTCTTTCCGCTGATATAGACATCTCCCTGGTAAAGCACCGGGGTGGAATTGCCCTTGCCCAGATCCTCTTTCTTCAGGATCAGTTCAGGTCCGCCACCGGGCCAGCTTTTCAGCAGCCCGGTATCCTGGTATTTCCCATCCCGGTGAGGGCCCCGCCACTGTGCATCCTGTGCCATGGTGATGGCCGCACAGGAGAAACACAACATCAACAGCGCACAATGTTTGAACAACGTATTTCTTCTTCTCATCTTTATTCCTCCTTCTTTTCTGTCAGGTCATATGCCGCCAGTACATCCCCGTGCCTGACAAGCAGCATCCGGTGATAAATGGCAGGCCTGGCCCAGTGGGGCCCTTTTCCCTCCTTCACCCTGAAGGAACTCACCAGTTGAAATGCATCCGGATCTGCTTTAACCAGGGCCATATTGCCCCGTTTCTCTTCATAGCAATAGAGCATCCCTTCTGCCGAGATGATGGGACCTTTGTTGTGAAAATCTGCAATCCACACGATCTCGCCCGTAGACCAGTTCATACAGACCCATTTACCGGCGTTCCTTCCTGTAAAATTGGAACCATAGAGGTAACCATCCAGCAGCACCACGCCATGGTTCTGGTTATCAAAAGTGCGGTCAGTGAATTTTTCTGTGACCGACCTGCCGTCCGGGGCGATCTCCAGCATCACCGATTCCACGTCCCAGCCACCGGTGATCCACAGGCAGCTGTCCTGGTAGGTAGGGGAATTGGCCAGGATGGTGGTGTTCTCCTGGTTTTCATTCAGGATGTTATAATGGTATTTCCACAGGAGCTCCCCGTTGTCCGGATCCACCGTGATCACATGGGTTTGCGTGGAAGTAATGATATATTCCCTGCCGCAGTGCCGGATCAGCACAGGTGACATATTGGAACGCCTTGCATTCAGCGACTCCGACTGCCAGACCAGCTCCCCTGTCCCTTCATCCAGGGCGATCACCATGGTGCTGTCCCCTCCCGGGGAAAGAATCACCTTTCCATCCACCAGCAGGGGTGATTCGGAAACCCCGAACATGTCCCACTGACTGTGGTATTGCGCATGAAGATCCACACTCCAGATCTCATCCCCGGTCTCCGCCTCGAAGCAGACCAGGTTGTCCAGGCCTGTCAGCACAAACACCCGTCCATCCTTCACAGCAGGCGTACACCGGGCATCGGGAAAAGATTGTTCCCATGATTTTCCATAAGGGCGCTTCCACAGGATATTTCCCTCCAGGTCCATGGCTGTCAGGTACTCCGTCGAATCGACGGTCCCCGTCACATAGATCATCTCCCCTGTGGCCACAGCCGATGAGTACCCCCTTCCGATCCCTTCAGTGACAAAAAGCACTTCAGGTCCCTCTTCAGGCCACTCCTTCAGCAACAGGGTATCGGGAAAGATCCCGTTGCGGCCAGGTCCCCGCCACTGTGCATCCTGAGACCAACCCGTTTGCAGGGCACATAAAACCACAAACAAGAAATATATCCCCCTAACTATCATAACTTTACAAACTTTCAACTTTATAAACTTTACAAACTAACTTTATAAACTTTACAAACTTTACAAACTTTCAACTTTATAAACTATAAGCGCACTGCCATGCCTCACGTAGAGCATTCCGTCATGGATCATGGGGTGCGCCCAGTGCTGTTCTGAACCCATCGTTACCCTGGTCTTGCTTACCAGGTTAAATCCTGAAGGTGTGGCTTCCACCAGGGCCAGTTCACCCCGGTCGCTGTAACAGTAGAGCATGCCATCTGCATAGATTACAGCACCCTTCCCCACCAGAGATGAGGCATACTGCTCCCTGCCGGTTTCCCATTCCACACACCGCCATTCCCTGTGGTTATCACCCGATGAATAGAGGTACCCGTCCACCAACACCGCCCCTCCCATACGGCTGTCCAGCTCCGGTATTGGTCCAGGCTACTTTTACCGAACTGCCATCACTGCTCAGCTTCAGCAATCCGCTACCCTGTCCGTACCCGCTGAAATAGAAAAGCGACCCGTTATGGTAAACGGGTGTATTGGCATGGACCGACCACTGGTTGGGCTGCCTCTGGGACCAGAGCAATTTCCCCGTCAGGGCATCCACGGCGATCAGGTGGGACGCAGTATGGGTGGCCAGGATCTTTCTCCCATTGTGTTCAAACAACAGTGGCGTACAATAGGCTGACAGCTCTCCCAGGCCCCGGCTGGCCCATACCAGCTCCCCGGTATGCCGGTTGAGGGCCACCACGTTATGGTTCTTCCCTCCCGGGGTGGCATAGATCAAATCCCCGTCCACCACCGGTGTCTCATTAACCCCCCAGCTGATGTTCTTCCCGTCAAAATCCCTGAAGAGTTCCTTGCTCCAGATGATCTCCCCGGTACTGTTGCTGAGGCAAACCAGTTTGCCATGCCCGCTTTCCAGGTAGATCCTGGTTCCCACAATGACCGGTGAGCCACGGGTACCATACCAGCTTTCGGTGTATTCGGGACCGTAGGGCTTTTTATACATGAGGTTACCCTGTATATCGAATTTAAACAGATACCCGGTACCCTCGATCATTCCTGAAGTATAGATATAACCCTGGTCTGCCACTGCCGAAGAGTGGCCCTGTCCAAGCTGTCCGTAACTCCATATGATGTCCGGACCATCGGCCGGCCACTGCTTCAGTAATCCTGTTTCCTGGTATTTACCATCCCCGGAGGGTCCCCGCCAACGGGTGGGTTCCTGGGCAATGATACCTGCTCCCATGCTGATTACCAGGACAATACAAATCAATCGTTTCATAGTCTCTCCAATAAATAATTTTCCACTTGGTACCCGTCAAAAATAACATTAATAGCCCTTTATGAAGACTGCCTGCTGAATTGCCTGGATTATTCAGAATGAATCTAAGTACGCCTCTTTACCCGGTAATATATACCTGTAATTGAGGCTATTGGAAAAAGAGCATGAAATGAGAATAAGTGATCATTATGTTAATTTCTTAACAAAAACTTGGATAATAAGCTTTTATTATTATAAATTTGGCATCTAACTTTTTTTCATAATAATACCCGGAATACCCGTTATAAATTTATTTATCCAGGAATGACAGATAAGGCACATTACGCAGTTATCGCAGGGGAACTTGCCCCTGGTGCCAGGGTATCTGATGAACAGTTCAGTAAGATCCCGGACCTGATCAGGGCATCATTCCAGGCTGTAAACCGCATGGTTCCCGAACCGGCCAAACTGAAATACGAGATCATCAGGATGGATGAATTCCTCGGACTTTCCGAATCGCCCGTTCATTCCATGCGCTCTTTGATCATGCTGTTCAGTGCATTCAGGTTCCTGTCATACAAGGAACTGGGGGAAAGACTGGATTTGAAAGTTTGTGAAGGGATCGGCCCGGTTGAGTTTGCCCAGGACCACCTGAGGGAATCCGACGGGACTGCATTCAGGGCTGCCACAGACGGGAACGGGAAAATGAAACGGAACCAGCGATTAATGGTTTATACACCGGATAAGGAGATGAATGCCGAGTTTGAGCTCACCTGCAGATTCATGGATATATTGATCCATGACTGGTCCGACGAACAGGCCGAAGCCATGTTCCTGAACCTGACGGGAAAGAACCAGATGGAGATCAGCCATCTGCTGGGTATTTCCCAACCTGCTGTGAACCGCCGGTTAAAAGCAGCGCATTTTGATACCATCCATAAATTCATTGACAGGTTCGAACACCTTCTTACAACTCCCGAAACCTGATGAAAACAGTTCACTGGATCATACTCAGTGTTACGCTGATAGTGGCCACCTGGTTTGTCTACCGGACCAGGGATGTCCAGCCCCGTGTTGACACTGTCATTGATCTGAACTGGCGTTTCACCCAGGGAGATCCCGCAGGGGCCGAGGTCCCGGGTTTTGACGATTCAGGATGGTTATATGTTTCCCTTCCGCATGACTGGATGATCTCCCTGCCGGTGGATGAATCCAATCCATCGGGTAATGCCGGCGGCTATTACCCGGGGGGCACAGGCTGGTACAGGAAAGTCATGGACCTGAGGGAGCACCAGGAAAAGGATCAGTTCTACCTCCTTTTCGAGGGGATCTATAAAAATGCTGATGTATGGTTCAACGGGACCCACCTGGGAAAACATGACTACGGCTATGCCAGCTTCAGCCATGATGTCTCTTCGCTGGTGAGGAGCGATACCCTGAACGTGATCGCCGTCAGGACCGATTGCAGCAAGCTCCCGGTGGACCGGTGGTATTCCGGGGCAGGGATATTCAGGCACGTGAGGCTCATTGCCACCAGCTCACTGCATATCCCCCTCTGGGGCACTGCTGTATCATCGGTCATCGACAGCGCCGGAAATGCAGACCTTTCGGTGAAAGTGGAACTTCAGAATAACGGGAAAAAGCCGGAACGGTTCGAGATACGGTACGATGTTGTGGATCCCGGTGGACACCTGGTGGCGGAAGGCAAAAACATCCGGTTCCTTGAACCAGGAGAAAAGGAGGAAGCTGAGCAACTATTCCATATCGAAGATCCCCTGTTATGGTCACCTGATTCCCCTGAACTGTATGCTGTAAACTGTTACCTGATGGACCGCAGCCGGAGGATTGACCACACCAGGACCATCCACGGGTTCCGGTCTGTGGCGTTCGATCCTGACCATGGATTTATCCTCAACGGGGAGAAACTGATGATGAAGGGCGTCTGCCTGCACCACGACGGCGGGGAACTGGGCTCGGCAGTACCGCTGGACAGCTGGAAAAGGAGGCTCTCCGGGTTGAAATCCCTGGGAGTGAATGCCCTGCGACTGGCCCATAATCCCCACGCTCCCGAGGTGCTTGACCTCTGTGACCGGATGGGTTTCCTGGTGATCGATGAAATGTACGACAAATGGAAAATGGTCTGGAACGAAACAGGAGCTGTTTACAATATGGAAGAGAACTGGGAGAGCGACCTGGCCAATTTCATCCGGAGGGACAGGAACCACCCGTCTGTTGTGCTGTGGAGCGTTGGTAACGAAACCATGGAACAACTCGACAATCCGGACCAGGGGGTTAAGATCTACCGCGACCTGATGCAACTGGTCCAATCCATCGATCCCACACGGGAGGTGACCTGTGCCCTGCATCCGGGAAATGCAGACCGGGGACATGAGATCCCGTCCAGGATGATGCACGTATCACCGGTGGTATCATACAACTACCGGACCGACTCTTTCAGGACCTGGCATGAACAGTATCCCGAGCTGGTATTCATCGCCACTGAGACCAAAGCTTACGGAACCAGCAAAAAGGAGGATTACCAGGTGATCGATTTTGCCGACAACTCCTGGAACGATATGGAAGAGTTCGTGGCAGGCCAGTTTATCTGGGCAGGGATCGATTACCTGGGCGAATCGGCCGGATGGCCCGATCGCGGGCTGAGGAACGGCCTGATGCTCACCAACGGTTTCATCAAGCCCCATGCCTGGTATATCGGGTCACGGTACATGGAGGAACCCATGGTTAAACTGACCGTCAAGGATTCCCTGCTGGCAGATTCCCTGAACAGGCTCACCAGCTGGCAGACCAGCTGGGTGGGTGCCCCCCTGGTGGACCACTGGACCTTCGATGCAGTTCCCGGGCCCAAAGAGGTGGTTGTATTTACCAACTGTGAAAAAATCGAGCTGCACCTGAACGACCAGCTGGTCACCACCCTTAGCCGCAGCAGCTTTGCCGATGGTGTGATCAGGGCCCCGGTTCCGTATGAACCCGGACAATTGGTAGCACATGCCTACTTCAAGAACGGACAGGGGGACCTGCAACGGGTATCCGACACCCTGACTACAGCCCATGAGCCCTTTGCCCTGGCCATGCATCCCGACCGCAAACAGATCAGGCCCAACAGCCGCGACCTGGTCCACATCACAACCCGTGTGGTTGACAGTGCGGGGATCCTGAATCCCCACAGCAACCACCTGGTAAATTACAAGCTGGACGGTCCCGGAAGGATCAGGGTCATCGACAACGGTGACCTGGGGGATCATACCCTCCCCGGGGCTCACTCCCGTGAGGTACGTAAAGGGAAACAGCTGCTGATCCTTCAGGCGGGGAGTGAACCCGGCGACCTGATCATCAGCGCCAGTGCCGAGGGACTCAGGCCTGCCAGTGTAAAGATCAAATCCAAGCAATAGGATTATTCCCATTTCCACCCCGAGCGGAGCTGCTCCTTCACATAACCCTCCTTCACATGGAACCGTTCGATGCTGTTGGCCTCCATATCCAGGTCATCAATGACAAATGCCAGGCCGGGAAAGGAGTTGCTTGCAGCAATGATGCTCCCGATCACAGCCCCTGATTCCTCAAGGACAATGGTTGCAGAATACTGCTGGTCTCCCCTGGGCTTGAATACATAATCGGTGTGATGCTCCATGCCAAAAGCATGGTGCACTTCGGTTTGCTTTTCCCCGTCCAGGATGTCAGCAGATTTGATGGTAAGTACCTTCATGCGGGATCTGGTTTATATGATTACTCTTCTAGGATGGTTTGCGGGCTGCCCTGACACCAATGACAATGGTGGAACCTTCACCTGAGATGCTCTCGATTTTCATCCAGCCATGATTGGACTGTACAATCTCGTGGCATATCTTCAGGCCCAGGCCTGATCCCTTTTCCCCTTTTGTCCCGTCGGTGGAGACATGTGAACGTGTATCCAGCAGTTTCGACTTCATGGCCTCGGGGATCCCGATACCCGTGTCGCGGACCGAAATGACCACCTCCCCTTTCTGCTTCCTGGAGGAGATATAGATGCTGCCTTTTTCGGGCGTAAACTTCATGGCATTGCTGAGCAGGTTGCGGATCACCACGTAGAGCTGGTCCCTGTCGGCTTCCACATAGTGGTCCTCGCTGACGAACACCTCCACCTTCAGGCCCTTCTCCGCGGATCCCGATGTTCACCAGTTCCAGGCTTTCATCCACCACGGCTTTCAGCTGGAACCTGACCGGATTGGCTTTCAGCTTTCCTGTCTGGGATCGCCCCCATACCAGCAGGTTGTCCAGCAGGTTATAGGTCATCTCCGCAGAGCTGGCCATCATCCTCAGCAGTTCATTCCTCTCCTCATCGGACATGTCCGGGTTTTCAACCATCATCTCAAGTGCCTGCCTTGTATAGCCTATGGGAGCCCTTATATCATGCCCGATAATGGAAAACAACCTGTTGCGGGCATTCATGGACTCCAGCAGGTCCCTGTTGGTAGTTTCCAGTTTCGCCTTCTGCTGTTCCAGCTGTTTTGAAACTGACTGCAGTTCTGTGGTCCGCTCCTCCACCAGGTCCTCCAGGTGGTTACGCACCATGCTCACTTCATGGGCCAGCTTCTCTGCTTTCCGCTGCAGTTCATTTGATTTGTCGGCAAATATATAGGCATATACCAGCAGGTAGATGAACATGGTATAATGCACGATATAGGCCGTTTCGATGACATCGATCTCATTGAGCATATCATTCAGCGTACCCACGAAGAGGATCAGCAAACCGATGGTGAACGCAGGTGCATGGCTCCTGCCCCTGTTCCAGGCCATAAGAACCACATAGAGAAAAACAAGGCTGATCAGCAGGAAGAAAATAAAAAACCATGGCAACGTGATAGGAAAAGAGGCTGATGGGAGAAACCACCACAATAATGATGAACAGGGAAGAGATCCACATAACCGTCCTGAAAATCCACCCGGGGAACTCAAAGGGAAATATGGACCTGATCATCAATGTGAAGAATGGCGCAAAGAAGTAGATGTTCAGAAAATCGATCCTGGTGATACTTAAGCCGTTCATATGCAGGGATTCGATCACGGGAAGTTCCAGGATGATGGAAACCCGGAGGGCCATCAGGATGCACAGCAGGGCAAAATAGAGCCTGTAATGTTCGGAACGTATCAGGTACAATCCAAGGAAATAGATACCGATGATCAGGAAGGCCCCGATCAGGAAATGACCGTGGAACAACTCCTTATCCCGCTGCTGTCTCATCTGTTCGGGCAATCCTATGGTAATCCCCCCCAGGATCCCGCTGAACATATGGTCGAAGTTGGAGACCTTCACCAGGAGTTCGGCCCTGGTTCCGGTGACAGATCCTGTAACCAGTGGCCGGCTGTATTTGGTCAGGGTCTGGTATTTATTGACCCCGGGAAATCCCAGGAAATCGATCACCTTTCCATTGAGGAAGTATCCCGATGCCGAAAAAACATCCTCCATCTGGAACGAAACATCATCAACACCCTCCGGAAGCAGGATCACAAGCCGGTAGGTGGCGAATCCATACCGGGTGACCTCCGGGTTCACCTTCCTTAAGCGGTACCAGGATCCCGGAACGGGAATGTAGTCCAACACTCCAGAATCACCCTCAATGGCCGGGTTGAGCATCTGGTCCCAGTAAAATTCATACTCACCGGTGAGCTCCAGGGGGCCTTCAGACTTGAAATTGTAGTTACGCAGGTCGATTACCCCCTTCACCGCCACAGGATCTGATTCCCGTGCCCAAAGGCTGGAGAAGGTAAATACAACGACCCCCCAAAAACATATGAGGTACCGAATCCGCATGGCTAAAACTTCACATAAAGTTAGCCATTTTCCCGAATGATCGCATCCCTTCTCCTATTAACCAGGGAGAGGACCACCAGGGATATGGCAATGATAACCATTCCGGCAATAGACAGCACCTGCGGTTTTTCACCTGGCAGCAGCATCCAGCTCAGGATGGCCCCGAAGAGCGGGATCAGGAACTTCCAGAGGTTCAGGTCAGATACCCTGATACCGGGACGTTTCAGCAGGGTGATCCAAATGGAGATGGCTACAGCCGACAGGATGCTGAGCCATGCAAGGGAGAGGTAGTAGGGAGCAGGTTTGGGCTCGAACCGGATACCCTCCAGGGGGATGGAAACCAGGAAAAGTGCCACCCCGCCTATGGTCATGGAGGCGGAACTGATCACCAGTGGGGGAATCATCCCTTTTTCACTGGCCACCAGCACATTGGTAAATCCCGACAGGATATTGATGGCCACCATCAGCAGGATCCCTGCAATGGCGATGTTGCCGGAAACAGACCCGGGATCCTTCCCGAGGCTCACCAGCACCACCCCCAGGATCCCGAACAGGATGACACCTGTCTTCAGAACGGTCATGCGGTCGCCCGGCATGAGAAAATGTGCCACGAGGGAAATAAAAAAAGGTTGCGAGCCTATAACAATGGCAGCCACTGCCCCGGGGATCATATTGATACCGGTATAGAACATCATGTACTGCAGGAAGGTCTGCAGAAAGGCAAACAGCAGGATCATCTTCAGGTGCTTTTTGATGACACTGAAATAATCCCGGTTCATCCTGTAGGCCAGCGGGAAAACGAGCAATCCGGCTATGAAGAAACGAATACCGGCAAACTGAACCGGGGATGTATACTCCAGTCCGATCTTTACCCCGGCAAAGGCAGAGGACCAGAGCAGGCAGGAGATAATGGCCAGTATGGTGGTTTTGAACCTGGATTGCCCCATTAAATCTGGCTAGAAATCGTCGGACAGGGCAAAAACCGGTTGACGCTTCATCCACTGTCCCCGGGTAAAGTCGGGAAAATCCTGGGGCTCGCCATTGTTCTCAATGGAGCGTTCCGACAGGGGGCTAATGGCACTCCAGGCAGCTGCATCATAGGCATCCAGCGGGGCATCCAGCTTGCGTTTTACGATCTCCACAAAAGCATGGTCCACGAAGAAATCCATTCCCCCGTGTCCGCTTCCCTCTCCCTCTTCCCCATATTTCCTCCAGAGGGGATGGTCATACTTTTCAAGGTAGGCGTCCATCTCTTCCCACTGGTGGGAAGGGCTCACATGCTCAATATAGATCCGCTGGGTGTGTTGGTCGAATTCTGTCAGTCCCGCTGTACCCTGGACCCGGAATCCAAGTGAATAGGGGCGCGGAGAGTTGCAGTCATGCGTCACAATGATGGTCTCCCCGTTGGCGGTGTTGATGGTGGAAGTGATCACATCCCCCAGCTTCCATTTGATCTTTGCATTGGGATGATCCGCTCCTCCCTGTGGGTGGTTTACAATATACCTGTGCAGACCGTCGGACCTGGTAGCACTTGAGGTAATTGATCTGAAAAGGTTGCCCCGGTTGATGTTGAACATGGTGGCCACCGGCCCTGCCCCGTGCGTCGGGTAGAGGTCGCCGTTCCGGTGGAGGGAATGCTCTGTCCGCCATCTGGCCTCTGAAAATCCCTTTTCCCCGAATTCCACACCTCCTCCATATAACTGCTCCCCACTGTTGAATTTCACCTCCCTCAGGTCATGCTGGTACCCGCAACGGGCATGCAGCAGCTCACCGAACAGTCCCTGGCGGACCATGTTCAGAACCGCCATCACATCCCTGCGGTAGCATACATTTTCAAGGATCATGACCGGGACACCCGTCTCTTCATGGGTATTGACCAGGTCCCAACACTCCTCCAGGGTGTTGGCAGCAGACACCTCCACCCCTGCATACTTACCGGCCCGCATGGCATCCACCGACATCCGGGTGTGCCAGAGCCACGGTGTGGAGATGATCACCCCCTCCAGGTCACTCCTGGCCAGCAGGTCCCTGTAGGCATATTCACTGCCGGTATACTCCACGGCTTTTGTAAAGCCGCTTTTACTGATCATTTCACGTGATTTCTCCAGAGCTGCGGGATCGATATCGCAGATGGCCGGGATCTCCACATCCTTCCGTTGAAGCAGGTTGCGCAGGTGGCTCCTGCCCCTTGATCCCACCCCGATAAAACCGATGCGGGCTTTCCCTGCCTGAGTTTCCCCGAACAGGGGAAAAGGCAAAGAGGCCACCAATCCGATGGCAGCCCCACTTTTCATAAAATCACGTCTAAGCATGTTGCGAAATATATCTGAGGTTATCAGTCTTTTCCGCTGGTGAGATGATCACCCTTTTTCCTGAAGCCGAACATTATAGGCCGCCGGACCCCGCTGTCCCTTCCCCTTTTCAAAAAATACCTGGTCTCCCTTGTTGATTTCGTCCTGAAAGTCATTGGCATGAACGAAAAAACTCTCACCGGTTGCTGATTCGGTGATAAATCCGTAGCGTTTAATCTCGTTGAAAAAGCTGACTTTCCCGGCCTTTTCCCTGGAACTTTTATCAGCAGGATCCTGCTTAGGAATACTCACTTCAATGTCAGTTGCCTTGGGAGAACGTTTCTTCTTCTGATCCGGTGGGGTATCAGTGATCATTCCATTTTCATCCACATAGGCAATCATGTCATCCAAACCGCCGGTTTTGGAATTCTCCTTGCGTTGCAGTTTCTTCTTCTCCTTGTCCTGCCTCTTCTTTTCCTTTCGCTTGCGAACCTCCTTCTTATGAAATGTTTCCTGTGATCTGCCCATATGTATCCCTGTCGATTTTTGGTTTTTTACTGTTTGAAATCATCCCTTTTCGGCCTCGCTTCATTCACCACCAGGTCCCTTGATTTATAAGACATCCCGTGCAATTCATTGATAGCCTTGTTTGCCTCTTCCTGATCATCCATTGTTACAAAACCAAAACCCCTGCTGCGTCCGCTGTATTTGTCAGCAATGATTTTCACAGAAGAGACCTCGCCATATTGTCCAAACAGCGATTCCAGGTCATTCTCATTCACTTTGAAGTCCAAATTTCCTACATAAATATTCATAATTCCAGTTTTAAATGTTTACACTCTAACACAGTTATATTTTCTCTACAACTGTCATTCAACGAATCCAAAAAAGAGAGCAGTGAAACACTAAAACTCAGCAGGGCTCTAGCAATTTGACGCACTAATTCTTAAACCGAGAACATGCAAAGGTAGCATTTTTACCTTTAAGCCGCATATTAAATGTATTTGTTTCACCTACCTTCTCCTTTCGGGAACACCGGTGCAATCATGAAACAATACTCCATGGGCTGCGGCCTCAACATGTAGGCTGCATGGGTCCGGGCACCCCAGCTATTATCCCCTCCCACACCCATTTGCTTCCAATCCACATTCAGGAAAACCTCCCCGGATCTCTCAAGATCGGAGCTATGAGCTCCATCCCTCTGCTCCCTGTCCAGATCATCCTGGGAATAGTGCAGTGCTGAGAAAGCAATCAGGGGATCCCCTTTCACAAGGATCCCTAATCCTTCACTGTTTGTCAGCTTCAGCCACCGTACATCCGTCCTGTTCCCGTTCTCACCATTGGTGATATAGGGTACATACTGGTCATCTACGGTGCTGCTGTAGAGCCCCACCATGGATGCATGGTTGCGGTCAATGTAGTTCTCATGGGGGCCCCTCCCGAAATACTCAAGTTGCTCAAATCCTTCAGGAACCCTCATGGCCATTCCGAACCGTGGGATCTCCGGAAATTTATCGGAGGAGGGATTGAATTTTACATGAACCAGGATTCCCCCTCCGGAACTGAAGCGGTAGGTCACCTTGTAATAGGAGCCATTGCCGGGATGAATATACTCGGCCAACAGCATGGTCTGGTCCTCTGTCTGGACCGGCACCAGGGATTGCAGCTGCAATTCTTCACCGAAATTCTGCCACATGGCACAGCGCTCCGGCATCTGGTTGCCAAAATCATTTTCCGTGGGAGCCCGCCAGAAATTGGGCCGTGGACCACCAGTCAGCAGGTTTTTCCCTCCCATGATATAGGATTTCAGGTACCCTGTGGAACGGTCAAACACAATGATACCATCTTCCAGGCGAACGGTCAGTTCCTCTCCCATTTCAGTCAGAGAAAGCGCTCCAGGTCCGGCCTGCCAGAATTCTTCCGGAGAAACGACTGGCACCCCGGGGTCGAGTGCAAACTGCCCTGTGGCCACCACGTGTCCCGCAGGAACCATTTCAGCCGGTTTCCTTGTCACTGCCTCCAGGTTCAGAAAATACTCCTTGCCTGCCTGTAGAAAGGATTGGTCCATTTCCAGTGAAAAAACGCCCGATTCACCAGGAGCCACTTCGGGAGCCTCAATAATCCCGCCTGTCACCTGAATTCCATTGGCTTCCAGGGTCCACCTGATATCAAAACCCCTGGTGCTTATGAAAGCATGTTTGTTTTTTACTACAACCTTATATGAAATCGGAACTGCCTCGAAATCAATATACTGGTAGGCCCGCTTCACTTCATAAATACCGGGATGGACAGTCCGGTCGGGAAACACCAGTCCGTTCAGGCAGAAGGAACCATCCACATGCTGGTCCTCCGGCTCAAAGTCTCCCCCGTATCCCCAGTACTTCACGCCTTCATCTGTATGTTTAGTGAGCCCCTGGTCCACCCAGTCCCATATAAATCCCCCCTGCAGCTGGTCGTACCGGTCGATCACATCCCAGTAGTCCATGATGTTCCCGTTGCTGTTCCCCATGGCATGGGAGTACTCACACTGGATCAGGGGTTTACCGGGATGGCTTTCGGCGTATCTGATCATCTCCTCAATGCGTGCGTACATGGGGCAGAAAATATCGGTATTCCTTCCACTCTCTGCCCTTTCATACTGCACCGGGCGGGTCAAATCCCGCTGCTTGATCCAGTCATAGGTGGCATCGAAACAGACGCCGTCCCCGGCCTCGTTCCCCAGTGACCAGATGATCACCGACGGGTGGTTCTTATCCCGCTCCACCATCCGCATGGTACGGTCCACGTGCGATTTCTCAAAGAGGGGATTATTTCCCAGGGTTCTGTCAGGCTTGTACCCCATCCCGTGGGATTCGATATTCGCTTCATCGATCACATAGAGACCGTACTGGTCGCACAGTTCATACCATCGCGGATCGTTGGGATAGTGGCAGGTCCGTACTGCATTGATGTTGTGCTGTTTCATCACTGAAATATCCTTCAGCATCATCTCTTCGCTCACCACGTGTCCCTCATCCTCATCATGCTCATGCCGGTTCACCCCCTTCAGGGTTACAGCCTTCCCGTTGACCAGAAGCTTCCCGAAACTGATCTCCGAGGTCCTGAAGCCCACCTTTGCAGAAAGGTGTTCAAGGAGAAGTCCGTCCTGATCCTTCAAAGTCAGCACAAGGGTATACAGGTTGGGAGTCTCTGCCGACCAATACTCCACATCATTGAGCAGGTCGCGGAAAACAGCCTTCAATACTCCATGCTCCTCTTTGAAGATTTTTAATCTGGATGACCAGACCACCTCATTTCCATCGCCCGGAGCCAGTAGTTTTGCCTCAAGCTGCACTCCTTCAGCAGGGATCCCCTCCGGAATCCTTATTTCGGCAGCCAGGTCAATGACACCAACGGTATACCCGCTGGTCAGTCCACCTTTGAAGAAGAAGTCCCTGATATGGGTGCCGGGCCGGGCCTCCAGGTAAACCTCCCGCTCGATTCCGCTGATGCGCCAGAAGTCCTGGCACTCCAGCCAGGAACCGTCCGACCAGCGGTAAACCTCCACAGCTACCAGGTTATCCCCCTTCTGCAGAAACGAGGTGATATTAAATTCGGCCGGAGTCTTGCTCCCCTGGCTATAGCCCACCTTGTTGCCGTTTACCCAGAGGTAGAAAGCCGACTTGACTGCCCCAAAGGTGATGAATACCTCTTTCCCCTCCCAGGTGTCAGGCACCTGGAAATGCTTCCTGTAGGATCCCACCGGGTTATGTGCTGTGGGAACCGCCGGAGGTTCCGGATCTTTTGTCCACTCGTAAGGAATATTCACATAGATGGGTATGCCGTATCCCTTCAACTCCCAGTTAGAGGGTACCGGGATCTCATCCCACTTTTTGTCCTTGAACTTCGGTTCGTAAAAACCTTCCGGCCTTGAGGCCGGATTGGGCGACCAGTGGAATTTCCATGGTCCGTTCAGGGAGAGGAAGTTCGACGAAGCATGCATATCCCCGGCCACAGCCAGTTCTTCCGATTCAAATGAAAACCGGGTGGCATGGGGATCCTCACGGTTCACCTGGACAATTTCGGGATCCTGCCATTCGGGCAGATCCTGGGCAAAAGTGGCATTCAGTGCTAAAAGAGAAAACAGCAGCAGTGCGGATGATCTTTGGGGCATGGGGGGTTAGTTAGTAGTTAGTGGTTAGGGGTTAGGGGTTAGGGGTTAGGTTATTGGTTATTGGGAAACCGCAGGAACTGAGCCGTAGGCGAAGAATTGGTTATTGGTTTCCCCACAGGGATTCGGGGTAGACACCTGCATCTACCAGGTCACGGATGGCCTTCAGAACCTTTGGTTTGTCCTCCTGGTAGGTGACCCCAAACCAGGAATCGGGGGTCTGCAGCACCGACATCCGGGCCTCTCCCCTGTTGATCAGGGCATCGACCACCAGCGGAATGAATAGTTCCGCCTTTGGATTCTGCAGGTTCTCCCGGATGAAATCCGCGAAAATCTCCCCGGTGTGCCTGAAAAAATCGGGGGTGAATCCAAACAGGTTCATGGAGACCGTTTCCATGGGATCCAGAGGCTGCGTGGAACCCTCCTCATCCTCGAAAACAATCACGCCGTCCTTCATGAAGATCTTTGTCCGTTCCACCATTCCATCCAGGAATCCGTGCTCATCCACCTGGCAAATCCCACGGGCGACGGAACCATGCTCCGAGACCGTTTTCTGAAGCTGGAATCCCACCATGCAGTACTGTCCCGGCACCTCCCCGGTGGTCCGGACCAGGAAATCGTGCATGATCCTGTAGGACTCCCTGCCATAGTAATCATCGGCATTGATCACTGCGAAGGGTTCTTTGATCACCTCCCTGGCCATCAGCACTGCGTGGGCTGTACCCCAGGGCTTCACCCTCTCTTCGGGCAATACCATACCTTCTGGGATATCGTCCACCGACTGGATCACGTAATCCACCTCCAGGTCAGCCGGGAATTTTTTCACATAGTCTGTTTTGAAATCCTCCTCCATACGCGGAGAGATCACAAAAACCACCCGGTCGAAACCGGCACGCAAAGCATCATAAATGGAATAATCGGTGATGGTCTCTCCGGAGGGACCGAACGGATCCACCTGTTTCATTCCTCCGTACCTGCTGCCCATGCCGGCTGCCAGGATCAAAAGTGTCGTATTCATCAAGCTAAAATTATTCAGTTAATCTAAAGAGATGTAAATGTAACGATCAGGATCAGCTTTACAAAACCGGATATGCTCTTTAATATTTTCATGGTGTATCAATAAAAAACTATTTTTATGCACACAATCTAAAAAATCCTGAGATGAATCAGACAACAACCAAGAAGAGCGGTACCATCATTCCATTGATGCTCGTTGGCGTCATGTTCTTTGTGATCGGCTTCGGAGTGGGAATCAGTGGATTCCTGATCCCGGCACTTAAATCGGCCTTCAGCCTGACCACAGGCCAGTCCTACCTGGTCACTGCCGCCATTTTCTCCGCCTTCGTGATCTTCGGCCGCCCCACCGGCTGGATCATCAAGAAAATCGGCTACCGCCGCTCCATGGTCCTGGCATTCCTGATCATGGGGCTGGGAATGTGGTTGTTTGTCCCCTCATCCAACTCTGTAAGCTTCCCGCTTTTCCTGGTGGCACTGTTTGTTGGAGGGATCGGGAACACCCTGTTGCAGGGATCGGTCAATCCGTACGTAACCATCCTGGGACCGCTGGAGACTGCGGCAGTCAGGATGAGCCTCATGGGGATCATGAACAAACTGGCCTGGTGGCTGGCACCGGTCTTCCTGGGGATCTTTATCGACCTGAAAGACGTGCAGGTAGCCGATATTGTCCTGCCATTCTATATCGTGACCGGAATTCTTGTTGCACTGGCTGTTTTCGTAAATTTTGCACCGCTGCCGGAGGTCAAGGCTGAAGGTGAAGATGATGAGGGCACAGATGAATCCTCCTACGCTGCAGGCAAGACCAGCGTTCTGCAGTTTCCTCACCTGATGCTGGGTGTGGCAGCACTGTTCCTCTATGTGGGGATCGAGACCCTGCCCATGGCCTCCATCATCGATTTTGCCAGGGCAACCTTCGGTGATGTGGACAACCTGGAGTCCTATGCCAAGTTTGTCACCATGGGCCTTGTGGCCGGGTACCTGTTCGGGGTTGTGGCCATTCCCAGGTTCATCTCCCAGACCAGGGCACTCATTTCATTTGCCATCCTGGGCATCATCTCTACACTGTTGCTTGTGTACCTCCCCCCAAAGTTCGCGTTTTACGCCCTTCTGCTGGCCAGTTTCTCCAATTCACTCATGTGGCCGGCCATCTGGCCCCTGGCCATCAAGGACCTGGGGAAATTTACCAAAGCCGGTGCCTCCCTGCTGGTGATGGCCATTGTGGGAGGAGCGATCATTCCCCTCATCTTCGGATATATCGTGGACGCGGTTAAAACAACAGAGGAGGCTCTGGTGGGGGATTACCAGGCCGGCTACTGGGTAATGGTCCCCTGCTACCTGTTCATCCTCTATTTTGCCGGTTTCGGGCACAAAGTCAGAACCAGGAAATAATGGATAAAACACGCAATTATATCGGGGTAGATATCGGGGGCACTTCCATTGTGGCCGCCAGGTTCTCTGAGAGTGAGCTGCTTGACCGGGCAGAGGCGCCCACCGGTGCAGACCGGCCGGCAGAGGAGATCATGGGATCACTGTTCGAAGCCATCGGGCCTGTCCTTCATGATAACGTAGTGGGCATTGGAATCGGCGCGCCTGGTTTTATGGATACCCGGAGCGGGGAGATTTTGATGATCAACAATATTCCCTCCTTCAGGGGATTCTCTGTGAAGAAGGCCGTTGAAAACCGGTTCGGGCTACCCGTATTCCAGAACAATGATGCCAACTGTTTTGCCCTTGGAGAGGCCTGGTTCGGAGCCGGAAGGGAGTTTGAAAACCTGGTGGGGGTCACCCTCGGTACCGGGCTTGGAGGCGGGATCATTATCAACCGGAAAATCCATACCGGGCTGGTGGGTGGTGCCGGGGAACTGGGATGCTTCCCGTTTAAGGGAGGGATCGTGGAAGACACATGCAGTGCAGCCCTTTTTGCAAACAAATACAACAAAACCGGGGAAACGCTCTACAACGAAGCTAAGAAGGGCTCCAGGGAGGCCATTGCAGCCTTTGATGAGCTGGGCAGGAACATCGGGGAGATGATCAATACCGTGATGTTCATACTCGCCCCGGAAGCATTTGTGATCGGGGGATCGGTTGCCAAAGCATGGGAATTCCTGGAGAGGCCACTGAGGGAAGAGGTGGACAAGTTCCCGGTGGAACTGATCAGTAAAAAGACAAAACTGCTGCCGGCACAACTGGACAATGGAGGTTTATACGGTGCGGCAGCCCTATGTATCTCACAAATGGAGGAGTGATATGACAAGAGAAGAGATTGCAGCACAATTTGCTACGGAAGGCACCATCGATCATATCATGGTCCACGGTGGCGGGCATATCAATGACAGCTACCACCTGGTGAACGGGACACCCGGCCAGTCCGATTACCTTCTGCAACGGGTCAACCACTACGTATTCAAAGATGTGGACCTGCTGATGAGGAACATGGTCCTTGTGACGGACCATATCACCAGGAAACTGCAGGAACTGGGGACAGAGGATCTCCACAGGAAAACCCTGACGATCATTCCTGCAAAGGATGGGAAGCACTATTTTACAGATCCCGAAGGGAACTTTTGGCGGGTATTGGATTTCATCAAGGACCATGTGGTATATCAAAGTGCTTCTGACCCAGCCATCGCCTATGAGGGGGCCCGCATGTTCGGGGGATTCACCAGGATGCTCGACGACCTGCCGGCATCCGGAGTGGGCGATACCATCCCTAAATTTCATAACCTGAAGTGGCGGCTTTCCAACCTGAGAGAGAGCATCAGTAATGACAGGGCCGGCAGGCTGGCATCACTAAAGAAGGAGGTCAGCTATGTGGAATCGGTCACTGACCTGATGACAACCATCCAGAACCTGGGTGAGAAAGGAGCCATCCCGGAGCGCATCGCCCACAACGATACCAAGATTAACAATGTACTATTCGACCACAACAACAAAGGACTCTGCGTGATCGATCTGGACACGGTGATGGCCGGTTATGTGCATTACGATTTCGGAGACGGGATCCGCACCTTCACCAATACAGGTGAGGAGGATGACGAGGAGCTTGACCGTATCACCATGGATGTGGAGCTGTTTGAGGCTTTCGCTACCGGTTTTCTGGATGCAACACGGGAGATCCTTCATAAAACAGAAACAGAGACCCTGGTGTACGCCGGATTACTTTTCCCATTCATCATGGGGGTCCGGTTCCTCACCGACTACCTGGACGGGGATGTGTATTACAAGATCAAACACCCGGAGCACAATATCGTGAGGGCCAGGGCCCAGTTCAAACTGGCACAGGACGGTGAAGCCAAACTTGACCAGCTGAAATCGATCATTCAGAAACTCTCATGAAAAAGATCATTGTTCCCCGGGAATCCTGCCGGATCCGTGAAAGGCAGTACCACCTGATCAGCCATCGGAACTGGGAGCCTTCAGGGCCGGATAAAGCGCCCCCGGTGGAAGCTTCATTCGATATCAGTCACCGGGGCACTGCCATCCTGCTCACTTACCAGGTTCGTGAAGGTCAGATCCGGGCGGTTAATACTGAATACAATTCCCCGGTGTACCTGGACAGCTGTGTGGAGTTTTTCATCTCCCTGGATGAGGATCCCGGCTATTACAATTTCGAGTTCAATGCCATCGGCACAGTGTTGGGATCATACGGTCCGGGCAGGCACAACAGGGACAGTCACACCCGGGAGTCCCTGGAACAGATCAGTACAACACCTTCACTGGGCACGGGGATCATCAAGAATCTTGAAGGAGATATCTCCTGGAAACTGGAGGTTGTCCTTCCGGTAAGCGTATTCTCCCACCACAGGGTGACTGACATTTCCGGGATGAAAGCCACGGCCAATTTTTACAAGTGCGGGGACAAACTGGATCACCCCCACTACCTCTCCTGGGAACCGGTCCGTACAAAGACCCCGGACTTTCACCAACCCCGCTTCTTCGGTGAACTGATCTTCACATAATGCTTCGGGGCATGTTTGTTATCCATCACCTGTAATCATGACCCGGACCCCGGAAGATATTCAGGCAGATAAACTCTTCAAAAAGATTTGCCGCAAGGTGGGTACCACCATGCGCGACCATGCCATGATCGCGGAAGGGGACCGGGTGCTGGTAGGCCTTTCGGGTGGTAAAGACTCCATGATCCTGTTGCAGGCCCTGGCTGAACGAAGGAGTGCAGTTCCGTTCGGATTCAGTATTGAAGCGGCCCATGTGGAGGCCACCGGGATAGGGTATCACATCGACAGGGACCGCCTTACCTCATTTTGCAGGCATCTGGATATCCCGTTGCACTACAGGGAAATCGAACCCGACCTGGAAAAGGATACATCCAAAGCAGCCTGCTTCATTTGTTCCTGGCACCGGCGAAAAAAACTATTCGAACTGACAAGGGAACTGGATTGCAACAAACTGGCACTGGGCCACCACCGGAACGATGCTGTGGAAACCCTGCTGATGAACATGATCTACCACGGCTCCATCAGCTCCCTCCCTTACTCCCTGGAGATGTTTGAAGGGAGGATCCGGCTGATCCGTCCGCTCATGGACCTGGATGAAAGGATGCTGGATGAATATGCTGATCTGACCGGCCTGGTCAGGATTGAAAAAAGCTGTCCCCACGAGGACCTTACCCAGCGTGAACACATCGCATCCCTGATCAAAGAGATCGAAAAGCTTCACGGCAAGGGGCCCTACAACATCTTCAAATCCATGGGCAAGATCTCAGGGGAGTACCTTCCCGGTGACCAGGACGATTAATCCACCCTGGCTGTTAAATTCCTGTTAATTAGCACAATTCCCGCCAATTCATGAAACAAAGGGCCTTCACTGGTGTATATAGTAGTGACAGATTTGAAATTCAGAGACCAAAAACATATAAAAATGAAAAGGATTGGTACCGCAGTTGCAGTTATTTTTTGTGCCACTCATAGTATGGTCACAAGATGAAATTCCCAAACTTGGGGAACAAGCTCCTTCCTTCAAAGCCAGCTCAACAAATGGCACCATTGAATTCCCTGAAGACTTTGGAAGCAGCTGGAAAATACTTCTGAGCCATCCCAAGGATTTTACGCCCGTCTGTACATCTGAGATACTTCAGCTGGCGGAAATGCAGGATGAATTCGCCGCACTGGATGTGAAACTGGCGATTGTCTCCACCGATGACCTTAACTCACATTTGGAGTGGAAACAGCATATGGAGGATATTATGGTTGAGGCTAAGGGTTCAGGTAACATTGAATTTCCGCTGTTTGAGGATGAGATGGGCCGTGTTTCAAATAAGTACGGAATGTTGCATGCATTTGAGAATACCACGAGAGATGTCAGGGGTGTATTTATCATCAGCCCGGATAATAAAATCAGGAGCATCAACTTCTACCCAATGAACATCGGAAGAAACATGGAAGAGATTAAAAGGGTGGTTGTGGCATTGCAGACTTCAGAAAGGGACCAGGTCCTGATTCCTGCAAACTGGAATGAAGGTGATGATGTGCTCATGAAATTTGTTCCTTATACGGAGGTCACAATTAGCCGAAAATCCTGACCTGAAAAACCAGTTCTATAAAGTTGGAATGAACCTGTGGTATAAAAAGGGATCGTCAACAGCACCGGGGAATTAATAGTATACAGAACTCATCAAGGCCCTCTCCTGATCATCCAGGGGAGGGCTTTTTTTGTTACTTTTGGTAAATCAATCTGATGTATCAAATGAAGAATCTTAAATTTCTTGTACTGGCAGTATTAGGGCAGATTATAATAACCGCCTGCGAGGATGACCCGGAGAATTTTGACATTTTGCCGGAAAACCTTCTGGAGATAACAGTCGGACCGGATGCATTTGATCAGGATGAGGATGTTTTCGTATGGCTAACAGCATCCGACGGTACCATCCTTGGTGAAGCCAAACTGGAGAATGGTCAGGATACGGACATCAAAGCACCCGAGGGATTTTCTGCTGACCGTTTTTCATATCATGTGCTGTACCATGAGAAATCAGGTGGTGATTTCAGGTTGAATACCCATGCTAATGTTAAAAGAGGCCAGATTAATTACAAAGAGCTTTATGATGATTCCGGGGAAGCAGGTGAAGTGGAACTGGCCTTCACAGATGTGCCAGACCATGAGGAGTATATTATGCACAATGGTTATGGATTTTATTGGGGCACCCAATTACATGATGGTACCTACCGGGTCTATGACAATACAGGCTGGCTTTACCTCTGGCTCAATAATTTTAACAATGCGTCCTACATGTTTATAGAGGATGTCGGTCCAGGCCAGGAAAGAACTGTATCGTTAAGTGATATGAACGATAACATGAGGCAGGTAAACATCGACTTTGGAGAAACCGGGGACATGGTTGCCAACATCAATGCCTACGGGGAGCATGGAAATTTCTACAGCCGGTTTACCTGTGTAGCCAGGACCTTCGGTAACGACTACATGCATTCGGCGCTTGAAATACTTATTCCCGACTCTCATGAAAGGTTCAAGGATGCGGGAACAAATCTTTATTTATATCCCGAAGTATCAGATACCGATTACAGGTTCAGAACCTATGGTTGGATTCCCGAGAGCTTTCAAAAAATTGATGCTTCCATCAGCCTGGCCAACTTTAGCGAGAATAACCTGGAAGTCAGTACCAGTGGTAATTTTGACATGTTCTGCTGTTATCTCACCTGCTATGATGAAGAACGCAATTATCTGAGATGGTCTTTCATGAACGCCACCAGTGATGACATCCGGTTCCCGCTGATTCCTTCACTGGTAACATCACAGTACCCCGGGGTTGTAAAAGACCGGATTATCAATTCAGAAAGCCGGTATACCATTTCCGTGGAAGACTTCGATCATCTCAGCAGTTATGATGATTACGTAGACCGTATTTATATCCGGACCGGAAAAAAGTTCCTGGATGGCATTCGTAAAGCAAGAGAGGCACATATCTATGACACCTTCAGTACCATAAAGTCTGCCAGGGATATGGATCATCAACCAAGGGATAACAGACCTGAAAGGTAAAAGAGAACCAGGTACCTGATCCGAATCATCAAATGGGATAGGTCGTATCCACAAGATTAAGAGAATTTCCCGGCAGCTTTTTTGACCAGTTCCATCTTGATCCGACGGACCCGGCTGTCGTTTTGTACACCCGTAAAGCCTGAAATGATCCCGGCGGGAATCTCCAGGTCGATGGCGTTGGCGATGAAGGTATGGATAGCCATCCCGGCTGTCAGGCAATCAGATAGAGGAATCTTTTCCCTGATATTGACTGCAGGGTGCTTCGGCTTCCCGGGGGAAATGACCAGCCTCTGGAGTCCGGCATTCTTACCAATCATCCTGAGGTATTTGTTGAATGTAATAATGCTCATGGGAGGGAAAGCAGCATTGTCCAGGTAGTATTTGTTATCATATTTCAGGTGGATCTCCCTGGCCTGCCCGTTCAGGGGGATCCTCCTTAATTTACCGGCTGTTCTTCTGACGATAACCTCATCCGTCCCTACATCATCCTTCCTCATGTTTTGTAGTTCGGTATACCTCAATCCGGTGAAACACATGAAACAGAAGAGGTCCCGAACCCGTTCCATCTTCCTGTTATCAGGCTGATAATTGCAAATCTTCTGCAATTCTTCCATGTGCAGATAAAGAGGCAACCGGGATCCTCCGTTTTTCTGCCCCATTGTTTTATAGAACCTGCGGTATTCCTGGTTTACGTTATAGCCTTTCCCGGTTGCCCAGTTGATGAACCATACGATAATGTTTATTGCTTTGAAGGTGGTGGCTTCGCTGTTTCCTTTCCCTGCATAGAAAGTCCTGAACTTCTCCAGGAACAGACCATCCATATTCTTAAAGGATATTTGGTAACCTGCCTGCTCCTCAAACTCCCGCAGGTGTTTATAAATGGTCCTGACTTTCCGGTATGTGGAGGTACTCCACCGGGTACTCCCCGATTCCAGGAAAAGGAAGAACACATCAAAGAAACCTGTTGACTGCCGGGGTTTGTTCTCCCGGAAAAGGCTCCGGAACCGTTCCGCATCAGGTACGTCAGGAAGGTCCTGCATCATCCTCCAGGTATTTCGTGCTGTATCTGAAAGGGTATCCAGCCAGGCATTGCTTGTGAAGGATCCAGGGTAACTGCTTCTCATCCTTTGTGTTTCCGGATCCCAGCCATGAAAGTCGGTCTTTATTCCCGTACTTAACATCACGCGTTGCCCCCGAAAGGAGACACTCATGAATACAGGACGTTCCTTCAGCAACAGGTTTCCTGCATCATCCTTCCTGCGCTCTATGTAAAACCTGGTCTGCATCAATACAATAATACCATGAAATTCCTCTTCCCGGGTCTTTTTTTTTAACACGGCAGGTTATTGTAGCTTAGTGGCATGAAACGAGAACTCAGGGTAACGGAAGACGGATCGCATACCATCTATGTGTCCGATCTGGATGAACCTTATCATTCTATTCGCGGGGCCATTCAGGAGTCACGGCATGTATTCATTGAACAGGGATTCAACAGGATTGAAAGATCCAGGGTGAGAATCCTTGAGATCGGGTTCGGAACGGGGCTGAACGCTCTTCTCACATATACCGCAGCTGCCAAAAAGGGATCCGGGATATACTATTATGCCGTTGAGAAGTACCCGCTTGATCAGGATGAATTCACACAAATCAATCACGAAAAACAGATACCAGGCTGTCCTCCTGGTATATACATGCAGATGCATGAGGCGCCATGGGGGGAAGAGATCTATCTGACAGATCGCTTCAGCCTGTTCAAAGAGCATGCCGATTTCAGCGAAATGGCCCCTCCCGGCGGTTTCGATCTGGTATACTTTGATGCCTTTGATCCGCAGAAACAACCGCACCTCTGGACTGAAGAGATTTTCTACAAGATCCGGCAACTGACAGACCAGGGAGGGATCCTGGTAACATATTCTGCAAAAGGCAGCGTTCGCAGGGCTTTGGTTTCCTGCGGTTTTCATGTTGAGAAAGTGCCCGGACCCCCTGGAAAACGGGAGATGATAAGGGCGACCAGAAGATAATTGTGCAGTCTCCGGTATTTCTTATATCTTCGCGTCATTATTTTCTAAAAAAAATCAAATGAATAACAAACAGATCATCACATTGATAGTGGTTGGGGTTGCCGCTCTGGCTGCAGGCTATTTCATCGGTTCCACCATGAATGGCGTTAAATCGGAAAACCGGATTTCACTGACCAACCAATCAGATTCCCTGAACTATTTCCTCGGACTGAATATGGGGTACAGCCTTGGACAGGCTCCCTGGGATGTGGATGCCGGACTGATCACCTCCGGAATCACACAGGTAGTGGACGATTCATCTGCTTTTGACCAGATGACTGCCGATGCCATTGTTCAGGCAGCTGAATATGGCCCTGTCAGAGCAGGAAAAGATAAAGTCTGAGGCTGAGGCGATTGACAATCTTGAAAAGTGGAGCAGCCTTCCTCGAGGAGAATGGAAAACGGGAAGGTGTGATCACCACTGAAACCGGGCTGCAGTACGAGGTCATCACATTAGGTGACGGACCTATGCCCGAAGAAACTACAACCGTAACAGTTCATTATGAAGGTACCCTTATTGACGGGGAGGTGTTTGACAGCAGTTATGAAGATGGAGAGCCCATCTCATTTGCCCTGAACGGGGTCATTGCCGGCTGGACTGAAGGACTTCAACTGATGCCTGTTGGATCAACCTATAAATTCTATATTCCTTCGAACCTGGGTTACGGACCAAGGAGCACAGGCCCGATTCCCGGGAATTCTGTCCTGATTTTCAAAGTAGAATTGATTGATATAGAACAACCTGCAGCTGAGTAACCTGCTGCCGCACAGTACAGTCTTTCCACCGGGAAGCAACTACAAACTCGTTTAACAAAAACGGCTGTCCGTCAACGCGAACAGCCGTTTTTTTGTCCATAGGACGGAATTGTGGCTTTTCTTCAATAAACAATCTTCAAACGCGCCAGAGCATTTTCTTCAAGAAATACTTACTTTTGGCACTGTTATTTACCCTCATTGCAAAAGAACAAACTATGAGCTTCGAAATAAGCGGACGGCTGGCAGAGAAATTTGAAACACAAAAGGTTTCGGACCGTTTCCAGAAACGTGAATTTGTCCTGGAAGTTAAATCGGCAGGGACCACTGGTTATGAGTTTGTGGATTTCATCAAATTCCAGTCAACCCAGGATAAATGCTCCCTTCTGGACCAATTTAATGTGGACGACACGGTCAAAGTCTCTTTCAACCTGAGAGGACGAAAATGGGAACGGGACGGCCAGGTTTCCTACTTCACAAACCTTGAAGCATGGCGTATCGAAAAGGTACAGGGTGAGACTTCTGAGTCTCCCATTGAATCTCCCGGGCAGGATGGTTTTACTGATCAGGAAGCACCCTTTCCAACTCCACCGCCTGTAGATGATTCCGGAGTTGATGATCTGCCTTTTTGAAAACTTGAAAACAATAACAAACCCCTAATAAAAAGCAGGCAGAAACATCAAACCGGTAACCTCTAGTTTTCCTTCCTTCTCATTGAAAGGATGCTTTCTGTTACACCGGATTGATAATGTTTCGGTGTAACCATCTGCACCGGAATTGAGAACTCAATGGTTGTACCATTAAACGAACTGTCTCTCACCACGATTTCTCCTTTCATGGCTTCCACAAGTCCCCTGGCCAATTTATAACCCAATCCGATCGTATCGGAAGTATTGTACCAGTCCTCTTCTCTATCACTCGTTTCAAAGATCTTCCTGGCTCTCTCCTGTAGCAGCATGCTGCTGCTGTCCTTGATGAAAAAAACCAGTGTATTTTTATCGGCAAACGATGCGCCAAATTCTACGACACCTTTCTCGGTCTGGTTCAGGGCATTCTCAAGCAGGCAGCTTAATGCTCGTGACAGGCGCTGCTTATCAGTGAGAATCTTCGCCTTCTTAAATGCATCTCTGACATTTAACAGAAGTGCGATCCTGTCCCTGTTTACCCTGTATCTGTCTGTATTATAATGGTCGTACAGTTCCTTCATCATCGGATATACATCCAACTCTTCTTCCTTCAACTGCAGCGAACCGGTTTCGATCAGGGTAAGATCGATCAGGTTGTCCATCATGTTTAAGAGCGAATTGCTGTTCCTTGTGATGTGGTTGATGTATGCATCCCTTTGATCTCCGTCCACATCCTCGTCTCCCAGCAGGTGGGAGAATCCAATAATGGCGTTCATGGGGGTCCTGATCTCGTGCGAAATATTGGAAAGGAACCTGGTCTTTACCCTTGTTCCATCGCTCTGGAATTGTCTCAGGGTATCCTCCAGCCAGGCAACTTTTGCTTCAAGTTGCTTGTTATACGCCAATAGTTCGTTATATTCAGGTTCGTCACTCATCACCCGGTTTTCAGCAATATATCAATCGTTTAAAAAAAACCAACCCACGCCGGGATGGTTCAATAATGCATCCCTATCTATCGCTTCATCCTCTTCAGGATCTTCTCAGCATCCCCTTGATAGAAGTGATTTGCTGAAGAAGCAATCATGGCCAGCTGCCTTCTCGCACGCTCTGTCTCATCCATAGCCAGCAGGCAACCTGCCAGGTAATACTCAGCCTTCTGAATGAACAGGTTATCGCTGTGCTCGATCACTTTTGTGAAGGACTCACTTGCATCAACATACTTGCTGAGCCGCAAATTGGAGACACCTACACCAAAGTCTGCTTCAACTTTCTCACTATTCTTTTCAAGTACTTCGTTGTACCAGAAAACAGCATCTTCAAAATCACCCTTAAGATAAGCTACCTCCGCATTGTTCATGGTTACCTTAATCACATCGTCTTCCATTGAACGGTTGGTAAGAACCAGTTCATAAGGCTTCATGTACTTCACAAAGAGGTCACTATTGGATAAGGGTCGTCCAAGTACCGTTGCCAGTCCAATAGCTACAAGCAGCGCCAATGCTGCTGATGCTGCATAATGCCATGGCCTGGTAAACCGAAAAACCTTTCTTCCGGTCTCAGAGCGTCGTGTTTCTTCCCGCAGGTCAGTCAACTGGGCCCGGAAATCCAACACATCAGTGTCGGCAATGGCTTCATCAACCTCTTTATAGAGGTCCAGATCCACCAGCAATTCCGGACTGGCATTGAGCTCCTGCTCAAACCTGGATAACTCTCTCTCAGAGAGATCATTGTCCAGGTACTTTTGTAAAATGTGCCTGTCGCGTTTCATATCATTAAATTTAAATTGGTTACAAGGATTCAGGATCATCCTGCTACACCAAATGCGGCTTTGCAGTTTTCCACCTGTATTCCCTGGCACTTGCATGCACGCTTGCATGCTACCCAGAGTGTGCGTACATAAAAGAACGCTTAACTTTCAGAACTTCCGTTTCCGGTTGTCCCTCCCATGTCGTCGTCAGGATCTATTCTACCCCAACCAACTTCACGGATCAATATCTTTTGCGGTCTTCGACCGTCTTAAAGTCAAATCTATCTTCCCTTGGAAGTCGAATTATTTCCTCGGAGGGTTCAGAACGTCTGCATCCAGGATCATCCTAGTAATTCCACCTTTTAAGAAATTAGTTCTTTTTCCTGGATCTTGTCTTTTGCGAATGATTCGAAATTTACAGTTTTCATGGCTTTTCAATTAGGGGTTAAACATCTGTTTGTTGTTTGTTTTCAACTGTTAATTCCCAAATACCTTCAAACGTTACCCAAAAAAATGAAAAAAAATCATGGAATAAATTTATCAACTTACTATATATAATTGTTTATCAATTTTACAAATCATTAAAAAAATACATTAATTTTCAAAATATTTGCTTGCATGTTCCAATATATTCTTTCATTTACTGATTAATATTTAAGAAGAAAATTCGATGTAATTATCAGATTCCTTTTTGTTGTTTGTTGTTTACTCGAGCAATAGAATTTTCAATCGCCCAAGAAGATTCTGATGAGGATCCCGAACTTCGGGACGCTGATCTATGAGTATGGAGTACAAGGGGTAGGACAATGTTAATGTACAACCTCAATCTTGATACAGCTGAGTATTATTTGAAAGAAGCCTTAGCTTACAGTAGCTCAAGTTATGATGAATTAGATGAGAGAGTTGCTAGCAACCACTATATACTTAGCTTCAGTTTACAGACGAATATACAACAATAATAAAGCTTTGTATCATTTAAACAAAGCTGAAGTATATTAAATGAATATGATCCAAACATATTCTATTTGGTAGCATATATAACAATAAGGGAAATATTAATAAGATCAACTATGATATGTATCGGACCAAAGAGTACTATGAATATGCCCTTGATTGGTTAATTAAAAACGGTTATCCAGAACACTAACAATTTCTCTCACATATACTCCAACTATATCAAATTCTGTTTGAATTAGATGAATATGATCTTGCGGAGGAACAATTATCTAATGGTCGATATAAATATCACTAAAAGTTAGTCCGAACACCGAGTTCCGATTTTATATCACAAATGCTACGACATATTCAAATCTCGGAAAATTTGAGTTAGCAGAATATAATTTTAATAAAGCGCATGAAGTACTGGAAAATGAGTTGAAAGATGAGATAAATTCAAGTTCAATTACATATTATAACAACATCATTGATTTCAATATTCTGTATGAGGACTATGAACAAGCTATGTCAAATTGTGAAAGGCCTTGTGTTCTTAGAATCGTTAGATCCCAATTCTATTAAGAATAAGACAATTCACCAAGCTGACATTCTTTACCGTATCGCTACAATCTAATGCACCGACAAGGGAATATGTAAAGCGCTCTTGACAATGCAAATCAGGGATAAAGAACTTGAATGATTTTTTCAATCGATTATCCTTTTATGATGATAATTCTTATGTTCGATTTGAATATACCTCAGTCTTACCTCATACTATATATACTTAAAAGTCAGGTTGCTATTAGACAAGTATTAACAATCTAATAACATAGAAGCATTAACAGAATTCATATGATTCATATCAACTATCTATTCGATTCTTAAACTCATTAAAGCTTTCAATGCAAAATGAGAATAGTAAGTTTTTTGCTACAGCCGCAATCCTTGAAGTATACAACGAAGCCATATGTGTGGGGAAGTTGTTGTATGAGATGACGGGTGAGATGGAGTACCTGGAGAAGTCGTTTGAGTTTACGGAGAGCAGCAAATCGTTTGCGTTTTTAGCGAGATCAAGGATGTGGAGGCCATGGAGTTTTCGGATCTTCCGGCCAATGTGAGGGAAAAGGAGCAGCGGCTCATCGGGGAGATCCAGGGATACGAGGAGATGCTCTATGAGGAACAGCTTGCAGCGGATCCCGACAGCAGCCAGATTGCCTTTCTTAAGGACAAGCTGTTTCAGCTGAAGGATGACTACGGGGACCTGATGCAGGAGATTGAGCATAACAATGCCAAGTATTTTGAGTTCAAGTACAATCCGAAATTTGTTTCCCTCAAGGAGGTGCAGGAACAAGCTTCCTTACAAGGATGCACTGATCGAGTATGTGATGACCGATACAATGCTTATCACATATGTGATCGATAAGAAAGGGATCAATGTGTTCTCCCAGGAGATTGAGCCTGAGTTCACAAACGAGTGCATCGAGTATTATCAGCTCCTCAATACGCAGAATTTCAGCAACGGGGTACATGACAACTACAGGAGGTTTGTTACACTGGGCAGGAAGTTTTACAGCATCTTGATCGAACCGTGCCTTGAATATACCGACCGGAAGAACTTCACGATCATCCCTGATGGTGCTATTACCTACCTTCCGTTTGAAGGTTTTATCACTGATGAGGCCGATACAGAATATATCAATTACCTCACCCTCCCCTACCTGATCAGGGATTTCTCGGTGGGATACTCCCACTCCTCCACCCTGATGTTTAGTGAACGGCTGAAATCCAAATCACCCGAGAACAAGGTTCTTGCATTTGCCCCGCTCTATGAAAATCCATATTTCGACAGGGATAGTGTATCTGTCAGGCAGGTGATGTCCGAATCGGAGTTGCTCCTCCCGTTGGGAGGTATTATAAAGGAGGTACAAAGCATCAATGAGACGGTGCCCGCAAGGGTGTTCATGAATGAAGAGGCCACGGAGGCAAACTTCAAAAAGTACGCCCCCGACTACAATGTGCTTCACCTGGCCATGCATACCATTATGAAGGACGATAATCCGCTGAATTCATTGCTGGCCTTCACCAATGTTAAAACCACTGATTCCACTGAGGATAACAGGTTATATGCCTACGAGATTTATAACCTCAAGCTGAATGCTCAGATGGCTGTTCTGAGCTCCTGCAGCAGCGGTTTCGGAAGGATGCATAAGGGGGAAGGAATGATGAGCCTGGCAAGGGGTTTTATCTACGCGGGCTGCCCATCCATTGTGATGACCCTGTGGCAGGTGTCTGACAAGTCCAGTTCGGACCTGATGACCTCCTTTTACAAATACCTGAAGAAGGGCAAGAGTAAGCAGGAGGCCATGCGTCTTTCCAAGATCGACTACCTGGACCGTGCCGATGACCTTACATCCAATCCCTATTTCTGGTCAGGTTTTGTGGTTTTGGGGGACAGCAGCCCCATTTACAGGAAATCAGGAATGGTATACTGGATCGGGATCATTATCCTGTTTATCGGCATCCTGGTATTTTTCCAGTACAAGAAATCCTGATTAGATGAAGTTCGGATCGTTGACAGCCAGGTCATACCTTCGGGAACCTGAAGGCTTTAATTACACACCCGATAACAGCCCCCCGTCCACGTAGAGCATATGCCCGTTTACGTAACTGCTTGCATCGGAGGAAAGAAACAGCAATGCACCAATCAGCTCTTCGGGATTGCCCCACCGGTTACTGGGCGTGCGGCCGCATAACCAGGCATCAAATTCAGGATTTTCATAAAGCGGTTTAGTCAACTCCGTTTTAAAGTAACCCGGCCCGATCCCGTTTACCTGGATGTTGTATTTGGCCCAATCGATGGCCATCCCCTGGGTCAACAGTTTCAGGCCTCCCTTGGAAGCTGTATAGGGTGCGATGGTTGGCCTCCCGAGTTTCGACTGCACAGATCCAATGTTTATAATCTTCCCCGATTTGCGTTTGATCATGGACTGCACCACTGCTTTTGCCACAATATAGGGACCGGTAAGGTTGATCCCTATCACCTTGTTCCAGTCTTCCTCTTTGAATTCATCCAGGGGTGCCCTTATGGTGATCCCGGCGTTGTTCACCAGGATATCGATGGAACCAATCTCCTCCTCAATCCGGGTCACCGCATCGTTTACCTGCTCACTGCTGGTCACATCAAATACATACCCATGAGCCAGGAATCCTTCATCCCGGATCTCCTTCACTTTGCGGTCAAGCTTCTCCCTGTTCCGGCCATTCAGAATGACAGTTGCTCCATGCTTCGCCAATCCCCTGGCAAAAGCATTACCAAGTGCACCTGTGGATCCGGTAATAAGTGAAATTTTCCCTTCTACGTCAAATATATTTTTCACTATATTTATTATTGGTTAACCAAATATAACGAGGATGGCTCCAAAAACCATTAAAGCCCTTGTATTCCTTACCCTGTTGATCCACGGAATCGGACATTTCCAGGGTGTTCTCGGAAGCCTGGGAGTAAATATTAATAAATCGGGGTTTATAAAATCCTGGTTGTTAAAAGGACTGGGTGAAAGCCTCAACCGGTCTGTTTGCCTGGTTCTTCACCTGGCGACTTTCATCATAGGCATTCTCACCGCCTTGAGTATCAAAGGAATAATATTGCCCGTTGATACCTGGCAGATCCTTGCCCTGGTAACAGCCTTCTTATCAACTGTCTGCCTGGTATTGTTCCCCAGGGCCCTGGCCATGTTCTTCAATAAGGCAGGTGCCATCGCGGTAAACCTGATCATCTATTATTCCATTCTTTTCGATGGACAATGGCCTTCGGCTGTTTTTGAAGACTAGTACCCGACAACTGCCACCCCAACAATGAAACTTGCTGTAAAGATCATCCTGCAAATCCTGAAGTGGATCCTGATCCTGCTCATTGTTCTTTTCTCCGTTGCCACCCTGATGGGGAGGTCCTATCTGCAGACCGGTCTCCTCTGGTTGCTGGTGGCCACACTGGTATGGTGGCCAGGAGTCATCTGTGAAAGATGGAGCAGGGGCGTATCAGTCTCATCCAGGCTGGTTCTCATCGCAGTGCTCTTATCCGTGAGCTTTACGGCTTTCAAACCGGATCCGAAAAGCAGCATCTATCTTTCTGATAAGCTTCAGGAAGAACTCATGAAGATCTATGATGAAAAAGTATCTGACTGGCCTTCGGACACAGAAGATATCTACATCGAAACAGCATATGGGAAGGTCCATGTGCTGGCGTGTGGCCGGGTTGACAATCCTCCCCTGGTGATGATCCATGCAGCCTCCTTGGGGGCGCATTCGTGGGCTGAAAACCTGGAGCCCCTGCAGGATCATTTCAGGATATTCTCCATCGATAACATCGGTGAAGGCAATAAAAGCGTATTGAGTGATGCCCTGGTATACCCCAATAACCAGCAGGAGATCGCCGGCCACCTGGCACTTATCCTGGATGAGCTGGGTGTGGAAAGCGCACCATTATTCGGGGCCTCCAATGGCGGATTTGTGGCGTCATGTTTTGCATTCCATTACCCCGAACGGGTCGAATCCCTCTCCCTGTTCGGACCCATGGGCCTTACACAGCTCACCGGCGGCAGCATCATGATGCTGTCGGCTGCCACCATGTACCCGTTCCAGTTTGTCAGGGACAGGGTGACCATGTGGGCCATCGGGGAAGATCCCTATGTGCTGGAGAAATACGGGGACTGGTTCAACTGCATCATGAAAGGGACCATCCCGTCAGTGGCACAACCTGTTCCAATGACCACTGCACAGAAAGCGGACATGCAGATGCCAGTTCTGCTCTTCCTCGGGACCAAGGACCGGATCGTGGGGGATGCTGAATCGGCCAGGTTTACAGCCGAAGAATACCCGCATATCCGCATCGAAGTGTTAGAATCTGGACACCTGATTGCGGTGGAGCAAGCAGCCTATGTGAACAGGGTGGTGAAGGAATTCCTGGAATTGCACCGGTAACTGTAAAACCATTCTGTTTTCGTAACTTTCATTATTCTAAGGAAATATCACCGGTTTCTTGAAGAACGATGAAGTCCATATGGTCAGGGAGCTCCGGGCCGGCCGGGAGAGTGCCTTCTCCTGGCTCTTCAAGGAATACTACAGGCCCCTGACTGTATACGCCTTCAAGTATATTTCAGACATGGAATCTGCCAGGGAAATTGTGCAGGACCTGTTCGTGTACCTCTATGAGAACAGGAAGACAATCCTGATTACAGGCTCCCTGAAATCATACCTGTACCATTCGGTCCGGAACCGCAGTTTGAACCTGGTCAGAAAGGAGCAGACCCGCCGGAAACACATGGCGCAGTTGCAGGGTGAACGGCATTCTTCTGATGATCCCGAGTCCATGATCCGGGAAACCGAAATGGAGCACCAGGTTTTTCTGATCATCTCAGCACTCCCGCCGCAATGCAGGAGGGTCTTTCTGTTAAGCAGGGAAAAAGGATTGTCCAATGGTGAGATCGCCGGGCAACTGGAGATCTCCAAGCGAACTGTGGAGAAGCAGATCTCCAATGCTTTGAAGGCAATCCGGTCAGGAATAAGCGACCTGGCAAAACCATAGCGTCCACAACTTTTTCCAATCCTTCTGTACGTGTTCCTGTTTTCGTCATTCCCTCCGGTGTGAATTCTTCAAGCAAAGATAATCAGCGATGTAGTACTTGGATTTTAACATTTTTGGGTCTCTCGACATCTCGCTTTCATGTAATTCCGGACAAAAAGGGACATGAAAGCGGATATTCGCTCGCGTGAAATCTTGTTTTAGATAAATATTATTTTTATATACGCATTATTAAACAAATAAATAATTATTAATTATCCTTTGATAGATAATTACTAATATGCAATTGGCTTAATATACCGTATCGAGTATTAATCAATATCTATCTTGAGATGAAGTGGGAGATCATTAAGAAGTTTTCCGCCAGGAACAAGATTTGTTTTAGCTACAAGGACGTGTTAGCGGAATATCCCGATAAGGATCCCAGCTATCTTTCCAAAGCACTTGCCACCATGGTAAGAAAGGGCATGTTAATGAAATTATGCCGGGATGTTTACCACGTTATTCCGCTGAGTGCAGATCCGCGGACCTATACTCCTGACAGTAGACTTGTTGCCATGTGCGTGATGAAAGGGAGGGACTATTACATTGCTTACTCCTCGGCGATGGATATCCACGGATTGACAGATCAACCAGGCCTGAAAACAATGGTAGTAACTTCCCGGCAGGTGCAACCGTCCATTCACACTATCGCCGGCAAGGAATTTCATTTTATAAGCCATGCCTACTACAGGTTTTTCGGGTATGAAGCGACCTGGGTAACCACCCGGGAGCAAGTCATGGTCAGTGACCTGGAAAAGACCATTGTAGATGCCGTGTCAAAACCGCGTTTATCTGGAGGGATCCCGGGGGTCGGGAAAGCCATATTCCGCTCCAAAGAAAGAACTGATCAACAAAAATTGTTCTACTATTTATCCAGGAACGGGAGTCATGTCGCGAAGAAGCGCTATTTGTTCCTCTCCGATTCTCTTGGAATGGGATGGACACCTGACCATGAAAGAATGCTTAAAGAAAGCGGGTCAAGCATTTCCCTGTTAGATCCCGCGGGTCCAATTCAGGGTGTGAAAAACTCCCGTTTTGGCCTGAAGATCAATTTTGAGGTAGACACCTTGATGGATCGCTAATAATTTTTATTGGTTGCATAAGGAGTGTTCAGGCTTGAGCGGTCGAGTTGATCACGTGTAGTTCAACAGGGTGTCCCAATGACGAAAACAGGATCCTGAGTCCAGGATCCGGGAAACCGAAATGGAACACCAGGTTTTCCTGATCATCTCTGCACTCCCGCCGCAATGCAGGAAGGTCTTTCTGTTGAGCAGGGAAAAAGGATTGTCCAATGGTGAGATCGCCGGGCAACTGGAGATCTCCAAACGAACCGTGGAAAAGCAGATATCCAATGCTTTAAAGGCAATCCGGTCAGGGATAAGCGAACTGGCAAAACCATAGCATCTACAACTTTTTCCCGTCCCCCTGTACGTGTTTTATCTGTTTGTAGTGTCCTGTGTATAGAAACCACTTTACAATGAAACCTGAAAAAGAGATCGACAAGGAATTGTTGAGCAATATGGAATTATACAGATCCATCGATATGGAAACGGACTGGAAGCAGGTACGCGGAAAAATGGGATTTGACAGGAAAAGAAGCCTGACGAGGATATGGTGGGCCGCTGCCGTTGCAGTCCTGCTGGTTGGTGCCGGATTCCTGGCACAGCAATATGATGTTTTCACACCCGACTTGATCGTTGCAGTTGCCACCGGTGACCAGAATGAAATATCTCTCCCGGATGGATCGGTGGTAACCCTCAATAAAGATGCGGTGCTGCAATATCCGGAAAGGTTCAGCCGAAACCGGCGGGAATTAAAGCTTTCCGGGGAAGCATTTTTTGAGGTTGAACCTGATCCGGGAAAACCTTTCGTAGTGGAAGCCGGAACCGAAGCCATCGTGGAGGTGTTGGGGACTTCATTTAACATCAAAGCAGAGAAGGAAAAAAGGTCCGTTAAAGTCATGGTAGTGAAGGGCCGGATTGCTTTTTCAATTAGCAGGCAGCAGGATTCCAGGATCATCCTGGAAAAAGACCAGCAGGCCATTCTGGCTGAAGGAGGGATTACCAGGCTTGAGAAGAGAAACAACAACTTCCTGAGCTGGAAGACCGGGATACTCGAGTTTGACCAGGCAGGAATTCTGGAAGTTTTAAGTGATCTGCAGTCGCATTACAAAATGGACATTGTGCTTCAGCCAGGTGTAAACAGGGACCTCTGTTTTACATCCATTATAGATAACCAGGAGCTGGAAAGTGTGCTGGACGAGATTTCCCTGGTGCTGGGGCTGGAATACGCTTATGTGGAGAAACAGGTTGTCATCTCTTCCACGGAATAGGGAGGAATCATGAATATGTTGTTCACCATATGGATTGCGCTTTATTCGGTTCTTTACATTCAGCCGGAAGCACCCCGGGAACCTCTCCTGGAAAAGGAAGTAAGCATCATGGAGAGAACAGCCAGCATCAAAGAGATTCTGGTCGAACTGGGTAATGCAGGCGGATTCACCTTCAGCTATGGAAACGAGGTTCCGGCAGAAAGGATCATCAGTGTGAAAGGAGAGAAGAAAAGCATCAGGGCCCACCTGGACCTCCTGTTTGAAGATGATTCCCTGGATTATGTTGAAAAGGGCAAGAAAGTCCTGATCATCCCTTCCACAGCCCGCTCAAAGGCTATGGTCAGCCAGACTGTCAGGGGAAGGATCCTCGACACCGATTCAAAACAGCCTCTGGTGGGTGTAAATGTTTTACTCGATTCGGAGGGACCGCAAAAGGGAACAATCACCGATGGAGATGGATATTTCAGGTTTAAGGATGTTCCCGTAGGAAGGCATGCGATCAAGTGTTCCTATGTAGGATATGAGTCAAGAGACTTATCCAACCTGGTGGTGGGATCGGGAAAAGAGGTTGTAGTGGATGTGGAAATGGTTGAATCGGTGTACCGGATATCCGAAGTAAAGATCACCAACAGGCATGATATGACCGGTCCTATCAATGACCTGGCCGTAGTGAGCGGAAGAAGCTTCTCCTCCTATGAAGTGGAAAACTATCCGGGCACCCTGTCGGATATATCCCGGGTAGCCATTTCATATCCGGGGGTTGTATCTCCAAATGATGGTCAGAACCATATTGTTATCAGGGGAAACAGTCCAAAGGGACTTCAATGGAGGCTGGAGGGGATCGAGATCCCGAACCTTAATCATTTCTCCAATATCGGGGCATCCGGGGGTGGGGTGAACGTCGTGAGCAACAATATGCTTGCAGCTTCTGATTTTCTCACGGGAGCATTTCCTGCGGAGTATGGGAACGCCCTCTCAGGGGTATTTGACATGCGGCTAAGGACCGGGAACAATGAGAGGCATGAGCAGACATTCCAGTTGGGATTGATCGGTACAGAAGTAATGGTGGAAGGCCCCATCAGCAGATCCAACAACACCACCTATATTGCCCAATACCGGTACAGCACCCTCAAGCTTTTGGAGAAAATGGGGATTGATCTGAATAGCGTACCGGATTTCCAGGATCTCTCCTTCAAGATCTATCATCCCACCAGGAAGCTTGGGATTTTTTCCCTGTTCGGGATCGGGGGGCTCAGCCATGAAACCGGGACAGATGGCTATGAAATGAATTCCAACCTTGCCACGATTGGGCTCAGCAACAGCTATCCGGTGGATGATAAAACTTTCGTTCGGACTATACTGTCAGGCTCATGGAGATCCTATTCGTGGTATCAGGAAAGGAACATCGGTTCACCGGAGGTCCCCATCAACAGGATCTGGGATACAAATATCTCTGACTATACCGTCAAGGGTTCCCTCACATTAAACCGGAAAATCAACTCCAAACATAAGATCAAGGCAGGAGTCATTTATGAAATGGGATGGAATGACTCATACATGGGATGGTATTCCGATACCCTCTACAACTGGTATTCTGATCCTTCACACGCCGGATACCTGACCCAGAAATTCAACCATACCTTTGTAGATGCCACTGAACATGCCGGTACACTCCAGGCATTCACCAACTGGAGCTACCGCATCGGGGAGTCTGTTACGCTGAATACCGGGGCACACTTTATCCAGTTTTACCTGAACAATAACTATTCCATCGAGCCCAGGCTGGGGATCAGGTGGAATATCAATTCACGCCATACACTAGCGGCAGGGGCCGGGATCCACAGCCGGAAAGAGTCCATGACCCTTTATACTGGGGAGCTTACCCTGCATGACGGAACGGTGATTTCCCCCAACAGGGACCTGGAGCTTTCCAAGGCCCGGCACTATGTACTGGGATATAAATTCCATATTTCTGATTTCATGCATCTGAATGCCGAGGCATATTACCAGGACCTTTATGATATCCCGGCATATCCATTCCCCCCCTACTTCTCGACCATCAATTTCGATTATGGTTTCGAGGGCAATGTGCTCACCAATTATGGAACAGGATACAATACAGGGATTGAGGCAGGACTCGAGAGGTACATGATCAATGGTTTCCATTTCATGCTCAATGGATCGCTATACGATTCCAGGTACGAAAACAAACTGGGGGAAAAGCTGCACACCAAATACAATGGATCCTATGCGGCCAATGGACTCATCGGTAAGGAATTCAAAGTCGGAACCACAAAACAACATGCCCTCAGTGTCACTTCACGGTTTATCCTGGCAGGGGGGATGCGGCAACTGCCCATCGACCGGGAAGCTTCCATTGAGAATGGTAAAACAGTCTATTACTGGGATAACGGTTTTTCTGAAAAGAATTCAGACTACTTCCGGATAGATGTGATGTTCAAGTTACGGCGCAACAAATCAAGGTATTCGGGTGAATGGAGCCTGGACCTGATGAACATACTGAACAGGCAGAACATGCTTTACGAATACTGGGACATCAGTATCAACGATTTCCGGGCAGAATATCAGAATCCATTCCTGGTATTCATTAACTACAGGATTCAATTCTAAACACTGGTGATGAAAGCGCTGTTTCGTTCCATCACCCTGTTCATACCCTCAGGCAGCAAAACAATTGTTGGGATTCAGGTGTTAAATATGGAAACCCAGATCCATGAAAAAACAGGGCCCGACCACCACGTTGCTGCATACCCCTTTCCCGAAAAAGGATCCCCATGGCAGCCTGAATTTCCCTACCTACGAGAGTGTGGCCTTCGAAGCTGACACTGCAGAGGAGCTGGAGGCAGCTTTCACCGGAGAGAAGCAGCGGCATATCTATTCCAGGATCACCAATCCGACAGTGGAGTATTTCGAATCGAAAGTGCAGCGGCTGACCGGGGCCTTTTCGGTGACCGCCATGTCTTCGGGTATGGCTGCCATTACCAACCTGGTGGTGACCCTGGGGAAAGCCGGGGATAACGTTGTGACTTCAAAGCACCTGTTCGGGAACACCCTTTCCCTGTTTGAAAAAACGCTGAAGCCCTATGGTTTCTCGGCCAAATACACCGACCTGACAGATCCTGAATCGGTTGCTTCGGAAGTGGATGAAAATACCATAGCAATCTTCTTCGAGACCATCACAAATCCCCAACTGGAGGTGGCCGATATCAGGGCATTGTCGGAAATCGCAAAGAAAAACAACCTCCTGCTCATTGGTGATACAACACTCACCCCTCCTTCCATGTTCAGGGCGTCTGATTTCGGGGTGGACTTTGAAGTCCTGTCCAGTACCAAGTACATTTCAGGAGGGGCAACCTCGGTGGGTGGACTGCTCATCGATTATGGCACATACGACTGGAGTGGATTTGACAAGACAAAAGAGGCATTCAAACAGCATGGCCCCCTTGCATTTAAAGCCATGCTGCGAAAACAGGTATACAGGAACATGGGTGCGTGTCTTTCCCCCCACAATGCCTACCTCCAGAGCCTGGGGCTTGATACACTGGTTTTGCGTACGGACCGGTCAGCCTCCAATGCCCTTGAAATTGCCCGCTGGCTGGAGCTCCAACCGGCAGTACGGCATGTGCATTTCCCCGGGCTTGAAAGTTCACCCTACCACCAGGCTGCCAGGGAGCAATTCGGAGAAAAGCCCTGCTCGCTCCTCACCTTCGATCTTGGATCCAAGGAGCAGTGCTACTCCTTTATGAACCGCCTTGAAGTAATCAGAAGGGCCACCAACCTGCAGGACAATAAAACCCTGATCATCCACCCCTACTCAACCATCTTTGCCGAATACAGCGATGCTCAGAAAGAGGAGATGGGACTCCGGGACACCATGCTCAGGCTATCGGTGGGAATCGAGGAGGTGGAAGACCTGGTCGGGGACATCAGCCAGGCTGTTTCAGGACCAGCATCTTCCTGACCTGGGATTCTCCACCGGCCTCAAGGGTATAGAAATAGATCCCGGCTGCCATTCCTGCGGCATTAAATTGAACTGAGAAATGTCCCCCGGTATCGTGCCGGTTCTGATATACCGCAACCTGCTGGCCCAGTCCGTTGAATACCCTGATGGTAATATTACCTTCAACAGGTAATTGATATTTGATGGTAGTAGAGGTGGTGAAGGGATTGGGATAATTCTGCCGAAGCTTGTATGATACCGGGAATATCTTCTCCGTATCGAACCACCTGAGAATATGCTGGCTCATATACTCCACACGCTGGTTATTGAAATCCCTGATGTTCTCAAGCGAGGTTTCCCATCCACCCCTTACTTCCCCGATAAAAGGCCAGCGGTGTTTGTACTCCTGCATATACGGCCTGATCTCAGCAGCCATTTCATCAAGGATCCGGTTCATGCTGTCGGGCTGGAATTCATGGTTAAACCGTTCCACAAACCAGTCGACAAATGCCTCACTGAATTCCCTGTTCTGGTAGATCCTGGCCAGTATGGGGTGTGGACCGTACCTCCCGAAATCGGGGATTTCCACACCTTTGATAGCAGCCTCAAACATGTCAAACTGTGGCCCCAGCATGCTGTATTCAGGTCCCAGGCCGGCACCTACACCAAATCCGGTTTCCATGTCAAACTGTATCCACCTCCACCTTCCATCTGAAACACGTGGCCGCCAGCTTGCATCGTTGTTGTTGGGCCAGTCCCACTTGCCAACATGGATGCAATGCCCCATGTATGTGATGAAATTGTCAGTTTCCATCAGGGTCTTCAGGTAGTTATAGTTCTCCTCCTGGATCATATCATGTGTTTTGATGAAGGCCACCATGGTATTCCAGTGCGTATCATCACCTTCATCGACCCAGGGATAGGGCTGTCCGTCCCTGAAGCCATGCTGCAGGATATCACACCCTGGATCCTCCCTGTCGATACCGTGATGGAACTGGTAGTACCAGGAGTTTTTGTTGGCCTCCCGCAGGGCATGAATGCCCCAGTACTCCCCGTTAATAAACAACACCACCGGCCGGTATGCCTGGATATCAAGGTCCTGTTCTGCCATGAGCCTGTGGGCATAGGCATCATTGAAAAGGGAACCGGTGATCAGGCTTCCCCAGGCCCGGATGATAAACCGCTTGAATTCCGTTAACTCTTTTGCAGATGAGGGATCATCCTCGAACAGGGGATAGCGGACCCGGTTCTTCCCGTATTCTCCACGGGCAATAACATGCAGTCCCTTTTGCGGACTCGCCGGGGAGGAGCCCCCCTGGATGCTGATCCCCACTTCCTGTTCAAATCCCAGGATTCCCCCCGGCTCAAAGAATTCAATATGGGCAGGTTTTTCCCAATCCATAAAATAGTTACCGGTTCCGGGATATCCCTGCCTGTGGTTTACCCCCGGAACATAGATGCCGGTTTGGTTGTCAAACAGGTTCCTGGAGTCGGAGTTGATTGAGATCACTGCCAGGGTGGGATACCTCTGGTTGATTGCCGGATCAACGAAATAGCTCCTGGTAATGATATCACTGGGCTGGTACCCCTCCCTGAATGCCCGGGCCCTGATTACAGTCGCTTTGAACACCTCCCCTGCAGGAGGTACCCAGTCCGGCAGCCAGTGAAAAGGATCCAGGTTGGTCCGGATCTCCGAGAAGATATTCGGGTCACCTGCCCTTGACTTCACCTGGATGGTCCCGGAATACAGGGGGGATGATTCTGTTGGCTCATCCCCGTTGGTGGTGTACCTGATGGCTGCAAGGGTATCATCGCTCTTCATCTCAAGGATCTGGTCACTGGTATAGAAACCAGCGGGCAGCAGCAGCTCCGGACTATTGAGCTTCAGGTAGGCTTCCCCTGAATTCGACACCCCCGGGGTGGGCTTGTCAAAACGGTACCACAGGGGTCCGCCATCGGGCTGCCTGCCGTAGGAGATATCCTCCTGCTGGGATTCGAAAACCACGGAATCGAGCCGCTGATTCTCCGGGTCATAAATGGCAATCTCCTCACCTTCCATGCTGAGTTTGAAACTGGTATGGCAGAAATTCAAGACAGTATCCCTGCCATCGGCCCAGACAACCAGAAACCTGCCGGGTGGCAGCATCACTCCTTGTGGGAATTGCCATTTTTGGGGGTCATCCATGTTGTCGGTCAGGAAATATCCCCCCAGGTCAAGGGTGTCACTTTCCGGATTATAAAGTTCGATCCAGTCCACATTATCCTGGAAATCCGGATCAAAGTTTACGGAAGTATTGGATGCCAGGAGTTCGTTGATGACCACACCCTGCGACTGTAACGGTATCAAATCACACAGGAGTACCAGGATAACTGCAAGGGCATATTTTGCTGTAGCTGACAACCAGTTGGCTTTCATGAGTTATCTCAACGATAGTCAAAGGTATGAATCGTAACCCATAAATTATTAACTTCATCGGACATCACTCATATCCTGTACCGGTATGCGATCACTCTGGATAATTTTACTTGGCTTGCTGCTATGGTCCTGCAACAAACTGGCGGATCCTCCGAACATCATTCTGATTGTGGTGGATGACCTGGGGTATTCAGACCTGCATTGTTACGGGAATGAACTGGTTGAAACACCATACATTGACAGGCTGGCCTCGGGGGGGATCCGTTTCACGCAGGCCTATGCCTCCTGCCCTGTATGCTCACCCACCCGTGCAGCGATCCTCACAGGTAAAAATCCTGCTGCACTGAACCTGACCGACTGGATCCCCGGGCACCAGGCATCCCGGGGCCCCAAAACCACGGAGAGGTTCCTGGTCCCTGCCTTCAACCAGGAGCTTCCGCACATAGAAACAACCATCGCGGAAGAACTGAAAGAAGCCGGATATGTTTCCGCTTCCATCGGGAAATGGCACCTGGGCGGAAAGGGATTCCTGCCCACCGACCAGGGTTTTGACCTGAACATTGCGGGCCACCACAAAGGGAGCCCTCCCTCTTACTACTATCCTTACGTTTCCGGGAAAAGACCGGAAGGGATCCCTTATCTTGGGCTCGCCGGCGACAGCCTGTACCTCACCAACCGGCTGACCAACGAGGCCATTGGATTCATCCGGCAGCACAGGGAAAATCCGTTCTTCCTTTACCTTCCATATTATAACGTTCACACCCCGCTCCAGGGACGCCCCGACCTGGTCAAGAAATATGAAGCGAAACTGGCCGGCCATCAGACCGACACCATTCTCCGCAATCCGGAATTCCTGGCCATGACCGAGGCTGTAGATGACAACATTGGCAGGATCATGGGGTGTCTAAAAGAGGAGGAGCTCGAGGAGAATACGCTGGTGATCTTCACCTCGGATAACGGGGGACTATACCGCCGGGATGGAAGGAATATCCGGGCATCCTGGAATTACCCCCTCCGGGCAGGAAAAGGGACCCTCTATGAAGGAGGGCTCAGGATACCCGCCATTGTCCGCTGGCCCGGGAGGATACAACCGGACAGGGTATCGGATGAGGTTATTATCAGCACCGATCTATTCCCTACCCTGACGGAACTCACCGGGCTCTCTTTCGAACATGAAATTGAAGGTGTCAGCCTGCTTCCCCATCTGTTCAAAGGGGATCCCATCGACCGCGAAACCCTCTGCTGGCACTACCCCCATTACCACATTGGCATGCCCGGTGCGGCCATCAGGGACGGAGATTTCAAACTGATCGAGTATTATGAAACCGGAGAACTGGAGTTGTACAACCTGGCAAAGGATACCGGTGAAACAGCAGACCTGTCAGACACTGCCCCGGAAAAAACTGCAGAACTGCTCCGGAAGCTTGAAGCATGGCGGGTGGGAAACGGTGCAAGGATGCCTTCCATAAATCCCGCATATGAGTGATACAAGCAACCTTAAAGTCGGCATTGCCCAGATCGCACCGGTCTGGCTGGACAAGGAAAAAACCCTGGAGAAGATCAACAGGTATATGGAAGAAGCCGGTTCTTTGAACTGCGACCTGGTGGTGTTCGGGGAGGCCCTGCTACCAGGATACCCATTCTGGCTGGGACTTACACATGGTGCAGTGTTCAATTCGAAAATGCAAAAAGAGATCCATGCCCATTATGCCCGGAATGCGGTTGTGCCGGAAACCGGGGAGCTGGATATGCTGTGCGAAACAGCCAGGAAGCACCACATGGCAACCTATGTGGGGACCATCGAACGGGCACGGAACAGGGGCGGTCACAGCCTCGACTGCTCCCTGGTCTATATCGACAGGGAGGGGGTGATCCGGTCGGTGCACAGGAAGCTCCAGCCCACCTACGAGGAGCGGCTCACCTGGTCGCCGGGTGACGGGAACGGCCTGCAGGTACACTCCCTGGGTGAATTTACTGTCGGCGGACTTAACTGCTGGGAGAACTGGATGCCCCTGCCCAGGGCAGCATTGTATGGCCAGGGGGAGGACCTTCATGTGGCGGTCTGGCCCGGATCCAGGAGGAATACCGATGACATTACCCGGTTTATTGCCAAAGAGTCCCGGTCATACGTTGTTTCGGTATCGGGACTGATGACCACTTCGGATATTCCCGCCGGAACACCCTACCGGGATGAAATGGTTCAACAGGCGGCTGATCCGCTGACCGATGGCGGATCCTGTGTGGCAGGACCTGATGGCGAATGGATCCTGGAACCTGTAGTTGAAAAGGAGGGCCTCTTTACAGCGGAGATCGATTACAACAGGGTGCTGGAGGAGCGGCAGAATTTTGATCCTTCAGGACACTATTCCCGGCCCGATGTAACCCGGCTTACGGTCAGCCGGGAAAGACAATCTGTTTTGAAGATTGAAGAAGCCGAGGAAGATAAAGATTGAATAATCTGTGAACTTTTCTTATCTTCATTTGTTCTTAAATAGGAGTTATTCTTATTTGAGATTATTTCTTTATGAAAATCACAGCCGAACAGATCAACCGGAAACTGAAGGTGGCCGGATTGAAAGTGACCCCCCAGAGGCAGGCCATCCTGGAAGCTGTGCATGAACTGGGTAACCACCCCACAGCCGAGAACATCATCCAGTACATCAGGGACACCCATCCCAATATTGCCACCGGGACCGTCTACAATGTGCTGGACGTCCTGGTGGAGAGCGGACTGGTGAAAAGGGTGAAAACCGATAAGGATGCCATGCGGCATGACGGTATCCTGGAAAACCACCACCACCTCTACTGTGCTGAGTCTGAAAGGATCGAAGATTACTTCGATGAAGAGCTGGACGGGTTGCTGAAGGAATATTTCAGGAAAAAGGGCATCTCTAATTTCGAGATTGAGGATATTATTCTCCAGATCAAGGGACAATTCAAAGACAATAAATCATCAGCATGAGGAGAAAAGTTAAACATTAAAACCACATTTAAAATGGAAGAATCAGTACAAGCAGTATCAATGCCGAGGATCGGGGACAAAGCTCCTGAATTTACGGCAAAAACCACCCAGGGTGTGATCAATTACCCATCAGATTATAAGGGAAGCTGGACTATCTTGTTCAGTCACCCGGCAGACTTCACGCCGGTATGCACCACCGAGTTCATGACCTTCGCCTCACTGGAGGAAAAATTCAACCAGACCAATTGTAAACTGGTTGGACTTTCGGTGGACGGCCTTTACAGCCACATCGCCTGGCTCCGCAGGATCAAGGAGAAGATGGTATTCAAGGGAATGAAAGATGTGGAAGTAAAATTTCCACTCATCGAGGATATTACCATGGAGGTGGCCAAACTCTACGGAATGATCCAGCCCAATGAGGACACCACCAAGGCTGTCAGGGCCGTGTTCTTCGTGGATCCTGAAGGTGTAATCCGTGCAATTATCTATTATCCACTGAGCATCGGGCGTAACTTCGATGAGCTGTACAGGGTACTTGTGGCCCTTCAGACCACCGATGCATTCAATTGTGCCGCCCCGGCTGACTGGCGCCCGGGTGATGATGTGATCGTTCCTCCTGCCGGATCGTGCGGCACTGCCGAAGACCGCATGGAAGGAAAGGAAAAGGGTGTTGATTGTGTGGACTGGTTCTTCTGCACCAAGAAATTGGATGAAGATACTGTCTGGAAGACTGTTTTGAAAAAGTAGGATACCCTGAAATCCGCAATGAAGATGAGGCTGTTTCCACCGGGGACAGCCTCATTGTTTTGACGGGCTATTCATCGAACATGGCCTGGTAATCGGAATCTTCCTTGATCTTGTTCACCAGGAATTCCTTGCAGAAATGCCTGCGCTTGCGTACGTATCCCTCGCTTCTGAATCCCAGCTGTTTAGCTATCTCCCTTGAAGAGATATCCTGGGCGGTCAGGCGGAGGATTTTTTGACAGTCCTCCGGGATCTTCACCAGTGTCCTCTGGTAAATGGCCATTCTCAGGTCTTTGTCCTGTACCGGGGAGGGTTCCTCAAACTCGATTCGCTCCTCCATATCCCTGTTGAGGGGATCGATCTCGATCTTCTTGATATTCCTCAGGTGTTTCAGCCACAACAGTCGGGAAATGGAGTACATGTAAGTATTGAAAGCTGAGGTAAGCTCAAAATCCGGCTCATCTTTCAATTTCTTGAAAATTACGATCAGTGCTTCCTGGAAAATATCCTCGGCATCGTTGTCCGATCCGGCGTTGTGAAGGACCAGCTGCCTGACCTGGTTGAAGGAGTTTTTATAGATGTACTGCAGAACACGGTTGTCACGTTTTCTGAGACCTGTAACTATTTCTTCATCCGTCAGCCTTTTCACTGGAAGAGGTTGGATTTTGCTGAATCACAAATATAAACATTAAGTAATTCGCTGGATGAGCATACGAAATAAAAAAAGAAAGGTTCTAACGCCCGGTATGTCTGCCGATCATCTCATTGATGGCCTTGCTGCAAACTGGACAGAAAACAGCGTCATTGCTGTGCATCCGGCAATCGATCATGGGCCTGAACACCCCTTTCGACACGTAACCACCTCCTTCATAAACACCTACCTTTTTAATGTACCCGTCATCGGGGGGAGTGGGAACCGGGATGCCCTTTTCAATCATTCCCTTCCATTTGGAGTCAAAATCCACCAGGGTGGTCAGGTTGGGATTCCACGGCTCAGCCTCCAGGTTAAAAAAATCGTTGTATGCCACTTCCGAATTGTAGTATTCATCGGCGAGACCGGCAAATGCGTGCCCGAACTCATGGATGACCACTGCCCGTGATTCCAGGTTGTCGGCAGCAGAGATGCTGTAGAAGTTATAGATACCGCCTCCCCCGTACTTGTCCGTGTTCACAAGGATATAGACCTGGTCATAATGGGCATTGGACGCCACATCGCAAACCTCCCTGAAATCGGGAGTAGTCATGTAACGCTCGATCCCGAAGGTGTAGAAGGATGAATGCAATGCTGTGCTTTTCCAGGTTCCTTCACCCGGAATATCTGTCCCGGAATCGTCACTCACCGATTTGACGGCCCTGATGTTGAATGCTTTCCGGTTGCTCTTGAACGGCTCCTCAGAGAAGATGTATTCCGTGGAGCGCTTCACATCTTCCATAAACTTACCCATCTCCTCCCGGGTATATCCCTCTGCCAGGAACAGGATGTCCACACTGGTCTCGGGGGGACCGTTGATCTCAAGGTCGGCCGTTTCGAAAGGAGACGGATTCACCGGATCCGCGTAGATCGTCGCAGGGTCGAATATGCCGGACCACGAGCGCCTGAAGGTACCGGAATCATCCCGGTCATAAATTTCAGCTTTCACCGCCTTCCTGGGCCAGGGGAAACGGATCACATGGCTGAACGCCCGCCTGATACTCTCAGCTTCTGTGGTGGTCTGCCACTCCCTGAACAGGGTGCAGTAAGTATGGCTGTATATAAGGGTCCCCGATTCAGCATCAAGTACCTGTAGTTTGTGGTCCCCGTAATCGAACGGATCGATCAGCCGCTCCCTGTTGCCGCTGTAAAATGGTTCCTTCCTGATCTTTTCCAGGGCATAGCCTGTCTCCCCTGCCGTCCCGGAAAATACCAGGTCAGCCCGCATGACCCCCTCTTCAAACCAATCCCCAAAGGACTGGGGGAATGCAGCCGCTGCAACCACCAGGAGAACGAACAACCAGGTAAGTTTTTTCATTGAGATCGCATTATGCTCCAACTTCAGTATATTTAGGATCAAATCTAAATGTAAATAATAACAAAACCATACCCCATGATTGAAAGATGGATATCGTGGTACCAGGGTGTGCTTTCCGGCTCAGGAATGTCGGATAACCTGGTCATTATAGTTGAAAACGCAACAGTGATCCTGGTCACCATCGGCCTGGCCCTCCTGGCTGACTTTGTGGTGAAGAAGATCATTGTAGCCACCATCAGGCGCCTTGTACGGCGGTCGAAGAATACCTGGGATGACGTATTTGTAGAGCGCAGGGTTTTTACCCGGCTGGCCCACCTGGCTCCTGCCCTGATCGTTTACTATGCACTTCAGTACATTTTTGATGCGGAAAAGCTCGTCAATTTCCTGGAGAACATGACCCAGTCCTACATGGTACTGGTAGTCATGCTGGTGATTGATGCTCTCATCGACGCCCTCCATGAGATTTACCACAAGCTCCCTGTATCCAAAGGACGGAACATCAAAGCCTTTGTCCAGGTGGTCAAAATCATTTTCTATTTTGTCGCCATCATCCTGATCATCTCCATCTTCAGCGGTGCGGCTCCCAAAGCACTTCTGACCAGCCTCGGGGCCCTGACAGCCGTTTTGATGTTTGTCTTCAAAGACACCATACTCGGATTTGTGGCAAGTATTCAGCTGTCATCCAATAATATGGTCAATGTTGGCGACTGGATCGCCATGCCACAATACAACGCCGACGGGAACGTGGTCGACATCAACCTGACCTCTGTGAAGGTCCAGAACTGGGACAAAACCATTGCCTCCATCCCAACCTATGCCCTTGTTTCCGATGCATTCAACAACTGGAAGGGCATGGAGGAATCGGGGGGACGAAGGATCAAACGTTCCCTCAACATCGATATGAAAAGTATCACATTCCTGGATGGCGGCCAGATAGAGAAATTCAGGAAGTACCACCTCCTGTCGGAGTATATTGCCCGGAAAGAGAAAGAGATTGCCGAATTCAACAAATCCCTGGACCTGGATGACACCATTGTGACCAACGGGCGGCGGATGACAAACCTGGGCACATTCCGGGTTTATCTGGAAAATTACCTGCACAACCACCCCAAGATCCACGATGATATGACCTTCCTGGTAAGGCACCTGCAGCCCACTGAAAAAGGAATCCCATTGGAGATCTACGTGTTCAGCAATGACCAGGCGTGGGCAAATTATGAAAACATCCAGGCCGACATTTTCGACCACATCCTGGCCATCATGCCCGAATTCGGTCTCCGGGTATTCCAGAATCCCACGGGGGATGACTTCAGGAAACTGACGGAGTAAAGGATTCCTCTCACATTTGTATTTGACAGATTTCTGAGCACTATATGTTTAAAATCACATCATCTTATGTGTTGTTCTTTCAAATTGTAATTACATTTGCTTTTTTAAGTTTCACTATCGCAGAAAGCAATACAACATGGAAGAGAGCCACAATATCGACGATCTGGATCGCAAGATACTCGCACTGATCACCAGGAACGCACGGATTCCCTACCTGGAGGTTGCCAGGGAGTGCAAGGTGTCAGGAGCAGCCATTCACCAGCGCATCCAGCGCCTCACCAAAATGGGTGTGATCACCGGTTCGGAATTTATGATCAGTCCCAAGAAGATTGGTTTCCACACCTGTGCCTACGTGGGAATTTTCCTGGATAGTGCCCACCTCTACCCCGATGTTGTGATCAAGCTGAAGGAGATCCCTGAGATCACCCAGTGCCATTACATTACAGGTGGCTATTCCATCTTTATCAAGATATACACACGGGACAATGAAGACCTGAAACATTTGCTGGTGGACAAGGTACAGGCCATTCCCGGGGTGATGCGCACCGAAACTTTCATTTCCCTGGAGGAGAGCTTTAACAGGCAATTGCCCCTGGAGTAGAAAGCTAGGTGTTGCGCTGCCTGATCACTTCGAAGAGCATGATCCCTGCAGCCACCGACACATTCAGGGAAGCAATGTTTCCTTTCATGGGGATGGATACCCAATGATCCGATACCTTCAGCAGTGCATTGGAGATCCCCCGCTCCTCGGACCCCATGATGATCGCTGCCGGCCCAGTCAGGTCTGACCCGAACAGGTCCGTCTCGGCCTTTTCAGTGGCTGCAAAAATCCTGAGTCCGCTATCACGGAGATACTTCAGGGTTTTGACCAGGTCCTTCTGCCTGCATACCGGGATCCGGTGAAGGGCTCCTGCCGAGGTTTTGATGGCGTCAGCATTGATGGCGGCACTTCCTGCAACAGGTACCAGTATGGCATGCACTCCTGCACACTCGGCACTCCGGGCAATGGCCCCGAAATTCCTCACATCGGATACACCGTCCAGTATCAGGACCAGCGGGTCTTGGCCAGACTCAAACACAGTGGGAAGTACCAACTCAATTTCACTGTAGGTGATCTGAGAAAGCCAGGCGATCACCCCCTGGTGGTTCTTCCTGGTGACCCGGTTGAGTTTCTCCACCGGCACCTGCTGAACCGGGATATCCGCCCTGTGGAAATCGGCCATCAGTTGCCTGAACAGGTCTGAACCGGCGCCGCGCCGCACCAGTACCTTGTCAATGTCCCTGCCTGCATTCAGGGCCTCCCTGACTGCGTGTATTCCGAATATGAATTGTTCTTCCCTGGCCATGTTTTCAGGAGCCGGGCGAATATACTTTTCCGTTCCGCCAGGAGCGTACAGCCTCAGCCCAGAACATCTGTGATTCTGAGGTTTTCACCCACTCCAGGTTCTGGTTTGCAAATCCGTCCGGGGTCCTTGCAAACCGGAACTCGATGGGATTGCTGCGGCGCCGTGCAAAATAATACCACGTCTCCCCGGTTCCCGTCATCCGGATCCTGCTGGGAGGCCCGAAGAGGATAAAGATCATGCCCTGGTCGGTCTTCCAACCCTCCTTGTTGGAGGTGAAATAGAGGTTTGAGTATACCACCCTGTTATAGTAAATACGGATCAGTTCCCGTGATTTTTCCACGCTGTTGCCTATTTTCAACCAGAAATTATCCACCGCCAGTTTCCTGTTTGACTCCCTTCGCAGGTCCCTGTATTCGGCCAGCGTAGCAATGTAGAACAGGGGTTCCATCAGCTCTTTGGTGCTCTTTACCTGTGGAAAGGAACCCCCGAAATTGAACAGGGAGAGCCCCTCTTCCCGCTCCGGATTCACCTTGATAAAATACATCCCTTCCTGTCGCAGGTCATAATGGACCGTATCGATCAGCGGGAACACAAAACTGGTATCGGGGGTGTAATTCATGGTATAGTCGGCCGAAGCGGTGATGGGAGGCCGGGGCAGTTCACTGGACAACCGGAAATATTCCACGTAAATAGAGTCGGTCCCGGCATCCCTGTAGTCCACATTGAATTTTTCACCGGGAAGGAAAAAACGCATGAACTTGGGATAACCCGAGAACATGGAGACCACTTTAAAGTTCTGCGCACTGTAAGCATTGGTCTTGTCCACATAAAGGTACTCCAGACCGATGCTTCCACGGTTCAGGTCCTGTGCCTGGATCCTTAACATGTAACGTTTCCCCGATTTCACCGGAAAATTGATGGAAGCAAAGAATGCAGGCCTTTTTTCATCCCGTACACCCAGTTTGTATGTTAACGATGCCGAATCCAGCACCATTCCCTCCGATCCCGGTTCATCCAGCTGGATCAGTTTGTAACTGATCTGAAGCAATGCCCGGTATTCAGATTCCGCGTTAGCCTGGTTGAACCTCAGTTCGGCCGGGTATGCCCTGATGAAAAGAACGGAAAACTGATCATTCTCATGGTATACTGAGTAATCCGGGTGCAACGAGAGCTGGCTGGGATTGTAGAGTGATGCCAGGTAACTCGCCGGTTTTTCGGTGGTGGTTTTCTGGGTACTCTGGCAACCTGCCAGCAAGGCCAGCAACAACCAACCCCAAATGAACCTGTTCCACGTAAGTCCCATACCCTTAAAAATAACTATTTTCTCCTAGCTTCTGTTTTTTCAAGCTGGATGGTTTGTTTCTCCCAGTTAGCAAGGGCTTCATCATGCCTCTTCTTCATCTGTTCGTATTTCTCATACACATGCATCCCGGTGATGTTCTCAGGATTCATCAGCATCTCATCCATCCGGCCAAGCTCGTCCTCAATATCCCCGATCTCACGCTCCAGGGCTTTGATCCGGTTCGAGATTTTCCTGATCTTTTTTTCCAGCTCCTTTCGCTCCTCGTACTGTTTCTTATTGCCCGAAGTAGCTGCCTCCTTTTCCACGCTCCGGAACCCGTCTGAAGATGCCTGTTTATCCCCACCCCCGGATCTGACAGGCTGTTTCACGACAGGGTGCTTTTCCTTTTTCTCGATCTCCCTGAGGGAGGAGAGCTTCCTGCGCTGCAGGAAATCGAAAATACCGCCCAGGTGCTCTTTCACCTTCCGGTACCTGAACTCATAGACCTTATCCACCAGCCCGTCCAGGAATTCCCTGTCATGGGAGACCACAATAAGCGTACCATCAAAGGCCAGCAGGGCGTTTTTCAGGATATCCTTGGAGTGCATATCCAGGTGGTTTGTGGGCTCATCGAGGATCAACAGGTTGAATGGCTGCAGGAGCATCCTGGCCATGGCCAGCCTGGAACGCTCGCCCCCCGACAATACCTTCACCTTCTTTCCCACATCCTCCCCGCTGAAGAGGAAAGCCCCCAGGATATCACGGATGCGGGTCCGGATCTCCCCCACAGCTACCCGGTCGACCGTTTCAAGCACGGTCAGGTTGCCATCCATGATCTCATCCTGGTTCTGGGCAAAATAACCCAGTTCAACGTTATGCCCTGCCTTTAGCTTCCCCGTGTGACTTATCTCACCCACCAGGATCCGCGACAGGGTGGTCTTTCCCTCCCCGTTGCGGCCCACAAAGGCCACCTTTTCTCCCCGCTCGATCACCATATCCACGTCATCAAGCACACAGTGTTCCCCAAAGGATTTTCCCAACCCCATGGCCTCCACCACGATGGTCCCGGACCGCTTTGCAGGCGGGAATTTCAGGTTCATCACCTGGTCATCCTCCTTCTCCACTTCGATCCGGTCCAGCTTTCCCAGTTGCTTGATCCTGGACTGTACCTGCACGGCTTTGGTGGCCTTATACCTGAAACGGCTGATGAACTGTTCCGAATCCTGGATCATCTTCTGCTGGTTCTCATAGGCGGCATGCTGCACCGTGATACGCTCCTGTTTCAGCTCAATGTAGCGGGAGTAAGGCACCTTGTAGTCATAGAGTTTTCCCAGCGACAGCTCAATGGTCCGGTTGGTCACCCTGTCCAGGAAAACGCGGTCATGGGAAATGATCAGGATCCCCCCATGGTAGCCGCCCAGGAAGCTTTCAAGCCACTGTATCGATTCAATGTCCAGGTGGTTGGTAGGCTCATCCAGCAGGATGTAATCGGGCCGGCGTAGAAGGATCTTTGCCAGCTCCACACGCATACGCCATCCCCCGCTAAACTCGTGGACCGGGCGGTCCATGTCTTTCTGTTCAAATCCCAGGCCGGTCAGGGTCTGTTCCACATCGGCCTGGAGGGTATTCCCACCCTCCAGTTCAAACTGCTCATTGGCATTGGCCAGCTCCTGGATCAGCGAAAGATAGCCTTCCGAGTGATGATCTGTACGCTCTTCCAGTTCCCTGTTGATGGAACTGATGCGCTTTTGCAGGTTCAGGATCTCGGAAAATGCATCCAGGGTCTCCCTGTAAAGGGTTTTTCCCTTTTTATGTTTCATCTGCTGGGGCAGGTAACCCACCGATTTTCCCGCAGTTTTGACCACCCTCCCATCATCAGCCTCCTGCTTTCCGGCTATCAGGTTCAGAATGGTGGTCTTACCGGCCCCGTTCCTTCCCACCAGGCCGATCCGGTCACCAGGATTCACCTGGAAGCTGATCCGGTCAAAAAGTGTAAATCCACCGAACCTGATGGCCACATTATCCACTGAGATCATCCCGTCAATCCTCCTTCAACTTTACATTTACGCTGAACCATAATGCGCAAAAATAGAACAATTCGCCGAGTAGGTTGTATAAATAGCCAGAGCAACCTCAAATATGAATTTAAAAATGAAACCCATGACCATTGGAATTATTATTGGACTGATTGCAGGAATCCTTATTGGATGGCTTGTGATGTTTCTGGCCGCCCCTTCACTCATGTTTAAAGAGAGCAGCGCCATTGCGGATTTTGAAACCACCGTGGCAAAGATCGAGGAACAGGCGGTAGAAAAGGGATGGAAGATCCCAGCCGTGCACGACCTGCAGGCCACCATGAAGAAATTCGGGAAGGATGTGCGGAGCGTGAAGGTATTCGAGATCTGCCATCCCGACCACTCCTACAAGATCCTCAGTCAGAACGAGGAACGGATCGTCTCCAGCATGATGCCCTGCCGGATCGCGGTCTATGAAAAGGAGGACGGATCGGTCTGGATCTCCAGGATGAACTCGGGGGTGGTTGCCAAACCCATGACCAGGGTGGTGAGGAAGACCATGTCGGCCGCTGCCAGCGATGTGGAGGAGATCATTGCAGATGTACTGCAAGAGTAATACATTTGCACCCGGAAACCCAGTGTCGTGAGCAGAAGAAAACCAATACCCCTACTTGAAAAGGTAACCATCGAAAGTATCGGGGCGGAAGGAAAATCCGTTGCCCGGGTGGACAACATGGTGGTCTTCGTGAAGGAGGCTGTTCCCGGCGATGTGGCTGACCTGAGGGTTTTCCGGAAGAAGGGGCGCTACATGGAGGCCAGGGTGGAGCGTTATCACAGTTATTCTGACCAGCGGACCGAGCCCTTCTGCGACCATTTCGGCATCTGCGGGGGATGTAAATGGCAACACCTGCCCTATGACCGGCAGCTGTTCTACAAACAGCAGCAGGTGGAAGATGCCTTCCGGCATATCGCGGGCGTGGAGATCCCTGAAATACTCCCCATCCTGGGTTCTGATCCCGTGACCAGGTACAGGAATAAAATGGAATACACCTTTTCCAACCACCGCTGGCTGCTTGATCATGAAAAAGAACAGGATATTCCCCCTGAGCACACCAATGCTGTGGGATTGCATGTACCAGGCAGGTTCGATAAGGTCATTGATATTGAAACCTGCCACCTGCAGGAAGAACCCTCCAACAGGGTCAGGAACTTCCTGAGAACGCTGGCCCTGGAGAAAAAACTCTCCTTTTACGACCACAGGACCAACGAGGGACTGCTCAGGAACCTGATTGTCCGGACCACCAGCCTCGGGGAGGTGATGGTGATCCTGTCGGTGCAGTTTGACGTTCCCGGGGTGTATGAACTGCTGGATGCTGTTAAAAAGGAGTTCCCGGACCTGACCAGCCTCATGTATACCATCAATCCGAAGAAGAATGAAACACTCTATGACCAGGAGATCATTACCTGGTCGGGCCGGGACCACATTTTTGAGAAGCTGGAGGATCTCACCTTCAAGATCGGGCCCAAATCGTTCTTCCAGACCAACTCATACCAGGCCCTTGAACTATACCGGACCACCCGCGGGTTTGCAAGCCTGGAAGGAAATGAAACGGTATACGACCTTTATACGGGAACAGGAACTATTGCCAATTTCGTTGCCCCCGGGGCAGGGACCGTGGTGGGCATTGAGTCGGTTCCCGAGTCCATTGAGGATGCCAGGATTAACTCGGAGATCAATTCAATAGGGAACACCCGCTTCTTCGCCGGGGACATGAAAGACCTTTTCGACGACACCTTTATCCGGGAGAATGGAAAACCGGATGTGATCATCACCGATCCCCCGAGGGCAGGGATGCATGCAAAGGTAGTGGATCAGATCCTGCGGATCGCCCCTGAAAGAATTGTTTATGTCTCCTGCAACCCGGCCACCCAGGCACGCGATGTGGAGATGCTGGGCAGTGCCTACCGTGTTATGAAGGTCCAGCCGGTGGACATGTTTCCCCATACACACCACGTGGAGAACGTGGCGTTGTTGCAACTCAGCTGATCTCCAGCAGTGCCTTCTTAAGATCTGTCAGCTCCATCTCCTTCAAATCCTCTTTCGCTTCGGAAATGCGCTCCTTTGCGACCTGTTTCAGGAATGAATCTGCAGTATGGACTTTACAAACTTTATGACTGTTTGATCCCCGCAGGGAGCTTTTCACCCTTCCACTCCTTGCTGAAGTCCTTCCAATAGGTGCCTATGGTTCTCTTGATGTCCTTCCGGAGGACCAGGAGTCCGAACAGGTTTCCTGTTTTCGTCATCGGGACACCCTGGTTGGCCTGTTTTTCTTTGCTTACCGCTTAGGATTCCGCCTATCATCCCCTGTTCCAGGCATTTCAGGTCCTGTCCGGTCTCATCAGGGCTGCCACGCCTGACACATGCTATTGTGCACGCGATGTGGATCTATACGAGGGCTTGAAGGCGAGAGTGACCGGGAGAGCGGAAGGGCAATCGGATGGGAGAAGATCCTGAAGATATATGTAATATCCGTTTATTATACCTTAAAGGTAACTTAGTACTTATTACTTATACCTGCAGGTACATGTAATATCCAAAATGGCACTTTTAAAGTGCACTAACTGGATATTACTTGTACTTCATACCTGTGGCAATCTTCACAAAGAATCATTCGTTAAAACAGCGGGACACCGGATCATCCCAGGATCAGGTATCTACATTGAAGATTGTCAGTGGTTTAAGAAATCACAGTGACAAAAGTGATGAAAACAGGCGACCTGTTTCAGGAATGAATCTGCAGTATGGACTTTACAAACTTTATGACTGTTTGATCCCCGCAGGGAGCTTTTCACCCTTCCACTCCTTGCTGAAGTCCTTCCAATAGGTGCCTATGGTTCTCTTGATGTCCTTCCGGAGTACCAGGAGTCCGAACAGGTTTGGAATGGTCATGATGGCGATGGTGATGTAGGAGAGGTTCCAGACTATGGTGGTATCGGTAAAGGAGGCAATGAAGAATCCCACCACGTAGATCAGCCTGTAAACAACCACATATTTGGTACCGAACAGGTAGGTCACCGCCCGGCCGCCGTAATAGGACCAGGAGATGGCCGTCGAAAAGGCAAACAGCAGCAACCCGATGGAGACAATGTACTGTCCCCAGTCACCCATGATACTGCGCTTAAAGGCTTCTGTGGTAAGGGCTGCGCTGTGGATCAGTGATTTACCGGTGAAATAGACCTCCCCCTCCCCCGAGTTAAGTTCGGAAAACTGCACCACTCCCCCGCTCACCGGTATGGGACCGGTATACTTTTCACCACCCCGGGTCACCACAACGTGTTCTGCGAAAGATTCTGCATGGATGATGGTGATCCCTTCAGTGCTTACCCTGCCGTCGCTGACCTGCAGGGTACCGTTAAAAACCGCCAGGGATGTATCGTTGATGAAGGACCGGCTCATCAGGGCCCTGTCCTCATTATCTGATTCTGAATACGTTCCGTCCAATACCACCAGGTCAGCCTGTTCAAACCGGTTTTCGATCTTCTCGTTCCAAACCCCCGAAGAGAGAAGCACCAGTCCGGTGAGTGTACAGATGATGATGGTATCGATGAACGGTTCCAGGATGGCTACCATTCCCTCCGATACCGGTTCCTGTGCTTTGGCAGCACTATGCGCAATAGGTGCAGAACCCTGCCCCGCTTCATTGGAGAAGAGGCCCCGGTTCACCCCTTTGTTAAAGGTAAATGCAAACCCGGCACCCAGGAATCCTCCCACCGCTGCACTTCCTGTAAAGGCATCGGTAAAAATGGAACCCAGAGAAGGAAGGATGTTCTGGTAGTTGGTGGCAATCACAATGATGGCTCCCAGGAAATAGATCAGTGCCATCATCGGGACCAGGGTGGAAGTCACCTTGGCGATCCGCTTGATCCCCCCTATGATCACCAGTCCGAGCAGTATGGCCAGGATTCCCCCTGTAAGGGCATGGTTGATCCCGAAAGAGCTGAACATGGAGTCGGAGATGCTGTTGATCTGGGGAAGGCTGCCGGTCCCGAAAGAGGAGAGGATGGTGGCAAAGGCAAAGAAAGCACCCAGCACTGCACCGGTCTTGATGATCTTCCCCGAACGGGTGGTGATATTCATCCGTTTCTTCATATAGTACATGGGGCCGCCGGAAATAGATCCATCGGGCAGGATATCCCTGTACTTGTGTGAAATGGTAACCTCCACAAACTTGGTGCACATTCCGAACAAGGCTGTGACCAGCATCCAGAACAGGGCAGCCGGTCCACCCAGGTGAATGGCCAGAGCCACCCCGGCAATATTCCCTGTGCCTACCGTTCCGCTGAGGGCGGTGGTCAGCGCCTGGAAGTGCGAGGTATCTCCTACATCTCCAGCCCGGTCATATTTACCCTTGACAATGCGGATGGCATGCCCGAAATACCTGAACTGGGGCAATCCCAGGTAGAGGGTGAAAAAAATACCGGTTCCAAGCAGGAAAAAAACAAACCACTGGTGGCCACCCAGGTAATTATTCAGAAACAGCAGGAATTCATTGATCTTTTGCATGCTCCCAAAAATAACAATATTTTCGGGCAGTACTTCCTCGCGGGTTCCTGCAGGTTCCTGCTGCCGACCGCTTATGCGGTTCGCTTGCACAGGCCATCCCCGTCTGCCCGACGGTTAAAATATTCTTTGCTGCATTTACATCTGCATTTTCCTCATGCCCACATACCTGGCATCTGAAAACAGCCTGTGATACTCTGTTTTCTTTTGCCGTGTACCCACAACATGAACATCGCTGTGAGGTATGCCGGGAATCGACCTCAACCAGCATCCCTCCCTTCCAAAAGAGCTTGTATTCAAGCTGCCTCCTGAATTCAAACCACCCTGATCCAGTATGGACTTGTTCAATCCGGACTTTGCCTTGACATTCCTGCCCGGTTCTTCGATGTTCCCCTTGCCGATGCACTCATACTCCTTGATCTGCAATCCCTCCACATATACCTTTGCTTGGTTTTTGCTTATTTCGGTACTCAGCTTGTGAAGAAAGTCTGAACGTACATTGGCAATCGTATGATGAAGCCTTGATATTTTTCTCTTTTGTTTCTTCCAGTTGTTTGATCCTTTCTTCTTTCTTGATAGTTTCCTCTGCTCCCTGGCCAGCTGCTTCTTCATGTTTCCTGAAACTGTTCACTCCCTCAACCAGGGTGCCATCTGAAAAGGCAGCAAAACATTTTATCCCTGCATCAATTCCTATCTCCGAATCAGAAGCATGCTTCCCAATTTCAATCGTCTGCTCCACCTGGATGGAAGCAAACCACTGCCCGCCCCGGCTTGTGATGGTGATGTTCTTGATTGTTCCGCTTATATCACAGCTCTTGTGAAAACCTATCCAGCCAATCTTTGGCAAGAAAGATCCTGCGGTTATCAATCTTAAAGCCCTGGGGAAAACGAATGCCATCACTCATGCCTTTCTTCTTGAACACCGGCATTCGCTTCAATGGCTGGCTCTTATCAAAACAATCCTTGAAAGCCCTTTCCAGGTCCTTGAGCTTTTGCTGCAATACCTGTGAAGGGCACTCCTTCAAAAAACCATACTCTTCGGATTGTTTCCAAAGGGTAAGCCAGAAGGCCAGTTCATTATACCAGAGGATCGCTTGCCTCTTCTCCAACCGATCCAGGTTCATCGCCAGGGATTTGTTCCAGAGAAACCGTGCAGAACCACAATACCGGGCCAGCTTGTATCTCAATATTCATTATTGGTCTTTAACCTGACTTTATATGCTTTTCGTATCTTTAGCATATATACTTAAATATACTGAAATATCTGCGAGATTATGCAAGATTTACGAACAAAAAGACATGTCGTTTATTCACTCCACCTGCATTTGGTCTTTGTAACCAAATACAGAAAGAATGTCTTCACTGAAAAGATGTACGAAAGACTGCAATTTCATTTGAAAGGGTATGTAATGATTTTGGATGCAGGCTTATTGAAACCAACGGAGAGAAGGATCATGTCCATCTGCTTGTGGAACCATTACCCCATACTACACCCTCGAGGCTAGTCAACAGTCTGAAAGGAGTTTCATCCAGATTCCTGAGACAGGAGTTCCCCGAACTGGAAAAGTATTACTGGAAAGGAGGATTGTGGTCTCCGAGTTATTTTATGCTTCCTGTGGGGGAGCACCTCTTGGAGTATAGTCAAAAAGTATATCGAAAATCAGTAGATTTGTCCTTATATCCAGCCCCTGAAGAGAACTGGTTTTACGGACAAGTTGGATAAGGGGGAAACAGGTCACTCACCGAACAATCCGGACAGAACCTCTGCCAGCTGATCCCCTGTAAAGGGCTTTGGCAGGTATGCATCAAAGCCCTCCTTAAGGAACCTGGCCCTGTCACCCACCAACGCATGGGCAGAATGGGCAACGACTTTCACATCGTTGAAGCGTTCCTTCACGATCCTCATGGTGTCGGTACCGGTCAGAACCGGCATCCTGACATCCATGAAGATGAGCTCAGGCCGGGGTTGATGCTCCATCAGTTGCAGGGTCTCATACCCCGTGGAGGCAGGAAGCACAGCATGCCCCATGCCTGAAAGCAGTTCACTGAACAGGTCCAGTGAATCCTGCTCATCATCCACCACAACGATTCTCAGTACCCGTGAAACCGCTTTGGCTGTATCAGGCTTGCGGTCTGCTGATTGTGTAGGCTCCAGTTTCCGGGAAGCTTTCATGGGAAGCTCAACCTGGAAGAGGGCACCCTCTCCTTCCGCCGATTCCACCCAGATCCTTCCACCCATCATATGCACCAGGTTCTTACAGATGGCCAGCCCCAGCCCGGTACCCCCGAATTTCCTGGTATTGGATCCGTCCACCTGCCTGAACTGGTCGAAGATCAGGTTAAAATTCTCAGGAGCAATCCCAACACCTCTATCCTGTACATACAGGATGGCGTTCTGATCCGTTGATGCCCTCCGGCAACCTATGGTCACCTGTCCCGATTCAGTGAATTTGACGGCATTGTTAACAAGGTTTTTCATGATCTGCGTCAGCCTGATCACATCGGTCTCGATCTCACATTCGCTGTTTTTCTCTTCGGATACAATTTCAATGCCTTTCTTGTCCAGGCGATTTAGTTCATCAAGCGCATACTGCTTCATATCGCTGATAAGCACCGAGAGCTTCAGCTTTCCATATACAATGGGTAATTGTCCACTCTCTATCTTTGCCAGGTCGATGATGTCCGAGATCAGGGCAAGCAATAATTCCGAGTTCCTGACGATCCTTTTCACGTACATGGACCGGGCCTCTTCATCCAGTCCCGGGTTTACCAGCAGGTTGGAAAATCCCACGATGGAATTCATGGGGGTCCTGATTTCGTGGGACATGTTGGCCAGGAAGGCCGATTTCAGTTTGTCGCTCTCCTCGGCATGCTGCTTGGCCCTTTTCAGCTCCTCCATGTCCCTTCTTCTTTCCGTCACATCCCTGATGATGGTAAGGATCATGTCCTTCTCCCCCTTCTCACTGGGAATGATCACATTCCTGGAAGAGACAAACAGGTAATGCCCCGACTTATGCCTGGCCCTGTAGTCCACAAAAAGTGCACCATCCCGGACCAGCTTCAATCCCTGTTCCTCCAGCATGACCCGGTCATCCGGATGGATGATCTCCATCCATCCCAGGGCCATGAATTCATCCTGTGTATAACCAAAGGTGTTATGAAATGCAGCATTGATCAGGATGATCTCCCGGTCTGCTGTAAACAATCCGATGGGATCTTCTGCTGCATCGAACAGGGTGCGGTATAGCCGCTCACTCTCCCTCAGTGCTATCTCGGTCTGCTTTCCCTTGGTCTTGTCTGCGGCAATGGCGATCATCAGTTTCTCCCCGGTCATTGCAAAAGCATGAGCGGTGACCTCCAGCCAGCGTACCTTGTCCTTCCCGATGGTGACCTTTTGTTCCACACGCCCGTATCCCTTCTCCAGCACCTGCCTGAAGAGCTCCCCCTCTGTTCCCAGTATATTGTCTTCTGAATGTTCCTCCGGAATCATCTGCATCAGGTGCTCCGGCCCTTTGCCAAACAGCTCCATCGCTGCTTTATTGGCATCCAGCACCCTGCCTGCCTTCCCCTCTCCAGCTCAATGACCACGATGGCTTCGTTGGAGTTCCTGAAAATGAATTCAAACTTCTCTTTGTCCTGCACCTTGGCCATCAGTTGCTTGTATTGCCCTGAAATATCCATGGTGATCCCACCTATGATAACCCCTTTCCCATGTTCATCCCGTTCGATCACTGTTCCGCGGTTATAGTACCACTGCCACTCTCCCTGGTGGTCCTTCACCCGGAATTCGATCTCGTACAGCGAATCCTCACCGTAGATCAGGCGGCGGATCCGTTCCAGGTTTTCACTTGCATCATCGGGATGGATGTTCTTGTAAATGGAGGGCTTTGAAGGATCAAATTCCTCCGGAACAATTCCCAGCACCTCCAGCAGAGAGGGGCTCACCACCAGTCTCCTTTCCAGATTGTTCCAGTGCCACCAGTGGAGGCCGATCCGCTCGGAGGCTGCAACAAATCCTGCGGACGGATCAGAAAGCTCCCTGGGTATGGAATAGTGCTTTTTTGTCATGCATGCATAGGTGTCTGTATATTAAAGATAATACAATCCTTTCGAACTTTCCACCTGAAAGTTATGTTGTAACAAATAAAAAAATCATGGAAACTGCCCTCTCTTTTTTAAATGACCTGGCCAGGAACAATAACCGGGAATGGTTCAATGACAACAAGAAAAGGTACCAGGAAGCGCTTGAAATATTCAGGGGACTGGCTGAAAGACATGCAGGAGGGGATCATCCGGTTCGATCCCTCCCTCGCGGGGATAGAGGCAAAAGATGCCATCTTCCGGATCTATAAGGATGTGCGCTTTTCGAAAGACAAATCCCCTTACAAGACCCATTTTGGATGCTGGATGACCAGGGGGGGCAGGAAATCCACCGACGCCGGATACTACTTTCACCTGGAACCGGGAGGATCTTTCATGGCAGCAGGTGTCCACTCCCCTCCCAAGGAGCAGCTGAACCTGATCCGCCAGGAGATTGTATTCAACCCGGATGCCTATCTCCAGGTGGTCAATGATCCTGTGTTGCAGGAAAGATACCAGCGTGGATTCAGGGAGGATATGCTAAAGAAAGGACCTGCCGGTTTTCCGAAAGATTTTATACACCTTGATGAGCTCAAATACAAACACTATATCTTCTCCAGGAACTATACCGACAAGGAAGTCTCCAAACCTGGTTTTGCCGGTATCCTTGTGGATGACTTCAAAGGATTGTTTCCCCTGGTGAACTGGATGAACAATGCCATGTCCTTTACCGGAAATGAATGAACTGTATGGTTTTCCCCGCTGTGTGACTAAAGTTACAGTAGGAGTGTAAGGTGAACCCTATTTTTGCGTCAGAATATAAACCAAACAAATCATACAGTCATGAAACTTGAACATTTAACAAACGAGACATTCAAAGAGAAAATATTCAATTACGAAGCCAACAAGGAGTGGAAATTCGAAGGAGCAACACCTGCCATTATAGATTTCTATGCTGACTGGTGTGGACCCTGTAAGGTAGTTGGCCCCATCCTCGAAGAGTTAAAAGCTGAATATGGCGACAAACTTGATATCTTCAAGGTTAACACCGAAGAACAGCGTGAACTTTCGTCTGTATTCGGCATCCAGAGCATTCCATCCCTGCTCTTTATTCCCAAAGAAGGACAGCCCCAGATGGCCATGGGAGCTCTCCCGAAAGAGACCTTTAAGCAGGCCATTTCTGAGGTTCTGAGTGTAACTGAATAAAAAAACAACAATATGAAAAAAGTCATTATAAGCTTAGCAGCCATTTCATTCCTTTTTTTCTCATGCAACAGTGGCTCAGCCTCTTCGCTTGACGGAAAGAGTGAATCCGTCAATGGCAAGGAAACCAACAGTGCGGTTAGTACTGCCGGCACTACATCAGAGAGTTCAGGGAAACCGGTAAACCTCACCAAGCAGGATTTCCTGGAGAAGGTGATGAATTATGAGAAGAACCAGACAACCTGGATATATGAAGGTGACAGGCCCGCCCTGATCGATTTTTATGCCGACTGGTGCGGACCCTGCCGCATGGCAGCACCTGTGCTTGAGGAACTGGCCAAGGAGTATGAAGGAAAGATCCACATCTATAAGATTGATACTGAAAAGGAACGCGAGCTGGCAGCAGTTTTCGGGATCCAGAGCATCCCTGCATTCCTGTTCGTACCTCAGGATGGACAGCCCACCATGAGCAATGGGATTGCCAGTACACCTGAGGAAACCAAAGTCATGTTCCGCCAGATGATCGATGAGATTCTACTGGGCCAGAAACCAAAAGCCAGTCAGGGAAGTTAGTTAGAGTTAGGTTAGGTTGAGGTTAGGTTAGGTTAGGTTAGTGTTTAGATAAAGAGAGCCGGTCGCAAATGCGCCGGCTCTCTTCTTTTTTTGTCAGTCAACTTTCTGCGCCTGAAGGCACTGATGTAGTGCATGACCGTGGCGGCCAGGTCATACTCCTCCACAAAATCGATTTTGTCTGGATAATTTTACACTTTTGAGTAAACGTTTTAAGATATATTTGTTCTGTCGCTGTAGTTATACAAAATCCTGAGATTCAATAAATGATCATCCTCAGCAATAATGAGTAAATATGTAGGTGCACATGTAAGTGCTTCCGGGGGTGTGGAGAACGCACCGCTGAATGCAAGGGAGATCGGGGCAACGGCTTTTGCGTTCTTCACCAAAAACCAGAGGCAGTGGGCGGCCAAACCGCTGACCCGGGAAAATATCGATGGATTTAAGAAGAACTGTGGGGAGGCAGGCTATGCCCCCCACCAGATCCTCCCGCACGACAGCTACCTGATCAACCTGGGCAATCCCGACCGGGAGGCACTGAAAAAATCAAGGGCCGCCTTCCTGGATGAGATGCAGCGGTGTGAACAGCTGGGGCTTGACAGACTTAATTTCCACCCGGGCGCACACCTGAACAGGATCGGTGAAGAAGCCTGCATTCATCTGATCGCCGAATCGGTGAACCAGGTGCTGGGCCAGACCGAGGGAGTGACTGCTGTCATCGAGAACACGGCAGGACAGGGATCCAACCTGGGATACACCTTCGAACAGATCGCCGGGATCATGGAGGGGGTCTCTGACCGGTCAAGGATCGGAGTCTGCATCGATACATGCCATGCCTTTACGGCCGGATATGACCTGAGGACCAGGGAGACCTTCGAGGAGGCCTTCAGCAGGTTCAACAGTGTGATCGGATTTGAATTCCTGAAAGGAATGCACCTGAACGATTCCAAAAAGGAGCTGGGAACACGGGTGGACAGGCATGACAGTCTGGGCAAGGGGTTCCTGGGAACGGATCCTTTCAGGTGGATCATGGCAGATTCTCGCTTCGACGGGATCCCGCTGGTACTGGAAACGCCCGATGACGCTATCTGGGCAGAGGAGATCAAATTATTGAATAGTTTTTTGCACCAATAACCAATAACCAATACCTTTCATTCTAATAACCAATAACCAATAACTCAATTTCCCATGCGCCACGAAAGATCACACACCAAGATCATTGCCACTATCGGGCCTGCCACCCGCAACAAGGAGATCCTTGAAAAGATGATCCACGAGGGAGTGGATGTATGCCGCATAAACTGCTCACACGACACCCATGCCGAGCACCTGAAGACCATCCGGAATATCCGGGACCTCAACAAGGAGCTGGGAAGCCATGTGGCCATCCTGGCCGATCTCCAGGGACCCAAGCTGCGTGTTGGGGAGATCGTGAATAACAGGGCTGACCTGGTGGAAGGACAGGAATATACCTTTGTAAACACACCATGCACCGGCGATGCTGAGAAGGCTTACATCAGTTACAAGCAGCTCCCGGCAGATGTGACCATCGGGGAAACCATCCTTGTGGATGATGGGAAACTGGCTTTTGAAGTAGTTGCAACCGACGGCAAGGAGTGGATTAAAACCCGTGTACTGAACGGGGGGCCGATCTCCAGCCGCAAAGGGGTAAACCTGCCACACACGAAGATCTCTCAGCCCAGCATGACGGAAAAGGACCTGGATGACGCCAGGTTTGCCCTGGACAACCAGGTGGACTGGATCGCCCTCTCCTTCGTACGGTGTGAAAAGGACATCAGGGAACTAAAGAAAATAGTGGATGCCCACCCCAGCAGTGCCATGATCATTGCAAAGATCGAAAAACCTGAGGCCCTCGAGGAGATCGACGGGATCATCGATGCTGCAGACGGGATCATGGTGGCCAGGGGGGACCTGGGTGTGGAGGTGGACTTTCACAGGGTCCCGCTGATCCAGAAAAACATCATCAAGAAATGCAGGGAGCGGTCAAAACCGGTTATCGTGGCCACCCAGATGATGGAGAGCATGATCACCAATCCGACACCCACCCGGGCCGAAGCCAACGATGTGGCCAACGCGGTGCTCGACGGGGCCGATACGGTGATGCTCAGCGGGGAGACTTCCATCGGTAAATACCCGGTACAGACCATCCGGAACATGCAATTGGTCATTGACTCCACCGAAACAGAAGAGGTCATGTTCTACAAGGGGCATGCACCAAACCTGGGCAGTCCCGGATTCCTTGCCGATTCCATCTGTTACAACGCAGTCCGGCTGGCAGAACAGGTGAATGCGGCAGCCATTATTGCACTTACCCATTCGGGTTATACGGCCATCCGCATCAGCTCCCACAGGCCCAGGGCACATATCTTCACCTTCACCATGAACCAGGACCTCATCGCCGATCTCTCCCTGGTCTGGGGTGTGAGGACCTTCTATTTTGCCGAGTGCTTCCAGATCAATGATTACATTGACTATACCGATGAATTCCTGGTGACCCAGGGACTGCTGAAGAAGGGTGACCTGGTGATCCATGTGGGCAGCATTCCCATTATGGAGAAGGGAAAGACCAACATGTTGAAACTGACACGCGTAAGCTGAGCCTGGTTGGAAAAGCGTATCGATACCTGGATTGGGGAGGCTGAAGAGAGATGGCTGGAACCCTTGCAACGGCATGTAACCGGACTGTTTGCCCGGACCTTCCTTCCCTCACATGACCAGACCCACCACCAGAGGGTCTGGAACAACTGCAGGATCCTGCTCCGGGAGATCTCCCGGTTCAATGCACGGCCTCACCGGTCCCTGGTGGAGGGGGTGATGGTGGCTGCATGGTTCCACGATTCGGGCATGGCCAGCGATCCGGGCAGGAAACACGGAGCACTGGGCCGGGAGATGTGCGAGGAATTCTTCAGGGAAGGGGGGTATCAGATCCCGGAACGTTACAGTGAGTTGCTAGATGCCATAGAGAACCATGACCGCAAGGGAGATAGGGCCTGCACCGGTTTCACTGCAGAAGAATCCCCCGGGATTCTCGATATCCTGGCTGTGGCGGATGACCTGGATGCCCTGGGCACCATCGGGATCTACAGGTATGCAGAGATCTACCTCCACAGGAGTGTCCCACCATGGTCCCTCGGGGTATCAGTACTGGGAAACGCACAGGCCCGTTTCATGAGCATGGCAAAATGTTGCAGCACATGCCCGGCGCTGATGGAAAGAGCCTCCGGGCAATATACCGTGCTAACCGATTTCTACAACCTGTATAACCAGCAGCTGCTCACCGGGACCCTGCCCGATGAGGTGATGTGGGGACACCTGGGTATTGTGAATCATATCCGCAGAATGTGTGTTGAAGGAGGAGTAAGGCCGGAACAGATGATCCATTCACCGGACCTTAAGAATGCGGGAATGATGGTAAAATCCTACTTTAAAGAACTGAAAGATGAACTGGAACAGGAAGATCGCTGAACGGGTACTGATCCTGCTTATGCTGGTGGGACTGACAGGCACCGGGGCAAAGGGACAGGTGGAACTCAGGTATTCACAGAATGAAACCGTTACCTGGAAGGAAGCCATTGCCATGTACAGCTGGCTGGATGAAACCTATCCCCGGGCCAGGTTGCTGGAGGCGGGGGCAACCGATGCGGGGAAACCCCTGCACCTGTTCATCATCTCCACCGGCGGGGAATTTACCCCGGCTGAAGCCCGGAAATCGGGCAAAACGGTGCTCTTTATCAACAACGGGATCCATCCAGGGGAATCATGCGGTGTAGATGCAAGCCTGAAGCTGGCCGATGAACTGCTGTCGGGCCGGGACGAATTACGACCGTTTCCTGGAGAACACGGTGGTGGTCATTGTACCCTTATTCAATGTGGGTGGTGCACTCAACCGGGGGATGTATCACCGCGCCAACCAGAACGGACCTGTGGAGCACGGTTTTCGGGGCAATGCACGGAACCTGGACCTGAACAGGGATTTTATCAAAATGGATTCCAGGAACACGCAGTCGCTGGCGAAGATCCTGAGGGAATGGGAACCCGACCTGTTTGTGGATACCCATACCTCCAACGGGGCAGACTATCCCTATGTGATCACACTCATCAACAGCCATGAGCAGAGGCATGAACCGGCGCAGAAGGAGTTCATGGAGAACCGTGTCAGGCCCTTCCTGTTCGAAGCCATGAAAGCCACCCCTTACGAGATGTCACCCTACGTATGGAGCCACAGGCAAACTCCTGAAAGCGGCATCAGGAGCTTCATGGACTACCCCAGGTATACCTCGGGGTATGCCAGCATGTTCAACACCCTTGCCTTTACGGTGGAAACCCATATGTTCAAGCCCTTCGAAGAGAGGGTGCTTGCCACATGGCACCTGCTCAGGGAGATGCTCAGGTTCGCCCACGATAACGGGGAGGAGATCATAACAGTCAAAGCCCGCGCCTGGAGGGAGAAACTGATTCGCAGCGATTTTACCCTGCAGTGGGAACTGGATACCACACGCTCCGATTCTGTCCTGTTCAGGGGATACACGGCCAGGTACAAGCCCAGTGAAGTGACCGGCCACGACCGGCTCTTTTACGACCGCAACGATCCCTGGGAGAGGAAGATCCCCTGGTACAGGTACTTCAAACCGGAGGTATCCGCAACAGTCCCCGGATTCTATATCCTTCCTGCTGCCTGGGGGGAAGTGACTTCCAGGCTGGAAATCAACCAGGTAGAGATGCAACAGCTCTCCGCCGACACCATCCTTGAAGTGGAAGTCAGCTACATAGAGCATTACGAAACTTCGGAAAAACCCTACAACGGGCACTACCGGCACCACGGGGTCAGGGTCCGCAGGGAAGTGGTGCCTGTCCGCCTGATGGAAGGGGATTACCTGATCCCCGTAAGGCAAAAAGCCATCGAGTACCTGGTCCAGACCCTCGAACCGCAGGGGTATGATTCCTTCTTCAGCTGGAATTTCTTCGATGAGGTCCTGTTCCGGAATGAGTATTTCTCCCCCTATATCTTCGAGGAGACTGCTGAAAAACTGTTGAACGAAGATCCCCGGCTCAGGCGGGAGTTCAGGAAAAAGAGGAAGGAGGACCCGGAATTCTCAGGGAATCCCACCCTGCAACTCAGGTTTATTTATGAGCGTTCCCCATGGTCGGAACCCACCTACATGCGCTACCCGGTCTACCGCTGGAATCCCGGTTAACCGGTGCAACATTAACTCCAAAGTAAGTTGCTGATCGGTATAAAATTAGCTACTTTTAGCCCTGATCTGAGCAATAACCGGGACCAGGTGAAAAAGAAAAGAGCCTTCCTTCTTGGAATGATCATCGCTGTTGTACAGCTTACCTGCAGTGCAACAGTGCAGCTGAACGAGTTCCTGGACAAAATCGAGGCCAGGGATGTGCGGGTCCTGGAGAGCGAATCCATCTACGACAGCATCGTGGAGGTGATGATTGTTCAGCCCCTCGACCACCGCGACCCTGATGGAGGGACATTCGAGCAGCGTCTTTATATCTCCCACTTTGATCCCTCCAGTCCGGTGGTCCTTGTGACCGAAGGATACGATGCCAGGTACTATTACACCGCGGAGATCGCCGCCCGGCTGAAATGCAACCAGGTGATGGTCGAACACAGGTATTTCGGCCGCAGTGCACCCGACAGCCTTGAATGGCAGTACCTCGACACCTGGCAAGCAGCCTCAGATCATCACCGCATCGTACAGATCTTCAAGGAACTCTACCCCGGTCCATGGATCTCCACCGGGATCAGCAAGGGGGGACAGACGGTGATGTACCACAGCTATTTTTATCCCGACGATGTGGATGTGAGGATTCCCTATGTGGCTCCGCTGAACTACGGGGTGGAGGATAAGCGGATCTATACCTTCCTGGACCAGGTGGGGAAACCTGGTGACCGGAGAAAGGTGCAGAGGTTCCAGAAGATGGCCCTGAAGCACCAGGAGAAATACCTCCCTGCTTTCGAAGAATTCTCTGAAAAGAAGGGATATACCTATGAGATAGCAGGCAGCGTCGAAAAGGCATACGAATATTGCGTGCTCGAGTATTCATTCGCTTTCTGGCAGTGGGGTTACGTCCCGGTGAAAAAGATACCAGGAATAGCAGCCAGTCCGAGAGCCGTTGTGGAGCATATGAACCGGGTTGCCGGCTTCGACTATTTCAGTGATGCATTCATCACCGAACACAGGCCCTTCTTCTACCAGGCCCTCACCGAAATGGGGTATTACGGGTATGACCTGGATGAATTCGGAAGGTTCATCAGGTATGTGGAGGCACCTGATTTCACCTTTACCATGCCGGAAGAGGTGGAACTCTATTTCGATCCTGATCTCTCCCTGGAAGTGCAACATTACCTGCAAAAGGAGGCAGACAATTTCATCTACATCTATGGGGAATACGATACCTGGTCAGCCACCGCCGTAACCAGCACCGGGAGTACCAATTCGAAAATATTCATCAAGGAGGGCGGATCCCACCGTACCCGCATCAACAACATGCCCGAAGCACAGCGGGAAGAGGTCTACCGGACCATCGAACATCTCCTCAAGGAATCATCCAACGAACCATAGCCCAGGCCCCAGTCTGCGAACGTAGCGAGCACCCTATCTGCCTGCGATGCTAACTCCTAACTCCTATCCCCTATCCCTCCATACCTGGCCATTGCTTCATCATACTCTGCCAGGAAGCTGTCCCACGAAAAAGGATGGCCGTGGGCCGGATGGATGGTCCTGGCATCCATCTTGCGGATGGTCTTCCAGCTCTCCACCAGTGCAGGAAGGTCCTCTGCAAAGGGGGGGAAGTGCTGCCTGCCCTCCACACCGAACAGGGTATCCCCACCGATCAGTTCACCATCCTCCATAAGCACCACCATGGAACCAATCGTATGGCCCGGGGTGTGGATCACCTTGCCAGGGAAACCGAATTCATGCAGGTCAAATTCCCGTTCGATCAGAAGGTCCGGCCGGGCCGGGGGATACTTGCCCATCCGTCGTGCCAGGGTCCGGCCAAGGCCCACCAGCAGTTTGGCCTTCCAGCGGGTCCCGGGTGGCAACTTGGTAAATCCCTTTCTCAGGCGGTCTGCTTCAGAGTGGTGGACCATGATCCGGCAACCCGTCAGCTCCTTCAGTCTGCCAGCCGAGCCTGCATGGTCGAAATGGGCATGGGTCAAAACCAGCAGCCTGAGCATACCGGGCTCAAGACCCAGGGAAATGATCTCTTCCAGGATCTTTACCTCCGATCCCTGGTTGCCGGAATCAATCAGGATAGCATTTCCGGGAGTATAGAGCAGGAAAGTTGAGACATTGAGTAACTGGATCCTGTGGAGTGTATAGGCCTGGCCTGCCGGCATGGTAGACGGGTTTCCTTCTATTTCACGGGAAAATCCATCAGCTTCTCCCCTTCCAGGAAAGCCTCCAGCCTGTCTTCCACAGCCACAGGTCCAACCCCGGCCGGGGTTCCTGTAAAGATCAGGTCGCCGGTCTTCAGGGTGATGAACCGGGACACATAGGCAATGATCTGTTCAAAGGAGAAGATCATCAGGGCCGTGGATCCATCCTGGACCGTCTTTCCGTTCAGGTCGAGCCGGAAGGAGAGGTTGTGTATATCCTTGTATTTTGAAACGGGAAAGAATTCGCTGACCGGGGCAGAGTAGTCAAATCCCTTGGCGATCTCCCAGGGAAGGCCCTTCTCCCTGGCCTCGTTCTGAAGGTCCCGGGCTGTAAAATCAACTCCAAGGGCAATTTCGCTGAAGTACCGGTTTGCGAATTTCTCCTCTATGCTCCGGCCAAGCCGGTCAATCCGGATCACCACTTCCAGTTCATGGTGGACCATGTTCGAGAAATCGGGATAAAAAAATGGTTTGTTTCCCGTAACCAGGGCTGAATCGGGCTTCAGGAAAAATATCGGTTTCGTGGGGACCTCGTTTTTCAGCTCCCTGGCATGGTCCACATAATTCCTTCCGATACAGATGATCTTCATGTTGCTATTTCTTGATGGAGTTCAGCTTGATGCTGGTCAGCACTTTCTTGGTATAGAGGGGGAAATCCCCGTTCATCATCCAGCCATAATAACCGGGATCCTGTGCCAGCACCGTCAGATACAGGTTTTCCCTTGTGCTTGCCGAAGTTGAACACCTCGATGTCCTCCTCATTATAGACAATCCTGCCGGCAAAATCCACATTGCGGGTATGTGCGGAAAATTCGGCCAGTTTGCCCATATCGTTCTCCAGGTTGGAATAGCGGTCCAGCTGCGCTTGCAACACCTTATAGGTAGCCATGGTATCGGCCTCAGCGGAATGGGCATCCACCAACTCTTCCCCCAGGAAGAATTTACATGCAGCGGCAAGAGTTCTGGGTTCCATTTTCATAAAGATCACCTGCACATCTATAAACTTCCTCCTTTTCAGATCGATCTCCACACCGGACCTGAGGAATTCCTCGGCCAGCAGGGGAATATCAAATTTCACCGAATTGTACCCTGCCAGGTCACAGCCCTCGAAATCCCTGGCCACACTTTTGGCCAGTTCGTTGAAGGTAGGGGCATCCTTCACATCCTCATTGGTGATCCCGTGGATCTCTGAAGCTTTCTCCGGGATGGGCATCTCAGGGTTCACCCGGAGGGTTTTGGATGATTCGTTCCCGGCCAGGTCCACCTTCAGGTACGAGATTTCCACAATGCGGTCGGATGCCACATTGATGCCGGTAGTTTCAAGATCAAAAAATATGACGGGATTCTTCAGGTTCAGCTTCATCCCCTATGCATTGATCATCATGGGCATCAGCAGCATGAGGGTATCCTCGTTTTCATTCTCGGCCTCACTGGGCAACAGGATCCCTGCACGGGTTGGATCGCTCATTTCAAGGACCACATCGCCGGAAGCGAGGTTGGCCAGGATCTCGATCAGGAAGGTGGACTTGAAACCGATCTCCATATCCTCCCCTTCATACTGGCAGCTGAGCCGCTCATTGGCTGAAATTGAGAAGTCGATATCCTGGGCTGAGATATTCAGCAGGTTCCCGGTCAGGGACAGCTTCACCAGGTTACTTGCCTGGTTCGAAAAGACCGAAACCCTCTTCAATGTATTGTGAAAAGCGAGCCGGTCGATGCTCATTTTGTATGGGTTATCCGTGGGAATGACCGAATTGTAACTGGGATAGTTACCCTCCACCAGCCTGCAGACCAGTTTGTATTCGGTCAGTGTGAAGGATGCATTCCTGTCATCGAATTCCAGCATCACACTGTTCTCCTCTCTTGGAAGGATGTTCTTCAGCAGGGAAGCCGGTTTCTTTGGAAGTATAAAACTGGAAGCACTGCCGGCTTTGGCATCGGTCCTTTTGTACCGCACCAGTTTGTGGGCATCGGAGGCAACAAAAGTAATGTCGTCGGGTGACAGTTCCATAAAAATCCCGTTCATCACCGGGCGCAGCTCATCGTCGGCTGTGGCAAAAAGGGATTTGTTGATCCCTGAGAGCAATACATCCTGGGTAAGCTCAACCTGTTGCCGCTGGTCATCCTTGATCACCGGCATCTGCGGGAATTCGGCCCCGTTCTGGCCCATGATGGAGAATTTCCCGTTCTCACTCTGGATGACGATCGTCAGGTTCTCTGTGTTGATCTCAAAGGTCAGGGGAATATCGGGGAACTCCTTCAGTGTATCGGTCAGTATGCGTGCCGGTATGGCAACCACCCCGTTGCCATCCGTATTTTCCAGCTGGACCTGTGTGATCAGGGTTGATTCGAGGTCCGAAGCAGTGATCTCCAGTATTCCATCCTCCAGGGAGAAAAGGAAATTATCCAGGATCGGCAGTGTATTTTTCGAACTGATTACACGACTGATGGCCTGTAGATGGCCCAACAGCGCCATACTCGATACAACAAATTTCATGAGTGTTTCTGTTTTATTTTTAATGCGTCAATAATCCATCAATTATACAAAAAAAAATCGTGAACGCCGCTACCCCCCTCGGGCAAAATAACGGGACAAACCGCGTATCAGAACATCCAGGTAGATGTAGTTCACGACCAGTGCTTCGGGATCATCATTGTGGATCACAACTGCCCGGAACATGTGGGTTCCCTCCCCCCCTTCTCCGGGCAGTGAAAAGAGCTGCATGGTATGCTTCTCACCCTGGCGGGATTCCACATACAAGCTGGCCAGCCACCGCTCCTGGTCCATTCCCGCTTCCATGGCGGCGGAAGCACTCCCCACCCGCTCCTCCACCCTGATGGAGGTGAAATAGCTGAACAGCAACCTGATGGACAATTCATCAAGCATGTCGGGTGAAATGGTACTATCGGTCTCCGGTAATGTGCAGCGGATGTTCCCCTCCCCGTCCATGGTGAACCTGAAGGGTGGCTCATCCTTTCTCCTCACCTCGATACAGGAGATCTCAGAGGGAAGCAGGTCAATGAGCATGTGCTTCCTGTAGTGGTTTGCAACACCTGAAAAAACACGGTCCAGGTCCAGCCCGGCATAACCGGGAAGTGTAACACTGAAGAGCTGTCCGTTACCGGAGGGCCTCACAAGGAGCTGGTTCCCGCCGGTGACCAGTTCATAACCCAGGATCTCTCTCCCCCCCTGGAGAAACAGTACGGACCGGACTGTCCCGCTCTTCCGGCCGGCACTCTCCGGGTGGATGGAGACCACCTGGAGGCGCTCTGCCGCAAACAGCAGGTTCTCAACCGCAACCGGTTCAGCCTCCTCCTCCCCGTTGATGAGCCAGGTGCTGTCCTCCTTTACCAGGAACACCGTGTCATACCGGTCAGAAAGAATGATCCTGTCAATCTTCCCGGCATCCGGCAACCGGATCCGCTCCGCATCCCTGCGCAGCAGGCTCCATGGATCGGTGAATACCAGCAGGATAGCCGCAATCAGGAAGAGGGAAACAATGATTCCTATGGTCCTCCGGCGTTTCATGTTACCGACTGTTTCGTGAACGCCTGAAACCCTGGATAATGATCCCCGAAAAAATAACCAGGATCAACGGCAGGAGGGTGTTCAGCAGGATCCACCTGCGCAGCCTCTGCTTCTGGCCTGTGATCTCCCGGTTCAGGAGACGGATTTTGAACTCCCTTGACCGGAGTTCCATGATCCCCGTATCATCGGTCATCTGGTTCACCACATTCATGATGAATTCGCTGTTCCCGAATGTCTGGCGTGTATAGCTGTCGTATCCCAGCGGCTGTGCCCTGAATGCCCCCTGCTCAAACCGGACCTCGTTGGCCGGGATATCCCCATCGGCCACCACCAGGAGTGATGTTGGCGGACTCTCGGGAATGACCTCCGTACCGGCCGGGTATTACACCTGCCGGTACCGGGTAGTTCTTAAAGAAAGAGGGGAATACCCCCTCCGACAGGACTGCCACCGGCAGTGCGGAATCATTGTAAAGTGCAGGATCGGGTGGCACTGTCACCTCCTCCATGCTGATATAGAGGGGGACCTCCCTTTTCCTGCTGGCAGGGGAGGTGGAAAGGAGCACCGTCCTTGTTAACCCTCCCCGGGCATTTCCCACCGTATCGAGTGATGAGGCAAATACGCCCTTCACGTAATTCAGTCCACGGGTCACAGGATGGCCGGAGGGACCTGATAGCAGCGGATGGTACACCCACGGCATGAGGGTAAAACGGGCCTGCTCCCCCAGCGGTGCGGTATTCACCGGAACCGGGTTGCACTGCAGGTCTGCCACCAGGTTGTAGTTGATCCTGATCCCGTATTTAAATAACAGCTCCTCCAGCCCGGTGGGATTGGCCAGGGCCACCGTTGTGCCTCCTGAAAGACTGTCTGCAAACGGGTTCACGGGATCAAGGAAGAAGAGTACCCTGCCCCCGCGCATGATGTACTGGTCAATGGCAAATTTATCTGCATCGCTGAAGGGCCTGACAGGGCGGGCTATGATCAGGGCCTTGTAATCCAGGATGGCCTCCAGGTTCCCGTGAATGGTCCCCCTGTCCACATGAAAGAAATTCTTCAGCTCATCCATCAGACCGTGGGTCTGCAGTGAGTCCAGCTCCCCGTGCCCCTCGATGAAAGCGATCCTCGGGACCTCTTCCATGGAAAGGCTGTGTATGGCCCGGATAAACTCATATTCCAGTGTCTGGACCGAGTTGTTCAGGTTCATTTCATGGGAGAGGGCCGGGTTGTTTTTCAGGAAGTTTACCGGCATGGTATAGTCGCCGTAAGAAACCATGGCCCCGGGGAATACAATCCTTGCGGTGGTACCCCCTTCCCTGTCCTTAGCCTGGATGCTGGTCACCCTCAGGCCCTGTTCATAGAGTTCCCCGATCATCCTGTTCCGCAGCGCTTCGTCGGACTCATCATACAGGTTGATGAACTCGTACTGCAGGTGCTCCCCAGCGTACGCCCTGCATTCATCCATCAGGTCTTCGATGGTATTCCTGAAATGCAGGAACTCTGCCGGCATCTCTCCCTCCAGGTAGATCCGCACAAATACTGTTTCCTCCAGGCTTTTCAGCTCCTGCCTGGTGGATTGGGACAGGCTGTACCGCTTCCCGGAGGTAAGGTCGATCCGGAAAAATCCCATGCCAGAAAATACCGAAACCAGGAGCACTACCACAAGTGCCCCAGCCAGTTCAGTCAGGTTCCTGCGCAGGAAAAACCTCCTGTCAGCCCCTCCTCTCCAGCGGCGGCTTTGCATCACACTCCGCGTTCCCAGGATGAACAATCCCTCCACCAGGAGGAAATAGAGGATATCCCTCGAATCAAGAACACCCCTGCTCATGGAACTGTAGTGGAAGGAGATACCCGAACCCGAGATAAGCAGGGCTGTTTTGCCGGAACCGGCACTGTTCCCCAGGAACTCAAATCCGCTGTACATGAGAAAAGAGAGGAGCACCGCCAGGATAAATGCAACGATCTGGTTCTGCGTGAGTGAGGAGGCAAAGATTCCGATGGCTGCATATATACCTCCCAGGAAAAGCAATCCCAGGTATGAACCCCAGGTTCCCCCCATATCCATGTTTCCCCGGGGACTGGCCATGCTTGATACGGACCAGAACCAGATCAGGGTGGGGAGCAGGGAAAGCAACACCAGCGCCCAGGAGGCAAAAAATTTGGCCAGGATGATCTGGATCTCACTGACGGGACGGGTATAAAGCAGGTCCAGTGTGCCTGTCCGTTTCTCCTCGGCGATCATCCGCATGGTGATAGCCGGTACCAGGAACAGGAAAACCCACGGGGCAAGGGCGAACAGCGAATCCAGGGTGGCGTAACCGGTATGGGTCACATTCATCGGGTTGGTGAACAACCAGATAAAAGCACTGTTGGCCGCCAGGAATACGGTGATTACAACATACCCGGTGAGGTTGCTGAAGAATCCGAATATTTCCTTTCTAAAAAGCGTCCACATTGTGGTGTTCATTCTTCCGGTCGGAATACCGGGCGGCTTGACGCCGGGAGATCCCTGTAATCCATCAGCCGTATCTGGTAAAAATAGAACTGGAGGATATCCTCATAGGAAAAACCATCCCTGGCCATCTTCATGGCGCCCTCCTGGCTCATCCCGACCCCGTGACCGTATCCCTTGCCCCAGACCAGGACCGAATCCCCATCCGGAAACATGTCAAAAAAGGCAGACCTGAAGTTCCAGTCCTCCCTGATCTTTGTCATACGGATGGAATCACCATCCAATACGAAGTATTTCTTTCGTTTCATCTGTTCCACATAGAGGATCTCATCCGGAATCCTTCCCACGGATTCCATCCCGTTCCTGACCAGGTAATCCTTCCAGTCCCCGAAAGAAATCGTATCCCTCCATTTGGCATTGGGCTGGTGCAGTGAATAGGGATCCAGAACCGACAGGAGGTAGTCCGCATCGGTGATCCAGACGTCGGATGCAAGCTGGGTCTGCCCCCCGCTGTTGGAATGATAGGCGGCGGTGATCAGCCTGTAGTTGAAGTCAGTCACCACCATACCGGTGGTCTCCAGCACGGCTTCCAGGATTTCGGGATTGTAGGCGCTCCTTCCTTTATAGGCCTGGCAATGGGTACCGTCGCACAACGGGAATCCCTCCGGATCATGCCTGTCAAGGTGCTTCATGGCATAGGTCCGGCACAGGATCGACTGGGCCTTGTAAAACTCCATATGGGCATTGGGTCCTGCTTCGGTCTCCACCACCCCTGCCAGGTATTTGTCAAAGTCCACCCGGTTCACCAGGGTGATGAAACGGTCTCCTGCATGAACCACCAGGGTTTCATCATACACCCTGGATTCAAGTTCGGGCACAATGGGCCTGATCCGGAAGGAAGCATCCGTACTGCCCGCCTTCAGGACTACCCTGTCCGTATGGCCGTAGTCGCGCTCCGCATCAAGGACCCGGATCCTCCCCCCTTCAAAAGTCAGGTAAAGGATCCCTCCTGCTTCCATCTGTGACCGCACAGTATCCCCTGTAACCAGGGAATAGCTTCCGGAAGAGCAGTATACCACCGCCCTGGTCACCAGCTGCTCCTGGTACAATCCCACCTCCATGATCTGGGCATTCAAAGCCATCCCCATCATACCCAGTATCACTGTTACCAAACTCCGGCTCATTCTGTTTCCAATTGTATTAAGTTCCACCATGCGCCCCGCGATCCTCCCTGAAACACCTTTTTCCCCGAGCATGGATTCCATCTCACGGTATCCGTCCAGGATCCCTCCACGGTAAACGGTATCCTCCAGGATCCTGGAGAGCTCCTCTCCAGCCTGTTCATACATGCTTTCCTGAATGACCTCCACCACCAGTCCCCTGTCCAGGATCAGGTTCACAAGGCTGATAAAATTAATCTTTATGATCCGTTTTGCAATGGTGTAGGCCAATGAGCCGGTCCGGTATACCACCACCTGGGGTACTCTGAAGAGTGCCGCCTCAAGGGTGGCGGTACCCGAGGTGATCACCCCTGCAAAAGATGAGGCCAGCAGGGCGTAGGTCTCACCAAACACGATCTTCACCCCGGCACCCTCCAGGAAGGCGCTGTAAAAGCCAGGTTCTATGGAGGGAGCCCCGGCAACCACAAACTGGTATTCCGGGTGATCTGCAGCGATCCGGACCATCACCGGGAGTGTCCTCTGGATCTCCTTGTTCCGGGAACCGGCCAAAAGGGCAACCACCGGGCGTTCATCCAGCCGGTGTGCCTCCTTCCACTGTTCCTTCCCTTCAAATCCCTCCATGAATTCATGCAGGCCGTCCACCAGCGGATTTCCGAAATACTCCACATCCACCCCGAATTGCTTGTAAAAGGGTACCTCGAAAGGAAGGATCACGAAGAGCCGCCTGGTATACTTTTTCAGCTGATCCACCCGCCGTTTCTTCCAGGCCCACACTTTGGGCGTTATGAAGTAGAAGACCCTGAATCCAAGTCCCGCCACATGCCTGGTAATCCGCAGGTTGAACCCGGGGTAATCCACCGGGATGACCACATCGGGGTTCCATCGCCGTATCTCCAGTTTAATCCTCCTTAAATTCCTGAAGATCTTCCCAAGGTGAAAAAGCACATCCAGGAACATGAAGCTGGTCTGACGGTAATGCATGATCAGCCCCGGAGCAACCTGGTCCATCAGCTCCCCGCCCATATAACGGAATTCAGCGCCGGGATCACTCCTTTTCAGTGCTTTCATCAGGTTCGAGGCGTGCAGATCACCGGAGGCTTCACCTGCTATCAGAAAATATTTCATAGGTTTCTCAGGCAAATTTGAGCACCAGCATGACCATGGCCATGACCAGTGTGGCAAAGATAACGCCTCTGGCCGAAAATGTCCTGTTGGTCCAGATAAACAGGAAAAAAAGGAGCAGGTTCGGGATGGTGGAGAGGCTCAGGACTTTGGAGAGCATGCTCATGCGCTGAAAGGAGGTCAGGAAATCACCCAGTCCCCCCTCGTACCTGACCTGCCAGAATACAAGCAGTGTCAGCAGGGGAAGGAGGATCCCCGGAACGATCCCTGTCAGTACTGTATCAAACCGTTTTCCCGATCCCATCTTTCAGATCAATTTGTTCCATATCCTTCATTCTCCCGATAAGGTCATAGGCGGTCAGGTCGGTATTGACCGGCACCACCGAGGCGTAATGGTGTTCAAGGGCCCACTCATCAGTTCCTGCACCACCCCCTTCAGGCTCCCTGTTGTGGAAGAATCCCGTAAGCCAGTAATAATCCTTTCCAATGGGGTCCTGCCGTTTCTGGAACTCCTCTTTCCAGTAACCGTTGGCCTGGCTGCAGATCCGGATCCCCTTGAGCTCCTCCAGGGATACTGAAGGAATGTTTACATTCAGACAGATCCCCTTGGGAAGCCCCTTATCCAGCACCTGCCGGATCACTCCCCGGGCTACACTGGCCGAGGGTCCGAAATCCGCATCCGGATCATAGCTCAACAGTGAAAACCCGATGGACGGGATGTGGTTGATCGCCCCTTCCATGGCTGCTCCCATGGTCCCTGAATAGAGGATGCTTGAGGAGGAATTGGACCCGTGGTTGATCCCTGTCAGCACCAGGTCCGGCCTTCGCTCCATCAGGCTGTGAAAAGCCAGTTTAACCCCATCCACAGGTGTACCCGTGGTCAGGTATTTCCTGTAACCCGGTGCCTCTTCCACCAGGCTGACCCTCAGGGGCACCTTGATGGTGATGGCATGTGACATCCCGGACATATGAACCTGTGATGAAATGGCCACCACATCCCCGAACTCCCTTGCAACTCCTATGAGTGCTTCAAATCCCCCGGCATGTATGCCGTCATCATTGGTGACTAATATGGTTGGTCTTGTTTGCATCTCTTCTTAGTAAGTCTACAAAAATATCTAAAATAAATTTACCGGGGATCCTTCGAACAATTCTGCTAAATTTACGTTGAACGGCCAACCATCGAAAAAACGCGGGCCATGCTGACCTTCTACAGCTTCAGCTCCAGCACACACTGAACGTCCTGCCTGCCGGGAGCATTGATGAGGCCCGGCTCACCTACGTGGTGATCGGTGCGGTTGAATCGGGCCGCTGGCTTTTTGTGCGGCATAAAGACAGGACCACCTGGGAAATGCCCGCCGGACATATTGAACCCGGGGAACCGGCCGACCGGGCGGCGGTGAGGGAACTCTTTGAGGAGACCGGGACCACCCGGTCCGCCCTGGACCACCTCTGCGACTATGAGGTGGAGCTTGCGGGCAGGAAAGAATACGGAAGGCTCTACAAAGCGGAGATCCTTGAGCGGGAAGACCTCCCTGAGCATGAGATCGCGGAGGTTAAGCTGACCGGCGAACTGCCTGAAAACCTTACCTACCCTGAGGTGCAGTCCGCACTTTTTCACTACTTTTGCAGCTTATAACGAAATGGCGGATTCATGAAGATTTCCTATAACTGGCTGAATGAGTACATTCAAACCAGTGTCCCTCCTGCAGAGCTGTCCGGGATCCTCACCAATACCGGGCTTGAGGTGGAAGGGATAGAGACCTTTCAGACGGTCAAAGGCGGACTGGAAGGGGTTGTGGTCGGAGAGGTGCTTTCCTGCAGCAAACACCCCAATGCGGACAAACTGACACTGACCACCGTGGATGTGGGCGGCGAAGAACCCCTGCAGATCGTGTGCGGGGCACCCAATGTAGCAGCGGGGCAGAAGGTGCCGGTGGCCACTGTTGGCACTACCCTCTATCCCACCGATGAAGGATTCACCATCAGGAAAAGCAAGATCAGGGGTGAAACCTCCATGGGGATGATCTGTGCCGAAGATGAACTGGGACTGGGAACCTCACACGAAGGGATCATGGTACTTGACGGGAAAGCTGAGACAGGGACCCCGGCATCGGAGTATTTCAGGATCGAGACAGATACGGTTTTCGAGATCGGCCTGACACCCAACCGCATCGATGCTGCAAGCCACATCGGGGTGGCCAGGGACCTGGCAGCATACTTCAGGCAGGAGGGCGAAGTGGCACTCTCCATGCCTTCGGTGGAATCATTCAGTACCGACAACAATGACCTGGAGATTCCTGTTGAGATTGAAGAACCGGCGGGCTGCAAACGCTATTCGGGGGTAACCATCAGCGGCATTACCGTAAAGGAGAGCCCGCGGTGGTTGCAGAACAGGCTCCGGTCCATCGGGCAGACCCCCATCAACAACGTGGTGGACATCACCAACTTTGTCCTCCATGAACTGGGACAACCGCTCCATGCATTCGATGCCGCCATGGTAACCGGCAACAAGGTTTTCGTGAAGACCATGCCCGAAGGTACCCGGTTCACCACCCTGGATGAACAGGAACGCACACTGCTTGGTTCGGACCTGATGATCTGCAACAGGGAAGAGGGAATGTGCATTGCCGGAGTTTTCGGGGGTATCCGATCGGGAGTGACCGAAAATACAAGCGCCATCTTTCTCGAATCGGCATGTTTCGACCCGGTCTACATCAGGAAGACCTCCAAACACCATGTACTGAACACCGATGCATCCTTCAGGTTTGAAAGGGGATCCGATCCCAACATGACAGTAACAGCCCTGAAGCGGGCAGCCATCCTCATCCGGGAGATCGCCGGGGGAACCATCTCTTCGGAGATCGTGGATGTCTACCCCGATCCGGTGGAGGATTTCCGTGTGGAGATCCTTTTTGACCATGTGAACAGGCTTATTGGCAATCCCATCAGCCCCGGCACAATCCAGTCGATCCTGGAGTCGCTGGATATGGTGGTGGAAGAGCGTACTCCTGAAGGGATGGTCCTGAGGATTCCGCCCTACAGGGTGGATGTGCAGCGGGAAGCGGATGTGATCGAGGAGATCCTCCGCATCTACGGCTTCAACAGGGTGGATATTGGCTCCGGCCTTCGGTCCACCCTGGCCTACTCCGCCAAACCGGATAAGGAGAGGGTGGTCAACATGGTATCCGATCTGCTTACGGCCAACGGATTCTACGAGATGAAATCCAACTCACTTACCCGGGCCTCCTACCACGACATCGACGGGGAGATCGATACATCAGCGGTCAGGCTCTTCAATCCGCTGAGCCAGGACCTGGCACATATGCGGAAGAACCTGTTGAACGGGGGACTGGAAGCCGTCGTATATAACATCAACCGGAAGAATGCTGACCTGAAGCTCTATGAATTTGGAACCTGCTATTTCCTGGGCAGGGATACGGCTGATGGTGACCTGGTGGGCAAATTCCATGAAAAGCTGCGCCTGGGGATCTTCCTGACCGGCAGGTCAACCCCGGCCCACTGGGACCACCCTTCTTCCGAAAACTCCTTTTACACGTTGAAGCGCTACGTGGAAACCATCCTGCTGAAAACCGGGATCGATCCCCTCTCCCTGGAGACCGGTGCAGGGAGCGACAGTGCCTATGCAGAGAGCCAGGTTTACATGAACAGCCAAGACTCCCTGGTGGAATTCGGCAGGGTGGCACAGGCGCTGCTGGACCAGTTCGACATCAAGCAGGAGGTGTATGCCGCAGAATTTCACTGGGACCTGGTCCTCCGCCTCATATCGGAACACAGGATCCTCTTCACCCCCCTTCCGAGGTTCCAGCCAGTTACCCGTGACTTCTCACTTCTGCTTGACCGGGGGGTCACCTTCGAGTCACTGCGTAAGCTTGCCTTCCAGACCGAAAAGAAACTTTTGCAGCAGGTGACCCTGTTCGATGTATACGAGGGGGAAAAGATCCAGATGGGAAAGAAGTCCTATGCACTAACCTTCAAACTACTGGATGAGGATAAAACCCTTACTGACAAACAGATCGATAAAACCATGATGAACCTGGCCAAGGCATTCGAACGGGAATTTGGAGCACAGGTCAGGGGAATGGAGTAACATCATGCCCGGAAAGATAGGAATCGTCAGGGGTGATATCACCCAATTGGAGGTAGATGCCATTGTGAATGCTGCCAACAGGAGCCTGCTGGGAGGTGGCGGGGTGGATGGTGCCATTCACCGTGCAGCCGGACCTGAGCTCCTGGAGGAGTGCAGGAAACTGAACGGTTGTGAGACCGGTGGTGCCAGGATCACCCCGGGTTTCAGGCTGCCTGCCCGGTATGTGATCCATACGGTGGGCCCGGTCTGGAGGGGAGGCCGGCACAACGAGCCAGGACTGCTCAGGCAGTGTTACCTGCAGAGCCTTGAGCTGGCTGCCGCCCACCAGGTTAAACACATTGCCTTCCCCAATATCTCCACCGGTGTATACCGGTTCCCAAAACCCCTTGCAGCAGAGATTGCCGTTGAAACTGTGACGCAATATATGGAACGTCCCGGATCACCCGAAGAGGTCATCTTTGCCATTTTTGACGAGGAAAATCACGCGCTATATACCAACCTGCTCCATTAAACGTTTCACCTTTTATGATCAGATTTCAGATACTGGGAATTGCCTCGGCGGCGTTGCTTCTTTGGGACTGCGAGTTCCAGTCCTATAAGGATTACCGGAACCCGGATTACAACGGGAGATCTCTGAGCAACCAGTTCCTGAATAAGAAGGAGAAATTAATCGCCTTTTTCGTGGCTTTGGATGTCTGATCCTGGTACCGGCTATTTCCTCCCGAACATGTACCCAATGGCAATGGCATACCTGAGACTATTGAAACGAAAATCAACCACGGTCGAGGCATCAACGGGTATGGAAATGGGGTCTATACCCCACCAGTCAAGCCGCTCATTGATCTCCTCCTCAATCTGCGGGATGATCCTGGAAGCAAAATCGGAATCCACCTCCAGGTTCAGCCGGTAAAAGGAGAGCCTTGGGCCCATGAACAAAAAGTCCACCAGAATCCGTTTTTTGATGGTGAACTGGTACCCCAGCTGCAAACCTGCTCCGAATTCCCGTATGTCACCTGCTCCCCCCACATCAATATAGCTCGAACTGGATTCATTCCAGTAATTAAATGTAACATCTCCGTAGTATTTCGTCAACCGCCCATAGAGACCTAAATAGAGGCCTGTCTGGTCCCCGCAGTCACAATTCCCGAAATGGTACCTGGCTTCAGGTGTGATTGAAAAACCCCTGATCCCCTGTGATTTGCTTTCTATGACGAAATCACCCAGCCCCATAAAAGCCGGGATCTGTCCCCCGATCCAGTAGCCGGCACCCAATTGCGCAGACCACCGGTCATTGAACTGGCGTTCATAGAACAGGGAAACGTTCCGGAACACAGCTGCAGCCATATTTATTTTCACAATATTCCGGTATATTGTATCTTGAGATTCCTGGGATAACAGGGGATTTACTGCCAGAACCGGAAAAATGAGGAGCATCAGCAACGCTTTCCGAATACCGGCATAACTGGTACGGGATTTGTCATGATTGTAAAAAACAATTTGTCTCATATGCTTGTTAAACTTAGCAATTAAACCCAAATATCTGAAATGATGAAACGGATTTCAATCTTACTCCTGGCCTTGCTCATGGCCCTTCCGGCTTTTTCCCAGGAGCTCAGCAAAAAAGAGCAGCGCAACCTTGACAGGCAGCTGAAAAAAGAACAGAAAGCTGAAGAAGCAAAGAGAAAAGCAGCTATTGTGGGACTCATGGTTGAATACCAGCGGTTCGTTCTGGAAGCTGACCAGCTCAGGGACAAGCGTGGGAACATGGTCAATGTCTCCTCCATGATCAATTTCATCGCCTGCGATTCAGTCACCGGCGTGATCCAGATCGGGAGCAACGCCTACGTGGGAAGGAACGGTGTGGGAGGGATCACAGTGGATGGCCCCATCGCCAATTACAACTACAATTTCAACGAGAAGGGCGGATCCTACAATGTCTCATACAATGTACGAACCTCCACCGGCACCTACGACGTGCGCATGCTGGTGTCCCCGGACGGCAGGGCTGATGCCACTGTAAGTTCTACATGGCCCGGGAGGGTCAACTATACGGGATACCTGGTCCCCCCTGTCAATTCCAGGGTGTACAAGGGGACCTCCTACTGATGCCTGAAGGTTAATCCTCCAGGCTGTAAAGGAACCGTTTGATGCTTCGTTTCGGGGTCTTTTCGAACTCTTTCTCGTGGATATGGATCTTTAACAGGGTCTCGTATGCTGCAAGCTGCTGGTTGACCGCCTTGCGGTTCTCCTCCATTTTGGCCTCCAGGTCATCTTCCACCCCGTCCGCCTTCGCCTGTTCGGCATCCGGGAACACCATTGCTTCCAGCCGGTGGTCGCTGTTCATCAGCACCACCGCTTCACTGATGTAGGGCAGGTTGATCAGTTTCGATTCAATCTCCTCGGGGTAGATGTTCTGACCGGATGAACCCAGCAACATGCTTTTGCTTCTCCCCTTGATGTAGATGAATCCGTCCTTGTCGGTCACGCCCAGGTCCCCGGTATGCAACCACCCCCCTTCATCGATGGTGGCTTTGGTGGCCTCTTCGTTCTTGTAGTACCCCACCATCAGGTTTTCACCTTTTACAAGAATCTCACCGGGCACATTGAACGGATCCGAAGAGTCGATCTTCAGTTCCATGATATCCAGGATCTTTCCGCTGGATCCCTTCCTTGTGGTGGCAAATCCCTCGTAGGAGATCAGCGGTCCGCATTCGGTCATTCCGTACCCGATGGTAAAAGGGAATTTGATCTTTGTCATGAAGTCTTCCACCTCCTTGCCCAGGGCAGCACCTCCCAGCACAGCTTCCCGGAACCTGCCTCCGAAGGATGCGACCAGCTTTTTCCTGATGGCCCCGTATATCAGTCCGTTAATGCCCGGGATCTTGGTGAGCACCTTCATCGATCCCTTCTGAAGGGTGGGTAAAACCTTCTTCTTATAGAGTTTCTCAAAGAAAATGGGCACGAAGAGGATCAGGTGCGGCTGTACCTCTGAGAAGGCCTTCAGGATCACCGGCGTGGCCGGGATCTTTCCCAGGATGGTCACATGAACGCCCACAGCCATGGGAAACAGGAAATCGAATGCGCAGCCGTAACAGTGGGCCAGGGGAATGATGGAGAGCATTTTCTCGCCTGGATTCAATTCAATGGAACGCCTGGCAAAGTCCACGTTGCCCGCCAGGCTGTTGGCCGTAAGGACCACCCCCTTGCTGAACCCGGTGGTCCCCGATGTATAGTTGATCTGGGCCACCTCGCTGTTGTCCACCTCCGCATATTTGATGTGTTCCCTGGTGTAACCACCTGCATATTTCTCACCGAAGAGCCCATCCAGGCCTTCCTGGGTTTTTTTCAGGGCCGGGGACGGATTGGCTGAAAGGATCCCAAAATCATCCACCGAAAGGATGGCTTTCATATTTTTCAGCTCACTCTCCGACAGGGTCTCCATGATCTGCTTATCCACAATGAGCAAAACCGAGTCGGAATGGTTAATGATGGTGTGGGCATCGGCCGGTTTGAAGTCTGCGAGAATGGGTACGGCCACTGCGCCATAGGTAAATACGCTCATGCAGGAGATGCACCAGTTGGAAGAGTTCTTGCCGAACACTGCGATCTTATCCCCCTTTTGTAATCCCCAGACCCGCATACATCATGTGAAGCCGGGCCACCTGGGTGGCCACCTCGCCAAAGGTATAGGTGATCCCGTTGTAGTCGGAAAGTGCGGGAAGATCCCAGTTTTCTGAAAAGCTCTTCTCGTAAATCTTGATGAAATTGTGCTGGATCATGGGTGGGTTGGTTTTAGTTTTTCTAAATATAGCGAATCATTCCCAATGTTAAAAAACTCTTCATTCATTCCTGGAAGCCCGGGTCCTCCAATTCAACAGATCGCCTATCTTTGCAACGTCTCCGAGGGTATCACTTAAACAGAATCAGATGATCTACTTTTTTCAGGTCCGGGATAACAGGATTATTGCACTGGAAACCACCGCAGCACTGGATGCCGGAACGAGGGGAAAACTGGAATGGCTCTTCAGCGATGCCAGCTGCCTTACCGGTGAAAAGGTGGAAGGTTATTTCGTGGGTCCCCGGAAGGAGATGATCACCCCCTGGAGCACCAACGCGGTGGAGATCGCCCAGAATATGGGCATGGAGGGGATCTCCCGGATTGAGGAGTTCTTCAGGGTTGACGGGACGGAGGCATCTTTCGATCCCATGCTCCAGGTACGCTATGAAGGGCTCGGCCAGGACCTGTTCACCATCGACCGGGAACCCGATCCGGTCATGGAGATAGCCGATATAGCAGCCTATAATCTGCAGGAAGGGTTGGCGCTGAATCCCGATGAGATCGAATACCTGGAAGGTGTCAGTCAAAGGATCGGGAGGAAGCTTACCGACAGTGAGGTATTCGGATTCTCACAGGTGAATTCGGAACACTGCCGGCACAAGATCTTCAATGGCGCCTTTGTCATCGACGGACAGGAGATGGAATCCTCCCTTTTCCAGCTCATCAAGCACACCACCCGCTCCAATCCCAACCACGTGGTTTCGGCCTACAAGGACAACTGCTCATTTACCCAGGGGCCCGCGGTAGAACAGTTTGCCCCCGCTTCCCAGGATGTGCCTGACTATTTCCGGGTCACTGACATTGAGACTGTACTGTCACTGAAGGCCGAAACGCACAACTTCCCCACCACTGTGGAACCTTTTAACGGAGCCTCCACCGGCACCGGTGGTGAGATCAGGGACCGGATCGGCGGAGGGAAGGGAGCCATCCCCATGGCCGGAACTGCCGTCTATATGACCTCCTACCCCAGGCCGGATAAGGGCCGGCAATGGGAACAGTCCATGCCGGAAAGGCCATGGCTCTACCAGACACCCGAGGAGATCCTCATCAAGGCCTCCAACGGGGCAAGTGACTTCGGGAACAAATTCGGGCAACCCCTGATCTGCGGGAGCCTGCTCACCTTTGAGCATGCTGAACAGGGAAAACAGTCCGGCTACGATAAAGTGATCATGCTGGCGGGGGGCATCGGGTTCGGGAAGAAGTCCGACGCAGAAAAAGATATTCCAAAAAAGGGTGACCTGGTGGTGCTCCTGGGAGGGGACAACTACCGCATTGGCATGGGAGGCGGCGCTGTCTCCTCGGTGGATACCGGCGAATTTGAAAATGCCATTGAGCTGAACGCCGTGCAACGCGCCAATCCAGAAATGCAGAAAAGGGTATACAATGCCATCCGTGCACTGGCCGAATCGGGCCGGAATCCGGTGGTCAGTATCCATGACCACGGAGCGGGGGGGCACCTGAACTGCCTTTCGGAACTTGTGGAAGCCACCGGCGGGATCATCCACCTTGACAAACTCCCTGTGGGTGACCCGACACTCTCGGCCAAGGAGCTGATCGGGAATGAGTCCCAGGAACGCATGGGGCTGGTCCTGAGACCGGAGGATGTGGAAAAACTGGTCCGTATCGCTGAACGGGAGAGGGCCCCCATCTATATCATCGGGGAGATAACCGGCGACCACCGTTTCGTATTTCACAGCGAGAAAACGGGAGAGAGACCCATGGACCTGGAGCTTGCCGACATGTTCGGGAAACCCCCGCGTACGGTGATGCAGGACCGGACCCTGAAGATCACCTATCATGAGATTGAGGCCGATCCGGCCTTGATGCCACACTACCTGGAACAGGTATTGCAGCTCGAAGCGGTGGCATGCAAGGACTGGCTTACCAACAAGGTGGACCGCTCGGTCACCGGGAAGATCGCCCGGCAGCAATGCGCCGGCCCCCTGCAGCTTCCTTTGAACAACCTGGGAGCAGTCTCACTGGATTACCGGGGTGTGAAGGGGTATGCCACCTCCATCGGACACGCTCCTGTGGCAGGGATGGTGGATGCAGCAGCCGGCAGTGTGCTGGCCATCGCGGAGGCACTCACCAACCTGGTCTGGGCACCCATGCCTGACGGGATCAGGAGCATCTCCCTGTCGGCCAACTGGATGTGGCCCTGTAAAAATGACGGGGAAGACGCGCGCCTGTATGAAGCTGCCAGAGCCGCCAGTGGTTTTGCAGTGGAACTGGGGATCAACATCCCCACCGGGAAGGACTCCCTCTCCATGACCCAGAAATATGACGACCAGGTGGTCTATGCCCCCGGAACTGTGATCATTTCTGCAGCCGCTGAGGTAACCCATGTCAGGAAGATCGTGGAGCCCGTCCTGGTGAACGATCCGGAATCGAGGATCATCTACATAGACCTGTCGAAAGATGACTTCAAACTGGGCGGAAGTTCGTTTGCACAATCCCTGAACAGGCTGGGCACAGAAGCCCCTGTTGTAAAGGATGCTCCCTATTTTGTAAAAACCTTCAACCTGTTGCAATCCCTCATCCGGGAGGGCAGGATCCTGGCCGGTCATGACGTATCGGCCGGGGGACTGATCACTACGCTTCTGGAGATGTGCTTTGCAAACACCTCGGGGGGCATGGAGGTGGAACTCTCAGGACTGCCGGGGGAGATTCTCCCGGTCCTGTTCAGTGAGAAGCCCGGTGTGGTGATCCAGGTACAAAATGCTTTTGAGATCACCGCCCTGCTGGAGAGCCAGGGGATCCTCCACCACGTGATCGGAAGGCCCGCAGAGGAGCGGGAACTCATGCTGCGGTGCGGAGAACAACTTCACCACCTCCCCATTGATCACTACCGGGACCTGTGGTTCAGGACCTCCTACCTGCTGGACCGCAGACAATCCGGTGAGGCACTGGCCAGAGAACGTTTTGATCATTACAGGGATCATGCCCTTCAACCGGAACTGGGATCTTTCAGTGGATCATTCGAGGCACTGGGGGTGGATCCCGGCCGCCGGTCCGGCAGCGGAACCAGGGCAGCCATCATCAGGGAGAAGGGGGTGAACGGGGACCGGGAGATGGCCCATGCCCTCTACCTGGCCGGGTTTGATGTGAAGGATGTGCACATGACCGACCTGATCACCGGAAGGGAGACCCTTGAAGAGGTACAAATGATCGTCTTTGTAGGAGGTTTCTCCAATTCCGACGTCCTGGGTTCCGCCAAAGGATGGGCCGGTGCATTCAGGTACAATGAAAAAGCCCGGCTGGCCCTGGAGAAATTCTATGCCCGGGAGGATACCCTCAGCCTGGGGATCTGTAACGGGTGCCAGCTCATGGTTGAGCTGGACCTGGTGGTTCCCGAACACGGGGAATCCCCGAAAATGCTCCACAACTCCTCCGGGAAATTTGAATCATCTTTTCTCTCGGTGAAGATCCCGGCCAACCATTCGGTCATGCTCTCCACCCTGGAAGGGATGACACTGGGTGTCTGGGTTGCTCACGGGGAAGGAAGGTTCAGCCTTCCTTTGCAGGAGGGAGATTATCATATCGCCGCCCGGTACAGCCATTCCACCTACCCTGCCAATCCCAATGGATCGGACCTGGATGTGGCAGCCCTCTGTTCGGCCGACGGCCGCCACCTGGCCATGATGCCTCACCTGGAGCGGTCCTACCTGCCTTGGCAGTGCGGTTACTACCCGGAAGAGCGCAGGCAGGATGAGGCCACCCCCTGGCTGGAAGCTTTTGTGAATGCAAGGGAATGGATCAGGAGCAGGGAGACCTATATCAGATCATTCTGACATATTATTGAGGTGCTGCATTGACGAAAACAGGAAAAAGGCGAGCTTATGCCAAATATGGAGACCACATAGATGTCCGTTCTTGCTGCATTGGCTATTTCAGGGATTCCATGTCCGGATCCATTGGGGATACTCCGATAAATTAACTGCATATAACAAATTCCATGTATTCAGCCAAGGTCCGTCCCGTCCTTCAGCTTCTCGATCCCGGGCAGATCAATGATATTCACCAGTATTCCCTCCGGATCCTTGAAGAAACGGGGATAAAGGTGGAATCGCGGACAGCCCTGGAGATCTTCGGCAGATCAGACGCGGTACGCGTTAAGAACGAAGTGGTATATATTCACCGGGAGCTGGTCGACCACTCCGTCAAACTGGCCCCGTCCAGCATCGAGGTCTTCAACAAACAGGGAACACATGCCTTTCACCTGGGGCGGAAGCAGGGAACCGATACCCATTTCGGCATCGGGGTAACCAATACATGGTTCCAGGATATTGATAGCAGAGAGGTGGTATTGTTCACCCGGGAGCATATGAAGCACTCCACCAGTTTAGGGAACCTCCTGGAGAACTTCGCGATGGTTTCAACGCCCGGGGTCCTTTCGGATGTTCCGGTGGAGCAAGCCGATTTCTACGCTACCCTGGATATGTATGCCAATACAGATAAACCACTTGTCCTTCTCATCTCCGGGGAAGGAAATTTGGAGGGTGTGCTGGAACTGCTCACATTCCTCCACGGGGATATTTCATCGAAGCCTTTTTGCATTCCCTACCTGAATCCCATAACTCCCCTGGTCCTGAACAAGGAGACATCGGATAAAATGATCACTTCCATCCGGTACGATTTGCCTGTTATGTATTCCAATTACGGCATGTACGGGGGCACTTCGCCTATCACTGAAGGGGGAACACTCGCGCTGCTGAACGCGGAGTTGCTGGCCGGTCTGGTCTTCAGCCAGCTGGTCAAAGAAGGATCTAAAATGATTCTCGGATCCCTTCCCGCTGCTTTTCACATGGCCACCATGCGAAGCTATTACAGCCCCACTTCTTACCTCCTTAACCTGGCCATTGCAGAGATCATGGATTATTACCAGATCCCGCACTGCGGAACCTCCGGAAGCAACAACGGCCGGGGTGGCGATTTACCGGCCTCAGATAGTTTTTGGCTCAACCACCTGAGTTCATGCCTCGGAAAAATAGGTTGCGCACCCTTTGTGGGGGGGAATTTTGAATCATTGGCATTTTCACCGACCGCGGTGGTCCTCTCCAACCACATCATCGGGGAAGCACGGAAATTTACCGGGGGATTCGTGCTGAATGATCACACTGTGAACCTGAAGGAGATCGCCACCATAGGCCATGGAGGGGATTACCTGACATCAGAACAGACCCTGGCCTCCATGGAGAAGATCAGCAAAGCGAACACCCTGTGGTCGCCCATGAGCCTGGAAGAATGGAAAAGACAGGGCATGCCCGCGGCCGAAAATGAACTGATCGAGACCACCCTGGATCTCTATTCCAGGGCGCGCGAATCCTCAGAGGAGAACGGGGAGGTGATTCAGAAGGGAGAACGATATATCACCGGCAGGCTCGCGTCATCCAAACACAGAAATTGATGGTATGAATTTGACGCGCGCTCAAAAGGAAAAAGGGAAAATCGGATTCTGGTCCAGCACCTCCCTGGTGGTTGGGAACATGACCGGATCCGGCATTTTTCTTCTGCCGGCCACCCTGGCCATTTACGGGGGAATCTCCGTGTTCGGATGGATCTTTACCCTGGCCGGTTCCCTTTTCCTGGCCCTGGTATTCGCAAGACTCAGCAGGCTTTTCGTGAAATCGGGCGGGCCATATACCTACGTGAAGGAGGGATTCGGGAATTTTCCAGGATTCCTGGTAGCCTGGGGGTCATGGGGATCATGGCCCCGGCAGAACTGCAACACTCGGCTGCCCCGTTTGCAGACGCGTCAAGAATCATGGGGGAGTGCATCGCCCCCCGCTGGAGAATCAGGGTTCCTGCGGGGGACAGGTATTCCCCCTGCGGGCGCGTCCCCCGGGATTCTTATTGCCAGTGTTCTGGCCAGTATCCTGGTGAGTTTCAATTATACCCGGGGACTGGTGGAGATGTTCTCATTCATCATCAAGCTTGCCACGCTGAGCTGCCTGGGCCGTAAGCGGACTGCAGTACGAGGTGATCCTCTGGGGAGCGATCCTGCTCACTGCAGGACTACCGGTATACCTCTATATTCATTATGTCTCAAAGAAGTCTTGAGCTTTTCACGTAGAATACTTCCCGCTCTTCCAGGTATTTCAGGAAGTAGTCGAAACAGGCTTTGTGCTTGCCCACCAGTTCCAGGGGGAAAATCCCCTTTTCGGTGAATATCCCGTCCAGGAACAGGTTGGCCGCGGAAGTGGCCGTGTATCCTGTCGTACGGGCCATGGATGAGGTCCCCGTTCCGGTATGGTATTCATCATGCATGTTGTAAACCACCTCTTCGTGCTTCCCTTTCGCGTTTACCCCTTTAAGGGTCACCCGGAACACGGTTATCTCCTCCTCGTCCTCTCCCAGCTTCCATTCATTGAAGAGTATGCGACTGGTAAAATCCAGCGGCGATATCCTGCTCCCGTTCACCTCGATGGGATCCGTCGAGAAGAATCCGCTCTCCTTCAGCACCCTCACGTATTCAACGTGTCCCGGGTAGCGCAGGGTCTTTTCCTTCATGTTGGGAATGTGCGGCATGGTGTAAATGATGGAACGCAGGCCGTCTGAATTGAATGACTCCAGGGTGCCGGCCTTTTCGAAATCCACGTATTCACAGTCTGTCAGGGGTTCCCTGACCACCTGTTCCCCGTTTTCCACGTACCTGGCAGGTCTCATGTATTCCTCGATCACGTCGCTGGGTGCGAAGGGAGCTTTATAGCAGAACGGCCACTTCCTCACTTTCGGAACACCTCCCACCAGGCATTCGAAATCAGTCAGTTTCATGATCTCATTATAGTATCCCAGGATCACGTTATCCATCCCCGGGGCCACCCCGCAATCCACCATGGCCGTCACATTTTTTTCCCTGGCCAGGGCATCCAGTTCCAGGACGTTCTCGGAGGTGAAGGCGATATCGATAACGTTCATCCCGGCTTCGATGATATACCCGAGGGTCGCATATCCCAGCGCACTTGGCCCGGCATGGATGACCAGGTCAAAATCCCTGATGGTCTCCTGGAGTTTCTCCTTGCGCATAAGGTCCAGAAGAAGTAGATTCAGGTCACTGCACTTCTGTTTTGCCCGGTCCAGGGCACCCTGATTAATATCGGTAAGGGTAACTTCATGGTTCTTTGCCATATCGATGGCCATGGCACTGCCGACCATTCCGGCACCCAGTACAATCACTTTGCTCATCATAAAAAAATTTGGTTGTTAAAAAATTGAAGATAGTGAGTCACGAAAGAGCAATGTCCGGTCATAATCCGGGGATCAGGATCCAGGGCATCTCATTGATCGTAAGAATTCTCTTCATCGCATCCATGGCTTAAAGATAGCAGGTTCTCACATACGTTCACCTCTTGGCCTGATCCGGGTACCCGGCCGCGGTATCCCGGTATTCAGCTTGCAATTCGTACCCTGGGTGTCCCATTCCACATCAAACAGGTCGCCGAAAGGAGGCTCGCCTCCGGTGATATTACACAAGTGGCAGAACAGTGAAAAATATGAAGAATACGGCCCCGAGTTTCTCCATATCCGTGTACAGTCTCATATCCTTGATGGTTTAGTGTTTCGTCCAACGCATCTCCTTATTTTCATATGATTACCTTTTCGGTCCCCTTGGTTTCCCTGGTCCGGTAGTGCAGGAACCATATCCCTGAAAGTGATATTGCTGATGCGAAAGTGATCAAATGTGTTTCCGTCGCTGCATGAGTTTTCGATGTAGATACCATAGCGGCGATCCTCATTGACACCGGGTTGAGATTGCGCCCTGTCATTGATTACCTCAAGATTGATCAAATGAACATAGCCACTGTTTTTAATCCGGATGGCTGATAAATTGCCATCTCCGTCGATGATTGGTTTGCCACGGGGAGAGGATTGAAAGTCCGTCATTGTCATCACTGCCCTCTGAAGAACTGACGTAGTAGGTAGAAGAGAGGTCTCTCTGGATATGAATGGCAGCAACAGTCATGTCCTGACAAACCAGCAACGCAACAAGGACAATGAAGAATGCATTTGGAAGTCTTCGCATATTAATGACTGAGTTATACCCCACCGCAGCAGGTGGAAGCGTGGCAAAAATAGTTGTTTTTACCTTGAAAGATCTTTTTCGGATGAATTTCACCCTCATCATCAACCATCACCCCGCAGATGTTTCATTTGACTTATACATTTCTTTTTTATATATTTGTATCATATATATATTATATATCTATTCATTATATGAAAGTCATATCATTAAACTTAGATGAAGTCATCTTCCGTGAAACTGAGAAAATAGTGGCTCTGATGAAGAAATCCAGGAACCGCTACCTTAATGAAGCAATCGATTTCTATAACAAGTACCAGCAGAGAATGATGCTTGAGAAAAGGCTTTACAAAGAATCTGAAATGGTCAGGAAGGAATCAATGAATATTCTCAGGGATTTTGAATCATTCGATTATGGAGATCAGGCAATATGAAATCTGGCTGGCTGATTTGAATCCACGGATCGGTACCGAGCCCGGAAAAACAAGGCCTGTTTTGGTGGTTCAAACAAACCTGCTAAATAAGGTTCCACATCCATCCACACTTGTTTGCCCCCTGACCACCAGGGTATCCGGAAAATCAGAGTTACTACGGGTACACATAAAAAGCGGCATGGCAAATCTTCACCAGGATTGCGATATCCTCATTGACCAGCTAAGAGCCATTGATAACAGGCGGCTCATTAATAAGATAGGAGTTGTACCTGATCAGGCCATACAGGTTACCAGGGAAAACCTGAAAATAATTCTTGACCTGGATTGATCGCTCTACCGGGTATCTTCCGGCACCTGGTATACTTCGCGCAACCTGTCCAGCTCAGCATGCATTTCACTTTAGATCTCCTGGCAGGCCTGATTACGGTCCCGTCCATACGCAGGACGCTGAATGATCAGGAAAACAATCCGGGATGCCAGGGGAGGTCAATATCAACTTAAAAATCTTCTATGTTGAAAACCAGGAAAGGAATATAGAGTTTGGCTTTAGCTATCTGGTCGAATAAATGGAAAAAAGAAAAATCCGGAAAAGAGTTCCAGGGTGATTGGAGCAATCATGATTAATCCAGATTGGTATGATTACAAAGGATAGTTTTACAGATCAACGTTAATGTGAAGTTTACCACCCAGTCCGGTTTCAATGATCCGTCTAAGTGTAGAAATCCTTACATCACTTGAAGCTCTTTCAATCTTGGAAATGTAGGCTCTGTTTACATTCAGTTTTTTCGCCAGTTGTTCCTGGGTCATGTGAGCTTTTTTTCTGGATTCCTTTACAAGTTCAGCTACCATAAAGGCTTCTGCCTTCTGCTCAAATACATTACGACTTTTTGAACCAGGTTTGCCGTATTTTTTGTCAAAATGCTCATTTATGGTCTGTGGATTTCCACTACTATTTTTTGCCTTCATAATATTCTCTTCTTAGTTTTTTTGCCCGATCTATCTCCTTTCTGGGTATCTTCTGGGTTTTCTTTTGAATTCCATGAAGCAGAATTATAAGCTTGCCATCATCAAAAAAGGAGAAGATCCTGTAAATATCACTTCGGTATTCAATCCGTATTTCGTATATCCCATCTTCAAGATGCTTGAAAAACTTTGTTGAGACTCTTTCTACCGATATGATTATCTGTAATACATAGTCAACTTTATCCTTCAATTTCTTTTGCAATGGATTGTAGAAATCCCAAAAGTAATTCTTATAGGGTTCAAGTGATCTCATTCTTCAATCACAAAAGTAACCAATTGGTTACTATATTCAAAATTGAAATTCAAACTGAATACTCAGCCCTGCATAGAATAATTTCTATCTTAAATTAATTTCCTTGAAATTTACAAGTACGACTTTGGGGCCAGGTTCTAGAATCCGGCGCCAGGGAGGTTCCAAACCATCGATCCCAAGGCTGATACAGATGAATTGCCGCTGACAATACTAATTTGGAAATTGGATTGATCACTCTAGCGTGTATCCTCCGGCACCTGGTATTCTTCACGCAACCGCTTCAGCTCAGCATGCATCTTACGTTGGATCTCCTGATAGGCCTGATCATCATAAACAGATCGTAATTCATTTGGATCAGCATCCAGGTCATAGAGTTCCCACCCGTCATAGGTCTCCCCTTTTACGTGGCTGGGTCCGTAGAAATGGATCAGCTTGTATTTTCCGTTGGTCACACCATAGTGCCTGGCCACGGAATGGGCCCCGGGAATTCATAGTAGTGGTAGTAAAATGATTCTCTCCAATCCTCCGGTGTACTCCCTTTCAAAATGGGGACCAGACTGGCACCCTGCATATTTTCGGGCACCTCCACACCGGCCATCTCCAGGAAGGTTTCGGCAAAATCGAGGTTGGAAACAATATCTTCATTCACCGAACCGGGAGTCACCGTACCCGGCCATCGGACCAGCAAAGGTGTTTTCAGCGACTCCTCGTACATCCACCGCTTGTCGAACCAGCCGTGATCCCCCAGGTACCATCCCTGGTCGGAGGAGTAGATCACCACCGTGTTTTCTGCCAGTCCCGATTCATCCAGGTAGTCGAGGATCTCCCCGATGCCGTCATCCACCGACCGCACGCATCTCAGGTAATCCTTCACATAGCGCTGGTAGTTCCACCTGACAACTCTCCTTCATCGGTCATATCCGGGATATTCCTCCCTGAAGGCCTGGTTCTTTGCCGCGTAGTTTCCCTCCATGTTCAGCTTCAGATCCTTCTCTTTCATGTGCCTTCCCACCTCCATCTGTTTGTCTGGAAGCCGGGGGCATCCTTCCTGAATAATCATCCCAAAAGGTTTCCGGTTCAGGAATATCTACATCATCCAGCCAGTTCTGGTACTTCTCATGGGGCACCCAGTTGCGGTGTGGCGCCTTATGCTGGCACATCAGCATGAACGGTTTGCCTGGTTCCCGGCTGTTCTTCAGCCACTCCAGCACCTTCCCGGTGATAATATCGGTGGTGTACCCCTGGTGTTTCACTTCGATGACCTCACCGACCTCACCCATGGTGAGCATGGGAGGATTGTTATAGGGCCCCTGTCCTTTGAGCACATCAAAATAGTCAAATCCCTGCGGTGTCGATTTCAGATGCCATTTCCCAATAACCGCTGTCTGGTAACCGGCTGCCTGCAACAGTTTTGGAAAGGTTTGCTGATCGCCGTTAAAGGTATCCCGGTTGGTCAGAAAACCATTCCGGTGGGAGTAGATCCCTGTCTGGATCACTGCCCTGCTTGGACCACATATGGAGTTGGTCACATAACAACGGTCGAAACGCATCCCCTCACGGGCAATCCGGTCCATGGAGGGCGTATGGATGATCTGTGATCCATAGGCGCTGATGGCCTGCTCACAATGGTCGTCGGTAAAGATAAAGAGGATGTTGGGAGGGGTCATCTCCTTCTGGGTACATGAGATGAGTGTCGCGGCACTCAAAAGAACAAACAGAATTCTTGATAATTTCATAGTGTATAAATCTAATTAAAAGTGCTCCGGCCTTGCTCCACACCTGCCCCCGTTGTAAATTCCTTTCTGAATAGTGGTGCGGGATGGTCCAGGTAGAACAATGAATCCTGTACCGTGAGCGGCTTCCCGTCATGGATCCATTGAGCAGGCGTATGACCGAGAAATGGAGAATATCCCGATTCTTCCTGTCCCCTTCCACGGGAAAGGACGGAGAAAAGCACGCATAGTGTACATAGTCTGAAATAACTCAATGCCCTTTGCGTTGGAAAGATTTTCACAAACAGCAGCGTCGGTTTTCACCGGTGTTGCATCCATCGAACTCTACACAAATTTAGCAGAAGCTTCACAAATGTCAAACACGGGAAGAGTGACTTCTCCTTTCACCGGATATCTTTCCTGTTTTCGTCACTTCGTGACAAAATCCCTGTAACACTTTGATTTACAAAGGAGATCTTTCTAATTTGAGTGCTGCAATGCTGATTTTGTGGCCTTTATCAGGAAAAACAAGAACCGCAGCGGCAGATGAGGATAATTTGCGTCGAACCGGTTTTTGACTCTCCTCGCAGCAGAGCTACAGGGAACCGGGCCTGCGAGCAAAACAGATCATTGACAACATACTCCATTTACAAAGAATTGGAAAGAGTGTTGAAAGCCGAAAAAAGCTATCTGTCAGTCAGAACATCAAGGATCCATCCGATTGCAGATGGATCAAGAGCAGGGCTAAATAAGATAAGGGACGATGGCTTTTCGTTCCGGAGGATAATCGGGGAAGGTGGACCTGTACCACTTGTGGTGGTCCAGTGCCCTGGGCACCAGGTTGAAAAAGGTCCACAATGCAAACACCAGTGCAGCCGGACTCCAGGTCATCACTGCAAAACCTGCCCATTCCAGGATCTCACCGAAGAAGTTGGGACAGGAGATCCACCTGAATAATCCCCCACGGGGAATGAAATATCCTTTTTTGCCCCCTTTCCTCAGGCTCAACAGGATCTGGTCCGACCACCAGTTCACCACCATGCCCGTAGCCCAGATAATCATCCCGGCTATGAAACGGGCATCCACCAGCCAGCTCCATGTATACTCCCTGGGAAACGCCGAAAAATAGTACCCGTTGATAAATCCGTTCACCAGGTTGAAGCAGACAGCCATCAGTGCAATCACCAGCGGCATCTGTTTTCCGGTGGTCCGGGTTCTCAATGGATAGAGGATCGAACGGTTGGAATAATGGAACACATAGAGCAGGAAGAAGATCCATGTCACCGGCTGGACACCTGCCGGTCCGAACAGGAAGGTAATGATAAACACCAGGAGCGCAGGCAGCTCCATGATGACCCAGCCCACCCGGTTGGGGAGGGTGGGGCCCCAGTCCTTCCGGCTGTGCCTGCCATAGGGTGCAGTGACGAAGAGAAGCATGATGAAGACCATTCCTCCCAGGATGGCCCAACCCCAGATGAGGAGGAAAAATTGTTCGCGTTCCATGTATTCAGGTCAGTCAGGAAGCGAAGATAGACTATTTTATGAATATCTGCCCGACCCGGTCTGTTACCTGGCCTGTTCCCGGTCCTCGGCAAAAAGGTACCGTATCCGCAGGTACTCCTCATCCACCAGGACGATCCTCATCTGGTAGGTCCATGCGCCCCCATAGTAACCCACTGTGATCTCCAGGAGGCTGTCGGAGAGGGCCACCCAGGCACCCTCGTAATTGCTATAGGAGATGGGAGGGGTTCCGCACCACCCGGCGTTTGCCCGTTCCACAAACGCTCCGTCCCCCCTGATGATAAAACCATGCCTTGCAGAATCCAGGGCGGAAGACCGGGCAAACAGGGATACATCATCCTCCATCCCCTCCTCCACCCAGGTTCCCACGATACCTGCATTCTCTCCCAGTGTATCCATCTCCCGGAGGGAATCCTCGCAGGAGACCACCAGGAGCAATGCAGTGAGGAAAATGAGTTTTTTCATGGTTCCGGTCATATACATTTTCTAACAGGATGGTTGTAAACAAAGATAGGTTGCTTACATTTAAGTAAAAATGAAAGTCCCCATTTTCTACCTGTTTATCCTGGTGGCAACCATATGGCTGCACGGTTGCACCGGTGTGCCCGAAAGCAATGAAAATGCTACCACAAGGATCACCGTTGGACCGGGACCCGAAGACATGGTGATCGACACTGTGAACGGGATTCCCAGGCTGCTTGTCTCATGCACCGGGAGAAGAGAATCACACCGGCCTTACGGGGAGATCGAATCGGTGGAACCAGCCACAGGAAAGCGGACCATCATGACCAGGAAAGGGGATCCTGACGGACTGAAATTCAGGCCCCATGGAATCTACCTGGATGGCAGTATGCTATACGTGATCAGCCATGAGAATGAACCCGGCGACCACCCCGTCCTGGTATACAGGGTAAGGGGAGAAAACCTGGAATTCGTGGAGGTGATCCGGTCACCCCTGCTGCACTCCCCCAACGCCCTGGTAACCGGTCCCCGCGGAGAGATCTATGTGGTGAATGATTCGGGGAAGAGGGGCAGCATTGCTGAAAAGGCATTGAAGCTCAAACGGGCCAGTGTGGTGAGGCTGGAAAAGGATGCCGACGGGAAATGGGATGCCCGGACCGTGGCCCGGGAACTGGGTTATCCTGCCGGCATCAACCGGATCGGTGACCAGCTGTTCGCCGGGGATGTCCTCCTTCACAGGATCTATGTTTTCACCATCACAGAGGAGGGCCTTGTCCCGGAAGAACAGATCAAGGGCATGCGTGGGAACGATAACATCCGGATCCATGAGGGGAAGATCCTCACCCCCGGACATGTGAAGCCGTTCAGGTTCATCAAACATGCCAGGGACCCGGAGAAGCTGTCGCCGGTGGAGGTGTTCCTGGCCGATCCGGGTACCGGCCAGGTGAGCACCCTGTTCCGCACCGGCGGATCGCTGATCAGCGCCGGGTCCGCTGCGGTGATTTATGGCAATGACCTTTATATCTGCCAGGTTTTCGATCCCTTTATCCTGAAGGTCCGCCTGGATCCATGATGTTTTTGTTTCACCGATAAACGGGACCGTTTGGTCGAAAAAAGTTGACTGCCCTCACTTTTCATCTCAAATTTGTCATGAAACCAAAACTGATGTGTCATGAAACGCTCAAGGATAATATGCATCATCATGGTCATGGCCTCCATGACCGGCTGCCTGGTCAGTTCGCTGCACCCCTTTTACAGTAAGAATGACAAGTACTTCGATACCACCATGGTTGGTTACTGGATGGACGACGATTCCTGCATCTGGACCATCTTTCCCAACATGGTCTCCGAAGAATTCATGGGACCCGAACAGCACGACAGCTCCTATGTGATCACCTATTACGAGGAGGACAACAAATACGCCATCCTCACCGGTACCCTGTTCCGCCTGAACGGGGTGGACTACGTGGACTTTGTCCCCCGGCAGGATGAGGACCACTGTACCTCCGACATGACTTGCCACCACCACGTTCCGGTGCACACCCTGGCCCGTGTCCAGTACTGCTCCGACAGCATCCTGATGTACTGGTACGGTGAGGACTGGCTCGACGACCTGTTTGAGCAGAACCGCATCCGGATCAAGCACGAGACGGTCACCTCCCCCGGGTATGACCGCCATGTGCTGACCGCCTCCACCGAGGAGCTGCAGAAATTCATCAGGAAATACGCCAACGATCCGAAAACAGTGGAAGATATCGAGGAGATCTTCGCCAGGGGGGAGACCGGTGACGATGACTACGGGGTCTACCTCAAGCTGAAACCCTACCGGGGTGAGCTGCCCGCAAACGTGGAAAAGGAGGCCGGACCGGTTTAATCACCCATCATCCATCCGAAGCCAAACAGGAAGGAGCACCTCTCCTCCACTGAGGATTGTATGAATAAGCGGACCTGATACCATGCAGGTCCGTTTTCCTTTTAACCATATAGTGTGGCATTTTACAACAATTTGCCTTAAATTGCATATGAGCAACACCTCCAGCAAGCTTATACCTGGACAGAACCCGTTGGGATATCCTCTCTATTTGAGTGCTTCATACTCATCGATGTGTTGGACTGGTTTTACAATTCCACCTCTTATGCCATGAAAAAAGTAAGACAGATCTCCTGCCCCAGGCTGCTGTGCCTGATCCTTCTGACGGTGTATCTCTCAACAGGGAGTGCCCTGTTTGCCGGTGATGTAAAGATCAAAGGATACATTGCTGACAGGTGGGCAGTTGCCAACCAGCCCTATAAGGTTGAAGTAACGTTCAACAATGATGAGGCTTACGACGTGTATGATTTCAGTGTTAACTACAGCATCTATAAGATGACCGGACCGCTGGACTGGGAACTGAGCTATGAGTATAAAAAGGAACAGATGACCGTCCCGGCCGGCTCAGAACTCACCATCAACAATGATGATATGCCATGGATCCCAGACCTCCTGGGACGCTTCCAGCTGAGGATCACCACCACCGCATCCAACGACATTAATCCGGACAATGATGACATGGAGGTTGACCTCGGTGTGAACCGGTTTATCAGATTAGGGATCAAGCAGTTTGATATGGTGAATCCTGACTTCGGGATGAAGAGCTCCTGGGGCTGGGTCTCCTTTAAGATCCCGGCCAAAACAGACTTTAGCTTTTACAACCTGAAAGCCAGGAATCCCCTCACAGACGACCAGGCCTGGATTGTTAAAAATATCGAAATCCCCCCGGTAACCGACGATTACTTCACGCGGATCGGCACCAGGTTTAAATTCTCGGATCTCGGATTCGTCCTGGGGGAGAAGATCGAAACGGTGGATATTATCGTCCAGGAAAGTGAAACGCCGCTGGAAGATTTCTCCATTGATTACGGGTGGCTGAACAACCGGGTCAGACCAGGAGAATTTAAAATCGGGGTCAAGTTGCAGTTCCATAAGAAGCATGCAACCGTCAACAGTGTGAATGAGGTCCCGGTTATAAACGCAACCGGAGAACTGACCTATGTATCCATCATCAATGAGATGGTGGGAGATGACCTGAACAATGAGGCACATCCCCCGACGGATGTGTATGCCGGTGATTTCGGGGCCAACGCTCCCTACGCGGCATCCCTGGGATTCCACTGGCTGGATTCGATTGCTGAAGAGGTCGATCTGGGAACCGAGGTGACCGTCAGGGAAACCATGGAAGCGCTGAGCGGCATGATGAGCAGGGCTGATGGTGCAAGCGTTACCAGCCAGCAGGTCATAGAAGCCAAACTGCAGTTTATTGACCAGGAGAAAATCCCGGTGGCAGTGGGCTTCCAGAGTGTATGGCTGGATGAGGAATTCATCGACTCCCCCATTCCGGATTACAGCCACCAGGCTGCAAATGAGCAGGCAGGTGAAACCGGGGTGCCACCCTCCTGGGAGTATATCTACTCCGGGATGGATCAGGGATGTGCCGTGGAGATCCTGGTTGGCTGGCATGATGACCAGGGGGAAACCATGGAAGGATTCTGGGTACCTGTGGTAGGAGTGAGCCAGACCGACAGCACCCGATCGATCACCATCAGGGAAGACTGCAATGAGTCGGATACCGCCCAGGCCATATTAAACACCTTCCATCATTACCAGGTGGATAACGGATGGGGATGGTTATCGGGCTTTGATGATCCGCCATGGAAAGCTTACATTGAAAGTGTGATCACCCAGTGCCCCGATACCTCGGTTACATTTGAGATAGACAATTTCTCCGGGGGATTTCATGCGGATAGCCCTCGCCTGGTCATCCACAACAATCCCGGACCCGTATCGGCAGAGATACTGCTCACGTTCCGCCTGGACGAGGAGTCGGACGTTGAAGTATTCCTGTACAATATCCACGGACAGCTGATCGACAGCCACCATGTGCCGAACACGGTACCTGGCGATCAGGAGTTCATCATTCCCCCGGGTGTCATCAGAAGCAGTGGCACATACCTGGTGGTGGTAAAAACAGGCAGGGATGTCAGGGTATCTAAACTGGTAAGGGAATAGGATTCACCGCATCCATGATTGCCCGGCTGTGGGTGAAGAACTTCATGTAACCCTCACAAAGGTAATTCAGGCCCGGTTCACCATCTGCGGCAGCGAGAAACCGGTTCTTCGGACAGCCGCCATTGCACATGACAAGTACCTCACAGGAGCGGCACTGTTGGGGCAGGGAGACCTCCTTATCCTTTCCAAATGCCTTCTGGGACGGGTGATCCAGCAACCTGGCCAGGCGGGTTTCACGGATATTCCCGATCCGGTGCTCCCGGTCGGCGTAAAAGTCACAGGAGAATACTTCCCCGTTCCTCTCAACTGCAGGAACATTGCCGCACACTGTTTTGAAGATGCATTGGGCGTGTTCCCTGCCAGAAATGGCACGGGCCACCTCCTCGAAGATCTCTATGCTGATGGTTCCGACATCCTTCTCTATCCATTCATCAAAGACAGCACAGAGAAAACGCCCGTAATCCCTGGCCGGGACCGACTGGTAGGTTACCGGCCCCAGGGGGACCGGCTTCCTCTCCACCAGCGGGAAAAAGGCCAGGTTGCGGGCCCCGATCTCCCGGAAATAGTAGTAAACCTCCAGCGGGTATTCCACGTTCAAGGCATTGACCACGCATAGTATTTCGGGATCAATCCCCTGCTCCTTCAGCAGCCTGTAACCGCGGATGGCCCTGCTGTGGGTTGGCTTCCGGGTGCGTGCCACCCTGAAATAGTCATGCAACCGGTATGGACCATCCAGGCTGATCCCCACCTCAAAGGACTCTTTCTTCAGAAATTCACACCATGCTTCGTCGATCAGGATCCCGTTGGTCTGAATCCCGTTGGTTACAGTGATCCCTTTCTTTGCATACTTCTTTTGCAGGGCCACCGCCTTGCGGTAAAAATCGATACCTGCCAGGGTCGGTTCACCACCGTGCCAGGTAAAAAATACCTCTGATCCCTCGGCTGCTTCAAGATATTGACGGATAAGCTCTTCCAGAAGATCATCCGGCATGATCTCCGCCCCTGTCACCGGATCGTGCCGGTCTCTGTCCACATAATAACAGTAGCTGCATTCCAGGTTGCAGCGGGCACCCACCGGTTTGACAAATACCTGGTACTCCCTGTTGAAAGGCATGTGCGTTCCGGCGGGGGACGGAATGACCCCTTCCTGTTGATCACGGCGTGGATTCCTGGTGTGACTCATGACATACCGGATTTATGACATAAGTTACACCATTTCACCGATCAATCCGGTTGTTTTATCGAAAAAAATTGTGTGGTGACAGGAATTCCCTACATTGAATCCTGATCATGGCCAGATTATGGAATATGTTTCAGCATGAGTCGGGTTTCACCGACCTGATGATCTTCAGACAGAGGTGGTGGCAGCACCTTGTGTTCTGGGTGGCAGTCCTGCTGATACTGCTCAACATATTCAAGACCTCCAGCTCCTTCGAAAAGATCGATCTGGTCTACACCCTGATCTTCCTGGCACCGCTGATGGTGATGGCCTACCTGAACCTCTACCATTTCATTCCCAGGTACATGCGAAGGGAGAAATACCTCCTCTATGCCATTTTTTTCCTTGCGCTTACAGGGGCCGGGGCACTCTTCCTCTATCTTCTTTTCGACCAGTGGATCGATTTCATCCTGCCCAACTACTATTTCATCTCCTATTACAGCGTAGGCCAGCTGATGATCTATACCGGCACCGTGCTGTTACTGACCACCCTGCTGAAGCTTTCAAGGAGCTGGTTCATGCTGCTGAGGGTGGAGCGGATGACCACAAGCCACCAGCTCAAATCCCTGCAGTCACAGATCAATCCCCACTTCCTGCTGAACAGTCTCCAGACCATCTATGCATTGTCGCTGGAGAAATCGGAACGCACACCCGAGGTGATCCTCAGGCTGTCAGACATCCTGAAATATACCCTCTATGAAACAGAACAGACCTGGATCAGCCTTGAACAGGAGATCGGGCTGATCACCAACTACGTTGAAATGTACAGGTACAGGGTGGATCCGGTAAGGGCCGATATCAGCCTGGAAATCACCGGTGATCCAGGAGCGCTCAGGATCGCTCCCATGCTGCTGATACCGTTCATTGAGAACAGTTTTAAACACGGACTCCAGGGCGGACCGGGAGGCGCCTTTGTGCATATTCAGCTGGTGATTATCAATCACGCCCTTGAATTCAGCATTGAGAACAACCTGGGGGAATCCGATCCCATCGATCTGGATAAAAGAAAGGGTATCGGGATAGAGAACACCAGGCAAAGGCTGGAGCTGTTGTACCCGGGCAGGCACCAGCTGAAGATTGAAAAATCGGCAACCGCCTTCAATGTCAACCTCACACTTGAAATAAATCCCTAGGGTATGGCCACATGCATGATCGTCGATGATGAACCCCTGTCGCGTGATGTGCTCAGGAAGTTCATTAAAGAGGTTAAAGACCTGGAACTTGTTGCAGAGTGCCAGGATGCCTTTGAAGCCACCCACCAGCTGGGACAGAAACAGGTGGATATCCTGTTCCTGGATATCAACATGCCCGGGCTCACAGGGATCTCGCTGGCCAGGTCACTGACCTCTCCGCCCCTGCTCATATTTACCACGGCATATCCCCAGTTTGCCGTGGAGGGATTCGAACTGAACGCCCTCGATTACCTGGTCAAACCAACCTCATTCGAGCGGTTCCTCAAGGCAGTGAACCGGGCCCTGGAAAGGCTTGGAGACAAACCAGGCCAGAATGGCCTTCAAAGGAAGATCATTGTCAGGGCCGACAAAAAGCTCTATGCCCTGGAAGCCTCTTCCATCCTTTTCATCGAGGGACAGGGGGACTACATACGGCTCCACCTGGAGGAGAAGAACCTGGTGGTGCATGATACCATCAAGAGGTTCATGGACTCACTTCCGGGCGAAGCGTTTATGAGGATCCACAAGTCCTTCGTGGTGAACCTGCAGAAGATCGGTTTTATCGAGGGGAACCAGGTACGGATCGGAGATCATGCCATCCCGGTGAGTCCTGCCTCCAGGGAGGAGCTCCTGGGCCGCTTCTCATCCATCTGATTGAAGCTTCCCGCGTCATTCAACAAAAGCTCCCGGAATCACCAATTGGACATGCACTGCTTTGACGACAAGCACGGATCGGGGAAACCGGGAGCCGTAGCACCCAAATCTTTCTGAAGAAGCTAGAAACTGATGCTGCCCTGGAGCCCGAACCAAATCTGTACATTGGTGTTGTCAGGGCTGGTATGGTTGAATACGGAGTAGAACGGTATCTCATGGAAATCGATCGCTCCGGAGTATGGGTCACTTTTCGCCACCGATACATTGAAAGTCGGACCCACATGAAGCGTTACCTGGTTCTCCATGTTCCAGCCAAACAGGAATTTCAGCGAATTGTAAATGTTGAACCGGTCGATGTTGAGGAAATAGGGACCCGCAGGGTTGGAGATCCACAACTCCTGGTGGACGGTTGCCTCAATGTTCAGTATCATAGTTTCGTCCATGTCGAATTCCGAACCCAGTCCGCCACCGAACATCCAGCGGCTTCCCGGCCCGTATGGTTTGCCAAAGGAGTATATGTTATAGAGCCTCCTCACTCCCATCCTGAGTGAAAGGTTGGCATACTGGGTTTCGCTGACGGAAAACGTAAATTTCCTGTATCCGTTCTTCTTCACCACGTTCATGAATCCCAGGGGAACCCCTTCAATGGAATCACAGATATTCAGGAATCCTGCCACCTGGACCCCATCCACATGACCCGCAATATTGATAAATCCCGCCAGCTGGGCGCCTTTCACCTCGCGGGCAACATTGAAGAATCCTGCTCCCTGAAAGCTGGTCAGCCCCTCACCTGCCAGGTTCCCGAACCCGGCCAGTTGAACACCCCTGTCAGCTGCACCTGCTGTATTCAAAAAGCCTGCACCCTGAAAACCTTTGACCGTTCCGCCGGCAATATTGGTGAACCCGGCCAGCTGGACGCCCGAAGCATCACCTCCCACCAGGTTCCCGAATCCGGCTATCTGCAGACCCTTCACATAATACCGGTCCACATTGATGAAACTACCTGCTTCGAAGGCTTCTACACCCCCCGAAATCCCCATGAAAAGGTTCAGTGAAACATGATTGATGATCCCGGGATTCCTTGCCCAGTTCGTACTAAGCGGAGGGAACAGAAAGGTGAACTGGAAAGGCCGGTGTAGATACTCAGTGGTATCTGTCCGGGCTGTCAGCAGCTGTCCCGTCAAAAAAAGAAGAAGCACTCCTGTAAGTATGTTTTTCATGGTCGTGTTATTGTTGAAATAAGTAGTCTGCTTTTACCTCAAAGACAAGAATCTCATGTCCGGGTTGTACCAACCGGGAAAAATAATTTTAATTTTAAGCCATGAAAACTTACACCATCCTCAGCATTCTGATGACTGCATTCCTTGTTTCCGGCTGCAACTCATCACAACTTGAACTCCCCAACATCCTATGGATCACCAGTGAAGACAACAGCCCCCTGCTGGGCTGCTACGGGGATACCTTCGCCACCACCCCCAACCTGGACCGGCTGGCCGGGGAGGGATTCCTCTATACCAATGCCTATGCCAATGCCCCTGTTTGCGCCCCTGCACGCAATACCATTATCACCGGTGTCCATGCCTGTTCCAACGGAAACGAACAGATGCGTAGCAATTACGCCAAATCGGAGCTGGTCAGGCCCTACACCGAATACCTGATGGAAAAGGGGTACTACTGCACCAACAACAGCAAGACCGATTACAATTTCGCCCATATCAATACGGACGAGATGTGGCATGAATGCGGAAAAGAGGCCCATTACAAACACAGGGAGGAGGGACAGCCCTTCTTTGCCATCTTCAACCTTACCACCAGCCATGAGAGCTGCCTCCATACATCCATCCCTGACGGGGAACTGAGACACCGTCCCGAAGAGGCGCCCATTGCGCCTTACCATCCTGACACTCCCGAGATCCGGCACGACTGGGCCCAGTATTATGACAAGGTGGAGGATATGGACCAGCAGGTGGGGGCGCTGCTGGCAGAGCTTGAAGAGGCCGGGCTGGCCGGCAACACCATTGTCTTTTACTACGCTGACCACGGAGGTGTGCTGGGACGCAGCAAACGCTACCTGTACGAAACGGGCACCCATGTTCCCATGATCATCAGGATCCCTGAGCGTTACAGGCACCTCTACCCCGGTGAAAAACCGGGCTCAAAGGTGGAGAGGCTGGTCAGCTTTGTGGACCTGGCCCCCACCCTCCTCAGCATGACCGGGCAACCGGCTCCGGAGTACATGCAGGGCAGTGCTTTCCTGGGAAAGCACAAGGGTGAGGAACCGGATTACATCTACATGTTCAGGGACAGGATGGACGGGAGGTATGACATGTCCCGCTCCATCGTGGACGGGGAGTTCAGGTACACCCGGAATTTCAATCCCAACCGGATCTACATGCAGCACCTGGAGTACCTGTGGAGGGCACCCTCCATGCAATCCTGGGAGGACGCCTTCATGGCCGGAGCATGCAACGAAGTGCAATCCAGGTGGTGGAAAAACAAGCCTGCTGAGGAGCTGTACGATACTGAAAATGATCCCTGGGAGATCCACAACCTGGCGGATGACCCGGCCCATGCGGACCGGCTTGCCGAAATGCGAAAGGCATGCGCTGATAAAGGTGCTTCCATCCTGGATGCCGGGTTTATCCCGGAGGGCGACAGGATTACCCGGACCGGGGAGATGGCTGCTTATGACTACATGAGAACCGGTGATGTTCCCTTCAGCCTGATCCAGGAGGCAGCATACACTGCTTCGGAAGGTGATCCGGGAAATGCCGGTACACTGTTGAAATGGCTTGACCATGACGACAGTGCCGTACGATACTGGGCAGCCCAGGGGCTCCTCCTGCTGGGTGAGGATGCCCGGCCACACCTTGAGCGGGTGAAGACGGCCGCCTTCGACCCGTCCTGGAATGTGAGTGTGGCCTCTGCTGAGCTTCTTTACATCCTGGGGGAAGAGGAAACCGCGGTCAAAGCACTGACACGGGTGCTGGGAGCGGACGAACCCATGGCCCGGACCCATGCCCTGAACAGCATTGAGTCCATGGGCGGAACCCCGGAAATGTTCCTGGCCCCCTGCCTGGAAGTGCTGGGCAATTACGAGGTCCTGAACCGGCAGTATGATGCCCGCGTGATCAAATGGCTCCTTGAGAAGTGGGATGTGAATCCTGCCGACTATGGCATGGAATTCACCTGGTGATCAGTCCGCCCGGTTGATCCATGATCCATTGGATCCACCCTTCCATTCCCTCTCCTGTCTTTGCCGACAGCTCCAGGAACTGCAAACCGGGCTGCACAGCCAGGGCATACTCCCTGGCCTTTTCCACCCGGAAATCCACATAGGGCAGCAGGTCCGTCTTGTTGATGATGCAAAGATCGGCGTTCCTGAACATGGTGGGGTATTTCTGGGGCTTATCCTCGCCCTCTGTGACACTGATGATCACGATCCGTGCCTGCTCCCCCAGTTGAAAGAGGGAGGGGCATACCAGGTTGCCCACATTTTCGATGAAGAGCAGTGATCCCGTTTCAGGTTCCAGTGCCTGGACTGCCCGGCGGACCATCTCTGCATCCAGGTGACAGCCCTGGCCCGTATTGACCTGTACCACCGGCACCCCGGTTCGGTCGATCCGCTCCGCATCATTGAGGGTCTGCTGGTCCCCCTCGATCACCGCCACCTTTCTGCTTCCCTTCAGCAGCTCAATGGTCTTCTCCAGCAGGGTGGTCTTACCCGAACCCGGTGAGCTCATCAGGTTCAGTGCCACGATCCCCTTTGCCTCGAAATAACCACTGTTCCTGCTGGCTGCCAGGTTGTTCCTCCCCAGGATATCCTCCTCCATCATGACCCGCTTCCTGCCGTGTCATGTCATGGTGGGATCATGGTCCGTGGTCATGGTGGTGGTCGTGGTGCCCGTGATCATGGTCAGTGGTGGTGATCCCCGTGTCCATGGTCATGGTGGTGGTCATGGTGGTGCCCGTGATCATGGTCATGGTGGTGGGCCTCCTGCTCCCCCGGTTTTGAGATCTTTACAGAATCCCCCTCCTGGCCGCATCCGCATGTGTCACACATAATCGATCTTTTTACTTTTTACCTGTGATGGGCCCCGATGGCCAGCTGACCCACCGCTATACCCTGGTCATTGACCGGGATCCTTTCGGGAAGATACACTGCAAATTGCTCTTTTTCCAGTTTATGCACCACTTTTTTTGTAAGGAAACGGTTCTGGAAGGTCCCGCCCCCGAGAACGATGCGGTCCAGCCCGGTCCTCTTTCGTGTTTCCATGGACAACTCCACCACCAGGTTTACAAGCGCATGATGGAACCTGGCCGCGATCCTCCCGGTGGACACACCGGCCAGCAGGTCATCCACCACCTGCCTGATCAGGGTCCGGAAGACCACCTGGTCATCCTCAATCTCAGCCAGGTATGAACCTTTCTCCGAAGGATCGATGGCTGCTTCCAACAGCATAGGGGCTTCCGCCTGGTAGGTGGACCGGTAATTCAGCCCGGTGATGGCAGCCACCGCATCGAACAGCCTCCCGGCACTGGAGGCCAGGGGCGTGTTGATCCCCTTTTCAATGAGGGATATTATGGCAGCCATCTCCTTCTCATCCATGTCGCCTATAAGGGGGATCTTCAGTTTCTGAAGGTCGCTCCCGAAACAGGCATGCAGGTAGGATACCCCCATGCGCCATGGTTCCCGGGTGGCCTTGTCCCCTCCCGGCAGGGGCATATATTCGAAGTGAAAAAGGCGCTCAAAACCGGCATAACCTGCCTTCATCACCTCGGCTCCCCAGGTGTGGCCATCCGTTCCCAGCCCGGTCCCGTCGAAACTGAGGCCGATCACTTCCCCCTCCAGTCCGGCACTGAGCATGCCTGAAGCAATATGTGCATGGTGATGCTGGACCTCCAGGTGGGGAACCTGGTGCGCTTCCGCCACTTCCCGTGCAAAGCGGGTTGAAAGATAATCGGGGTGCATGTCGCTCACCACCATCCTGGGAGTAAACCTGAACAGGCGGCTGAACCTTTCATAGATCTCCCTGTAGAAATCGTAGGCAGCCAGGTTTTTCAGGTCGCCCGTGTACTGGCTCATGAGGGCGTTGTTCCCCTTCCCCATGCAGAAAGAGCCGGTCAGTTCAGCCCCGGTCCCCAGAATCCCTTCCAGGTCCAACACTGTTCTGACGGGTGATGGGACATATCCCCTGGCCCGCCTGACCACCATGGGATGGTTCCCTGTCACAACGACCACCGAATCGTCCACCCGGTTGTGGATCTCGCGGTTATAGCTGATGATCCCGTCCACTAAATCCATAAACTTGCTCCTGACCGAATCGTTGGAGATCAGGATGGGCTCTTCGGAAAAGTTACCGCTGGTCATCACAAGGGCCGGCGATTCCAACTGATCGAAAAGCAGGTGGTGGAAGGGCATATAGGGCAACATGACCCCCAGGGTGGATAATCCGTCGGCGATACCGGCCGTTATCCCAGATTTTCTTTCCAGCAACACGATAGGCCTTCTCCAGGAGGTAAGCAACTCCTCCTCGGTGTGACTGATGTGCACGAAATGGCGGGCCTGCTCCACATTCCTGAACATCAGTGCAAACGGCTTCCCGTCCCGCTGCTTCATTTTCCTCAGCTTTTTCACCCCTTCCACATTGAATGCATCACATACCAGGTGAAATCCCCCGGTACCCTTTACGGCCAGAAGGGCACCTTCACCGATCAGCCTGGCTGCCTCACTCAGCAGTCCGCTGAGTTCCTCCAGGATGCCCTCCTGTGTTTCCAGCCGGTACACCGGACCACACATGTTGCAGGCCACCGGCTGGGCATGGAACCTGCGGTCTGCCACATTGTTGTATTCCGTCTCACACTGCGGGCACATGGAAAAGGGAGCCATGGTGGTATTTTCCCGGTCGTAGGGAAGCTCCCGGATGATGGAAAAACGGGGACCGCAATGGGTACAGTTGGTCAGGGGATAATTAATCCGGTGCGGCTGGTGTTTTATATCCTCCAGGCAGGCATCGCATATGGCAATATCCGGGCTGATCTCTGTGATCCGGCTGGATAGATCCCCGCTTTGTGCGATCTCAAATGACTTGAAATGCCGGTTCTCCACCTGGACCATCTCCACAGCTTCGATGGAGGAGGCCTCCGGAGCACCATCAACGATCGCTTCACGGAATCTACGGACCAGCTCCCCGGTCCCGTTTACCAGGATTGCCACCCCGTCATTGCGGTTCTCCACCCGCCCCGGGAGGCCGTGTTCCCTGGCCAGCTTATAGATAAAGGGCCGGAAACCGACACCCTGGACCAGCCCTTTCACAAGGAGCATGTGGGTTGCTTCCTTCATTTCCCAACCAATTTAAAAAGAATTCCCCAACCTTTGACCTGCAAGGTTATTTGGCATATATTTAGGGCAAAACAGGAGGTGTTCATGTGTTTGGCTGTACCAGGAAAGATCCTGACCATTGACAATAGCAATCCTGAAATGCGCATGGCCAGGGTTCAGTTCGGTGCCGCTGTGAGGGATATATCCATCCAGTGGCTCCAGGATGTGAAGGTGGGTGACTACATCATGGCCCATGTGGGGACGGCCCTGAGCAAAGTGGATGAGGAAGATGCCAGGTTTACCCTGGATGCCCTTCGGGAAATGGGCGAAATCGATTGATTTGAAATACATTGACGAATACCGGGACAAGGACCTGGCAGCCAACCTGGTCAGTAAGATCAGGAAAACCGTAACCAGGGAATGGACCCTCATGGAGGTATGTGGCGGCCAGACCCATTCCATCATGAAATACAACCTGCTGCAACTGCTTCCCGGCAAGGTCAGCCTGATCCACGGTCCGGGATGCCCGGTTTGTGTCACCCCGATGGAACTGATCGACCGGGCGGTGGCACTGGGAGAGATGCCCGGTGTGATCCTGGCCTCTTTCGGGGATATGATGAGGGTACCCGGTTCCCGGAGTGATCTCCTGAACACCAAAGCTGCAGGAGGCGATATCCGCATGGTCTATTCGCCGCTGGATGCGCTTGCCATTGCCAGGGAAAACCCGGACAGTGAGGTGGTCTTTTTTGCAGTGGGATTCGAAACCACCGCCCCGGCCGTAGCCATGGCGGTCAGGGAGGCAGCCAGGCAACAACTGGAGAATTTCTCCATCCTGGTATCCCACGTCCTGGTACCTCCCGCACTGGAAGCCCTGTTGACCTGGAAAGACAACAGGATCGACAGTTTCCTGGCCGCCGGGCATGTATGCACCATCATGGGCACCCGTGAATATGAACCCATCGCAGAAAAATTCAGGGTACCCATCGTGGTCACCGGGTTTGAGCCGGTTGACCTGCTGTATGGAATCCTTACTGCCCTGGAGATGCTGGAGCAGGGCCGCTGGGGTGTTGATAACGCTTATTCAAGGTCCGTCAGGACCGAAGGAAATCTTCCCGCACAGCAGCTCCTGAAAGAGGTATTCGCTCCCACCAACAGGAACTGGAGGGGGATCGGGGAGATCCCCGGCAGCGGTTTCCGGCTTACTGAAGACTACAAAAAGTTCGATGCCCTGGAACGGTTCAAACTGGGGCCCATCCAACCGGAGGAACCAGGATCCTGCATCGCCGGCCAGGTACTGACCGGGAGGAAGAGACCCTCCCAGTGCCCGGCCTTTGGAACAACATGCACTCCAGAAAAACCGCTGGGTGCACCCATGGTATCATCAGAGGGAGCGTGTGCTGCCTACTACCGGTTCATCCGGGTACATGGAAATAACTGACAGGAGGTGACCGATGAAAAACAATGGATCCTTTGACCTGAAATGCCCCATACCACGATCGGACTACGACCGCATACTGCTGGCACACGGCGGGGGTGGAAAGCTCACCCACCAGCTGATCGAAAAGATGTTCTATGCCGCCCTGGGCAATGAGATCCTCACCACCGGTCACGACGGTGCACTCCTTCCAGCTGTGGATGGCAAACTGGCATTCACCACCGACTCCTTCGTGGTGGATCCTATCTTCTTTCCCGGAGGGGATATCGGGGAGCTGGCTGTCAACGGAACGGTGAATGACCTGGTGTGCTGCGGCGCTGAACCCCTCTATATATCACTGGCCCTGATCCTGGAGGAAGGATTCCTTATGGAAGAACTCTGGAGGGTCATCCAGTCCATTGGAAAAGCAGCCCGGGGGGCAGGAGTTACCATTGCCACCGGCGATACCAAGGTGGTGGAGAAAGGGAAAGGGGACGGGATCTACATCAACACCACAGGGATCGGCAGGATCCTGCCCGGAACTGACATTTCACCATCCCGGTGCAGCGAGGGAGATGTGGTGATCATCAACGGAACCATCGGGGACCATGGAGTGGCCATCATGTCGGCACGGAACGGATTGGAAACCGCACCGGAGATCAGCAGTGATACAGCCGCCCTGAACCATATGATGATGGCTCTGTTCAGGAAAGGAACAGACATCCATGTGCTGAGGGATCCCACGCGCGGCGGGCTGGCCAGTGCCCTGAACGAGATCTGCCAGGCATCGGGTACGGGGATCACCCTGTTCGAATCGCAACTCCCGGTGAATGAAGGCGTGCAGGGGGCATGCGAGATCATGGGATTTGACCCGCTCTATATGGCCAATGAAGGGAAAATCCTGGTCATCCTGCCGGAAAATGAGGCTGAAACGGCACTGGCCGGTATGCGCTCCCATCCGGCCGGAAGCGGGAGCAGGGTGATCGGAAAGGTAACCTCCTCCCATCCGGGAATGCTCCAGCTTGAAACAACCCTGGGCACCAGCCGGATCGTGGATATGATCTCGGGGGAACAACTCCCCAGGATCTGTTGACTAACCATCCGGTAGGGGGCCCAGATATTCGTAACCTATTTCAGGAGGGAAGAGAGCCTGGCCCGGTCAAGGATGGCAACCTGTTTCCCGGAGGTCCGGATGATCCCCTCCCTGTTCAGCTCAACAATGGCCCTTCCGACCGAGGGGCGTGCCACCCCGAACAGTTCCGAAAGCTGGGTCTGGGAATGAGGAAGTTCAAAAAGATCCCTACCCTTCCTTTCTGAGAGGTCCAGCAGGTACTGTGCCAGCTTTCCTTTGATGGTTGAGAAGGAGAGGAACCTGATCTTAGCTGAAAGGAACTGGCCCCTGCTTGAAACGGCATTGATAAAATTCCTCAGGACCTGTTCACTGGCCTGCATCATTCTCAGGAAGGTATCCCTGGGGATGGAAAGGATCCGGGTCTCTTCGCTGGCAATGATGTTTACCGGGTACCGGTTCTGTTCTCCGAAAAGGAACGCTGCAGCCAGGGGCCTGGGTGGTGCAATATCCTCGATCTTGATCACCTTGCCGGCAAAATCGATCATCTCCCCTTTGACCCCCCCGGAGATCACAATGTGCTGGAAGAATACCTTCTCCCCGGCACGGGCTACCAGGTCGCCCTTCTGAAACGCACGGATCCGGCATGATGCATCTTCCAGCAAATCCGAGAGCTCACCCTCCGGAATTCCAGCAAAAAGGGGGCACTGCGTCAGCAGGGATACAACGGAGTCCGGTAAGTATTGCCCTGTCATATGCTACAGTGTATGGGAATACCCTATTACAAGGATGTGGGACCGCAGGGGATCCACCTGGTTGAATTCATCCTCCAGTATGTACCTAACGCTCAACTCCGAATGAAAGTTGACGGTATAGGACACCCCTGCCGTATAACGCATCTGTTTAAAAAACCTGCCGTTGCCACTTTGAAACAAGCCCCAGCTTTCCGCACTGGTGAACAGCCTGATCCCGGATCCGAAGATATGGTAGGCGGCTTTCAGCCTGTTCCTGTTTATCAAGAGGTTGTCACTGACCTCTGCGAAATAGAGAAACTCTTCGAAACCGTATTGCATCCTGAACCGGATCGAAAGGGCCAGGTCACCCAGCTTATACCGTCCTTTCACATCGCCATGGATCCTGTATTGTGGAGCAATACGCATCTCCTGGTCGGCGACTGTCAGCACCCGAAAACCTGCATTCACATCCATGAATTCCACTGGACTGTATTCGGCAGCCACAGTGACCAGGGACCTGTTGTACCTGGAACTGTTCTGGTTGAAACGCTGTTCAATCTCAGCCGAGAGGTCAAAGCTGTTGTTAAATCCTTTGTTGATGTCCAACTCGAACCAGGAGCAAAAATCTTCCCGTTGCCCGTAAAGCGTGAGGGCAGCGTTCAGAAGAAGAAGGATTGGAAGCAAACGCAATATGAACCGCCTAATCGTCGTCATCATCGTCCAGGATGGGCTGGTCATCATCCGTTGTGATCTTCCAGCTGTCTTTCTCGAAAAAATAGATGAATACCCTTGCCGAATCCCGCAGGTAATCGATCCGGCCTATCTCTATCCTGTTAATTGTAAGTCCGGTACGTTCCTCCAGGTCCTTTCTCAGCTCCTCCCTGTGTTCCGGTTTGATAAGCTCAACATTCTCATAGTTGATCACCTTTTTGGATTCATGCTTCAGGAGGAACACCTTTTCCAGCAGGTAGGCACATCCCACCAGTGCCAGGTTGGTGAACACAAGTTCCGCGTAGCTGACCTTCCGGTTGGAAAGGGCATTGATCACAGAGATCCCGATCACCAGGAAAAGGTAGGTCATTTCCCGGATGGGGATCTGCTGGGTCCGGTAACGGATGATCCCGAAAATGGCAAACAATCCAAGGGCAAAACCCAGTTCGATCCTGATATTCTCCAGCAGGAAACACATGAAGAACACCACCAGGCTGATCAGGATGTAGGTGAAGAGGTAATCCTTCCTGGGTGTAGACTTATAATAGAGGTACCTCACCAGGTAAACCACCACCAATGTGTTAAAGGTGGTTCTGATCAACAGATCCAGGAAGTCTTCCCAGTAAACCAGTTCAATATTCAGAAATTCAGGCATATGATTGCATTTTTTTGGAATGTTCGTATTCTCTTGAGGTTTTATCTACCATCCGCACCCTCTCCTTAAACATGTTCTGCTTCAGCTCCGGATTCAGCATGGCCATCCCGATACAGTATTTGCTGAACCGGGTAGGGACAATATGGGCTCGGCGCAATGCCCCTCGAAATAAGGAACCGGCCAGGTGATTCCCGTACTTGATCTCCACAATGGTGATGCCGGGCAGTTCCATCTCCCCCTGACCGATCCGGTTTTGGAACCAGAGGTCATAGTCCATGGTGATCCTTTCTGACTGGTCCTGGTTGACCATGGTGATCCTCTTGAAACTGTTTTCCAGCACAGGTTCCATCTCCACATCATCGTAAGGCGTGTAGGCAGAAAGGAACTCCTCTTCCCTGCTGAGAATGGCCGCCTTGCTGCCGTTTGTCTGCATCCGGTTTTTGACAGTGATACCGCGGGAATCTTTCTTCTTCACCTCGAAATACACATCGGCCGAGGAGCCGTATTTCCTGAACCGGATCTTGTGCCGGTTGACCCTTCCGCTGTGGTGCATATGGTACATATCAAGCCCCTTTGTGTCATAATAGAGGGTCTGGTAGTAATGGATACGCTTCCCGTCAATTTCAAGGACCCTGTAATGCTTCGCCACCTCATTCAACAGGGCAGGGACATGCTGGAATCCAAACACGTGCTTGCGGTCCCGCCTGCGCATCAGGCTTGCCTTCTGAACCTCCTCAAGGGAGATCCCGGCGAATCCGGAGAGGATCTCTTCAATGTTATTGCCGGTACTCATAAACGTATTCCTTCTTCTTGTATAACTTTCCCCTGTTGTTGTAATAGTGTTTCTCCACCTTCAGCCCATCCCTGAAGATGCTCTTTTCCGTCCGTTCGATCTTTCCCCTCGGATCCAGGAAAACCTCCTCCACCACGTTTCCCTCCTCATCATACACATAGCGTTCCCATCTCTTCACCTCACCCCTCTTGTTGAACTCCTGGATCTCGGACAGTTCACCACGCTCGTTGTATTTCTCGACGGACTCTACCACCGGCTCATCCATCCCCTCCTCGATGAAATACTCCTTCACGGTCCTGGACACAATCCCCTTTTCCTTCATGGTTTTTTTACCCTGTCCAAAGCTGGTTACTGCCAAACCCAGCAGAATTCCCAGTCCAATGATCTTCAGTTTCATCATAGTTCAGGTAGTTTTACAATGCTTCAACAGTGATCTCCTCCAGATCCACTACCTGGTCAAATTCGGTGATGGTCACTTCGAATTTCAGGACCACATGCTCCGTAGCCCCTGTCACATCTTCCGAATAAAGGAATACCAGGTAGTCGCCCGGAATCAGGTGACGGAATTCGAACCGGCCGTCATACCGGGTCCTCACCCGCTCATCATAAGAACCGTGATTCCCGTAGACCAGGTACACTTCGTGGTCATGGGCAAAATCTTCGTATTCCTTCACCATGTTGGGCCACACCGATCCTTTGGCATATTTGATTTTCTTTACCACCCCCCCGATCACCGCAGCACCATCATCGTAATCCAGCGTGGAAAACTTTGCCAGTTCTCCCAGGTCCACGCGATCTCCGTCTCCCAGTTCCACATCCACCAGGGGGCTCCACTGATCGTCAGGCATTTCAGTGGAATCCTGTGACCTGTAATAGATATGGTAGGTGCCGGGATAGAGGTAATCGAAACGGAATTCACCCGAGAATCCGGTCCAGACCCGGTCACCTGGTGCCTGGCCATCCCCGAAAAGGATAAAGACCTCCTCGTCCACTGAAGCATCCTGGTGGATCAGGGAGGAAAAGTCATCATTGTAAAAATGTTCCGTGATCGTCCCCGAGATGGAACCGGTTCCCCCCAGGCCCTCATCGTTGGAACAGGAGATCAGGGCTGCTCCTGATAACATGGCGATAAAATATTGAAGCAGCCGAAAACGGATGCCTGCCGGACTTCTGGGTTGGAACATGTCAGTTTGTGTTGATCTGCAATTTCAAAAATAGCAAAAAATGGTCCCCTGTAACAATTGTTACCGTATAAGAGAGCCAATACCCCCCATCTTTGTAGCAGAAAAACCAATAACCATTATCCAATAACCAATAACCCTATGTTACGCGAAGTAGTTAAGATCGACGAGGAATTGTGTGACGGATGCGGCCAGTGCATCCCCAGCTGTCATGAAGGCGCCCTTCAAATGATTGACGGAAAGGCCAGGCTGGTCAGTGACCTGATGTGCGACGGACTGGGAGCATGCCTGGGGCACTGCCCGCAGGGTGCCATCACCATAGAGGAAAGAGAAGCCGAACCATACGATGAGACCAAAGTGATGGAAATCATGGTACAGAAAGGGGAAAATACCGTGGTGGCCCACCTGTCCCACCTGAAGGAACACAACGAGATGGAATTCCTTGGAGAGGGGGTGAAATACCTGAAAGACCATGAAGATGAACTGGACTTCAATGTCAGGGAGGTGTTGAGCAGGGTACACCATTCCCATGTGGAAGAGCAGCAGCTTGCATGCGGGTGCCCGGGTTCTGAAGCACGCAGCTTCACACCCCAGTCTTCGGCAGGTCAGCCGGCAGCTTTTGCTGCAGGATCACTTACCCTGGACAACAGCGCAGTGGCAGAGCAACCATCCGAACTGAGGCAGTGGCCGGTCCAGATGCACCTGATCAATCCCCAGGCCTCCTATTTCCGGCAGACAGATCTGGTCCTGGCAGCTGATTGCGTGGCCTTTTCACTGGGAAATTTTCACTCAAAATGGCTGAAGGGCAAGACACTGGCTATCGCATGCCCCAAACTGGATTCGGGCCAGGAGGAATACATCACCAAGATCCGGTCATTGATTGATGATGCGAAAATTAATACCTTAACGGTCTTGATGATGCAGGTCCCCTGCTGCGGTGGATTGCTGAAGCTGGCCATGACTGCCGCAGACCAGGCAGGGCGGAAAATACCCCTGAAACAGGTGATTGTCGGCGTTGAAGGTGAGATCCTGAAGGAGGAGTGGGTGTAGAGAACAGAGAGGGGGAAGGAGTTAGGTGTTAGGTGTTAGGTGTCAAATACCATAACATCGTATACATTTTCTAAGCGGGGCAAAATATCAGCATTTCATTGACATATTGTTATTCAATCTACAGGCATTGCAAATACGAAGTGGTGATAAAATCCGGTTCATACACCCAGTTCCTGTTATCTTATCACTTGGTAGTACTACGAAAATGTATTACCGATTCGGTAATACTACCACCCTTGAACGGAATACCCCCCCCATAAAAATGTCTTGATTTGATTGTTCCGTTTCAATATCCGGTTTATAGTCGGTATTGAAGGTCGCTTAAGCACCATACATTCTATCTCATACATGATGCTTGACACCTTCTTAAGAAAAGTTCCAATGGCTGTTGCCTGAGAATAAGATCGTCTTCCATAATCAACAGGGTTATGGCGACGAAAAAACAATATCTAATAACCAATAACCACTAACCTACAACCGTGTACCACACTCCCATCGACACAAAGACCGCCGTCAAACTTCCGGTTGAACAGGATGCCTGGTTGATGTTCCGGTTTGATAACCTTGAGGTGATCAGGCTGGACCTGGATCCGGGAACAGCCCTGGAGAACCATACCAATCCATGGAGGATCGTCTTTTATGTGCTCCGGGGGGAAGGGACCCTGTCTGCGGGGAAGGTGAAGATCATGGACTTAAGGCCGGTCAGGCCATCGCCGTAGAGGCCGGGCTGGAAAGGTCCTGGCAAAATAATGGGGATACCAGGCTTGAGTTACTGGTGATCACCATCACCCTTTACCTGCTGATCACCATCACCCTCCATGCCTCCACCATGGCCCTTGCCCGGATCTGAAACCGCAAACAATTTCACAATCCAGGCGTTAACCTGTTGTTATTGAAGATTATTCACTAACTTTATGTGAGATCAGCCCGGTCAGTCTATGAACAAGATCACTGAATTCTTCCAGAATTCCATCGGCATCAGCCCGGAGAACCAGACCAAGATCCTCTACTCCATCCTGATCCTGGTAGTCCTTGGCCTGATCAGGTTCGCGATCCTGAAAATCGTCTGGCGGTTCACAGAAGATCCCAAATCCAGGTATACCTGGAGACGCTCAGTCTCCTTCATCATCGGATTTCTTACGGTAATCCTTATCGGCAGTGTCTGGATCCAGGCCATCGGACAGTTCGGTGCTTTCCTGGGACTTCTTACTGCAGGGCTTGCCATTGCCCTGAAGGATATGTTGACCAATATTGCAGGCTGGATCTTCATCCTTACACGAAAGCCTTTTGCCCTGGGTGACCGGATTCAGATCGGGGACCATGCAGGGGATGTGATCGACCTGCGCCTGTTCCAGTTCACGCTGCTTGAGATCGGGGACTGGGTGGAAGCGGACCAGAGTACCGGCAGGATCATCCATATTCCCAACGGGGCTGTTTTCACCCAGCCACAAGCCAACTACAGTTCCGGTTTCCAGTTTATCTGGAACGAGATCGGTGTGCTGGTAACCTTTGAAAGCAACTGGACAAAGGCCAAAGACATGCTGCAGCATATTGTCAGCGACCATGCCAGGGATTTATCGGCCGATGCGGAGAAAAAGATCATTGAGGCCAGTAAAAAGTACATGATCTTTTACCAGTATCTCACTCCGATAGTATACACTTCTGTCAAAGAAAGTGGTATCCTGCTGACCATGCGGTATGTGTGCGATCCCCGAAAGCGGAGGACCACCGAACATGAGATCTGGGAGGATGTACTTGCCGCCTTTGCGAAGAACAAGGACATTGAATTTGCATACCCCACACAACGGTTCTTCACCCGGCCTGCGGAAAAGAACGATTCACCCCTGTAGGCCCGGTTACCGGATCTCCAGCATAATGACTGAATAGGCAGGCATCTCCATCACCACCTTTCCTCCCTTTATCTTCGCCCCTTCATAGGGTGCGGGCACCACCTCATCCGGGGTCTCAAAGGTGTTGTGGCTGTTCATCTGCGAGGAGGTCAGGATCAGGCCTGACAAGCGGCCCGGATCCAAGCCGTCCAAACTGATATCCACTCTCCGGGCCTGGCCCGGATCGATATTGACAAGGGTGATATGGATAGCTCCGTCCTCACTTCTTGAAGCACTGGCGCTGATGGCCGGGAGCGACTGGTCACCGAAACTGTACCCGCCGCTTTCCAGTTCCAGGGGAATCATGGTGGCATCGTGATGCACCTTGTACATGTCGTAAATGTGGTAGGTGGGGGTCAGCACCAAACGCTCCCCGTCTGTGAAGATCAGTGCCTGCAGCACGTTGACCGTCTGCGCGATGTTGGACATTTTCAGCCTCCGGCACCGCTCATTCAGGTAGTTGAGCGTGAGCCCGGCCACCAGGGCATCCCTCATGCTGTTCTGCTGGAACAGGAACCCGGGATTGGTGCCCGGCTCAACATCATACCAGGTGCCCCACTCATCGAACACAAGGGCTACCTCATTTTCAGGGTCGTATTGGTCCATGATGGCCATATGTTTGTCGATGACCTGTTCGATATGCAGGCACCCTTTAAGGACCTCGAAATAGCGGTCCTCCCCGAAATCTGTTGCGGATCCCTTGCTGCTCCAGTTGCAGGTGTAATAATGCAAAGAAATGCCGTCCATCATATGGTGCGGGATCTCCTTCATGAGGGTTTCAGTCCAATCCAGGTCCTCCGAGTTGGCCCCGCCGGCGATCCTGAACAGTTTGTTCCCGCCATAGCTCCTGCAGTAGGTGGCAAAGCGCCTGTACTGGTCTGCATAGAACTCAGCCGTCATATGTCCCCCGCACCCCCAGTTCTCGTTGCCCACATCCCAGAATTTTACACCCCAGGGCTCCTCCCTGCCGTTCACCCTGCGCAGGTCAGCCATGGGACTGATGCCGTCGAAATTGAGGTATTCAATCCATTGCGACATCTCCTGCACACTTCCGCTTCCCACATTGCCGCAGATCACCGGTTCGGTTCCCAGCTGTTCACACAGGTCCATGAATTCATGGGTACCGAAACTGTTGTCCTCGGTGATCCCGCCCCAGTGGGTGTTCACCATCATGGGCCTTTGGCTGGCAGGTCCGATCCCATCCATCCAGTGGTATTCGTCGGCAAAACACCCTCCTGGCCATCGCAGGTTGGGGATCCTGATCCTGCGCAATGCCTCCACCACGTCGTTCCTGATCCCGTTGGTATTGGGAATCTCCGAATCTTCACCCACCCAGTATCCTCCATATATGCAATGGCCGAGGTGCTCTGAGAAATGTCCGTAGAGATGTCTGCTGATGGTCTCGGTGCCCTTGTCAGCCTGGATGGTGATCCGGGCCCCGGAGACGTTATTCCCTCTCCTGTGCATGGACCATCACCACGGACCATAACAGGATCACTGTACATAGTGGAATTGTTCTTTTCATAGTGTGAACAAGGTACCAATATTTACCGAAACACCATCCACTGGTATGTCCGGTCAAAGGGGATTGTTAAACATGCCCAGAGACTGCCCCTGTGTCAAAAAAATAACCTAACTTGATGTACTTTAATAACTTATATTAACCTAAATCCAATGCCATGAAGTCATTTCTCAGAGTACTATCCTTCCTGCTCCTGGCAGCGCTTCCCATGACCCTCCTGGCTCAGAATCCCACGTTGGTTCTTTACTACATGAAGACTCTACCAGGCGAGGGTGACACCTATCTTGAGGTGGAAAAAGCCTTTAAGCAGATCCACCAGAAATCCATTGATGAGGGCCTGATAGCAGGCTGGCAACTCTGGAAAAAGCACTATACAGGTGCCGATGATCCATACAACTACATCACGATCCACTGGTATAATAGCTGGAAACATACGTTCACTGATTTCACGGCAGGTTTCTACGATGAATTCCTGGACGGACCGGATGGGGAGATCCTGAGAAAAACAGGCTCGGTCAGAACGATTGTGAAAAGGGAGGTGCTCCACCAGGTAGCAACAGCCGAAAACAGCAAAGGGGCCTCCTTCATCCTGGTGAACCACATGAAGGTGAAGCCGGGCATGGCAGGTGAATATGCGGATATGGAGCGGGAAGTTTACAAGCCTCTCCAGGAGGAGGCTATCAGGCGGGGACAGATGTCCCACTGGGGTCTCTGGGTGACCTATCCCTACGATGACGCACACCTGATGTACAGCACCGTGGATGGTTTCGAAAGCATCGAACAGCTCACCGGGGACCGGGAGAACCTGATGCCCGTGGTGCATCCCGACCTGGACCCGGATGAGATCGAAAAGAAGGTCAACGGCCTCAGGACCGTTGCCAGCGTTGAGCTCTGGGAACTGGTGGACTACCTCTTCCCGGAGTCCGAGTAGTATTTAAGCTTTTTGAGGATCAGCTGTGGTGGGATCACGGGTCCAGGCATCATTGATCATTTTTCCTCTATTTTTGTTAATTTAACAACAGGAAAACTGATTTGAATGATGACCGGGAAAAATAAGATCGTGATCCAGTTATTCCATCCCCTGCTGCACAAGTCCAGGATCAACCGGAAAATGATCGAGGCGGTGGAGGACCTGGATGGTGTGACAGTCAGGGTACTCTATGACCTCTACCCGGACTACCATATCGATATGAAGACCGAGCAGCAGGTCCTGACCGGGCATGACATCATCGTCTGGCAGCACCCCTTCTACTGGTACAGTGCTCCCTCCCTGCTGAAGGAGTGGATTGATATTGTCCTCGAGCATGGATTCGCCTATGGGAGTAAAGGGACTGCACTGGCCGGGAAAAAGGTGATGACCGCTATCACAACCGGAGGCAGGAGGGAGGTCTACAGGGAAGATGGTGCCAGGCGCTACACCATCAACCAGCTGCTGGTTCCGTTTGAACAGACAGTCTTCCTGTGCAACATGTCGTACCTGCCGCCATTTGTGGTCCACGGAACCCACCTGCTTGAAGGCGAAGCCATTGAAAGGGCTGCCCGGCAATACCGCAAAGTCATCCTTGCTCTCAGGGATGGCGAGGCGGATAGAGAAGACCTGGCAAATCACCAGTATATGAATGACCTGATCACCTGAAAGGCCGAACCATGCACCAACAGGATTTCTTCTACCACGCCCTGATCTACCTGCTCGCTGCAGTGATCTCCGTACCGGTAGCCAAAAGGCTGGGATTCGGATCGGTGCTCGGCTACCTGCTGGCCGGGATCATCATCGGGCCCTTTCTGCTCGGGATCATCGGACAGGAGGGTGAAGATGTGATGCACTTTGCCGAATTCGGCGTGGTGATGATGCTTTTCCTCATCGGGCTGGAACTGAAGCCCAACCTGTTGTGGCAGATGCGCAGGTCGATCTTCGGACTCGGCGGGTTCCAACTGCTGTTGAGTGCCCTGGTCATCGGGGGAGCGGCAATGGCATTGGGCCTCTCAGCCCGGGAAGGTATCGCCATTGGTCTTATGCTGGGTCTTTCCTCAACCGCCATTGTCCTCCAGACACTGGCTGAAAAGGGAATAATGAAACAGGCTGCAGGACAGGCATCCTTTTCTGTGCTCCTGTTCCAGGACATGGCGGTGATCCCCATCCTGGCACTGCTTCCCCTGCTGGCCAGCCATCAGCCCCTGGCAGATCCGCTGCATGCCGGGCAGGTGAGGCAGATCGCAGGCATGGAGATCACCGGATGGTTCCAGGTGGCCCTGATCCTTGTGGTGATCAGCGGGATCGTTTTCGTTGGCCGTTACCCTGCAAGGTATATTTTCAGGGTGATTGCCCGTACCGGGCTTCGTGAGATCTTTACTGCCACTGCCCTTCTGATAGTCATCGCTATTGCCATGCTCATGAACCTGGTGGGATTGTCACCTGCCCTGGGTGCATTCCTGGCCGGGGTGGTCCTCGCCAACAACGAATACAGGCACGAGCTGGAGGCCAACATCGAACCATTCAAGGGACTCTTGCTTGGGCTCTTTTTCATCTCCGTGGGAGCCAGTATGGACTTCAACCTGCTGGTCCGTTCACCGGGACTGATCCTGAGCCTGCTGGCGGGCCTGATCGGGATCAAGTTCCTGGTACTGTTTATCCTTGGAAGGTTCTTCGGGCTCCGGAACGGGCAGAACTCCCTTTTTGCGTTCTCCCTGGCACAGGGCGGGGAATTTGCCTTTGTACTGGTTTCATTCAGCCTGGAAAATGGTGTGGTTGCCGGGCAGACCGGGGATATGCTGTTCCTGGTGGTGGCACTCTCCATGGCTGTTACACCGCTTCTGCTGCTCTTGAATGAAAAGGTGGTGTTTCCAAGGGTGGAACGAACCAGCAACCAGCCATGGCATGATAAGATCGAAGAGACAGACAACCCGGTGATCATTGCAGGATTCGGAAGATTCGGAGAGGTCATCGGCAGGTTCCTTATCGCCAACGGGATTAAAGCCACCATCCTGGATGACAATCCGGATAACATCCAGGTATTGAGGAAATTAGGATTCAAGGTTTACTACGGGGATGCCTCCCGGCCCGACCTTCTGAAAGCTGCCGGAGGCGGGAGTGCCCGTGTCATCGTGGTGGCGGTGGATGACAAGCAGAAGTCGCTGCAGATCATTGACCTGGTCCGCCGTACCTATCCGGACCTGAAGATCCTGGCCAGGGCCATGGACATGGACCACACCTACGAGCTGATGAAGCGTAAGGTGGAGGATTTCGACAGGGATACTTTTGAATCATCCCTTCAGCTCGGGATCAAGGTCCTGACCCGGCTGGGTTACCGCAACTACCAGGCCCACCGGATTGCCAGGACCTTCAGGAAGCACAACCAGGAGGTGATCCGGGACCTCTGCCAGCACCATGGGGAGGATGAAAAAATCTACCTCTCAGAGGCAAAGAAACATGCCAGTGAACTGGAGGAGCTGCTGCTCGCCGAGCAGGAGGATACCTCCTACCTGGACGACCACTCGTGGGATGATTCGTCACGCCGGGAGGAGTTCCGGAATATACAGGAACCGGGGCAGGAATCCTCCTGACCCGGGCCGGATTGTTGGGTTCTATTCCGCCTTTTCCAGCAACAGCGCGTTGAACAACAACTTGTAGGAGGTCTGGGTGGAAGCCCTGAACTGGGGGCCGAATCCGTAAAACACGAATTGCCCCTTCCCCTTCTTCATCCAGACCATGGCTGCTTTGTTGCCCATCTTCTCATCTTTGGCGCTGTATCCGCTCATGAGCACATCCTTCTCCGGATAGGTTCCGATCACCCGCCTGTCCATATCGAACATGGGGACTCCCGTCTGAAATATGGGACGGCCCCGGGAGAACACCCCGATCTGTTCCGGCATACCCAGCGTTAGCGGATGGTCCGGGGTAAGGTTGACCTTCATCAGGCTTCCCGGTATGTATAATCCTTCCTTGGCCAGCTGCGCAGAGACATCGCGGAAGGGGAGCTGGAATTCTTCTTCCGCATCCTTCTTTTTGATCTTCAGGATGCCTTCAAAAAGGTTGGCCGACCTTCCCCAGGCAATGATGATCCCTCCCTGGTCGCTGAAGGTCATCAGCTTCTCCATGCCTGTTTTTCCTATCCCTTTTACATAATCGGGATGGTAGCTTCCCATGTAATAGGAATCACCCGATTTCCGCTTCCCGGTCATCAGGATCGACTTGTCATTGTCGGGAAAAATGACCACATCGAATTTCTCAGCCAGTTCGGTCTTGGAGAACTGTTCGGGATGCAGTACGGTATAGGGAATATGGTAGGTATCGAACAGGAACCGGGTCCACCCGGCATCCATGTCATGGAAATAGGTCTCCACCAGTGCGATGCGGGGGGCAGTCACCGGAACCGTATTGAGGGCCCTTTTGTCGGTGATCAGTCCCGGGTTGAACGGAAGCGCCTCCTTCACGGCTTCCCAAACCTCCTGTTTCTTAAGATCCTGGAACACAATAAAACTCCCCTCTCCATATACTTTACCCATAACAGTCAGGTCAGCCTGGAGGCGCTGCACCTTCAATCCCTTTTTCATGGCCAGGAATGCAGCCCTGAACGACTCGTTGGAGGTGACAGGCAATACCATGATGTGGGCCATTGTTTCAACCGGTTGCGAAAGGGTATACTTCCCATCGATCAGCCTGAGCTTTCCCTCCAGGGCTTCACTCCTTTTACCGATCTCAAAGGAGGTGACACACCGGTGCAGGGGCAGCGACCAGCTGGTAATATCGTAGGGTTTGATCAGCTCACCACCCGGGGTGTAGTGCCTTTCCGGAAATTCCTGGGTCTCCATTGCCTCCTTGATGAAAGAACGAAAAGGCTGCGCCAGCGGGATCACCACATCACCCTTTTGATACAGCTTTGAGTCCATGGTCAGTTCACCCTCGAGGGAATAGACATCCACCCCATGCTCCTTCATCAGGTTCACCAGGTTCACCAGTTCTCCCTGGTCGTGCTGCTCCTTTGGCATGATATAGTAATAGGGTGCCTCGCTCCTTCCCAGTTCCACCTGTTCCCTGCACATGCGGTTCCTGAACCTGAGGATATCCTCCCTGTAGAGGGAGGCGGTCTTGATGATCGACCTGGTGGAAGAGATCTCGTACTCCACGATGTCTCCCAACCGCCACCATCCCCCCTCCCAGGGCAGCAGCATATTGATGCTCTTTTTATACTCCGACAGTCCTTTGCCCCGGACCCCCAGTTCGGTAGGTTCAATGTAAATGGGCGTGGCATCTCTTACACTGGCAGCTTCGGTAAGAAACCCGATCACATTTTTCCAGATACAGGTCTCTGTAGAACCTGGCCAGTAATCATCAAACATGGTATGCTGGGAGACCCCTGCCAGTCCATCGGCGGTCATATCTGTGGCCATGTGTTGACCGAAAACACCGCTCCAGTGAAAGATCCCGGCAGGAACATTCTCAGCGATGGGATCGTGGTTGGGCGGAACAAAATAGCGCGGTCCGGTGGACCCCATCTGGTGCTTTTCCACCATCACCTGCGGCAGCCAGGTCAGGTTGTAGATCCGCGCAATGGCCCTGCTGTCATCCTGGGTAAGGATCACGAAATCGCGGTTGTTGTCATGTCCCACGTATTCATGGTACACCCTTGGCAGCGATGCACCCTCGTACTTTGTCCCCACATGCTTCAGGTAGTTGTTGACGATCATGTCCATCCCGTCGGGATTGTGGCACGGAACCATCATATAGACCACGTTGTCCAGCCATTCCAGCTTCTTCGCATCGGTGGTGGTGGCATAATCGTAGGCGATCAGGGGAGCTGACTGGGACGGGGCCACCTCGCTGGCGTGCATGGAGAGGGTGGCCAGTACAAAAACCTTCCCCTTTTCCACCATCGCTTCAAGTGCCTCTTTTTCCAGTGTCGCATTGAGTGCCAGTTCCTTGTTGATGACCTTCAGGGCATCCAGGTTACCGATGTTCTCCTCGCTGGAGATAAATGCAATGTACATGGTCCTCCCCTGGGGGGATGTCCCGATCTCCTCCAGGTGGATCCTGGGCGACTGCCCGTCCAGCTCCTGCAGGTAATCTATCAGTTTTTCATAGGTAAACAGGTTCCTGTCCGATCCGGGCTGAAAGCCGAAGAAATCGGCCGGTTTGGTCACTGATCCGCCCTGGGCTGCCAGTCCCGCCAGGGACAGCAACATCAGGGTCACTGCTGCAATTCTCTTCATCTTGTAAGGTTAAATGTTACTGGTATGACAATCCTGCCAGGAGTTTCATTAATCGATCCAGACAGTCTTAATATTGACAAATTCCTTGATCCCCTCGATGGAAAGCTCCCTTCCAAATCCCGAATTCTTCACCCCCCCGAAGGGTAGCCTGGGATCTGAGCGGACCATGGCATTCACGAATACCGCTCCCTCCTCCGCTTTCTCAACAAACATCTTTACCACGGCCTCCGACTGGGTGAACAGCTGCATCCCCAGTCCGAATCTTGACTGGTTCGACAACTGGAGCGCATGCCCGGGCGAATCGGCCTCCGTCACTGCAAAGACCGGTCCGAACACCTCCTCGTCAAACAGGGGCATTCCGGGCCGCACCCCGGTGACCAGGGCCGGTTCATAAAAGGCGCCATCCCGGTGTCCCCCGGTGATCAGCCTGGCTCCTTTTTCCACCGAGTCCTTCACCTGTTGCTCTACCTCCCTGGCCTGTTTCACAGAAGAGAGGGGTCCGATATCTGTTTTGTCATCCATGGGGTCTCCCATCACCAGCTGGCCGATCCTTTTCACCAGGCCCGGAACGAAATCCTCCGCAATCCATGATTCAAGGATGAAACGCTTGGCAGCAATACAGCTCTGTCCCCCGTTCTGCAAACGGGCAGGTATGGCAATGTTCAGGGCCAGCTCCTGGTTGGCATCGTTTATGATCACGAACGCATTGTTCCCTCCCAGCTCAAGAACACACTTCTTGAGGTGAAGTCCTGCCTGTGCAGCCACTGCCCTGCCGGCAGCTTCGCTGCCTGTGAGGGTGACAGCCCGCACATACTCATGGGCAATGACCCCGGCCACCCGGTCCGCTGAGATGGCCAGGTTCTGGAAGACACCCTCCTCATAGCCGGCCTCGGTAAAGATCCTTTCGATGGCCCCTGCACATCCCTGGACATTGGAAGCATGTTTCAGCAACACGGTATTGCCGGCCATCAGGGCAGGGGCTGCACAGCGGAACACCTGCCAGAATGGAAAATTCCACGGCATGATGGCAAGTACGGGTCCCATCGGTTCAAAGACCACCCGGCTCTCCTCCGCTTCGGTGATTACCACACGGTGGCACAGGAACTCTTCCGCATGGGCTGCAAAGTATTCGCATACCCAGGCACATTTCCTCACCTCGGCTTCCGACTCCCTCACCGGCTTGCCCATTTCGGTGGTGATCAGTTCCGCCAACTCCCTGCTCCTCTCCCTGAGGATCACTGCCACCCGGTTCATCAACTCCTCCCGGTGGTGGAAAGAGGTATCCCGGTAGTGGTGCCAGGCTGTTTTTGCCCTTCCCATCAGAACGGCCAGGTTCATATCCGATACCTGGGGATAGTTCAGCACCCTCGAAGGATCATACGGATTGATGCTCTTAAGGACCTCCATACAGGAAAGATGGTTTATGTGTTTTTCAAAGGAGAACGCAATTTAGAAGAAACAGGGGGATTATCAAAACGTTAAACCAAACCCGGGATACGGTGAAATGGGATGTTAAAAAGATGTCAAATTGACCTTTTTAGTGCTGCATCCGGTCCACAAGAGATACTTTAACCCATTATTAACCAATTCCATTTATGATGAAAAAAGGATTTTTTACCCTCCTGCTGCTGACCGCAGGCTTCCTCATTGTATACAGCCAGCTTCAATAGTTATGAAGATGAACTGAGCATCTACCTGCCCCATCTCAGCGGGGGAGAAAAGTAGACAGCTTTCGGGAATATCGCCTGGTAACACTATCTGAGCCCCCTGGCAAATTTGCCGGGGTTTTTTATTTTAATATTTTTACCTCCTCAAACCAACCCACTTTTCCATGTCTTTGCAATCAGTTGCAATTACTCTCGGGATAACCCTGCTTATTTCCTGCTCACAGAAAATTGAACTGAGCGATCCCCATGCCACACCCATGGCAAAAGCACTCTTTTCCAACCTTCACAGGATTGCAGGGGACCATGTTTTGCTTGGCCACCAGGATGCCCTGGCCTACGGCATGGGATGGAAGGGAGAGGAGTTCCGGACCGACATCAATGATGTTACAGGTGACCACCCTGCCGTTTTTGGCTGGGACCTGGGGCATATGGGGGACGAAACAAACATCGACGGGGTACCCTTTGAAGATATGAAAAAGTGGGCCATTGCCGCCTATGAGAAAGGCGGGATCAACACCTACAGCTGGCACATGCGAAACTATGCCGTTGGAGGGACAAGCTGGGATAAAGACTCCTGTGTGGCCGCCTGCCTGCCGGGGGGTGAGGCCCACACCCGCTACCTGGAAAAACTGGACCAGGCTGCAGCCTTCTTCTCCAGCCTGAGGAACAGGGACGGGGAGGTGATCCCGGTCATATTCCGCCCCTTTCACGAGATGACCGGCGGCTGGTTCTGGTGGGGAACAGACGCCGCTTCCCCGGACCAGTATAAGAAGCTGTTCCGTTTCACAGTGGATTACCTGAGAAATGAGAAACAGCAGCACCAGCTGATCATCACTTACTCAAGCGGTGTTTTCGACGCTGCTGAAAAGTACTTGGCCACCTATCCCGGGGATGATTACGTGGATGTGTTGGCAATCGATGACTACCGCGGGGTCAGGTCAAAAGAGCAGACCAGTTCCGCCATCTTCAGGCTGGAGATCCTGGATTCACTCTCCTCGGCCCATGGAAAGCTGATGACCATTTCCGAAACAGGATCAGAGACCATTCCTGACCAGGTATGGTTCACCGATGTGGTGCTGCCCATGCTGAAGACCAATACAGCCACCAGGAACGCATCCTGGATCCTCTTCTGGCGAAACGGCCGGTCCGATCATTTCTATGCCCCCTACCCCGGTCATCCCAGTGCACCCGATTTCATTGAGTTCATGAACGACCCGCTCATGCTGTCCCTCACCGAACTCCCCGACATGTATAAATCAACTGATTAACAACCCAATAACCACTAACCCATAACCACTAACTCCTAACCCCTAACTCCTAACTTCTTCCATATGAAACTGACCCTCATCGACATCCTGATCATCTGCGCCTACCTGGCCTCAACAATCATCATCGGCCTGGTCATGAAAAAACGCGCTCAGAAAGACAAAACCGCATACATGCTTGGCGGAAACAAACTACCCTGGTATATGCTGGGACTGAGCAATGCTTCGGGAATGTTCGATATATCGGGTACCATGTGGCTGGTGACGCTGGCATTTGTGTACGGACTTAAATCCATCTGGATCCCATGGCTCTGGCCGGTGTTTAACCAGATCTTCCTGATGGTATTCCTCTCCATCTGGCTGCGCCGTTCAAATGCAACTACGGGGGCAGAATGGATCCGGACCCGTTTCGGATCAGGGAGGGGTGGTGTGCAATCACACTGGATCGTTGTGGTCTTCGCCCTGATCAGCTGCCTGGGCTTCCTGACCTATGGCTTCATCGGGCTGGGCAAGTTTGTGGAGATCTTTATCCCCTGGGAGGTGATATCGCCCTACATTCCATTCGAGGTGCCACCACAGTACGTGGCCCATGTTTACGGGATCGTATTCACCCTTTTTGCCATGTTCTACGCTATCCTGGGCGGAATGAGCTCCATTGTGTGGGCCGATGTGATCCAGTATACCATCATGACCATTTCGGCCGTGGTGATCGGGGTCATCGCCATGAATGCCCTTACCGATCACCCATTGCTGGTACCGGAGGGATGGATGAATCCCTTTTTCTCTTCCCGGCTGAACCTGGACTGGAGCGAGATCATCCCGGAGGTGAACGAGAAGATCATCAGCGACGGCTATTCACTCTTCGGGATCTTTTTCAGCATGATGCTTTTCAAGGGGGTCCTGGTCTCCCTGGCCGGTCCCGCACCCAATTACGATATGCAGAAGATCCTGTCAACAAAGAGCCCCAGGGATGCCGCCAAGATGTCGGGTTTCGTCTCAGTGGTACTGATGCCTGCAAGGTACTTTATGATCGCCGGTTTCGGAGTACTGGGATTGCTGTTCTATGACAAGCTGGACCTGATCGTGGGCAACAAGATCGATTTTGAACAGATCCTTCCCTCCGCCATCAGCGAATTTGTCCCCATCGGCTTTATGGGGCTCCTGCTGGCCGGGCTGCTGGCAGCCTTTAACTCCACTTTTGCCGGAACCCTCAACGCGGCCCAGGCCTATATTGTCAACGATATTTACCTGAAATACCTGCGACCGGATGCTTCCCGCAGACAGGTGAGCCGCACCAACTACCTCACAGGGATCGTGGTGGTGGCAATCTCGGTGGCCTTTGGCTTCTTTGCCCAGGATGTGAACAGTGTGTTACAGTGGATCGTTTCCGCCCTCTGGGGAGCCTATGTTGTTTCCAACATCCTGAAATGGTACTGGTGGCGGTTCAACGGATCCGGCTTCTTCTGGGGCATGCTGGTGGGGATCATTTCTGCCCTTATCTGTAGCAGGATCTTCGATTTCCTTGACCTTTATTATTTCCCCATCATCCTGGTTATTTCAGCCGTTGCTGCCATCCTGGGCACCTTCCTGAAACCGCCCACCGATGAAGAAACACTGAAAAACTTCTATAAGAATGTGAAACCCTGGGGATTCTGGAAGCCCATCCATGACAAGGTGGTGGCCGAGGATCCCTCCTTCGAAGGAAACAGGGATTTCTGGAGGGATATGTTCAACATCGTGGTGGGAACCATTGCACAGACTGCACTGGTGATCTTCCCCATCTACATCGTATTGAAAAAGGTGTTGCCGCTGGGGATCGCACTGGTCATTATTGTGATCAGTTTTATCATCATGAAAAGGACCTGGTGGGACAGGCTACCGAATGAAAAACCTGCGGCTAAATGACCCGGGAGCAGCTAAGAGATCTTCAGCAGGAACTGGAAAAGGAGCTGAGGGGAAACATCCTTCCCTTCTGGATGGAATATACCCCGGATAGGGAACACGGGGGATTTCACGGTCATGTAACCCACTCCAACCAGGTGGTGGAACAGGCAGGGAAAGGGGCCATCATGCATGCACGGATCCTGTGGACCTTCTCAGCTGCATACCGCATGTACGGGGACCAGGCGTACCTGGATACGGCCAGCCGGGCCCATGGGTACATCATGGAAATGTTTCTTGACCGGGAGTACGGGGGGATCTACTGGGAACTGGATCATACAGGGAGTGTCAGGGCTGACAGGAAACAGATCTATGCCATCGCTTTTACCATGTATGCCCTGGCCGAATACCACATGGCCTGCGGGGATAAGGGAGCGCTGGAAACGGCCAAAAACCTGTTCCGGGATATCGAGTCCCATGCCTTCGACACTGAACGGAACGGGTACACCGATGCGCTCTCCAGGGAGTGGGAACCTGTGGAGGACCTTCGCCTCAGTGAGAAGGACCAGAATGAGACCAAAACCATGAACACCCACCTCCACATCCTGGAAGCCTATGCCAACCTCTACCGCGTATGGAAGGATCCGGCCCTGGGGAACTCCCTGGAGAATATTATCAGCCTGTTCCTGGAGAGGTTCGTTGACCGGGAAACCCACCACCTGAACCTCTTTTTCGATGACAACTGGATCCTCAGATCCTCCCTCATCTCCTATGGCCATGATATCGAATGTGCCTGGCTGCTGCACGAAGCGGCAGAAGTGCTTGGCAATCCCGGGCAGGTTGAACAAACCTCCTATCTGGCAGTGGAGATGGCAGGAGAGAATCTTACCGGGGTTGACCGGGATGGGGGAATCTTCTATGAATACTTCCCGGAAGAGGACCGCTTCGACACCGACAAACACTGGTGGCCACAGGCTGAGGCCATGGTGGGCTACTTCAATGCATACCAGGTATCGGGGGATGAGGAGTTTGGCCGCAGGGCGCTTGAAAGCTGGAATTTTATCAAAAATAAGCTCATTGACCGCCAGTACGGTGAATGGTACTGGAGCGTTGACCGTGAAGGGATCCCGCAAACTGAAAAGGAGAAAGCCGGATTCTGGAAATGCCCCTACCACAACGGGAGGGCATGCATGGAGATGATCCGGAGAATCGCTGAGATGAATGTATCGGGACAAAAGGTGAAATTATGAAACGGCCATGAGCGTTTTTTATCAGACCTTCACAATAATTTAAAACTGGACGAAAAATAAGTCTTACACGGATGATAAACAAAATGTTCGATGAGAGGGTCAGCGCCATCAGGAGGGAGCACGAAGCGTTGATTACACGGGAAAACGAAAAACTGTTCAGTACCAACGGGATCTTCAGCCGGTACAAATACCCGGTGCTGACCCGGGACCATTTTCCCATGGAGTGGCGGTACGATTTCAATCCGGAGACCAATCCCTGGTTCATGGAGCGGATCGGGTTCAATGCCGCCTTCAATGCAGGGGCCATCAAATGGAACGGCAAGTACCTGCTGGCAGTGCGGGGCGAAGGGAACGACAGGAAATCATTCTTTGCCATTGCGGAAAGCCCCAACGGGGTGGACAACTTCAGGTTCTGGGAACGCCCCATCACCCTGCCCGAAACGGATGATCCCGATACCAATGTCTACGACATGCGGCTGACGGAACACGAGGACGGTTACATCTACGGGGTGTTCTGTACAGAAAGGAAAGACCCCGGTGCTCCGGACGGGGATACCAGCAGCGCCGTGGCAGCAGCAGGGATCGTCCGCACCAGGGACCTGGTGGAGTGGGAACGACTGCCCGACCTGGTCACTTACGGGGGCCAGCAGCGCAACGTGGTACTGCACCCCGAATTCATCAACGGGAAGTATGCCTTTTACACCCGGCCCCAGGACGGCTTCATCGATACGGGCAAAGGAGGAGGCATCGCATTCGGCCTTTCCGATTCCATGGTCAACGCTGAGGTGAAACATGAGGAGATCGTGGATGCCAAGACCTACCACACCATCTACGAACTGAAGAACGGGCAGGGCCCGGCCCCCATCAAAACAGATCAGGGATGGCTCAACCTGGCCCACGGGGTGCGAAATTGCGCTGCCGGGCTGAGGTACACGCTCTACATGTTCATGACCGCACCGGATGATCCCTCCAGGGTGATCCACAGACCTGCAGGGCTCTTCATGGGGCCGTTGAAGGAGGAGCGTGTGGGTGATGTGTCCAACGTGCTCTTCACCAACGGCTGGATCGCCGACCAGGACGGGAAGGTCTTTATCTACTACGCCTCATCCGATACACGCATGCACGTGGCCTCCTCCTCCATCGGACAGCTGGTGGACTACTGCATCCATACACCGGAGGACAAACTCCGTTCGGCTGCATCTGTGGCAGCCATTAACGAGCTGATCACCAGAAACAAAGGCTTAGCCAGCATTTGACCCGGTGATTCAGACTCCGCCCTGTAACCAAACCAAGTCATCATGAGGATCACTGCACTTTTTATTGTCCTGGTCTTGCTGGCAGGATGTATCCGGGAAGCTGATCACGCCACAACGGGGGACTATATTACAGATTCGGGAACGGAGAACACATTTCCTTTCTACACACCGGGCAGGATGGCGGCCATCCATGTCTCTGCCGGCGATCATCCCGGAGTACTCCGGGCAGCCGGGGACCTGCAGGCTGACCTGGAAAGGGTCACTGGGACCAGGCCTGCACTGCATAAAGACCAGGGGGATCCCGGTGATGCCCTTCCGGAAGGTGAGACCATCATGATCGCAGGGACCCTGGGAATGAATCCGGTGATCGACAGGCTGGTCGAACAGGGAACGATTGATGTATCGGCCATTGAAGGAAAATGGGAAGCATCGGTCACCACCGTGCTGAAAGATCCCCTGCCTGGCATCGGCAACGCCCTGGTCATTGCAGGAAGCGATAAAAGGGGAACCATCTTTGGTATCTATGAACTCTCCGCACAGATCGGCGTTTCACCCTGGTATTTCTGGGCTGATGTGGTACCGGAGCACCGGGACGAGATCCATGCCATCCCGGGAACCTACCTGATTGATGAACCGGCTGTGAAATACAGGGGGATCTTCATCAACGATGAAGCGCCGGCCCTGGCAGGCTGGGTCCATGAGAATTTCGGATCGTTCAACCATGAATTCTATGCACATGTGTATGAACTGATCCTGCGCATGAAAGGCAACTACCTCTGGCCGGCCATGTGGGGACGGGCCCTCTACGATGATGATTCCCTAAATGCCCCGCTGGCCCATGAATACGGGATCGTGATCGGAACCACCCACCACGAACCGATGATGAGGGCCCATGTGGAATGGGCCAGGTATGGAAACGGTCCCTGGGATTACACCAAAAATGCAGATACACTTCAGGCCTTCTGGAAAAGGGGATTGGAAAGGATGGGATCCCACGAAAGCATCGTTTCCCTGGGAATGAGGGGGGACGGGGATGAACCCATGACAGAAGGGACGGCCATTGCCCTTCTGGAGGATATTGTTGCGACCCAGCGCCGGATCATCGGTAGTGTTACCGGGAAAGATCCTGCTGAAACACCCCAGCTGTGGGCCCTCTACAAAGAGGTGCAGGAGTACTACGACAGGGGGATGCGTGTTCCTGAGGATGTAACCCTGCTGCTCTGTGATGATAACTGGGGCAACATCCGGAAGCTCCCCCAGCCGGGGGAACCTGAAAGGCAGGGTGGATACGGAATCTACTACCATTTTGACTATGTGGGGGGTCCCAGGAACTACAAATGGCTCAACACCACCCAGATCGAAAGGGTATGGGAACAGATGCACCTGGCACACCAGTTCGGGGCCAACCAGATCTGGATCGTGAATGTGGGGGATATCAAGCCCATGGAACTTCCCATCCAGTTCTTTCTGGAGATGGCATGGGATCCCGGGCGGATCGGACCGGATGACCTTCCCGGTTACTATGAAACCTGGGCGGCCCAACAATTCGGGAAACGGTTCGCCGAACCGGTGGCGGAGATCCTGGCGGGCTATACCAAAATCAACTCCAGGAGAAAACCTGAACTGCTTTCACCCGGAACATACAGCCTTTCTCATTTCAGGGAGGCCGAGCAGGTACTCAAAGGGTACAAAGAGCTGGAGGAGCTGGCCACATTCATTTACGGGGATATTCCACCAGCGCTCAAAGACGCCTATTACCAGCTGGTGCTGTTCCCTGTCAGGGCATGTGCCAACCTGCATGAACTTTATGTGGCCACAGCACTGAACCACCTCTATGCGGCACAGGGAAGATCCGCCACCAACCAGGTGGCCCGGCTGGCCGGTGATCTCTACCGGCAGGACAGCCTGCTTACCCTCTATTACCACAGGGAGATGGCCGGGGGTAAATGGAACCACATGATGTCGCAGACACACATCGGGTATACTTACTGGCAGCAGCCTGAAAGGAACAGCATGCCGCAGGTGCAGGAATTGACCATCCCCGGGGAATCCATCATGGGGATTTCCATTGAGAACTCCACCGCATCCTGGCCCGGAAGTGACCAGGAGCCGGTCCTCCCGGTATTTGATCCGATGAACCGCCAGGATTATTACGTGGAGATCTTCAACCGGGGAAGCCAGCCGTTCACAAGCAGCATCTCCCCGTCTGTTCCCTGGATCGTTGCGCCCTCCGGATCATTCCAGGTGGAGCTCCAGGAGCGTATCTACCTTGAGGTGGACTGGGACATGGTACCCGTAGGATTCCACAGGATGCCCGTGGTTATCACCGGTCCGGAAAACAGCAGTGTGACCGTTTTTCTGGAGGCGGACAACCGGAGTACCTGTTCCGGGATCCCTGACAGGGAGCTGTTCGTTGAGAACAATGGCGTGGTCTCCATTGAAGCTGCCCACTTTCAGAGGAAAAGAGACGGTAACGGGATCTCCTGGACAGAGGTGCCCAACCTGGGAAGAACCGATGCATCCATGATCACCCTGCCTGTCACCGCCGGTCCGTCCGTTCCAGGTGGAAATGCCCCTGTGCTGGAGTATGACATCTGCTTCCGCGACAGCGGGACCTATGTGGTTACAGCTTTCCTCTCCCCCACCCTGAACTATCACAACAATGAGGGCCTCAGGTTCGCGGTCTCCATGGATGAGGATGCCCCCCTGACACTCAACATGCACCGGGAGCAGGGGCTGGACCTTTGGAATACCTGGGTTGCCGGGAACATCAACAGGCAGTCTGCTGAAATTCAAATCCCCGGGCCCGGGGTACACACCCTGAAATACTGGAGGATCGATGCAGGAGTGGTGCTCCAGAAGATCACCATCATGGAAAAAGGTATCACGGATCCCTCCTACCTGGGGGCACCTGAAAGCCTGAGGATCAACCAAGAACCACCTTCACCTGGTTGATGGTTCCCTCGTTGCAGATGGGAACCAGGTTGCCTTCCAGCGGCTCCCCGTTCAGCAGGATCTGTTTCAACCCGGTGGAAACATGGTCCGGATTGGCCACCTCGATGCGGTAGGTGGCCCCCCTGAATTTCCTTGTCACTTTGTACCCATCCCATGAAGCAGGGATCACCGGGCTGATCCTCAATCCGTCAAAATCGGGCCTGATCCCCAGGATGAACTGTGAAATGGCATAGAAATTCCAGGCAGCAGTTCCGGTGAGCCAGCTGTTCTTGGCCTCACCCGGCTTGTGGGCATCCTTGCCGGCGATCATCTGGGCATAGACATAGGGTTCGGTTTTGTGAAGGTCGCTGATCCCCTCCAGGTAGGGGGGACATATCTTCCTGAAGTATTCCCACGCCGCATCCCCGTTCCCGGCCAGCGTTTCCGCGATCATGATCCATGGATTGTTGTGGCAGAAGATCCCCGCATTCTCCTTGTACCCTTCGGGGTAGGTGCTGATCTCCCCGTATTTCATGATATAATGTGTGAAGGCCGGGTTGTTCAGAACGATCCCGAACTCACAATCGAGCCTCTCCTTCACAGCATCCAGGGCCTTCCGGGCACGGCCATCCTCCAGCCCGATCCCTGCCATGATGCACATTCCCTGTGATTCAATGAAGATCTTCCCTTCATCGCACTCAGCACTTCCCACCTTTTCACCGAAGTGGTCGTAGGCCCTTACAAACCATTCCCCGTCCCATCCGTGCGCGTCGATCACCTTTTTCATGGTGTCCATATGACCGGCAGCCTGGTCTGCTTCTTCCTCCCTGCCAAGCTTCCGGCAGAGCCTCTCGAAGGCACCTCCGTACAGCACGAACATGCCGGCAATGAATACCGACTCGGCCATACCCCCCTCCATGTTCTCAGTGGTCTGGAAAGATTCTCCAGGCGTATCAGAAAAACAGTTGAGGTTCAGGCAATCGTTCCAGTCAGCCCGTCCGATGAGCGGCAGCTGGTGGGGCCCCAGGTTATTGACCACATGGTAGAAGGATCGTTTGAGGTGCTCGAACAGGGTAGCCCTGTTGGACGCATCATTGTCGAAGGGGACCATTTCGTCCAGGATGGACCAGTCACCCGTTTCCCTGATATATTCGTCGGTGGAAAGGATAAGCCAGAGCGGATCGTCGTTAAAATTGCTACCCACCGCATCGTTCCCCTTCTTGGTCAGGGGCTGGTACTGGTGGTAGGCCCCGCCGTCCTCGAACTGGGTGGATGCAATATCGATGATCCTTTCGCGTGCGCGTTCCGGCACCTGGTGTACAAACCCGATCAGGTCCTGGTTTGAATCCCTGAATCCCATCCCCCTCCCGATACCTGACTCGAAAAAGGAGGCACTGCGGCTGAAATTGAAGGTCACCATGCACTGGTACTGGTTCCAGATATTCACCGCCCGGTTCAGCTCCTCCTCCGGGTGTTCCAGCTGGTAGACCGACAACAGGTTGTCCCAGAATGCACCCAGGTCTCCGAAGGCCCGGTCCACATCACCGGGAGTCCGGAACATTTCCATCATGGCTTCGGCAGGCGCTTTGTTGATCACCTGGTTAGCCGTAAATTTATCTTCAACAGGGACTTCCACGTAACCCAGCACAAACACCAGTTGTTTCTCCTCACCCGGGGCAAGCTCCACCTTCAGGTGGTGTGATGCAATGGGGGACCAACCATGGGCATGTGAATTGCGTGAACGGCCTTCAACCACCGCATCCGGGGAGTCAAATCCATTGTACAGGCCCAGGAAAGCCTCCCGGTCCGTATCCAATCCTTCCACCTGCTCATTCACCGTATAGAAGGCATAGTGGTCCCTCCGCTCCCGGTACTCGGTCTTATGGTAGATGGTGGATCCCACGATCTCCACCTGTCCGGTGGAAAAGTTGCGCTGGAAATTGGAGGCATCGTCCAGGGCATCCCACAGGCACCATTCCACCATGGAGAAGAGGGAGAATGAGCGCTTCCTGTTGCTCTTATTGGTGAGCTTCACCCTTTGCACCTCACCGCGGAAACCGGTGGGTACCATGTAAAGCACCTCGGCTTCCAGCTGGTCCACCTCCCCGGTGATCACCGTATAGCCCATCCCGTGCCTGCATTCATAGTGGTCCAGGCCGGTCTTCACCGGTTTCCATCCGGGCGACCAGATCTTCCCGTGATCATTGATATAGAAGTACTTGCCCCCGTCATCCACCGGTACGTTGTTGTACCGGTACCTTGTAATGCGCCTGAGCCTTGCATCCTTGTAAAAGCTGTATCCGCCGGCTGTATTGGTGATGATTGAATAGAACTCCTCGCATCCCAGGTAATTGATCCAGGGGTAGGGGGTACGGGGATTGGTAATCACATATTCTCTCCTGCTGTCGTTAAAAAAACCGTATTTCATGTTGACCTCTTTTCAATGATGGGGTTCATTGATGCAATGTAACGAAAACAATCCTTAATTTTGCCGAAAAGAGGGTGCCATGGATCACAAGAAATATCTTATCCAGACCATCAGGGAGGCAACCCTGGGAATGAGGGCCGGGGAAGGGGGACCCTTCGGAGCGGTGATCGTACGTGACGGGGAGATCATCGGAAGGGGTCACAATACTGTCCTTGTTACCAGTGATCCCACTGCCCATGCCGAAGTGAACGCCATCCGGGATGCCTGTGCCAGGATGAAGGACCACCACCTGACCGGCGCCGTCATCTACACCAATTTCGAACCATGCCCCATGTGCCTGGGGGCCATCTACTGGGCCGGCATCAGCTCCGTCTGGTACAGCGCCGGAAGGGATGAGGCAGAAAAAGCCGGTTTTATGGATAAACTTCTGTACCAGGAAATATCCCTCCCGGCCCACAGCCGGAAGATCAGCACTGGCAGGATCGAACTGGATGAGATGGCCCTGCTGCTGGATGAATGGGACCGGATGGAGGGGAAAATCACCTATTAATCATTCCTGATGTATTGCTTTTCTCCCCGCATCTGCTAATTTTATGTCTTCTTACAAAATATCTCTCTCCATGAACAGACGTGACTTTATTGGCAAAACTGCACTCGGTACAGGCGCCATGACCATCATTCCCAGCCATGTGATGGGAAGACCGGGAAACCTATCCCCTTCAAACAGGATCAACCTGGGTTTCATCGGTGTGGGGAAACAGAGCATGGGATTGATGAAGCGGATCAGTGGCTGCCCCGAAACCATGGTCCTGGCCGCCTGTGATGTGGACCAGAAGAAACTGGCCCGGTTCAGAAAGGGAGCGGAAATGGCCAATGCGGCAAAGCTGGATGGAGGGAAACAGGTGGTGGATACCTACGAAAACTACAGGGAACTTCTTGATCGCAAGGACATTGATGCGGTGGTTATCGCAGCGCCTGACCACTGGCATGCCATGATGGCCATTGATGCTGCCAAAGCGGGAAAGGATATCTATTGCGAAAAGCCTATGGCACTGACCGTTGCAGAAGGAAGGGCCATGGTTTCGGCAGCCAGGAAATATGAACGTGTTTTTCAGACAGGGAACATGCAACGATCCTGGAGGGATTTCAGACATGCTTGTGAAATGGTCTCCAACGGCTATATCGGGGAGGTAAAGGAGGTGAATGTCCAGGTGGGCGATCCTGTCATGGCATGCGAATTGCCGGGGGAACCCGAACCCGGCTACCTGAACTGGGACCTCTGGGTGGGACCCTCCGCCTTCAGGAACTACAGCCCGGTCCTTTCACCACCCATTGAAGATAACAATTGGCCCATGTGGAGGCTCTACCGAGATTTCGGGGGTGGCGCCATCACCGACTGGGGCGCCCATATGTTTGATATAGGGCAATGGGCGCTGGGCATGGACAGATCGGGACCTGTGGAGTTTATCCCGCCGGAAAAAAGAGCCAAAAGAGGCCTTCAGATGAAATATGCCAGCGGGGTGGTCATGAACCACGTGGACTGGGGCGAGGACAATGCAGTCCAGTTCATTGGCTCGGAAGGAAAGATCGAGGTAAGCCGGGGATTTTACAGGTCGGATGTAACCGGTCTCACAGAGATGAAATTGAAAGGAAACGACACGCCGCTGTACCACAGCGACAACCACTACCAGGACTGGGTGGATGCCATCAAGAGCAGGACCCGGCCGGTTTCGGATGTGGAGACCGGACAGCGGACCGCTTCGGTCTGCAATATCGTGAATATTGCCTATACCCTGGAGAGGCCCCTTAAATGGGCCCCGGCCCATGAACAGTTCATAGGCGATGACGATGCCAACAGGCTGCTAACCCGTTCATTCCGCGGAAAATGGGATTTTAATGACTTTTAATTTTTTTTCATAAATTTCAGATATGAAAAAAGGAGCAGGACTGCTCATTATATTATTCCTCTTATCCCTGGTGTCTTCCAACATGGCAGGGCAGCCCTGTGCAACTGCTGATAAAGGCAACAGCATCTCCAAATCTGGCAAATGTTCGCCCGTTGACGTGATCTGGCATGTATTTGTCACCTATGACAATCCGGTGGATCCCGGTGCCGACATGAAATTCCGCATTGACTGGGATGACGGGTTTTCCGAGACACTGGTAGCCGATATCGTGGGTGACACGGTAAAGGTGGTGGCCACGCACACTTACATATCAAACGATTTCAAATGCAACCATAGTCCCACGGCCAAACTGGTTGCCGGGGGTACGGAATGTAATACAACGTCCCAGGACCAGTTCGTGACGGTCTGGGACAATGACGATACCAACGGCGGGTTTGTGGATCCGGACCCGGATGTCTATCCCATCTGCTTCGGGAATTCAGCAGTGGCACAGTTCGCGGATAATACCCTCTGGAATTGTGTTCCTCCCGGGGAGCGGGATGATCCTAACCTCGATACCCGGTGGATCCAGTTCGTTTACGGGACCAGGGGCAAGACCATGACCGGCACACCTGTCATGGTAGATGACACCGTCAGGACCTACCCCTGGGCTGGTCCGGTGATTGAGCTGCCCGGACCGGACTCCGGATCGGCAGAGGTGAGCCTGCCCATTACCGTGGCCGATGACAAGCCTGTCGGGGATGAGTTCGAGATCCGGCTCAACTACTGGAATACGTGCAATCCTTACCCCACCGAGGACCCGGTGTTCGCCTACTCGGTGATCCGGATCATGGACTATCCCAATGCCACCATCACCACCCCCAAGGATACTGCCTGCCAGTACAATCCCAACTTCATCCTTACTGCTGCTACCGGTGGCGGTATCTGGAGCGGGACCGGCATCGACAGTACCACAGGAGAATTCTCCCCGCTACTGGCTGGTCCCGGGACCTACAAGATCAAATATGAGATCACCGACGCCAACGGCTGTTCCGGGGCGGACAGCATCAACCTGGTGGTCAGGGATTCCCCCGACGGGATCATCACCCCCGTGGACCCGGTCTGCCTGAATGGCCCGACGGTTGACCTGGAAGCCTCCTCCACGGACGGTACCTGGACAGGCAACGGGATCACCGATGACCGCCAGGGGATCTTTGATCCTTCAGTGGCCGGATTGGGAACCCACCAGGTCATCTTCAATACCGATGTGGACCCGTTCGGATGTTCGGGCACCGACACCTCGGAAGTAATGGTCCTTGAACCACCATTTGCTGAATTCCTGACCGGCGACTCAACGTGGTGCCTGGCGGCTTCCAACAGCACCACCCTCAGGATCAGGGTCACCGGTTCCGACACCACCACCTATGACCTGGACTATACATTGCACGGATTACCAGCCACTTATTCCGGTGCTGGTGCAGACACCATTGAACTGGTAGTCAACAATGACACCGGGACGAATGAATACATCCTCCTGAGTATCACCGAGCACAACGGTCCCACCTCCTGTGAAACCCTCCTGAATGATACGGTGACCATGACTGTGGAGACCAACCCGGTAGCTGTTATGTCCTACAACTATGATTCTCCGTGCAGCCCGGTCCGGGTCGATTTCGAATCCGATACGGGGTATGCCAGGTATTCATGGAATTTCGGAAGCGGGGTGATCGAAACTTCCTCACACCAGATCCAGCAAACCTTTACCTACGACTACCTTGACGGGATGACCATCGTGGGGACCGACACCATCCTGCGTGATGATTCGGTATACGTGTTCACCCTGGAGGTAGAGACCCATGCCGGGTGTACCGGTTCGGTCACAGACAGCATTACCGTCTATCCTGTACCCACAGCAAACTTCTTTGTCCACCCGGATGTTCAGGATTACCCGGACACAACGGTATTCCTCACCAACCTGACCTCCATTGGAAACTGGTCCTACATCTGGATCTACGGGGATGGAACGAATGACATGGTGAAGGATCCCGGTCAACATGCCTATGGCACCTTCGGAGAATTTGACATTGAACTGAAGGCGTTCAGCGCCTTCTGCCGGGACAGTATCACCCGGAAGATTTTAATCAAGCCCCCGCCTCCGGTGGCCGCATTCGAACCTGACTCCTCCGGATGTCCTCCTTTTGAAATGTCATTCACGAATTACAGTAAATATGCTGACCACTATGTATGGGACTTCGGGGATGGCTTCTACTCCACCGATCCCGATCCAAAACATGTATTCTACGACACCGGGGTGCATCACGTGCAAATGGTGGCTTTTGGTATCGAAGAAGGCAGTGATACGACATTCAGGACCGTCACTGTATTTACACCGCCACAAACCCGGTTCGAAGTCACCCCCACCAAGTCATACAACCTGGAGCAGGAGTTCATATTCTTCAGTAAATCGGTCAATGCATTCAAGCATAAGTGGGACTTCGGGGATGGCAATGAATCATCGGAAGACACTACTACACATGCCTACAACAAGGCAGGCACCTACACGATCACCCTGGTGACAGTAAGTGACCAAGGCTGCACCGACACCCTTGTGAAAGAGAACATGATCATGGTGATCGCAGGGGAGGGATCCGCCAAATTCCCCAATGCTTTTGTCTGGAGAGGCGATAACGGTGCAAACGGCGACTGGACACAAATCCCCCTGGAGGATGATTATTACTACAATACCATCTTCCACCCGGCCGTGGTCAACGTGCAGGAGTACAAAATGGTGATCTACACCCGCTGGGGGATCAAGATCTTCGAATCCAACGATTTAAACATCGGATGGGACGGCCATATGGACACCGGTGAGATTGCCGGTGAAGGGGTCTATTTCTACCGTGCCTGGGTCAAATACGTGGATGGCACCGAAGAAGAACTCCGGGGCGATATCACATTTCTTCATGAACAATAGCATTTTCAATGAAACTGGTCATTCCTCCTAATTACAAGTCCGCGCTGACACTAAAAGAGACTGAACGGGCCATCAAGATGGTCAAGGATTTCTTCGAAATGAATCTTGCCGCAGAGCTTAAGCTGCGGAGGGTGACTGCCCCCCTGTTCGTGCAGCGGGGAACCGGGATCAATGACGATCTGAACGGTATTGAAAGGCCGGTCTCTTTCGAAGTGAAGGACATGGAGGGAACCGTGGCCGAGATCGTGCACTCCCTGGCCAAATGGAAGCGCATGATGCTGGCCGATTACGAGATTGCCAATGGCTACGGGATCTATACCGACATGAATGCATTGCGGCCAGATGAAGAGCTGGATAACCTGCATTCCATCTACGTGGACCAGTGGGACTGGGAAAAGATCCTGCTCCCGGAAGAACGCACACTGGATACCCTGAAGGATATTGTCAACCGGATCTATTCGGTCATCAAACGCACCGAGTTCATTGTATATGAGAACCATCCCGACATTGTTCCGGTCCTTCCCGACGAGATCCATTTTATCCACGCCGAGGAGCTCTGTGATAAGTTTCCCGGGCTGAGCCCCAAGGAGCGGGAACATGAGATCGCCAGGGAGCACGGTGCCGTATTCATCATTGGGATCGGGGCGACGCTGCAGGATGGGAAACCCCATGACGGACGCGCCCCCGACTACGATGACTGGACCACCGAAACGGTTAATGACTTTAAAGGCCTCAACGGGGATATCGTAGTATGGAATCCGGTGCTCGAAAACGCCTTTGAACTCTCCTCCATGGGGATCAGGGTAGACCGGGAGGCACTGCTCAGGCAGCTGGAGATCCAGGGGAAAAGTGAACGAAAAGAGTTATTGTTCCATAAAAGACTCCTCAGCGGTGAGTACCCGGAATCGGTAGGCGGGGGCATCGGGCAGTCGCGCCTTTGTATGTACTTCCTGCGCAAGGCACACATCGGCGAGGTGCAGGCCAGCCTCTGGCCGGGCCAGATGCATGACCACTGCCGCAAATCAGGTATCATTCTGATGTAATCCCTTTTGTATGCTTCTTATTGTTCTACTCCTTGTCTCGGTTGCACTTATCGTTTTATCCACCAGCAGGTTCAGGTTCCATCCATTCCTTGCATTGCTTTTCGTGGCTGTATTATATGGCCTTGCTTCAGGCATGCCCCTCGACTCCATCGTGGACTCCATCAACAGGGGATTCGGCGGAACCATCGGTCAGATCGGAATCGTAATCATTGCCGGGAGTGATCATCGGGACCTTCCTGGAAGAGTCGGGAGGTGCTTATGCCATGGCCAACCGCATCCTGAAGATCACCGGGAAAAAGCAGGTACCGCTTACCATGGCAATCATCGGTTATTTCGTCTCCATCCCCGTCTTTGCAGATTCGGGATTCGTGATCCTCTCTCCGCTGAACAAGGCACTCTCAAGAAAGCCAAGATCTCCCTGGCCGGATCGGCATCCGCCCTGGTTCTGGGATTGTCGGTCACCCACGTACTGGTACCCCCCACCCCCGGGCCCATTGCCGCCGCCGGGATCCTGGAGGCGGACCTGGGACTGGTGATCATGCTGGGAGTGATCACCAGCATCCCGGTACTGGTGGTGGCCTGGCTGTATGGCGCCAAAGATCGCCTCCAGGGTTTACCTGGATCCCAATCCTGAGATATCAGCTGAGAAGATACAGGATACCCTGAAAACCGCACCTTCAGCTTTCAGATCATTTATACCCATCCTGCTCCCCATCCTGCTTATTGTACTGAGATCCGTGTCCGAATTCCCCACAACACCTTTTGGCACGGGGACTGCAGCCGCACTGATCGGATTTATCGGAAATCCGGTGATTGCCCTGATGATCGGGATCCTGATTGCCTTCACCCTTCCCCGGAAGCTGGACAAAGAGATGCTCTCCACCACCGGATGGGTGGGGAAAGCACTGCAGAACGCAGCCATCATCATCCTCATCACAGGTGCCGGGGGCGCATTTGGTATGGTCCTGAGGGACTCGGGGATCGCTGATGTACTGGGGGAATCACTGGCAGGGATGAGGATCGGGATCTTCCTGCCCTTCCTGATCGCTGCTGCCCTCAAAAGTGCCCAGGGTTCCTCCACGGTCTCCCTGATCACCACCGCATCACTGATCGCCCCCATGATGCCTGCCCTCGGTTATGATACCGATATGGCCAAAGCGCTTGTTGTGCTTGCCATCGGTGCCGGCTCCCTGGTGGTCTCCCATGCCAACGACAGTATGTTCTGGATATTCACCCAGATGACGGGCATGAAGGTGAAGACCGGTTTCAGGATCCATACGGTGGGCACCCTGGTGCTGGGTGTATCGGCAGCACTGGTAATCTGGACCATGAGCCTGTTCCTGATCTGAGGTCATCCATCTATTAAAAAAGTCAAACCTGCCATGAAAAAAACACGACAACTGCTTTCACTGATCACTTTCCCGGTGATGATGTTATCCCTGCTGGCCTGCTCAACAGGCAACTCATCCCCTGAATGGATCTCCGTATCCGGGAACCGTCTGGTCAACGAATCGGGTGAAACAGTGGTTTTCCACGGGGTGAATATCAGGGATCCCCACAACCTGGTTGAGAACGGTCACTGGACAAAAGCCCACTTCCAGGAAGCACAGCACTGGGGAGCCAACATCATCAGGCTTCCTGTCCATCCAAGGTCCTGGCGGGATCGCGGGGAGGAGGGCTACCTGCAATTACTGGACCAGGCAGTGGAATGGGCCAATGAACTGGGGCTTTACCTGATCCTGGAATGGCACTCCATCGGGAACCTGAAGGAGGAGAAGTACCAGCACAAGATGTACATCACCACGGTGGAAGAGACACACGCTTTCTGGAATACGGTTTCTGCAAGATACACAGATGAACCTGCGGTGGCCATGTACGAACTCTTCAACGAGCCGACCGTTTCGGGAGACAGGTTCGGCGACTGTTCATGGGAGCAGTGGAAGGAGATGAATGAAGAGATGATCGGGATCGTCCGTGCCAACCACCCAAAATCGGTCATCCTGGTAGCCGGTTTCGACTGGGCTTACGACCTGACACCGGTGAAGGATGATCCAATCGATGCCGAAGGGATCGCCTATGTGAGCCACCCCTACCCGCAAAAGAGGGAAGCCCCGTGGGAAGAGAAGTGGGAAGCTGACTGGGGCTATGTGGCAGAAACCTACCCGGTGGTACTCACGGAAATCGGTTTCGCATTGCCCGAAGAGGAAGGGGTGCATATTCCGGTGCACGGCGATGAAACTTACGGGAAGGCGCTGGTAGATTTCACAGCCGAAAGAGGGATCTCATGGCTGGTCTGGTGCTTTGATCCCGACTGGTCCCCATACATGTTCACCGACTGGGATTATACCCCCACCAGGCAGGGTATATTTTTCAGAGAAGTGTTGACGGGAGAGTAATCCCGGAAATCAGAGGTCCGCGGCCAGCTTTGCCAGCCCTGCCAGGTTGCGCTCAAGAACCAAACGGATATCCTCTCCTTCCGTATGACCTAATATCCCGATGGGGCCCCGGTACCCGGATGCAACGATGGTCCTGAGCATGTCAAGCTCGCGGTCACCCTCACCAAGTGTAATGATCTTGGGCCCTTCAACCTTCATCCCGTTGATGTTGATGGCCGACAGGTATGGCAGCATCAATTCCAGCAACTCCTCAAACTGGTCCACCTGGTGGTGTCCGTGGTGGAAATTATAGACGATCCTGACATGCTCCGAACCGATGGCCCGGATGATCTGCACCTGGTTCCCGGGCTCCCCGAACCAGTCCCCGTGGTTATAAAGGGCGATGGTGCATCCGATTTTTTCCGCCTCGCTCAACACTTCGGTAACATAACTGACAGCCTTCTCCAGTTGGAGGGAACCGGGCAATCCGTCAAAAACATGCCCGGGAAAACTGACCCACAATTCCGTTTTCGTACCTGTCTCTTCTATGATCTTCAGGATCTCCCGGTTGGATGCACTGAGGGTCTCCCCTTCGCGGGGATCCACCCAGAGCCACACCGCGCTGATGCCGATCCCATGCTCCTTCATCACCCGGATCTCCTCCCGGAAGGAGGGAATATGCTCATCCCGGTAATCATAGGCATAATGTGATATCCCCAGTTCATCCAGCATGTCCGCCCTCTGTACGGGAGTCCGCCCGGCGGCATCGAAAGGCACAATGCACCAGGCCACCAGGTTCTCTTTGGAAAACAGCTCCTTCATACCCTTATTCTCTGAAGACTTGCAACCGGAGGTGAGTATCATCATGGATACTGCAACCAGGATCTGTACACTTTTCATAGGTCCATGTTTTAATCATCCGCAAAATACCTTCCAAGCTGTTCGATGATAGCCTGGCGCACCACCAGGGGATCGATGATTCCATCATGGCGGTAGACCACCTTACCTCCCGGTTCCACCAGCATGGTGTAGGGAAGGTTACCCTGCCAGTCGGGATCCACCGCATCGAAAAAGGCCTCCCTGTCCCCCTGTTTGTAGAGAAAGTTATCAAATGCTGCCTGGTTCTCTTCCAGGAATTGCAGCACCTTCTCCCTGACCTCCACCCGGTCCATGCTGACCGAGATCACCTCGAAGCCACGGTTCCCGTAGATGCGTTGCATATCCACAAATTCGGGAAATTCTATGATACAGGGTCCGCACCAGGTGGCCCAGATATTGACCAACCGGAGTTTTTCTCCCGGGTTCCCCACCAATGTTTTCATTCCGGCCTCACTGATCTCTTTCAGCCCCACCGGTTTGTTGGCCCAGTCCTGGTCAAGCTTTTTCCGCCAGGCCATCTTCGATTTCCATTTCATGGAACACCCGAAAGCCCTGGTGGTTTCCACGGGTACCGGCTTACCCGCCAGCAATGCCTCAATGGCGTTCCGGGCATCGTGGCTTGAGGGCTCCCGGTACGGGTCTTCCATGTCATCGATCCTTCCGGAGTAGCGAAGGATCCGCTCCCTGTCGAATATGAAGACATGGGGTGTGGCTTTGGCACCGTAGGCCATGGCCACCTCCTGGGTCTCCCCGTCATAAAGGTAGGGGTAGGGGTAGGACCTTTCAGCGGCCCTGACCTTCATCTCTTCAAAACTATCGCCCAGGTCGGAGTATCCCAGTTCCTCCAGGCAGACCGCCCCGGGGTGGTTGGAAGAGATGGCCACCATGCTCATTTTTTCAGGCAGGTATCGATCCACCAGGCTGGCAATCCGCTCCTCATAGGCCTGGGCCGTGGGACAGTGGTTGGCTGTGAAAACGACCATCAGTACTTCGGCCTGGCTGAAACTTTCAAGGGTATAGGTCCTCCCGTCCACACCCACCAGTGAAAACTCCGGTGCTTTCTGTCCGATGGCCAGTGTTGCAGGATCTTCTGCAAAGGCCCCACCGGCTAAAGCCAGGATCAACCATATCAATAGTGCTTTGGTCATGATTACAGGGTTTTTTATGCTGACACGTTCTATTTCACAGTCTCGTCAAATGGCATCCCCAGCTTTTCGTAAAGGTGCTTCCGGCCGGCCTTATCCCCGGCCAGCACCTCCTGTGCATTGGTGGCTACATCTGCCGCCACCCTCCTGGGAACCACGATGACCCCGTCGCCGTCGGCCACCACCACATCACCCGGGCAAACCAGGACACCCCCGAAACTCAGGGGCCTGTTCACCGACTCCAGCTCATTGCGGCCGGGCCTGATCCCCCGCCCTTTTTCACGAAGATAAAGGGGGAACTCCTCCAGTGCCACCTCGTCCGTATCACGGGAGGAGGCATCGGTAACAACACCCACCGCACCCCTGTCCTTCCATGTCAGCACGTTGTTGGAGCCGATGGAGCCGATGTCCTTCTCTTCCACATCGTCAATCACGATCACCACCCCCTTGTGGATCAACGGGATGAAAGCCTCGGAGGAATAGGTGCCGTAGAAATGGCCTTCCCACTTCCTGAAATCTTCCCCGGGCCCGGGGCGATCGGGTTTCTGGGTGGGTACATACCTGGCAGTAAGTGCGATCCCGCGAATTACATGGGACATGGTGTGCACATCCACCCAGGAGGGATGTATGGCCGGATCGACCAGTCCCTGGTGTGGCAGCCCGACCATGTCCATGCCGTCGGATACATCGGCTACCCGCAGTCCTTCATACAATTTAAGCAGTTCCAGGTCCTCCGCCTCTGTGTGCCAGGTTGTTGCAATGAAATTGACTCCCTGTTCCAGCTCCAAGGTTTCAGCCGTTTGTGCACGGCCTGAAATCAAAAATGCTGAAAGCAGGATGATCAGAAAAAAGTGTTTCATAGCGAAAAGATTAATAGATGATTAATTTTTGTCTGGATACAAATCCGTTCCATGTATGGACCACCATGTATATACCAGGTGATAACCGGCCAGTATCCACGATGGTCCGGCCTGAATAATGGTCCTTCATCACAAGCTTCCCCCCCGCTTCCAAGATCTCTACCTCCACCGGGTCCGGGAAACTGCACTCCAGGTAGAGCATCCCGTTGTTTGGATTGGGATAGAACGATATCTTCCCTGGATTCAGTCCCGGCCTGACGGAAACAGGATCCGAAACTGTAATCTCCAGGGTACCCTTAATATCACCGTCGAGCCACCTGGCTTCGATCAATGCGGTTCCCCCGGCTCTGGCAAGGACCATCTTCCGCTCCTGGTCAAGACCAACAATGGATGTATCCGAGACCCCGTAATAGTACTCCTTGATTGTGGCATCTTCAGGAAGTACGGTCACCTGAAAACGAAGGGTATCTCCAACCTCCATCGCTGCCTGGTCCGGATCAATGGTAATGCTGCTAACGGGGATTTCGGACACATCGATCTCCCGGCTGAACCGGATGGATGGATCGTGGCCGGATAGTGCCGTTACACGAACCATTCCCGCTTGTACGGCAATCAGCACCCCCGTGAAGGGATCGAATGTGGCAGATTCTTCAAATACCTCGGCACTCATCTCATGGCCCCTGTTTTCCGCATTGACGGGTGTAACCAGCACCTCGAACCTGACCGAATCTCCGGCAGTCATGCTTTCAATGGCAGGCAACAGGTAGATGCCCGAAGGTTTCACCACCCCATCCTTGTAGAATGAGGCAGGCCGCTCAGCGCTCTTCAAAAGGCTGAAATCATGCCCCACCATCATCTCTTCTGCCTGGGGGGTCCTCCACCTCCCGTACTTCCCATCGTAAGTGTGATCAAAGTAGGGATAACAATGGCCGTTGGGTACTCCCCCCCAGGACCAGGTGAGCCACCCGATCTCATTCTGTCCGGCCGTTGTAAGACCGTAACTGTAGTCCAGCAGGGTACAGTCCGGGTACCGGGTGGGAGAGGGTCCCTCACCAATGATAACAGGCAATCCGTTGTTGATGGCTTCAGTGGCCACCAGGTCATAATTCCCCGTAGTACCCCAGTAGGAATGAACCGAAAAGAGAATATTGTGCAGGGGATCGTGTGCCTGGATCTCCTCCCAGGTATTGAATATCATCTCCACATCCTGGCCCCAGTTGCATGCATCAATCACCAGGGGTACCGTATACCCCCACCCCCTCAGGGAATCGATGGCCGCCATATACCCGGTTTTGAACTCCTCTTCGGTGACGCTCCCGTCCCCTACCTCGTTGCCGATATTCACCAGGGTCCAACGCCTGTTCCGCTGGATCCCCTCCACCAGCACCGGGTCCTTCCAGAAGTTGATGCACGTTTCCAGTTTGTCCCACTCCCCGGTTGCCGAGTGGCATTCGGGCATGGCAATCATATGGTGGCCGATGCAGTTTTCAATCAGTTGCATCAGGGTATCCAGATCTCCCTCCTCCCGGGTCCACACCAGCCTCACACAATTGGCTCCGGTTTGCGCAATCTCAGGCAGCAGCTCCGATCCGTCCCTGTCATCCGACCAGGCAAACATCTCATTGACACCCCGCAGGATCACCTTCTCACCTGCAGCCGAATAGAGGTACCTTCCTTCAATGAACATGGTATCCCCTTTGGCAGTCAACAACGCTTCTTCGCATTGTCCGGGATCCAGTGAGGGTTCCACTCCGGTGGATCCACCTGCGCACCTGCCACAGGAATCGATGAATGCGGTCCCTCCCATCTCCCCGTTGCAATCGATTCCGGCCGTCACAAATTTCGATAACAGCTGGATGTACCTGACCTGGTATCCGCAGCTGTTTTCCGTTACCGACCATGAGTTGACCGGCCAGTTGGTGTTGAAATCCTTGTAGGATTTCTGATCCGGCTGTCCTTTGGGGGGATAGAGCGATTCGGAGGTGCATTTGGCATTGTTGAATCCCGAGCCGCAACCGGAGGGACAGCAGCCATCCCAGTCATACTGAGGATTGGGTCCCCCTGTCAGGAAGCCAGGAGCCGGTCCGTATACCGAGGTTCCCACCCTGTCCCAGAGGGCACTTCCGTCGGTGAACCATGAATGGTAGAACTCGTTCACCCCGTGGTCGGCCCCGAAAGCAACCATGTTGGAGAGGTAGACCATATTCAGGGGATTGACCCCGTGCAGGTTGTGGACATAGACCTCGGCTGCATCACGGGCACTCTTCTCAATGCCGTCGGCCATCCCGTAGGTGATCAGTTGGTAGTTCATATTCCCCTTGCCGGATTTATTCCCGTTGCTTCCCCATACATAGGTGGGTGCAAAGGCCAGGTAGGGATCCTTATTGGTGGTATAAGCCTTCAGGTTGTCGGAGCTGTTTACCACCGCATCCCTGTACACCTGCAGGATATCCTCCTTCACCGGGGCAGTCGCCCCTTCTATGGTAGTATAGTAGAGCAGGGTGTTCTGCGTCCCGGTCTCATACATGGAGGCCCACCCGTTGTAAAGGTAAAGCTTGCTGTCGCGGTAGTGAGCATCGAAATAGTCCTGGTATCCAGTGTCCCCGGTCTCCCGGAAAAGGAAACAGGCTGCCTCAAGATGCGCCATGGTCCTCCCGTAATCACCGGTCTCCTGCTGTCCCGCTCCCAGACCTTTTGTCCCATGATCGGCACTGTTGTTGTAGAAAAGTGAATCGGGATACAACTCTCCCCAGTCGTAAGCCAGAATGGCACGTTGAAGGAGCGTATCAGCATAGGCGGTCAGCCCCTGGTCCCTGTACACCCTGGATGCGATGGCAAAGGCACCTGCGGTGTTGAATGTAGCCGAGGTATTCGGGGGACCGTAGTAGCTGGGAGCTGTCACCGACGAGGGAGGGCTACCCCCCGCCTCGCCCACGATACTGAGCACACTTCCCCCGGGATTCTGCATCCTCAGCAGGTGGTCGATCCCGTAGATGGCCTCATCGAGTATATCCGGCATCCCGTTCCCGGATCCGGGGATGTTGTAGTCATCCCCCCATGCATCCGGCTTCTCAAGGTATGCCTGCATAAACGATACCACATAGTTGGCAGTCCAGTTGGTATACTTGTTGTAATCGCCGGCATCATACCAGCCACCACTCACGTCCCGCTCCGAAGAGGGATCCGACTTGGCAAACCAGGAGCGGCAGTTGTTGTCCTGCAGGTCACCCACATGACTTGCCCCGTCGGCCCATGCTTCATCAGCATGGGGTACCGCCTTTTCGAAGCCCACCCGCTGGTAAAAAAAGGTCCGCATGGCCTCCCTGAGCACCTCGTTGAACACACTGGGGGCGATCACAAATTCATAGGACCGGACATTCAGGGCTTCATCCAGGATATAATAGGTCCCGGGATCCGAAACCACTGAAAAATCGAACTGGGACACCTGGTCCCCCGATGATCCATCAGTAATCCCGGATTTCCACAGCGCTCTCTTTGCCCTGTAGACCTTCTCCCCCGTGGTGGCATTCACCACCGCGTACCAGGATCCGGGGCTGAACGACTCATCCGCGTCAAATCCCGTACGGGGGTTCCTCATCACCGCCACCTTCCTGGAACCGGGCAGGTACCCGAACTGGTCCACGACAATGTATTTTGAAACCTCCTGGGCCATCACACCGGCCTCAGCCAGTAAAAAGAGCACCACCAAAACCCTCATCCCCCTCATACACAAAAACTTTCTTCGGCTTACGCCTCAGTTCCTTCGGTTTTCAAACTTTACAACTTTACAAACTTTCTTCGGCTTACGCCTCAGTTCCTTCGGTTTTCAAACTTTACAACTTTACAAACTTTCTTCGGCTTACGCCTCAGTTCCTTCGGTTTTCAAACTTTATAACTTTAAAACTTTAAAACTTTACAAACTTTCCGAACTCCTGATTACACCCGGGTCCGTGAATCCATCCGCCCCGTCCTTCACTTTGGTGGAGAAGGAATAGAACACCGCTCCCTCCTTCCCGGCCTGGAACCAGTGTTTGGATCCCGGCTCCAGCACCAGCGTATCCCCCGGTTTGAGAACCACTTCGTTCCTCATGGTATAGAGATGCTCCTTCCCCTTCACCAGGAATCCCCTTTCCATGGTTTCCTCTCCCGGGAGATAAAACCGCACCTCTCCCCAGAAAGCCCTGATGATCTCCTGCTTGCCCGGATTGTTCCCGAACGGTGGGTGCCAGTGCTCCGGTTCGGTCTGTTCAGGGGTCATGACCAGGATCCTTCCGGCCATGCGGTCGGTGTCGAACATGGTCAGCAGTTGCAAACCCTCCACCCTGATGTTCCCCAAACCAAAATCCACCACTTCAATCTTCTCCGGTTCCCCCTTCTGACAAGGGATCCCAGCCTTTTCAATCAACTCCGCCGCCTCCTGCTGTGCCACCCTGTATTCCTGTTCCGATATCATACCCTCTCCACCCCCAAACTTTATAAACTTTATAAACTTTACAAACTTTATAACTTTACAAACTTTATAGCTCCCATCCTGCACGGTATTCCCGGGTCAGGTACTGGTTGGCTTCCGGCAGGTTGGTGATCCGGACCTGGTCTGGGTCGTAGATGACCTTTTTGCCAGCCCTCAGGGCCACGGCGCCCAGGAGGATGGTCTCGGTAACGGACCTGGTTTTCAGGAAAGTGCCGGGGGATTCGATGCCTGCCTTGAATGCCTCGATCCATGTGCGTTCATCCCGGCTCATGACCTCTTCCGGCGGCTCAGCGGATCCTGTATATTCGACCATCCTCTTTTCAGGCAAAAGCCTGGGGCTTCCCCCGTGGAAAGTGGCCAGGATCTTTCCTTTCTCCCCTACGAACATCATGCCTTCACGTCCCAGTTCCTTCCCGTCAGCATCCAGCTCCTCAGGGGTCCGCGGCTTCATTCCCCCGTCATACCATAATAATTTAAAGGGCGGCAGGAATTCCTGGGCTGGAAAATCAAACTCCACGATACATGATTTCGGGAAGGCCACGTTGTTGTACTCCCCCTTGCTTACATGGTCCTCAACAATACAGGTGGTGGTTCCGTAAGCCCTGGCACTCAGCGGTGCGGTATTGATCCCGAATTTCAGGAACAGGGGCCACAGGCTGTAGTGCCCCATGTCGGCGATGGATCCGCCGCCAAAGTCATACCAGCCCCGGAATACAGCATGGGTGTAGTTTGGATGGTAGGGGCGGTCAGGGACCGGTCCCAGCCAGAGGGGCCAGTCCATTCCGTCCGGGACAGGCGGGGTCTCCTTTGGATTGGCGGTCCACTGGGGCCACACCGGTCGGTTGGACCAGTTGTGGATCTCCCTGAGCTCCCCGATGGCCCCTTCCCGGATCCAGTCCAGGGTTACCTGCAGGCCGCTCCTTTCGCTCCACGCCAGCAGGTGGGTGCTTACACCCGTTTCCCTGGCAGTATCGATGGTCTTCAGGGCCTCCTTGATCCTGTTGGCAATGGGTTTGTGGATCACCACATGTTTGCCCCTTTTCATGGACGCAATGGACACCGCTGCATGCAGGTGGTCCGGGGTCATGACCTTCACGGCATCAAAGTCCTTCTCACGCTCCAGCAACTCACGGTAATCATTGTAGGATACGCACCCGTTGTATTTTCCCTTTTTATGTTTTATGGCATAATATTTCTCAACCAGTTCCTGTCCCACATCCCGGCCTCCGGGAATCCCCGCAATGCCGCTGCCCCATTGGGGCTCTTCAACTACCTTGCGGACCCGGTCGCGGATCCCGTGAAGGGACCAGTCCACGTAGTCGGTGCTGAATTTGTTGGGATCGCATACCGATGTGATCTGCACATCCTCATGCTGGATGAGGCTTGCCATCTCCCTGATTCCCTGGGTACCGCAACCGATGTAAGCGATATTCAGTTTGTCACTTGGAGCCACACGGCCGGGCCCGCCAAGCACATGGGCCGGAACAATTGTAAACGCAGCGGCTGCAGCCGTAGTCCCTACAAATTCCCTGCGGGATAACTTCTGTTTGGGTGTCATATTCTAGAAGGTGTTGGTGTGCTTTAAAGGTACTGTTTCAGGGAGGAAATAAAAAATGCAACTGATTGCACACTGGAAGGTTTAAAATAAAAAAAAATTCCTATATTGTCCTATTACCAAATATTCAGTTACTTTTTCGTTTAACTAAATCTTAAATTATTATGAGGTTAAAGCTACTACTTGCATTGCTGGTTGTATCCGGTGGGCTCATTATGGCCCAGGATACAGTCAGGACGTTGGTCATTACGGAAGCCAAGATGGACCGTGCGGAACAGTCCTATTTCGAGCTGACCAACATGGGGGAAACACCCCTTAACCTGTCCGACTTCGAAGTGGGCCGGATCGACCCGTGGTCCACCCCGCAGGAACCGGGATGGCCGGAGACTCCTGTCTGGAACGACGACAATACCATCGAAAGGCTTCCGGACGTGGTGCTCGCCCCGGGGGAATCCTATGTGATCGGTGTTGTGAATGATTACGTGGAAGAAGCCAGCGCTGAGCAGATCGCTAAATTCGGATATTCGCCCGACTTTGGCGCGTTGTTTTTCCAGAGCCCCGAGATGTGGGATCTGATCGACCTGAAGGTGCACAAGGCGGAATCGAACACCGGTGATCCGCGTGACAGCATCTCCAGCAGCGACGTTCCGGAACTGAATTTCCCCTACCTCATGGAGGTATGGAGCGGCCGTGATGTATGGTACGTCAGGTACCATGATTCACCCACCGACTCTGCCGTGGTAGACCAGGTTGGAGGTACTTTCACCGACGACAACGGCACCAATCCCGATGGCGGGTACCTGCCAGTGGCCGGGGTGGAGAGAGCCACCGGCGAATACTACCTGATGCGGAGGTTTGATGTGAAGCAGGGAAATCACATATTTGTACAGGGTATTGACTATGACGACTCGGAGTGGATCCCCATTCCTTTCCTGAACAACATCAATAACCAGTACCAGGAGCGGTACCGCGGTCCCTTCTGGACTGTTGGGAACCATGTGAACGCAGTCATGGATGAGGCCACCCTGGTTGGGATCGCCGGATCGACCATCAGCGCGAATTACGCCGAGGGGACCATCGACGTGCCCTGGGGTGTCAGGAATGGCGACTCCATCATGTACCAGTTCGTGTATACACCAGGACTGGCATGGCACTACGATTATGCAGCGGTCCATGAGGACTCAGCCTATTCATCTGTGAGGACAGGAGACAGCCTGACAGTGTATGCCATTGGCGACCAGCTGTCAATGAAAGGATTCAACCTTATGGTCATGGATCCTGCTGTCACTGAGGCAAGGGTGGTACCCAAATTCCATCCCACCGATGAGGGTGATTATGACGGCGTAGGCATGCCTCTCTATGAGGTGTCGGAAGGAGTTCCCGGCATGGACACCATCAGGGACATTCCCTTTGCGTGTCGTGTTGACTCCCTCTATGAATTCCTGGAGAAGGCTCCCAACGCCTCGTGGGAAATTGTCTGGGTAGACAGCAATCCGAGGACTGACCTTATGGACGGAGACCTGCTGAAGGTCACCGCCGAAGACGGCTCAACCACCAAGGATTACTACCTGAAGCTGAACAAATACAGGAAAGCCAGGAATGCCGACCTGGCTGCCATCCGCTGGCCGGACATCCCCCAGTTCTACCTGGGCAGCTTCTGGGACAGCGACACCATTCCTAATTTCAATAACGGTATATTCAACTACGTACTTGAACTTCCCCCGGGGCTGAACGAGATTCCCGGACTGGTCGCCAAGAACGAGGATGACAATGCCATGCATACCGTTGAGCGGGCTGTCAGCCTGAATGGTTCCCTGGAAGACCGTACCATCTATTTCCACTCTGTGGCAGAGGATGATACCACCAAAAAGACCTATAAGGTGGCATTGAAGGTTCCCGTTGCCCCGGAAGATGTCCAGCCATGGACAGGTGATGCGTTCATTTCACAGTTCATCTTCAGGTGCACGTGGGCCAACTCCTTCATCGAGTTTGTTAACCCGGGCACAGAGACCATGGACATGAGCAATTACATGTTCGTGACCACCAAGGAGATTGATCCCGCGGATGCCATCCGCGCGAGTTTCGAGGATGGAAGTTTCGAGGATGAAGCGAGCTACTACAACAACAGGTACAACAAGTACATCCCCGGAAGGATCTGGGCTGACACGGCCGACTGGGCAGCCAATCCCGGAACCGTGGACCCAACTCCCGACGGAAACGTCAACACGATTGTCTTCCCGGGGGATGTCTTTGTCATAGGTGACATCGCCTCAGCCGGAACGGCTTATGGCGGAAGCGGATACGGAGAGGGCAACTGGCCGGTGGAGGAAGAGATGGATATCAACGTCGGTTCAGACGGCCTCTACCCGTGCCCATGGGATGCCCCACCCCCGGGTGGAACCATGCTCGATACCTGGTGGGACTGGAAATGGATGCTCTACAAGATCGTGGGTGAGGGCGGTGATTCCGTCAAGGCCGGATTAAAAGCTGCCACCGATCCCAACGACTTTGTCCTGCTCGACAATTTCGGGGTTTCAACCAACGACCGGTTTGAAGTGGGCGGAAAACTCATCGACCAGATCAACGGGTTCACCCGGAAGCCCCAGTTCTACAGGGGGAATCCCGTCTATGGTGACCTGCCCGGCGGTTCCTTCGGCGACAGCCCGGAGACCAGCGAATGGGTCACGGTTGACAGGCCCTTCTATGCTGCACAGGGATATGGCTGGGCCATAGATATCCTGAAGGTCACTGACGGTATCGGCGCCCATTTCATGGATCCGGTAACCGTAGGTATCTCCACGGTATCATCCTACAAGCTGAAGGTGAGTGGCGGATTCTCCATGGAGGAGACCATTGACGGAGCCAAGGAAGGTATCACAGTGGACGGTTTCATTGCTAAGATCGCCAAGAAACATCCCGACCAGACCCTGATGGTGAAGTCCGGCGGTAATGAGATTCTCGGTGAAACGGCGGTAACCAATGGTGATGTGATGGTTGTCATGTCTGCCGATGCGTCCAATACCTCCCAGTACACCATTGAGGTGACTGCAGATGGGACAGTGAGCAGCGATGCCGTGCTTACTTCTTCCACGCTGACCATTGTGGCTGAGGAACCTGCCTCTGTAGGTGGATTCGAAATCGGGACGACCCTGACGGAGGTGATTGACGCTGTCACGGTTCCTGCAGGTGCAGATATGGATATCCTCGATATGGATGGTGCCTACGTACCAACCATGACCATCAATTTCGATACCATGGCCGTGGACGTTCTTGCCACCAGCCAGGTGTACTTCGAGGTGATGGCCGAAGATGGTGAGACCATCATCATGTACCAGCTGATGCCCGACGGCGATGCTTCTGATGCCTATGTTACTTCGGTAGTATTTGACGTGGACCAGGATGCGCTCCTGATCAAACTCATCCCGGAGAACACCAGTGTAAGGAGCTTCTTTAAGAACATCGTTCCTGCCACTGGCGCCACATGGATACTTGAGGACAAGCTTGGATATGAGCGAACCACCGGTGTGGTTGTGCAGGATGACAGGCTCATCGTAACCGCGTTGGACGGTGTAACCACCAAGACCTACTACCTCTCATTGCTGGAAGGGGTTTCCACCCACCTGGCCTACGTGCTTTCAGATGTCTACGTGGTTGATCAGAACGGACAGACCATTTCAGGGGAATTGATTACCGGAGCTGTTTCCGTGTCTGACTTCATGACCAACCTGACGCCTTCCGAAGGTGCTACAATGGAGGTCCAGGACAACGCCGGAGCAGCCAAGGCTGGTGCTGCTATGCTTGCTGATGACGACCTCCTGCAGGTAACTGCCGGTAACGGTTTGAACAAGCTCATCTACACCATCGTTCTGGATCATACCGGTATTGAAGAGCCAGGAAGCGACGGAGTCGGAATCTATCCGAATCCCAACAGCGGCCAGTTCTACGTTCAGGGTGCAGATCTTGGAGACAGGATCCGCGTCTACAACGCCACCGGTTCTGCAGTGCTTGATATCACTGTGGTCAGTGGTACAGAAATGGTTTCTCTTGAGGGTCATCCCAATGGCATGTACTTCGTCACCATCTCGGATGGTGTTGATGTTACAAGCACCTTCAAGGTGATCAAGCATTAATACTGCTAATAGAATAGATTGAAAAGGAGGCTGCCTCGGTGAGGCGGCCTCTTTTTTTGTCAGCCGTGTGAATCCATTCTCCGGAAAATGTTTAGGTTTATTCCCATAAACAGGACCTCCGCTATGAAAAATTCCTTCCCGTTGCTTATGTGGGCCGTAATCCTGCTTGCAGGACCTGAACTTTATGCCGGTGAAGCCCGTTGCGAGAGATGGCAGGTGACAGATATCCCTTTTACAGCCAGGAATGAGGTGAATGATCCGCTGGCTGTCACATTCGGCGCACGCATGATCCATGAAGCAGGGAACGTTATGGATATTCCCGGTTTCTTCAACGGGGAGCGGACCTGGATCATCCGGTTCTGCCCCCCTGAGGAGGGGAGATGGTCCTATATTACCTATTCCTCCCAACCGGGATTATCAGGAATAGGGGGAACAATCACCGTGGGACCCACCTCAAAAGAGGACGAACACGGACCGGTCTCTGTATGCAGGAAGGATCCCCGGAAGTTCATCTACGCCGACGGCACACCCTATTTCCTGATGGCCTTTGAAATGGACTGGCTCTTTGCACTGGACCATGACAATCCGGATGACATTCCCAGGACAAAGCAGATCACCAGCCACCTGGTGGAGAACGGGTTCAACCACGTGGTCATGAATGTATACGCCTATGATGCCAGCTGGGGTGACAGGGGCAGCATCAACCCGGGACACAATTTCGCGAGACCAGGTATCTTCCCGTTTGGCGGAACCAATGAGGATCCGGACCATTCCACCCTGAACCTCGGTTTCTTCAAACACCTGGACAGGGTAATCGCACACCTGGATGCACAGGAGGTCATCGCGCACCTGATGATCTACGTCTGGAACAAGAAGGTCAACTGGCCTGAACCCGGCTCGCCGGAGGACAACACCTATTTCGATTACGTTGTAAAAAGATACCAGGCCTACCCCAACCTGGTGTGGGACATCTCCAAGGAAGCATTGCAATACGGCCGGAACGACCTGGACTACATCACCGGGCGCATCGAAAGGCTCCGCCTGCTGGATGGCCACAAGCGGCTCCTTTCAGTGCATGATTACGGATACTGTTCCGTACATCCCCACAAGGTCGATTTCATCTCCATCCAGGACTGGAGCCCCAACATCTATGACACCATGAAAAAAGTGGTGAACAAGCACCCTGGCAAACCGGTCTTCAACATTGAGCATGGAGGTTATGAAAAGTCCATGCACTCCATTTTTGACGGCTCCTACAATGATCCCGTTGCTTGCCTTGACCGCAATTACCAGATTGTATTTGCCGGCGCCTACTCCACCTATTACTGGCAGAACAGCTCCTGGTACGAGGTAGTGTGGAATCCTTCGGATCTGCCAGCAGAAGATCAGCCCCGGTTTGAATTCTACAAGCACCTTTCCGGCCTGTTCAGCAGGTATGACTTTCATACAATGGAACCGCTGAAGGCACATTTCACCTCTTACGGTTTGACCGACCACCGGTCACTCTACCTCTTTTACTGTACCCGGGATATGATCTCCATGCAGGGGGATATGCCCCAGCTAAAAGGGAAGACTGTGACTGTCAAATGGTTCAATCCCCTTACCGGGGAATACACCGCGGCCGGAACCAAAAGCTTCGAGAACGGAACATGGATGAGTTTCAGGAAACCGGATAATCTCACTTCCCCCATTGCTGTGGCCATCCTGGAAGTTCAATATCCCTCAGGGAATTAATCCTCAAAGTAGTTGATGTACCAGTTCTTCTCTTCCAGCAGGTGGCTGTAGATCTGCTCCCGTTTTCCCGGGGGGTATGTGCGCGAGACCATTTCCGCCAGGAACGAGGGATCATTCCGGCGCTTGGCCACCCTCATCAGGTCATAGAAACGCTCCCCCTCAAAGGCCAGCTCCCTGGCCTTCTCTTCGAGGATCCGTTCCTCCAGGTACTCCTGCTTTGCTTCGAGCCCCTCCAATTTCTTCCAACCCAGAATCTCGTTGGTATAGGGATCATGGATGTAGTACATTTGTCCCACGGAGATGGCATCATAACCTCTTCCAAGCCCAATCCGGCCACGAATACCAACCTCTTCCCGGTCAGCATCCAGGGTGGTCCAGCTCCCGTCGTTCAGGACCCCGAGGGCTCCCCCTGTGTTGGGACGCAAGATACCGTTCTGGATATACTGCCAGTAGGTCCAGATTTCGGCCATGTAGAGGTGGATCCCCCCTGCCCTGTAAATAATGTAATAGGCATCCTGGTCAAATACATTCTTGTTAATGGAGTATTTGGTGACCACTGTATCCATGTTCTCCATGATGGCCCTGGAACTGCGGTCATCGCCATCCCCGCGGAGGAAAATCATGTCCGCATATTCATCGATCGTAATGGGTACGCCGTTTCTCACGTAAAGATAGGAAGCCATGATCCCCCGGTAGTAATCCGAAGGGATCCCAGCGAAGATCATTTCCGATTCGTCCGGGTCATTCGTGTTGTCCTGGATCACCTGGCTGCGCCATTCCGTTTCCCAGTTGAAAATGGCCTGGTAGGTGGGTTTCAGCATGTAGTCATGCGGGCCCCAGGCTTCGAAAATACGCTGGAAATCATTCTGCTGAAAATCGGTCTTGTTGAAGTAAACCGTCAGGATATGCTCCCTGTTATCGATATTCGTGAAAATGCCATACCATGTGCTTCCCCCAAAAGAGTTGTCAACATGGTAGCGGTAATTGTCCGACGGGTCTCTCATGACCGTAAGGAAATGGTCTGCAGCCTGAACCATGTCACCCTGGGTCAGGTACATCTGTCCCAGGAGCGCGTGTTTTGCGAATTCGTTCCAGATGGTCACCTCCCAGGTATCATCGTTGTTCTCGCTGTAATGATTCACTCCCACCGCCTTCACATCATTCTCAAGCTGGTTGGTGAAGAAGTCCACTGCCAGCTGGGTGTCAAAATAGTGCTTCTCCAGCTCGATGGGTTCATTATAGACCGTATCGTTGTGGTAGCCATCCTTGCCAAATTCAATGTGCACACTGTCGATGTAGGTGCCGCTTGATTCGATAAATGCATCAATCTCCTCCATGGTGGTCAGCGATTCAGGGATAAACGGTACCTTGCCGTAGATCCTCACCGCATTGAAATAGGCCCAGGCCCGCATGCACAATGCCTCCCCGTACAATTTGTCATAATTGTCTACCGGGCTCTCAGGATCCAGCACCCTGGGATGCTCCTCTTCCAGGATGCGGATAAAATTGTTGCTGGCCGAGATCAGTTTGAAAAACTTGGTGGGAGAAGCATATTTGTTGGTCTTCGATACATTGAAATTGTAGATCTCCACCATGTCTGCATCGGCAGCCGGTGTGATCTCCAAAAGATCGCCCCGCAACTCTCCCAGGATCATCAACTGCTCCACCAGGTCCTGCTGGAGGGCATACATCCCCATCTCCACTGACCGGTATTCATACCAGTCATCGAAAAGCAGGTCCTCTGTGATGTCCAGCTCCTGTTTTGGATTCAGGAATTGTTCGCATGCTGTTACTGCCGTCAGAAGCAACAGCAGTGAGATGATCAGCCCGGTATTTCTGGATAAAAAGTTCATCAATTCAGTTTCTTAAATATACACTACAATCCAAAGGTTACTCCAAGTATAAATTGCCTCGGGTGCGGCATCATGCCGTAGTCGATCCCCTGGTGCATCTGTGAAAATGAGTATGCAAATTCAGGATCATATCCCAGGTAATCGGTCAGGGTAAATATATTGTTGGCAGAGAGGAAAAACTCTACATTCTTGAACACAAGAAATTGTGAAGGTGAGGTATAACTCAGCTTGATAAACTTCACCCTGAGATAGGTTCCGTCCTCGATCCACCTGGTGGAGAAATCGGAGTTCCCCACCGGATCATCAGCCAGGGCCCTGGGAACATCGGTTTCATGTCCCTCATACTGCCACCTGTTCAGCACATGCTGGCTCTGGTTCTCCAGCCCGGACATGCTCTCATTCTTATACCTTACATAATTGAATACCTCGTATCCGGTCACATACTGGATGGCTGCACTCAATTTGAAACCTTTGTAAGATATGGAGGTGGAAAATCCCAGGGAAAGGTCCGGTAAAGGATTCCCGATATCGGTCTTGTCATATTCATTGATCACATGATCGGGTATACCCTCTGGTCCTGAAATGTCCTCGAAAATGGCATCACCTGGGCCGAATGGGATGTTCCTGTTGTTGAACAGTGCGGCCGCGTCAGCCTCTTCCTGGGTGGAGAATACTCCCTTGTAAATATAGCCGTAGAAACTGTTGGCCGGGGAACCGACCTGGTTTACCTTTTCGGCCCCGGGTATTGAATAGACCAGCTTGTCACCCTTGATATCCACCACCTGGTTTTCGACCTTTGTCATATACCCGCTCACATCCCACTTAAAGTCCTTCACATCGATCAGGCGGATAAAGGTTCCCAGTTCCCAGCCCCTGTTTTCCATGACTCCCTCGTTCTCAATGAGGTAATCATAACCAAAATAGGCATCCACCGGGGTGAAGATGATCATATCGCTGGTGGTGGAGGTGAAGGTTTCCACATCCAGCCTGATCCGGTTCCCCAGCAGGGCCAGGTTCACTCCCCCGTTCAGCATGGTCTGTGTCTCATAGGTCAACTGGTCGTTGGTCAGCAGTGCAGGGTACAGTCCCACCGTCTCCCTGAATTTTACTGCCTGGTAATAGTTTTTGGCACTGGATTCCCCGATATCGTCATTTCCTGTCTTTCCGAAGGTAACCCTGACCCTCAGGTCCTCAAGCCAGCCAAGGTCCCTCAGGAAAGGTTCCCCGGAGATCCTCCATGCCACCCCTCCCGAATAGAACAGGCCGAAAGGAAGTCCGCCAAGGCTCACCGTATTTGCTGCATCGTCCCCTACCCTGGAAGATCCATCAAGGGAAATGCTGGCATTCAGGAAATAGCGGTCCCGGTATCCGTAGGTGAGGTTCTCATAAAAGGAGATCCAGTTCCAGGTCCTGTTCTCACCCCCGATCTCCCGCAGGTTGTCCTGGCCATCCTGCAGGTCCCTGTATTCATCATTCTCATGGGCATTCTTGGTCAGTCCCCAGTCCAGCTGGTACTTGTTATTCATCAGGAAATACCCGGTATTGGAGGAGAGCTGGTGGTCGGTCCCGAAGGCCTTGTTATACCTCAGGTAGGTGTTGTTGTAAATGGAGGTCAGGTCATTATTGGTTACCTTGGAAACATTGAAGGCCTCATAATTATAATAACGCTCCATTCCCCTGTTGGGCTGGAATATCTGTTCTTTCAGCACATCATAGGTGAAGCTGAACCGGCTGATCACTGAAAGGTCCCTGCTGAGGGTCGCCTCAAGTCCTATGAAAGAGGTGAAGTTGTAGTTGTTGTTGTATGCCTCATAATTGGTAATTGTAGCCAGCGGATTGCTCACACCGATCTCATCCACCTCCGAAAGGGTGGTCATTTCGTTGCCTTCGATATCATACTGGAACGGGTTCAGAAGCGGGGATTTGGCAAGGGCTGTCAGGATGGGGCTTGTCTCTTTCACCACCGCTGCATCCTTCATCGTAGCATTGTTGATGTTCAGCGCAACCCCGGCATCCATCTTCAACCATGTAAAGATATTCAGGCGGCTTACAAACCTCAGGTTGTAGCCGCTGTACCCGGTGGACTTGATGATCCCGTCACTCTTCAGGTAGCCGAATGACAATCCGTAACGGGCGATCTCGTCACCTCCCTTTACCTTCACATTCAGGTTGTACATGGAGGCATTGTCGAAAATGTAGTCCTGCCAGTTGGTATTGTGCTGGTAGTCGATGTACCTGGGATCGTCCGGTTCCAGGAAAAGGTTGGGGAAGAACTCCCTGAGTTCCTCTTCGTGATATCCGGTTGAAAAGAGAACCTCGTTCATCAGGGTGTTGTGCTGTCCCGCATCCAGCTGTGGGATCTGGTTACCAGGCGCCAGTGAATAACCTGTTCTCATGTTGACCTCAATGGATGTTTGCGTGGCACTGGGATCCAGTGTCTCGATCACAATGATCCCGTTGGAGCCTTTGCCCCCCAGTACCGATCCCACCGCAGGGTCCTTATAAAGTGTTGATCTGGAGATATCGAACGGATTGATCCCCATAAGCGCATTGTATTCATATCCGGCCAGGTTTGAGCCAAAAAGTCCATGGGAGATCAGGGGGATACCATCTACCAGGTATAAGGGCTGGTTGGTGGCATGGATGGAGTTCACCCCGCGGACCGCTGTTACTGCCCCGCTGCCTGGCATTCCGGACCGGTTCACCACGTACATACCCGGCATCCTGCCCTGCATATGCTGATCCACCGACAGGGCGGATGTATGGTGCAGGTCCGATACATCGAGATCCGCATGGGAGGGAACCACATCCTTCCTGGGTATCAGGGTGGAGAGCACCCGCATGGGATCATCACCGGATACCATGGTTGCGGGCGTCAGGTAAACGGTCAGTTCATCCCGCTTGTTCAGGGACACCCTCCGCGCTTTGTATGCGCCTGCCGGATCAATGATCAGCCACTCTTTTCCGGAGACAGACGGAATCTCGAACATACCCGTTGAATCGGTCACCACCGGCAGGAAGGTCGAACCCTCAATACTCACTGCCACGTTGGCAACAGGCCTGTTATCTGTGGATCTGACCACCCCTTTCACCAGGATCGTGTCCTGGGCCAGTAACTGGCCCAATCCTGCCGCGATCAGCAAACCAAACAACATCCTGTATCTAAGTCTAATAGTCATATCAAATGTTATTATTCATCAATGGGAAAGAACTCTACATAATCCATTACAAATCCGTTGGAAAGCACATTGCCGGGACCTTTGTAATCGAACCTGATCCTGGTGGTACCATAGTCAAGCTTGTTCTCAATATAGCAATCGAACCGGTTGAAACCCTGCTTGTCCCCCACGTACACCTCGCCGGTCACACTCCAATAGATCCCCCTGAAGTATTCATAATCTTTCCAGTTCATGGTCATGACAAGTTCATCGTTCACATAGATGTCATAGATGCCCCCCACATACATCTTGGTCATCACCACCATCAGGTATTTCCTGGGAAAGAGCGTCTCCACATTAAATTCCACACTGTATTGCCCTTCATACCCTTTATCAAAATAGACAGCTGCGGTGGAGTCGTTGGATGCCGAGGGTACCAGTTCCCTGAGCGGCGGATAGGAAATATCGCTGACCACAACGGCTTTCTCTTCGTCCCAGGAATACTTGTTGGTCCCGGTCCGCTTCAGCAACCACTCGGTTTCGTGCCGGTATGACCCGGTGAAAAGCGTGTCAGGCACCTGGAAGTCGAGGTAATTATAGGCATACCCGTTGCTGCACAAGGCTTTTTCAGCAGGTTCATATTCGATGACCACACTGTCGCCCAGGATATTTTTCATTTTCAGGGTGTCCTCACCGGCAGCCAAAATAAACTCATACTCCTCCACCATATTCTCAAAAACCCCATGTTCCAGGAGGTAGGGGATCAGCACTTCGTTCTGCCACTGAAGGGGAATATCGGTATGGTCCTGGTACACCGATCCCATGGACAATGCCATTTCGGTAAGGGCCGCATTGTAGTCCTCCTCCAGTGGAAAAACAATGGTGGCTGTTTTATACCGGAATTCCTCGCTTACCGGGAAAAACTCCTCTTCAAACAGGTTGTATACCTCGGAAACCGTATCGTAGATCGTATTGCCAAACTCATCAAACCCGATAGGCCGGCTCAGCTCCTTGTCCAGGATGATGGAATCCTGGTCATCAATGTAATCTTTCAGTACCGGGTTGTTCAGCGCAAAGAACTCATACAGGTTGGGTTTGGGAATGGCTACCTCCTCCAGGAGGTAATACTTCCCGTTCCTGTAAAGGGGGCTTTCAAAGGTCAGGTCAATTCCATCCAGGGTGGCCCCGTTACCCGATTTTTCAAACAGGGTAAATTTCTCACCAAGGGTCTGGACCTTCTGCTTGCCGGAGATGTTCCTGGACTGGATCACATGAAGCGAGATGTGATAATCCAGCAGGATCGGGGTCACTGCACCCGTATCGAGGAATTGGGAAAATGCCTGGTTGGTAGGAATGAACAGGGTGTAGGGATTGTCGCCCTCAAAAAGCGAGTCGTACCTGAACTCCTCGATGAACCCGGCAAACTGGGAGAGGTCAGGATCGGCCCTGATCACCTCCCATATGTTCTGATCCACTGTTTCGGGTATATCATTGTAATGGTCTTCCCACACCTTTTGATCACAACCGGTCAGGAGGATAATTACAACAAAAACAACGGGTTGGATATATTTCATTGCTATCTGGTTTAATAGGGTTCGAATCTGATATGGTCCCAGTTGAATCTTCCGGGGATCAGTGTCCTGACCTCTACAGTGTGCTCTTCATACTTGAGGAAATTGATGGTCCCCAGTTCTATCTGGGAATAGGGATTGTTGGCCGTTCCGCCTGACGTAAGGTCCACCAGGCTCCCCAGTTTTTTTCCGTCAATATAGACCTCCACCAGGGCATTCTGTGCACTGAAGTTTTCGGCCCTCATAAAAACCGTGTAGTTGCCCTGGACAATTTTGGGAATCTGGTAGGTGACCCGGAAATCCCCGTTGAGCGAAATATAATCATTGCTCCAGGTGGGATAATCCTCATCAGCCTCCTTCACATAAATCAGGTCAGCCCCCTCCCACGTGATGTATTCCAGGGCTTCCTGGTCCTCGATCAGGTATTCCCCCGGTTCTTCCCTGTACTCTGAGAAAAGCGATTCTTCAAAAAACTCAAAGGTCTGGATCTGCCTGGAGGGCTTTACCTGTTCCAGGACCTGATCGATAAAATGCAATGCTCCGCTCTGGGTCAGCACATTGCTTTCGTCATAGTAGAATTTTATATAATCAATGATGGTAGTATCGACTCCGTGGATGATGGTGTCAAATACCATCTTTCCCGCGTTGATCAATATGTCCAGCCCGTTCCCGTTCACATTCAGCGGGATATCGGAATAGGTGCTGTAATTGGTACTTACATCCACAAAATCATCCATGAACCTGCTCTCGGAAACCAGGTGGTACCCCACGAAATTGTACAGGGGATTGACAAGGCTGGTATAATCGCTGTCACCGGGGCTTACCCTTTCCACAAGGTCCGAAAAGTCCTCAATCCCCCTTTTTTGATAGACCGAATCGTGTTCCAGGAACAGGGTAAAGGGTTTTTCTGTCTCCTCTTCATCCTTGGCATTCAGATCAAGGATCTCAGAAAAACCGGTAACTTCCGCAGCCTCCATGAAGATGGAAAAGCCATCATGGATTTCAAGCCAGTTGTAGGTGGTCGAGGTAACCGGTTTCAGGGCGGCGGTAACCACGTGGACCCACCCGTTGGATGTCTCGATATTGGGTTCCGATACCGGTGCCTGGTTATTGATCATGTAATAGGAGGTATCTTCCTCAACCACGAAACTGACCGTCAGTTTGTCTTTCGACAGGGTGTACTCCGGCAGGGCGCCAAAGGGAAAATCATCCGCATTAATGGCCATGTTGACCACGTGAAACCGGCTGAAGGCAGAAACATATGCCTGGTCAGACAGGAGTGCGTCGAGGCTGGAGAACTGTTCGTTGTCTTGGATGAACTGATCAATGGCATCATTGTCCGGGAGAAACAGGGTATACCCCAGTCCGTCCGGATTGTACACACTCAAGGTCTTGTCGATCCCACCCGTTTCAAGGATACTCAGAAAACTGGAATAGTGTTCTTCATCCCCGGCCACATAGTCATAGATGGTGATCCCGATCATGTCTTCGAAATTGGCCTCCACCGGAGTGTCATTACACGAAGTGATCACTCCGGCAGCAAGGAAGAATCCTATGAAATATATCAGCTGTTTCATCTCTTAAAAAATATAATATGGATTCTGAACAAGATTTGTATTGCGCTCAATTTCATCTTCGAAAATGGGCATATACCAGCCCAGCGGGTTGGTCAGCTTGGTGGCAAGGATCCTTTTTTGTGTGGAAGGCACATTGGAAACAATAATGGAGATCAACTCGCTTTTGCGGGCATAATCGTTCCTTCTTCCCATCCTCATCAGGTCGAACCAGCGTTTCCCTTCAAAAGCCAGTTCCAGTGCGCGTTCCTGAAGAATGGCATCCTCATAGGCTGTAGTTGAAGCGGGCAGGTTCAAAGGGCTTACATCCGCACGGCGCCTGATGCCATTGATGATCTCCAGGGCTTCTGTGAACCTTGACTGCTGGGAAAGCGCCTCCGCTTTCATCAGCAGCACATCTGCCAGCCTGTAGACCACCCAGTTGCAGCTGTTCTGGTCAGAACCGGTCCTTGCTGTCTCCCCGTCAGGCGCCCGTCCCACATATTTCCAGATGACAAAACTTTCCGGGGAAGGCTCGGCAATGGTGGCGCCTTCACCCCGGTAAAACTCCCGGGCAAACTCCTTCCCAAACATCTCCACTGCCTTCTGACTGGGATCATAGACATACCCGTACTGCCTTGTGAGCCCGTATGTCTTATTCTCCTGGCCCAGCCTGTCATCGAACTGGAACTCGAAAATTCCCTCCAGGGAATTCCCGGGATAGAAGATCTCGAACCAGCGGGAACTGGGCATCAGTGCAAGTTCAATATTGTACTCGATCCGCTGCACATAGGAGATCACCGCATCATAATCAAACAGCCAGAGGGATATATCAGCCATCAATGCATCAATGGCAGCTTTGGTGGCCCTCCCCTTGATCTCAGCCAGGGTCTGGTAGCCGTCCGTGGTGGCATATTTCCGGGCCTCTTCCAGGTCAGGAATGACCAGCCGCAATAACTCCTCCCCGTCCATCTTGGACGGATACACATCGGTATCATCCGTTTCGGTGGGTTCGGTAATGTAAGGCACATCCTTGTAAATCCTGACCAGGTAAAAATAGGCCAGGCGACCTTAGAAAATAGGCTTCTGAAAGAAAACTCTGGAGCTGGTAGTCGGTGAATGTATCATCAATCTCCCTGACCAGCGGGGCATTCTTGATCACCTCGTTACAGTAGTTGATCACCACGTAGAAGGCCTCCCAGTTGCACAGTCATTATCGGGATAGATATTGCCTTCTGCTATCTTCCTTTCATTGTCTGACTGGTTTACATCCCCCACCACCATGTCGGCCCTGATCTCCCCGAATTTGAAAAGGAGGTCATCCATGCTGGCAAATTTTTCATAGGAACCCATGATCACAGCCTGCACATCCTCCTTGGTTTTCCAGAACTCCTCCCGGATCAATCCCTGGGGCGGGATCACGTCAAGCCACTTCTCACAGGCGCAAGTCAGGGAGAGTGCGATGAAGATCGAAATAATCTTTACCTTATTCATTGTTCTGTCCTGTTTTTTACACTAAAAACCAACCGCAATACTCAGGGTATAGATCCTGGGAGGAGGTGTATTGGCCTCATCCACCCCGATCCAGAAGGGATCACTGGCATCCTGTCCCACCTCCGGGTCCTGGCCCGAATAGCGGGTGATGGTCAGGATCTTCCTGGCGCTGAATGCAAAATTCAAGGTCCTCACCCTCAAGCGGTCACACCAGTCCCTCCGCAGCCTGTAACCCAGTTTCAGGTTGATCAGCCGCAGGTAGTCTCCCGGTTCCACATACCTGTCAGAGCCCAGGTTGTTGGCAGGATGGTCCATGTAAGCCCTGGGCAGCATGCCCTCTTCATCCTGGCCCTGTACCCTCCAGCGGCTCAGGACCGCCTTGCTCTGGTTGTTCCTGTTGTTCATTCCCTCGGTATTCAACAGCCACCTGGTTCACAATATCGAATCCGAGCCTGTAATGGAACATGCATGACAGGTCAAAATTCTTCCAGTTAACGCTGGTTCCGAATCCGCCGATAAAATCGGGATTGGAGTCCCCGATATAGACCACATCATTCAGGTCGATCTTGCCATCATAGTTGATATCCTCATACTTGGCATCCCCGCCCTTGAAAATGTAGGTTCCCTGGTAGGTCATGGGAACGGGAATCCCCGCTTCATCATAGACCACGTTCCCGTTGGCATCCCTGGCCACTGCATCAGCATCGGTGGGGTATACCCCCAGGTACCTGAAACCAAAGAAAGAGCCGATGGGTTCACCTTCAATCACACGCAGCGGATACTGTCCGTTCCCAATGGCAGTGGACCGTTCAGAGTTGAAGTTATCCGGAAGGACTGTAAAATGTATTGATATTCTGAGAGGTGTTGAAGTTCACCGACCAGCGAAAATTGTCACGCTGCATGATTTTATAGTCGAACATCAGTTCCCAACCCCTGTTCTCGAAGTTCTCCGGCATTTAAATAGTTGAAGGATGTAAACCCGGAGGAAGTGGGTATATGATACTTGTCCTCCTCCTGCGTACCCCCAAATAACAGGTCATGGGTGGTCTTCTGGTACACATTCGGCCAGGATAAAGAGGCGGTAATCCATGAAATTCAGTTCCAGTCCCAGGTTATAGGAGGTGCTTGATTCCCACTTCAGGTTATCCAGCTGCACGCTGTGTGGGCCCGATGGCAGGGGAATGTCATGTAGTTCCCGTTCCCCGTTGAGATATAGGAGGCAAACCGGGCATAGGCGCCGGCTGGCTGACGTCCGGAGATACCCCAGCTGGCCTTCAGCATGCTATCATCCAGCCAATCAAAGCCCTGCATCCAGGGCTCATTGGAGAACCTCCATCCCACCGAGACACCGGGGAACAGCCCCCAGCGGTTGTTCGCTCCGAATTTGGAACTGGCATCGGCACGAAAGACGGTCTGGATCATATACTTGTCCTTGTACTTGTAGTTGAGGTTGGCCAGGGCCCCCACATCCCGGGTCTCTCCTGAACCGTCCCCGATCCAGTTGATCTGTGCATCAATGGCCGGATCCTGTATATCGGTACTGGGAGTTTTGTTGCTCTGGATGTTCATCCATTCGCTACCGGGACTGGTTGGTGATCCAGGTCACCGCACCTGAGAGGATATGGTTCTCGTTCCTGAAAGGAGTATCAAATGCAAGCTGGGTCTCCGTCCTGATGGAGGAGTTGATGTTGTTGCTCTCCTCTGCCTTATTCACAGTCCAGGCCAGCCAGTCGGTACCCAGGGCATTGTAAGGCAGAAAGTTCTGAGATTTGGACCCTGTATACTGGAACGAGACGGTCTCCCTGAGGGTCAGCCAGTCGGTGACATTGTACCGCAGCCGGAAGGTATTCTGAAGGTTGTTCTCCACCATATCATTCTTTCCCAGGTTGGATACTGCAACGGGGTTGAAATAGGTGCTCCCGCTTCCCTGGTAGCTGTTGATGGGAGTAAAGTATTCACCGGTGAGGTTCCCGTACTGGTCATACTCCTAAATACTCATGTTGGGGGACTTGATCATGGCCATCTCCCGGATATTCCTGTTCATCCGATCTCCAGGTTCCTCTCCCGGCTGTTGTTGAAGTAGTTGAACTGGATCGTAAACAGCAATTTCCGTGGAAAGGTAATAATCCAGGTTCACCCTGGTGGAGATCCTCTTTGCCCCGGTATTGATGGTGGTCCCTCCCTCATTCACGTAGCTGAAGGAGGTGAAATACCTTGTCTTCTGACCCCCGCCTGCGATCTTGAAGTAGTGGTCGTGGGTCCAGGCATTCTGGGTAATCTCCTCCAACCAGTCGGTATTGGCCGAGTAGTTATAAAAATCATAATAATCCTTGTCATAGGCGATCTCCGGTGGGATATCAAATACGCCCTTGCTGTTGTGCCACTCTTCCAGCTGCAAGCATGATGTACTCATCCCCGTTAAGCAGGGGGATGGCAGGAGGCTGGATATTCAGGCTGGGCTTGTACTGGTAATCAAACTGTACCTTCCCGAGCCTTCCCGAGTGGGTCTCAATAAGCAATACCCCGTCGGCTCCCCTGCGAACCGTATACGGCAGTGGAAGCGGCATCCTTCAGGATCTCGATGGATTTGATGTCCTGGACCGCGATATTGATCAGGTTCCCGATATCTTCGGTATCGGCCGAACTGAGGTCAAATTGGTCATCCATCTCAGCCACGGTGGCCTGGGGCACCCCGTCAATGACCATCAAGCGGCTGGTTGTTCCCCATGGAGGAGAGTCCCCTGATCACCAGCTGGGAACCCGATCCCGGGTCACCTGAAGCGCTGATAATGTCCAGCCCGCTGATCTTTCCCTGCAGCGCATCGGTGGCAGAGAGGATCCCCGAATCCTGCATATCGATCAGGTCCACCTTCACGGTGGAGGAGGCATTGTCACGCTCGTCAATGTTGGTGAGACTGAATTTGGACTGGGCCTTGGCAGTAATGGTCACCTCCTCAAGTTCCACATTGGAAGGATCCAGCTGAATGGACAAAACCCTGGAAGGATCTGAGGGTATCTCCTTGGTCTCATATCCGATCACACTGATCCTGAGTATATTATCAAGGCTCTTCATCTCGAGCACAAAGTCCCCGTTCACATTGGAGATGGTCCCGTTGATGATCCGGTTGTCCTTGTCATACTCAATGACATTGGCCCCGATGACCGCGGTTCTGTCACCGCTGTCCACCACCCGTCCCCTGATGATCCTGCTCTGTTGTGAAACAGCCTCGGTAAAGCTGAACAGCAGGCAGGTAAGCAAGATGACTAATCTGGTCGTTTTCATATTGTTGTAAAGCCTTGGGTTAACTAATTGGTATCCACCTCATCATACAGAAGCACCTTATCGATCTCATGGACCACCCCGTTGATGACCAGGTTCTGAAAAACAGCATCGGTGGTCCCGATATTTTTTCCTGTCATCCTGTTGGCAGCTGGTGATTCTTCCAGCATCACGTATGTTCCCCCACCCTTCTTCCCGATATCGATCCTGTCGGTACCCGGGTCTACATAGAGTTTGGAAAAGATGGTGGTATAAGTAGTGGATCTTTCGTCCTTCCTGGCCGTCTCGTAATAGCCGGGCGACATGATTCCGTCAGTGAAGATAAGGGCACCCTGTACGAAATGGAACTTCAGCAGGTTTTGCAATTCCTCCCGTTCCATGGAATCGGCCTGGATCTCGGCCACGGCCGAATCATTGGGAGCAAATACGGTGTAATTCTCGTTGCCCGAAAGGAAGGTATAGAGCCGTTCGGACTCGTTGGCCAGCCCTGTCCTTACCAAAAGGTTATGGAAAGCCGGAAAATTGGCTGAAATGATAGAATAGATGTTTGCGGCCGAAAAACTGAACCAGTTCTCAACATCAAAAGTGGTCCCGTTGTCTGACTCCTCCGAACTGATCTGTGTCGGGAAATTGGGTATGTTCTCAGTTCCCTGGTAACCATTGGAGGTGGTGGCAGTTCCGCTTACCTCGCCGGTGATGTTGTCAATGACAATAAAGTTCCCTGTAAGGTTCTGGATGAACTCCTTGCGGGCCAGCCCTGTGGGACCCCTCACTCCAATATGGTTCATCAGGAGCAACCTCAGGTCATCAGGTCCCAGGTTGAATTCCCTTTTGGACCCCTGGGCGATCTGGAACAGGGAAAAGTGCCGGTCGCCTTCCGAATCAATGGTCATCAACAGGGAGGAATCCTCGGTACAGTTTACGTTCGATTCCACGTAAAACCGGTAGTCCTCCCCTTCCCTTTTCAGCGCGGAAAGCAATCCTGCCTCCTCGATGGCGTACATGGTCCTTGAATACCCTCTCCGAAGGTAAACCGGCCCGGCCACACTGTTGAACACCCGGGGCACAATGGCCCTGTTCACACCAATAAAGGAGCAGTTGGAACCGTATTGTTTATCAATGATGGTCCCTTCATCCAGGACAACGAGGTCTTTTTCCCCGTTATAATACCCGAGGGAAAAATCGGTGGGATAGATGGCATTGGGTGCCAGGTGCGTGTTGGCGATGATCCGCTTGATAATGCTCGGGGTGGATACCAGGTCCCCCCATCTCCCGGAACCTTCAATATAAGCCTCCAGGAGCTCTTCCATGGCAGTGTTGGTTGGGGCCACCACCCCGTGGTGGTAACGGATGGTCACATTGTCAGGAAGCCCGTAGGTACCGGTGGGCGGAGTGGTCTTTTCATTCAGAAGGTCAAAGGCCAGGGTAGGATAGGTCAGCTGGAACAATGAATCCACCTGGTATCCAAGGTCTGCACCCGGCTGGTTGAATGTTTCATCCTCATCGTACGCGAACTGGGGGAACAGGTTTACCAGGTCAAGGAAATCGGTATAGGACTCGTTGCCCGAACCTGCCTCCAGCAGCTGGTATGCATTGGGCATGGGATCCACCAGCCGGTCGATCTCATATACAAATCCGTTCTCGGCAAAGATCTCATCCCCGAGGATCTTCCCTCCACCAAAATAGAGGTCCTGCGGATCATCAATGGTACGGTCGAAATAGAACGCGTAATCGGCCGCGTTCAGGTCATAGATATCGAAATACTCACTGAAGAAGATGGGAGCATATTTACGGGAATCGGTGACTACGATGCGGTGCCAGTCCGATTCCAGGGTATCAACGATCTGCAGGCTCTTGTCCCGCTGATAATCCACACCCAGCTTTGTGTTCTCGTCCAGGAGCAGGGTTTGCCTTTTGAAACCCCTTGGCTTATTATTATTAAGGTCCAGTGTATCGATCCAACCGTTCACATCCAGGGTTCTCAGCTGCACTTTGGTCCACGGATTCTGAACAATATGGAACTTGACAATCTCTCGCAACTCCGGCAGGGGAATATCCTCCACCACGTTGTATACGGGGTGATTGGAGAAGTAGGATACAAAAGCATCATTGGTAGGGGCAAAAATGGTATAGCTGCCCGACCGGTCGATGATGGTATCATACCCGGTAAGTTCCACACACTGTGCAAATGTGGAAAGCTCTGGCTGGGATTTCATCTGGGTATACACCTTTCCCACCAGCCAGTCAGGCCTGGCATATTTTCCTTCATCCTCCAGGTCGGGATTGCATCCTGCAAGGAGAAGATATGCCAGCACCAGGATTGCTGATATTCGGATCTTGTTCATTGCCTCGTATCTGTATTAAATGAGTTCTGGTTTCAGCGTTTAAGTTTCAGAGGTAATAAGCTACGTGCAATATACCAAATTGTTTGCAATCGGTTGTAATCCCAGCTTACCGACTCCTCCAAAACGGCCGTAAATATATTAATATGTTTAGTATAGGAGCCTGGAGATTGTCTTAATTTAGAGTCAGTCCAAACAACACCGGAGCGTGCCTTTTGGAACAGGCAGTTTCCCTTCCAACTTCAGATTTTTTTTACTAAATTGTGAGGCGATTTTCCTTCAAAAAAAAAGCATAACCTAACAAAAATCAATCTTATTATGAGTAAAGAAAAAGGAGTTGGTGTTTCCAGGAGGTCATTTCTTGGAACCACTGCAGCTGTGACCGCCGGTATTACCGTTGTACCCAGCCGTGTGGTGAGTGGTCTGGGGCACACCCCTCCAAGTGACAAACTGAATATTGCAGGAGTGGGCGTTGGAGGTATGGGTTTCGGCAACCTCAAGAACATCAAGGACCAGAATATCGTTGCCCTTTGTGATGTGGACTGGAAGTATGCCAAAGGCTGCTTCGATCACTATCCCAATGCCAAGAAGTACTGGGACTGGAGAGAGATGTATGATGAGATGGCCTCCCAGATCGATGCCGTGGTGGTGGCCACCGCCGACCACACCCACGCACTGGTGGCATCCCACGGGATGACCCTGGGGAAGCATGTCTACGTTCAGAAGCCCCTTACCCATTCGGTGTATGAATCCAGGTTGCTCACTGCCCTGGCTAAGAAACACAAGGTAGCCACCTCCATGGGCAACCAGGGCTCCTCAGGCGAAGGGGTGAACCTGACCACTGAATGGCTCGCAAACGGGGAGATCGGCGAGGTCTCCAGGGTAGAAGCATTCACCGACCGGCCCATCTGGCCCCAGGGACTCAATGTTCCCGAGAATAAGATGAAAGTGCCCAAGACACTCAACTGGGACCTGTTCACTGGTCCGGCCGTCATGAACGACTTCAACGAGATATACACTCCCTGGAACTGGCGGGGATGGTGGGACTACGGAACCGGTGCACTGGGCGACATGGCCTGCCACATCCTGCACCCTGTTTTCGTGGGGCTCCAGCTGCAATACCCCATCAGCGTACAGGGCAGCTCGACCCTGCTGCTGACCAAATGCGCCCCCAATGCACAGATGGTCAAACTGACCTATCCGAAAAGGGATAACCTGCCCAGGGTTGCCATGCCTGAAGTGGAGGTCACCTGGTATGATGGCGGATTGCAGCCCATGAAACCTGCGGGATGGCCAACCGGAAAGAACATGAACGACGGGGGTGGCGGTGTGCTGTTCCATGGTACCAAGGATACCCTGGTCTGTGGTTGCTACGGTAAAAATCCCTGGCTGCTGTCGGGCCGGGTTCCCGATGCACCGAAATTCAGGCGCCGGGTGGAACAGAGCCACGAGATGGACTGGATCAGGGCCTGCAAGGAGAGTCCTGAGAACCGTACTGAGACCGCATCACCCTTCAGTGAAGCAGGTCCGTTTAACGAAATGGTGGTCATGGGTGTGAACGCCGTCCGCCTTCAGGGACTGAACAAGGAACTGGAATGGGATGGCGAGCATATGAAGTTCACCAACATCGGCAACGATGAGAATCTGAAGATCTGCATCAAGGACGGCTTCAAGATCCACGACGGGCATCCCACCTTCGACAAGACCATGACAGATCCCTTCTCTGCGAAGGAGTTCGCGAAGGAACTGGTGAAACATACCCCGAGAGAAGGCGGATGGGAACTTCCCGATATGCCTGCTTAACCTGATTTGAAACCATAAACAATTTCATATGAAACAGTTAATGTATCTATTGACAGCCATCCTTTTCCTGGGATTAGCAGCCTGTACCTCAAAGCCCAAAGCCGAAGGCACTGAAGAGAAAGCTGAAGCCGGAGCGGAGGCGGTCGCAGATAATACCCTTTCTGAAAAGGAGAAGGCCGAAGGGTGGATCCTGTTGTTCGACGGCAAGACCACCAACGGCTGGAGGGAATATGACAACCAGGCATTCCCCGACACTGGCTGGCACATCGAAGACGGAACGCTTGCATGTGAGAATTCAGGAAAAGGTGAAGCCGGGTTTGGAGGAGACATCATTTATGACAAGCAATTCACCAACTTCCATTTCAAGGTGGACTGGATGATCGAAGAGGGGGGTAACTCGGGTATCTTTTACCTGGCCCAGGAACTTGCAGGGAAAAAAGATCTGGTACACCGCTCCTGAGTACCAGATCCTGGATAATTTCGGGAACCACATCGACAATACCCTCGGAAAGGACGGGAACCGCAGGGCAGGCAGCCTGTATGACCTGATCCCCCCGGACCCCCAGAATGCAAAGGGGCCCATGGAGTGGAATTCTGCGGAGATCGTTTCCTATGAAGGGACCATCGCCTATAAGATGAACGGTGAAACCACCCTGGAATTCCATCTCTGGACCGATGAGTGGAAGGAGATGATCGCCAACAGCAAATTTCCCGATTTCAATCCCGATTTTGCAGATGTAGCCAAGACCGGTTATATTGGTTTACAGGACCATGGCCATGCAGTCTGGTTCAAGAACATCAAGATCAGGGAGCTGTAACCAGCGTTTAGCCAGAACATGAATAAAGGCCGTCCCCACGCAGGGATGGCCTTTGTTTTTACAGTACGACCCCCTCCATGGACTTCTCCAGCTCCCGGGCATGGGTCAGGAACTCATCCAGGCTCATCTCCTTGAAGAAGAGCAGGCCATGGGTGGTCCTTACCCTGGGACTGTCATGCTGGTAAAAGTAGTTCTTACCCAGCAAGAGTTGAACAGTCTTCAGCTGTTCCACCCAGATCTTCTGGGTCAGGTCACTGAATTTCCCGTCATGCTGGTAGCTTGGGAAAGAGGCATCCACCTGGCTCAGGTAGCTGTTGGTAAAGGCATTGTCCATGACCCCCATGGCATTGAGTGAAACCGGGACGATCATATTGGCCTCGGCCGGATGGAACCGGTACCAGACATTCCTGTAACCCCAGATCCTCAGCCCGGAAAGGTCCTCCTCTTCACTCCACATCCTGAGTGCCTCTGCGATCACCTGAAGCACCTTGTAGTGTGTATCCGGGCCGCTCCCTTCCGGATCAAAGGCAAGGCTGACCACCGTGGGCCTGATCTCCCTCAGTTTTTCAAGGATCGGTTCCACATCCCGGTCCCGCTTCGGTTGTTCGGTAAATACATCCCCGGTATAGAATCCCAGGCGCAGGTGGTGGACATTCTTAGTCTGGATCCCGAAATATGCCCAGACCACTTCCTCTTCAAACTCCCGGATCATCCCCTTCAGTTTCTGGATGTCGGGGGAATTGATCTCCCCGTCGTAGCTTCTTTTCAGCACTGTCAGGATGCTGTTGATCTGGTCCCTCAGCTGATCAATGCTCTTCAGCTTGTAAAGCCCCACCATATCCCTCACCAGCCTGTGTGCCAGACCCCTGCGAAGTTCGTAATCCTCCCCTGAAGCCACCTTGAGCAGGTAGTGATTCACATCCTTGTCACGCTTATGCAGGTATCCCGAATCGAAAAAATCGGGATAACGCGTCATGGTGATCAGCCCCTTATCCAGGAAATGCTTGGTGTCTTCCAGGGCCTCTGTAACAAATTTGTTGGTAACCGCAGTAAAACCCGAGGTAAGGACCGAGAAATAGTTACTGTTGGTCTCGTTCCTCATGAGCCGGTGGATGTGGGGATTGATGCCCAGCATGATATCATCATGGTGGGGACCGGTGTGGTAATAGACCTGGTTTGTCTCAGGGAACATCCCCTTTTCAAATTTCCCGATGGTGGAACTGATCACCGAGCGAACGGTCTCATCGCCCAGGCCGGGGATCATCCGGCAATACCGGTCTTCCTTCAGGTCGCTGAGGGTCAGGTGGTGGCCATATTTGTCAAGCCGTGTACAGAGATCGATCACAGCTTTGTCGGTCTTCTCCTGGCTCCATGCCCCCTGTTTGTACCAGGCATCCACGGAAGCATGCAGTCCTGAAGCCGCACCGGTTGTAAGATAGAACCTGGCTTGTTCCAGACGCGACAAAACGCTGGCAGGATACAGGTTGGAGGGTTCATTCTCCAGGGCATCCCTGACCATGGGGGCCTTGGCCTCCCCGGCAGCAAAAATGATGGCCACAGCATCCGGATTGTGAATAATGGTATCAAGACCGATGGTGATCACCAGGCGGTTCCTGGAGATCTCGATCCCCCCCAGGTCGGAAGCTGCCACAGCCTGGGTTTCAAAATTTGTTTCTGTCAGACGCGTGGTGGAATGGTGGTCCGATCCACGGGTATTGAATGCAATGTGTCCATCGGGACCGATTCCCCCGAGGAAGAATCCGATTCCCCCTTTGTCCCTCACCTGCTGCTCATACCTGGTACACCAGTCATCGATCAGAAAGACCGACTCCTTCTGCAACCTTTCTGCCTGGCTTTTGGGCTCCCTGTATCTCAGGGAAAGGTCCACCACGTTCCCGGGAAACAGGTCGGTGAAGTGGCGTCCTCCTGCCAGGGGGATCTTGTCGGAATTGATCAGCAGTGCCTTTTCCGGGTCAAATCCGAATCCTCCCAGGTAATACTTGGTCACATAGTTGCAGAAACTGTTGTGCTGTTTCGAACTGATGGGATAGAATTCATCAATCTGCACAAACTGCAGGTTCTGCAATGATGGCTTGCGCATTTTGCCTATCCCGTACTTGACCCGGAGTTCCTTTACCTTCCCGCTCTCCCAGTTCTCCAGCAGGTAGCTGGTCCACTTGATGAAATACTCGGGGGTTTTACCGGTGGGAAGGCTGATGACACCTCCGGGATTTTCCCTGGCCCATTCCAGGAACCTCAGAGCGGTAAGCAATCCCATCAGGGGAAAATTCTCCACCACGATATAGGGAATGGTGGTCCGGATTTCCGGGGAACCGGATAGCTTGTGGAATGATGATTCGACACTCGAATTAAACTTCATGGAGATGTCTGATTAATCATGTTTTCAATATTCATGGGCAAATGTTAAATACCTCTCAGGGTCACGGGGTGTGCCGGTACCGGATCGTGGCAATCCACACATTGCATGGAGTGGATGTTGTTGGGACTGTTGCTGCTTTTATAGGAGGTATTCAGCTCCAAAACATCCTGGTTACAGCTTGTCACTGCCGGGTGGCAGGTCTTGCAGGCATCCCTGGCATCGTTGGAATGGCCGCGGTGGCATGCCCTGCAGCTGATCCCCTCGTGGACCCCTGTGGGTGTGCGGTCATCTTCCGTCCCTGCCTCGTGGGCCCAGTTGGGGGCATGGCACTGCATGCAGATCCTTTGGACGGGATCATCGGATACAAGCACTTTTTGTCCCTCCTTGAAGATGTCGGGTTTCCGTAACAGGTCTGAACGCAGGTGCATCCGGTCGGACCTGAGATAAAGGCCTGTCAACTGTCCGCGGGTTTCCCTTTCGTAATGAATGGCAGCCGGATCGTCCATGGATTCCGGGTGAACCATGAGCGCATTCTCCATGTGTATGGGATGGCAGGCAAGGCAGGGAATAACCGGATGCTCAGCCTGCTGCGGATCCTTCAGGCTCCACGGGCCGGTTGTTGAGATGGGATCAACCAGCCCGCTGATGGTCCCGCCGTAATACATGCCGTGACACCTGAAACAATCGGGGTAGGGCTGTTCCATGCTGTTATGCTTCTCGTTGAGAAAGATATCCTGGTAGGTGGCCGAGTGCCCCCCTGCCATCCAGCTCCGGTATTCGTCCTGGTGGCATTCCGTACATGCTTCCATGACCTCCAGCACACCCTCCTCATCCAGGCCGGGTACAACAGGTTTCTCCTGCTTGCTGATATGGGTGAACACCATGTTGGCTTTCTCTTTCAGGCTGTGCAGTCCATTCCCCATGGCGGTCCCGTGGCAATCCACACAGGTAACTTCACGGTGGGCCGATTGCTGCCAGATCTCCATGGCAGGAACGATCTCATGGCAGGACGCACAGGTGCGCTCCGGGTTGCCTGTATTCCACCCCGTATATGCCACTGCAACCGTCAGCAACAATGCGAGACACAGGGACACAATAATGATGGCTCTTCTTCCCATGATCCGGTCACTTTAAGATTTGAACCCGGTTCCGTTCCAGGTAGTGTTAATATAATCGGAGACCCAGTATCCCAGTGCCAGGATGGTCAGCACCGGGTTGAATCCTCCATTGGTTACACACAGGCTGCCGTCGGCCACAAACAGGTTGTCGATCCCGTGGACCTGTCCGTACCGGTTGGTCACCGAGGTCTGCGGATCATTCCCCATGCGGGCAGTGCCCGCCTGGTGCTGCCCACCACTGAGTCCACGTCCCCCGACCCTCAGCCAGGTGTGGATTGCACCAGCCTCTTTGAGCACCTCCTCTGCTTTTGCAGAGAGCCACTTGCAGTGCTCATAATCCAAAGGGTGCCTGCTGCCTGAAAGGGCCAGCACCGGGATTCCCCAGTGATCCTTCACTTTCGGATCGATGGTTACCCGTGCAGCGAAATTGGGGATCTCCTGCACGGGGCCGTGCAATCCGGCTGCCCTTTTTATATTTTTCATCTGATAAGCCTTGTGCCCTTTTCCCCAGCGGGGTGCATCCGGCGGCCGGACCCCGCTGAACAGGTAGGGCAGTGCATTGAACTCATTGCATAACAGTCCGCCACCCACAATGCCTTCATGGTGGTGGTTGAAATCGCAGAATCCAATGGTGGCGCCCGGTCCGGCAAAATCGGTGATCTCATCATCAAAAAGGGCCTGTGCCCCGGTGTAGGCATGTCCCTGCAGGTTTCTTCCCACCCAGTCATGGTTGTTCCCGAGCCCGTTCGGGAACCTGTCGGTGGGACTGTTGAGCATCAGTCTTGCCGTTTCGGTGGCTGAGGCGGCAAGGACAACCAGGTCGGCAGTCTGTTCCTGTCCTTTCCCCTGTGCGTCAAAATACCGGATCCCTTTGACGCGTCCCGACGGTTCACTGATAATCTCAGCCACCTGGCAGTGGGCCCTCACCTCGCAATTCCCGGTGGCAGTAGCTGTGGGGATCACTGTATTGTGGGTCCCGTTCTTTCCGTCCACCGGACAGGCGAATCCCACGCAGGTCCGGTTCCGGATACAGGCTGGCCGACCGTTATAGGGAACGGAATTTCGCAGCATGGGAATGGGGAAGGGATGCAGGCCCAGCCGTTTGCCGGCAGCAGCCAATACCTTGCCCTCGCTGTTGTTCTCGAAAGGGGGCATGGGGTGGGGCAGGTTGCGCGGGGCAGCAAAGGGATTCTGGCTGTCGTCGCCCGATACGCCGATCTCCCATTCGGCCTTTTCGTAAAAAGGCTCCAGTTCTTCATATGAGATGGGCCAGTCATCCAGCGTGGATCCCTCCACGTGGCCGTAAGTGGACTTCATTCTGAAATCTTCGGGCATGAAACGCCATGCCATGGCGCCATAACTGACTGTTCCTGATCCCACGCAGGCAGCATTATGCCCGTAGCCTCCCGATATGGGGGTAATCACCTGCCGGGATCCGTCGCTGCTGATCCTGATCCGGGGATGCTTGCGGTGGTCCGGACCGAATGCCGATCCCAGTACCTGGGTGCGCTGGGAGATCAGTTCGTCATTGATGTGCCTGTCATAACCGGGCCATCCACCCCGCTCAAGAAGGACCACTGAAATACCTTGTGTAGCCAGTTCCTTGGCCACCACCCCTCCACCGGCACCTGCCCCCACAACGATCGCATTGACATGTTTGTTTGCCATCTTCGTTCAGCTTAAATGTTCATAATGGTTGCGACCCACAAGGAGCGGGAAATCAAGTCCCATCATTTTGTAGCTCATGTAGTTCTTATTCCCGCCATGCCTTGGTGAACCATAGAATCCCTGCATGGTGTGTTTGATCACCAGTGAGAAGAACCGGCCAGGATCCAGGTCTCCCCATGGTTCCCCGGGTAGTCCGCCTGCTTCAAGGATTTCCAGGATCTGTAGCTGGATCCCCTGATCCAGCGCTTCGAACCTTTTACCGTACAGGTCCAGGCAGGATTGCTGAAGGGCAGCAATACCCTGCTGGTAGACCACCTGGTCATAATCAAACACCGCCACCAGCTGCCTGTCAATATAGTTGATCACACCTGCTTCGGTGGCCCCACCGCCAGATTCATCCTCCGGGATGATCTGTTCGCAGAGTGCAATGATACATTCCGCCTCCTCCGGGGTGAAAAAGCGGTAGGAATTCACCTGCCTGAAGCAGGATGGCATCAGCAGGATGCTCCCGAAACCTGCCACGCCGGTCTTGAGGAATGATCGTCTGTCGAGGGTCATGGTATTAAATTTAAACGATTGTGGATCATCCGGAATAGAGGTCATCAGGGTCTGTACCTGCCAGCCCTGTCATGAGCCCCGCCAGTTTTTCCACCACTGCATTGAAATAGGCCTCCCCTTTCCCTGCACTGGCTTCTTTTGGATTGCCGATCCCGGTGTCGGAGGTAGTCATGGACCATTTCCGCTCAATCCATGCCCATGGCTCGTTGAGTTCCTTCACACTGAAGGATCTGGCCCTGCCTTCGCCTGCTTGATCCAGGGAAAGTACCATGTCAGGACAGGCGTAGAGCATCAGGCTGGTCTCCATCTCATCGGCATGGTCGCCCGGATGATCAAAGATGGACGCTTTATCCACCGACCGGAACCAGTCGCAGGTGGCCATGAGCATATCAGGGAACTGCAGTCCCACCTCCCTGAGCATCTGCTTAAAATCGTTGCCTCCATGACCATTGACCACCATGAGCCTGTTTATGCCGTGTCCCTGCAAGCTATCCACCAGGTCCTCCAGGATGGCCTGCTGGGTGCCGGGATTCATGTTCAGGGTCATATAAATATCGGTCTGCCCGGTATTCACCCCGATGGGGATGGTTGGTAGCACCACCACCTTTGCACCAGATTCCCAGGCCAGCCTGGCAGCTTCACGGACCAGGGCATCTGTTTCATAATTGTCGGTCCCGTAAGGCAGGTGGAAATTGTGGGCCTCTGTGGCCCCCCAGGGCAGGACAGCCAGCTGGTAATCCTGCTCCTTCACACTTCCCCAATGCGATTCGGCGAGTATGTATGGCTTCATTTCCAAGGTTTTAATATCTTCTGGTCATTACTATGGCTGTTTTCATGGCTTTCAGAGGTTCCAAGATAATTAAAAAATCAGCGACAAATCCTGACTTTTTAACAAATTGAGTGAAAGGAAAATGGTTATCAGCCCCTCTTCAGGGAGGAATGCCTGACGATCAGTTCATGCTTGAGAACAATGGACTGTTCCACCACATGGTTGTCACCGTTCAGTTTTTCCAGCAGGCTTTTGGCCGCAATCCGACCCATTTCGGTCCCCGGGTAATCCATGGTGGTGAGGTCGGGCTCCACCACCCTTGATATCAGACCGTTGTTGAATCCCACGATGGCAATATCCGCCGGTATTTCGAGCCCTGCCTTTTTCAGGGAGAACAATACACCCACCGCCGATACATCATTGGCCGCAAACAGCCCATCAGGGCGCTCCTTCATTTTCAGGATCTTCTCAGCGGCCCTCATCCCCGAGCCTTCATCCAGATGGTCTGTGAGGATCAGCTCTTCATCGGGCTCCACGCCCACCTCGGCCAGGGCATCCAGGTATCCCTGTGCCCGCTGACCGAATATGGGACAGGACTTGTTCTCACCCAGGTATGCGATCCGCCTGCACCCCTGTGAAATGAGGTGTTGTGTGGCATCATAGCCTGCCCTGCGGTTATCAATGGCAACGGTTGTACAGGGGTATCCCCCATGGTCCACCACCCTGTCAAACTGCACCACGGGGATCTTCTTCTTCATAAAGAGATCCAGGTGGTCGAGCCTGTCGGTTTCGGGGGCCAGCGAGATCAGCAGCCCATCCACCCTGCTGTTATAAAGGGTTTGTAGGTTTTTTCTTTCAATCTCGTTTGAATCAAATGATTGGCAAACCAGCAGGTTATACTTCCGCTTTGAGCAATACTCCTCTATCCCCGATACCACCGATGCCAGGAAAACACTGTCAAACCTCGGAAGGATCACGCCGATGGTGTTGGACCTGTTCATCCGGAGGTTGCTGGCGAAGGTGTTCTGCTGGTAATTCAGGGCCCGGGCAGTTTCATGGATCCGGCGGACCGTCTCCTTCTTGATGGCAGGATGGTTTCTCAGTCCCCTGCTCACCGTGGAGGCAGATAGGTTCAGGGCAGCGGCAATATCATAGATGGTAACTTCCTTCTTCACGCGCATTGTGCAATTAAATTCGCAATCGGTTGCATATTACCTGACAAAGATCGAAAAATGTACGAAATACACAAGGGGAATTTTGTGTCAAATTGCAGGGTGATATGCTTTTTATTTTTAATGGAGATCCTGTAATCCGGCCAGGTATCCCCATACATAGGCGTTTGGACCATTGTCCTGCATGGGGGTCCATTCGGTCTGGAGCGGCCAGCGATAGATATCGCAGAACATCTCGTACACCGGCCAGGTAAGCGGACCAGGTGTTGTCACACTCTCCAGGTACCATGTATAGGGCCACATGAAATTCTCCATGCTGCCGGCAATGGGATCCGCAGGATCAAACTGTCCATAAGAGATCAATCCGGAAGGAAGAGACTGCCCCGAAAGGCGGCTGTCGATATGGAACAGGTTTTTTACGCTCTTTTCACTGATCCCGGACATGTATACCAGGTTCATGGGATTTGCCCCCAGTCCAAACTGGGTGGAACGCACAATGGCCGCCAGGTAATCCTCCCTCCCTGTAAGAGAGTGCCCCCTGCACAGCTGAATGCTACCTGGCACCGGGAAGAAGGTAACCATCAGGGAGCGTTCAGGATCGGATGTGGTAAGGTTGAAGGCATTCCCTTCCTGGAACTCCAGAGCGGTCTCCGCATCACGGACGGTCAGAACTTCGGCATATTGTTTCATCATGGGATGTGCCAGTGAATCGTCCAGCAGGGTATAGAGAAATACTGCATCGCGCTGCCTTCCGTATTCATCCACCGAAAATTTCAGATAATCCCAGTTGTAGCTGATTTCATGGGTGTTATCGGTAATTATACCGGGCATCAACTTCTCCCTGTACCCCACCAGGCAGCTCTGCTCTTCTAAGATATCGTTCCATTCCGGTTGCCCCGTAAGACGGTACAACTCCAGGGCTGCCAGGTTGCGCTCCACTGCCACCTCTGCGGGCCTGTATGGCTGGTCTGGATCGCTGACCCAACTCCTGGTAGGCTGCCTCCCCCCATTCCATGGCCTTCAGGGCCGATTCCCTGTATGCCTTCGAAAGCCCGGGGAAGCGGTCACTCACAAGAAAGGAGAACCTTGCAGCCACCCCTGCATAATAGAAGCTCGACCAGCACCCCGGGGCATAGACCAGCACGGTGAGGGACTCCTGCCAGCTGGTCTCTCCCTCCACCGGGTGGGAGGAGGCTTCGATACCCCCCCTGACACCTCCGTCAGGGTCCTGAAGCTGTCTGTAGAAATCAAGGTTAAACAACGCCTCATCGAGCATGTCGGGCAATTTCATTGCCCGATTCGGGTATGTTCCAGGAGAGCGTATCGTAGCATCTGGTAGCCAGTTCGTACAATTCCAGTTGCAGCCGTGTGGCATACAGATGCTGGATCCTCCGGTCCCAATCACCCGCATCATGATATCCCCCGGTTCCCGTGGGGAATACCTTACCTGTTTTCCCGGCCAGCAGGTTCCCGAAATTGTCATGATCGGTTCCAAGCGCATTGAGCCCGTTACCAGTGTTCATAAGGGGTGCAGCTGACTCATAGACCGTGACATGCTCCCCGGGCAGGTACCCCGCCGGTCTTACATATGAAGTGTGGGGTGGACCGAGCGGTATGTTGGCGCGGATGTGATACAAATCCTTTCATGGCCGTTCTCATGGCTCCCAGCCACACCTTGTCCGAAATGGGAAATGGCCGGCTCACTCCCACCCCCTCCACCTGGACCACATACTCCCCTTCCCTGTCAAAGGAGCCGAAATCCATGTGGTATACATGGGTCTTGCTGAAGCTTTTGGGGTATTTCATCCGCTCCTCCTGACCGGCTCCAAAGGCCAGCCGTACAACTCCGGAAAACACCTTCTCCCCGGTTTGTCTGTCCACCAGGTGAAAGGGCATGCCATTTTCAAACTCCACGGCTCCCCCGGTTCCCAGCCATGCTGACAGATAGGCCCTTTTCCCCGGATCCCCGGGTCTGAGACCAATGTGCGACACATGAATGGCTTCATTCACTGTTTCTTCAGGATCAAACAGCAGCTTCTCCTGGCTGGTTTCGGTGTTCAGCCTGCCCAGCTGTATGGTGTATTCCGTTCCCGGGACCATGGGTTCGGGTAGTTTCAGGTAGATCCTGTGCTCAATACAGAACTCCCTGGAGGGTTCCAGCCAGTTGTTTGGCTTACTTTTACGGAACACCTCAACAGGTGTAAACCCGCTCCCCGGTGTTCCATCGGTACCAGGGATGACCTGGTAATTCAAAGGATCATCGGCAAATTCCACCTCCAGTGGTGCCCCCATGAACTGCTGACCAACCCTTAATAGCTCCTGCTCCTTCCCGATGATCCAACCCACCGGTTTGCCTTCCCGGTAGAGCATCCTTTCAATCACCTCATCATTGGGGTTCCGCTTTTCTACCACCGAATCACCGGGCATCTCCATGTAATTCACCAGTTGGGATGGCTTCATCTCCCCAGCCTGGATGGCTACAAAGATCAGGTCCCCTGAAATGATCCCAACCTCAGTGACAAATGGCTTTTGGTGGTACGCTGATCCTCTATCGTCCGTGCATTGCCTGCAGCCCAGCAGGACCAGGATAACCAGTCCGGTCAATATTCTTCTCATCAGAAATGCTTTCATTCGATCAACAGGGATCTCACCTGCATCTCCCTGCCTTTGATAAACCTGGTATGCAAGGCATTGCACCCGGGGCACCGGCTGAAGTGTTCACCCGGATCAAAGACATTCCCGCACTCCAGGCACTCGGAAACAGCTTCGATCTGGTTGATCCTGATCCTGGCCTTCTCAAGCATGGTATCCTTTACAGCAATCTCCAGGGCAAATTCCAGGGCCCGGATCTCGATGCCAGAGATGGTCCCGATGTCCAGTTCGACCTCCACAACCTTCCGGGCCATCTCTTTTTGTGCCTGCCCGGTAGCAAGGTCAACAATACTCATGGCAATGGACATCTCGTGCATGATCCCACCTGCTACCCGTACCAATCCCTCTGCCGGCTGGAGAGGTTGTTGAGGACCTTGATGGTGGTGTTCACATCATCCACGATCTGGAAGTCGAACATGCCCACGCAGATGAAGTCGGCCCCGTTGGAAAAGGCCCAGTTGAATCCATCCTCGGGATCGATGGCCCCGGCGGCCAGCACCTTGAATCCCATCACCGGCACGTTAGCCCGGTTGACGAATTCCACGGTCCGGTCGGGGAACAGGCAGAAGCAATTGTCGTGGAATTTGTTGTGGTCCAGGTGCTTTTTCCCGTCCACTTCGAATGCGACCCGGTTCTCCCTGGGATGGGCCGACCAGTAGTTGTCGTGGTGCATGGTCTTCATGTAGTAGTCGGGAATGATCCCCGCCTCCTCGCAGGCAATAAGGGCATCCACCGTATGTGAAGCCAGTCCGGCCGTGTAGCCCTGTTTGCGGATATGGTCCATCATCTTCTCCACCACATCGATCCTGTTGTCCCTTACCAGCCAGTCCACCTGGTTCCCCTGGATCTGGACAATATCCACCCCGAAATCGATGGCTTTGTCAATGTTGACGAAATAATCCTTCTTCTCCATATCAGGGTGGATCTGGGAGATGACCTTGATCGTGCTGCCTGTTGCTTTTTTATACTTGGCCAGCAGCGCATTGGTGGGGAACCCGATGTTGATGGCATTGATCCCGGCCTTTTCAGCCAGCATCAGGGTTTCATAGACCTTCTTTTCTGTGTTATACGCCTTAAAGAGTGTATGCACATATTTCAGGTCCCGCGAATGGGCCCATCCCCCCACCAGGTTTCCCCCTGCCACCAGCCGGCTGAGTTCATGGGGTCCGATCTTTCCCTTGGGAAGCTCTCCCTTCAGCTCTTCCAGGGAGGAGAAATTGAGCTGGATGGTTGCCCCAGACATCACATCCACCTGTTTTTTGCTGTGGCGGAATGCACCCCAGCCCATGGCCCCCAGGAGAGGAAGGGTGGCCAGGTTCTTCAGGGCCTCCCGGCGTGAATTCAGCGGGGAAGGATCGGTGCCAACGGATTCTGCCCCGGATCCTGGTCCGGTTTCCGGTGCCCCGCGGCGTGACTTTAACAGGAGAGTGATACCGTAGCCCGGCTGACTTCCCAAAACAAACCAGAGCAGCAGCACTACTTCGATGAAATTCCGGTTCACAATATAGAAATGGCCCTCGGGGGATCCGAACAGGGAGGTACCAAAGGGCGGGTAGGCGAAATAATAAAGCACCAGCAGGATGATCCCCGCCACAGATGCGATCCGGATAAAGATCCCCAGGAAAAGGGCCAGTCCGATGAGGATCAGGCCGTAGACATTCATGAAATCCACCACGTTGACCAGGCCCTCTCCACCGGCCAGCCAGTGGTAAAACCCGGACAGGAATCCGGTGGCATTCGCCAGGTAGGGCTGTGAGGACCAGTTCTCAATAAATAGCTTTGAGATCCCTTCGTAAAGGAAATGCCACCCGATGGCCACGCGGATGATGGTAACGGTAAGTTTCTTCAGGGCACTCTTGCTGAAATCCATTTTGTTGGTTTTTTGGGTTTCCCGGTCATCCCAAAAATATCGAAATTTCCCTGAATCTTCACCCACATCCCCTGAAGGCCATTAAAATAGCCCCTATTTAGGTTCAGTATAAAGAAACCTGCGCACATCTAATCAGTTGGATCGTACCATGAAACATTTCCTTTCAAATCTTCCATCATGTATCCTGGACAATTCTCCGACAAATGCTTCCGTACTACCATCGAATTTCAATCTAAACACCCTTTTTAGCAGGTCTTTCTTTGAATGTGGAAAGACCGGTAATAAACTACCTCAGCAGCGCTATTGCTTCACTTCGGGATCAAGTCTTAAAAACTCTGGGCCACTTGACTTGATCGGAAGACAAATCGGTTCACCAACTGTTGATAACCCCGGATTTTCTTTACTTTTAAGAACCAGCTAAACAGTTACAATAATTACACCCTGTTAAAGGATTCAGTATGAGAAGGTTTTTATTTCTTTTAATTTTCCCCTTCTGTATTTGGGCTTGTTCAAATCAAAAGAATAGCGCCGAAATAACAGAAATTGCAAACATCCCACCATTGAATAAAAAATTGGCAGAAACGCCACCAATGGGCTGGAATTCGTGGGATTGCCTTGGATGGACAGCTTCCGAAGAACAGGTAAAAGCCTGTGCCGACTACATGGACAAACACCTGAAACATCTTGGATACGAATACATCGTTATCGACCAGGGATGGTTTGCCGATTCAGCATCAAGCAGTTTCGAAGCTTTCGTACACGACGAGATTTCGAAGGAACCTACCTATCATTTGGATACGTTCGGACGTTTGATTCCTGACACCACAAAATATCCCTCATCGAAAGGAGGTTTTGGAATGAAGCCACTTGCCGATTATATCCACGGTAAAGGATTAAAATTTGGCCTCCATTTACTACGCGGAATTCCGTGGGAATCTGCAAAAAAGAACCTGCCAATTTCAGGTACTAAAAATTTTGCCGGAGAAATTGCCCGGCCCGATAAAGGTTGCGATTGGTACGATGGGTTCTATGGCGTCGACATGACCAAACCGGGGGGCCAGGAATATTACAATTCGGTGTTTAAGCTTTTTGCTGAATGGGGCGTCGATTACGTGAAAGCCGATGACATGATCAATGAAGCCGAATTCCTGGCTATGAGCAAAGCTGCAAGGCTTTCGGGCAGAGACATTGTTTTGAGTGTGGTACCTGCACATATTCCCTGGGAAACCCTGAAAGAAAATTGCCACCTCGCCCGCACAGGGCACGATTACTGGGACGTGTGGCAAATGCTCAAAGAAGCCCTCGGTCATGCAGCTAACTATGAAAATTACCGGGGAAATGGTTTCTGGCCCGACCTGGACATGCTTCCGGTTGGGAAAATTGGAATTGGAATTTCTTACAAGGGGCCCGAAGCACGTATTTCAAATTTCACCAAAGATGAGCTTCATACACTTTTATCATTGTGGTATATTACCCAAAGCCCGCTTATGATTGGTGGATACTTACCGGAAACGGACCCATTAACATACGAATTGCTTACCAACGAAGAAACCGTTCAGGTGAACCAGGCAGGTGAAAATGCAAAGAGGATCCTATTGCGCAACGCGAAAGTGATTTACGCCTCGGATGACAGGATTTCTGACGATAAATTCGTAGCATTTTTTAATATGTGGGAAACCTTTCGTCCTGTAACCATTGGAATTACCTGGGACCAAATTGGCCTCGAAAAGAATACCGCCTATCATGTACGCGATTTGTGGGCGAGAAAAGATTTGGGAACTTTCACAGGAGGATTTTCAGCACCCATTATTACCCATGGCGCTGGTTTATACAGAATATCAAAAAAATAAAATTACCATGAGAAATCTCAAACCCAACATATTTTTAACCGCAATATTTGCGCTTTTCCATATTTCATCAATCATATCGGCACAAAACATATTACCAACACCCACCAGGCTAAAAGTAAATAACGGTATGTTCGCCATGCGAAGTGCATACAAAGTAAGTTGCACTCCCCTGCTCGAAAAAAAAGCCGCTTATTTCATTGATAAAATCAACGATGCCACAAAACTAAACGGCAAAGTGGTCTATTCTTCAGAAGCGGCTCAGGTTCGTTTGTCACTTTCTGAAAATTCAACACTTGGCGACGAGGGCTACGAACTGGAAATCAATCCTGAATTTATTGAAATACGCGCCAGCAAACCGGCTGGTATCTTATATGGAATTACTTCTCTGGTTCAATTAACCTATGAGTACAAAGATTTTGGGGTCATACACTACCCGTGCCTCGAAATAACCGATATTCCAAAGCACAAGTGGCGTAGTTTTATGTTCGATTCGGGGCGGCAATACCACTCTCTAAAATACCTGAAGACATACCTGAACCACATGGCCATGCTGAAAATGAATATTTTTCACTGGCATTTAACCGAGCACGATGGTTGGCGTATTGAAATAAAAAAATATCCGAAGCTGACATCAATCGGTTCAAAAGTGGGCCCCTGGCCCGAACAGGACGGTTTTTATACCCAGGACGAAATACGCGAAATTGTTGCCTATGCAAAGGAATTAAACATTGAGGTGGTTCCCGAAATCGATTTGCCGGGCCACTCCAATGCAGCCCTCTATGCCTACCCCGAAATGACCTGCAAAAAAGAAAAACCGGTAAGGTTGGACAAAGGCCATTCACCCGTAATTTTTTGTGGCGGGAGGGAAGAAACGTACACCTTCATCGAAAATGTGCTGGATGAAGTCTGCACCCTTTTTGAGAGCGATTACATTCACCTGGGAGGAGATGAAGCACCAAAAGAACACTGGGAAGAATGCCCCGACTGCCAGGCTCGAATAAAAAAAGAGGGACTGAAAAATGAACACGACCTGCAATTGTATTTTTCAAAACGATTGGCGCTGTACCTGAAAGAAAAAGGGAAAAAAGTGATTTTTTGGGACGACGTGGTAGAAGAAGATGGCGTGAAACTGCCCGACAACACGGTTATTCAATGGTGGAAATACCGCGCAACCAAAGACCTGGGATTGCGGCAGGCAAAAAAATACGGCTTCCCGGTCATTGGTTCGACCAATTATTACACCTACCTGTTTTTTCCGGTTACCCCCTGGTCGCGTTGTTTGGAAAACCGGACATTCGATTTACGTAAAGTGTACAACGAAAATCCATCTGATATTGAAGATCCCGATGAATTATACCTCGGGATTGGGACCTGTCAATGGTGCGATTATAACATGCAGGAATACATGAACGACCGTTTTGTGTTCCCGCGAATTTATGCCCTTTCGGAGCAAATGTGGAGTACCGCAAAACGTTTGCCTTTCGATGATTTCTACGAAAAAGTAAAAGGGAAATACCCTTATCTGGAAGCAATTGGGGTTGATTATGGCCAGGCTTTAAAAGAAGAAGTCCCGGAAGGATACAAGTGGCAGGAACATATTTTAATACAATAAGAATGGTGAAGCACAAGTCAATCCTGATCATCGCAATGCTATTTTTTAGCGTGCTTTGCATTCAGGCTCAGCAAAAACAAAAAAATGACCGGTTACCGGTTGAGCCGATGCCCTGGCGTACCGGCTTTCATATCATTGAAGGCTGGGATTGGTCTTTGCCACCAGGAATTGAAGCCATCGAATATTCAGGTACTACGATGCCCTGGCCCAGCGTGGATGGAAAACGGTGGGATTTGCCCGGCAAAGAATTGATTCAAATCAGAAGCACCTGGAGGGAATTGGAGCCCGAAGAAGGTCGCTTCGATTTTAACCCACTGATTCATAGAATAAAAGAAGCAGGCAAAGAGTGGGACGGCATTATCCTCCATATCCGGGCATCGGTTTGGGATATTACTGATTACCCGAATCATGAGAATGCCGATTACCCGCCCAACTGGCTCGTACAACAAAAAATTCATAACAATTCAGCACCGCGCTGGCTCGAAAATTATGATATTGAAAAACTACCGGGACGGCCACGTTATAACATCAAAACACCATTCCAGATTCATAACCTTGATGTTTTTGATGAAGATTACCATTCTCGATACCTAAGATTTGTAGAAGCTTTTGGTAAAAGTGGCATTCCGCAAATGGACCTGGTTTTTACCAGCTATTTGCATTTTGCATCGGGCTCCAGGGGCGAGGAAGGCGAAGGACTTAACCGGCCGGAAAAACCCGGTGATAAAGAGAAAATGCGAGAACGTTACATCGCCTGGGCAAAGGCTTTTAAAGACGTTGAATACAAATTGGCCTGCCCAAGCCAGAAAAAGGAAGAACTGGAATTTGCCTACGAGCTGGGAATGGGGCAGCGCAACGGTTTTGTTGATATGGTGATGCAAAGTGCCAATAATCCAATGCTGGGGCAGGTGGTTGATAAAAACGGCTACATGACGGTTGACGAGTCGATTCCGCCCATTGCCGAGAACCGTGCGTTTGGCGATGAGAATGAAGAATTTGCCGATGTGGTTATTCCCCGCTTTGGTCCATGGGAAACTTTTGCCCACCGTTACCGCGAAACCATGCTGCGTATTTTGCAAATGCGCCGTAACTTTTTTTGGCTTGATTATGCCATGATGGACCAGAAACTGGCATACTTTACCAAGCTCGAACTGGGGCGAAATGTTGAAAACACCCCCGATATTTGGTGCTATCTGCGCGAAAGTGTGATGAACGAAAATGGGGAACCTTTAACGGTGAAAAATTTTGAACGATGGTTGTGCCAGCGTGACAAACCGGGATATATTGCAGCAGCCACCGAAAAAGTGTACATCCCCGACAACATGGTGTTTTACCACCCCGATCATAAATACGATTATACCGCTCGGAAAACTGATCTGCAAAGAGGAAATGCGTCCATTGGATTTGCTGTTGACGACCGTTTTCTGACCGGTGGGCCACATAAAATTGCCGTTAAAATCACCTATCACGATACTGGCAAAGCCCGCTGGGCACTGGTATACAACAATGGCGAAAAGTCGAAAGAGATAAGTTGCTGGGGAAATGGGACAGTACGTACCGTAACCTGGTTCCTCGACGATGCGGAATTTAATGCAAAAAACATGGATTTCGACTTTGAAATTAAAGCCCTGGAAGGCGATGCAATGATTAAATTTGTCCGGGTTATTAAATTATAAATATACCGCTGTTTTTAATATCCAGGAAGATAGCAATTTGCAGGCAACAATAGTTTTGTAAAAAGATGTAGGATGAAAAATGGAGCGTATCATATTTCTTTTGTATGTGCATGGATCTTCCTGTTTTTTGGTTGTTCGGGTGTAAAACACACTGGCGTCTATCGTTTTGAAACGCTTGCAGGAAACAGTGGTGCCGGACATGTGGATGGACCGGTGGAAACTGCAAAACTGCGTTCGCCGGAAGGAATCGCCATCGACAAATACGGGAACCTGTACATTACAGAATACCGCTCAAGTATTGTTCGAAAAATTTCATCTGATGGAATAGTGACTACCCTCGCCGGTAAAGAGATGGAGTTGGGAGCAGATGATGGAACAGGCCTGGAAGCCCGCTTTAACCGTCCGCATGGAATTGCTGTTGACAACGATTTAAACGTGTATGTTACCGACATGAAAAACTGTACGGTCCGGAAAATTACTCCCGAAGGTGTTGTTTCTACCCATGCTGGCATCCCCGGAGTCCAGGGGGCTAAAAATGGTTTGGCATCGGAATCTACCTTTTATTTCCCTGAAGATATTGCAGTAAACAGCAAGGGAGATTTGTTTGTTGCCGATTCGTACAACTTTACCATTCGAAAGATTTCAAGCGATGGAGTAGTCAGTACTTATGCCGGAAAAGCTGGCGAACCCGGTAGTGAAGATGGTTTGGGTGCCAAAGCCCGTTTTAACAAACCGCTTGGAATTGCCATCGACGGAAAAGATAACATCTATGTAGCCGATTCCGATTACGACGGAGAACCATCAGGAAACTGTACCATCCGCAAAATAAGCCCCAAAGGTAAAGTTACAACCATTGCCGGAATTGCAGGCAAGGCTGGCCATGTGGATGGAAGCGGGAAAAAAGCGCTGTTCCATAAACCGGTTGGGATAGATGTAACTCCGGATGGAATTATTTATGTGGCCGATACCGAAGCCGACCTGATCCGAAAAATCGACAAAAAGGGGATGGTTACAACCATAGGTGGTAAATACCTCGAGGAAAACAAAAAGAATGGGATTGGCGAAGAAGCCAGGTTTAAAGACCCACAAGCCATTGCAGTAGGCAAAAACGGCATACTGTATATTGCCGACACCTTGAATAACAGGATTGTACAAGGGGAATGTTTGTAGCAAAACACAAAAGCGTCTATTTCTAATCCAGGTTCAGTATAAAGAACCCTGTGCATCAGTGTGAAAGTTTCAGGATTTCTGGATTTATGTAAAAGTTATTTGAAAAGGTATTAAATTTACTATTTCCAGGATAGGCGGTAAACATATATAATGACCTTATGAGAGTAAGGGTCCTGATAATCAACCTGTTTTTAGTCCTGAATGTGATTTCAGGAGCAGGGAACATGGTGGCTGGCCAACCTGGTGATGAACTGAATGCTAAAGAGAATGCCATCACCAGTCAACCGTATCAGAAGTACCGTTTTAAAAATATCACAGTCAAGGATGGGCTTTCATTCTACCGGACACGGATTATTACCCAGGACAGATTCGGATTTATTTGGCTGGGTGCAGATAATGGATTGGACCGCTTCGACGGGAAAAACATAACTTCATTTAAATACGATGCATCAGATCCCGGCTCAATACCCGCCAACGAGGTTAGTTTTTTGTTAAACAATCCGGGAGAGGACAGGATCTGGGTAGGAACCAGGGGAGGGCTATGCTATATCGATATAAAAACATTTGAGATTACCAGAATAGACCTTGGACCTTATTATGACATCCGGACGATCGCTGAGTCCCATAAACAGGGATTATGGGTCGGTACTCAAAATGGACTATTGCATTTTGATGAGTCCACGCTTGATTATACCGTGTTTAATACTTCCAACAGTAACCTCAGTCATAACCAGGTTCGTTCGATTTATGAAGACCGGTCCGGGAACCTCTGGGTGGGAACACTGGATAAACTGAACATGCTGAAAGAAAATTCAAATGAATTTAAAATATTTGATCTGAGAGGAGACTATGAACACCCTATCCAGAATAATCTCATTCTTGCTATCTCCCCCCGGGATATTCATTCTGATTCTTTGCTCTGGATAGGTACTGAAACGGGATTGTGCCTTTTAAACAGGCATACAGAAGAATGTAAATTATACAGAAAAAGCAGCGGGATAAACCTGAGCAATGATAAAATTGCGGCCATTTACCAGGCTGATTCCAACAGGATCTGGTTGGGCACAGATTTCGGCCTGAATCTTTTTGATATAAAAAACGGCAGAAGTGAGACTTTTTATCATAATCCGACAGATCCCAGCTCCCTGTCAAACAATAAGATCTGGTCCATTTATGAAGATCGTGCCGGGATTATCTGGTTTGCCACCGACAACGGGGTCAGCCTTTTTGATAAAAAACAGAAAGCCTTCGTCTATTACAGGGTTAGTGATGAATTAGAAGGGCGATCCGTCGGGATCCAGATCAATGATATTATTCCTGATGAATCAGATGGTTACTGGCTTGCCACCCAGCAGGGTGTGATCAGGTATTCAACCTCAATGGGGATAACAAGAACATTCAGGCATCAGCCCAATGACCCATTAAGTTTGCTGGCCGCCAAAACCCTGGATTTGTATATTGATGAATTTGAGAAGTTATGGATCGCGACAAACAAGGGCATCAATGCCTGGGATCCGGGACGGTCCCGTATGTATTCTTTTCCTGCCAACTTTGGTCCGGGTATCGGACTGAAATCTCAGTTCACAAACAGCCTGGTCAGGGCTCAAGACGGTACTTTATGGGTCAGCACCTGGGATGGCGGATTGCATAATGCTATAGGGGATTTAAGCGATATCAACAGCATCCATTTTAAACAGGTTAATACATTAAGCACGGGCGGTTTTGTCAGCGGCCCAAAGGCGTTGTGGATGTGTGTAAACAGTGAATTGTATCGCATGGATTTACTCACCCATCAGATGACAACGGTTCAGGCCCTAAAAGAGTTATTACATGGGCGGAATGTATATTCCATGCACTATTCAAACAAAGGATCACTCTGGCTGGGTACAGGAAATGGTTTGATAGAGTATGTCATTCATGATGACCAGGCACTTTTCCACCCTATTAAGTCAGGTAGGAATTTAAACATTATCAGCATTCTTGAAGATAACCATGGAAATATCTGGTGCAGCTCCGTGACCAGTTTAATTAAGTATGCAATTGCAGACCGTCAATTCGAGGTTTATCCTATCGGAAAAGATATTCCAATACAGGGATTTTTACCCTGGGGTTGCTGCAAGACGAAGAACGGAGACCTTGTTTTTTCCGGGCATGATGGTTTCATTGCCTTTGATCCCGATAGAATTACAAAAAGTGATTACCAGCCTGAAATCGTCATCGGTGAACTTTTTATTCAGAATGAGAGGGTCATTCCGGGAAGGGAGATAAATGGCAACATGATCATTGAGAATTCCATAGCCTTTGAAAAAGAGATCACCCTGGATTACAACCAGAGATCCCTGATGTTCAGTTTTGCTTCCCTGCACTATGGAGATCCCTCTGCAAATATTTTTGCATACAGGCTTGAGGGTTTTGATCCTGAATGGCTATATACTTCCGGAGATCAAAATTTTGCAGTCTACTCAAATCTGCCTTCAGGTAAATACACGCTTTTGTTGCGGGGAACAAATAATGATGGTGTCTGGAGTCAAAATGAGGCTGCACTGACCATGAAGATCAAACCTCCGCCTTGGGCAAGTACTGGATTTATTCTGATTTACATTTTAGTCTTACTGGTTCTTGTGAGCCTGATCATATACATTTTCCAAATGAAGATTAGATGGCTGGACAGGCTTCAGAATATAAGAACAGAGAAAGATCAGAACGAAAAACTGGCCCAGCTCAAACAACGGTTTTTTACAAATATTTCCCATGAATTCCGAACACCGTTAAGCTTAATTTTAGGACCTGCAAATGAGATACTTGAGAAGGATGCGATCGACAGGGAAAATAGAAAACTGCTTGAATTGATCTCAAAAAATGCACAACGATTGCTCAGGCTGGTGAATCAGTTCATAGATTTCAGAAAATTGGAGGTTGGCAGTGTTCAGTTACAGGAGGAAAATCATGAAATCATTGGATTTTGTTTCCAGATATACGACCTGTTTTCACGCCGGGCAGAGAGGAAATGTATTGAATATTCTTTTCACTCCGATACAAATGAACTGCTGACCACCTTCGATTCCGGCCAAATGGAAACAGTTCTCTACAACCTCCTGTCGAATGCTTTCAACTTTACTCCGGGGGGTGGAAAAATATCCCTTGCGGTAAATGTTCATACAGAAGAAGCTGAGAATTTTCCTTCAGGGTCAATTAGTATCAGGGTTACAGACTCCGGAATCGGCATCTCAAAGCAGGATCAAAGCAGGATCTTTGACCGCTTTTATCAAAGAGAGGATGGGAAAGGAATGGTTAAAGGATCAGGCATTGGTCTTACCCTGGTCAAGGAATATGTTGAGATGCACTCCGGTAGCATTTCAGTCGAAAGTTCTCCTGGTGAGGGATCTGTCTTTGATATCAGGATACCCATAAAAATGGGTGAACCGGTGGCAGGTACAAGTACCGGATATCAGATGGACAGATGAACCTGCCACTGCTGACTCAGATGATGATCATGCCATTGTAGAATCCGGGGCTCAACAGGCATACCCGGATCGCCCCCTGATTTTACTTGTGGAGGATGATCCTGAAATAATTAATTTTATCAGAACCAGTTTAGGCGGGAAGTATGAATATGTGGCGGCAGAAAACGGAAAGATTGCATTGCAGCTGGTTGAACGGCAAAACCCTGACCTCATTGTAAGTGATGTGATGATGCCGGAGATGGATGGATATGCCTTCAGCAAAACTATCAAGGATAATCCGAGAACCAGTCATATTCCAGTCATCCTGCTTTCAGCACGAACATTTAACGATGACCAGATCGAAGGAATGAAGAGCGGAGCCGATGCATATCTGACCAAACCATTTGATATCAAATACCTGGGGGCACTCATTGAGAATTTATTTACCAGGAAGGAATTACTTGTGGAATATGCCAGAATGCAGACCATTCTGAATCCTGCCGAAATTGAAATCACCTCAGGTGATGAGAAAATTCTCAAGCAGTTAATCACATTGATTGAAAGTCATATTTCTGATCCCGAATTAAGTGTTAAGAACATCTGTCAGGCCACCGGTTTCACACATTCTTTCTTATACCGGAAGATCAAACATATGACAGGAGGCACCCTGAATGAATTAATCAAGGACATCAGGATAAAAAGAGCAGCGCAATTGTTGAAAACCCGGAAATTTACGGTGGCTGAAGTGATGGTGGAAGTAGGATTTTCCAACCATTCCTACTTTTCCAAATGTTTCCGGAAAGTGTACAGGAAATCACCTGGCAGTTATATCGCCAGCCAGGGGAATTAATGCCCGCTGATACAATCCTTCATTTTTCCAGGAATTCACATTCTTTCATAAGTCATATTTTATTGATTTTTAACAATATATCAATTGTATAAGAATCTATACTGCTGAATTTTTATCCCAATCTGAGCTAAGAGTGTTCATTTTCAGCAAATCCCTTTCATCATTGAAAATATTTGGTTCCATTGGATTAAAGCAACCTCGGTAATTTTGAGGTGTATGAAATATAAAAGAAAAAAAATTCTGTTTAACTGCATCATCGTTGTTCTCTCATTGCTCTCTATTGCAGCAGTAATTATGATCATTTTAATCATTTTAAAAAACTATTAATAAAACACTATCAGACACCTATTAATATCATCAATTCTTCTATTAATTGAACCAAAATTTTAACCTATGAAAAAATTTCTAAAGTTTTGCCTGGCAGTTTTCCTGCTTTCTGCCCAGTTTCTTGTGGCGAATGCTCAGGGACTGACTGTCGCAGGTGTAATTAGCGAGGCTTCTGGTGATCCCATGCCCGGAGTGTCCATTGTACTAAGGGGGACTACCACCGGAACCATTACCGATTTGGAAGGTAATTACACCATTGCTGTTCCAGATGAAAACGCCATACTGGCTTTTTCATTTTTAGGCTACATTTCCCAGGAGGTGACCGTTGGGAACCAGACACGCATCGATATTACTTTGCTGGAGGATGTGGTAGGTCTGGAAGAAGTCGTAGTGGTCGGTTACGGATCACAGAAAAAACAGACACTGTCGGGGGCTGTCAGTTCTGTTACTTCAGAGGACCTTGTTTTGCGTCCTGCGGCCAATACCACTGAACTTTTGCAGGGACAAATCTCCGGATTACTCACAAGGCAGGCCAGTGGTCTTCCGGGTGCAGATGGAACAACCCTGCAAATCCGGGGATTCGGATCACCCTATGTTTTAATCGACGGGGTGCAGGGAACACTGGGTAGCATTGATCCGAACGACATTGAATCGATCAGTGTCCTGAAAGATGCTTCTGCAGCCGTCTATGGTGCAAAGGCTGGGAACGGGGTAATCCTTGTTTCCACCAAACGGGGAAGTAAGACTGCTTCGACGATCAGTTATAACGGTACGGTCTCATTTGCTCAACCTACCTTCCTTCCCGACAGGGTAGGTGCACTTCAATGGGCTGAACTGCTCAATGAATCAGGTCTGAACCCGGATGATTACTCCCCTCTTTTTGTGCATTATGACCCGGCCGATAATACATTGACCAACACATTGGACGGGAGTGATTACAAAGGATATGACTGGTCAGAGGCATTATACCGGGACTGGACACCTCAGCAGCAGCATAACCTCAGCGCATCAGGTGGAAATGAGAAGATCACATATTACATATCAGCCGGGATCACCGACCAGGAGAGTAATTTTAAATCTGGAGATTATGATTACGGAAGGATCAATGTCCGTTCAAATTTAGATGCCAATATCACTGACCATCTTTCTGCCTCCGTAGATTTTTCCTACCGGAAGGGAACACTGGATAAAGCCAATTTTGATCCCGTGAACATGTATAATTCCCTGCAGACAGCCAAGCCGGTGTATCCGGTTACACATGAAGCGGATCCCGACAGGGCCACCTATTCAGGATTCCTTCAAAGAACCCCTTATTATCAGACATTTAAGGATTTCTCCGGGACTATTCTTAATGAGAACCGGTCATTGCAGGGGGCTGTTGAACTGAAGTATTCCCTTCCCTGGGTTCAAGGCTTATCGGCCAAGGCAAGGCTCTCGTACGAGGAGGTGGCCCTCTGGAATAAATCGGTGACCCAACCTTTTGGCGTTTGGGAGTATGATCCGACCGAATCAACACCTGATGGTTTATGGATCAACCAGGGGACAAGCGGAACAAACAAAATGAAAGTGTACAGTTCCAAGAGCACTGAACTGCTTCCCCTGTTCAGTCTTGAGTATGACAGACGATTCGGCGATCACCATGTTCGCGGTATGCTGATCAGTGAAACACGCACGTATAAATGGACCAGCCTGCAAGGAAACCGGAAGGATATCCTATCCTTTACAGCACCTTACCTGATCTATGCGTCAGAGGAAGGCAAGGACAATGCCGAAAACCTTGAAACGGATGGTGACGTGGGCACTACTCAAACCGCCCGAACAAGTTTCATCGGGCGGGTTAATTATGATTACATGGGTAAATACCTCTTGGAATTTGCCATGCGTGCAGATGCTTCAGCAGAATATCCTCCTGATGGACGTTGGGGATACTTCCCGAGTGTCAGTGCCGGATGGAGACTGTCCGAGGAGTCTTTTATCAGAGATAATCTCTCTGCTGTCAATAACCTGAAGTTAAGGGCCTCCTACGGAATCCTGGGCAATGACGCAGTATCATCCTTTGACTATCTCTCGGGATATACGATCTCAACCGATTTTTATATTTTCGGGTCCACACCGGCTCCCATCATCGCTTCTGCCGGTCTATCCAATCCGAATATTACATGGGAGACCATGAAAATCTATGACATCGGTCTTGATGGTACTTTATGGAATGGCTTGCTGGGTTTTGAAGTGGATGGATTTTACAGGTTGAGAGAAGACATTCTCGCGACACCAACCGAGGCAGTACCATCTACATTCGGGGCCACCCTTCCAAAAACAAACCTCAATAAGAGGGATAACAGGGGTTTCGAGGTCCTGTTGAGACACAGGAACAAAATCGGGAATTTTTCCTATGATATCTCACCCATATTCTCCTGGTCAAGAGGCAAATATGTTGAATGGGAGGAAGATGTATCCGACGATCCCGAATGGAACAAGAGGTATGTTCTGGAAGGCAACTGGGATGACCGTCGGTGGGGATATTTAACGGAAGGATTCTTCATGAGTCAGGATGAAATAGACAGCCATCCTGTAGATCAGGACCTGACAGGCAATACAACCCTTAATCCAGGAGACCTTATTTACAAGGATGTGAATGGCGATAGCCAGATTGACTGGCGCGACGAGGTGGTAACCGGTGCATCGGGTCTCCCAAATACCATGTACAGTATGGATATGGGTATCAGCTATAAAGGATTGCAATTAAGGATGCTATGGCAGGGGGCCGCGAACTATGTAGTGAATTTCAGTGGTTCTGCCGCGGGAGCATTTTCCAATGAATCCATTCCCTTGCAACAACATTATGATTACAGGGCAATTGTTGAAGAGGGTGTCATTACCAATCCGGATGACTTTGAATTACCCCCGGTTACCCAGACTGGCAGATCCCAGAATAATCTGGAAAGTTCCGATTTCTGGACCTATGATACAAGGTATATCCGTTTGAAGAACCTGAATGTATCTTACAGTTTCCCGAAAACCATGCTTGACCGTGTCGGTGTAAAGGAATTTGTAGTTTATGTTTCAGGGACAAATCTCTGGACACTGAGCAATCTTGGCATCTGGAAGGATTCCTTTGATCCTGAAATCGTGGCACAGGATGGAAAGGATTATCCCCCGGTTAAGACCATTTCATTCGGCGTCAGGCTTACACTATAATTATAAAAAAAGAAAGGAGTTACATTATGAAACGATATATATGTATTATAGCAGCATTCCTGATACTCCTCGGATGTGAGCGAATACTGGATGTCCAACCCACAAATATCATTCCCGAAGAAGCCGTGAAGGCTGACCCGGCCCTGGTAGATGCATTCCTGACAAAAATATACGATGAGGTACGCTGGCAGACAGGGGCACCTATTCAAAACATGGCAACACTCGGTGTCTGTGGGGGTGAATACAATGTATTTGCAGGATGGCAGGATCCCTATAAGGTAGCCATGCAAATCATGGATGAGAACGGGGCGCACGAACTGCTTGATTACTGGCCGTATGATAATATACGTTCCACCAATGAGATCCTGGAGATACTCGAAGAAGCTACTTTCGATCAGGAGACTATCGCTCAAAAGATGGCTGAAGCACGCTTTCTGAGGGCTTTCATGTATTTTGAACTGGTAAAACGCTATGGTGGTGTTCCATTGATCACCGAACCCCAGAGTATAGACCAGCCGGCGGAAGAGCTAAATGTGCCACGTGATCCTGAAGCAGATATTTATGACTTTATTGCTACAGAAATGGATGCGATCACTGACGTTCTTCCCGCGAGCTGTAGTTCGGACGAGTTTGGAAAACCCACGAAGTGGGCTGCCTATGCATTGAAGAGCCGTGCCATGATTTACGCGGCCAGTATCGCGGAGTTTTCGACCATTACCTTGCCCGGGGGGGTGCTGGGAATACCTCAATCGGCTGCAACTGGCTACTGGCAGGCTGCCTACGATGCTTCCATGGAGATCATTGATAACAGTCCCCATGCATTGTATGAAGAAAATCCTGATCCCCAGGATAACTATGCTGAAATATTCACCAATGACGGTAATACTGAGGTTATTTTTGCCGAGGTCTATGATCTGGGCCTGCTGAAAACACATAGCTGGAATTTATACAATATGCCCGATGGTTTCAGGACCGGATGGGGATCCAATGGGCCAGTCTATCTTGAGCATGTGGAAAAGTACGGGTATATGGACGGGAGTTCAGGGAAGCTGGACTGGGCTGATCTCAATGATAGTGTTCTATTTGATATTGAAACATTGATGCATCAGAAGGATCCCAGGTTCAGGGCTTCTGTATTTTATCCGGAAACACCCTGGCAGGATGCGGTCGTCTATTTCCACGTGAATACAACCGGGACGATCGATCCGGGTGACACCTGGCCACCAAAAGCTCCGAAAAGGAACTATTTAAAGTCAGGTTTCCTGACAAGGAAACGGATAAATGAATCCATCAAACTACCCTTCTCAAACGAAGACGAAACCGACTTTATCGTGTTCCGCATGGGAGAAATGTACCTGAATGCTGCAGAGGCCGCATTTTATATAGGTGGAATGGATGCTCAAGCGCTCTCCCTTATCAATGATATCAGGGCCCGTGCAGGCATGCCTTCGAAAGCTGCCATAACAGTGGATGTCATACGGAATGAACGCGCCGTCGAGCTGGCATTTGAAGAACACCGGTACTGGGACCTTCGCCGCTGGAGAACGGCCGCTGCAGAGCTGAACGGAATGGGCTTCCATGGAGTAGACTGGACCTATGACTATGCGCAGAAGAAGTATACACTGAAACTGAAAGACGCGGATTACAACCAGATCCGTACTTTTCTGGATAAGAACTATTACCTGCCCATTGGTCTTGACCGGAGGGCTGACAATCCCAACCTGATCGAGAATCCGGGCTATTCCAGCAATTAGTTGCTGTATTGAGGATGGTTTAAACCTTATAAATAAGTTAGTGGTTAGTTTTAGGTTAGTTTTAGGTTAGTTTTAGGTTAGTTGGTGGATTAGGTAAGGCTAAGAGTACCTGCCGGTGCTCTTAGCCTTACAACCAAATGGCCGGGATACATACCTCTGAATCATGAGAAAACAACACGTATTTTATGTGACAGCATGGATCGTAATTTTATCGACAGCATTTTTTCTTTCAGCCTGTTCTCATATAGGGCCTGTTGAAAGAACATATTACCTGAACAGCATATCAGGAAATGACAGCAACGACGGCATGTCTCCAGAAACCGCCTGGAGAACGCTGGAACGTGCAAGCAGGGAGGAATATGGTGCTGGTGAAAAATTGTTATTAAGCACCGGATGCACTTTTAATGGCAAATTGCAACTGAGGGTTGACGGCAGTAAGGACAGGCCTGTCCTGGTTTCATCATACGGTCCCGCGCATGGTGATGCCAGTTTACCGTTCATTGACGCAAAAGGATACATTGCCGCCATCCAGATCGAAAATGGCAGGCATATCGAAATAAGCAACCTTGAACTTGTCGCGGATGGAGGTACACCTGTGGATGCAGAAGCCAATACCCGGCGGTATGGTGTCCTGGTGGTTGCCGACATTCCGGGGGAGTATTCCAATATTCAGTTGAAAAACCTGAAAATCCATCACATCTTCGCTACAGAGAGTATTGACAAGGATGGCATGAATCCAACATCAAACATGGGAATGGGTATCGGTATTATGATGAACAATGAGACAGCAAAAATCAGCAATGTGCTCATCGAAGGTTGCACTATTGCGATGACCGGACATACAGGTATCCGGATTTTCGGGTATGGGGACAATGAGGGTACAACCTATCTCGTCGGGGTAAATATTGAGAACAACTTTTTCAATCATATCGGCGGTCCGGGCATGGTGCCCGGCCGTTGTGAGAATGTGGTGGTCCGGGGAAATGTGGTTGACCATTCCGGTTCATCCGTTGATCCCCGCATGCATGGGCGGGGGAGCGGTATCTGGCCGTGGACCTGCAATAATGTGATCATTGAAAACAACAGGTTCATGCATGCAAGAGGCATTGCTGATTCATGCGGGGCACACATTGATTTCAACAGTAAAAACGTTGTCGTCCAGTACAACCTGAGCATGGACAATGCCGGTGGATTTGTGGAAATCCTCGGGAATGACCACAATTGCTGTTACCGCTATAATATCAGCATCAATGATGGATTCCGGATCAAGGGTGAGAACGGGGCCCACCAGGAAGGGAAAGTGCTCTGGACCAGCGGATATGTAGGCAGGGCGAAAAGAACCGGCCCGTTTAACTCATACATTTACAACAATACGATATACGTGAAAGAAGACATCCGCTCCTGTTTTTCTTTTACGCCTACCACTGACGGGATCCTCATCGTCAATAATATTTTTTACATTCTTGGAGAAACGGTTGATGTCTCAGGCGACCAGGATACACGGGTGGAAGATCAGAGCCAGGCCATCTCAAATGTGGTTTTTACAAATAATTTATATAAAAGTGCCGATATCCTTCCCGCTTCGCTCACCATTAAGGACAGCAATCCTTTTGTCGGGGAACCGGAATTTCAGAATGCCGGAGGTTTTGAACCCGGCGATTATATCCCGGGAAACATCAGCCTTATCCAGGACAAAGGCATCAGAATAGAGCAAATTCCCGGAGATAGCGTGGGACTTTTAATCGGGCTTGAAGTGGAAACGGACTTTTTTGGTAATCCCATTGAGGATCTACCTGATATGGGTGCCATCGAAATTCAGTCAAATTAGCGATTAAAATGAAAAAACTAACACTATTTATCAGTTTACTTTTGATCACTTGCTTATCTCTATTTGCCCAAAAAGATAATATAATGGAAAAACTAAAAGAAACGAGGAAAGAAATGCATGAACATTTGACCGATGGGATCATTCCATTTTGGGTAGAACGCGGAGTGGATGCAAAACACGGGGGTTACTTAACGACCTATGATGAAAAGGGAGAATTGATCACTGATGATTTGAACAAGTATATTGTAACCCAAACAAGGATGATCTGGGGATTTTCTGTGTTTCATCAAATGTACCCGGACAATCCCTTTTATTTTGAAGCAGCGAGGCAAGGTGTAGAGTTCTTTATCAGAAACTTTTGGGATAGTAAGTACGGTGGATGGTATTGGAAGGTAGCCCGAGACGGTGCCATGTTGGATGACGGCAAAGTGGTATATGGCCAGAGTTTTGCCATTTATGCCCTGGCAGAATATTATATCGCCACAGGAGATCAAATAGCGCTGGATTATGCCATCCGCACCTTCGATCTTTTACAGAGACATTGCGTTGATGTCTACAGGGGTGGATATTATGAAAATTTAGAACCAGACTGGTCTGTATCTGAATCCGGGTTTCATGCAGGGGACAGAAAATCGCTTGACATCCACATGCACCTCATGGAATGCTTTACAAACCTGTATAAAGCCACGGGAGACAAAGTCTATGAACAAAGGTTGAAGGAGGTGATTAACGTGATACTCACCCACATGGTGAATGAAGAGTTGGGATGCGGTCTGAACCAGTTTACACTTGATTTTGAATCCATCCCGGCCATCACGATCAGGCGTACCTGGAATGCTGACAGGGAGGAGGGTGAGTCCATTAAGGATCCTGAAATTACCACCTCGTATGGACACAATATAGAGCTGGTTTGGTTATTGATCTGGGCAGATAAGGAAATGGGTATCCATCCTGAGGAATCTCATATGGAAATATGTCAAAGCCTTGCTGACCATGCTATAATATATGGTCTGGACAAAGAATACGGGGGGGTATATCGTGATGGACCACTTGATGGGCCGGCCATGGTAAAAGACAAGGAGTTCTGGCAAAACTCAGAATCCCTTGTCGGGTTCCTTACCATGTATAACGAGACAGGACAGGAAAAATACCTGGACGCGTTTTATCATGTATGGGGCTTTGTTAAGGAGCATATGGTTAACCATGAACTGGGGGAATGGAAAACATTGTTAAACCGGGAAGGAGATCCAATAGATCCGCGCATAGGCAATCCATGGAAATGTTGTTACCATTCCGGAAGGTCGATTATTGAATCAATTAAACGAATAGATGCCATTTTAGAAGAATATTAGGTTCAAATTTTATAGTCATTAACCGTATGGAAAACAGATTCATTCGACGGAGAACCAGAGTGCTAGGAATTTTTGTATTACTGTGCCTGATATTGCACCAGAATGTCCTGGCCCAGGAGAATACAAAACCCAGGAACAACGTACTGATCATTCCCACGCAGCACTGGGACCGGGTTTGGCTGCAACCTTTCGAGGTTAACAGGATGCGGCATGTCAACATGCTAGATCACTTAATGGAAATCATGGAGAACAAACCGGGATTCGAACATTTTACACTTGACGGAGAAGTACACCTGGTTGATGACTACGTGGAAATAATGCCCTCAAAAAAGGATGAGCTCATCAAGCTTATTTCAGAGGGCCGCGTAATAATCGGACCCTGGTATAACCAGCCCAACGTGTTTATGGTCAGCGGTGAATCCATAATTCGCAATTTGTACCTGGGAATAAACAGAGGAAAGCAATATGGAAAGGTGATGAATATTTGTTTCCTGCCGGATTGTTTTGGCCTCAATTCTCAATTGCCTCAGATCATGAAAGGTTTTGGTATGGAAGATGTCTTTTTCATGCGGGGGATTCCAAAACCATATCATGGAATGTTTAAATGGACGGGAAGTGATAAAACCCAGGTATTCGCGTACAATTCCAAGTATCAAGAAGGGAATTACTACATTAAACGTGAGATGGAAAAAACAGAAGCCGGTAAGCAGGCTTTCCTTGAAGACTTTGATACCTATTTGGAACAAAGACCCAACAAGAATATACCTATCACCGTGATTATCAATGGTTTTGACATGCAGTGGGCTATTGCAGACATTCCCGAGAAAGTGGAGCTTCTCAATCAGAAAAGGGATCACCTTGATGTTAGAATAAGCGATTTTCCAGAGGCTTTCCAGGTATTAAAAGACTTTTATAAAGACCACGACGATGATTATATGACTTTTTCAGGAGAGATAAGAGACCATACAGGGATTTCGATCATTCCAGCTTCACAATCAACAAGAATGGACCTGAAAATAGCCAACCGCAGTGCTGAGAACCTGCTGGAGAAAAATACTGAGCCACTCAGTTCCATTTTTTGGCTGAGCGGGTTTGAGTATCCTCATAACCAGATAAATAAAGCATGGCATTATTTGGTGAAAAACCATCATCATGACAATATAGCGGGCGCAAGTCATGATAATGATTATTACGCGGTGATGGCTGAACTGCAAAGGGTGAAGGAAATTGGAAGTGAACTAGTAAGAAAATCTACGGAAATACTAACTGACCGGTTGATACAGCAGGTTAAGCTGGGACCTGAAGAATATGGTTTTGTCGTGTTCAATACCCTGGGATGGAAAAGATCTGGAATTGAAGACATCGTCCTTGATATTCCTGTAAATCTGCATATTCATAATCCGGTGATATCCGATGGAGATAATGAGTACACCATTTATCCGGATGATTTTGAGACCATGCTGCGTTTTGGCATGGAGGATTATACAGGAATATACCACTACGGTCCTGAAGTGAAAAGGTATTTTGCTTCAGTACCACTGAATGATGTGCCGGCATTTGGCTATAAGTTTTTCAAGATCAAGGACAAAGGAGTGAGAATCCCGGTATGGCAGTTAAACAAGCAATCGACCCTGAGAAGCGGTGCACATCAAGCTGAAAATACTTTCCTGAAGATAAACATAAATCCGGATGGAACCCTGAATATCTATGATAAGCGAACCGGCAAGGAATATAGCAATGTACACTATTTTCTAGATGAAGGCGAGGCGGGTAGTGGCTTCGAACACATTCAACCATTGAGAAATGAAAAAATTAAGACGCTTGGCAGGCATGCTGACATAAGACTTATCCATGAGAATCCGTTTAAAATCACCTATAAGATTGAATGGGAACTGCAATTACCAAAAGAACTCGACGATGAATACTTGAGAAGGGACACGGAGAAGCTTGTAAAATGCCGGATACAAAGCCTCATCACATTAAGAGCAGGATCTCCGAGAATTGACATTGAAACTACCATTGATAACAACGCGAAGGATCACCGTTTAAGGGTTTGTTTTCCATCGAATCTGTACGCGAGCAAATCCTGGGCCCATCAGCCTTTCGATGTCGTAAGCCGACCCACGCCAATGCCAAGGGAACAATGGGAAGACGAAGGTAATTATTGGTTTCCGGTTGATGAATCACATCCCATGTATGCTTTTGTAGACATTTCCGATGGTGAAAATGGATTGATGATTGCCAACAAAGGACTTACGCTTTACGAAATTGAAAGAGATGATGAGGCCAAGGTTATTGAGATCGATTTAATCCGGAGCCTGGATCGCATCCATACAAAGAACATTGGTAAAACAAAAGACATCCGGATTCCTGATGCTCAAATGATTGGCACTTACAGTTTCGAGTACAGTATTATCCCACACGAAGGAATATGGACCAATGCCATTCAAGATGCATACCAGTATCTGGTGCCGGTACATACCACCACGCCATTGCCTGAAGGAACCAAGGATGTGGAACTTTCCTTCTTAGGACTTGATAAAAAAGGATTAAGCGACATGCCAATGGAGCATAGTTATATCGAGCTGTCCAATGATGACATTCTGGTTAGTGCCCTGAAGAAGCATGAACATCGGAATGCTTTGGTAATAAGGTTGTACAATCCAGGGGATGAAACACAGAAAGTCAACTGTAAAATAGCCCCCCTTGAAAAAAGAGTGATAAACATCCAGGAAGTAAACCTTCTGGAAGAACCAATAGAAGGGAAACGATATAATAAGAATAATGTGACCATAGAACTCAAACCTAAAAAGATCATCTCATTGATGATTGAAATGGAGAATTGATACAGGCTGACCAGGGTATGATACCAGATTAATTATGTTTTAAAAATTCAATTTTTCCATTTAAAAAAACATTTGCTTTTATGAGACGATGTCAGGTTACCCTACAAAAACTATCATCAGTAACAGCGTTGATAGGATCATTGCTTTGTTTATCGTGCATTCCTTCTCATTTAAACGATGAATATTATCCGCCACCTGAAACCAAAGGCGGCTGGCGAACAGCAGAGCCGGCTTCGCTTGGCGTGGATGTGGCAAAACTCGATGCTGCCATTGACTGGCACAATAACCATGGATACACGGCTGAAATGGGCGGAGCGCTGTTGATTATCTACAAAGGTTATGTAATAGCTGAACATTATATCACCGGGACGAAAGGCGGGCCCCGGCCCTGGACAGCGCAAACCTGCAATGACATCAAATCCTCTACAAAGTCGGTTTTCGGTACGGCAGCCGGTGTATTCCTGGAAGAATTCAAGGCCCAGGTGTCACTGGAATCCCTTCTTGTAGGAACATCAAAAGAGAACGCGCTGATCCCACAGATCTGGGGCCAGCCGATTACGGATGAACGCAAAACAAGAATAAAAGTAAAACATGCTCTTTCGATGACTTCGGGGCACGCGAACGCGGAGACCTGGTTTGCCCCGGGGATACGGCAGCATACACCCGGATATTCGGGCCCCTTTCAATTATACGAATACTGCTTTGGATGGTGGTCTTTCGAGAAAGCAACATTCCATGTTGGTTCCCATGAAAAGCTTCTTTTTGAACCGGGCTCAGATTTTCGTTACAGCAATTACGGGCTGGAACAGGTTTCCCTTGCGATGAAAAATATCAGCGGGGAGTTAATGGGACCCTATATGTACGAGCGTGTACTGGGTCCCATTGGTTTGCCTGAAGCAGTCCGTGACAATCAATATGTAGATATTCCCTACAAGGCAAATCAGCGGCCCTTGCAGCATCTCTGGGACGGGGATATGGAGAATTTCTCCTTGCAGCCAGGCTGGGGTGTTGGAGGAAGTGCCGGGTGCGATGCCTATGGGGCAGATGGAAGCGCCAGTCCATTTGGTCCCAATACATTGGCGGGAAGCACATTGCGGATATCCCTGAGGGATTTTGCCCGGATCGCTTATCTCTGGCTTCACCAGGGGCGCTGGCAGGACCGCCAGCTCGTGCCTCAAGCATGGATGGAGCAGGCAACAGGCCGCTGCGTACGGGAGAATGGGAATGCTCCAGTAGGATATGGTTATACATTCTGGATCCATGACGAAGAGCCCGGTGTACCGGAGGATACATTCGCGTCACACGGTGACAGGTGCAACGATGCCTTCGTGATACCAAGCCTGGATCTTGTGATAGTGCGCCAGGGGAATAAAAACCCGGACGACAGGAAAGCGGTCCGGCGGATGCTCGTACAGAAGATCGTTCCCGCCATTCCCAAACCAAAAGCAGATTAGCCTGTTCGATCAGAATGATAAAATCCCTCATGAAAAAAATCAGCAGAATGATGAAAATAGCTGTTATGATAAAGTTTATTCTACCCATTTTTGTTGTCGGAATTTTATTCAGCACGCCGTCTTGCCATCGGGAAAAATCCATTGGCAGGCCCAATGTGATTATTATTCTGACAGACGACCAGGGATATGCCGATGTGGGTTTTAACGGGTGTAAAGATATTCCAACTCCCAACATTGACCGTATTGCCGGCAATGGCGTCAAGTTTACAAGCGGATACGTGACCTATGCGGTTTGCGGCCCGAGCAGGGCCGGATTGATGACCGGACGGTACCAGGACAGGTTCGGATTCGGGCGGAATCCCCTCTTTGCCCCCAATGATCCTGAGCAGGGATTGCCCCTGAGTGAGGAAACCCTGGCATCTGTATTGGACAGGGCTGGTTACCAGACCATGGCTATCGGAAAATGGCACCTGGGTGCCCATGAAAGCCAGCGGCCCTTAAACAGAGGGTTTGATGAATTTTTCGGTTTTTTGACCGGGGGACATCAGTATTTTCCTGAACGCTGGACACTGAGGGACATTTCTGAGGTAAATTCACAGTATGCTGCCTACAAAACAAGGTTGCTTCAGAATGACACCAGGGTAGACGAACAGGAATACCTAACCGATGCTTTATCAAGAGAAGCAGTAAGTTTTGTTAAAAGAAACGCCGGCAATCCGTTTTTTCTTTACCTGGCTTATAACGCTCCACATCTTCCCTTGCAGGCCACTGATAATTATTTGCAGAGATTCACGCACATAAAAAATGAAAAGAGACGAACCTATGCCGCCATGCTGAGCGCTGTGGATGACGGTGTGGGAAAACTTTTAGATCATTTGGAATCCCTCGGAATCCATGACAACACCATTGTTTTCTTCCTTTCCGACAACGGGGGTCCTTACGATAAGAATGGATCAAACAATGATCCCCTGAGGGAGGGAAAAGGAAGCTTATACGAAGGTGGTATCAGGGTCCCGTTTGCCATGCAGTGGCCAGAACAGATTCCGGGAGGCCAGATATATGATCAGCCGGTTATTTCCTTAGACATATTCGCTACCGTTGCTGATTATACAGGGGCTGTACCAGAGAAAGCACTTGATGGAGTCAATCTTATCCCGTATATATTGGGGAAATCTAAGGGTACTCCGCATGAACATCTTTTCTGGAGAAAGTATGACAGTGAATCATATGCGGTAAGAAGTGGAGATACCAAGCTGGTGAATATGAACGGAGTGCAGGATGAATTATACGATCTTGCGGAGGATATCAGCGAGCAGCAGGAACTGAGTATTGAAGAAGAACTGCAGAGGTTGTTAAGTGCAAAAAATAGATGGGAAAGCATGATGATGGATCCGGTATTCCTGGGCTTATCGCAGAATGATAAATACAATAAATTGCATCCTCATCGCTTTGAAATTAAACCATATTGATCATAAAATAGGTAAACCATGAAATCCACAGCATATGATCTTTTGAAGCTCTTTTTGATCCTGGCACTTTTCGTTTATACAGGTTGCAATAGATCTGACATTCCGGAAAAACCCAATGTTGTTTTCATCATTTGCGATGACCTGAATGATTATCCGGGAGGTTTCGGTGGCCATTCCCAGGCGAAAACACCGAATATTGACAGGCTTGCAAAGTCAGGAATTACATTTATCAATGCACATAGTAATGTGCCAGTTTGTTCTCCGTCAAGGAACAGTTTGTTTACGGGTGTTTATCCGCATAAATCAAAAGATTTTGGCTGGACAAAGCACTTTGAACAACCGGTATTAAAGCATAATAAGACGCTTATGGAATACTTTGCAGAGAATGGTTACCATGTTGCCGGAAGCGGGAAACTGCTGCATCATAACAGAAAGGAGTACTGGGATGAGTGGGGCGTGGATATCAATAATTATGGACCCCTGGCTTTCAATGGCAAAGAACCTGTTGGTCACCCTTCTGTTCCAGAACCTTTTCGAAGCATTGGCCCGATAGATGGTTCCTTCGCCCCCATTTCTGATGTCCCGTCTTTTCCGGATAGTGTATCCGGAGGGAACAGGACCGGTTGGCTTTACACAAGGGATACAGAAGATTTCTTAGAATATACGGATGAAAACAACCGGGATTTGCTGCCCGATGAAATGCATGCAAAGTGGGCTGCCGGGAAAATTGCTGAACTGGAAAAGCAGGAGAGCAACCAGCCATTTTTCATGGGCATTGGTTTTGTTCGTCCTCATACCCCGTTGTATGCTCCCAGGCGGTTTTTCGATATGTTCCCCATTGATGGAATTGAACTTTCAGAAATACTGGAAGATGATGCTGAAGATACCCGTTACAGGAATATTTATCCTTCAGATATCAAAGGATTGAGGTATTACCGGACGCTGAAGGAGTCATACGGTGGAGATGCTGAGTTGGGCCTGAAGCATTTTTTACAGGCTTACCTTGCATGTGTGGCCTTTGTAGATGAGCAGATAGGAATTGTGGTGGATGCTGTGAACAACAGCAAATTCAGGGACAATACCATCATTGTGCTGACAGGCGACCATGGCTGGCAAATGGGAGAAAAAGAGTACCTGTTCAAGAATTCACCCTGGGAGGAAAGTACCCGTATTCCTTTAATTATCAAGTCCCCCGGGACAAAGGCCGGAAAGAAGGTGGATCATCCGGTTTCACTTATCGATCTTTTCCCAACCTTCACTGAGTTATGCGGATTAAAAGGAGATAACCGGAAAAACGAATCAGGAGGGCAGATTGACGGATACAGTCTGTTGCCTTTTCTCAGGGATCCCAACACATCAGACTGGGACGGACCTGAGGGAGTGCTTTCTATGATTGGCGTTGGGCTGAACCAGGAGGATGTGATGAAACAAACCTATTCTTACCGTACCAGGGATTGGCGCTACATTCTTTACATGGATGGCACGGAGGAGCTGTATGATCATCGGAACGATCCGTATGAATGGAAGAATCTTGCCGGTGAAAATGACTATCTGGCAAAAAAGCTGGAGTTGCAGGAAGCGATGATTAAAATGATTAAAGACAGTAATTAAGCACATTAATTATGAGATTTTCAACACCCCTTTTGATTGCAGCAATCCTGACTTCTATTACTTCCTTTAATGATTCGGATTGTAAAGAACAGATCCCCGCAACAGACTTACATACTGGAAGGGATCCGGTTGCTGTCGATGGCTGCCGGTTCCAGCCTGGAGAACTGTGGTTGGACAATCATGGAGTTCATATCAATGCACATGGTGGGGGCATCCTGTTTTATAACGGCCTGTACTACTGGTTTGGAGAACATAAAACCGAAGGAACAGAAGGCAACCGGGCCAATGTGGGTGTCCACTGTTACTCCTCAAAAAATCTATGTGACTGGAAGGATGAAGGGATCTGCATGAAGGTTTCCATGGATACCTGCAGCCTGATCGCCAGCGGATGCATCATTGAACGCCCCAAGGTGATCCATCATCCGAAGTCCGGGAAATTTGTCATGTGGTTCCACCATGAACTGAAAGGACAGGGTTACACGGCCGCTATGACAGGACTCGCAGTGGCAGATAAGGTCACGGGGCCCTATACGTATCAAAAGAGCCTCCGGCCAAACGCCGGAACCTGGCCTGAAAATCTCAGTGAAGAACAGATGCAGGACACAACAACTCCGGATCATATGGAAAAAGAGACCGGGGAATGGGAGGCCGCTATCCTTGATGGCCTTTATGTCAGGCGTGATTTTACAGGAGGTCAGATGGCACGCGATATGACCCTTTATGTTGACGATGACGGGAAGGCCTATCACATCCATGCATCCGAAGAGAACCGGACATTGCATATTTCTGAACTCACGGACGATTACCAGGATTTTTCCGGACGTTATATCAGGGCAATGCCCGGAGGCCATAACGAAGCTCCCTCCCTGTTCAAATATAAGGAGAAGTATTACATGATCACCTCAGGATGCACAGGATGGGCTCCGAATGCTGCCAGACTGCTGGTGGCGGATTCCATCATGGGGGAGTGGACCTATCTGGGGAATCCTGCCATGGGTGATAACGCTGAAATTACGTTTGACTCACAGGGTACTTTCATCATCCCGGTCCATGGACAATCCGGGGCATTTATTTTCATGGCTGACCGGTGGAGGCCGGATAATGCCATTGATGGGAGGTATGTATGGCTGCCTGTATTGTTTAAAAACCTGGACCAGCCCTACTTGGAATGGATGGATGAATGGGAGCCTGGGACAATCCATCACCTGGCGTTTTAATCCAGGTCATGGGTCCTTGAGTGACGTCCCCCGGATAAACTGAGCCGATCTAAATTGGAGATATCCGGACAATTTTCGTATTATTAATGAAAACAATGAACCATGAAAAAATTAACCGGTTGTTTCTTATGTTTACTTTTCTTTGGCATGATTGTTCATTCCCAGGAAAAAAAACCTGATATTCAGACTTTTACATCTCAGTTTGAACGGATAGAAATCATTCGGCTGGGGCCCGGTACCGATATGCTGGAAGGCTTAGATATTGCCATTAAAGAAAGCAAGATCAACAATGGAATTATTCTGGCTGGAATTGGCTCTGTTACTGATTATCATTACCATGTGGTGACCAACAGGACTTTCCCTGTCCAGGAAGAAGATCCCGAAGCCGCGGTTCCTATGGATCTGACATCTGTTCAGGGATATATTATGAATGGAAGGATTCATGCGCATATGACATTATCAGACGAAAACAGCATGGTAGGCGGACATGTTGAACCGGGTACCATAGCCTTTACCTTTTTTATCATTACTGTGGGTGTATTACCCGACGATTTGGTTGTAGGTAAACTTGATACTCCTGATTATAAGTATCCATCCGAGTAGGAACTTCACCTATGGAACAAATTAAAAAATCCGCATTATTCAATGCAAGCTGCATGGCATTGGCTGTCACAGCAATGGCTTTTGCCACCCGGGCAGGGATGATCGGTGATTGGCGTGAGGAATTTAATCTAACCGCTGAACAGGTTGGATGGATCATAGGAACTGCTTTCTGGGGATTTACCCTGGCCATGGTCATTGGTGGCCCACTGGTGGATGTCATTGGCATGAAGAGGATCATCTATATCGCCTTCGCCTGCCATGTTGCCGGAATTGTATTGACTATCGCAGCCACCGGTTTCTGGCCACTGTTCATTTCAACACTATTCATCGGCATTGCCAACGGGAGTGTGGAGGCTGCCACCAATCCACTGGTCACGGCAATGTATCCCGATCAGAAAACCAAAATGTTGAACAGGTTCCATGTATGGTGGCCTGCGGGTATTATTATCGGTGGATTAATGTTCCTTGCCCTGAAAACAATGGGATTTGGATGGAGAATGCAAATGGCTGCCATACTGATCCCCACTGCCTTATATGGATTTATTTTCATGAGGGCCAAATTCCCGGAAACTGAAAGGGTCACATCCGGCTATACATACAAAGACATGCTCAGGGCGGTGGTGTCACCCCTCTTTATTTTCATGGCCATCTGCATGGCCATGACAGGAGCAACTGAGCTCAGTACGAACCAATGGATGACCAACCTGCTTGAAGATGTCATGGGTTCCCAGGGAATTAATTCCATTCTCCTGCTTGTCTGGATATCCGGCATAATGGCTGTGGGAAGGCAGCTGGCGGGTCCCATCATCCACAGACTATCTCCAAGTGGTGTATTGTTGGTATCGGCCATCGTTTCGGGAATGGGTATTTGGCTCCTCAGCCATTCCAATGGTTTATGGAGTTTTGGCGCGGCAGCCATATTTGCCGTCGGTATCTGCTATTTCTGGCCCACCATGCTTGGTTTTGTCAATGAGAACATCCCCAAGAGCGGAGCACTGGGACTGGCCATCATGGGTGGAATGGGATGGCTTGGCGGAGGTATATCCCAACCTTTGCTTGGCAGGTATTATGATACCCAGTTTGCAGCCTTGAATGATGCCCTGGCCGCTGGCTCGGCCACGCTCAGGATCATCGCCGTCCTGACAATCATATTAACGGTTACCTTTACTTTCCTTTATTTCAGACAAAAAAAACGGAAGGCCAATGTATAACAGCCAATACTGTTCTATTCAGCTAAAATTAATAATATGAAGAAGTTAATAATTATAACTGCATGTTTTTCTGGTATATGTCTATTATTTTCATGCAAAGCCAGTCCTGAAAATAACATGGTCCATGTATATGAAATTCAAGAATTAATATTCACTGCAGAAAATGCATATGAGAATGCATATGAAGAAGTTGACTGTTGGGTGAGACTTCAGGGGCCCGGTTTCGATAAACGTGTATATGGTTTTTGGGATGGAGGACAAACCTTTAAGGTCAGGGTTGTTGCAACAACGCCTGGTAACTGGTCGTGGGAGAGTAAAGCAAATCCTGAAAGTGATCAAGGTTTAAACGGAAAATCGGGATCATTCAAGGCAATTCCCTGGACCGACCAGGAAAAAGAGGCCAACAATAACCGCCGTGGTTTTATCCGTCCCACTCCCAATGGTCATGCACTCCAGTATGCTGATGGTACACCATTTTTCTTTATTGGCGACACATGGTGGTCAGCTTCAACCTGGCGCTATCCTCTTACCGGTAATGCACCCCGGGAAAACTGGGATCCGGGACCTGAAGGTCATTCATTTGAAAACATGACTTTGTACCGCAAAAAACAAGGATACAATTCAATGGCAATGATTGCCTGCTTCCCTAACTGGGCAGCTGATGGGCTGCCGCCCAGGGTGGTGGATGAGCAGGGAATAGGCATTCGCCAGGCATGGGAAAAATTCGGAGTTGGAACGGCGAAAGATATGCACGATGAAGCAGGTAATCTTCCCTTCGAATTAACGAAAAACGTACCCATGGCTGATTTCGATAAAATCAATCCTGCCTATTTTCGATCATTGGATAAAAAAATGGATTATCTGGATTCAATCGGTTTTGTACCGATGTTAGAAACGGTCCGTCGGGACCATGGCCCACCCTGGAAAGCATACTTTGAATGGCCAGATTCATTTGTGAGGTACATTCAGTATATTGTTGCAAGATATGGAGCATATAATATCATCTTCAGCCCCATCCATCTCGACTGGATCATCCCCACATTTTGCCTCCCAAGTGAAGATTTTAATGAAGCGATCATTGCCTGGCATGATCAATACGGCCCATTGCCATACGGGCAACCTGTCACTTCCTTAATAAATCCGGCAACCCACATCATTTATGGCACCGGGGAGAAGGCCCCCTGGCTTACCATGCACTCCGTAGGGAATAACCCACGAAACAATGGCTTTTTCCCCATGCTGGAAGAACAATTCAAAATTGAGCCGCCCATGCCGACTGCAAACCTGGAACCCTATTATACAGGATGGAAGTCCATTGTCGGAGGTGAAGAAATTGAACGAAATTCAGACCGGGATAATTATTTTTCCAGGTCCCAGGCATGGGGAAGCGTATTATCAGGCGGATTGTCAGGACATATGTATGGTACGGGTGCTTATGACGGGACAACCGTTGGTGAAGAAGAAGGTGAAAGGCCCATCATTTGGGATGCACTAAAATATACCGCCGGTGAACAGATAGGATATCTGCGGCGGTTTATTGAATCCGAAGGAAACTCTTTTCAGAAACTGCAACTGGCATCTGGAAATATTCACCCTCGCAAAAGTCAATATAGCAAACCTCATGGTGGCTTTGACGGATGGTCGTTTATGATGTGCACACCCGAAAAAGAGCTGGCGATGCTCTATTTTGAATCTAAAAGCGCTGTTCCTTATTTAACAGGATTTCTACCTGATAAGGAATATAAATTAAGCTGGTTTAATCCCATCAATGGTCAATGGTTAGAAGATGCTCAGATACTGTCAACCGACGCAGAAGGGAAACTACAGCTTAAACAATTTCCCAACCAGGAAATCATTTCTAACCAGGACTGGAGCCTCAAACTGAACTGTATCAATCCATAAAATGAATGATTCCAATGCAGGTTCAGTATAAAGAACCCTGCTGGAAACCGGGTCAGATGGTCAGGAGAAACCGGCATTGATCCTGTCCCGGATCCACCGGCGGTTCATCAGGAACACCAGGGTCTCCTGGAGGCATCCTCCTGTTTTCGTCATTGGGACACCCTGGCCGCTTATTCACAAGATTTTGTCCTCTCCAGACTGAATCCCTGGGCACACAGGCGTGAAGGAAGGGGCATAAGACAAAGGCTACTAAGTGCCTTTACAGGTTCAGTTTCCTTGGATCCATCTGGTTTCCCCTGAAGCTGGCCAGTTCAACACATTCACCATTGAAGCGGTAGTACAGCGTTGTTTGAGGGCTGATAACACAACGCCTGAGGTTTTTTCTTTTATCTGAAAAAGGAAAAAGCCTGGGATTGATTGCTATCAGATCGATCACCTCTTCAAAATAGATATCCACACGGGCAGCTACCACTGCACCAAACTGTTCTGAAACATAATCAAGGATAGCCTCGTACTCCCCGTAGGCTCGTTTGGAGTAACGTACAGGAAATGACATAATCGAGAGATTAGAACTTATATTTCGCCTGGATCCTCTCCCTTACCTCAGAACGGCTAAGAGACTCCCCACGATCCAATTGTTCCAAGCCCTCCTCGATGGCTTCGCGGTCTTCTTCACTTATCTGATCCCACCAGTCAGATCCTTCGAGTTGCAAGGCTTCCAGCTTTTCGATCAGCTCTGACTCCTGTATCGAAGATATCCAGTTGATAAGGTTCAGTTTCCTGACCTCCAGATTCATGATGGATGAAAATTGATTTGATGTAAAGTTACGATTCATATTGGTTATTTAAAATGATGGGGCTTCTTGAGTTGATTCTGCAGCTCCTGCACATACCGTTCCGCTCTTGTTCTTTTTCTCCCGTACAAACACATTATAAGTGAATGGGACACCCGAAAACGTCAGAAACAAAGTGCTATATCGCTGATTATGTTTGTTTTAAAAAGACACTCCGGGAAGAGTGACGAAAACAGGAACTGTATCAATCCATAAAATGAATGATTCCAATGCAGGTTCAGTATAAAGAACCCTGCTGGAAACCGGGTCAGATGGTCAGGAGAAACCGGCATTGATCCTGTCCCGGATCCACCGGCGGTTCATCAGGAACACCAGGGTCTCCTGGAGGCATCCTTTCATGGGACCTGCCCGCCGGAACACCTTCATGACCCTCTCCAGGATCCGGTTGTACCTGATCACCTGCCGCAACAGTTCGGGCTCATGGGAAGGATCCAGGATCATCCGGGCCACTTCCTGCCCGGACACCAGCGACTGGTAAATGCCTTCCCCTGTAAATCCGGATGCAAGCCCGGCTGCCTCTCCGGCCAGGAAAACATTCCCGAAACGCACACCCCTGTAATCGCATGCAATGGGATAGGATTCCAGCGGGGCATCCCCCGGATCGATCTGCTTCTCCTTCAGCCACTCCCGTAGGTTCTCCTTCACCTCCTGGTGTGATACCCTCCCGGGATCGCAGCAACATCCTGCCACAATGCTTCCCCTGTGCGGGAATATCCAGGCATACCACTCATGGAACCTGCGGTGGTCAAGGAAGATCTCCAGCACCGGATCCACATGCTCCACCGGGATGGTATACTGAAATCCGATGAGTCTCTTTTCTCTCTTCAGGCCCAGGTGCCTCCTGACAACCGATGCGTACCCGTCTGCCCCCACCAGGAATCTGTAACCAAACTCCCTCCCGTCCCTCAGGGTGACCTTCTCCGGTCCGGTCCCTGTTACCTGGCTGCCGGTGAGCACCTCCACCGAAGTACCCTCCAGCAGGCTCCGCTGGTAGGCCCCCAGCTCTTTCCGGTCCACCGTGAAAAGGTAGGGTGCCGGAACCACTGTGTCGGCCCGCCTGCGCCTGGAGTGAATGGCTGCCCTGGAAATGCTGTGCGCGATCACATTCCGGGCAACGGCAGCACCTCCATGTCCTTCAGGGTGAGCCCCCCGGCACAAAGCTTGTCCCCGAATATGGTCCCCTTTCTCCAGGAGCAGGACCTTCAGGCCTGATGGAGCCAGGGTACTGGCACAATGGAGCCCGGCCGGGCCCCCTCCAACGATCACCACATCGTAACTGTCCACAATGATAGCATTTCAATGATTAAGATATTTTCCTGATCACTCCCGTGGCTCCGTCCAGAAGAACCCGCTCCCCGGTCTCAAAGAACCCGAGGGCGCCTTTGGCATTCACCACCGCCGGGATTCCGTATTCCCTGGCCACAACAGCCCCGTGCGAAAGGGGGCTCCCGATCTCGGTAATCAGTCCCGATGCCAGGCTGAAATAGGGTGTCCAACCCACATCGGTGTACTGGCAGACCATGATCTCCCCCTTTTCCAGTGTATCGGCATCTTCAAGCTTCTCCACGATGCGGATCCTGGCCTCAATGGCCCCTGCACTTACAGGCAGCCCTTTCACCGCGTTGCCATTAATCCTGATCCCCGGGGCGTCCACCGGTAAAGGTTCAGGAAAGCCCATGACAAACATCCGGGAACTTCAGTTTGAAGGACTCCGGGAACAATATCCTGCGTTCCTCCGCAAGTTCCTTCCATTCAGGACTCCGGGACTCAAGATACTGCCCAAGTTCCCCGTGTGTCAGGAAAAATACCTGGTCTGTATCTGCCAGCAGGCCACTCCCGACCATCATTTCAGCCAGCCTCAGGTAGCCTTTTTTCACCTGTTGCTGTACCTTCACTGCCATGGATTTGGTGTATTCCCTCCTGGCCACTGCAGCCCTGGCGGGCGGGAGTACTGAAGAGAGGATCCGGCGGGTCATCCAGCCCAGCTTTGACAGGATCTCCTGGCGGTGTTCCGTGTAACTGATCCTTGCACCTGCCTCTCTGTTTCCTGCCCTGAACCGCTTACGGATCAGGCTGTAGAGTTTTTCCGGATCCTCCTTCCAGCTTTTTTCCCTCAGTTCACCCTCACGCACACACCGGTGGCCATGTTTCTCCATCAGCTCTGCCAGGCTCCTGCGAAACTCCCCAACAACGGGGGAACCGCCTGGATCATCCCCGGATTGTATCCACTGCTCAACCTCCACTGAGCCGTTGTATTTTTCGCATAGCCGTTCGATGGAACGTACCACATCCGCACTTTCCACCTCCTGCAGATCAGACATCAGGGAGGCAGCATCCCTGTAATGGGCAGTATCTGGTTTCTCTTTACCGCCGCTCAGAATGGACATGAGGGCTGACTGGTAGCTGCCCGATTGGCTGCTGGCACAATAGTGGTGGGCATAGGCCTCATTCAGCACATCCAGACTTCGGTCCAGCGCTGCGTATTGTCCGGCAGGATCTGCACACTCCTTCACCGAGTAAGACCGGGCGAGCTCCTCAAGTTTCTTCATGCGTTTCACGCCGGAGGCCAGGTACCTGAATTGCCTGATCTGGTTCCAGAGCCTGACCGGAAACGGTTTGGGCGCTACCGGGCGGTAATCACCAAAGGTTTCCCCAAGGGTATCGCCCATGATGGCAAATTCCACACGCCTCCCTCTTGTTCAGCAAAACAGCCTCTGATATATCAACCAGCCGGGTCATGCTGAAGAAGATGTGGTTATAGAACATGCCGAAATAGAGCGTTTCATCCGTAAATTCCTTCAGCGCCCCGCATGCAATATAGAAATCCTGGAGCCCCACCTCGATGGCCCTCCCGAATACCGAGTAGGTCAGCGGGGTCACAGGGCCGGGCATCATTTCGCCGATATTGGCCCGGGTAAAGACCTCGTTTTCACAGTACAGCTCACTGTCCAGTTCATTGAGGTGTACCCTTTTCAGGGTGGTGACGGGCCTGGCCTGAAGCCAGAAAAGGGTTCCGTTCCGGTCAATGGCCCACTCCAGGTCCATGGGACGCCCGAAATGGCCGGCGATCTGTTTCGCTTCCCGGAATATCTTCCCGATCTCCCGGTCATCCAGCAAAGCTCCCTTCTGCAGGACCGTACCGTTGCGGGAAAGCAGGACCTGCTCACCCGATGTGGTCCCGGCCATCAGTTCCTCGCCCACCCCTGTGGTCACACTGATCAGCCACTGGTCGGTCCGGTGGTTCACCGGGTTGGCGGTAAAGATCACCCCGGATCTGATGGCATGGACCATCTGCTGGATCACCACAGGGAATATGGCTCCCCTGTCCACCCCGAAATGCTCCCGGTAACTGCCCACCCGCTCCCGGTCGGCCGATCCCACACATTTCTCCACGGCTTCCCTGATCTCTTCCGGTGTCCTGCAGTTGAGGTACGATTCGAATTGCCCTGCAAAAGAGGTATTTCCTCCATCCTCGGCAAGGGCCGACGAGCGCACAGCCACCTCCGTAAAGGATGCCGACACCAGGTATTCCTCCAGCTCTGCCTTCCAGGAGTCCCCCTCTTCCGGGATCAGGACAATCCCTCCCGGCACATTCATTCCCAATTCCATCAGACGGGCCAGTCCGCGTGCTTTCCCCCCTGCTTCAGAACGGTTGGCTTCAGCCAGTGGCAATATCATAGTAGACAGGATTTAATCCAAACTCCGCAACGCCTTTACCGGGTACACCATCAAATGTAAAATCCCCCATCCCCTCCCGGATATGGTATACACCATCCATCACAAAATCAAAATACCGGTGCATGGCCACCTCCAGCAGGTGGGAAGAACCATCCCGGAATCTGAACGGTATGGTGGTTTCTGACGGTATCAGCGGATCGGATGCAAACGACTCCATGCCGGGCAGTTTTCCGAAATGGGTAACCTGATCACCCCGGGTGAGGTAACCTGCCGAAAGCTGTCCCAGGAAATCATAGGTGATCATGCTCAGGTTGAACGCCTCCCCGTTGTCCAGAACCCCGCCCAGCCATACATGCCTTTTCCATGTACTCCAGTCCCGTGCCCCCCAGCTGTGGTCCCTGACCGATCTCCAGTCCACCGGGATCTCCTCCCCGTCCAGTATGATGGTCCCGCTGAGCCTGCCCCCCTGTTCCAGGTGCACTTTTTTGATCTCCTTCAGTTGCCGGAAGTACTCCTTCGTCCATTTTTCCCCGGCAATGACAGGAGCCATGTCGGAGGGACGGGAGATCTGCTTGAAGTTCACCAGGGGCCGGGTCCCTTCAAAGGAGAGGTCCAGGGTAACCTGGTGGGGTGCTCCATCCCTGGAAATGGTGCCTGAATAGGTGATCAACCACCTTTTTCCGGGTTCCTTGCATGCAAAACAGAGGTTTCCCAGGCGGAATCCGTCCCCCTCGGTAAGGGTGAGGTCTGTGAGTTCAAACGTTCCCTTTCCGGGAAGGTAGAAGGAGAGCCAGTATTCCGGTTCCCTGTGGGTACGGAAAGCCATCCTGACCACCATACAGGAGCCATCCCCTCCCCTCCCCAGGAAGTAGGAACTGTCATTAAATAACGGTTCATCCGGACTGGAATGCTTTGATTCCAGTTCCGTAACGGACATACCTTTCTCTTTCAGGCTGCGCCTGATCAGGGCTGCCGCAAGGGCTTTTTTCATGAGAATTTCAACTAGTTAACAGACAACAAATATAGGAGAAAACCGAGAATACCCATATGGATGAATTTTACTATTTTTCCACCTTCATTTAAACAGACACCCATGATCCGCGTACCCCGACTGATGATGGCCGCACTGCTGGCCATGACCGTACCGGCCACCTGGTCCCAGGAAAAAAAGGCACTGACCATGACCGACATGATGAAATTCCGGCAGGTTGAATCACCCTCCGTCTCTGATGACGGAAGGTGGGTGGTGCATACTGCCAGGCCCGACCGCGGGGACCCGGAGGTGCTGGTCTACGCTACTACTGATAAGACCAGGCGGGCCATCCTGAGGGGAGAAAAGCCCGTACTATCGGGTGACGGCCACTGGGTGGCCGCCATTCATGCGATACCGGCCGAAAAGCGTGTTGCTTTAAAACCTGGTGCTGAGAACCCACCAAAGCCTGGCATGGCCCTTCTGAACATAACCAGCGGGAATATCCAGATCTTCGACAGTGTCCAATCCTTCAGTTTCAGCAATGACAGCAGGTGGCTGCTGTACCTTGGGTTCAGCAGGGATAAGGCAGGTAAGAAGGGTCAAAGAGAAAAGGAAGACCGGTTCCGCGCTGGTTGCCAGGTCCCTTGACGGCAAACCCGGGTTAACCTTTCCATTCGTCATGAATTCCAGCATCGACAGTCTCTCCCGGTACCTGGCCTACGTGGTGGCCGATACCTGTGGAAAAGGGAACGGGGTATACGTGGCTGACCTGGCCGATCCGGCCTCCAAACCTGCGGCCATTTACAGGGACAGTGCAGCATGGGCAGACCAGCTTACCTGGAACAACCAGGGACAGGCAACTTGCCTTCCTGGCCGGAATCTACAATGAAGACCACGGGAAGGAGGACGCTGTACTGCACCTCTGGTCACCCGGGAAGGAAGCTTCTGAAGTGGCACTGGAGGACGGGAATCTGGAAGAGGGATGGAAGGTTTATCACACCAACAAGCTGCATTGGTCCGAAGACGGGAAGGGCCTTTTCCTGGGGATCAAGCCCATATCGGAGATCGTGCCGGAAGAAAAAGAAGAAAAGGATTCAGTGGTGAACCTGTTTGATACGGAGGAGATCCTCTCCGACCGGGGAGTGGATGTGTGGCACTGGAACGATCCCTTCATCAATTCCCACCAGAAAAAGTTGTGGAAACAGGAAAAAGAGAGGAGCTATACGGGCCTCTACCATCCCGCGAAAGACCGGTTTACAGCCCTGGCCGATCAGGAGATGCCGGATGTCAGGATCCCGGTGAACAGCCTGCGGCTGCTGGGGTTCCTCCCAGGTACCCTATGCCAAAAGGATGACCTGGGAGGGCAGGTTCAGGGATTTCTACCTGGTGGACCTCCACACGGGGGAGAAGACCCTGGTGTGAAAGAACAGGAACACGAAGATTGGACTCTCCCCCGACGGGAGGTTCCTGGTGTACTACCGGGCGGGCGACTGGCACCTGGTGGATGCCTCCACACTGGAGGAGCGGAACCTGACCGGATCCCTGGATGTTCCCTTTGCCGATGAGGACTGGGATGAGCCCGCCGATGTGCCGGGTTATGGCGTCGGCAACTGGCTGGACGGATCTGCCGCGGTGCTCATTTACGACAAGTATGATATCTGGATGTTCCCCACAGCCGGTGGGGCGGCGGTCTGCCTTACCGAAGGAAAGGGCCGTTCAGCACAATACCAGTTCAGGATCAGGATCCTGGACAAGGAAAAAAAATACCTGGAGACCGGCGACCACGTCTTCCTGACGGCTTACCACGATGCAAAGAAACATACCGCACTCTACTCCATGAAAGCAGGGAAAAGCGGTGTGGAGCCAGTGGTAGAGGGCCCTTGGGAATACACCCTGGTTGCAAAGGCCAGGAAGGCGGACAAAGTGCTGTTCACCCGCCAGTCCTACACCGAGTTCCCAGACCTGTGGATCACCGGTACCAGGTTCAGGAAACCTGAACGCCTCAGCGATGTGAATCCGCAGGTGGCCGAATTTGCCTGGGGAGATGCTGAACTTGTGGAATGGTCCTCTGTGGACGGTACACCCCTGCAGGGGATCCTGATCAAACCGGGCAATTATGAACCGGGCAAGCGGTACCCGGTGCTGGTATACTACTACCGTTTTTTCACCGACCGCCTCTACGATTTCAACCATGTGGCGGTGAACCACAGGCCCTGTTTCCCCTTTTACGCCAGCAACGGGTATGCCATCTTCCTTCCCGATATCCGCTTTGATGTGGGCACACCCGGGTATTCAGCCACCAAATGCCTGGTCCCGGGGGTTCAGAAGATCATCAGTATGGGCGTGGCCGATCCGGATGCCATCTGCCTCCACGGACATTCATGGAGCGGGTACCAGACCGCCTTTGCCATCACACAGACCGATATCTTTGCCTGTGCCATCGCCGGGGCTCCCGTTTCAAACATGACCTCGGCCTACAGCGGGATCCGTTGGGAATCGGGACTGGCCAGGCAGTTCCAGTACGAGAAATCCCAGAGCCGCATCGGCGGATCCCTGTGGGAGACCAGGGACAAGTATATAGAGAACTCCCCTGTATTCTTTGCCGACAGGATCGACACCCCCCTGCTGATCCAGTTCGGGGACGCGGACGGGGCAGTTCCCTGGTACCAGGGGATCGAGCTCTACCTGGCCATGCGCAGGCTTGAAAAGGAGTGTATCTTCCTGCAGTACCGCGGAGAACCCCACCACCTGAAACAGTATGCCAATAAACTGGACTATACCCTGAAATTCAAGCAGTACCTGGACCACTACCTGAAGGGTGAACCAGCGGCTGACTGGATCAAAGAGGGTGTACCCTACAGGGGAAAATAGGTGGTGCCGGAGAACCTTGCTATCTTAGCTGAAACCTAAAACCGTTGATCATGTTTGTGACCATTGTCCATGTAAAAGTAAAGCCCGAACACGTGGAGGATTTTATCGCAGCCTCGGCGAAAAACCACCATCAGTCGGTCAAGGAGCCCGGGAACGTAAGGTTCGATCTACTCCAGGGTACAGAGGATCCCACCCGGTTCGCCCTGTATGAGGCTTACCAGGACCAGTCTGCCTCAGCCGCGCATAAGGATACAGCCCACTACCTGGAGTGGAGGGAAACCGTGGCCCCGTGGATGGCCGTTCCCCGCGAGGGGGTAAAATACAATGGATTACTTCCGTAAAAATGCAATGATGAAATCAGCAAACAACAAGGTCTCAGTTTTTGAAAAGATAGGGTATGGTTCAGGGGATTTTGCCTCCAACCTGTTCTGGCAGACATTCATGTATTTCCTGCCCATTTTTTACACCGATGTATTTGGCCTGCCAACCAGCATTGCGGCCCTGCTGTTTGGCTTATCCAGGATCCTGGATGGGTTTACGGATCCCCTGATGGGAATGATCGCCGACAGGACCAGGTCACGCTGGGGAAAATTCAGGCCCTACCTCCTCTACGTTTCGGTTCCCTTTGCGGTGATCGGGATCCTCAGTTTCACCACGCCCGGTTTCGGTCTTACGGGCAAGATCGTCTATGCTTTTGTTACCTATAACCTGATGATGATCCTCTATACGGCCATCAACATACCCTACTCGGCCCTGATGGGAGTATTGTCGCCGGATTCACAGGAGAGGACCAGCATCTCATCCTACCGGTTCATCCTGGCATTCGGTGCCGGGCTTTTTGTCACTGCATTCAACAATACTTTTGTGAATTATTTCGGGAAGGGTGACGATGCCCTTGGGTATAAATACACCATTATCCTCTATTCCGCACTGACTGTTGTGCTTTTCTTTTTTGCATTCATCTCAACCAGGGAGCGGGTTGTCCCCAAGAAAAAGGAACACAACAAGATCAGCATCGACCTGAAGGACCTGGTAACCAACAGGCCCTGGATCATCCTGCTGCTGGCCGGTATTTTTACCATTTTCTACGTCTCCATCCGGAACGGTGCCATCGCATACTACTTCAAGTACTACGTGGATATTAAAACCATCGATTTTGCCCTTTTTGGCCGGTCATTCAGCTACGATTTCTCATCGGCTTTCATGGTGATCGGAACCATCGCCGGGATCCTGGGGATCTCGGTGGTGAAACGGTTCTCCGACCTCATCGGGAAGAAACAGGCCTATATGGTGCTGATGATCCTGTCCACCGCGCTGACCAGCACTTTCTTTATCCTGAAGAACGACCAGGTTTTCGGTATGTTCGTACTTCAGATCCTGGCCAGCCTTTTCATGGGTCCCACCTCTGTCCTGGTATGGGCCATGTATGCCGATGTGGCCGACTATTCTGAATGGAAAAATGGAAGGAGGGCCACGGGACTCATATTCTCCGCATCCACCATGGCCCAGAAATTCGGATGGTCCCTGGCCGGGGTGGTTACCATGGCCCTGCTCTCCCTGTTCGGGTACGAGGCCAACATGGCGCAGTCCCCGGAATCGCTGACCGGGATCCGGGCGCTGATCAGCCTGATCCCATCACTGGGCAGTGCCATCTGTGCCGTGCTTATCCTTTTCTATGCGCTGGACGACAGGTTCATGAAGAAAATACAGAAGGAGCTTGCAGAAAAGTAGGGATGCCGGTATCCGCTATTTTCTGGCAACCACCATAAATTCACCATTGCTCTCAACCGATACCAGGGTCTTGTTGGTCTTCTCCAATTTAATGGTCTCGTAATCAAGGACTTTACCGGAAGAGTCCTGGATTTCGATGTGTGCCTTGTTGAAGTTTTCAAAAACCAGTTCTGCATGTACCGGACTATGGAAATGGAAGGAAGCCTCATCTGGTGTGCATGCATAGTCCTGCAATTGTGCCGTTGACGAATAGAGCCTGAATCCGTCAAAAGAGGCACCTCGCTCTATCTCCAGGCGATTCACGCCAAACCGCATAAGGCTTTCCGGAATTTGCAGGGTCCATGGTATCTCCAGGCCATTCAGGGTGTATCTCTTTACAACATCTCCGGTTCCGAAGGCATGTGCATCAAAGGATGATACCCTGAACTGGAAATTGTCCATCTGATCTACATTATTGCTGGCCCGCACCCCGATTCCCATGGGCATATTCTGAATGATCTGTGCCGAAACCGAATAAAAAAAGCTTCCGGCAGTAAAAGGCAGGGATCGCCAACTCTCCTCTCCTTTATTGACCTCGGTAAGTGCACCGGACATGGGGTACTTTGTTGTGTGCATGCGGGCTTCATTTACTTCATCTTTAAGCATACCCACATAGTCATCACCCGGCATCCCGTATTCATATAAAATACGGGACAGGGTATTCCAGGGGCAATAGCCATAGGTCCTTATTTTAGGCCAGGCATCCTGGACCATCCATGCACTTTTTAATTGCAGGTCGGCAGCGGGATAGAAAGGGCCCAGGGAGAGGGCCCATGCATACTCCCAGTAGTCGGCACCTCTGGCAAAAGCCTGCCATTTATCGGTTCCGTCATCGAATTGCAGGTATTCGGAATAGAGAAAGCCATTGGGATCCACATATTTCTCTCGTATGGTGTTCTGAATGGTCCGGGCAATCCCCAGGAAGCTGTCAGAAAGTCCGTCGTCAAGGTCAGGCCTCTGGTCGAGCATAACAGCTGCCATGTTGAGCAGGTTGTAGGTATTGACCATGTTGTACAGGCTGGCTGATTTACGGATACTCCTGCCTTCCTCACCCACATGGTGACCATGGTTTTCGTAATTTCCGTTTACCACATCATAACCGAAATAGGGATTGTCCTTGAGCGTGGTTTCCCCCCTTGTGTCACTGACAATCATCCCCATCTCACTGTTCCATGCCTTTTCAATAAAGTCATTGATCGCGTTAAGAAGTACCATAAACTCCTCCCCACGAAGCAGGTCTGTCTGACCGGTGGTCTGGTAATAGGTGAACAGTGATAATGTTGCATAATAGATGCCATCGTCTTCACTCTTGGTCCAGCGGGAACCCACCATCTGGAGAAATTCAGTCACTTTTTCACCGTCTGGCTTCGTGGTTACGGAAGGATTGTTCAGAAGAAACGGGGTCCAGATCTTGATCAGTTCGGTATTTCCCGCACGTGCCATCAGTGAAGAGGTCAGGGTACCGTCCCGCACCCAGATCAGATAATAGATGCGGTTTAAAGCACCGAAGCAGGCTCCTCCCTCATCAATTCCCGAGTAGACGATCCTGTGATTCAGATCAATGACCTCCTGGAATTCAGGATTGTTAAAATGAACCAGCCCGTTGTTCATTTTCAGGTCCAGTATCGCCTCATTGCGCCCGGTCAATGCCTCCAGGGACAGCCCTCCAAGGCGATTCACCACCCGGTCGACCTGGTAGATGTTCTCCTCTCCCCCGACGATGATAACCTCATTTTCAAATATCTGCAGCACATACTCCCCCGAGGAGGTAACACGGAAACGGTTCTCCTGAAGGCTGTTGAACTTGATAAACGAGACCACCTCCTCTCCCCGGTCAGAAAACTTTTCGGTCAGCAACCCGTTCTGAATGTCAAAATCCTGGTGAGGTTTAACCGCAATAAGCAGGGGGGATCTTGCAGCAATGGCAAAAGCATTTTCATCCGCAATATTGATGACTGTAATGTCATTCTTTGCATCCCATGGCGTTTTGACACCCAGCCGGGTAACGAACGGATCATAGTCCCAGCGATGAATATAGCGCTCCTGGATCTGTGGAAACCGGAATTGCGTAAACAGTTCCGTATAGTTATCCCGGTTGGAAAAATTCCTTGCTGCAAACTCTTTTCTTCGATAGGCATTGGGTTTATAGATGAATTGCAGATCGGTTCTGTCCTCAAAAAACATCATGGTCACCCGGTTGCCACACCGGTTTTGCAAAATGATATTCCGGGGTGCCTCCTCGATCATCGGATTTGAATAATACCCGGACATTGAGCCTCCCGTATTGATCTTCTGGGCACTCAGCGTGGTGGCACCAAGGACCACCAGTGTAAGAAAGAGCTGTTTTCGTATCATTACCTTTTAATAAATGATTGTATCATGGAACCCCTGTCAGCATCAAGTTTGATGAGGTATGTACCGGGCACAAGCTCCCGGGTGTTAATGTGGGCAATCTTGTCTGCGCTGATCTTCTTATGCAGCAGCACCGTCCCGGATAGATCCAGGATGCTGTATGCGTCGAACAGGCAATTCGAGGAGGTGGAAACCGAGATCATCTCCCCTGCCGGGACCGGGTAGATCTTCACTTCACCGGCTTCATATCCGTCCATACTGCTGGACAGATCCATGGTGACATCAAATGTCACCGTGGTGGTGTCTGTACCCCCGTTGGATGTGCCACCATCATCATGAACGGTCACTTCGATGGTGGCCGTACCATGCTGCTCATAGAGGTTCAATACCAGGGAGCCTGATTCCTCTCCCGGTATATAACTGACCTCAGGGGAGACAATTGCTTCATCGCTACTGGTAGCTGTAACTGTAAGCTGTTGATCAAGTTCCGGATCTCCGTCCCGGATCCCGTCAATGGTAACAACATACTGAGGAACATATGATGTGAACTTTGTATCCTCCGGAACATTGATGGAGGGTGGATCATTCACCGGTTCAACAGTCACATTCAATGAGAGCGTAGCGGACTGATCGCCGTTGTTGCGGGCCGTCCCCCCCTCATCCAGAAGGGTCATGAACAGGGTTGTCGCCCCGTTCATATCCGGTTCCGGCCTGAAACTGACCGTTCCGCTGGTTTCAGCACTGATGTAATTCACATCCGGATCAGGGATCAACAATGTTTTGCTGCTGGAGGCAATGATGGATAATCCCTCACTGTCCCCGTCACCATTGGTGATACCCGAGAGGTTGATGGTTTGCAGTCCGGCATCCTCAGGCAATACAAGGTTTTCCATTTTATCCATTCCGGGCGCTGCGTTTATCTCCTCGAACACCTCAACTTCAAAGGTGATGATGTTGGAATCGGCACCACCGTTTTCAGTGCCTCCGTCATCTTTCAGGGTAACCGAAACAACCACCGTTCCAACCTCATGGGGCGTAATGGACAGGGTCCCCTCTGATTGATCAGACATATAATCTGCCACCACGGTGGCTACAGATCCGTCACTGGATGCGGCGGTGAGTATGATGGACTGCTCCAGGTTGGGATTTCCATCTGAAATACCGGTCAGATCGACCTGGATGGGGCCATCCTCCAGCGAAACGACCTGGTTGGTGACCGGATCGATCAAAGGTGCCATATTATCCACCAGGCTGTAAAGGGTGACCACACTTCTGGGGGCCATGACCAGCTGATCTGAAACGGGTACCTGTTCTTCCCATGGTTCCTCCCGTTTTGAGGAGATATGCCTGAAGCGGGGTGGCAGGCTTTCTCCCTCCAGCTGAACCAGCCTCGGCTCAAATGCCGTATTAATGAGTGTCACCGCCAGGGCATCCGTGGTTTTATTCTTAAACCCGATGGACAACACCTTCTCATCTGTTGATGACGCTTCTATCATCACATCCCCGGGATTTGTAAACCGTGTATAGTGTTTTGTAACCGCCTGCAGGTGCTTTTGCGGAGCAATGAACTGGGTACTGTTCAGATCTGCCCATCCGTTGGCCTGGGCGAATTTAAAGATCATGTAGTAACCTCCGGCCACACCGAATGCACCTTCCATAAACTGGGGCCGGCCGTTCCATGCCACTCCCCATTCTCCTTCCCAGGTATCAACCCATCCTGAGGACTCGGTCATCCAGAGGTCTGTGGCTGCTGTTTTCTGAAACAGGTTTTGCAGGTTTATGTACGCATTTTTATCAGCAAATCCATTCCCGATACCATTGGCTGTGTATGCGTGAAAACCTATGACACCCATGTGATCCCTTGCGGTATCATCATTGTTCACGGCATTGATACGGTCAGTCAACCAGCCATACATGTAAACATCCTCCGACATCAGGATCTTTGTATTCAGGCCTTCAGCTTCAAATACCGGGCCCACCACATTCAGGATGTCTACAAATTCAGAAGCCGTAATCTGGGTTGATGGATAGGGTTCGTTGAATTGAGGTTCGTTCTGGATGCTGATGGCGTACAATTCAACCCCGGCCTTCTCTTTGATCATTTTGACCACCTCCACCAGGAATTCGGCGAACTCATCATAGTAACCGGGATCAATATGGTTGTTCCCGATCCATGATTCACCGTCAAAGGGGAACTCCGATTTATTGGTCTTCATCCATACAGGGGGCGTAAGGGGCGTATAGAAGAAGTGATGGCAACTGGTGTTTTCGTGAATGAGCCTGATGTTCTGAAGGCTCCTCTGGTTGGGGATCAGGTTATCCCTGGCAATGACGCCGGGATCCGCATTGTCGTTGACCGGTTCGATGTAATCAAAATCCCCAAAGATCCTCATCATGCTCCAGTTAAGGTCGTTGATGGTATTGATCATGCTTTCCGGCTGGTCATCGGATAGCACCCCCCCGATTCCCCTGAACACCTGGTATTCGGTAGCCGGATCAATGGTGACCACTGCTGATCCTGTCTGCTCCCCGACCACCAGCACGTTGAAGGAAGTTGTATCGGGGATATCATCCTCCCTGCGAAGGTTGTTGGCGATAATGCTGATCCTGCAGCTGCCGGTCCCCGGTCCCAGGGTATATTCCAGTGCTGCTGTTCCTCCTGCCACATGGCCAATTTCAACACCATCTACCAGTGAAGTATTGGATACCCTATAGGTGAGTTCTGTGTCGCCTCCTCCTTCTCCATTTGAAATGCCGGTAAGAAGGACGGGAGTTGGTTCCTCTCCCTGCCGGACCACCTGGTCAGGTATGTCATCAATGGTATTCCGGGGGGGGTCAATGACGACCGCAGAATCGCCCATGCGGATCTCATCGATCCAGTAATCCCCCTGCACTGCATAAAACCAGCGGTTATCCAGGTTGATCAATACGCTTGTTTATCCGGGTACTGTCCACCTGTCCGTCCTCATCCTCATAAAAGGTATTTGAAAAATCAACAAAGAACTCCTTTTGCAAACCATCTTCCGGAGTGCTGAACTTCTGCTGTGTATTGATATAAGCACCATCCGTATCCTGGTCCCACAGCATGATGCTGACCTCGGTTTCGTTATTAATACCATTGTCGTTTTCAGTGCTGTTCCTGAAACGGATGGTCATATAGGGCGCAGCAGAGATATCCAGCTCTGAGCCGCCTGTGATGGCACCCACGCTCCACCACATCCCCGGGTATGAGTTGGCCGGATAATCACAGTGAACGTACAGTTCCCCGTCTTCTATGGAGAGGTTGTAACCTTCTTCGGCAGAGAACCCATAGTCAGCCGGCAATCCGCCCGGTTCAAAATCCACCACCAGTCCGGTTACAGGTACCTCGAGTGCAGATATGGTAAAGCGCTGTTCATAGGACGCATCACCGTTGTTTCCGGCATTGCCACCATCATCTGTAACACCCAGGGTGATGACAGAGGACCCAAGCACTCCGGAGAGCTGGAAGGAGAGTTGTGCTTTGCCATTGGCCACCGGACCCATGGTTACATCAGATACAACAGACTCCGCTGAACTGACCACGGCCCAGGTCAGTATCTGCGACCCATCATCCCCGTCGGAAATACCTGATACAGGGATCGAGTGCGTCCCTGCAGTACCCGGAATCCCGATATCATTGATTTGTTCAAACAGGGGGGGATGATTGATGCTTTCGTAGATGGTTACATCAAAGCTGTAATCCCTTTGATCAATTCCACCATGCAGGCTTCCTCCGTCATCAGCCAGGCCAACTGTGATATAAACGCTATTTCCGGGAGAGGCTGCCGGATCAGGAGCCATTTCAATGAATCCATCCAGATAGAGTGGGTCGAAAAAAACATCCGGATCGGGAATCTGGGAAGGATCTGAGCTGGATGCCGTCACGGTTATGTGCTGATCTGCCTCCCCATTACCGTCGTTGATGTTCAACAGCGGGATCTTCAAAGGCACCCCGGCAACGGCCATCTGGTCTGAAACAGTGTCCATAGCAGGGGCTGCATTTGCAAGGGCGCTCACTTTGAAGGTCATCTCTTTATCGTTCTCTGCACCGGGAGAGGATACCACCACGGAGATGGTGGCGTCCCCGGTCACATTGTCGTCGGGTGACAGGGTCATGGTGCCATATCTGTCCCCGGAAACATAGGTTACAACAGGGTCGGGGACCAGGAGTTTGTCAGAACTGGTGGCTGTAATGGAAATGGAGCCTGTATCGTCTGCTCCGTCAGTGATGTTTCTCAGTTTTACTTCCCGGGAAGGCGTTCCTGTTTCCATCACTGTCCATTCCTGGTCAGGAACGGTTGAAATGGCCGGGGTGTTGAATGCGTCGGATCCTGCCCTGAGATTGTCAAAAAATACCCGGGGGCCGGGCCTGGTGGTTCCCGGGAAGTATCCCAGCGGATTGGGCAGAAAATGTATATTGCTGACGGCACTTAAAATCTCTGCATCAGTAAGGGTAACAGGACCGGTGATCCCGTTGAGCACCGCACCCGATTCAAGGTTAAAGGAGATGCCGGTAAAATCATAGCTGTACTGCTGAAATACCGCTGATTCAACAATCTCCTGTTCAGCTCCGAAGGCGTATGGCAGCACACTGATCCGCTGAGGGTAGAATACCGTATATGCCTCTCCTCCCTCTCCATCCGTATAGTGAATACCCACGGCCACAGCCAGAGCCAGGCTGAAATTAGACCTGATATCCAGGCTGATGAAAGGATGGGCAGACATATCGATGGCGGAAAAATTGTAGTCAAAGGCATCCCATAAGCCTGTGCGCTCCCCTTCAATCAGCAATGCCCCGTCAGATTCCAACAGGGTATAGCTATATCCCTGCCACCCAATCAGGGTGTCATCCTCAAACGCTTCAACGATTCCTGTCTGGGAGCGTACCGGTAGAGAGAGCAATAATCCAAGGAGGAGGTAGAGCAAATTTTTCATAACAGCATGGTTTGAATGTCGGGATGCAATGCTGCCCCAAATTACACCCTATGCAGGTATAATGCTCTTAAAGCATTAGCAAATGCTTCCACTATTTTCACGTTGAATGGAGGGTTTCCGCTATGAAACCTACGATCCGGTCATCCCCTTAATCTGCTCCAGTTTGGTGGGACCGAAGGATACATTGAGTTCCGTATCCAGGAATACCTGGCTCCCCTCAAACCGGAATGTAAACTTCACCATATGAGGGGTCTCAATATATGGAATGATCACAACATAGGTGTCAGGGGCCTCCCATGCACCACTCACAGCAATCTCCCTCGAAACAAGGGCAGGATTGGCCAGGATTCCCTTCTCCCAGGAACCGTATCCCGCTTTAAAGGTTTGGTCGCCCTCTGTCGTGGTGATGGTAACTGCAACGGGTGTGGCCTGAAAATCGACAGATACCGCCTGGATAAAGGGACTGCCGGGATCCATCGTATAATTCTTTCCGGAGACCTCCTCTGCCACCGGGGAGCTATCTTCACCCATGGCACACCCGAGGACCAGTCCCTGAAGCTTACCCTTCAGCAGCTCCGATCCTTCCGGGTCAGCTGGCAACGGATTCTCCTTCATGGCGGGCAGCAGGTATTTCCATGCAAGATTCATGATCCCCTGCATATCATTGGATCCGGAGGTAATGGCCAGTACGGCATCATATTCAGGCATGACAATACAGAATTGTCCGAAAGCGCCATCTCCCCTGTAAAAGTCATGGCGGCACCTCCAGAACTGGTAACCATAGCCCTGCTCCCAGTCACTTTCAGGGTTACTCCCGTTGGATGTTTGCAGCGTGGTTGCCTCCTCCACCCAGGATTCCGGGACCAGCTGTTTTCCGTTCCACCTTCCCTTCTGAAGGTATAATTGCCCTAATTTGGAGATGTCTTCAGTCTTTATGCTCAATCCCCATCCCCCTGTATTGATACCGTCCGGGTCCGTCTCCCAGGTGGGATCCTCAATGCCCAGTGGCTCAAAAAGCCTGGGTGTCAGGTAATCCAGCAGGGTTTTCCCCGCAACCTTCTGAACGATGGCCGAGAGCATGTATGTGGCACCGCTGTTGTACACAAAATGTGTTCCCGGCTTAAACTGGACCTCCCGGGCCAGGAAACCTTCAGCCCATGATTGCCCCCCCATCATTCCGCCACTGGTGCCCCACTGGTGTCCCGAATTCATTTTCAAAAGGTCCCTGATGCGCATGGCTTTCAGGTTGTCAGAGGGTTCAGCCGGGGCCTGTTCGGGAAAGAAAGAGATGACCGGATCATCAATGCTCAACAATCCTTCTTCCTGCGCCATCCCGATGGCCGTCGATGTAAAACTCTTGCTGAGGGAATAGAGCATGTGGGGAGTGTCAGGATGATAGGGCGCCCACCAGCCCTCTGCAACGATCTTCCCGTGGCGCCTCAGCATCAGGCTGTGAATGGCATCCGGTTGTTCCTTCTCAAGGGCCTCCACCAACTCCAGGATGGACCGCGAGGAGATACCTTCGGCCTCAGGGGTGCTGTAGCCAGGGGGTAAATCAGTATTGTCTTTCAGCGTGGATGAGCAGGCCACCAATCCCAACAGGAATATGGGGAGCAAAGCAGCGTGGATTCTCTTCATTTTTAGTTTTTTTGACAATTCATATTGATGGCTAATCCCCTGCAATGCAATAGAGGTACGCGACTCCCCTCAGATAAAGTTCATCGCCAATGACAACAGGGGATGCGTAGAAGGTATCGCTAATCGGGTTCACGGACAACACTTCAAATTCATCCCCATGCTTCACCACACAGGTGTTACCGTTGATTCCGGTGATGTAGATCCGGCCATCCACCCCGAGGGGTGAGGTAAAAATATTCCCTATACCCTCCAGCTTCTGACTGCTGTAGTATACAGTTCCATCATAAGCATCAAGGCATGTCAGGTACCCGTTATTCCCCTTCAGGAAATAGAGCCTGCCCTCCATCAGAACCGGGGAGGGCGTATAGGGCGTATCCTGGTCATGTTTCCATACCACCGCCTCAGCATCCGTGATATCCCCCCGTGCCTTCGAAAGATCAATGGCCAAAAGGGCGCTCCCCCGGAAACCGCTCATCAGGTAGAGCAGTCCACCGGCATAGACCGGTGTTGGGATCACGTTCCTTGTGAGACCGCTGCATTCCCAGATGATCTTACCGGTGGCCAGGTCATAGCTTCTCACCCTGTTTGTTGCAGGGGTGATGAGCTGTTCTGTTCCCTCATAGTCAATCACTGCCGGCGTGGCCCACGAACTCACCTCATCCCTGTCAGCTTCCCAGATGACCTCCCCGCTCCTCTTTTCCAGTACATGCACGGAGGATTGTCCCTGGTGGTCCCTGACCAATATCAGTTTGTCCTTGTACAAAACAGGTGAACTGCCTTCCCCGAAACTCATCACCTTCTCCATCCTGCCAAAATCACGTTCCCACAGGATCTCACCCTTAAGGTTCAGGCAGTAGAGGCCGTGGGACCCGAAATAGGCATAAATAAATTCTCCATCGGTCACAGGGGAATTGGAAGCCCAGCTGCCAAATTTATGCGTATGGCTGTGAGGCAGCTCCTCCCGTACATTCGTCTGCCAGATGATACTCCCATTTTTCCTGTCGACAGCAATGACGGCAAATTGATGAATGTATTCTGTCTTCACCGGGGACATCCACTGGTTACTCCCCTGGTCCTCCCCGGTTTCCCCGGCCTCAACCTTTTTGTCCGTTTTAACAGCTGATAACAGGATCATCAGATCTTCCCAGACGACAGGCGTTGCATGGCCAATACCAGGAATCGCTGTCTTCCATTTGATATTCATGCTGTCATTCCATTCCAGTGGGGGATTACCGGCAGGAGCCACACCCGTAAGCAGAGGTCCCCGCCACTGGGTCCAGCTCTGGCCGGGTTCCCGGGGATTCTCCTGTGCCGGAAGATTTCCTGCCAGCAGCAGCAATGACAGTGAAAGCATGAGCATTTTCTTCATCATTATATTTCTGAATATTAATCGAATACCGTCTTTGAGATAGCAACAATATAGTCTATTTTTATGAGTCCCATCTCATACAACCATCTCAATGACACTGTACAACCGGTACATATACCCTGCTGCCATGGATTCTGTCTGCAGCAGCCAGCATATGATCCAGCAACGAAGGAAGATCATTCCGTAGGCTGAAGGCAGGGTGCTGGAAGTCGGTATCGGTTCCGGCCTGAACCTGCCCTTCTACTCCGGGGAGCTTGTCAGGCACCTCACCGGTATTGATCCCTCCAGGCATAACTGGAACAAAAACAAGGTGAATACCGGCAACCTGCCATTTGCATTTGAATTCATTGAGGCACATGCAGAACATCTGCCTGCCGGTGATGACACCTTTGATACCATCGTAATCACCTTTACCATGTGTACCATTCCCGGTATTCACCGGGCATTTTCTGAAATGCGCAGGGTATTGAAGAGAGGGGGGAAACTCCTTTTCTGCGAACATGGAAGGGCCCCGGAAAGGTCCATGCAAACCTGGCAGCATATGGTCAATCCCATCTGGAGGTGTGTCAGCGGGGGATGCAACCTGACCAGGGACATACCCGGGATCATCAGGGAGAACGGATTCAGAACAGCCTGGATGGAGTCCGGGTACGTTCACAAAAGAGGGATCGGCGGCTACCACTACTGGGGGGAGGCCAAAGTACAATCAGGGGAATGGAACCCGGGAAGATGTTTCATCCAACCGATACCGGACGAATGAGGAAAAATACTAATTTTATGGAACCAATTACAGGTTTAAAAACTTAAATCTTGGGGAAAATAAAAAAATCAGGTTATTACATGTTCCTGCTCGCAGTCCTGCCCTGTTTACTCACTGGCATGATACAGGGGCCGGAAGCAGGAACCACAAACCGGATGCAATCTCAAACAGATACCATGACCATTGAGTACAATCCCATCGGGGTATTTCACAGTCCGCTTACCCGGCAATCGGGTGCGCCCCGGCAAGGTGCCCTGGAGCCCACCATCAAGGGTTCCATCGAGATCTTTGCCCCTTATGTGGATGCATTGAAGGAACTGGACAGGACGGAGTACATGATCGTGCTCTACCACATGCATATATCCGGGAACTGGCATACGCCGGTCAGGCCCCCGGGAAGCACCCATGATTTCGGTCTTTTTGCCACCCGCTCTCCAAACCGGCCCAATCCCATCGGCTTTGCCGTCATCCGGCTGGACCGGATCGAGGGCTCCATCCTGCATGTCAGCGGGATCGATGCCTTTGACGGTACGCCTGTCCTGGATATCAAACCCTGGCTCCCGTCTGTGGACTGTCCGGGATACGGAAAGCCATCGTCCATGGAAAAGGAGGTAGGGCTGTAATCACACTACAGACTGCCCTGCAATGCCGTCAGTCATTCTTCTTCAGGACCACCGCAAATCCCCCGCCCTTTTTCATGGGGATCACCAGGCTGTCGCCTGAGGTGACCTGTTTTGTTTCATGAATATAGTCCTCTGCCAGCTTGTTGGCGTTGATCCCGTCCCGGAAGACCTCCGCTTCGTAGGTCCCGTCAGTAAACCCTGAAAGATCGATGGTGACATCCCTTTCGTTCCAGTCGGTGAGCCCCCCGATATACCAGTTGTCCCCTTTCCGCCTGGCAATGACCGCAAACTCTCCCAGCTTGCCGTCCAGGGCCACCGTCTCATCCCAGGTGGTGGGAACCTCGGAAAGGAAACCGAGGATGTCGGGAACCTTCTCATACCGGGTGGGTGCATCGCACAGCATCTGCAACGGGGCAAAATAGACCACAAACATGCCCAGCTGGTGGCAGCGGGTACCATAACTCATCGGGTTCTCGAAACTGGTATGGAACTCCCCTTCCACCGCGTTTTTCATGGCACCCGGGGTATAGTCCATGGGACCGGCCAGCATGCGGGTAAAGGCGATATCCACATTGTGGCCGGGTGTATTCCGGGACTGAGGAGAACTTGTTGTATTCGTTGCCCCTTACAGCCTCGTAATTGATCAGGTTGGGAAGGTCCGGTGGAGGCCCGTGGGCTTGCTGCAGCCGTGGTAGTCCACCAGCAGGTGGTATTTGGCTGCTTCCCTGGCAAATCGCTCATAGAATTCAATGGCCAGCTGGTCATCCCGGTCGATAAAGTCCACCTTGACCCCGGCAATCCCCCAGTCCCGGAGCATTTTAAATACCTCATCCTTCTGCCTGTCGATGGTGTGCCACACTGCCCAGAGGATCAGCCCCACGCCCTTCTCCCTGGCGTATGATGTAAGATAGGGCATATCCACCGCGGGATTGGGGAGGAACAAATCGAACTGGTCAGACCACCACTCGTCGAGGATCACATAGCTGATGCCGTTGGCCGCTGCAAAATCGATGAAATACTTGTAGGAAGCCGTGTTCACGCCCGTTTCAAAATCAACCCCCTCCAGGTTAAGCGCGTTCCACCAGTCCCACGCCACCTTCCCCGGCCTGATCCAGTCAGTTTTGATGGCGGCTGGCCGGGACAGTTTGTATACAAGGTCCGAATCGAGCAGGTCGGTATCCTTCCTGGCAATCTTCATTACCCGCCAGGGGAACTCCCTCTTCCCGTCGGTTTTCGCGATATAGTCAGCCCGCTCGGTCACCACCAGGTTGAAATGCCTGGTGCCGCCAAGCTCTTCCTTCAACGGGATAGCGTGGAAAACTTGCCGCAGAACCTGTTCCAGCTGTGGGCTGAACGTTTGGACAGGTACATGCCCGGATAGCTGAAAAGGTCCGCCTCCATGATGGCCAGCTTCAGCCCCGGCATGGAGACCACCGAGGGGAGGCTCACCAGGTTCTCAGGCCTGATGGCTGTGATCCGCTGCCTGGTGTACATCTTTTCATAGGAGGTGGTGTAGGAATCCACGATATGATTGATCATCATGTGGTTGTCATGGAACCGGTAGGAAACCTCTTCGTCGTAGACGATCAGTTCCCCCTTGAGGCCGGTCACAAAACGGTAAGCCACCCCATCGTCGAATGCCCTGAAAAGAAGGGAGTAGCCTCCCTCGAATCCGAGCCTGAGCTGGTTGTAGTGGTCCCTCACCTCTTTACGGATGCCCCAGACCGTGGCAATCCTCTGGTCCACTGTGGTGATCTCCTGAGAGGCCAGTTGGGGATCATGGCCCAGGGTCCCCTGGCTGGTGGTCATGGAGATGGGCGATGGCGCCATCACCTCGATGCCATCCACCTCAAGGCTGTAGTAGATCCGGTCGGTTACCTGCACCTGAACCCGGATGGTTTTATCGGGTGAAGAAACATCGTAGATTTCCTGTGCCATGGTGCAATTGACCATAAGGAATCCCGCCAAAAGCAACATCATCCTCCTGAGCATTCTTTTCATGATTTTCTGGTATTTAAAATATAGTTAAGATTTTCAACGCAAATCTAATGGCTTACGGTGACTTCCCCAAGGGAAATATAATGGTCCCGGTCTAGGGCTGAGCTTTCCAGGGCCAGGAATACATCCCGCTGCGGGCCTGATTCAGTGTCCTTCAGCTTGAATTTCAACTGGTAGGTCCCCTCCTCGATATTCCCGGGCAGGCTGAAGGTATAGTTGGACTGTATGGTCTTGCCCGGAAGCCATGAACGGTTCCCCGATTCCCCGATAATGATCCTGTGCTGGCACCCGCCATTGCCGTTGTCCAGGTAGAGAACCATGCTGAAATTCCGGTACGACGGGGCCACACCCCTGTTCAGCCAGGTAAAGGTCAGCTCCTGTTCGCCCCGGCCAAGGCGGGTCGGGTAAGAGGCGGAAACAGGGAAATACCAGTACCCGCACCTGTTGAGCAGCTCCACGGCCAGGTCCGGGTTGTCTGTCAGGAAATCCTCCGCGAAACCGTGGTGGCCTATGTAGGTGGCGTGCATGATCTCCAGCGATCTCCGGAAGAACTCGGCACCCGGCGCCCCCAGTTCCGGCACGGTATCACACCCGTTCTTTCCAAGCCAGTAGCCGTTCCTTTTTACACCGGCATAGTGTTCCAGTTCCAGGATGACGGGTTTCTCCAGGTAGAGCGGATCATAAAAGTGGGGGTGGCTGATGCTCCAGTGATCCCTGTACTTCTGCAGGTGCCAGGCGACCATGGGACTATCGTCCCTCAGTGTGATCCCGTGTGAAACAGCATAGTCATACAACTCCTTTACTTCCTGATCCTCCTTGTTCCAGAAAAGCAGTGCGTCGGTGGCAACGATCTGTGTATGCTTGTAATTCTTCAGGTAAACATCCATGCTGGCCTTTACATCCTCCACGGTGGGCGGAATCTTCGTAGAGGCATTGGTATGCCCCTCCCCGTAATCCCCGATGCTCCCCACGTCCACATACCGGACCCATGGCTTATCATCATACCGCGCAGCGAATGCCCGGTGGAACTGGTCCAGTTTCTCCAGGTAGACCGGGTCACTCCAGTCGGGCGACCAGGCCTTCAGTCCATTCCGGGCTTTTACATCAGTTCCGTGGGCACCTGCCTTCCTCACCCAGTATGGTGTCCCATATATCACCCCGTCCACCACCTGGTCGGGAACCCCATCATGCACCCGGTGTTCCTTGCTGATGATCCTGAACGAGATCCCGTATCCCAGGGGCACATATTTTTCCACCACCTCGTCAATCAGGTGCCAGTCAAACTCCCCTTCACGCGGTTCCAGGAGGCTCCATGCAAGCCGCAGGTAAAGGTGGTCCATTCCCGGAAAGGTGGCGAACAGGGAATCATCGGTAACAGCATAACTTTCCAGGTTGATATCGATCAGGTGCTGGTACCAGCCTTTCCCGGGATTCTCCAGCGGGGAAACAGAATCCCACAGGGGCATGAAATCCCTGGTTGCCATCTGTGCATCCGGTGGATTACAGGATGTGATCACAAAGACCACGGCAAGGAGTATCAGTCTGAATGCCTGTGAAACCTTCTTCATACTTTCTGTTTTCTTGTATTTAAAATCTGACCTTGATCGGTTTCTTCCCCGGCCTGTTGAGAGGCTCCATCTCACCTGATTCCCACCAGCTTTTCCGCTTCCCGGCAGGCCGACCCGGACCCTGTAGCTACCATTGCGGTCGAATACCCCGGGACTGTATGTCCCTGGGGTGATCCTCCTCGTGCTGACCACCTCGCCTGTCTCCACGCGGATCACCTGGACAACCGGGTTTTCCGGGGCGGAGATCTCCAGTTCAGGCAGCCAGGCGACAGGCGTCCTGCCGTCAAGCGCATCACCCTCCAGCGTCACCGGCCAGCCGGCGAACTGGAATGCATCATTACCCGGCTCGGCATTATAGGGCCAGCACTCCACCTTCACTTTCCGGTCTGTCTTGTTGAAACGGACGATCCCGTACCCGTCTCCCAGGCAGGGCCTGCGCTGGTCCACCATCCCGTTCTCCAGCTCATCTGCCGGGAGGACAAAGCGCTGGCGCAGGTGCTGGTCAAGCAGGGAGCGCCGCTCCGGATTGGCCACTGCGATCATCCGGAACAGGTTCCCAAAACCATCCTGGAATTCACCGGTATAATCCGGCGCCCCTGGTTCCCTGTCCATTCCCGCTGTTTCCGGATAGAACCAGCGCCAGAAGTAGTTGCCCATGGCGGGCACAGCAAACTGGTAGACCCCATCAGAGGGCTGTTCCACCCCCAGCCTGGCAAACGTACCCAGGTGCTGGTCACCGCTCAGGATAAATACCCCCGACCGGCGAAGCAGGTCAATGAGTTCATCCCGCCTGTTTTTCGGGAAACCATTGGAATCCGAGTCATCATTGATGGTTCCGTCAAAATTCACGCTCATGGAGGCATAGATGGTCTGGCTCACCATGCACTTGAACTGCTGGCCTGTCCATTCCTTGCCCCACTCCTCCAGCATGGCCATCTGGCCCTGCCCCAACAATACCTGCTGTTCAGGATCCTCAACCTGTGGCGGGGTTTTGAACTTCCGGTCCTCCATCACAGCAAACCCGATGCCCCCCCATGTAAATTTGGTATAGTAGTTGGAAATCCCCTGGCACGCGGGGACCGGTTCCCACGGATCGGGCAGGTGTCCCGACATGGTCTTGTGGACCATGTTAATAAAAGCGGGTGAACGGAGGTATCCGCCATCCCTGTTATACCCGGTCAGGTTGGCCCTGCCCCCCCATCCCCAGAAGTTCCCCTGGTAAATGTCGTGGTCGTCGGGCTGCACAATGGCCGGAAGATGGTTGGTCAGGTCCCTGAAGGACCAGACCCAGACCAGCCACTTGTATAGATAGTCCTCAAATGGACTGATGCTCCAGTCCTTGGGGGTAGGCTTGTTCTCGTATACCTGGTCGCCCGTGAAGAAAAGGATATCCACCCCCTGTTTCCCGATGGCCTCCACCTCGTGGTTGAAAGGGGACCATACGTTGGCCGGGGTCCACCGCCCGATGAGCACCTCCCCTTCCGCAGCCGGCCGTCCCGCATAATGGGGCGAACGGCCAATGGCCCCCATGCCGGTAAACCCGGCTATACTGACCTCCGGTTTGTCCACCGGATCAGCCGTGATCCTGGTCGGATAGTAGGAAACCTCTCCGTTCCAGTCCCGGAATACCACCCTCACATCGCTTTCCTTCGAACTGTTCCAATCCTGCACCCGGAAAACCACCTGGTAAGTGGGTCCTGCCACCACCTCCGGGCCGGCAATTTCAGACCATGTCCCTTCTTCAGTCTTCTGTTCCAGGTGGGCCAGCAGGCGCATGCGCGGCATCCTGCCAGATGTGTTTCCAGCATTACCGGTTTCCTCAAGTCCCGGAAGGTAGGTCTCGTACCCCATGTGCATGAACTGTGCCGATAGTTTGAGGGTATTATCCGACACGGAATAAAGCGTTCCTGCGATGGGACCGTATGCTCTTTCGGGGAAATAGGCGAGCCGCTCCCCGCCCACGCTGAAGTGGCGAAAGTTGTGGTTCATTTTCGTACCTGCCTGGTGGGAGACAAGGGCCACGGTACCCAGGAGCCGTTGCTCCCCGACTCCCTTCAATTCGGTGACAGCCAGCAACTCTTTGGTACCTGCATCCCAGACGGCGAAACGCAGGGTGTATGTTCCCTTTCCTGCTGGATTGGCATCCAGGCTCAGGATCACCTCGGATGAAGGATCCCTGCCCGGTGATTCCTTCAGGTCTTCGGATTTGAGCTCCGGGTACCTCGCACTGTAGGTCTCTGCCGACATGTCCCGGAATCCCGGTTTGCCCTTCCCGTCGGTGCTGATCACCGCCAGGATCCCTCCTCCCTTGCCGGGGTAATGGTGGACCAGGGCCGCTCCGCGGTGGTCCAGTTTCCCCTCTCCCGCCCCGATGAGAAAACCTGCAAAACTCCCCTCTCCGCTCCCGTTCTCTGTTTTGAGATTGACCTGGAGATGAAACGGGGACCGCTTGTTAACCAGTTCGCGGGTGACCAGGTGAGCAGTCCTGCAGTGGGCATCCGCGGACGCGTCCGACCTCAGGAATCCCCCGTTCACTTCCCAGTCCTGCAGCCTGTTGCACCAGAAACCGGGACCGGCCCAGCGTCTTTGGGGAACACCCTCCCAGGCGGATACCCGGTGTAAGCCCTCATTCAACTGAATATCTGCAATATCGTTTCCTCCTGCAGGGGAATCAAACTGACCGGTTTCGGCATACGAAAAAATGGCCGGCCATGCCATGATGACCGACAACATAAAACACGTTGAATATTTCATTGTTGTAAAGTACTATCTTTGCCCCTAATCCCGGGACAGGGAGGATATGCAAAATTGTTGCAAAGTTAGTACATTTGACCATTGGAATGGATGAGCATGCTGCCATATTGTATTGCCTGAAGAGGATCGAGGAGAAGACCGGGTGGAAGCCGATCAGCGAGTGGACAGACCACGATTTTAAGCTGCTGAAGAACCAGATCTACGAGTGCTCCAACATTTCCATCAGCACCCACACCCTGAAACGGCTCTTCGGGAAGATCAAGTACAAGGACAACTACACCCCGCAGCACGCTACCAAGGACGCCCTGGCCACTTTCCTTGATTACGGATCATGGGAGGAGTTCGTCAGATCTTCCCCGGACGAAATAAGGGCGTTCACGGAACAGAACGGGAACCAGGAGTTGAAAACCGTTGAGAAGAAGAAGACCGGGCGATCCATGAAACAGGTATACTGGCTGGTATCTGCTGCCGTGCTGGTGATCGCCGCCACTGTGGTGATCCTCGTCCTTGCCGGGAACCGGAAAATCCCCCCGTTCTCTTTTACCATTAAAAACGCGGAAGACTCCCTGCCACACACCGTGAGGTTCACCTATGATGTGACCGGTATCAGATCGGACCAGGCGTTCATCGAATTCGATTTTACCCACCCCATCCTGGGAAACGAGTTTATCCTGGCGGACAACAAAAACTCCTTCGTCAACCACACCTACCAGGTACCGGGCGTGTACCACCCGAGGCTGATGCTCGGTAACATGGCCCTGGACTCGCTGGTGGTGGTTACAGAATCGGAGGGCTGGGTCTCCTTCTACCAGAAACACACTGAAACAGACAGGTACTGGTTGGACAACATGTTCATTAACCTGAAGTTTGATGGATTCCTGACCTTCAGCCGGCCGGATATCGTGAGGCAGGGACTCGACACCACCGGGATCTATTATACGACGCACCGGAATATCCGGGATTATGGCCTCCCGGGAGATAATTTCAAGCTGGAAACCCGGTTTGTCAACAGTCCGGAGAGCGGTGGCATCAGCTGTTTTGACGCCTCGTTCACGGTCGTGTGCGAGCACTCCGATTCATATATCAGGATGATGGAGGAGAACTGCTCCCAGTTCTGCAGGCTTAAATTCGGAGAGAAATACTACGATGGAGTGACCAGTGACCTCTCCTTTCTCGCCCGGGACCTGACCCGGTGGAATCTCCTGAGGATCGAGGTAATTGATAAACAGGCTGCTGTCTATTTCAACGATGAACTGATCCATGAAGAGGCATTCACCCAGGAGCCAGGAAAAATCAAGGGATTGAATATCCGGTTCAAAGGCTCAGGGCTGGTGGATTACCTGCTCCTTACTTCAGTCGAAGGTGACACTGCCTACTTCGCTGACTTTAAGGAGAAGGCACACCTATAGCACCTCCGCCCTTCCCAGGGTAATGTAGTGCTGGTCATCCATGGCAGCCTTCTTCAATCCAACGAACACGTCCCGTTGCTGATCCTGCGGTTTCGTATCCTTCAGCTTGAACTTCAGCACGCAGGGACCTTTCGCCATGTTTGCAGGAAGCCGGAAAGCGTAGGTCGATGCGTGTTTCTCACCGGGCATCCATCCCGTGTTCCCCGCGTTCCTGACCACCACATGTACGGGCTCCCCCCCTCCTCCGGTTCCAGGCAGAGGATCAGGCTGAAATCGCGGTATGATGGGGCCACACCGCGGTTGAGCCATGTCATGGTAAGGATTTGCTCGCCTCTGCCGAGCACGGCCGGGTATGTTGCCTGAACAGGGAAATACCAGTACCCACAAAGGTTCAGCAACTCACCGGTCAGGTCCGGGTTCTCGGCCAGGAACTCCTCTGCGTAGCCGTGGAACCCGATATAGGTGGCGTGCATCACCTCGATGGACTTCCGGAAGATCTCCGCACCCGACACACCCAGGTCCGGGATCACCTCCTTCCCGTTCTCCCCGATCCAGCATCCGCCCCGCTTCACGCTCCCGTAATGGGCGAGCTCATGGACCATCGGTTTGGTCAGGTAGAGCGGGTCATAGAAATGCGGATGGCTGACAGTCCAGCTATCCATGAATTTTTGAATATACCATCCCACCATGGGGCTGTCGTCCCTTAATGTGATCCCGTGGCCAGTGGCATAATCATACAATTCCTGCACATCGGCTTCATCCTTATGGTAATAGAGCAGATCATCGGTCACCACCAGCTGGGCATGCTTGTAATTTCTGAGATGCACATCAATATTGGCCTTCACCTCCTCCACAGTGGGAGCAATGCCGGTGGAGGCACTGGTGTGCCCCTCCCCGTACTCCCCGATGCTTCCCACATCCACGTACCTGACCCAGGGCTCAGCGTCATACCGTGCCGCAAAAGCACGGTGGAAGTTGTCCAGCTTTTCCAGGTAGACCGGATCATCCCAGTCAGGCGACCAGGCATACACATCTTTGGTCCTTTTGCTCAGGGAAACGGTTCCCTGTGCCCCCGCCTGCCTGACCCAATAGGGTGTCGCATAATTCACCCCGTCCACCACCTCGGGAACCGCCTCGGGATAGCCCCTGCGCTCCTTGCAGCTGATCCGGAAGGAGATCCCGTATCCCAGGGGCACGTATTTCTCTACCACCTCGTCAATATAGTGCCAGTCATACACTCCCTCTTCCGGTTCCAGGTAGCTCCACGCCAGCCTGATATAGAGGTGGTCCATTCCCGGAAAAGTGGCAAAAGCGGAATCATCCTGCACCCCGTAGCGGTCGATCCCATTGTCGATCATATGGTGGTACCACCCCTTGGCCGGGTTCTCCAGTACCCGGGTGGTGTCCCATGCTTCCCTGAAATCAACCGTGACCGTCCCACCCATCGTGGAACCGCAGGACCTTATCCAGAGGAGAGATACGATCACACTGCACATCAGGATAAAAAAGGTAAATACACCGCGTTTTCTGAAGGATTGTTCCATGAGTGGTCGGGGTTTGGTGTTCAATATAAGGCATATGGCCTTTTCATTTTAGTTTGGCAACCGATTGCACAGGGATTGTACAGATTTTGAAATATTGGCAGGAATGCTCATAAGGCATTTTATCCGGGTCCCGGCACAACCGTGCCCACAAATCCGCCAAAAGGCAATACAGGGATCGTTAGCTCCTGACCTTCAGGAAGCTGGTATTCCTCTTTCGCCAGCTCTGCAGGACCGCTACCGTCTGCAATGATCTTCAATGTGGATGCAGTTTCCATAAAAGGAAGGCTGAAGGAGATCTCCCTGGCTTCCCTCTCGCCGTTGATGCAAGCCACATACCATGTTTCCCCTTTCCTTCTTGCCAGCACCACATGCTCCCCGGGAGAGCCCGTCAAGAACCTGGTCTCGTCCCAGGCCACCGGCACCTTCTTCAGGTATTGGATGGCAAATCCGGGTAGCCCCAGGTATGATTCCGGGTTATCGCAGATATGGGTGATCCCCGACTCGAAAACCACGGCCTGGGCCAGCTCAAAGGCGTAGGTGGTGAGGTGGGGGAACTTGCGGTTGGAGATTCCCACCGGGGTAAAATCCATGGGGCCTACCACGTTGCGGGTGAACACCGAAATAACCTGGTGTGCAGGTGATTGCTCCGGAAAGGTTTGATTGTACCGGTAGGCCTCCTGTCCCTTGATGGCCTCCATGGACATCAGGTTGGGGTAGGTCCGCCTCCATCCCCTGGGCAGGGTGCACCCGTGGAAGTTGACCAGCAGCTCATTCTCTGCCGCGTCCCTGAGGATACCCGTGTACTGGTCAATGATGCACTGCTTGTCGCTGTTGAAGAAATCCACCTTGATCCCCCTGATCCCCATGTCATGGATCCTTTTGAACTCCTCCCTCCGTTTTTCAGGTACGTACATGGCCGCATTCCGGGCCTCCTCGGGTGTGTGCCTTCTCCCGCCCGAGTTATACCATACCAGCAGGCCCACTCCCTTCTTATCCGCATACTTCACCAGCTGTTCAATATCGCCGCCGGCCATCTCCGGCCAGCCAGCATCCACCAGGCTGTATTCCCATCCCATCTCCGCAGCCAGGTCCACATACTTTTCAAGCACTCCATAATCCCTGGCACCAAGATCTTCCGACCACCAGCTCCAGGATGCCCTTCCCGGACTGATCCATGAAATGTCCTCAAGCCGGTTCTTCTCAGCCAGGTGGGTGACCATATTGGATTCTACCACAGGGCCGATCCCCTCAGAAATGACAATAAAACGCCAGGGCAGAGCGGCAGGCAGCTCGACCACCGGTTCACCGGGACAACGGCCCAGGGCCTCCTCCTCTACCGGAAGGCTTACGCGGTAAACACCCCCGTCACAATCACCCTCCAGGTGCACGCCACAGTAGTTCTCATCCAGGCCCGACTCGGAAACCAGCATCCAGCACGCCCCAGTTTTGAAGAGCATGGGGAAAGCCCATCCGTTGCTCCCTTCCGGGGCCGGAGCACCCACCTCCATGGGGCCCTGGTAATAGGTCTCATAGGCAGGGGATGTGCCCGAAACCCTGTCATAGGGATGCATCCATGCCTCTCCCTCCGGAACCCGGAAACCGGTCAGTTCCCGTGCTACCGTCACATACTCGCCCGGTTGACCCGGAAGTGTATACCGGAACGCCACCCCATCATCATATGCCCTCAGCACAAGTCCCAGCCGGGTCCCGCCGGGAGACTCGAACAGGAGGGAGATCTCGTTAGAATGGCTGCGGCATTTGAGCTGTTTCCCCGAGGTAAGGGTGTACTCCTCGTCCACCACTTCTACCTTCGAAACGCTTTTAAACACCAGTCCGCCGGAAAGATCATCTTCCTCCAGCACGATCCCCAGGGGGGATGACTCCATGACAGGCGAGCCCTTCAGGATGATGTTGTATTGAAGTACACCTGAATCATCCAGTGCCACCTGAAGGGCCAGGTGGCCGTCAGGGGAATCGACTTTCCATGCATGTTCCGGGGAACTGCAGGAAAAGATCATGCCGGCCAGTATCAAGAACGAAAATGTTCGCATGGTATTCCTCATAGTATCATGAATTTATGCGTTTGGATTATCTCCTGGCCATTCCTGACCATGGCGATGTAGATACCCGGTGACAATGCCTCCACCGGGATGTAAACGGCTGTTTCACTGGATCGTTCCACCGACCTCACCTGCTTTCCAAGCAAGTCGTAGAGCGCGACGGAGGATTCCCCCCTTTCCTGACCGAAAAATGCCAGGATCCGCCGGGGATTACCCGCCAGAATGAGATGAACATCCATCATTTCTGCAGGTTGCCGGTTTTCTTGCAGGGAAGTGGCCACGGAATCAAAACGCGCATAAAGGATCCAGTCCCGGTCCATGGTCAGGAGCAGGGGATTCTCCCCACTGGTCAAATCGCCGGTCCAGTTCCGGAACTCCCAGCCTGTTCCCGGGGTGGCTGTCAGGGTGACTTCAGTCCCCCACACCAGGCTGTCCCCCTCTGGGGCCATCCCCACCGTTCCGCCCCCCCCGATCCCCACGGTCAGGGTATGGTAGGCCGGGCTGAAACGGGCAACCAGCTCCGTGTTTCCGGTAACGGTCAATTCAAGGGGATTCTCGTCACCCGTGTAATCCCCGCTCCATCCGGAGAACTCCCATCCCTCCTCCGGAACCGCGGTCAGGATTACCCCGGTCCCGTATGTGTATTGTTCCAGTACAGGATCCTGTTCGATCTCTCCGTTCCCGAGCACACCCGTTTGCAGGCTGTAGTATTCCCGGACAAAGCTGGCCTTGACAGAGGCCACGGAATCGGCAAAAGTCACCTCTGCGACACTGCTTGTTGAATCGGTGATGACGGCATCCCCACCGGTGACCGACCAGTGGCTGAAACGGTACCCGGGGGGGATCACGTCCACCCGAACCAGGGCTGTACCTCCCGGGGTGACCATCCACCTCTCCTGTGGCACCACTCCGGCCCCGGGAGTCCCGTCTGTTGTTACTTGTAAGGACCGGGCAGGGGATAGTTCAGGCGCCAGTGGCTGCAGGGATTCCCCGCCTCCCCCAACGCTCCCTGGTCCGTTGTTATCCACGATATGCAGATGGGGCATGATGCGCACCATGTCCCTGTACCAGGGGTTTCCTGATTGGTCCTGGGTCACGAAATCGTACCCGTACTTTTGTTTGAATTCCACCGGCACACACCCGTTGGGCCCATCTTCCGCGGCGATCATCATCCTGGCCCAGGGTACACCTTCCACCTGGTAGGCCCCGTAATTCTGAAGGGTCCAGGCGATCTTCCTGCCCGGTTCCGTCTCCAGCCCGAGGCTATCGATATCGATCCACGGTGGAATGGCCCTCAGGCACCCGATCTTCGCCTCGGGCTCGGTGCTGTTATAGCTTTCGGCTGCATTGGAATCGTGCTTCCGGGCAGGCCAGCGAAACCCGGTATTCGTAACATGGTCATAATAGAGGTAGTGGTTTCCCGGGAAACTGATCTTCAGGGCATGCCGTATGGGTCCTGCCCCGGGTGCCAGTTCACCCACCCGGATGGCCCCGCCCAGGGAGCTCAGGCCAGAGCCCCCGTGGTTTCCCAGGCGTCCCTCCCCGTACAGGTCCGTGTCTTCAGTTCTCGAAATACTTGTCCCTGTGCTTATTAACCCGGTAGTGATCACGCTGTCACTGCACACCTGGAAAGGCTGGGTCTGCACGATGTTCCTCCCGTCTGCCTTCAGGATCGCCCCGGGATTGTTGGGTCTCGTGCCGTAAAACGTGGTGATGTATCCATCGGGTACCGGGAGCCGGATCCACACTTTCTCGGTAGCCTTCTGGCATCTTGTTGTGTGATTGGTTCCGTCTATCCATTTATAGATGGTCCCATACACGGGCCGGATTGTCTCGTCCGGGGTCATGATCAGGATATCGAGGTCTACCATGATCCCGTCAATATGGCCCGGGCTGACAGGCTGGGGAGTGTATGTAGCCCCCGTACCAATGGGCATGTTCCAGAAGGAGTATGTGTCAAAAGGCCAGGAATAGGGATCCCTGTATTCCACCGAATCCACTGCCACGTCCACCCTATCCATGAACTGAAGTGGACGGGCCCCTTTGCCAGGGCCGTCACCGTGACCTGCGAATCCTGTTGAAACTGCCATCAGGACCATCAGCCCTGACACTATCGCTTCTCTCAGGTACCGGGTCATTGCTTGATAAACCTGAAGGTGGAATACTCATTTTCATTGATCAGGGCACGGGCAAAATAGATCCCTGTGCCAAAGCTGCTGGTGCTTACACGGATCTCTCCCCCCCTCCCGTCGGGATAACGCTGACAATCCTTCCGTTCACATCCAGGATGTGGATTCTGCCGCTCATTTTCCCGGCCGGAAACCTGAAGAGGAGCGCCTGCTCAGCAGGCAACTGGATCATCTGAACTGTTGAACCTGCATCATCCTCCGCATGTTCACCCGGTTGACCGATTGAAGTGGCGACCTGGTCGTATGAAGCATAGACGATCCAGTCCCGGTTCATGGTCAGGGACAGCGGATTCTCCTCGCTGGTCAGATCCCCGGTCCAGTTCCTGAAAACCCAGCCTGTATCCGGGATGGCAGTCAGGGTTACCTGCGTACCGCTGGGCAGGCTGTCCCCCGCTGGTTCGGTTGTAACACTTCCCTGGCTGGCAGATCCGGCCACCAGGTTGTAATAGATCCTTGTAAAGCCGGCTGTGATATGGGTGTCCCCGGTGATGGTAACCACCAGGGGATTCTCCGTACCGGTACGGTCTCCCGACCATCCGGCAAATTGGTACCCTTCAGCCGGTATGGCTGTCAGGGTGACTTCTGTGCCGAACGGGTAGGTTTCCAGGACGGGATCCTGCCCGATGGTTCCGTTATCCCCTTCGGCAGTGGTGAGCGTGTAGGATTTCATGACAAAATTGGCACGCACCACCGCGTCGGTTGAATCAAGGATCACCGATGTGGATGGGCTGGCGGTATCAAAAATGGTGGCCGATCCCTCCAGCAGGGACCAGTGGCTGAAGGTGCATGCCTGAGGGTCCGTCGTGTAGGCGGCGATCCTGGTCTCGATCCACCGGCTGGCCTCAAAGCTTCCTTCCGGTGAAGCGATGGCCCCGCCGGTACCGTCTGCCTGCACGGTCAGCCGGCTGGTGGGATAGAATTCAGGGGCTGGATCCGCCCTGGGCTCACCCCCGCCTCCGATGGACGACGCCGCGTTGTTGTCCACCACGTGCAGGTTCAGGAAAATCCGGTCCATGTCCCGGCCCCAGGGGGTGTTCTTGCTCCCCTCCTTGAACGGGAATCCCCAGTCGCTTCTGAACTGGTCGGTGAACCTTCCTTCGGGCGACCACTCGGTGATAAACGCGTAGACATCCCAGGCGGTGTTGTCGACCAGGTAAGCACCATAGTCCCGCATGGCCTCCGCCAGGATCCGGGCCGGCTGGGTCTCGAACGACAGCGAGTCCAGGTCGATCCAGGGAGGAATGGCCAGCAGGGCCCCCATTCGGCACGCCTTCACCGCGGGTTTGGTCCGAAGGGTCCCGTATGATCCTGCTGCCCCCCCGTCGGCTGTTGTAGCGGGCCAGCGGAACCCCCCGGTGGTTTCATCGTAGTAGACGTTCTTTTCACAAAAGAGGTTCACCTTGAGGGCATGGCGGATGGGGCCCGATCCCGGTCGCAGGTCCCCCAGCCTGAGCGCCCCCCCGATGGCCGACAGGCGTGATCCGCCGTGGGCACCATAATATCCCGTGCCATAAATACTTTCCGCTGAAAATCCCGTCGTACTTCGTGGTCCCGATCTCGCCTGCCTCACAATGCGCGAATGGCTGTGTTTGCCGGATGGTAAGGCGGTCAGGCATCAGCACGGCCAGTCCGCTGTTGGGGGTAAGCCCGTCCCAGGTGTCGGGGCTCACGATGAAATCATGGGGGACAGGGGCCGAGAGCATGACGGCCCCCTCGGCCGGGCACCTGCTTTTGGTACGGTCCCAGCCGGCGTAGTTCTTATGGATTTTCATGATCCTTGCCTCGGGCCGCATGACGATCACATCCTCATCTACGGTCATCCCCCGGCTCATGGCCCGCTCGATGCCAGCGTGCACGTACACCGCATCACTACCGACGGGGGTGTTCCAGATGGAGTTCACAGAGAAGGGCCATTTCAGCGGGTCCCTGTACTCCTGTCCCGCCGCCGGCTGGCTCAGAGACACCATCCCGGCCAGGCAGGCCACTAATATGGAGAATTTATCCGAAAATCTCATGTTACAAGAATTAGCACCCCTTTCGGTTAACAACCGGGGCAAGGGGCTGCCTCTGATCAACGGCTTCTCCGGGCAGATCAATCGAAATACCGGATATACCAGTTTTCCTCATCGAGGAGCAGGTTATACATGGCCTCCCTTCGTTCCTGGGGGAATTTGGCAGACACAGTCTTTGCCAGGAAGGCAGGATCATCCCTCCGTTTGGCCACCCTGACCAGGTCGAAGAAACGCTCCCCTTCGAAAGCCAGTTCCCGTGCCCGCTCGTCAAGAATTTTCTCCTCAAGAACCAATTGCTTGGCAGACAGGTTGTTGAAGAGGTCCCTGTACCCTGTGATCTCGTTTGTATAAGGATCAAAGTAATACTCAATGTTCGACACCCTGATCCGGTCATCCCCCCTTCCAAGCTGTACCCGGCCCCGGACCCCTCTCTGGGGCCTGCCCGGGTCGGTGCTGTAATTGCTGCCGTCATTGAGGATATTGACAGCGTACTGGGTATAGGTTCTTGGCGGCCCTCCCTCGGAAAAGGCCCAGTATGTATATACCTCAGCCATCCAGAGGTGGATGCCGGCAGCCCGGTAGACAATGAAATCGGCATCCTCGTCATAGATGTCCTTGGACAGGGAATATTTCCACACCACGGGATAGTATCCCTGCATGATGTTGTCATAGGCCCTGTAATCCTCAAGCGCTCTTTTCTGAAGCGCCTGCATGACCATGGAGGCCTCCAGGAACTGGGATCCGTTGTAATAGGTATAGGAAGCTCCCGGTCCCCTGTACTGGTCACCGGGTTTTCCGGGATTAATAACCCTGGTATTCTGCGGGGCACCATCGACGAAATTGATATTCTGACCGCGCCATACGGTCTCCCACATATCGATGGCTACCTGGGATGGTTTCAACTGGTAAAGGTGGGGGGATTCCGTCTCAAACATGTCCTGCAGGCTATGCTGCTGCCGCTCACCTTTGCTGAAAGGCAGGGTGAAAATGTGTTCCACGTTGTTGATGTCCGGGAATATGCTCTTCCAGTTGGAACTCAGGAACGTATTATCGATCTGGTACCTGAACGCATCCGTACTGTTGATCATGATCTTCCTGAAATTTGCCTCGGCACTGGCCAGGTCCCCCTGTGTAAGGTACATATGGCCCAGCAGTGCGTGGTATGCATAGGTGTTCCATATGGTGATCTCCCACGTCGCATCATTGTTCTCCACATAATGGTTTACACCCACCGCTTTGACTTCATATACAAGTTCGTTGATGAACGCATCCAGCACAATCTCCAGGTCCAGGTATTTCTTTTCCAGCTCAATGGTGTGGTTGTAGGTGGTGTCGTTGTAGAACCCATCCTTTGCAAAATCGATGTACACACTGTCGATATAGGTCCCGGGTGACTCCACATATGCCAAGATCTCTTCCACTGTTTGCAGGGATTCATAGATATAGGGAACCTTCCCGTATATCCTGACTGCCATGAAATAGGCCCAGGCCCGCATGCAGAGCACCTCTCCATAGAGCCTGTCATAGTTGGTCACGGCACTCTCCGGGTCGACCACTTCCGGGTGGCTCTTCTGAAGGATACCGGCCAGGTTGTTGCATGCGCCAATCAGTTCGAAGAACTTGGTGGGAGAAGCATACTTGTTGCCTTCAGAAACATTGAAATCGTGGATCTCAACCATGTCCGCATCGGCGTTCTGGGTAACTGTCAACAGGTCACCCCTCAGTTCCCCCAGGACAATGATCTGCTCCACCAGCTGTTGCTGGATGGCATAAAGTCCCATTTCAGCTGCCCGGAACTCATACCAGTCTTTGAATAACCGTTCCTCGGTTACGGCAAGGCCCTGCTCCGGTAAAAAGAATTTTTCACACGACGTTATGCAAATGCCCGACACAAAAACAATTCCCGTAATGAGTAGTAATCTGAAGTTCCGCATCATGCTGCAAAATATTTTAGAATCCCAGCCTGGCACCAATCAGGATGTGCCTGGTTATGGGAGTTTGTCCGTAATCAATGCCCTGGTTCACCTGCAAATAGGAGTAAGCGAATTCGGGACTGTATCCCAGGTAATTTGAAAAAGTAAACAGGTTCAGTGCCGAAGCATAGAATTCTGCATTCCGGAAGACCAGGAACTTGTCCGGGATCGTGTAGCTCAGGTAGAGATTGGCCAGCCTGGCATACCTGCCATCCTCGATCCACCGGGTGGAGAATGCCGCATTCCCCATGGGATCATTCCATGTGGCTTTGGGCACGTTTGTCACCTGTCCCTCCGATTGCCACCTGTTCAGCACATAGGTGCTCTGGTTCTCCAGACCGGTCATGCTTTCGTTCCGCGAGCGGACATAATTGAATGCCTCGTTCCCTGACACGAAATCAAAGTGGACAGACAACTCCCAGCGCTTGTAGGTAAAGGTACTGGAAAGCCCTCCGGTATAATCGGGAAGGGCCGACCCGATGACGGTTTTATCATATCCGTTGATCACGTGATCTGGTTCCCCCGAGGGACCGGAAATATCCCTGAATATGGCATCGCCAGCGCCAAAGGCCACTCCCTTGTCGTTGACCAGTCCGGCAGAAGCCGCCGCCTCCGAGGATGCATATACGCCCTCAAAAATGTAGCCGTAAAAGCTATTGGACTTCTCGCCCACCATATTCACGATTTCACCACCTTCAACGTGCGTTATCAGCTTGCCGCCCTCGATATCTGTAATCTCATTGGACAGCGCGGAGAAGCAAACATTGATATCCCATTTGAAAGAAGCCCCGTCCACGATCCTCAGGAATGCAGCCAGGTCCCACCCCCGGTTTTCCAATGTACCGTTGTTTACGGGCCTGGTTTCCTGCCCCAGGTAAGCGTTCACCGATGATGAATAGACCAGCAGGTCACTGGTTGTGGAGTTGTACAGGTCAATACTTGCACGGAAACGGTTCCCCAGGATCGCCGCGTCCAATCCGGCATTGACCTGATTCACCGATTCATAGGTTAACCGGTCGTTGTGCAGGATGGCAGGATAGAGTCCAACAGCCAGCCTGTACCGCTGGGCCTGGTACCAGTTCAGGGAATTGGTTTCTCCCACGTCATCGTTCCCCATTTTCCCATAGGAAACCCTCAGCTTCAGCTCCTCGAGCCAGTGCACGGGATCCATGAATGATTCATTGGAGATTCTCCATCCAAGACCGGCAGAGTAGAACAGGCCCATGGGCTGGTTGAAGATATTCACCGTATTGTCGGCATGCCTCCCGATCCGGGAAGAACCGTCCAGGGAGACCGTTGCATTCACCAGGTATTTATCACGGTAGGCATAGGCCAGGAATTCGTAAAAGGAGAGCCAGTTCCAATCGGTGTTTTGGCCACCCATATCCCTCAGGATGTTGGTCCCGTTGTTCAGCCTGCGGTACTCATCGCTTTCATGGGCATTCTTTGTCAACCCCCAATCATACTGAAAACGGCTGGTGCTCAGGTTCATTCCGGTTGAAGACCTTACCTGGTGGTCGGTGCCGAACTGCCTTGCATAGTGGAGATAGGTATTGTTATAGACGGAGATCAGCTGGTTGTTTGATACTTTGGCCACATTGTAGGCTTCATCCCTGAAATAGAGCTCCATACCGTGGTTGGGCATGAAGAGTTCTTCCTTCTGCGCATTGTAATTCAATCCAAGCAGCGATATCAGCGACAATGACTTGGCAATATCCATCTCCAGGCGAAGGGAGGAGATGAACTGGTAATTCCTGACCTTGGCCTCATAGCTGCTGATGGTTGCCAGGGGATTGCTGACGCCAAGCTCCTCCACTTCAGAAAATATATTGATCTCATTGCCATCCGGATCATACTGGAAAGGATTCAGCATGGGGGATTTGGCCAGGCTGGTGGCGATGGGGCTTGTTTCCGATACGATGGCAGACTCCTTCAGGATGGATGTGCCGTAGTTGAAGGAGACCCCCGCATTCATTTTCATCCAGCGGAATATGTTCAACGCGCTCACAAACCTGATGTTGTATCCGGAATACCCTGTCTCCTTGACCACACCCTCCTGGTTGGTGTAGCCGAAAAAGAGGCCGTACCTTGCAATTTCATCCCCGCCCTTCACATTGAGGTTGATGGAGCTCGAAAGTGCATTCTGGAATATGTATTGCTGCCAGTCGGTGTTGTGCTGGTAATCAATGTACCCGTCATCATCCGGTTCCAGGTAGAGCCCGGGATACTCCTCTGTGATCTGTTCTTCAATCTTCCCGGTGGTGAACAGAACCTCATTGACCAGGGTCTTGTGCTGGGTGGCATTCATCTGTGGGATCGTTTTCTGTGGCGCCAGCCTGAACCCTCCTGAAAAGCCCAGTTCGAATTGGGTCTGGGTGGCACTTGGATCAAGGGTCTCGATCAGGACCAGCCCGTTGGAGGCCTTTGAACCATATGCGGCCAGGATGGCCGGGTCCTTGATGGCCGTAACGGAGGAGATCCCCTCCGGGCTGATATTCAACAGGGGATTTGTGGCAAAGCCGTCCACGTTCGAGCCAAAAAGGCTGAAGGGGGTGACGGGCAGTCCATCCACCAGGTAGAGTGGCTGATTTCCAGCATTGATCGATTGAGGCCCCCTGTTCAGGACCACTGTCCCGCTTCCGGGATCCCCCGAACGGTTGGTCACATGCAATCCGGCCATCCTGCCTTTAAAGAACTGGTCAATACTGATTGCTCCCGACTTATTGACATCCTCCAGGTCCAGTTGCGCATGAGCGGCAATCATATCCTTCAGGACCATGGTTTGTCCCAGGATGGTCACCTGGTCATCCCCTGCCCGGATCCCGACGGGAGAGAGGTAAACCTTCAGCTCCTGTTGCCCGTTTAGCTTGATCCGCTTCTTTTTATGATCACCCGGGGGGGTCACCATGAGCCAGGCACCGGATGAAGGGACCATCAGCTGGAATCCTCCGTCCTCGCCCGTAACCACGGGCATGGAAGTGGATCCCTCTATCCCGATTGAAACCTGTGAAAGGGGCTTGCCCGAGGTTGAAACCACGCTGCCGGTGATCAGAAGCGTGTCCTGACCCAGTGCCTGGCACATGCCGGATATCATCACTATTGCAGAAAGAGCTGCAACGCTCAAAACCTTGTTGAAAACTTGTTTCATTCTTTCCTTGAATTAATAGGGCACGAATTCCATGTAATCGAGGACCAATCCCTTTTTGTCAACATTGCCCGGGCCCACATATTCAAAGCGGACCGTCACATTGTCATATTCCGTGTGGTTTTCCACCCAAAAATCGAATTTATTGAACCTTCCGTCAGGCTTGTAAAAGCCCCCGGCAACACTTGGCAGAATCCCTCTCCTGAGCACATACTCGTACCAGTCGAATTCCTGCTTGACCAGCTCGTCATTCACATATATGTTATAGATCCCGCCGATATCCATGTGGGTCCCCACAACTACAAGGTATTTGGAAGCGGGGAATATGGCATCGGTCCTGAACTCCAGGTCGAAAGTCCCCGTGTAGTCTTGAGGGAACCGAAGGGTAATGATGGAATCATTGGAGCCAAAATCAAGGTACTCCCGCTGAGGTGCAAAAGCCCTGGTACTTGAAACGGAGACACCCGGCCTCCAGTCAAATTTATTGATCCCCGTCTCCACAACAAGCCATTCCGCTTCGAATTTGTAGGAACCCATGAAAAGGGTGTCGGGGATGCTGAAGTCGGTGTAATCGTATCCATAACCGTTGCTGCAAAGGGTTTTAAATGCAGGCTCGTAATCGATGACCACACTGTCTCCCAGGATGTTCATCAGTTTATGGGAATAGATGTCCTCCGGATCCGGGTCCCGGAACTCTTCCTCTTCGACCATGTTCATGAAAAATCCCCGGTCCAGCAGGAACGGGACCAGCACTTCCTCCTGCCAGGTAACGGGGATGTCCCTGTGGTTGTTATAGACGCCCCCCAGCTTCTGCGCCATCTCGGTCAGGCCGGTTTCATACTGCTCCTTCCCGGGATAAACCAGGGTTGCCGTTGTGGCCCTGAATTCTTCCCTTACCGGGAAATACAGCTCTTCAAAAGTGTTGTAGATAATGGCAACCGTATCATAAATGGTGTTCCCAAACTCATCAAATCCTATGGGTTTGCTCAGCTCCTTGTCCAGGATGATCGAATCCTGGTCTTCGATATACCCTTTCAGAACAGGGTTGTTTTTTGCAATATACTGGAACAGGTTATCCTTTGGCTCGGCCACCTGATTGATAATAAAATACTTGCCATTCTGGTAGAGCGGGCTCTCATAGGTCACTTCTACCCCGTCGAACAGGGTGGTATTGCCCTCGCGCTGGTACAGGGCATATTTCTCAAGCATGGTCTGAAGCTTTCTTTTCCCCTGCACAAAATTGGACTGGATATAGTGTTTCGACAGGTGGTATTTCAGGATATCAACGGTACTGACCACCGAATCGATGATCTGGTAATCACCGAAAGCAGCATTGTCCGGTATAAACAGTGTATAGGTATTGTTGCTCCGGAAAAGGGTATCCAGCTCCTGCTCCTCCATCAGCTGAACAAAGGAAGAGAGTTCCGCCACCTTGCCGATGGCTTCCCACACATTTTCATCGATGGTCTCGGGTTGTTCCCCGTAATGCTCGTCCCACTTATACTCACAGCCGGAAAGCAGCAGCAACAGTAAAGCAGCAAAGGATATTTCATATAGATATTTCATCCCCACGGTATCATTAGTATGGTTCAAATCTTATATAGTCCCAGATGAATCTCCCCGGAATAAGCGAGGAAACCTCGATGGTATGCTCGGAGTATTGAAGGAAATCGACGCTCCCCAGTTCGATGTCGGCATAGGTACCGGATCCCTCGGATGCGGTTGCCAGGTCGATAAATCCCCCCACCTTCCTGCCATCAATGGTGATCTGGATCACAGCGTTCTGGTTCGAATTCCCGTTGGCCCTGAGGAAAGCATTATACCGCCCCTGCACTATCCTGGGGATCCGGTAGGATATGATAAAATCTCCGTTAATTCGCAGGTAGTCATCATTCCATGCATTTTCGCTGGGATCCCCCTTATAATAGGTCAGCTCAGCACCAAACCAGCTGATCCTCAGGAGGGAAGCAGTATCCTCGATCAGGTATTCCCCCGGAATAAGACCGTATTCATTGAGCAGGGGCTCTTCCAGGAACTGGTAAGTTTTAATGGCCCTGGTAGGCTTCTCCAGTTTCAGTACACGGTCGATAAAATGAATGGCCCCGCTTCTGGTCAGCAGGTTGCTCTCATCATAATAGAACCCGATATAATCGACATAGGCAGTGTCCCCTTGGTTGACAATGGTATCATACACGGTCTTGCCTTTGTTAATGGCGAGATCGATTCCGTACCCGTTGATGTTGACGGGTACATCTCCAAAGGTGCTGTAATTGGTCGCTTTACCTTCGAAATCATCCAGGTAATAGTTGCCCTCGATTCCGTGATAGGCCACAAAGGTATGGAGGGGATTCTGCGGATCCGTGTAATCATTGCTCCCCGGGCTAATGGTATCTGCCAGGTCCCCGAAAGAGTAAATACCCCTCTTATGAAATATGGAATCAGCTTCAAGCAGAAGTGTGACAGCATTTGAATTGGCCAGGGAATCATTGGCAATGAGGCTGAAAGCATCCTCCAGTCCCGTTGCTTCCACCGCCGCGAAGAAGATGGAAAAGGCGGGATCGGACCCCAGCCACTCGTAGGTGGTATAGGTGATGGGAAGCAGCATTTTGCTGAGCACATGGACAAAACCATTGGATACCTCAATGTTCGATTCCGTCACAGGTGCCTGGTTGTTGATCACATAGTAGGCCGTGTCTTTCTCCAGTACCACCTGCACGGTCAGGTAGTTGTTGGAGAGGGTCGGTTCTGAGAATGCGCCAAAGGGAAACTCATCCGTTTTGAACGCACGGTTGATCACGTGGAACCTGCTGATGGCTGATGTATAAACCTGGTCCGCCAGCAGGTCATCAAGGGTGTTGTACCGGTCGGTTGAACTGATAAAATCGGCGATGGCCCCATCGGTGGGCAGGAAAAGGGTATAATCCTCACCATTGGGGTTGTAGGCACTCAGGGTCTTGTCAAGTCCGCCGCTCTCCAGGATCTTCAGAAAGCTGGAATAGGCCTCCTTGTTCTCTACTATATAGTCATACATGGTGAACTCCTCGAGGTCCTCAAATGATGCCTCGATGGTCGGATCCTCGCATGCAGTCAGCAATAGGGATCCTGCCAGTACTATCCAACAATATATCGCTTTATTCATCATCAGAACTGGTAATATGGGTTTTGAACCAGGGCCCTGTTCCGCTCCATTTCATTTTCATGGATGGGGAAATACCAACCCAGTGGATTTGTGAGTTTCAGTGCCAGGATTCTTTTCTGTGTGGAAGGTACGTTCCTGATCACTGTTTCAATCAGTTTGTCCTTCCTGCTGTAATCGTTCCTTCTGCCCATCCTGAGCAGGTCAAACCAACGCTTCCCTTCAAATGCCAGTTCCCTTGCCCGCTCTTCCAGGATCGCATCCTCGAAGGCAGTGGGGCTTTCAGGCAATATGAGAACAGGCACATCTGCCCGGATCCGGACTTCATTGAGGGCAGCCTGCGCTTCCGTGTACCGGCCAAGCTGGGAGAGCGCTTCAGCTTTCATCAGCAGGATCTCCGCATACCGGTAGACCATCCAGTTGCAGCTTCTCTGGTCAGCACCCGACCTGACAGTGGTACCGTCCGGCAGCCTGCCTACGTATTTCCAGATGATGTAATCACCCTCCCCGTACTTCTTGATGGAGACCCCGTCTCCCCGGTAGAGGTCCACGGTGAACTGGGGGTTGAACAGCTCAAGGGTGAAGTCACTGGGATCGTACTGGTGGGCGTTGACCTGGGTAATGTTGTACATGCTGTTCTCCTGTCCACGGCTCTGTTCGAACTGAAATTCAAAGATCCCCTCGATGCTGTTTCCGGGGGAGAAGAGCTCAAACCATTCCACGCGGCCCAGAAGCTTGTATCGTTCCGATTCCTCGATCTTTGCAATATGCCCAAGGCAAGCCTCGTATTCAAAATTCCACAGGGTGATATCGGCGAGCAATGCATCAAAGGCAGCAAGGGAAGCCCTCCCCTTGTTCTCCTCCAGTGTGGGAAAAGCATCCCCGGGGGCAAAATTCCGGTTGGCCAACAGGTCCGACTTGATCTGCTCGATCACCACGCTTTCGTCCGACTTGGGCAGGTAAAAATCCACCTCGTCGTTGTCACTGGGCTCCAGGACCAGTGGAACTTCCTTGAAGATCCTCACCAGGTAAAAATAACTGAGGCTTCTCAAATAATAGGCCTCGGCCAAGAATCCCTTGAGCAGGTAGTCATTGAAGGTGTCATCCTTTTCCTGGACCTCGGGCGCATTCTGGATGACCTCGTTGCAGTAGTTGATGACCTGGTAGAATTTCTCCCAGCTGCAGAGGGGATTATCGGGGTAAATATTGCTTTCCATCACCTTCAGCTCCTGAGTCGACTGGCTGTAGTCCCCCACGATCATGTCGGCCCTGAGCTCACCGTATTTAAAAAAGAGCTCATCCATGGCAGCCATTGATTCATAGGCCCCCATCAGCACCGATTCCACATCTTCCTTCTTGTTCCAGAATTCCTCCCTGATCAGGCCGTCGGGTGGAATCAAGTCGAGCCAGTCCCCGCAACCCGTCATCATGAGAAATGCTGCCAATACTATAGATCGAATGGTTCTCTTCATCTCTTGCCTGCTTAATATCTTAAAATCCAACCTGAATACTTAAAGTGAATATTTTCGGGGGAGGCGTGTTGGCCCTGTCCTCCCCGATCCAGAAGGGATCTGAAGCATCCTGAGGGACCTCGGGATCCTGTCCTGTATACCGGGTAAAGGTGAGCAGCTTGCGCCCCACGAGAGAAAACTTGGCACTGTTGATACCCAGCCGGTCACAGATCCTGCGGTCAAGGTCATATCCGATCCGGATGGAATTCAACCGGATAAAATCACCCTGCTCAATGTACCTGTCCGATCCGAGGTTATTGGCCGGGTGGTTCAGGTATGCCCTCGGGAGCATCCCCTCCTCATCCTGGCCCTGTACCCTCCACCGGCTCAGAACCGCCTTGCTCTGGTTGTTGCGGTTGCTCATGCTCTGGGTTTCAAGGGCAACCCTGTTGACGATGTCAAAACCGGCACGGTAATAGAAGCTGCAGGAGAAATCGAAATCCTTCCACCTGACCAGGGTCCCGAATCCTCCCACGTAGTCAGGATTCGAATCCCCGATAAACACCACATCGTTCAGGTCGATCTTGCCGTCATGATTGATATCTTCATACATGGCATCACCTCCCTTGAACTCGTAAGTGCCCGCATAGGTGAATGGGATGGGTTCGCCGTTCCCGTCCACCAGGATGTTGCCATCGGCATCCAGTGCCACCACATCCTCATCCGAAGGCCATACTCCCAGGTAGCGGAATCCGAAGAACGAACCGATGGGCTCCCCTTCCACCACTCTTTTGGGGTATTGCCCGTTGGAGATGGAGATGTCCTGCTCTGTATTGAAGTTTTCAGGAAGTTTGTTAAAAGAGTTGATGTTCCTGGAGATATTGGCATTCACGGACCAGAGGAAATCGTCCCTTGCGGATAATCTTGAAGTCCGACATCATTTCCCAGCCCCTGTTCTCCAGCTCACCCCCGTTCAGGTACCTCAACTGGCTAAACCCGGAGGAGTATGGAATGTCGTAACTGGGAAACAGGATATCCTTGGTCACCTTGTTGTAGAGATCACCCTGCAGGTAGACCCTGTCCTTGAACATATTCAGGTCCAGTCCCAGGTTCCATGAGTAAATGGATTCCCACTGCAGTGCGTTTAACTGGATCTGGGTAGGAACCACGGAAAGGTTATCGATGTAGCTCCCTGTGTATGTTGATTCGTAGGTGGCAAACCGGGCGTAGGCATCCCTAGGTTGCCTGCCCGACAGGCCCCAGCTTGCCCTGAAAAGGCTCTCCCCGAGCCATTCGAAACTGCTGAGGAAGGCTTCACTGGAAAATCTCCACCCAGCCGAAACGCCCCCGAATTTTCCCCACCGGTTGGCCGATCCGAACGAGGAATGGGCATCTGACCTGAAAATGGTCTGAAGCATGTAACGGTCCCGGAGCTTGTAGTTCAGGTTCACCAGTATGCCCAGCTCCCGGACCTCGCTGGAGCCGTTCCCTATCCAGTTGATCTGCGGATCGATGGCCGGGTCCACGATCTCCGTACTGGGGGAACGGTTCCCCTGGAGGCTGACCCACTCCGACTCAGACTGGGAGGTGATCCAGTTCACCGCACCGGTGAGTACGTGGTCGGTATTCTTGAACGGGCTGTTAAGAGCCAGCTGTGTCTCTGTTTTCAGGGAGGTGTTCAATGAATTCCCTTCCACCGAACGGTTCACGGCACCACTGAGCCAGTCCGCTCCGATGGCATTGTAAGGTACAAAACTGTTTGATTTTGTTCCGGCATACTGAAAGGAGAGCGATGTCCGGAACGACAACAATTTGGAGATCCTGTACCGGAGCTGGAACGTATTCTGCAACTGGTTCATGGAACGGTCGTCCTGGCCAAGCTCCGCCAGTGCCACCGGGTTGAAATAGGTGGTGCCGGATCCCTGGTAACTGTTGATGGGTGTAAAGTACTCACCGGTGGGATGGCCATCCTCATCATGTTCCCAGACGGTCATGTTGGGCGCTTTGACGTAGGCCATGGCCCTTACATTCCTTGCTCCCCATAACTGGGCATTCCTCCGGGTATTGTTGTTGGTGTAGTTGAACTTCACAGAAAAGGAGAGGTTCCTTGTGAGGAAATAATCGAGGTTCACCCTGGTGGAAAACCGTTTTGAATAGGTATTGATGGTGGTGCCCCCCTCGCTGACATAGTTAAAGGAGGTGAAGTACCTGGTCCGCTCCCCGCCACCGGTGATCTTGAAATAGTTATCATGGGTCACCGAATTCTGTGTGATGGCACCAAGCCAGTCCGTGTTGGCCGTGTAGTTATAGAAATCGGCATAGTCCCTGTCATAGGCAATCTCGGGAGGAATGTCGAATACTCCCCTGGCGTTGTGCCACTCCTCCAGCTGAAGCATGATGTACTCGTCTCCGTTGAGCATGGGAATGGGATCGGGCTGTATGTTGGTGCTGTTCCGGTACTGGTAATCGAACATAACCTTGCCCATCCTGCCCCGGAGGGTTTCGATCATCAGTACCCCGTCGGCCCCCTTGGAGCCGTAAATGGCTGTGGAGGCTGCGTCCTTCAGGACCTCAATGGACTTGATGTCCTGGACGGCGATATTGATCAGCTGACCAATATCTTCCGCGTCGGCCGATGTGAGGTCGAAACTTTCGGATACGTTCTGCTGGGGGATCCCGTCAATGACGATGAGTGGCTTTGCATTTCCCATGGAGCTCAGGCCCCTGATCACCAGCTGGGATCCTGATCCCGGGTCCCCGGAGTTGCTGATAATATCCACACCGCTCACCTTTCCCTGCAGGGCATCTGCCGCAGATACTGCCCCGATCTCTCCCATCTCGGAGAAATCGATCTTTACGGTGGCGGCCGCATTATCCCGGTCGTCGATATTGGTCAGCCGGCTGCTCTCCCTGGCCTGGGCGGTGATGGTCACCTCCTCGATATCCAGTGTGGAGGGTTCCATTTCGATCATGACAGGATTGTTGGGATCCACAGGTACATCTGCATTGGCATACCCGATGTAGCTGACCCTGACTTTGTTCCCGGGGTTTTTCATTTCAAGGACAAAATCACCGTTCAAGTCGGAAATGGTACCGTTTACAACCCGCTCTTCGCTGTCGTACTCAATGATGGTGGCACCGATAATGCCCTCCTGTTCTGTCTTGTCGATCACCCGTCCCCTGACGATGGTCCTGGTCTGGCCATACGCATGGGACAGGCTGAACAACACCAGTCCAAAAAGTAGTAATTTCTTCATCTTTCTAATTTGAATCCAGGTCCTCAAATACAAGCACCTTGTCAATGGAGTGTATCACACCCGAAGTGACAATGGCGGGAAATGCAGCTCCAACGTCCCCGGTACGGTTCACGACGATATAATTTGTCTGGGGCGATTCCTCCATTGAGAGATAGTCATCACCACTCTTACCGGGGAAAACGATCTCGTCATTTCCTGTCTCAAGATATATTTTCGAATAGACCGTTCTGTACGGGGTGGTGGCCTCATCAATGCGGGCGGTTTCATAATACCCTGAAGGCATGCGCCCGTCGGTGAAGATCAACTCCCCCTGAATGAAATGGGTCAGCAGGAAGTTGCTGAGCTCCCCGGTTGACAGTGAATCTGTGGGGAAAGCATTGAGCACGCTGTCACTGGGAACGAACACGGTATACACCTGGTTATCACCGACGAAGGTGTACGTGTACTCCTTTGCGTTGGCCAGTCCTGCTTTCACCATCAGCTGATGAAATACAGGATAGGATGTTACTATTTTATTATACAGGGAATTGAGGTTAAAGCTGAACCAGTTCTGTATCTCCCATGTGGTTCCGTTGTCGGCATCCGTGCTGATCTGAACGGGGTAACTGGGATCCTGCATACTCCCCTTGAATCCGAAAGTGGTGGGTGCCGTTCCGCTCACCTCCCCCGTTTCGTTGTTGACGATGATATGGTTCCCCGCCAGGTTTTCAATAAACTCTTTCCTGGCATTGCCCCTGGGATTATCCAGCGCAATGTGATTAAACAACAGGGTCCTGAGCTCCCCCTGGGAAAGGGTTTGCCCCACCGCGGCGTCGTCCGGCACGAGCACATACGCTCTGAATCTTTCATTACTGTAATCATAAGTCAGGGAGGAATCAACTCCCAGGCTGATATCGCTCTCCACGAACAGCATGTAGTTCTTATCCGCGCGTTTCAGTGCCGGCAGCACCTCGGACGCTTCAATGGCAAACATGGCCGTGGAGAACTTCCGTTGAAGGAATACCGGACCCGTGACAGATTTGAACGCCCTGGGGACGATGGTCTTGTTCACCCCTATAAAGGTGCAGTTGCTCCCGAATTCCTTCTCCACCACGGTGGAAGGATCAATCTTCACGTAATCCAGTTCACCGTTGTAATAGCCCTCATCAAAATCCGAGGGGTAGATCGCGTTGGTGGAGAGGTGGGTGTTTGCGATGATCCGTTTGAAGTAAGGCGGACTGCTTTCCAGGTTCCCCCAGCGCCCCTCCCCTACCAGGTACTCATTCAGAAACGCATCGAATGCCTCGTCGGTGGGTGCCACGAGACCATGGTGGTACCTGATCGTAACATTGTCGGGTAATCCGGTGGTGCCTTTCGGTGGATTGGTCTTCTCGTTATGAATATCAAAGGCCAGTTCAGGATAGGTGAGGTCAAAAAGGGAATCCACGGCCAATCCCTGATCAACCCCGGTCTGATCATTGGTCTTTTCCAGGTTAAACTCGAACTCCGGGAAACGGTTGACAACCTCATAAAATTTCTTGTACGACTTGCTTCCACCTGATTCGGACATGATCTCCTGGCCATTTCTCAGCGGGGACACCACCCTGTCGATCTCGTATATAAAGCCATTCTCTGCAAAGATCTCCTCCCCGGCGATCTTTGCCCCCGCGTAATAGAGGTCCCCTCCTCCCTCATAGGGCCTGTCAAAATAAAATTCATAATCCCCCGGCTGCAGGTTATAAATACTGAAATACTGGTCAAAGAACACGGGGGCATATTTCCTCGATTCCTGTATCACCCTCCTTCTCAAGTCACTCTCCAGGGTATCGACAATGATCACCCGCTGGTCCCTCTGATTATACCCTACGCCTACGACCCAGTCCTCCTCCAGCAGCAGGGTTTCCCGCTTGAAGCCCTTGGGTTGGTCATTTTCCGGGTCATCGGGATCGATCCACCCCCGCACATCCAGCGATTGAAGCTGGATCTTGCTCCATGGGTTCTGCACAATATGGTACTTGACAATCCTTTTCAGTTCATTGATGGGGATCTCCTCCAGTGAATTGTAAAGAGCGTGCTCCTGAAAATACCGTGTGAATGCCCCATCCGTAGGGGCAAACAGTGTATAGCTTCCTGAGACATCGATGATGGTATCATACCCTGTCAATTCAATGGCCCTTGTAAAGGTCTCGAATCCCTCCTGTTCCTTCAGGATGGTGAAGACCTTGCCTGCAAGCCAGTCCGGCCGCTTGTATATATCATCCATCTCTTCCTTGCATCCTGTCAGCAGGAACAGTACAGACGCAAGAAGCAATATGGGGATCTTTCGGTTCATTTCCAGGTTATTTTAACATATGGTCAGGATCTCCCTGTCCATCCCGAATAAGAAGGAAGGGCAATGGGCACGCCATTACCCTTCCTTAAACTGTCAATAAATCAATCCGACAATGATGCCTCGCCTATTCTGATTTGATCAGTTTCAGCTTCCTTACAAGGCTTCCATTACCCTCTACCGTAATGAAATACATGCCGGCAGGCTCACCCTCCACTGAGAACATCTCGCTGGAGGAGACGGCGATCCTCTCCAGGACAACCGCACCCCGGGCACTGTACACACGGATATGATCGCCCGCGGACAGACCCTCCAGGTGGAACATGCCACTGGTCGGGTTCGGATATACCCTCAGCTCTTCAGCCTGCAGGGGATCCATTCCTGTAATGGAGCTGATGGAATAGTAGGCAACGGTAACCCCGTTCTCCGCGGTCACCTTCACCTGGTCACCTGAGACCACGATATCGGAAGACTGCTTGGCAACACCCTGTTCGTCAAGCACCTCAAGCGTTGACATGGGTGCTGCTACCAGGTTACCGGTCAGCGTGGTCACATCCGTATTGGCAGCCACGCCGGAAATAGACATGGCGATCTGGCTGACCTCATATACTTCAGAAGTCACATACGCCAGGTAATTGGCCAGTTCATCCAATCCGAGTATTACCAGGTTGTAGTACCGCTTGGTCACCCCGTCAAGTGCGGTTACTTCCACGCGGTCGTCCATGTAGATGTTCCCGAAGGTCCTTTCAAAGCCATACTTGTCAAGGAGCCTGATGGTGGCACCTGCCGAAGGGGTCAGGCTGTTCAGGAGGGTCATCGCGTTGGTACCGCCAGGAACAAGCGAGATAACCGAGAGTCCCTGATCAACCTCGTAGAAATCGGAGGTAACGAACAGGTCACCCTCCTCACTTACCGGCAACAGCTGGTACTTGATCATCGTCTTCAGGTCCTCGGCGGTCACCTCCAGGTAAATCTTGTCCGATACATGAACGTCGACCTGGACCGTATCGAAGTTAAGCACCTTGAAGGGTACAAAGAAGTCCTTGTCATCCACAATGATCCATTCTGCTCCTGCAGGAACAACCACGTTAGCCACCACGCCAGTGAGTGTCTCACCGTACGGGATATCCGTGACGAATCCTACCGAACCGGCAATGGTGATCTCGTATACATCCGAGGTTAGCACGGCATCGCTGCTCAAACCACCGGCGGTCACCATCAGATGATAGGTGGTCTCATGTTCCTTATCGGCAGAAAGCACTGTAAGGGTGGCACCCTCAGGAACCGGAGTCGAACCGGTGATCACAGTGCCTCCGGCATCCTTCACCGTGAGGGTTTGTCCCTCGTCCTTCTTGATGATGCCTGCCTCGAAATCAGTAACAGTGGTTCCGGTGACCACACCCCTGATCCTCAGGTTATCCCCCTGGTATCCATCATCGACCAGGTAGGTGGTGGAGATAACAAATGACATGAATGCGGTCACTTCATCCATTTCGTGGGAGCCCAGCCAGCCCAAAACCCAACGCTGTGCATCACCCCAGCTGAGGAAATTGGAATAGGGTGGCTCTAACAGGTGTTTATCGGAGAACAGGGCGTAAAACTCGCTGGAATCATTGGTAACCTTGGCTGCTTCAGAGAATCCCTCCGGCTTTCCTTTAAACACATGCATCTTCCTGAAGTGGGTAGCCTTGTGCCCCTTCACCTTCGGCTCATCGATCCCTGTCTGCATATCGCGGTTCATATAATCATACTTGTCCGATCCATCCATAAACCCGAAGATGTCGATCAGGGTGAAATCCTGCGGATCGGTGGCCGGTTTATCACCGTTGTAAACCGAGTCGTTATCAATCCTGAAAAGGTAGTAGTTGCCGTTCCACAGGTCGATGGCTGAACCATTCCTGGGATTTTCGAAATTCGAGAACGCCCAGTCGGTCCAGGGGTGCCATGTGGTATCCCTGAAGTTCACGTCGAACTGCGCCTGATTCCAGTGGTACAATCCATCATCCGCATGCGGAACGCGGTTACCGGCAGATGCCACTACGAAGACGTCCCCACCGTAAGTAATGGGATTCACCGTCAGGTCCTCCTTGAAGAGGCCTGGAGTGACCACCCAATCGCTGGAATCCACGAAACTCATCCCGGGAATGTACTTTCTGAACCTGTCGGCCCAGTCGGTAAATGAAGTGACCACATCGGCCGGGGAGGTTCCCGGGGCAGCACTTGCGATCATGTAATGGCTCATGTTGATCTGCTCGGTACCCGGATTCATGTATTCAATGGCATTGTCCCAGTTCTCGTACTGCGCCTCGTTGCAATACTGCGAAATAAACGGTTGGGCACTCCATGGTTGCACAGCAATGGGGTCCTTCTCCTTCTCAAATACCACGAAATAGGTGATTTCGGAGGAATCGTCCTCGGCAACACAATGAAAGGTCATGGTCCGTTCTTCAAGGCTGCCCAACAGAGTCTTGGGCCTGGTTACCTCGATCCGGGTATTTACGTTCACCGGCTTGGCAAGCAGGTGTGGAGTACCAGTGACATAATAGGGCACCTTGAGCGTATAGCTGGTATTGCCCGTAGAGAAATTGGGGATGGTATCACCTTTCCACCCGAAAGCATTGTAAGTGAACTCATCAATATCGGGCCACCTGATGCTGGCCAGGTTTGGATTCCTCGAAGCCCGGTAAATATCCGTCTTGATATAATAGTCCTTCACATCACTGTTCTCGGCGGTCACCCTCAGCAGGTCCCCGTCTTTTACATCTGCCCTGACCTCATTATTCAATGTCACAAACTCCCAGGTGGCAGCTGGTGGTTTTTCCAGATAAAGTAACAGGCTATCCATGCGGGTCCCGTAAGGAATATCATAGATCGTATCCATGGCTAAGCCCTCTGTCACCTCATAGGGATTCCCACGGTGTACATTGTATAACATGGTTGTCCAGTTCATGCTGTTCTTGGGAACCACGATGTTGGCTCCCGGTTCGGGATCCCTGACCACCATCGTGAAATCTTTCACGTCCATGTCGTTTCCGCAGACATACACCGTGAGGATATCCCCGTTCCGGGCGGCCACGAAAGCCGAGTCCTCCCGCTCGGGAGAGAAGGTGTAGTGCCAGGCCACGCCCGGCTTGCGATCCATCTGGTACATGACCGAGTCGTTGTTCCTGAATCCCCAGGGTACCGAGATGGTCCCGGCCGCGTAATCCACCACCACGTCGGGATTGTGTGAGGTCAGCGTGTTCTCATCCAGGTTGTAATCATCATGGTTACCTACCGTCCAGAAAAGACCCCGATCGAAATCCTCAATAAATGGTGACAGGTTGGGAACCGGCATCCACTCCGATTCGGCCAGGTCGTTCCCGGCAGCGTTCTCCCAGTCCAGGTTCCCCTCCTTGACGGAAAACTTCCGTATCAGGTGGTGCGTTTCGGTGGCATTGTCGACCCCTGCCACCTGCCTGTGGCCCGTGATGGGCGCGGTGTTATCTATATCGTCCAGTGGACCATTCGGGACCAGGTTCACCTGGTCAACAAGTGCCGAGTCGGTCCCGTCCTCGCTAATCCACTTCAGGATAAACGCGGAGGCTTGTCCCCAGGACCAGAAGCACTCGCTGCCGCCGTAGGGGTAGATGGAATCACCATCTCCCGGGAATCCATTGTAAAGGCCGCTTTCGACGCGATGAATCCCTTCATCCGCGATGGCTTCCAGCTCCTCCTTGTGAACAGGCAGGAAAATATCAGGGCGCTTCTTGGCCCACTCTTGCCTCCAATCCCACAACTGGGCGATGGTCCAGGATTCACCGGGGGCAAGCATTCCTCCACCCGGGAAGCGCCATTCCCAACCGAAGCTAGGCTTCCAAACCTTGTTCCAGGCCGCGACGGCGTAGAAAGAAAACTGCTGGATGTCAACCGAGTCTGCACCCATGTTGGTGAACTCCGCGTAGGCGCTCCTCGAATTATTTATCCTGATCTCGGAGATCACCAGAGATTTGATGGTGTCATCCTGGGCAGATACCCCGAGGTAGGTGCCCAGCAAAACGAAAATTAGAAGTAATAGTCTCGTTTTCATACAATAAAGATTTAGTTAAGTAATAGTACTCAAATATCATAATGCTTAAAGATCCGGATTCCCCGGGGGTGCCCGATTTGCACCCCCGGTTGTCCGGTATTCATTTTCATTCGGTGTTCATTCTATTTCACGATTAATCTGGTATGATACTTGGAACCATCCAGCTCCACCTGGATCAGGTACATGCCCTGGCCCAGTCCTGATACATCAAGGGTCATGTTTTCGCCTGCAGCCACCTGGTCAATGACCAGTTGTCCCAGGCTGTTGATCATCCTGACCGAAGAACCTTCCCCGATCCCCTCCAGCATCACTGAAGTGGAGGCGGGATTCGGGTACATGTTGATTCCTGCCTCTGCCAGTGAGTTCACACCCGTGTTATCCACCACAATGTTTACCGTATAGGTCATGGTATTCCCTGCCGGGCAGGTCACCACGATGGCGGCCGTGGCGCTTCCGCTTGCCACGTTAAAGGCACCGTCGCCCTCCACGGTGGCATCCTCGCGGGACGCCTCGGCAATCAGGAATACGGCTTTGGTATCCACGGGCAGCGTCAGGGTGTATTCAGTCACTTCAGGGCTGAATGCAGGTTCCATGGTGCCCTTGTTGGATACCAGCCCTGAAAGGGTGGCGTCCTGCAGGTTCACGGTAATGTCCGCCGTTGCCGTATGGCCACCGTCGGTGGAGGTTACTGTAATGGTTGCCGAACCCGCCGACACAGCCTCCACCAGACCGGTCTGGTCCACGGTGGCCACTGCTTCGTCGCTGGAAGACCAGCTGATGGACGGATCGTCCGCGTTGGCCGGATCGACCATCGCAGCCAGCTGGATCATATCCCACACCTCCAGGGTGGCCTCGGTGATGTCGAGGCTCACACCCGATACAAAGACCGGGTTGCGGATAAACACTTCAAGGGTATCGGTAAATCCATTCAGGTGGGCCACGATGTTGACTGTCCCCTTGTCCACCGTGGATATCAGCCCATCCTGCGTCACAGTGGCAATTCCCTCATCCAGAGACTCAAGCATGATGATGTCGGTGGTGTTATACGGGAATGCCAGGGCCGTTACCTGGTAAGTGGTCGGATGAAGCAACTCAACTGTTTCGTCTTCGGTAAACATCACGTCCACACCCGGCCGGATGTCATTGATGGCTCCGTCGGCCATATAATCCGCGCTGTTCAATAGCAGTGCTACACCATCAGGTGTAGGCGGGGTAAAGCTATTATTTAGAAAGGGCATCCCCATACGGATGTTGAGTGCCAGGCCATCGGCCGTGTAACCTGACATTTCTGACATAGCCGGATCAAGGCTGTCCCCTTTTTCATAGAGGAACCAGTAGGCCCAAAAAGCTTCATCAGGTTTCGCCCCAATTACCGTGGCCGTGGAGTGCACAATGGCCCTGGAAACCTGGTCGTTTACGGCAACGATATTGGTATCCTGATTCATGCCGGTGGTTAGCACATGGTTATAGTCCTGGATCAGCATCTGGACCGGATCGGCCGCGGCACTTCCAAAGCCGTGAGCCATGGCAAAGTCATCATAGACAAAGGGCTCCCAAACGGCAATGGGCTTATCCAGGGGACCGAACTTGACGACCTTCCCCGAGCCCACCGTGGCAGAGATGATGATCATATCCTGTGCAAGGGTATCCTCCACCACGGCAGCGTCGTCATCCGCTACGTTCACCACATATCCGGAGGTCTCCAGGATCCTGGCAATGTAGGCATCCGATTCATTCATGTTGGCATTGCCCACAACAAACAGTACCGAGGCATTCCCATCGTCGATCACGTCGATATCGACTGTTTTAATGGCTCCCCCGTCCTGGGAAGTGATCTGGATCTGCACGGTCCCTGATGCCATTGCGGTAACCATGCCGTCATCGCTCACCACGGCAACCGCCTCGTCAGAACTGGTATATAATAAGGTACCGTCTTTCGCATTGGAAGGATGCACCTCTACATCCAGGTCCATCTTCTGCCCGGGCTGCATGTCCAGGGTGTCGTAGGTGACCAGTTCCAGGACCAGCTGGGTGGTATCCACCATGCCGTCGAGCATGTAATCAATGGTGTTCAGCAGGAGGGTGGTTGCCTCGGGCGTGTTGTCATTGAAAGTGGGATCGTTAAAGGGCAGGCAGACCCGCATTTCGGGTGCCAGTCCGTCGGCCGGGAAGTAATCCTTGGCTGACTGGGCAGGACACAGGGAGTCGCCCTGTTCATAGAGGAACCAGACAGGTGTCGTGGCGTCCTCCTCTACCAGGGTGCCGATGACAGCGGCAGTCTGGTAGGGAACGCCCCCACACAGGCCGCCCGATTCACTCATCAGCATATCCCCCGCCGAAAGTCCATAGGCCACGGGATGGGAATTGTCGATGGTGATGATGTTCTCCTCGGGTGACCTGTTGCCCTGGGAGGAGGTCATGCCAAAATCATCCAGGTCGGCCTGCTCCCAGACGGCGAGCGGTCTGTCCACCAGGCTGAAATCGGCCACATTGCCGGAGGAGACCGTGGAGGAGATCAGAACGATGTCCTGGCCCACAATGTCCACGGCCGGATCACAATCATCATCTGTTTGCAGGGTTACGGTGTACCCCCTGAGCTCCATCAGTATTTTGATGTGGGCATCGGAATTGTTGAGATTGCCCGCATCACCCACCAGGAACAACACATTGCCCTGAGCGAGCAATTGCATTGGACACAGCAATATGCTGAGAAGGGTTAATACTAGAAATCTGGTAATTGTTCTTTTCATAACGTGAAGATTTAGTTTGTAGAAATAATACTGGTTATATTGTTTGTTTTAAGATTCACCTCATTCAATTCACTCCATAAATTAAGAAAGAAATACCTATACATATATATGTTCAGGTTATGCAAAACTGGTGCAAAGGCTTTGCATTTTCCGGATTCTCCAAATCAATTTCGTTACCCCTGAACGTTTTACCGATCCATCCCGCTTTAACACATTTCAGCATCTCATAATCTATCAAATGTATCGTAAAATTGCAACAAAATGCAACAAAGACTTAACCTCTGCTAACACTATTTTACCCCATTTTGCCACTTCTGCCGGGAAAAGCAGAAATTACTCCACCTTCCTGGTGATTTCCACCATATGAACCGTCAGCGGACCGTTGAGGGCCACCACGTCGATCAACTGGCTTTTTATCCTGGCCCTTCTCCTGATCACCGCCTCCTTCCACCTCCCTGTCCCGGTCTTCTCAAAAGTGTGGATCCCCCGAAAGCATGGATTCTGAACACCGACCGGTTATCATCCAGGTACCAGATCCTGATGCCTATGCGGATCTGCGGATCAAGGCTCTCCACAAACTCCTGGTTAATCTTCAGCCGGAGGGTTTTGGCCGAATCGATACGTCTTGCCCATAGGCCGTAAATTCCGTCCCCTGCATTTTCAACCGCATTGCTTTCCACCGCTTTGTTCCGCTCCATCAGGAATGAATAATCCCCTTCCATGGTATCACCTCCCCGGAAGGCGATCCATACGCCGGGTGAAAGCTCCGGATGTGCGCGGTATCCCGCGTATTTATTGAAGAAAGATATTCCTTCATCCGAGCCGGCCTGATGCATACAACCGGCGGGCAGAACCATGAAACTGGCCCCGCCATAAAGGTTGTTAAGAGCGGACCAGTAGATGAACCGGGGCAGATCCGGATCAGTCCGGTCCGGTCTTCCCGCATTCACGTACCCGTAAGCCTCACCGGTCCGGCACTGTTTCATGAAAGCCTTTGCGATCCTCTCCCCGGCACCTTCCGCCGGCTGGGGCCCGGCCTTTTCCTGGAAATCCCACCTCACATCGCCAGCGACCCACCTGTGAAACCGGTGGATCCACTCCAGGTGTTCCATCGCCTCTGAAAGGTGTTCCGTATCGTTGAGAGCAAGGCCGAGGTCAGGTACGATGGCCAGCACAATGCTCCCTGCAGGGGAATTCCTGAGGTGTCCGATCAGTGCGGTAACCAGCCTGGCGTATCTATCCCTGTAGGTTTCAAGCCAGTAAACAGGGACCGGATCTTGCCCGGTAAGGTCCCTTTCCCGTGACATGGAATCACCCGTCAGGGCAGGGACCTCCTCCAGGATATAGGCTGGATGGCGGTCCGTGAGGATCTTCACGGTTGCCAGCATCCCGGCTGCTCCCAGCTTTTCCAGTTGTGCATCCACCTCCGTGAAATCATATTGCCCTTTTTCCGCCTCGAGCTCCTTCCAGGAGATACTGAACTGTCCGGTTGCAGCGGGCCGGTTGAGTGAATCCATATCGGGGACCACCTCTCCGAAACCGGCCACCACTCCCCGGTGGGGATGAAGCGGGTACTGGGCAGAAACGCCAACGGGTAACGCCAGCAGGAATATGGCAGCGAACACACACAATGACTCATCTGGTTGAATTTCATACGCCACATATTTCTTGTTCCTTTGATGGTGTTGGTTCTCTCTTTAGCATAGCTTATTGTTCATAATCTATCCATTCCGTGATGGTCTAACCCGTTTGAAGGATCTTCCGGCAAACCATGGTGCCGCTGTCCCTGAAAAGCAGCCTGACCAGGTGCAGGCCTTCCGGCAGGCCTTCCAGGCCCACCCGGGCAAAGTCCCTGTTGACGAATTGCTGGATCCTCTCCAGGGTTCCATCCACCCGGTAGACCTGGAGCTGAACATGGGGCATTACTTTCCCGAAACCAAAAATGACCTGCCGGTTTGCGGGATCGTGCCGCATGCTGACTTCAGGTTGCATACTCCCCGTCCGGAAATAACCGGCACTCACGTGCGAGGTATCCTCCATGAAACTGGCTGTTATCTCAAAGTCTTCAGTCATACTCAATCCAATGGAAGCAGCTGTATCGGTAACATCCCCGCTCCAGCCACCAAATAACCACTCCGGGTCCGGTTGGGCCGTAAGCTCCACATAGGTCCCGTATGCATAATCCTCCTGCTCCGGACTGGCATTGACCCTCCCGGACCCGATGATGGTGGTCACCAGGCTATGGCGGGTCGGTTCGAAGAGCGCCGTAACGGTGGCACCGGAGCTGCGAAGGGTCACTGTTGTGTTCTCGCTCAGGCTGTCTGCCACCGTTGCATTACCCGGGCCCACCGACCAGTGGCTGAAGCGGTATCCCACGGGTATTGCCGGGACAGAAAGGCCCGTGGCGGAGTCCGCCTGCACCAGGAGACTTCCCCAGGGAGCGATCCCTGCTCCCGGCGTTCCATCTGTCTCCAGTGTCAACATAAATGCCGTGTCATGTTCATCGCTCGGTAGATTCCCGCGCAGGACCTCCACCATGTGGAGTGTAAGCGGCTCCTTCCCTGCCCTGACCAGGACCTCCGGGTTGCTTTCCGGCACGATCAGCTCCCGGCCGGCCAGCTTCCAGGTCCTGCTGTCCAGCAATGGGTAACGCAGCTCCTGTCCGAATGCCTCCACTGAGAAGCTGCCCGTCCCTTCGTCCCTGTACCACACCTTCAGGGCTACGTTCCTGTTCCCGGCCAGGCTTTCACTGAAATCCCCGTCCATGGTCATCCGCATGGTTCCGTCGCCCGGAACCCTCCGGGCCCACAATCCCCTCCTGTCAATATCCACGTTATAAAGAGCCTGGCTGGCATAGGCAGGATCCCGCTCCATCAGAAAGGTATAATCCCCAACAAGGTAGTCCCCCTCCCTGAATGCGATCCATGCCCCGGGAGTGGAATCAGGAGACGCAATGTACCCGGCATATTTCGCTGCAAACTCATAATCGGACCGGAAGGGCGCGAAATCCACATCCTCAGGCCGCATGGCCGGGAAGGTGGCCCCGCAGTGCAGGTCGCACAGCAGCGTCCAGTAGTTGAACTGGGTCAGGTCAATGGGCTTTGAGGTCTTTGTCCAGTCCCACCCGGTGGAACTGGTGGTGGCCTTGCTCCACGACTCCATGAAACTATAAGTCTTTCCGGTTTTGCAGTACTTCACAAACTCCTTGTACTGTTCATTCTTTCCATCACTACGGGGTTGAGGTTCCGAGGAGGTATGGAAGATCCATAGCTTCCCCTCCTCCACCATGCGGACATGTTCAGCGGTGGCCACCCCGTCGGAAATGGCGCTGGCCCGCATAAACACGGGTATGCTGTCGGGGGGATCGAACCCATCCACAAAGAGGTCGATGGCCCAGGTCTTGTAGCCCAGTCCGATCTCCTTGGTCCAGGGCCAGGGCCCTCCCCAGCTGGCCGAATCATGGAGGGTCCACAGGTCCTGTGAACGGTACTTTGAATCGAGGTAGTAATTCTCCGTCCCGATGGCACAGTAGCTCTGCCGGATGCCCAGGATCGCGTCACGGTGGGAAGACCTCATGAGGTGCCCGGCCAGGGTGTCGACCAGGGCCCTGTACCGCTCCTTGTAATCCTCGTGCCAGTACATGGGGGGACCGTACCCTGTGTTATGGTCCTTCTGGCCATTCAGGGCTACCCCTTTCAGGTAAGGGACCGTCTCAAAAATGTATTCGGGATGGTAATTGCCGTTGATCTGGACGGTGATCTTCATGCCCCTGGAGGCGGCAGAGGCCAGTGCCCCGTCGATGGGCCGAAATTGTACGCCCCCCTGGAGGGTTCGAAATCGCGCCACATCATCATTACCTGCCCCCCGGTAACCACCCCGCCCCGGTCGTTCAGGTTATCCTGGCTCCCGTACCAGATCAGGCAGACCCCCCTGTCGGGGTTTAAGGGAACGGGTGACTGGGAGGCCAGCGGCTGACTGGCAGATAACAATACCAAGAACAAAGACAGGACCTTCGTAACACAACGGGCCCTTACCCTGATCTTCAAATACCCTTGCAAATTCCTGCTTCGGTCCATCATTACTTCTCTTTTTTTTTCTCAAATGAGCATCCCTACTTCACCCCGGGCATTCCTGAATGATCTTCCAGGAGCACACCTGCCCAGAGGTTGCTGACATCCAGTTCTACTGCTTTTTGCAGGTGTTCTATGGCCGGCTGAAGCTCCTTCTTTCCGAGGTGTCCCAGACCGATCTTCAGGTGGGCTGAAGACCTGGACGCATTTTCGGAGACCGACTCGCCAAACTTAGCAAAAATATTCCGTTCCTCACCCTGTTCAAGTGTTTGTTTTCCCTCCCGGACCAATGCATCGAATAGTTCAGCCGCCTTTGCATCCTCCCCAAGTTCCATGCACGCTAGCCCCTGGTAATAGGAAAATTCAGAATCTTCAATATCCTGTGCGATGCATTTTTTATAGGACTCCTTTGCATCCTTCTTTTTACCGAGCTCATCGCACGCCTGTCCGATGTAATAAAGGATCTGGGGAACCCTGTGGTCGTTCAGGTCCCGGCCAGCCTGCTGGTTGTCCGGGTGGGTATTGGCCAGCTTAAACTGTTCCAGTGCCCTGGCAGGATCGCCCCCTGAAAGGTACTTTTTACCCAGCAGAAGGTGGGCATCCACGTTGATATCCCGGATCTTCATGTCCCCTTCCCGGATGTGAAAATGGTTGTTTGAGTCAGGTAATCGACAGATTTCTCATATTTGCCCTGTCAGGTTCAGCACCATGATCTCCCTGAGAAATGAATCGTTCCTTTCTTGATCACCGTTCTGTGGTTGGGCTCCAGCATGGCAAGCCGAACCTCCGGGATCGGTCCCGTTGAGCTCGTACAGCCGGTCCAGTTCATAGTAGTACATGGGATCGTCCTTCTTGATCGCCAGCGCTTCCTCGTAGTGTCCGATGGCCTTCGGACATGTCATTCCCGGCCCGGTAATACCCCAGCCCAGGTTCCGGTGCGCGATGGCAAACCCGGGATCCAGTGCCACCGCCTTCTCCCAGTATTCCATGGCCTGTTCCGGTTGTTTGTCATAGAGCAGGTTCCCCAGGTAATACCAGGCTTTGGCATCTTTGGGATTGCTCTTCAGGGCAGCTTTGAACACCTTCAGCGACTCCAGCCTGAAAGGGAAACAGTAGTCGGTAGGCAAACCGGCAGCCTTGCTATAAAAACCAGCCGATGCACCAGGATCTCCCGCCTTCTCATGGAGGAAGCCCAGGTAATAGATAGACCATGGGATCGATCTTCCCCTGTGCAATGGTTCTCCCTGAACCGTTCCAGTACCCCGATGGCGTCACTGTACATGCCGCAGTTCATATAATCAACCGCCAGCTCCAGGTAGTCCTCGTGATCGCCCGTCATGCTCGATTCCAGTGATTCCAGGAGGTCGCCCTCCCCCGAACCGGAAACCTTGCCTGCCAGATGCCACTCGTACGCTGCATGCAGGTTGAGTGGATCCTCGGCCAGTACGCTCCGGGCAATCTTCAAGGTTTTCTCATATTTACCCAGCTTCCTGCAGATTCCGGCTTTCAGGTTCAGGGCACTGATATCCTGCGCATTGGTTGACAGGGAGTTGTTGATCTGTTCCAGGGCCAGGCCAAAATCACCCCGGACTACCACTGATCTCAGCCAGGGACCGGTAGGCCGCAGAATGGAAGGAGTAATCCCAGACAGCCCTGTAGAGGGTATCCGTTGCATCATCCAGGGCCTCCTGGAATTTCAGCACCTGGCCGAGCCCGTAATAGGCCTCACAATTCTCGGGCCGTGTATAATCCTTCGACAACCTGGCTATGGCCTTCCTGAAATGTCCTGCAGCCTGATCAAATCCGCCCTTCATGAGCAACTGTTTTCCCATGATGGTGTGCACAGCTAGAATTCCCCGGGTCCCTTTTCAGGGCCTCCTCAAAATAGGGTGCCGGGTCCAGTTGCGGATTGTAAAATTGCAACAGCCGCAATCCGGCCAGGTAGAGCTCCTCCACGCTTCCAAATTATTCAGGATCTCCCGGGGGCTTCACCTCGGGAGGGAATTCTTCCTTGTACTCCTTCTTCACGGGCTGGTAGGCCACCAGTTCCTCACCGTCACTGCTCACCAGGGCCACCCTCAGGTCGGTCTCGGCGGTTCCCTTCGGGAGTTTTACCTCGCCGGTCCAGGGGTTGGCCGGATCGAGGTTAACCTCTTTCTCGAATACCGGTTCACCGGAAACGGTCATGCATCACCCTAGCCCCGGGGAAAGCCTGGGTCACCGAAAACCCAAAAAACGCCCGGTCTTTCTCCCTGCATCTCCAGGTTCACTGCACCATTCAGGTTGGCGTACTTGATGCCCCCGATCTCCTTGACGGGGTACCAGTACTGCTTGTGGATCTTCACCTCGTAAGGTCTGATCCAGCTGTAGTCCGGCTGGTTGTCGGACCAAGCACCCACCATGATCTCGATGTAGGGACCGTCCTTCTCGGTGAGCACCTTGTCCCACATCTGGCCCAGCTCGCTGGGTCCCCACTCGAAGAGCTTGGCACCCCTTACCACCTGGTGGTTGGCCACGTGGACCGTCCCCACCTCCTGGCCATGGTCGTAACCACCCATGAAATCCTCGTCCAGCTCGTAGGCGAATATGGAAACGGGCCTCGGGTGGTTGATCCACCGGCCCATTTCCATGCCTTCTTTGTATTTCTCCACCCCCCTGTACGCCTCACCGGAGACTGGCCAGTGGGTGAAATCCACCTTGGAGTGGTCGGTTCCGAAATCGGTGCTGGGCGGAAAGTAGACCTGGTAATCCTTGTTGGCATGGGTAGACACATTGGCCCAGTAGAGGAAGGAGTGGGTATGCGGGGTACGGTTGAAGATCTTCACCTCCGCCTCCAGGTAGGATTTACCCGGGAATGCGGTGAGCCCGATGATCCACCTCATGCGGTGCCTCGGTTCGGTCTCCCCCACCCAGATGGTCTTGCTGCCGTCATCGTTCTCCACCATGCTGTAGGCCAGGGGCATATAGGTAGAGGCCCTGTGGTGGTGCAGCACGTTCCACTCCACACCACCGGATACCCAGGCTCCCAGCATGCCGATATTGGCAGGCTTGACCACATTGTTCTTATAGAAAAAATTGTAACCGTTGGATTTGTCCTCCGCCCAGTAAAGTTTGCCCCCGATCTCGGGTGTCACGCACGCTTTGATGTACTCGTTCTCCAGGAAAAGCCCGGTCCACTCTTTCTCGATACGCTCGTTGGAAGGATTGTCAATGAGTGGGTAGGGATAGATCACTTTGGAAGCCCCCTGGTAACTCTCCCCCTTAAAGAACATGGGATTCACGTCAGGTTCGTGGATGGGGTAGGTGGGAAAGACGATTCCTTCCTCGTAGACTTTCACCTCCTGAGGTTCCTGCGCTGTGGTCAGAAAACAGGGAATTGTCAGTAACATAAAGCATCCAAGGAGATGCATGGTGGACATTTTTTTCATAGCTGGAAAACGTTTAGTGTTGAAAGATCAATGATCTCTAATCAAAAAAAGGTAAATAATCATTTAATCTCCTCCCTGATGGATGGCAAAGTCTGTGCAAACCCTATTCAGAGACCAATCCCACCAGCCTTCCATCGGGCCAGAGCCTTCCCACAAGGATGCAGGCATCCTCCTTCAATCCTTCATCGGGATTTCCCTCCCCCTCTTCCCAGACCACGAAGGCATATCCATCACTCCCTGCAGTTTCAACAAACCCCACCTGGCCTTTCCCGGTAACCGGGTGAATGATATTTTCCCCGTTCCAGGTTCCCCTGTAAAGGATGTTATACAGACCGCCAAAAGCAGTCTGATAGATGTTATCCTGCCTGTCAATTCCCAGTTCCGGTTGCATCCGTGCGTGTACATGCAACCTCCGGCCATGCTGTTTCCAATGGCCTTTTACATCCCGTTCAACGATATACCCGCTGCCGGTTGAAATAAACACATTGCCTTCACTGTTCACTGTGATGTGGGGCGCCTCCTGGCGGTCATCCATCACATCCTCCTCAATGGGCCATGTCTTTCCACCGTCGGACGACCGGCGGTAGGTGACCTCCACCCTCGGTCCATGCCGCTGCACGTGGTGGATGCGGTCCCCGGTATCGATCCACAGATCGGAATAAACATGGTTGTTGGGGCCGGGACCTTTGGTATCGGGGGAAGTCACTGTTTTCCATCCTGCATTCACGTTTTCTTTTCTTTCCAACCCCACATACCCCCCGTTATTCCCTCCGCGTGAAACAAGGTAGAGCCTGTCCCTGCTGTCGATGGCAAGCTCCGTATCGCGTGTTCCCTCCGGCCGCTCCCTGTTCCACTGCGTCCCGTCATACCAGGCATATGCATTGCCGCAAAACAGATGTGGCCGGCCCTGGCTGTCCACCACGATATCGGGGTCTGAACGCTGCACATTCTCACATGGACAGCCCACCTCCAGCTCTTCGGACCATTGCCTGCCGGCAGCATCGTACTTCATGTACCTCAACCCGTCCCGGTTGTATACCAGGTGCAGGTTCCCGGCAGCATCGGTGGCCATATCCGGAAAGTGGCCTGTAGCCACCACGTACGGACGGGGGGCATACACATGCAGGATCCAGTCATCCCCGTCCCCCGGGGCCTCAAAACGGGTCTTACCGTTTGCCAGCTCACCTGGCCTTACATCCCCGGGATCAATGGCACTGATCCATTCCCACCGGAAATGATAGGGAAAATCGAGGTGAAGCTCAACCTCCCTGCTGCCGGCAAGGTATACATAGTATTCCACGCCCTCTTCTGCCAGGCAGTACCCCCGGTCTCTCACCAGGTCCTGCCGTGCGACCAACCGGTAAAAGGGGATGGTTTCGAACCAGTCCCAGACCTCACCGACCACCCTGTGGACTTCAGGTGTTTGATGGTCCAGGTCCATCGTTCCGGAAAAACCGCTGGACGAATTGCCATCCATATCTGCGAAATTGAGGATGGATCCTGAGAACAGGATACACAGGGTGTTTCTCCGGATATCATCCAGGGAATAGTCCGGATGGAACTTGTTCCCGGCCCAGAGCGTCTCCTGGGCATAACATGCCTTTTGGGGCCGGTGGTTCATGGAGAGCCCCGAAAAAAGCTGGTCGCGGTCCAGCGTGGTGGGTCCCTGCAGGGTGCTCATGTTCATCCAGGGCTCGTCGATAAAAGGATCTCCATACAGGGTGGCACGCTTCTCATTGTGTACGGTAACCACATGATCATGGATGTCCAGGCTGTCGATGAGGCTCCCCAGCCGCCTGATATCGGCCAGGCGCATGGCACCTTTATATTGCGAGCTGTCCTCACGCCAGAAAGGCTCTGGCCCTGCCACGGACAGGATGATATTCGGGTAGTGGCCGATACGGGCAAGGATATATTTGATGTACTGCTCCTGTTCACCGGGATCTGTGGGCCAGTTTCCGCGGGCACCGAAAAACCCGGCGAAGGGGAAGAGGGTGATCTCCCTTTGATGGAGATCATCCAGGATGGCCTCCATTTTCCGAAACTCCGTGACATTCAGAGGCCAGAGGGCGGGGGTATCCCATCCCTTTCCCCTGCCTTCCTCCTCCCGGTTGGTGTAATGGCTGGCAACGGACAACATATTATACTTGTGCTCCTGCAGCCAGTCCAGGAACAGTGTCCTGGGGTTGCCATCACCGGGATCGTCAGGATCGTCCCAATTTTCGGCAAAAAAACGGTCCCCCACGTGAAAACTCCGGAACTGGGTTCCGTATTCATGGCCTTTGCACAACCAGAAAGGATTGTGGGGATTGTTCCTCACCGCACCCGGTCTGCTTCCGGGAATACAATTGAAATCACCCTCCACGGAACCTGATCCGTCTGAAAAAGTGGCTTTGTAAAACCACCTGCCTTCATGCCGGGGAGTGAAGCGGACCTTCCAGATCCCCTCGCCGTCATAGAATCCGAAGTGTCTCCCGAAAGAGGTATTCCTGTGCCGGAATTCAACCACCAGCTCCACATCCCCGTATGGATCATCGTAATGGTTATTATTGGGGACTGCAATTTCAAAAAGGTCCCAGATCTCTACCGGTCCGTGGGACTGTTGTTCTGCCCGGGAAAAGGCAGGTTGAACGCCTGGAAGCGTGTACAGAATGATCAGGCAGCATAAGCTTCTTTTGAACAACGTCAGTTTCATATGGCGGTTGATTGGTTTCATAAGACCTTTATCGAAAACCCACCAGTCTGAGCAATAGCACCCCGGCCAGGCCGGAGACTCCCATGACCAGCGATTGCAGGGTATAGGTCCTGTACAGCAGTTTCGGGGGTACCTCGTGGAGGCGGTTCAGCAGCCAGAAGAAGCTCGAGTTGGCATGAAACACACAGAATGAACCACAACCGATCAGGGCGGCGGTCATCTCCGGTGAAACGGGAAGGGTATGGATCACCGGTCCCAGCATGGATGCTGTTCCCACCAGGGAGACCGTAATGGAACCGGTTGAAATGGTGAGGATCGATGCTACCAGAAAGGGAAGGAGAAACCCCAGGCCGGGGTAAGTCCCGAAAAAGCCGGCCACCTGGTCCTGCATCCCGGTTTCCCTGATGATGTATCCAAGGGAGCCTCCCGCCCCTGTGATCATGATCACCAGGGCCGACTTGAGGATGGCCTGTTCCACCATGGTATTGAGCCGGGTCCGGCCGTTGGCATTCAGTTGAAGGACAGCAATGAAAGCCCCTGCCAAGACAGCCACCAGCGGGGTGGTTACAAATCCAAGGATCCCCCCTGGTCCATTGGTGCCGAAGTCAATAAATGACCCCACTGCGATCAGCAGGATGGGAGCCAGGATGGGCAACAGATCAAACAGGAACCCTGACTTCCGGGTCCGCTCAGGCATGGCAGGCTGGTCCTGTCTACCGGATGATTGGTCCAATAGCTTCTTATCGTAGCCGGTCCAGGATCCCCTGCAAAAAAAGATCACCCACAGTATCCCGCCAGCCATTGCACAGAGTGCCACGATGATGTTGATCAGGATCATCCTGCCCATGTCAACCTCCAGCAGTGAGGCCACTGCCAGTGGCCCCGGGGTGGGCGGGATCAGGGTATGAGAGACTGCAAGTCCCGCCGCCAGGGACAACCCGATATACAACACCGGCTTTTTGCTCTTTACCGATAACGATTCCGTAACGGGCTGCAACAGGATGTAGGCCACATCCACGAATACCGGGATCGAGACCAGGTAGCCGGTCATTCCCATGGCCCATGGAAGTTTCCTTGTCCCTGTCAGCTTCACGATTCCCCCTGCGATCCTGAAAGCGGAACCCGTCTCCTGCATCACTTCACCGATGAATGCCCCGAGGATGATGATAATGGCGATCCAGCGCAATGTCTCGCTGAACCCTTTCAGCAACACCTCAACGGTCTGCTTCCCCCCCAGGCCGGTGGATATTCCCAGTGCAAGTGCTGTGAGGACCAGGGCAACAAAGGGATGTATCTTCCATTTTGAGATGGAAAACACCAGCAGTACAAGCAGTGCTATCAGTATAGCAAGGTTCAGGATCATCCCTGTCCGCTACATGGCAACAAATGTGCTGACTGAACCGGCCGGCGCAGTGTACGTCAGCTTCCCATCTTTCAGTTTGTATTGCCCGGTACTGATGTTCTTCTCTGTCATGGTGGACCGGGTGCCCTCGAAACGGGTGGCTTTGGTACCGCCCACCTCCACCTCCACCACCTGCTCTTTTTTGGTCAGGTTGAGGACCAGGAATGCTTCGGGATTTTTCGTTCCGTTGGAGGCAAACCCGATCAGTTCGATCTCTTCCTTTGCATCAGTTCCCACAGTGGCCACCTTCATGCCCCGCTGACCAACCGAAGCCAGTTGCTTGTAGAAGTAATATTCAGGTTTAACGGTGTATTCTCCCGCTTCGGAGATAAAAAACGCGGTACCGGGATTGGGATCACCTCCCACCCAGGTGCTGGTCTGCAGGGCCGCCCAGGGAATGATGGCATTCACTTTCGCTTCGTAGATATTCCGCTTCATGATGTAGACAAAGTCGAATTCGCGCATGTTATCCCGCCCCCCCCAGGTCATGGAGGTGGTCCAGGAATGGAGTTCCGGGCGGTCGAGCCGAAGCAGATCGTTGGCTTTTGAGTTAATGTCTTTCCCCAGGCCAAAACCATGGCTGGTGATCAGGCCCATGTTATGCAACGCCTTCTTATTCTTGTAGATCGCCCAGTGGTACCAGTAGCGCTGCATGTGGTCCCAGGTGGTACACTCTCCCGGTGTTAACCCCACATCCAGCCCGGAAGCCTTCATCATGGGTCCCATGAACTCCAGGAAGTGTGCTACCTGCGAGGGCAACCAGAAAGAGTTATAATCATGGCCTTTCCCGATATTCCCATGGCTTCCGTCCAGGGGCCAGCGTCCGGGGGAGTCACCCTCATTGTGCAGTGACAGGTATCTGACAGGCAGCTTCTCGGTCTCTTTCAGGTACCTTACCCAGTCGATCATATAAAGCGCCACATCGTCGTAGTACTCAGGGTCCATATCCCTTCCGCGCAGGATCTTTTGCTTGGTGGCCCACGCCGGAGGCCCGTACAGCGTTGTGATGATCTCAATGTCCGGTCCACCCCGTTCTTTGGTTATCGCGATCCCGTTATGGGCAAAATAACGCATCCATTTTGTGGTGGTCTCATGGTCGAAGGCTCCTCCAGGCTCCTTCTGGTGGAAGGGATCGAAGAACATCTTGATGATGTTGACCTTCAGGCCGTCCTCCCCGAAGATCATCCCGAGGATCTCCTGCCTTTGCTCCTCGTTCAGCCTGCTGAATCCACTGTATTCCTGCGGGTCCTTTTCATAATCCATGGTCTGTGCGACCTCCACGTAATTAACCCCGAATCCGTCCCACTCCTGCAGGGTTTTTCCGAAATCCACGGTCGCTTTTACCGCCTGCGCTCTCTCGCCTCCATGACCCGTTCCAAAGGCCAGGGAAACATTACAGGCCACCAGCACTGAAATCAATATGGTTCTCTTCATGATTTAGATGGTTTTAGTTTTTTGTGTGATCGCCGATCCCGAAAAAGGTGGTTACAGAGCTCCTGGGGATCTCATATTGCATTATACCTCCCGGGGCTTCGTATTTTCCCAGGGAACGGTATTGTTCGGTCTGCCCGTCGTTGGTCCTGAATGCCTCGAAGACATTCGAAGTGGTGCCTTTCAGATGGATATCCAGTGAGAAGTCCTCGTTCCGGTTCAGGTTCATCACCACAAATGAATCCGGGTTTCCCGATCCGTTGGAAGAGAATGCAATGATATAGATGAAGCGGTTCACCGCGATGGTGGCGGCTACTTTCATCCCCGGCTGACCTGCCCGTGTCACCTGCTTGTAATAGTAGTAACCGGGCAGCACCTCGATGGTCCCGTCCTCGTTCACGTAAATGGCCGCGCCGTCGTTTGCCTCACTGTTTTTCCAGTGTGCATTCCTGTGAATACCGGCCCATGGAATGTACCCGTTCACCTTGGCCGTGTAAATATTCCCGTATATCTCCTTCACCGTGAAGGCATCCATATTCAGCCACCCGCAGGAGGTGGACCAGGCATGAAGTTCCGGACGTTTCTCATGGATCAGGTCCAGCCCCGCACTCCGCTGTTCACCGAACCATTCACTCTGGTGGGTACCTCCGGGTATGGTTTTATGGAATCCGTGTGAGGTGATCAGCCCAAGGGCATTCAGGGCCTCTTCATCCCAGGAGAGGTAGTAGGCATACCCGTAATTCTGAAAGTAGTGCCACCTGCTGGTCTCTCCCGGGGTGATACCCACATCCTGGAGTCCGCGCTGATCCAGGATTGGCCTCAGGAGTTTAACAAAGGAGACCACATGCCGCGGGGGCCAGTAGCCGTTATAGTCCCAGCCGAAATCGTCTCCGTTCCAGCTCACGGGTCCCATGCTCAATCCGCCATGCAGGGGAAAATCATAGGGCTTGTCCCCCTGGTTATGAAGAGAGATGTATCCCACCGGGATGCCATCCTCCCTGAGGAACTGCAGCCAGTCGGCCAGGTACCCGGCCAGCTTCCCAAATTGAGCAGTATCCAGGTCCCGGGCACGCATCTCCCGTTTCAATGTAGCCCAGGGCGGCGGCCCGTACATGGTGGTCAGGATCTGCAGGTCGCCTCCCCTTTCACGGGTGATCTTCAGGCCCTTTTTTACAAAATAGCGCATCCACTTCGTTGTGGTGGCATGATCGTAATGCCCCTCCCCCAGTTCCTCATGGAGAGGGTCCATGAACATTTTTATTAGTCCCACCTTTAAACCCTGCTCCCCGAAAATAAGCTGCAGTACAGAATCCCTCACGGGCTGTGAAAGGATGCTGAAACCCCCGTAATCCTGCCGGAACTCCCGGTACTCATCAAGGTCAACCATCTGGCAAACCTCCACATAGTTATGCCCGAAACCATCCCAATCCTGCAAGGTCCTGTCAAAGTGGATCTCGCAGTGGACCCGTGAGAAATCCACAGGCTGGCCATTCAGGCTGAAAGCTGTCAGCCACAGGCCAATGATCAACCAGGTAAATTTTTTCAGGATCTGAGTCTTTGACATAAACCTCTTTTCGGATAAATGTATAAAAGAGCCGTGAAAAACACCTGAAAATAACAGAGAATCAACATGTGATTTCCGGGAACGTTCCCGGAAAAACCGGCACAGTTTCTTTCCATATCCCTGGGATAGATACCGTCAATTTCATTTCTTCGTATATCTGCAGAAGTTCGTATATCTGTAGAAGGCAGTTGTTATTCCCGTGACCCTAATCCTATGAAGCGATTTAAATCAGACCTCCTGAAACGAATCCGGGCTAAAGTCATAAATGGGATTTTTCTGACAGTTGCCCTGGTTGTGCCCTTCCTTGTTTCATGCACAAGAACGGAACCCGGCGATTATTCATTCGGCATTGAGGATCCGGTGGGGACTGCCCCATGCATTGTGACCTTTCACTTCAATGTACCCCCCACCATATCAGACCAGGCATACATCGACTTTGGGTATGTGCATCCCCAACTGGGGAGCGAATTCTTTATCATGAACCGTAGCCTGAAAAGGTTGACCATCCTTACCTGGTACCGGGCACCTACACAACAAGGCTTATGATTGGCAACAGGGCAGTGGACTCGGTCCTGGTTGTCATTGAATAGGGCTGACGAACTGGTTCAGGAAGATCCGGTCCATATCCCTGCCCCACGGGGTATCCTTTTCGCCCTGTTTCATGGAGAATCCCCAGTTCTCCTCAAACTCATCGGCCACACGGCCCCCGGGGGACCATTCGGTGATGATCGCGTAGACATCCCAGGCCGTATCGTCCACCACGTAGGATCCATAGGAATTTCAATCGATATGCACGTCATTACAGTTTTCTGAAGGGAACCTTCAGGACAAATGGATCCTTCGCCTGCCACTCCGGGACCGCCCATCTCACAGGCATGATCTTGCCCCTCATCTGCAGGGTCAGGATTAGTTCAATCGGGGTATCCTGAAGGTACATATTTGCATCGGCAAAAAGCGGCAATCCATATAATTTCATGGCACCTGGAGCAGGTTCACCCATGGGCAGCCTGGTGGTGATCTCCCTTCCATCCGGGAATCCGGCCTTGATGGTCAGTTGACCTGGGGGACCCGCACAACCGTCGTTTCTGAGTCCAAGTACAATTTCGTCGTTTCCATGAAGCTTCCGTCGCCATATTATGGAAGGCCTTATGCGGTAGCCGATCTGTTGTTCGATGATCTGATAGGTCTTGATACAATGCTCATGTGCCCATATGGCATCCCATAGATTGAAACCCATGGCCACATAGTGGGCTGCAATATCAAAGTAACGCTGGGGCAACTGGTAAAACTCCTTCGTGGGCATGTCTTCATCTACAGGACAGTAAAGACCAGGCCTTAGGATTTCCCATACCATACCCGTTCCCGGAGTGAGGCCCTGGGCCATCCTTACCTCGGAAGTCGAAAAATTGTAGCGAAAGCTGTCCCGGCGGGCCCATACCTGGCCCTCCCGGAATGCCTGCTCACCAGATTCATAATCGCCTGCATGGATATTCAGTACTGCCGGTGTATTCGGAAAAGCTGCCAGGTGATCCCGGATCAGTCTTTCGATGATATGCTCCACGCGTTCCGGTGTCCCCGGCTGGTAGTTGGTCGTGGATGCACCCGGGGCATACTGGGCATAATGGTGGAACTCCCCCCAGAACCCATAGCCTGAAACGTCTGCATATTCAAGCAGGGGATGATCGTCGAAGGCCTCCCCCAGAAGGTTTACGAATTCCCCCCAGTAGTCCAGGTATTCATCACTGAATGCAGGGAAGTACTTCGGATTGGGTCCGCGGGAACCTCCGTCGTTCCAGTAGGGGATCATCTTCAACTTGCCCTGGAGGAAATCCGGGAGGCTGTTTTCGCTCATGCTGCCCTTCATGCTGTTCATAATCCGGAAACTCCACCTTTTCCCTTGCTTTTCAGATGCTTCAAGCGTCCATTTCCAGGCTTCCGGAATTTCCAGTTTCCCCCTCTTCTTCTGCATATCCTTCCACTCGTATCTCAGGTAGAGATTGTCCACATAGGGCAGTTGGATCAGCCTGTCGAAACTTGCCCTGTCCACGGGAAGGGGAGGCTTTTTTTTACGCTCATCCAGGTCCTGTCCGGGATAGCCCCTGTACATGTGATCGGAGTGAACATACGCGCTCACTCCCATACCGGGATTCGGAACAGGACCCTCCACGGGATCGAAGAAACCCATATAGACAGCATCTTCACCCTCCCGGTCCACAGGGTCCTCTTCAATGCGTGCTGACGCAAGTGCCGGATTGAAGCCTTTCAGGACGATCGCACCCGAAGCGATTGCCGATCCCTTGATAAAATCACGGCGGCTCGTTGCCGAACGCTCGCCGGGTTCTTTTCGTTTCGAATTCATAACTTTGTCTATTATGATTGATGGGGTTTCATGCAAGTTCATGAATTGGTTCAGGGAGTGATTCCGGGAGCCAGCGGAACCAGGGGCTCACCCCCTCCACCAATGGAAGAAGGAGCGTTGTTATCGACCACGTGCAGGTTCAGGAAGATCCGGTCCATATCCCTGCCCCATGGGGTATCCTTTTCGCCCTGTTTCATGGAGAATCCCCAGTTCTCCTCAAACTCATCGGCCACACGGCCCCCGGGGGACCATTCGGTGATGATCGCGTAGACATCCCAGGCCGTATCGTCCACCACGTAGGATCCATAGGTCTGGAAAGCATCCGCGAGTATCCTTGCCGGACGGGTCTCAAATCCCAGGGAATCAAGATCCATCCATACCGGAAGGGCCAGCAGTGCACCCATACGGCATTCCTTGACCGGGGGACCGGACCGCTCCGTGCCATAGTTCCCGGCCGCGTAACCGTCAGCCCTGGCGGCAGGCCACCTGAATCCCTTTGTTTCTTCATCGTAATAAAGGTTTCTCTTTCCGAATACGTTGATCTTGAGGGCATGCCGGATCGGGCCCGAGTCCGGGGTCAGCTCTCCCACCCTGATAGCCCCTCCGATGGCAGATAGTCCAGAGCCCCCGTGGGCCCCGTACATTCCCTCACCATACAAATCCTGGTCCTTCAGAACACCCCGGGAGGTGGCCTTGCCTGTAGCCTCGCAATGGGCAAAAGGCTGGGTCTGCTTGATGGTTCTTCCATCGGGCATCAGCACCGCCAGACCGCTGTTGGGAGTCAATCCGTCCCAGGTTTCAGGGCTCACGATGAAATCCACCGGAATGGGTGCGGAAAACAGCAATTCGCCGTCAATGGTGCACCTGCTCTTGTTCCTGTTCCACCCTGCATTGTTCCTGTAAATCCCCATCATTGGCTCCTGTGGTGTCATCACGATCAGATCCTCATCGATGGTCATCCCCCTGCTCAAGGCGCGTTTAAGTCCGGCATGCACATAACGGGCATCAGAGCCCAGCGGCATATTCCAGATGGAGGTGCTGGAAAAAGGCCATGTGAGCGGATCGCGGTTTTCAACCGTGATCCCTCTTTTCATTTTGAGTGGCCCCTTGTCTGGTTGTCCTTCGGATGAGGGATGGCCGGACACGGCTCCTGAAAAGCCCGAGCACATCAGGCCAATTGCGATAACAATTCCAAAAAGTCCTTTTTTCATATCTCAGTAGTTTTATCAGAAAAACAATTTCAGGAAATGATGGGGATTTACAACATCTTATGCTGTTCAAAATGGAGACAAACACGTTTCATAATCCATTTCAACCTGACCGTAACGTGATCAGCACTATATATTGCTTACCTTTATTTATAGAACGCTAACACTGTTTGCCAGAAACCTAAACCACCCCTGTATGATTTCATTCCTGAGATTGATAACTCCTCTGATCTTCATCTGTGGGATCACCTCCCACAGTACCGGTCAGCAAATCCATGAAAATAATCCTCTCACCACCCCGGAACGGTCCGGGATGTCGCCGTTTCCTGTTGACTGGGAACAGATTCCGTCCGGACCCCTGAACCTTTCATTTCTTCTGGATAAGCCTGCCGGGGACAAGGGATCCCTCCAATGCCGGGATGGGCATTTTTACACACCCTCGGGAAAGCGCTTCAGGATCTGGGGTGTGAACCTCACCGCTGGCGCATGCTACCCGGAGAAGAGAGAGGCGCCTGAGGTGGCCCGGCTGCTGGCTTCCCTGGGCATCAACGCCGTACGGTTCCACTTCCTGGATTCCAACTGGGGCGGGGATAGGTCTGTTTTCAGGACAGATACCAACACGACCCGTGTCCTGAACCCGGTTCAGCTGGACAGGCTCGACTATTTTGTTTCTGAACTGAAGCAACAGGGGATCTACAGCAATTTCAACCTGAACGTGGGCAGGACCTACCGGGAAGGGGACGGGGTACCCTATTACAATCACCTTGGAATGGCCAAGGCCGCCACCCTCTTTGATGGCAGGCTCATCCGGCTTCAGAAGGAGTATGCCATGCAGTTGCTGACCCACATCAACCCCTATACCGGGAACGCCTACCGGAATGAACCGGCACTGGCTTTCCTTGAAATCGTCAACGAGAACTCGCTGGTGGAAGCATGGTTCGGCGGGCGCCTGCTGGGAACGCAGAATTCGGCCCGGACAGGCACCTGGTCCGATATCCCGGAATACTATGCAGAGGAACTGACCCGGCAATACAACCAATGGCTTAAATCCAGCCTGCCGGAAAAACACCTTGAGGCAGTCCGGAAGGGGATCGGGCTGAAAGAAGGCGAACCGGTCCCAAGGCTCCGGCCGGGGGAGATGCAGGAGGCTGACAGCCTCCGCTTTTATGCCGAGGCCCGGTTTATCATGGAAACAGAACGGGCATTCTATACCGGCATGTACCGCTACCTGAAAGACAGCGTGGGTGTCAGTCAATGGGTGGCCGGCAACAGCGACCATAACCACTACAAAAGCGGGTATGCCCTGCTCTCATCCCTGGCAAAGCTTGATTTCGTTGACGGGCATGTCTACTGGCAGCATCCCAAAAATTTCACCGATCCCAAAACCGGTAAACGCGGGTTCACCATCGAGAACACCCCCATGGTCAACGACCCGGGCTGGTCCACCGTTGCCCAACTCTCCCGGACTGCCGTGGAAGGCAAACCTTACACGGTAAGCGAAACAAACCACCCCTACCCCAACGAGTACGCGTCGGAAGGGATTCCGATCCTGGCAGCCTATGCCCTGCTTCAGGACTGGGACGGTATCTGGTTCTATACCTTCGAACATGATGATCCCACAGGCTGGAAGAATAAAGTCCCCGGGCATTTCGATATGCTGCACGACCCGGTTAAGATCGCAAACCTGGCAGCGTGTGCTCCGATGTTCCACAGGGGGGATATCCTTTCCGCGAGGTCCACCATTTTCAGGAGTTACGGGGAGAAGGAGCTGATGGAAGGGATCAGGAAGGATGTGGCACCCAAACCATTCTTTACACCCGGATTCCCCCCGAACACCCCACTGATATCAAAGACAAGGATCCGTTCTTTCTCGGGAGGGAAGAACAGCTTCCCGGAGCCCGGGGCACCCGGCACCATCGTTTCGGAGACGGAACAACTGAAATGGGATGTGACAGGAGGAAAGGGGCTTGTAACGGTAAACTCGGAGCACGCCCAGGCGATGATTGGCTATTCCTCCGGGATGAGCGTTTTGGAAACGGATCACCTCCGGGCAGACCTTGAAACACCGTTTGCATCGCTGGTGCTGACATCCCTGGACGGCAAATCCATCGGCAAGTCGCGGAAAATGCTCCTGGCAGCCACCTCAACCTCCATCATGAACGGGGCGGAATGGAACAGGGAGCGAACCTCCCTGGTCCAATGGGGCTCATTGCCTTTTGTGATCGAACCGGTGAAAGGAATGATCAGGCTCACCATCCCGGAGGGTCTTGGACAGGTTCTGGTCACCCCTCTTGACGGCGCAGGACAGCCTGCCGGCGCCACCCCATCCCCCCGCTACCATTCTGGCAGCTGGGAGATCACCATAGGAAAGGTCCCCACCGTCTGGTACCTGATCGAGGTAAAGCAGGTTACCTGACCACCATCACATGGCGTGTGAACACCCCCACCCCGGTATTGATCCTCAGGAGGTATAATCCGCTCTCCGGGAAACAGATGGCAGGGATCTCCAGCCTTTCACTTCCGGCCGGGTCAAGGTTGCCCAGGATCCTGCCCTGGTGATCAAGCAATGTGACGGAGCGGATTACCAGGCCCTGTTCCCCCCGGATGATTACCATTCCCCGTGCCGGATTGGGGAACACCCTGATCTTTTTATCCTGGGAACCCAGTGAAGATTCTTCAGTCCCCAGTCCGGACAGGACCACAGCTTCCTCCGCAGTTTCACCGATCATCCCGTCGTTATCGGTGGCAATGGCCCTGACCCTTATGGTGCCTTCATGCTCCCCGGCAGGGGTGAATAAAATGCCGAACGGGTCCGAATCGTCCACACCGGCCTCCACATCGTTGACAAAAAATTGTACCGATTCCACATTCCCGTCGGGATCGGAGGCATCCGCCGAGATCACAGCCAAATGGTCCAGGTAGAGGGTGTCTTCCATGATAAGCGTGATCACCGGTTTTACGCCCCTCACCAGGGAGATAAGGTCGAGGGTGAGGGGGAGGGAGACCGCCGGAACGGTCAGCCTGATGGCCAGCGGGCCCCTCAGCCCGGCCTCTGCAACCAGACTGAAACGGTTGAATGTATCGGACAGAGGGAGCACCTCATCAACTACTTCATCGTTGTCTGCCCTCAATTCCAGTCCCAGGGTCCCGGTACTGCCGCATTTCACATCGAGGGTCATCTCATAGCTGATCCCTTCCCTGAGTGCTGCGTTAAAGCTGTTCCGGAGGACCACCTCCCCGGCGGAAGATGCGCTCCCGGGAGCGAGGCTGACTTCAAGGAACCCCTGTCCCTCCCCCGCCACCAGTTCAATCTGGGTATCGGGGCCCTCCCCGGGATTTGCCCTGTGCCAGTGGATCCCGTCCCCGGTAAAACCGGCATTGGGGACCAGCTCCTCCCCGATGGAATAATCACGGAACACCCGCACCGAAACAGTATCGGAGAAGACCGTATCAGGGTGGTTATCCACCACTGATGCCACCAGCGCAAATGATCCTGTGTCGGAAGGCTCCCAATGGAATTCATAGGGAGGTGAAGGGTCCCTGGTCAGCTCCTTTGTTCCGGCAAAAAAGGCCACCTCCCTGACGGATCCGTCAGGATCGCTGGCAACCGCCTCTATGGGGATTGGCTCACCGGTAAAAAAAAAAGCGCCGGATCCGGGAGAAGTGAGGGTAATCAGGGGAAGCCTGTTCCCCAGCCAGATGGACCGTTCAGTCGATGTATACTGTTCCCCCGCGGTATCCACGGCAACCGCCCTGACCAGGTACTGCCCGTCACGGGTGCCGGTCCACAGGGAGGTGTAGGGGGCTGTGGTATCGGTACCCACCAGGGTATCGTTCACCAGGAACATGACAGAATCCACCATCCCCTCTCCTCCGGAGACCTCCGCCTCCAGGGGTACCTCCGATCCGGACGGGTAGCTCACCCCGTTTTCCGGTGAGGTCAGCCAGACGGTAGGTCCGGCCGGACAAAGGTGCCCGGAACCAAAAGTTCCCAGGTCGCAGGCCACCGGGGCCATCCTGTTCATATAATCCGAGGTTGCTCCCCCCGCGATACTGTCGGGCGTATTGAGCTTGATGATATGGAGTTGGCTGATCATGGCCCTGGAGTTCTTCAAAAAAGGGTCCACTGGTGATGGCAGCATGGCTTCCTACAGGCCAGTCAGTTGAAATTGCATCCTCCTCCAGAAAGAACTGCCAGTTATCCCAGGCTGCGTCCTCTACCGGATATCCGCCATAGGTCTGAAGGGCATCGAAGATTTTCCTTCCTGCAAGGGTATTGACACCCAGGTCTTCTTTGGTCAGCCCGGGAGGCAGGGCCAGCAGGCTTCCCATGACAAAATCCACATTGGTACCCTGGTAACGGTTATCACCATCGCCGCAGGCATAACCGTCGGCCCCTTGCGCTGGCCATTTGAAAGATTTTCCCCCGAAAAGTTCACAGCTGGCCAGGTACCTTTTCGCCCAGATTGTAAACTTCAGGGCATGGCGGATGGGGTCATCTTCAGGACTGGTCAGTTCTCCCTTGCGGATGGTGCCCCCCATGGCCGACATCTTGGAAGCCCCATGACCCCAGATATCCTCCACCTGGTCTGGCGATGTGATCACCTCCCCCACCCCGCTGCCATAAAGGCTGTAGGGCCGGTCAGGAGCGAACCAGGCACCCCCAACCCAGCTTCCCTTCGAGCAGCGTGTGAAGAGGGTTCCATCCCAGATGGTCTCCTGGTCAGGTTTGATCAAAGCAAATGCCGAATTCTTCTGGCTGTTCTCCTCCCCGTTCCAGGTATATTCGTCGGGGAAATGCACGTAATTGTCCTTGTAATGGGCGTGGTCTGTACACCTGTTGGACCATTTGACGCGGTGGTATTCCTGCATGGGATCTGATGTGTTTTCAATAAACATCTGGATCCCTTCGCCCTTAAAACGTGAAGGAGCACCAACCACATCAATGTTGGCATCCTCGTGGTTGCCCTCTTTCCAGGCGTCCTGGTGGATGGGCATGTTCCAAACTGATTCCGTGGAAAATGGCCACAGGAAAGGATCACGGGTCTGTCCCTGACTCACAAGTTGAAGGCCGCATAAAAGGATAAGGGGTATAAGGATCTTTTTCATGGGGGCTGAAATTATCAATGATCTTAACTGTTTTTCTGGTTCTCAAAAGTAAAGAAAATCCGGTGTTATCAACAGTTGGTGAACCGATTTGTCTTCCGATCAAGTCATTTACGAGCTTACAAGGAAAGTTGAGTTTCTGTTGCATTGCCAGTCTCAGATGGAGAAAGAGAATCAGATGATAAAGAAAGAGAGCCGGGAGCTAACAAAACGTATTGATTGGCTGGAACCAATTGCGGATGAGCATAAGGATCTTCGTCAGGAGAACAGTGAGCTGAAAGGGGGGATTTCAGTTTTAGAAACTAAGAATACAGATCTGAAGGTAGAAGTAGCGGTATTAAAAGCTCGGATCAACAGTAACAGTCGGAACAGCAGCAAGCCACCATCGAGTGATGGCTACAAGAAGACGCCAGCCTTTCCGAGAAAGAAGAAGGGGACACAGGGAGGCCAACAAGGTCACAAGGGTGTTGCTCCTGAAGGAGTCAATGCCCCTGTTCAGTAGGGTCATGGCGTAAAAACCCTTACGAAATTGTTGAATGTAGACTACAGGATCCCTATCAAAAAGATACAGACATTGTTCAGTTCATTGTTCGGGTATGCTATCAATGAATCCACGGTATATTCAGCCTCGAGACAATGCTACAAGAGGATTAAAGAGCCCATGGAGATGAGACCGGAATCCGGGCAGAAGAAATGTTACGCTGGCTGCACGCTGCAACTAAAGAGATAAATATGAAAGTATCCTATTGCTTCCGCACTTTTGAAGGAGCAGAGATCTATGCCCGGATCGCAAGCTTTATTTCAACGGCCCACAAAAACAACCGGAACGTTTATTCCGAATTATCAACTACTTTTAAAGGGCGCATTATCGCATTTAATTATCGCCTTCAGAAAAACTACTGGGAGAGTTTTCGGGAAAAGAGCTTCGAGATTCAGACTTACAAGTGAATATTTCTGAACGCAACGATGCCGCATTATTGGAGATTGAAAAAGTGAATGATTAAAAACAATAGGTAAAATAAGATTAACATGAGATTCTTAAGGGTGCTTCTGCTTTTTGCCATTCTTTTTCCCTTCACATTAAAAGCACAAGACACTGTGCATGTAGTATTCGAAACCCATCTCGATATCGGATTTACCGACTTTGCCCCAAAGGTAATTAAAAAGTATTTCAATGAGTTTATTCCAAATGCAGTAGAAACAGCCAATGTACTTGAATATGAGGGGGGTAGCGATAAGTTTGTATGGACTACGGGATGGTGGATCTTATGGGAATATTTGAATCAGGCAACGCCTGAAAAGAAACAGTTGCTTGAAAAAGCCATTCGGGATGGGCACATTGTCTGGAATGCATACCCCTTTACAGGTGGCAGCGAGTTGTTGGATACATCACTCTTCCGGTTCTCTATTCGTCAGGCCATGGAGATTGACCGGAAATACGGAAACAAAACGAGGGCGGCCAAAATCACCGATGTGGCCGGTGAAACCATCGGGGTAATACCCATTCTTCAGGAATATGGGATAAAACTTTTGCATATTGGTGTAAACCAGGCAAGCCCCAAGGCCGAAACCCCGCAAGTATTTCTATGGAAAGACCGCAAATCGGGCAATGAAATTGTGGTTGTATATGAGAATTGCTATGGCGATGCCACCATTATTCCGGGGTTTCGCCACATTCTGCAATTCGCGTTTACCGGCGATAATCAAGGGCCACAATCGCCCGATAAGGTGAAAGAAATTTTTGCACAGTTACGAAAGAAGTATCCAAATGCTGTAATCAAAGCCTCCACCCTAAATAATTATGCCAACGAAGTCTGGAAATTCAGGAGCCGGCTTCAGGTTATCGATAAGGAAATTGGAAGCACCTGGATTCACAGTGCCGGAACCGACCCCGTGAAATATGCCTCGCTCAGGGCACTTATGCGCTTGCGAACAAAGTGGCTGAGCGAAAAGAAGGTTGATCCCAATGACCCGGATTTTGTCAGGTTTTCAACCTGGGTGCTTATGCTTTCTGAACATACCGGTGGGTTGGACGAGAAAAAACACATCGATTTCGACCATTATACCGTAGGTGAACTTAAACAAGTAATTAATACTGAGGGATACCAAAAAATGGTTCAATCATGGCAGGACGAGCGCAGTTATATCCAAAAAGCAGTTGATGCACTTGGTAGTTCACCCTTGGCCAACGAGGCAAAATCTGTTTTGGCTGACCTCGTTGCTAAAAAGCCCGACTTAAAAGGGTTTAAGCCATTTGAGTTGGAAAAAGGGTTAAAAACTGAACATTTCTCCATGCAGTTTAACCCTGTTAACGGATCAATCCTTTTTTTGAGCGATGACGATAGAAACAATGTATGGGTAGATGGAGGTGTCCCTTTTGGGCTTTTCTGGCACGAATCTTACAACGAGAAAGATTACCGACTTTGGGCAAAAGAAGGCCTAATAATTACCACACTCACGCGATACTGGGTTTTCGAGGATTTTTGCAAACCGAATATCGACAGTCATGGGGCTGTTTCAGCAAAAAACCTGCCTGTTATACAATCTTCGTATATTAAAAACGATTCTGAAGGAACAACCCTTTTATTGAGAGCCGTTTTCAAAAGTGGGGTGGCAGCAGTTTATGGTTTGCCTGAGGAAAACTGGATTGAGATAGCATTTCCGAAAAGAAAAAAAGAGATACGATACACTTTACAATGGTTTGATAAAGAGGCTTCTCGTTTGCCCGATGCGTATTGGTTTTCAATGGGATTTGTCCCCGAAATTTCCAGGACAGGAATAATGGATAAGCTGGGCCGGCAGGTTTCGCCAATGTTGGTTGTTGAAAAAGGAGGGCGTTATTTGCACGGCATCAATAGTGGCATAATCTTTAACAAGGGAATACAAAAAATTGCAGCTGAATCGCTTGATTGCCCGATTGTTGCGCCGGGTGGCCCAGTCTTATTTGATAAAACAGGCCAATTGCCAAATCTCGAAAAAGGCTGGCATTTTAATCTTTTAAATAATAAGTGGGGCACGAATTTCAGAACATGGTACGATGATGATGCAAAATTCAGGTTTGTGGTTAGATTTGAGGAATAGGTGATAACTGGCTTAAAATCCATATCGTTTTGACTGAAAAATTAGATTAAGAACATCACGGAACTTTGCAATTTTAATTGTTGTCATCGCAATCATAGGCTTTCTGCCCTTATTTTAAATCAATGTGTTTGCCCAAAACGGTTTACGAGGTTTGGGTAAACGATGTAAAAATTGATGTTTCACAGGCGCGGGTACAGGATTCTCCGTAGGATAAAACTGTCATAGATTACGGAGGCGCCTACTGGTATGCCAGTTTTGATGTCAGAGGCAACGCAATTGTAAAAGTCAGGTCATCAGTGAAATCGCTTTCAAACACTGTAGTTCTTCCTGCTAAATCGGGTATTCATCGTGTTACTATGGGCAATGATGAAGTAGCTCTTCAAATTAATTCGCCCGGGCAGATTATTCTCGAACCCAATGGTAAAAATGCGCCTTTGTTGCTCTTCGCCAATCCCGTAGAAGATTTCCTATTGGAGAAATCTGACAAGAACATCCTCTATTATGGCCCCGGCATCCATACGCCCCAGATGGTTGAAGTGAAGGAAAATCAGACTCTTTATCTTGCCGAAAGTGCAATTTTGAAGGCCGGTGTAAAAGTTACCGGGAACCATGTCGAAATAAGAGACATCATTGATCGCAACATCGGTATCGTGCATTTTGCGATGACGCCGTTCCTGCTTGAACCGGGAGAAGATATGAAACTCGAAAATGTGGTGTTTGAAAACATCCGTATCAATGGCGAAGGGCAACAGGAATTAATAAGGCTGAAACCGGTAGTAAATGCGTATATGCACAAAAAAGTGCCGGGGCACATCAAAAATATCAACTTCAAAAATTTTAAAGTGACAGGTTTTTCGGAGAACTATAACATAGCTTTAACCGGTATCGATTTTCAAAACAGTGTTTCTGATGTCAGTTTTTCTGATGTGGAGATTCTTGGGCAACCTTTAGAACTCCATCAGGAGAGTGTGGTTATTAGTGATTTTGAAATGGAAAGCCATAGTGGCGAAAGCTGCGAATCGCTTGTTCACAAAGTGAGATTGAACGGATTTCGCATCAGTCGCAGCGAAATTACAGTAGCCCAATACCGTGCCTATTGCCAGGCTGCCGGAGAACAAATGCCGCCTCCTCCGGAGTGGGGTTGGGCAGCCAATCACCCCATTGTAAATGTAAGCTGGGCCGATGCAACCGCTTTTGCACAGTGGCTGGGTTGCCGCTTGCCGTCCGAAGCCGAATGGGCATTTGCAGTCAGGGGTGGCACCAAATCACATAACTTTTCGTTAAGCGGCAGCAACAACATGAATGAAGTGGCCTGGCACCGCGGCAACTCGCTCACCAAAGCAACAAACCCTGTTGACCAGCTTAAACCCAACGAACTGGGAATTTACACTTACCCAATAGTTGGTTAATACACTCTCCCCATTAGATATAGGGACATTCGCATATAGGAAGCCCTGCAAGAAGGAGAAATGATCCAGCAGATTGCGAAGAAGTACGATCTTCATCCGAACCAGATATCTACATGGAAGAGTAGATTTTAACAGAAGCCTTGCCCACAGCCCTCATTGCATTTTTCAGCCCATTCTAAACTAAGAACTTAAGAAGCGAATATTTAGTTCTGCAACAAGTAGGTGTGGAGATAATATGCCGCTAAACTCTCAACAATACCTTTAATGGATAGATTCTTATTACAGGGTAGTATACCCAACTAAAATTATCAATGATCTTTAGTCTAGTATTCACCGGCGCTTTACATGAACCTCTCCCAGTGTGATGAAATGCTCCGTATCAAGAGCCTCCGGAGCAACGGCAAGAAACACATCCCGCTGCTTCAACGAATTTGTGTCCATCAATTTATATTTCAGTGTGTATCTGCCATTCTTTAAGTCACCAGGAACCTCAAAATTGCAGGTAGCAACACATGGCTCTCCTGGAAGCCATGATTTGTTGCCGGCATCGGGGATAACGATCCTTTCGCGATCCATGGTTTTTTCGTCCTCAAGGCACAGGATCAGGCTGTAAGCGTGATAGGCGGGTGCCACTCCCCTGTTCAACCAGGTGAATGAGAGTGTCTGCAGGCCGGAACCCATCACGGCTGGATAATCTGCTGATACAGGAAAATACCAGTATCCGCAACGGTTCAGCAACTCCACGGTCAGGTCGGGATTCTCCATGAGAAAATCCTCCGCGTACCCGTGGTATCCGATGTACGTGGCGTGCATGATCTCCACCGACTTCCTGAAGAAATCGGCACCCGGAACCCCCAGTGAAGGAATGGTATCCGCACCGTTTTTACCCAGCCAGTGTCCATCACGCTTCACGGAACCATAGTGTGCCGGCTCCAGTATCATGGGTTTCTCCAGGTAAAGCGGGTCATAGAAATGGGGATGGCTGATGCTCCAGGTATCCCGGTATCTCCCGATGTGATACCCGACCATGGGGCTGTCGTCGCGAAGGGTGATCCCGTGCGAGACAGCATAATCGTAAAGTTCCTTTACATCCTCCTCCCCCTTTCTCCAGAAAAGCAGGGCATCTGTCACCACGATCTGGGAATGTGTATAATGCTTCAGGTAAATATCGATATTGGCTTTGACCTCATCCACGGTTGGTGGAATGTTGGTGGACCTGTGTGCGTTCCCTTCTCCCCATTCTCCGATACTGCCCACATCCACGTACCTGACCCATGGTTTCCCATCGTACCTTTCAGCGAAGGCCCGGTGAAAATTGTCCAGTTTCTCCAGGTATACCGGATCATCCCAATCTGGTGTCCAGACTGGCCGGCCAAGCTTGGAGGGTACCGTCCCCATGGCCCCGGCCTTCCTCACCCAGTACGGGGTAGCATACCCTACTCCTTCAATCTCCTCGGGAATGGAATTGGGGACCCACCCCGTCTCCTTGCAGGAGATCCTGAAGGAGATCCCATATCCCAGGGGAACATACTTCCCGACAATGTTATCGATGTATGACCAGTCAAACACACCCTCCTCAGGCTCAAGGAATGCCCAGGCAAGGCGGATATAGAGGTGATCCATGCCCGGGAAGGCATCAAACAGGGAATCGTTCCTGATCTCATACTTGTCGATCCCGTTGTCCAACATATGGTGATACCATCCCTTATGCGGATTTTCAAGGGGAGAAACTGTATCCCAGAGGGGGCTGAACTCCATGGTCACCGGAAGGCCAGATGGCCGGTTACAGGCCAGGATAAAGGCTGACAGGACCAGCGCCAGCAGGAAAGGTTTTGTGAGGTATTTTGAGGTGTCATTATGGTTGTTCATGTGAGGCATATTCTTTGGATTGATATTTTGTATTCTTATGTCACGGGGCAGATCCTCACTGAATCTTCACTTCTCCGATTCGTACGAATCCCCCGTTATCCAGGAAGGACTCCTTTACACCCATGCTGACATCCTGCTTTCCTGCAGCAGCATTTTTTACCAGTTTGAATTTGAGGGTGTACCCGCCGCTTTCTGCTTCCCCGGGAATCTCCACACTGTAACCCGATTCCACGGTCTCCCCCGGCATCCAGGAGCGGTTCCCGGCATCGGGAATGACCACCTCGAAGCTCTTTTCCGGGTCCGTTGATTCGAAACGAAGGACCAGGCTGTAGTTCTTGTAAGCCGGGGCCACACCCTTATTCATCATTTTCAGGGCTACCCTGTTCTCTCCTTTTTTAAAGCGGAACGGATAGCTGACACTTTCCGGAAAGTACCAGTACCCGCACAGGTTCAGCATTTCACCAGGAAGATCGGGATTGTCGGCCAGATATTCCCCCACATAGCCATGGAAGCCGATGTAGGTGGCGTGCATGGTGCGGATGACACCCCTGAGGATGTCCGCTCCCGAAACTCCCAGTCCCGGCAGAACCTCTGAACCGTTCTTCCCCTTCCAGTAGCCCCAATCCTTGATCTTGATGTAATGGGCCGTTTCCAGGATGGTGGGCATTTCCAGGTATGCCGAGTCAAAAAACTAGGGATGACTCACGCTCCAGCTCTCCATCCGTGTTTGTATGTACCAGTCGCCCAAAGGACTGTCGTCCCGGAAGGAGATCCCGTTGGACAGGGCATATTCCAAGCAATTCTGCACCTGGGCCGGATTCTTCTTATAGTAGAGAAGGTCGTCCGTACACACCAACTGTGATTGCCTGTAGTGCTTCAGGTGGAGGTCCATATGGGCCTTTACCTCCTCCACGGAGGGCGGGATGTCGTGTCGAGCGGTTCGTATGCCCTTCCCCCCACTCCCCGATGCTTCCGATATCCACGTAACGGACCCAGGGCTTTCCGTCATAACGTTCTGGCAAACGCCCGGTGGAAATTGTCCAGTTTTTCCAGGAACACCGGATCGTCCCAGTCAGGGGTCCATGCCGGTGGTCCGTACTGGTCCGGCACCACACCTACCGCACCTGCCTCTTCCACCCAGGGAGGGGTGGCATACCGCACTCCGTTGATCTCAAACGGCGCCGAGAAGTATTTATTGCCCGTCTCCTTGCAGGTAATGCGGAAGGAGATACCATAACCCAAAGGGACGTATTTCTCAACAATCCGGTCTATATGTGACCAGTCGTACACCCCCTCTTCAGGTTCCAGGAAGCCCCAGGCCAGCCTGAGGTAAAGGTGGTCCATCCCGGGAAAGGAATGAAATTGTTCCTCATCCTGGATCAGGTACTTCTCGATCCCATTGTCCAGCATGTGATGGTACCAACCTTTGTCGGGATTTTCCAAAACCCGGGTGGTGTCCCATTTCTCTGAGAGGTCAACAGTGACCATTCCTCCATTGTTGCAGGAACAAAGCGCCAGCAGCAGGACAGGGATCACCATGGACCCGGTTCTCACGAGGCCTTGTGGTAAACAGGAATTCAGGATATTCATCATATCAGTTAGTTTAATATTGAAGCTATACTGCAATCGAACATTAAATGGCGGATAGAGGATCAGGAGTATGGCAAAGACCCTGGTCATGGAAATGGAACTTGCCTGGATGAAAAACTGAAATTTAAGGATAAAAGAGCATCCACCAACCGGATCCCCGCCTTTGAACAGGTTTTGCACGTAGTTTGCACCCTCTGATCCACGGGTGGTTTCGGCACGATATGGCTATATTTGGTGCTATGAAACACATAAAGCACATCAAGGCAAAGGCACTGGCTATCGCCGGGATCCTGTCACTCCTCCCGGTCAACCTCTATCCGCAAATCTGGGAGGCAGTACCCCTGGTCTCACAATCGATCCGTGACAACGGTCATACCGGCGGCGAGGGTTGCCAGTGGCCGCAGGCCATTGAGGCGGACCATACGGATGGATCGTTCCTGCTGTTCGGGACCGATGTGGGGGGGATCTACCGGAGCATCGACGGAGGTGCCAACTGGCGGCCCTGCAACATCGGGTACCATCCCCGGGGGAACTGCGGCTTCGCCATCGATCCGATGAACAACCAGCGGGCATTGGCTGTCGGGGGCAATAGCACCAACAACCAGAGTCATGGCCTCTACCTGACTACTGACCAGGCTGCCACGTGGGAACACGTGCTTCAGGTGGGTGACTACAGGGGATACCGTGGATTCAAGGACAAGGTTCAGTTCTCGAAAAGCAGTTATGATGCGGATTCGGGCTATTGCATGATGGCCTACTGGTCCTGCCCTTCCTTTGGGCTCTATAAATCTACTGACGGTGGAGCTACCTGGACCATGGTGAATAACGCGTTCGGCGACTGCATCATCGACCTGGATCCCTTCACGGGGGAGGTGTATGCCATCGACGGATCAGGGCTCCACAGGAGCGACGACGGTGGAGCGACTTTTGATGCCATACTGGCCGGGGAGATCACCGATTTGCATGTGTCTCAGGTCACAGGCACCATCTTCCTCAACATGGGCGGCAAGCTCTACAGATCAATGAACCGCGGGGACAGTTTCGATCAGCCTGGCACCTCGGGGTATCCGTCGGCTGTCACCGACCTCGTTGTCAGCGAAGCAGATACAAACCACCTGGCTGCATGCCACAGCCCTTCACAGTACGACCACCAGATCTTCTATTCCCATGATGGAGGGTATACCTGGGCAAAGGGACAGCGCGACAATACCAATGCCTTCATGCCCTTCAACGGGAGGCAACAAAAGATCGCCATGCACCCCGCCGATCCTGATAAACTGTGGGCTTTTGGGGGTGACTGGATCTCCAGCAGTTCGGACGGGGGACAGACGGTCCGCTGGGACGCCAACGGATATACCGGCATCCTGGTGGGGGGCAAGTTCAACTTCAATCCATTCAACACCGACTTGCTCTACCTTGGATCCCAGGACTATAACGGAGCCTTCACCAAAGACGGAGGACATACCTGGAAATACTGCAATGCCAGCGGGCTCGGCTGGGGCGGATTCACATACGGGGCATACGCCCTGGACGAGCAGGTCCTGATCACCCAGGTGGCCCCTGCATGGCATGAGCCGGGCAACCTGTCCATCAGCAGGAACGGCGGGGCCAGCTTTACCAAAACCGGACTGATCTGCGACGGGCTGGAGACTGCCTGCGGCGATCCCAAGGACCCTGAAGTGGCCTACTTCAGCGAGTATTACAGCAAGGACAGGGGCATCACATGGAAAGCCATGGAGGTTGCCGGGGGGTATTTACCGCCAACCTTTATGGCGACCGGGAGGTCTATGGGGCCAATGGCAAGCAGGTGGTCCGGTCCGATGACCTTGGGGACACGTGGCAGGTGGTGGCCACACTTCCGTATAACGTGAGGGATGTGGCCATCGACCATACCAGGCAACGGCTCTATGTGGCGACCGAGGGTGACCACCTCTACTTCTTCGAAGCCGGGAGCAATACTGAGATTACCCAGCGGGTACCGTTGGACCAGTACGGCAACAGGTCCTTCCGCACCGTAGCCGTCGACCCGAGAAATCCCGATGTGGTGTACACAGCCGGACCCAAGAACGTCTACAAGACCGACGCGGCCGTGAAGCGCTCCACCGATGCCGGGGAGACCTGGGAGATCATCATTCCCAATGACCGCACACCCCAGGTGGTGCCCCCTCCTGACGGGGCCAACGAGGTGCTGGTGGTCCGGGTCAATCCGGGAACGGGCGACCTGTGGGCCACAGGCGGGTGCTACGGGGTATGGAGGCTGCCGGCAGGCCACCTGCTCTCCGTCGGGATCGGCGGACCGGAAGATGGTGCACAGCTCTACAAACCGGAACAGATCGAACTGAGTGCCACCGTCACAGCGAACACCTATCCCATAACCAAAGTTGAGTTCTTCAACCGGCACACCATGCTGGGAGAAGACACCCAGGCACCTTACTCCTTCACCTGGAGCGACGTGGAGAACGGCGACCACCTGCTTTACGCTGTGGTCACTGACAGCACCGGGGCCACCATGCCTTCGGCCAGCATCCGGGTATCCGTGGCATCCTCCCTGCCGCCGGAAGTCTCCCTCACCTCCCCTGCCGACGGGGAGGTCTTCTTTGTTCCTGCCGATGTTGAGATCACTGCAGAAGCCTCTGATACCGACGGAACCATTGACCGGGTGTTTTTTTTTGTGGATTCGGTAAAGGTAGCCGGTGACAGTGCCGCACCGTATGCATTCACCTGGAGCAACGGGGAGACAGGGGCCCACGACATCTTCGCAGAGGCCACCGACGACTCCGGTCTCACCGTGAGGAGTGAAACGGCCCGGATCACCATCCAGCGGCCGCTCAGCTATTTCGAGGATTTCGAGGACGGCCTGGCACAGCTCTGGGAACCTGTGGACGGATTGTGGAAGGTGGAGGGCGGCAAGTATTACAATTACAGCAACCTGATGTACGAGAACTGCATCTACACCGGCACCACCTTTGCCCTGTTCGAGTATACCGCCACCCTCAAAGGCCACCGTCGGAAACTACCTGGGGCTGCTCTTCAACTACACCGACGAGGAGAACCACTGCCTCCTGCAGATGGATGCATCCCCCCTCTTGGCTTCGCTGATCAGCGTGGATGACGGGGAAGAGACCACCCTGGCGTCAGATTCATATACCGGTGGCGGACCGGAAACCTGGGTAACCGCCCGGGTGATCAACGACGGGGAGGCCACCACCGTCTACATCAACGATTCGCTGATCTTTGACAAGCGTCCCCACGCCGGCACACCGGTTCGGGTATATCGGGCTGCACTCACGGGTGAACTACCTCTGGGTGGAGGAGCTGGGGGTTGAGGCCGATAGCGCCGCTCTGTCCTCAGGAACCACGGGGATCAAACGGAGAGCCATCCCGGATCCACCACTGCTTATCTATCCCAATCCCGTTTCGGGCCAGGATTTTCACGTGCAGGCAAGAAACATGGAAAGCCCTCTCTCTCTTCAAATATTCAACTTAAACGGGCAGGTGGTCCACGCGATCGAGAACAGCATGGACACCTCCTTTGACATATCCACCTCCTCCCTTCAGGGACCCGGTGTCTACCTGGTGAAATTATATGGCGCGTCCGGCCAGACCTGCCGGAAGCTGGTCATTTGCCGGTAATCCACATACCGACCCGACCTCAGGTCACCTGGACCTTAATCCCCTCCAGCGGAAGCCAGCCCCCGGCATCACATCCCTTGTTGGCCAGCCTGATGGCCGGTTGCTCCTCATCCCCGTAAACAATACCCAGCGAGATCCTGTAGCTGCCTTTCTCAAGGCTACCTGGCATAGTTGCGGCCAGGTTGATCTCGTGTTCGCCCGGCAGGAGTGATTTCATGTCCTGGCCCGTCCTGACTACCCTCAAGCTGTTCCCGCCTTCCAGCCGGAATGCAAGGGAATAGTCCCGGTATACCGGCGCAACCCCTGTATTCTCCAGGATCACCGACACCGGTAACTGACCCGATTGTTCAGGCCTGGAGCCCTGGACCTCAACCCGCTTCACGTTAAACCGGTACCCGCATCTCTTCAGGAACCGTTCCATGGAGGGAATCTGCGAGTCAGGGATGTCACCCGATTTGGCATTGTAGGCCGAGCCACCCCACTCCAGCGCCTTGTCCCACATGTTATCGTATCCCCCGCCAATGGAGGGAACATAGCGTTCAAGATCATTCATCCTTCCGGGGGGCTCGAACGCGATGGGCCCATTCTTCCAGGCTTCCCTCGCTTCCGGAACTTCCTCGTTCAGGATCCTGGGATACATGTTCTCCATGTGGTTCCATGTCTCCGAAAAATGGCCCCAGTCCCCCAGGGAATCGGCCCGCCATCCGGCCCCTTTTTTCACGGCGTATCTGAGACCGGGTTCATAACCGATCAGCATCATCATCGGTGTGCGGTCCCAGTGCTTGAAATTCATGTCAATAAGCCGGAACGCGTTCTCCTCCGTGATCACGGGTACATCCGTGTGGGAGATGTGCCACTCGCTCCAGAAACCGTACCCGCCGATTTCCAGCCGGTCCATGTGCCGGTGCCCGTTGTACCGCTCACCAAAAGCGGCCGTCAGCGCCTCCCACTTGTCCAGGTAATAGGGATCGTTCCAGTCGGGCGACCAGCCCTTTCGTCCATTGCGGTCGAACGCGTATCCTTTCGCTTTCTTCATATACCACTCCGGGATCCCGGGCTTTGTCTGCGGACTGATGGGCATGAACCTGAGGGCCAGGTCCTGCTTGTGTTTCGCACATTTCTCGAGGATCTCGTCCATAAGGTCGAAATTGTACTTCCCCTCTTCCGGTTCAAGCCTGTCCCAGTAATAGCGGTGGTAGCTGATGGAACACTCAGGGTAATTCTCTGCCGCAAGGTCTCTTTCCTCGTCGTTAAAACAGTTGAAGGTCTCGAAGCCCATGCCCGGATTAACCAGGAGAGCATCGCTGGATTCAGGTTCAAAAACCTGCACCCTGCCCTGCGAGCAACCGCGGAGCAAAGGAAATGCAGGAGTTGCCATCGCTGCTGCCATGGCGGCAGAGCCGGTCTGGATAAAGTGTCTTCTTTTCATAGGTATGTATGGTTTATCAAATTGCGGATATGGTCACTGAGTCCTCACGGGGCTCTCATCCGGTCCAAGGCCTGTATCCCCGTGGACCAGCACGTCTTTGTCGGTGCTCATGAGCCACTTGTCCATCTCGAAACCGTCTTCCCGCATGCTGAACATGATGGTGTGCAGGCCGGGCTCTTTCACCTCAAGGTAAATAAGATATTTTACCCCCGTATGCACCAGCTCGGTTCGCTGCTTGCTGTCCCACTGCCACTGGCTCTTTTTGGAGATCCATTGCATCCTTTGCCCGTTGCCCGGCCATATCCCGTCGATCCCCACGTGGAGGCTGTTGTCCTCGCTCCCGGTGGGACAACTGCGTACCCACACGTAGTATTTCCCCGGGGTGTTGAACCAGACAGGGTAATAGAGGACCGCCATGAGTCCGGGGTCCTCGGTGAAGTTTTCCTGCTGCACCAGGGGATCCTCGCGTCTCCTCCGGGTATCTGGCAGCACTTCCAGGTAGGCTTTCCCGCTGGCACCTTCGAAGTGGTTCCCGTCGTGATCGGGCTGCACGTCGGGTGTCTGACCTGCATCCATCCTGTACCACTTCCTGACGTTACCGGAAACCTGCTTCGCGAAATGTTCCGCTTCCACCACCAACAATCCCTCCTTTTCCTCGAATACTTTTTCAGCGGCCACCGGATCGAAGTCGAAGCTAAAATAGCTCATGTCCCTTTCGGGCAGTGCCTCGGACCAGTCCAGGTCCACCCGCGGATTATAATCCTTCCCGGGCTTCACGAAAGCCATGGAACGCCACCTCCCCCTGGAATAGGCAAACGCCTCCCCCTCGGGGATCTTCCCGTTGGAATGGCTGTTGTAAGCTACCAGGATCTCATCCCCCTCCTGAAGGGATACGTTTTCCCACCTGTGTTGCGCGAGCTGGTAATCCTCCGTGGTAGAAGGATTTTGAAACTCACCGGTCAAACGGCCGTTGACAAGCAGCCTGTAGGAGGACTCCCCGTCGGTCTCCGTCATGGTGGTGATCACCACGTCGTAGGTGCCGTCAGGACCCGGGAAGGCAGCCTCCCCGGCCGCGAACTGGTCCCGGTAACTGGCGGCATTGATGGCCAGTGCCCTGTTACCCTTGTCCAGGTACCCGGGAACGTATCCAGGCTTTTCAGTGATCTTGAAATCATAGAATGAAAAGAGTTCAATGGCATCGGGAGCCAGGGTCCTGTCCGTGGGTATTAATCCATCCGCCGGCCCCACCAGCAATACCCAGTCACGGGAATCGGGTGCCTCCAGTTGAACCTGCTTACCACCGTCAACGTGCCCCGGGTGAACAAGGCCCGAAAGGCCCACGCCGGTATGGGGATTGAACCACCCGTACTTGTAGCTTCCCGCGGGCAGGTCAAAGAGGGTCTCACCCCCCTCTTTCATAAACAAGACCAGGTAATACGGCTCCTCTCCCTTTTTACTGGCCAGCACCCAGTCGCCTGAATGGGAGAGTTCGTCAGCGGGGTCCATGGCCCAGAAAGGGACGCGAAAATTCCTGAAGAATTCGAGCGCGTAACGCGACTGGTCCCACATCCGGTCCCGGCTGCGCCAGTCCTGGCAGGTAAGATCGGAATGGTCATGGGCGTAGCCAAAGTACCACTCGATGCCCCACCCGCCTGCCATCAGGTGGCCCCAGAGGGCGTTCTTCCGGGCATTGTCGTGGTTGGGATTATCCTTGTCGGGTACCAGCGAATGTGTGGCATCGCCGGGTTCGTCACAGGCCACCGCCCAGGTCTTTCCAGCTTCCTGCGCCTCTCGGATGAGACGCAGGGTTTGATCATGAACCCTGCTGAAATCAGGCATGTTGGTCTGCAGGGAGGCGCCTGTAAGCTTCGATTGTTCTCCCACCAGGTCGTCATACCACTGTCCGTTATGGACGACCAGGTGGTGATGGTAAGGATCGGTTTCGTGGATGTACCTTGCCATGGCCCGGCGCTGCCCGGTATTCTGGCCTTTTACCTTCCCCCATACACCGTTCTCCTCTCCCAGATTCCAGTTCAGCGCCAGGTGATGACCGAAACGGGCGATCAGCTCCCGGTAATAGAGCTTCCGCTGTTCACCGGTATCCCCGTCGTCCAGCAGGTTCTGGTTCTCGGCCTCCGACAATTTGAAATGGAGGAACAACCCGTTTTGCTGACCGTGCTCGAACAAGACTTCCCATTGTGCCAGCCTGGAGACGTCCATGCGGCAGCGTTCGGTGTAATCGGTATAAGGGAATACATTCCTGTCATCTCCTATTATATTGAGAGTCAGGAAGGAGAACGCATTCATCCCCTTGGAAGCAAGGTAGTTCAACGCACCTACCAAGCCTTTTCCCTTTCCATCATTCCAGGAGGGATCCCCATCCTTCCAGTCCTTCACGTGAGGTCCCCAGTCCTTTACCAGGTCGTCCTTCTCTCCGTCGGTAGCGAAAGGCCCATCGAAGTCAGCGTACGCCAGCAAATTCTCAGGGGCATCGGCCCCGCACTTCAGAAAGTACTCGCCGGTCCCCGCGAACCGGAGGTAGCGTTCCCCGACATATTCAAGCCTGCCCCTGGCCCTGAAGTCCCTGCCGGTCTTGTCGGTCGGCCCTATCTTGAACTTCCCTTTCGATCCGTCCATGTATCCCCCGCTCAGTCCTTCTTCCCGGGTCACTGCCACTCCTTCCCCTTTCCTGAAGCTGACAGTATATTTCCAGGTACCTGTCTCGTCCGGGGCGAAATGCACCCTCCACACGTTCCCCTTATCCGCAGAGCTGTTGGCAGCGTCCCCGTCAGCCGCGAAAAACCCGGGCACCAGGTATTCCTTTCCGGAAGCCTTGTGCGAGAACGTAACCTCCAGGCGGTAGTTGAGGAACGGGTTGAACTGATCATTTTCCGACACTTCGGGTCCGGTGAAGTCGAGGGTGAGCTTGTGCCACTGCCTGAGTTCACCCAAGATCGTGGCACCGGAATTCAGGCCACGGGCATTCAGGCTACGGGCATTCAGGCCACGGGCATTCAGGCCACGGGCATTCAGGCCACGGGCATTCAGGCCACGGGCATTCAGGTCGATGGCATAATGACCCAGCAGGACCAGGAGCGCCATCAGGTAAATCTGTTTTTTCATCCTTGTGTAAGTTTTTATAATGCTAGCTTATTGATTGATTTCCTTCTCCTCGTACTTGAAACGAAAAAGATCAGATGGTGTCCTCGCTTCCCTGAATAGCCCTTGCATCTGCTCCACCACGTCCGGATGCTTCGATGCCACGTCACGCGACTCGGATATATCCACTGAGAGGTCATAGAGCTCGATGGGTGTGTCCGGCCCGCTGTCCACATTCAGCTTCACCGCCTTCCAGTTCCCTCGCCTGATGGCCTGTTTGCCTTTGCGTTCATGGAATTCCCAGTAAAGGTATTCGTGCTCTGCCTGGGTACCTTCCCCGGTCAGGAGCGGGAGCATGGAGATGCCGTCCACCGGCTGCCTGGCCTCCACACCCGTGAGATCGCTGAAGGTAGGCAGCATGTCCTGAAAACCGGATACGTGATCGCTCTCGCTTCCCGGTTCCACCACCCCCGGCCATTTCACGATGAACGGTACCCGGATCCCCCCCTCGTAGAGGTCCCGCTTGATCCCTGTCAAAGGTCCCGACGACCCGAAATAGGACGGATCGGCTCCCCCCTCCGCGTGAGGACCGTTATCACTGGAAAACATGACAATGGTGTTGCCTGAGATTTCCAATTCCTCCAAGAGGGCCATGATCTCCCCAACGTACAGGTCGAGCCGCTGGACCATGGCCACAAACACGGCATGACTTTCAGTCTGGGACGCGTAACCGGATGGCTGGTAGTCATCCACGAAATAATCCTTACCCTCGTACACCTTCTCCGGGGGGTATTTCCCCCTGTTCTTTTCCAGCAGGCTGTCCTCCGGCACGATCAATTCGGCGTGGGGAATAATACAGGGGATGTAAAGGAAGAACGGTTCCTCCTTGTGTTCCCTGATAAACCCCAGCGATTCGGTATGCATCAGGTCGGCTGCGTATTCATTCAATGCCGTATCATTGTCCAGCTTCACCTCCACATCGTTCCTCCAGAGGGAGGGTGGGTAGTAGCGGTGTGCCAACCCCTGGTGGTAAAAACCATAGAAGACGTCGAATCCCTGCTTGTAGGCCACTCCTTCCGTGTTCTCAAGGCCGAGCCCCCATTTCCCGAAGGCGCCGGTCGCGTACCCGGCTTCCCTGAACAATTCAGCCACGGTAAAGATGGAGTCGGGCATGGGGATCCGGCCGTTGCCCCGGATGTTATTGTGCCCCGTGTGAATGCCGGTCATCAGTACCGCCCTTGAAGGGGCGCATACCGTCGAACCAGCGTAGTGGTCGGTGAACCGCATCCCCGCGGCTGCCAGACTGTCAATGTTGGGGGTGGTGAAGAGCTTCTGCCCGTAGCAGCCCAGGTCGCCATACCCCAGGTCATCGGCCAGGATGTAGACTACGTTGGGGGGTGGTTTCTCGGTTTCATTGTTTCCCGAGGAAGTGCACCCGGTTGACAATAGCGTGGGAAAAAAGAGTACAGCAATAATGGTTTGGGTATGATTCATGGCTACGGGATTTTATGTCCAATTCCTAAATATAGCGTTAAACACCCGGACCTCGATCAACAATACAATGTCAAAACCTGTGCAAATCGTATTCAGTTCGTCAGTCTAAAGGAACTGCTTGAGGATCGGGGTAAAGGCACCAGTAGTTTTCGGACTTTTGATTGGAATCCACCCTCGTCCGGGAACCGGTATGAAGGACCTTTGCTTTAAGCCATTCCCGATTGCCTGATTTCATTTCTGCCCGCAAGGGGATATTTGAAGCGGTCTATTATCTGAATTAAAGGTTCCTGCCTTTGATCTCTTCTGGTGGCCCGCCATTTCGATGAAGGATTTTCTTCTTAATGTTGATGGGATCCATATTAATCTTCAATCCGAATTTGCTCCTTCTTCTTCCCTGGTCCTCTAAACCCGGATCCAATAAGGAGATGCCCGATCCCAACTCTTTCATCATTCTATCATGTTCTGAAGTCCATTCCAGATCCAGCAATTCGGTGAGGAAAAGGAATCTCTTTTTCGCTGATTTATTCATATTCCTAGCGAAATAATAGAACAATTTATCATGATCTGTCCTGTCTCTCGCCAGGAGTAGGGCTTTCCCAACCTCAACGATGCCACCACAGAACTGGGGTTTTGTAGCCATATCCACTATGGTTTTCTCCAGATCACTTACCATAGCTTTCTCAAGCTGGTTTATCCAGATATTGTTGAAACCAAAGAATCGACTTGTACTATGTTTAATAAAATGATAATTCACTCCCCAAAAACTCCTGACGGCCGGCTTAGTCTGCTTTCTTGTGACAACGTATTCTCTTACCTCCAATTCCCTGGCCTCGGGTAGGTTTGTAAGCCCATGGATCTTTAAGGCTGAAGCATACCCGATGTAATACTCTTTATCCTGCATGATATACTTAGCCACCTGATGCGCATCGGGTACATAGGATTCAGGATCCGCCTGCGGCGGAATGATATGGTATATATCCCTGGATACCTTACATAGCATACCAATTTTAACCATGTCTGCAAGTATCCTGGCCAGGTAAACACGATTCTTCTCCGGAAATTCCTTCGCCACATCCTGGAAGGTAAAACCATATCTATTTACTCGTGCAAAATGCGTGATGATGCTCCAATTCAAGTGACTTCTCATGCTGAAAGGAATATAAATTATCTATTCATTAACTTATTTGGTGCTTTTGTGATATTTTATATATACAAATATACATTTATTATCCAATAAGCATCAATATAGTTAACAGATAGATATTTTATATCTATTCATGAAAAATCGTCATACCAAGAGTCGACTTTATTCTGCTTGTAGCATTAAGTAACACAAATCAGATAAATAAATCAGGTATGAAATTGATCAATCCTTCCGAAATCTCCGCGAGGATTCTCACTTTGCTCGATGAGAGCGAGGTAAGGGTAGTCATCGTCTCTCCTTACATGAAAATTTCGAAATGGTTTAAACTCGTAAATAAGCTTAATGAGCTGCAAAAAAAGGGCACCCCCATCGAGATCTATGTCAGGGACGATCCCGAGAACACGGCCACGTATCGTGATCTGGATAAGTTGGCTTTACAGTATAAAAGGATACCACATCTTCACAGCAAGCTGTACCTCAATGAAAAAAAAGGCATCGTCACTTCCATGAACTTGCTGCTGACCTCTGAGTTCAACTCCCTGGAGATCGGATATGCTACTGAAAGCTGGATAGAATATTATGACTTGATGAGTTACTACCACCGGTATATCCATATCGGCGAACCTGTTCAAAGTGAAAAGGTAACCGGCCAACCGGCCGCGGACCTGAGAGAAATAATGCATGGTATCAGAGAAGAACTTCAAAGAAACGCAAAGAACTCATGGTCCTGGTTTGCGGAAAACGCACTGCACATCAGCACGGGAAAAAACAACTACATTTTTTCTATCAGCGACGGTACCCTGAGATTCACCGCATGCCTGAGAATCGCGTCCGGAACAAAGCAATCAAGCATTCAGCATTTCCCTTTGATCGCGAAAAAAGTCAGGGATCTGACTGCCATGCAGGTAGACGTGCATCCTGGCCCCTTGTCTGATACCATACTGGTATCCGGACAAGCACAACATCCATTGAAAAGCCCATGCATCACCGGGATCCTGAAATCAGAAGCGGCAATCATCATGGAATCTGTCCAGAAGCTTATAGATTCCTCGGATGATTTGTTGGTACAGTACGCGTCTGATCTCTAAAGAGCTAAGTTCCATAGAGCTTATCCTCGAGGCAGTTTCATAGAGCTTATCTTCGAGGCAGTTCCATAAAGATCGGCTGTAAGGCAGTCCCTTGGCCCTAAAAATCCATAATCATCTGTTTAGTGCTTGACTTAACGACGAATCGGCCGTATTGCCAGAATGACGAACTCAGGACCTAGACAGAAGGAAACATAAGAATTGCACACCATTGTTCAGGTGTGCTTGATCGACAAACCATTGACTGAACGAAACCCCAGACTGAACGAAACCCCAGACTGAACGGAACCTCAGGCTGTATCCCTCAAGAATCACATGGCTAAGGTGATGAGAATAACTTTAAAGCCGGATAAAGCTGCCTGTAGCGTTCAAATTTCTCCATGTAGATTCCGGCCCTTTCCGGATCCGGAAAAAAGATCATTTCGTGATGATCATCCCTGATCAGCTTTTCAACCGGGACGCCGAGATGGGCACTCTGTGCAAGCAGGGCGGCACCGTGGCACCCTGCTTCTCGAACTTTCCTGACAACCACCGGTCTGTTCAACACGTCCGCCTTCAACTGGTTCCAGGAGTTGTTGCTGGTACCTCCCCCGGTTGCAACAAAAGTATCCACATGCATACCGGTCTCTTCCATCAGCTTCAGGTTCAGCTTCATCTCCAGGGCCACTCCTTCCAGCAAAGCTTTGATCATATCACCTTTCCTGGTGGTCAGTTGAAGTCCGATGATTGCTCCGTTGGCCCTTGTATCAAAATAGGGAGTACCGGAAGCTGAGAAATAGGGAAGGACCAGCAGACCGGTTGGCTCTTCTGGCATTTGATCGAGAAGCAATTGATAGGCATTCTGACCCGTTTTCTCTGCCATCAATCTTTCCTCGTATCCAAGCTCATCCCTCACCCACCTCAGAATGTTGCCCCCGGTCAGACTATAGGCAACGGTGGTATAAGCACCCTGAATCGTGTAGTCATAGCAGCAAAGGTTATTCTTTCGCAGTGTTTCCGAGAACACCGGCTTCTTAAACATGGGACAGAAGCATTCAACCGTTCCGGTGGCATACATGCATAGACCCGGAGTCACCACCCCGGCTCCAAGCGCCGCACAGGTCTGGTCATGGCCACCGGCGACAACCACTACATCATTTTGAAATCCAAGCCCGGTGCCGATCAACGGATCGATCACACCAACCACCTTGCCGGATGGTACCGGCGTTGCCAGCCGGTCAGCCTGAAGCCCCGCGGCAGAAAGAATCTCACTGCTCCACTGATGCTTTCTCACGTCAAACAGCATGGTCCTCCCTGCCATGGGCCAGCTGATGTGGGGCTGAATGCCCAATCTCTGCTGGAGCAGGTCTTCAAAACAGAGGAAATACCGTGCCCTATCCCAGACTCTGGGCTGGTTCTCCTTTATCCAAAGCAGTTTATATAAAGAGAATAACGTATGTGGCGTGTGACCGGTAATGTTGTACAGGGCCTCATCACCAAAACTGTTGCTCCAGGGATGCACCAGGTGTTCCGCCCGGGTATCTGATGAAACCATGGCGTTCCCCAAAATGGCTCCATCCCCGTCAATAGCTGTAAATGCTTCCCCCTGGCTGGAAATAGCCATGGCGACAACGGGATCGACAACTTGAGCGTTCACTTCCCTGATCACTTCAAAACAGCTGTCCAGGACCTGCCTTGAATCCAGCTCGGCCCATTGCTCACGGGGATGCAGTACCGGGTATTCCCTGTATGCGGAACCGATCTCCTTTCCTTCACTGTCAAAGGCTACGGCCTTGCAGGCACCTGTCCCGATATCAATCCCAAGATAGGCCACGGGTGGACTATAATTCTGTTATTTCATATCCCAGGTAGCGGGTGAAAGCTTCCCTTAGCGCGGCAGCTACCTTGCCCGGTACCACGCTTACATGGTGACGGTAACCATTATAACCGATCTTGTGAAGCTTCTCCTGCAGGTTCTCTATCCTGGCAACTCCGCCGCACCCGAAGAAACCTTCCTGGATAGGATCCCCGGTAAACTCACCTTCACCCATGTAAAAGTATAGCTTGCCATCCTCCGTTTTTGCACTTGCAAAGGTCATGGGATTCGCGGCGATCCTGCCCACGTTGCAACCAAACCCGTGGCCCTTCCCCAGTGCTTTTGCAAACATCGGGTGATCAATCACTTCTCCCTTTGCTTCCATGAGCGTCTGCGGTACCGGCCCACAGTGGAAAAGGATGCATTTGTCCGGATCATTTCCATAGTTGTTGTTCCAATCCAGGCAGGTCACGGGTTTCCCTGTTGCCAGCTGAAGCGCGTACATGCTCACCGCGTTGCATATATCCAGCTCACAGGCCGCCGGGATTCCCCGGTCATTGATTTCACTCAGTAATACGCAGGGTGCTACCCCGAACTCCATCTCCATCTCCAGCCAGCACCGTATCGCCAGTGCGTCAAGCGCGTATTCCTCAATGATCTCATCAATCACCACGCCGAACCTGACCAGGTTTTCGAATGCAGAATCAGGCACTCCCGAGAAATCCGTATAATCCTTCAAAACCTCGGCCTTTCTTTTTGCATCACCGGAATTCAAATCCGTCTTTCTCACACGCCTGAACACCTCAGACAAATCAAGGACCTCTGTTGTAATTCCATATTTCTGCAATGCCAGCTCATCAAACCGCACTGTCTTGAACGCGGTGGTCCTGGCGCCCAGTGCACCGACAGTCATCTTTCTCATGCCTTTCACGATCCTGCAAACCATATCGAACGTACCTGCCTGCTCTTCAAATGTGGCGGAAGCCGGATGCACGGTATGGGGCGGAAAAGCGGTATAGGGAAGCTGATACTGGTAGAATACATCCATGATGGAGAACTTGCCGCAGAATGCATCCCTTCTTTGATGAAATTTCATCTTGTCAGTTTCATCAGGATAGGCCAGGATGAAGATGGGAACCCCGGCATCTTCCAACGCGGCGATGGCACCTGTCTCGTCTCCAAAATTGGGCAGGCAAAGAATAACCCCTTCGAATTTACCCCTGTTTTTCTCCAGGAACGCCGCGTACTGCTTCCCTTCAGCCGGGCTTTCAACCGCGCCGTACCGCGTTATGCTACTTTCCATCATCAGGTAGCCGAACCCGAGTTTATCGAGACTGGCGCTTAACTCATCCCGAGCCTGTGCAATCAGGGATTCAGGAAAGAATCCCCTGTTTCCAAAATAGAGGGCAAATGTTGACTTTTTTGATTTCATCGATCTATGAGATTCATGTAAAATATGCACTTATTCTTTCGGCTGACCCGGCAATCTCCAGTTGATTCCCGATAATGTCCAGCATTTCAGCGTATACCGCTTCCCGGGCCTCTTTAACCGATTGATCAACCAGTTTTTCATAGGGTTGCCTGATGGCCGTGGCTATATTGATCTTGGCAATTCCATGCCTGAACGATTCCAGGAGGTACTCCTTCCTGATCCCCGTGCCGCCATGCAATACCAGTGGTACACCTGTAGCTTTCCCGATGGTTTCCAGTTGCGGTATGGAGAGGCGCGCTTCCTGCTTCTTCTCTTTTCTTGCCTCGGAGATCGCTCCATGGATATTCCCGATGGCCACGGAGAGCCAGTCCACCCCGGTCTCCTTTACGAAGGTCCCGGCCTCCTCTGGTGAGGTAAATCCTTTTGCAGATTCAAACAGCTCTTCATAAGGGGGAAGAGGGCCGGCTTCATGTCCCAGCACGGCACCCAGTTCCGCCTCAACGGGAACGCCGGCTTTATGAGCCAGCTGAACGATCTCCCTTGTGCATCTGGTGTTTTCCTGCAGCGACAACCTTGACCCGTCAACCATCACGGAATCATAACCCATTCCGATGGCTTCAGAAATATCTTTCACGAAGTCAACCACCTTGTTATCCTCATCGATGACGGGGACATGATCCAGGTGCAACCTCGTGTATGCAGGATCTTTCAACTTCTGGTATTCATTATACACCGCCAGGATGCTGCCCGACCCGAACTTCACCCACTCCAGCCTGGCCACCATCACCAGCCCGAACGTCCTTGTGTCAGCCAGGGCCTGGATCACCGGCTCCATCATCGGTAAATAAGGGATATTAAAACCGGGTATAACGATCCCTTTCTTCCAGGACATTTCCATGATGTCCTTGATGTGCAAATCAGAAATCCTCATCTATTCGTCTTTGTTCTTTATGGTTTCAAAGTTATTCCGAAAAGTAATCAAGTTCTATCATGATATTTGCCGGATAATGAACTATATTGACAACCTCATGAAATATTGAAGAGGATAAGCTCATGATATGCAGATAGCATTCGAAAGGCTCAGGGTTGATGAAAACTGCCTGTTCCATTTTCAGGAATTCAAACAGGACCGGTTCACTTCGCCTTTTCACCTGCATGATGAATTTGAACTGATATTGGTTAAAAGAAGTCATGGAAAGCTTTACGTGGGCAATGAGATGACCAACTTCTCCGATGGCGAGGTGTACCTTTTCGCACCGGGATTGCCCCATTGTTTTCATAACGCCGCGGACCAGGAGAAAGAAGGCGGACCGGCGCATGCATTCGTGGTGCAGTTCAGGTACGATTTCCTGGGAAAGGAGTTCTTTGAAAAAACAGAATCCTTCAATCTGAAAAAGCTGTTACTGAGGTCGGGAGCGGGTATCCGGTTTCAAGAACCGTCAAACCCGCTTTCAAAGAAAATCCAGAGTCTTTCCGGACCCAATAATCTCCAGAGACTGGGAAACTTGTTGTTCGTATTGAGCGAATTGGCCAATTCGGAGAATTACACATTGCTAACCAGTGAAATCATCCACCCTGATCTTTCAGAAAAGAAAGTCATCAATGATGTGATCCGTTACGTGGCAGACAACTTCCAGCAAAAAATAAGCCTGGCAGCCGCGGCCGAAATCGCACATATGCAGAAATCGGCTTTCTGCAGGTATTTCAAGAAGAAGACCAAGAAGAAATTCATGGAATTCGTCAATGAAACCAGGCTGGTACATGCTCAAAAACTACTGGTCGAAACAGATAGAAGCATCCTGGATATCGCGTATGAATCCGGGTATGAATCAGTTTCCTATTTCTACCGGTTATTCAGACAGAGGAACGGGATCCCTCCAATGGCTTATCGAAAGCAAAATGGAATGACATGACCGGACTTTGTTATATCTCAACTTCCTTTGCATCTGGGTATTCCTCCTGTCAGCTTGCGTAGAATTCGGGGAACCGAGCTTGCGAGCTCAGCTCAGCTGATGCGCGAGCGGGATTCAGGATGCTGTATTCCGAAACATTGAAATAATCGGGGAGGTATCATTCTTTTGGTTTGTCAAATCCTATGCAAAACAGGTGCAATCATCCATGCAATCTCTATTGTGCAGGGTGTGTTGTTATATTTACTTTGAAAAAGCCCAGCAACTGAAAGGATGTCTGTATCACAAAGACCTAAAAGGCATATTCCTGGCCATTGTGCTAGCCCTGTTGTCATTCATGGCGACAACAGCCCAGCATTGGCAGCCTGTGCCCATGGTTTCACAGAAGATCAAGGACGCCGGGCACTTTGGAGGGGAGGGTCTCCAGTGGCCCCAGGCACTCTGCATTGACCAGCAGGAAGGGAGTTTTATCCTCTACGGGACCGATGTGGGCGGGATCTTCCGGAGCACCGACGGTGGGCAAATGTTCGAACCTGCCAATGTGGGGTACCACGCGCGGGGGAATTGCGGGTTTGCCATCGACCCCCACAACAACCGGCGGGCCATCGCAGTGGCCGGGAACTCGGGGGCCAATCCCCAGCACGGGCTCTACCTGACCGCTGACCAGGGGGCATCCTGGACACATGTGCTACCGTTCGGGGATTACAAGGGCTACCGGGACAACCGGGACCAGGTGGCCTACGATCCCTCCAGCTACGACTCCATCCTGGGCTACTCAACCGTGGCATACTGGTCCAAGACCAATGAGAATGACGCCGGGGGACTCTTCAAAAGTTCGGACGGGGGGGAGAGCTGGGTCAAACTCACCGGTAGTTACGCGAAGTCGGTGGTGAAGGTGCATCCGGGAAACGGCACACTTTACCTGGCCAACGGGAACCTCTACCGGAGTAACGACGGTGGAAACGAGATCGACATGGTGGAGGAAGGGGTGATCGACATGGACATCATCCTGACCAGGCCCGACAGCCTTTTCGCGCTTAAGGGCGACGGGGTCTACCTCTCGGTGGACAACGGCGAGAATTTCACGAAGATCTCCGGTTCCTCCTTCCCGGCAAATGAACCGCATAAGTTGTATGTCAGCCCATCCCACCCCGATACCATGGTCCTGGCCAACTCCACAGGCAACTACAGCAAGACAAGGCACTTCTCCCACGACGGCGGGATTACCTGGGGGAAAGCGGCCATGGACAATTCCCTGGCCTGGGGTGCGTACAACAACCGTCCCCCGCTTTTCCAGTGGCACCCTGACAAACCGGTGGTCTGGTCCACCGGAGGGGCCTGGGCCACCCGCAGCACCGATGCCGGCAAAACCTATGAATGGTATGCCAACGGGCTAAATATCGTGATGATCGGGGGGCTGATCAATTTCAATCCCAACGATCCGGACAACATTTTCCTGGGATTTCAGGACCAGAATGCCGGGTTCAGCACCAATGCCGGGGAACGACCTGGAAATACTGCAACGTGAGCGGCCTCAGCTGGGGAGGGCACTGCTACGGGGCATACGCAGCCAGTGAAACCCTGCTCTTCACCGGTTTGGCAGACTCGTGGGGCGGGGACCGTGAATTGCGGATCAGTTTTGACGGAGGCAACAACTGGAGCAATCCCAACGTGGTGAACGGGGGGATCGACGTGTCATACGGGAACCCGGTCAACGACCAGGTGCTCTTTTTCGGGAACCAGCGGAGCGCAGAGCGGGGGCAGGACCTGGGCGCCCATGACCGGTTGCCAGGGGGTTTGCACGTCGAATCCCGGGGGAGACCGTGAACTATACCGGCGTATTCGACTCTGCGGCTGTACGGTCGCATGACCACGGGGTGACATGGGAGGTCGTGGGAAATGCAAACGACAAGGTGCTGGACGTGGCCTATGACCACGTACGTGACAGGATCTATGCGGTGATGAAGAGCGGGGGGATCAGCATGATCGACGGTCCTGGCGGGGAGGCAACAGATATCACAGGACGGATCCCTGCGGACCAGTACGGCACCTCCTTTCAGCCAAGGACCGTGGCAGTTGACCCTGTCCACCCGGAAGTGGTCTATGCCGGGCAATGGGAAAGGTCCCTACAAGACCGATGTGTCGGTGGTCCGTTGGGTGGACGCCGGGAAGACATGGGAGGTCATCAACCGCAACAGGCGGATGGACAACGAGGAGTTCGGCATCCCAGGGGGCCAGGAGGCGAAAGCGGTCCGGGTCCACCCTGTCACACGGGAATTATGGGTCGGTACCGGCTGCTATGGCAACTGGAAGATTGCCGCTCCCGACTCCACTGATCCCGGCGTGGTGGTCACCATCACCCACCCCATGCACGGGGACACCCTGATCGCTCCCGATTCGGTAATCATCCAGGCCGGGGTAACCGGAGACAGCGGGAGAATCGCCGGGATGACATTCATCCTCGGGGAGCAGGAGTTGGGGGAAACCAGTGTCCAGCCCTTCAGTTTTACCTGGAAAGGCGCAGTACCGGGCATCTTCCAGGTCCGTGCACAGGCCACCGATACCGCCGGGCAAACGTATGTCTCTCCGGCAAATCGATTCACGGTCCTCGCCTCCCTGCTTCCCAAGGTATCTATCACCACTCCCCCGGATAGTGCCACTTTCAGCCACGATTCCACCATCCACATCCAAGTGGATGCGCACGATCCTGACGGGACGATCACCCTGGTGGAATGCCATATCAATTCAACGCTGTTTGGGGAGGACAGCATTCCCCCTTTCGCGTTTAGCTGGGAAAACGCCCCCCAGGGGACCTACACGCTCTCAGCAAGGGCAACCGACAATACGGGTCAGACCGTTTCCACACCGGCCCGCACGTTCACCATGCTGAAAGAAACCAAGCCTTACAGCTACTTCGAAGACTTCGAGGATGGGCTGGCACAGCTGTGGGAGCCGGTTGACGGACTCTGGAGGGTGGAAGACGGGAGGTATGTACAATTACAGCAACCTGGTGTACGAGAACTGCATCTATACCGGCACCACCTTTGCTCTGTTCGAATACAGTGTTGCCCTGAAAGCCGCCACCGGCAATTACCTGGGGTTGCTTTACAATTATACCGACGAGGAAAACCACCTCCTCCTGAAGCTGGATGCCTCCCCCCTGGATGCTTCGCTCATCAGCTTAACGGGAGGAGACGAGACCATACTGGCAACGGGGACCTATACCGGGGGCGGACCGGATACCTGGATCACGGCCAGGGTCCTCAACAACGGGGAGACGACCTCCGTTTTCATCAACGATGCGCTGGTCTTTGACAGCATCCCCACCCCGGACCACCGTTATGGATATATCGGATTGCACTCCCGGGTGAACTACCTCTGGGTGGAGGAGGTAGGCGTGGAGGCCGATACCACCATGCTGCCTTCTGTTGAAGCGCTACCGGTTGAACAGCCGGAATCCCGGATATCTATCCCAATCCCGTCACCGGGGAGTGCTTCACGGTACGCACAAGGAGGGAGGAATTGCCCCTGGAATTGGAGATCTGGGACCCGGCGGGAAGAAAATGCCATGGTGCAATGATCCGGTCGGAGCAGGTTCAGATCCCCTGCTCACTCCTGGGAGGTCCGGGGATCTACATCCTCCGGATGACAGGTAACACCGGTACCGCCTGCCGGAAACTGATCGTAAACTAAATACCCCAAACCATGAAAAAGCATTTGCACATCTCAATTACCTGTTGCGCTGTTCTGTTCTTCGTTACCTCGTGCACCAAACAACCCGGTCCACAGGCCTTCACCGTCGGTGAACCAGAGGTGGTTTACAGCATCGAGGAGATGCGGGCCGACAGCATCAAATGGATGGATACGAGCATTTATGGTTTCAAGGAGAACGGTCAATGGAAATGGTTCGCGGGAGAAGGGAGAGCCGGACAAACCATCGGCATCGGCCCCAAGGAAAGGCCTTTCGACAGCATCTTCATGAAGGAGCTGTTCGTGCAGGGCATCCCTGATTCGCACCGAGATTCCGTTCCCTGGAGGGAGATCCGGAACTGGGCCAACTCCCACTGGATCTCAAATATATATCTTGATCGTGAAACAGGACATATCCTGGCCTTCCTGCACCTGGAGTACCAGTACACTTACCCGGGTCATTCCATGTACAACCGTACCGGGCTGGCCATATCCAAGGACGGGGGACGAACCTTCAGCTGGTGCGGCTACATCCTGTCTCCCGAGCTCACGGATGAAACCTGGATCAACCACTGGTACCCGAGGCGGAAATCGTGCAACGGGGGACTCTCCAACTATATCGTGAAGGATGGCTATTTCTATGTCTACTATACAGACTACTACGAAAAGATGTTGCCTGCCGAAGACGGGTCTGACCGGGGACTGGCTGTTGCCCGCGCAAGGGTTGAAGACGTGATCGCCGGCGCGAGGGACACCACCGTGGTGGAGTGGATGAAGTATTTTGAAGGCGGATGGACCGAAAAAGGCTGTGGCGGAAAGTTCACAGCGTTAAATATCGAGCCGCACGGCACCATGCATGGAGATATCGCCTACAACTCCCACCTCGGGATGTGGGTGGTCGTTACCCGCAGGTATTCCGACTCGGCTATCGTGATCTCTTCTCGAAGGACGGTATGACCTGGAGTGAGTGGCAGGTGGTCCATAACGGCGACCGGATCCACCAGTACATCTCTATTGTGAGCACGGGGGATGATAACGAGGTTACCGACCAGTCGTTCTGGATCTATTTCCGATGGAAGAGAAAGGACGAACGATACGCCTTTGACTGGGCCAGGGTATTATTGACTTTGAAACCGTAAAAAATGAAGACCATGAACAGGATACATCGAAAGTCCATAAAAAGGATACCATTCAGGGGCTTGGGTATTTGCATCAGCCTGGTATTTCTGACAGGGCTTGCCTTTCAAACCCTGTCAGCACAGCAACGGATCGTTGTTAAACCGGAGAACACGAAAGAGGCCCTGATCAACCCTTCCATGGGGTGGGTCTTCCATCACTATGACAACCGGATCGCCAAAAAGTCTTCCCCTTTTCCTACACGGATCACTGCTTACGGAATCCACCTTGAACCCAGTGATATCGTGGAGGACTTTCCCGGCGCCAGCACCATTTACCTGCGGCTGGCATGGTCATTCCTGGAGCCGGAAGAGGGAGAATTCAACTGGTCGATCGTGGACATCCCCACCCAGCGGTGGGTGGAAAAAGGCCGAAAGGTGGCCTTCCGTTTCACCTGTGCAGAGATCGACAGCACCCAGCCCTACGCCACCCCGGAATGGGTACGGCTGGCCGGGGCAAAGGGCCATTTCTACCACAACCGGAAGATCGTAGAGAGAAGACGGGAACTGGGAACCCGACTACAACGATCCCGTTTTCCTGTCAAAACTGGAGAATTTCCTGAAGGCGGCCGCCCGGAGATATGACGGGAACCCCGAGGTGGAGTTCATCGATATCGGTGCCTTCGGTGTTTGGGGCGAAGGGCATACCAGCGGATCCACCGGGATCCCCTACAACCCGGAAACCATCTACCGCCTCATCGATTTGTACTGCAAGTATTTCAAGGAGACCCAGCTGGTGATCAGCGACGATGTGGTGTGCCAGGGACGGGGATTGGAGATCCTCCGGTATGCACGCAAGAAGGGGGTTTCCCTCCGGGACGACAGTATCCTGGTGAACGGTGAATATCCCTGGTACCACGATTACCAGGCCGGTGATTTCTGGCGCCTCTACCCCGTGGTACTCGAAAGCCAGCATTACGGTCCGGCCAAAGACAACGGCAACTGGGGCGACGGCAGCAGGTACCTGGAGGCCATTGAGGCCTATCATGCCAGCTTCGCCTCGGTACACTGGTATCCGCGCGAATTCCTCAGAGAGAACCGGGAACTGGTGGACCGGATCAATCTCAGGCTGGGCTACCGGCTGCAACTTCTGGAGATCTCCTGGCCTGAAGAGGTCCGGAGGGAGGAACCCCTGTCGGTGGGTTACCGGTGGCGCAATGCGGGGGTGGCCCCCTGCTATCCCGGCGGATTCCCGGCCATCACCCTGAAGGATGAGAAAGGAGGTATTGTGGGGGTTTTCGTGGATGAAGGATTCGATATGCGGGACCTCCCGGTGGGTCCTCCCGGTGAGGCCAAACCGGTGGAAAGACGTGCGAACGTGGGATTCGGGCAGGGTGACAAGGACCTGGTCCGGTTCAGGATCCCGCCACAGCAGATCCTGAAAGCGGGCACCTATGATCTTTACATTTCCGTGGGAAGCCGCACGGGCACTCCCGTTATCGCACTCCCCCTGGAGGGTGAGGACGGTCACCTCCGGTATCTTCTGGGGAAGATCACCATCAATGAGTGAGATGGACACCCGGTCAGTACAAAGCCTGAGAACGCTATGATTGCAAATCATTTTAAAACCGTATGTGAAAAAATGAGAAAGATGACAATGACCCGACACGGCCTGGTCCTTTTGTTCGCACTGACAGTGACGTCAACTGCATGCCGGCCTGAGAGAACCGTTTGTGAAAAATGGGAACCCGTCGACCTTTCATTCACCTGCAATGCGGATGTATCCAACCCCTTCGATGTGGAATTCTCTGCCCTGGTCACCCGTCCCGACGGGTCTGCATTCGAGGCCGGCGGGTTTTATGACGGGGAGAACACCTGGAAAATCCGTCTGGCCTGTGAGACGGAGGGGGAATGGAAACTCGAGACTCGTTCGCAGGAAAAATCGCTGAATAACAGGGTCCGGTACGTTCAATGCACTGCCAATACCCATCCGGCTGTCCACGGACCCTTGCGGGTGAATGAAGAGAATCCGCACCACTTCATATACCAGGACGGAACGGAGCCTTTCCTTTTGGGTTACGAGGCCGACTGGCTCTGGGCCATCGACCTGGGACGGGACAATATGGATCGTACCCATGCCTTTCTGGACAAGCTCAACGAGTCCGGCTTCAATTACATCATCTTCAATGTCTTTGCCTACGACACCCGGTGGCGTACCGGCAAGACCGAAGAACAGGATTTCGGTCCGCCCGAAATGATCCCATGGGAAGGTACCTACGACAAACCCGATTACTCCCGGTTTAACCTGCCCTACTGGCAACACTACGACCGGGTGGTCAAAGCCCTCCACGAAAGGGGCATGACCGCGCATATCATGTTCAAGGTATATAACAAGGCCGTGACCTGGCCGGACAAAGGATCCACCGAAGATGACCTCTACTTTAAATACGTTGTACACCGGTACGCTGCTTATCCCAATATCGTATGGGACTATTCCAAGGAATCTTACTACGAGGAAGACGTGGTTTACAAGCAGGACCGCCTGGAGCTGATCCGCGAGACCGATCCCTATGTTCACCCGGTCACCCTGCACGATGACAAGGAGATCATGGAGGGTTATTACGACGAACTGATCGATTTCCATGCCGACCAGAACCATGATCCCGATATGTACCGGATCACCCTGGAACAGCGTGCATACCGTAACTGGCCGGTTATGAACGTGGAATTCGGGTATGAGCACGGGCCTGGAGGACTGCAGGATAAAACCTTTGGCCGGGTACAATCCCCCGAGGAGGTGTGTATAAGGGCATGGAAACTGGCCATGGCAGGGGCATATGTTGCCTACTACTATACCTACACGGCCTGGGATGTGGTCCGCCTTGATGACAATCCCAAGGGATATGCATATTTCAGCATTTTCAGTGATTTCTTCAGTGAACTGGATTTCCCCTCCTTCCGGCCTTACGGATTCGGTGAAAGGGCTATTGAAGAGCTGCCTCCCGATGAAGGTATTTACTGCATGGTCAACGATAGGGAAGAATCGGTCTATTTCCTTCCTGAGGCACGAAGCTTCAATCTTCTGGCAAAACATTCTGCTGAACTGAAAGGTTTCTGGCTGCATCCATTCACTGGAGAACGGGTAGAACTGCTTCCGACCGGGGGCCGGGAGCTGGCCCCACCTGATAATTGGCAGAATAGCCCAATCATACTTAGCATTTCTAAAGAATAAAACCATGCCAATCTGCAAGGCACCGTCAAATCTATATTCACAAAAACCAGACCTGCTGTTTTGGTCCTGGCTGTTCCTTCTCGTTTTCATGAATTTTGCACCTGCTTGCCGGTCAAACCACCATCTACGTCTCACCCAGCGGCAATAATGCCAATCCGGGAACAATGGAAAAGCCGATCCGGACCATCCAACAGGCATGCAACTGGGTGAATCCCGGTGATACCGTGGTCCTCCGCGGAGGGCTCTACCGCAACGAACAGGTAACGCTAACCCGGTCGGGCACACAGAACGCCTGGATCACCTTCCGCGCCTACCCGGGGGAGGAACCGATCCTGCAGTATGCCAGAAGTCTGGCAGACACCTCACTCTGGACCGACCAGGGAGACAACCTGTGGTACACTGCCAACGGCACCTTCCCCTGGGAAGTGAACCACGACGTGGCCACCATCTGGCATGACGGGCAGTCACACTGGAGTTACAAGAAAAACAGCGCAGGCCTGCAAAGCAAACAATGGGATTTCTACCACAACCTCTCTGCAGGGAGGATCGAGGTCTATTCCACGGCCAACCCGGCCACCCTGGCTACAGAGATCGAGGTGCCACTGGATCCCGGGACCACCCAGAACCAGTTCAACCTGACCTGCAAAGCCAACTACATCATCTGGGACGGGCTCACCATTCGCTACTGCAACGTACACGGGATGCAGGTGGCCTCCAGGCAGCACCACGTGATCTTCCGCAATGGTGCCATCACCCATGGTGGCGGGGGGAATATCTATCCCGGAAGGGATCCCAAGGTCCGCTGGGGCGACGCACTGGACGTGACCGGCTACGTGCATGACGTGATCTTTGAGAACAACGTGCTCACCGAGTGGCCCGACGGTACCCTGACCAACCAGGGCAGCGGGGGCCAGCAATATAACCTCTGGTTCATCAATAACTATATCGCAAAAAGCACCAACGGGATCCACTGCTGGTTCGGGAGCACCACACCCTCGGAAAACGGGAACACCTGGCTGCGGAACATCCACTACGACGGGAATACCTTCGAGGACATCGGGAAAGGGTGGTTTGCCGATCAGGGGGTGATGCAGGGAGGGATCCAGTTCAATCCCCGCGACGGGGTGAGCGCCACCGACATTTACATCCGGAATAACACCTTTATCAATTGCGGGACCGACAGGTTCGAGGCCGGGACATGGAGAGGGGTCAATTGCGCCATCAATGTGGGCGGGGGCGAAGTAATCATCGAGGGCAATGTCATCTACGGTGGTGAATCCCAGGGGATCGAGATCCACACCAGCATGCAGGAATTCACCGGTGAAATTTTCAACAACCTGATCTACGATACGCCGTGGAGCGGGTTGCGGATCGACGGGAACTGGAAGACCCCCGGGGCCAGGATCTACAACAACACGGTGGTCAATTGCGGGAACGCGTAACGGGCCAACATCGCCCTGTATGGTATGAGTTCCACCTCCGAGTTTTACAACAACATCAGCTACTCAACCCGTTCAGACGAACTATTCCGAAATGGTGGCGGTACACACGATTACAACTGTTATGGCAGCTACGGCGGCATCGGGGAACACTCGGTAACCGGTTACCCCGGATTCGCGGACGAGGAGAGCCACGACTACCGGCTCACGACCGGCAGCCCCTGTTTCAACAGCGGACGGACCGAGGGAGCACCCCTGCTGGACCTGGATTCCCTTCCCCGCCCCGACGGGGTGGAGATCGACATGGGGGCCTATGAATACCCTTACCCCCAGCTCCGGATCTCAGGCCCCGACCAGGACAGCCTCTACATCCCCCCCGCCACCATTCCGGTCACCGCGGAGGTGAGCCGTAACGACCACCCGGTCAGCCGGGTGGAATTCTTCGGCAATGATTCCCTGCTGGGCACCCTCAACACACCTCCATGGGAATTAACATGGCAGGATGCGGGCAAAGGAGAGCACTGGTTGTACGCCAGGGGTACTGACTCTGCGGGGAACGTGTTCCACTCAAAAATGCTTGAGGTCCGTGTACTCCCTTCCGCCCCGCCCGAGGCATATATTGTTACCCCCACAGACGGGGAACTGTTCGAGATTGGAGACACGGTTGAGATCCTGGTGGAGGCATCCGACGACGGCGAGATCGACTCGGTGGAATTCCTGGTGGATGCGAAAACCATAGGATCGGACACGGTGAGCCCTTTCAGCTGCACCTGGGTGACAACCGGGACCGGGACCTATGTCCTGTCAGCCCGGGCCACGGACAACACGGGCCAGAGAGTGACTACAGGAAGTGTCACCATCACGGTGATGCATAAGGTCTGGAACATCAACTATTTCGAGGACTTCGAGGATGGCCTGGCCCAGGAGTGGGTACCCCGTTCGGGATCGTGGGAGGTGCACGAGGGGGAGTACTGGAACTCCACCAACGGGATTCTTGATCTCTCTATTTACGAGGGCAGCACCTTTGCCACTTACGAATATTCCGTAAAGGCCAAACCCGACTGGGGGAATCCCTTCGGGCTCGTGTTCAATTTCGCCGACGAGGAGAACTACCTCCTGGCCAAACTTGATGCTGCTCCGCTGGATGCCTCCATTATCCAGGTGAAGGATGGGGAGGAAACCACCCTTACAGAAGGCAGTTACCAGGGAGGAGGGATCGGAAACTGGGTGACGGTCAAAGTGATCAACGACGGATTCTTTACCAGCCTGCTGGTGAACGGGACCACGGTTTTCGACAGCATCACCACCTCAGGTCCCAAATACGGCCGTATTGGCCTGCTTTCACAGTTTAACTGGCTCTGGTTCGATGATGTGAGGGTGGGGGCCGATACCACCATGCTGCCTTCGGCCGGAAGGATACCTGCGGAGCCACCGGCCACACTGGAGATCTATCCCAATCCCGTCTCCGGGGAATACTTCACGATACGCACCAGGTGGGAAAAATTACCCCTTGATATGGAGATATGGGACCTGGCGGGAAGAAAATGCCATGGTGAAGTGATCCGGTCGGAACAGGTGAAGATCCCCCGCTCGCTCCCGGGAGGTCCGGGAGTCTACATCCTCCGGATGTCAGGCACCTCCGGAACCACCTCCCGCAAACTGATATTGGAATGAACCTATTAAAAAACTTAACCACCCTATGATGAAACGATCGACAATTGCATCCTGGCTGATGGCATCCCTTGCCCTCCCTGGTTTCCTCTATTCCTGTTCAACACCCGGCGAAAACAGACCCATGGAACAGACATTTTCTCTTGGTGAACCGGAAGTTGTCCTCTCTTTTGAAAACATGAGGGCGAAGGGGATTCACTGGATGGATACCGGTGTCTTTGGGCTGAATGATCATGGACAATGGAAATGGTTTTGCGGTGAGGGCCGCGCCGGACAGACCATCGGGGCCGGGCCCAAAAGAGAATCCTTATGATACCATCTTCAGGAAAGCTCTGTTCATCGAAGGGATTCCGGATTCTCACCGTGATCTGGTTCCCTGGGGGGAGATCAGCAACTGGGCAAGCTCTCACTGGATCTCAAATGTCTATCTCGATCCGAATACCGGCCATATCCTGGCATTCCTCCACCTTGAACACATATACACCTGGCCTGGATATCCCGCCTATCACCGCACCGGATTGTCTATTTCAAAGGACGGAGGCAGAACCTTTCAATGGTGTGGGTACATTATCTCGCCCGAACTCTCCTACGAAACCTGGATCAACCACTGGTACCCGGAGAAAAGATCGTGCAACATGGGACTGGCAAACTACATTTTGAAGGACGGTTATTTCTACCTCTACTACACAGACTATTTCGACAGGGCCGATCCCCTGGATCAAAACGCGGACAGGGGCCTGGCCGTTGCCAGGGCCAGGATCGTGGATGTGATCACACACGCGGAGGACACCACCGTTACGGAATGGGAGAAATTCCATGAAGGTGAATGGAAAGAGAAGGGGCTCGGAGGGGAATTCACCCCGCTGAACATTGAACCACACGATACCATGCACGGTGACGCGGCTTACAACAGCTGCCTGGACAGGTATGTGCTGGTGACGTGCAGGCATTCAGACTCGGGCATCGTGATCTCCTTCTCTACGGATGGAATTACCTGGAGTGACTGGCAGCTTGTTCAAAAGAGTAACAGGAAACCCAATTACATCTCGATTGTCAGCACCGGTGATGATAACGAGGTAGTTGGCCAATCATTCTGGATCTACTACAGGTGGATGAGAGATGACAACTCCCATACCTTTGACTGGACAAGAACCATGTTAACATTGGATTGACAGTACACCCATGGACTGAGATATACAATTACAACCATAAAACTCAGATTACCATGCCTCATTCCTACAGGGTATTATGTGTGTTTTATTGCAGACGTGCAGGAAGTATCCTGGGAAAAGGAATTAACAACCAGGCTTTATCATGTTGTTGATTCACTTTCATCCAACCTCCAACCATGGGAAGTAGCTCCGGTTGTACCGGAAGTTGAAGATTATGTGGCAATGCTGTATACCCAAACCTTTATATAAACACCTTTTATGATGATGAAAATTGAATCTGCATTCTTCTCTGTTGTATTGATGGTATTTACTGGATTATCCTTGTTTGCCTCCGATGGAAACAAATTCGACCTGAAGCGTGATGGAAATGAATATGTTGTTGAAGGCAGTGGAATACAATTCACGGTCTCCCTCAGGAAGCCATTAACGATCCCCGCCTCAAAAGAACCTGTTACATGGAAAACTACCTCTGATAATACCTCAGGCGCATTCCTGTTCGGCAAAGAGGGTAAGCTGAATACAGTTACCTATCATACCGGGACTGGAGAACTGCAAACAGAAACATGGATATCCAATGATGGTGAACTGCTTGCATTCCGTCACTCCTTTGTGAACAGGAGTAAAAAAACCATCAAGCTTGAAACCCTCTATCCTCTGTTCATTGATGGATCGGATCCTTTTTCATTCGGGAACGAGGCTGACTGGAGGATTCTTGCACAATACCGCAAGAAGAATGACTATCCCCTTTCCTTCGCACCCGTTGCAAAGGAGACGGAGCCCGGCGTTGATGCCGGAAATGTGGAGGGCGCCAACCTTCCGAGAAAGGGAGGCAAGGATCACTGTGATCCGTTTTTTGTGATAAATAATGATGAAGGCAGGGGGAAAAACCTGCTGATTGGCCACCAGACAGCCTACTGGCATCTGGCAGATCTATCCGTGACATTTAAAGAGGAGAGGCTGAATAATATAACAGCCAACAGCGAGTTCGAGGGGGTTGAAATTCCAGGTGGCGGAATGAGGACAAGCCAGTGGGTTACAGTGGCCATGGGTGATGATGCCAACCAATTGATGAAGGAGTTTGCAGTACGTCTTCGTGAATTCCATGCAGCCCCTGTTCCTCAAAAAGATGCCCGTACAGTGTATTGCACCTGGTACTATTACGGGGCGGACTATAATGAGGAGCTTTTCAGGAAAGATATTGAACAATTTAAAAAGGAACCTCTTCCATTTGAGGTTTTCCTGATTGATGAGTGCTGGGCCATGCATCAATGGGGGGACTGGTACGGCCGTGAGGATCTATTTCCTTCAGGAATGAAATGGGTGGCAGAACAGATGCGTTCACTCGGCTATATACCAGGCATCTGGTCACCACCCTTCCTGGTCAGCCCCCGGTCAGACCTGGCAAAAAACCATCCCCAATGGATACTCAGAAACAGCAAGGGTGAACCCTGTATCTTTCATATGGGTTCAAACGATCACTATATTCTTGATGTGACCTATCCCGGAGCTGAACAGCACCTCGAGGATGTGTACAGGAGGATCGTAAGGGACTGGGGATTCAAGTACCTGAAATTTGATTTCATGCGTTCCATATTCCTGGATACGGACCAGCAGTTTTATGACAGGACAGCCACTTCACTTGAGGCATACCGCAGGGGACTGGAAGCCATCCGCAGGGGGGCCGGAGATGAGGCATATATTGCGGTTTGCGGGGGACATTTCGGGGCATCCCTCGGATTATGTGAATCACAGCGGTCCGGTTCCGATGTGATCTCCAAATGGCAGGAAAGGGAACTCTTCAAGTACAGGCAGAACATACTCCGTACATGGATGTCCGATCTCTGGCATGTGGATCCCGACGCAATGATGGTAAGGCGCCACACCAGTGAACCGCCTTTTGAAAACGCGCATCTGAAATGGGGACTTTTCACCGATGATGAGGCCTTCACCAATACGGTCAACCAGTTTGTGGGAGGCAACCTTGTCACCTTCACCGAACCCTTCCCCCTTGATGAGGACAGACAATTGCTCTATAAGCATGTCATACCCTCCGCCAACCAGTCTTCCCGGGCAATTGACCTGTTTAACCTGCATGTCCCCCAAACCATGATCACCCATATTGATCCTGTTTGCGACAGGCTTGAAAACTGGAATATGCTGTCGGTTATTAACTGGTCGAACGAGGAAAAGAATTACACGTTAAAACTGGAAGGTAAAATCATTGAGACACTGAGCGGGGATTCCTTTATCGCCTTTGATTTTCAGTCCCAGGAGATCCTCGGTATATTTAAAAGGGGTGAAGATCTGGCCCTGAAAGGGGTCAGGCCTCATCACAGCCATGTCATCAAGATCCTTCCCTGGGATGGTAAAACCGCGGTATTCCTGGCAACTGACCTGAGCTTTACCTGCGGGGGAATTGAAATTGCTGAGATCGGTCACGAGAGCGGTCGTTTTACCGGTATCCTGGACAGCCCGTGGCATTTGCCGGTGCAGCTCAGTTTTGTGATCCCCAAAAGGGACGGATATTCCCTGGAAAGGGTGAACATGCTGGCAGGACAGAAAAAATTTATGCTGAATTATTGATGGCAGCCTGGAGCACTGAAGGAGCGTATGAAGTACAAGGCCGATGTACCTAATTCCCTTAACCAGTCCGGGTTCATCCGGGTAGTTCTTTAATGAGGAACGGGAACGTTCCCGATAATATTTGCAGACGAACCCATCCGGTAGCTTGCCATCATATGCCTCTGTCATTACCTTAGCACCCGTGGAAAACAGATACTTATATATATTTTCTCTGATTTGGCTCTGTTCATGTAATAGTGCTTAAAAGTCCAACCTTGAATTGCATCACCTTTTCAGCAACCACATGGTCATGCAACAGGACACTACTGTAGAAATCTGGGATCGGGCGACAAAGGGAAAAACGGTAGCCATAAGAACAACGTGGGGCGAGAAAGCACAAACCAGAGCCGATGAGAAAGGAAAATGGAAGATGGAACTCAATACCCCAACTGCAGGAGAAACATACCAGCTAACGGTTTCCACAAGAGATACAACCATTACCGTTTCCGATATACTGTTGGGTGAAGTGTGGCTGTGCGGCGGTCAGTCGAACATGAACATGCCCATGGGAGGTTTTGGCGCATCGATGGCAGTTGAGAACCATGAAGCAGAAATGGCAGCAGCCACCTATCCTGAAATCAGGCAGTTTCTGGTCAGGAATGTGAAACAGATCCACGAACAGGAACGGGTAAAAGGTGAATGGAAGATCTGCAACCCTGAGAATGTGAAAGATTTCACGGCTGTTGGTTCCTATTTCGGGAAAGCCCTTTACGAAAAGTTGGGGGTTCCGGTTGGATTAATCAAATCAAGTCCTGAATTAAGATCGTATGCCGAAAATATTACCGGCATCCGGCAAAGCGAAACCGTACTTGCCAGTTGGCTTCAAGGGGTGGATGTAGAGAAATTTACATTTCAGAACAAAGCTGAAGTTCTTGAACACACAGAAAAAAACAGTGCAGAAATAGCTGAAGGCGAGGTCCCGGCACATGCTGCAAGCATCCGGCTTCCTGTGGTCCTGGAAGAATCGGGAGTACCCTTTTTGAACTACTTTAACGGAATTATCTGGTTGATAAAAGAGGTGGAGATACCTCAACACTGGGAATCTCAAAACCTGATGCTTACACTGGGCAGAATTGTTGACCACGACCGGGTCTTTTTTAACGGGAAAATCATTGGCGAAACGCAAACAGGTTCACTTTACAAAATCAACCGGAAATACAATGTGGATGACAGTTTGGTTAAAGCCGGCAGGAATCGGATTGCTATTCAACTTTTCGATTGGAGCGGGGAAGCCGGATATACATCGGGTGCTGATGCGATGAACCTCTTCCCGGAAAATTACCCTGAAAAAGCGATAACGCTGGCAGGGGAATGGGATGTATTCCTGCAGGCCGAGATCTTTGACCAAACGCTTTTCGACTATTCTGATGCTGATTTTAATTACATAAAAGGCGCTATTTTTTATCAGGGCGAAGCGAATTCACGCTGGAACCAGGGGGCGAAACTTTACCATGAAATATTTCCCGCCATGGTTGCAGACTGGCGAACGAAATGGGGGGCTGATTTTCCGTTTTACCATGTACAAATCGCACCATTCGATTACGGCAGGGCCACAAATGCATCATTCCTGCGCGATGTGCAAAGGAAATCAATGGCAACCATTCAAAAATCGGGCATGGTTTCAATCCTCGATGTTGGCGATCCCGGCGACATTCACCCGTCGCATAAAGACAAGGTTGGCGAAAGGCTTGCGCTATGGGCACTCACACATACTTATGGGAAAGATGTGGGTGAATATTCCGGACCTCTACCTGGAAATTTGAGCAAAAAGAGGAGTACCCTTATCCTGCAGTTCTACCACGCTAAAAACGGATTAATCGTAAAAGAAACCACACAAAACGAATTTGAAATCGCCGGAGCCGACGGGAAATTTGTTCCTGCAAACATCGAAGTGAATGGAGAGATGCTCATCGCTTCTTCCCCGGAAATCACAGATCCTTTACAATTAAGGTACGCCTGGCGAAATGCTCCTGAAGCCGCCCTTTTTAACAGAGAGGATTTGCCTGCTTCGTCGTTTTGTACCGGTCTTTATGCTGATGACTGAATCAACTAAAAAATCAACCTGGAATATACAACCATGAGAAAGTCAATGATTTTAATCCTGATCCTCACAGGATTTTCTTTTCAATATCAGAAAAGCTTTGCACAGGCCCGCGATTTTACAGCAGTCCGTGCAGGAGTCTATTTCGACCAGACCTTACGCGATTGGGATGGATTTGGTTTCAACTATGTGGAAAGTGCCCACTTTATCGACATTAAGGTTACGGAAGACCTGAACCGCAAGTGGATGGCAGAAAACCATCCCGGCAAAGACTCTTTTATACAGGAATATGGCGGCTTTAGCCTGCTTGATGACAATGAGAAAAGGGAAATTATTGACCTTGTTTTTGGTGAAGACGGTCTGAAACCGGGTATTGTAAAGATGTTCCTCGATGCACTTCAT